>NZ_JBWKRI010000001.1:0-1446787 GCF_059419205.1 Variovorax sp. GW821-FHT06D12 | reverse complement strand
ACCCGCCATCGCTGTACTTAAAGGTGATAGAGAAATCACTTGTTCCAGAGGGCATTCCAAGCTTGATAACTCTTGAGCCGTAGACGTAAAGAGTATCCCGTCCCTCGTTATTGGGGCTCCAATAAGAATAGCCTGGCATGTCGAAAAGAACGGAAATAGGACCGATGTCTTTTCCATCCCAAGAAGCATGTGAGCCTGTGGGGGATGAAAACTCGATCTTGTTTCCGCTGGTGTTTCTCAAAGAGAGGCTCGCATTGCCGGCGGCGTCGATCAGTCCGATCGACGCGGAAGATCCAGCGGTGAAGCCCGGAGCAAAAGTGGCCTTGCCTGCCGCAACGTCAGCCGCCATCAATGCATAACTGAAGCTCTTGCCCGCCTGGTTCACAAGGATGCGATCCCCGGCCACGACATCGGACTTGTCAAACGAAACTTCGACGCTCGTACCGACTGCCTTGAAGGAAAGCGGTGCCTTGGGGGCCACCGTATCCAGCACGACCGCCTGTGATTGCACAGTGCCGATGCTGCCGGCTTCATTCACCACGCGCGTCTGCACGGTCCAGTCGCCCGAGTGGCTGTTGTCGTCTTGCGCGCTCCACTTGTTGCCTTCGACGAAGGCTGCCTTCCAGGTCTTGCCGCCATCGGTCGACACCCGCAGGGTCTCACCACTGGCCAGCGCAGCCGACAAGGTGCCCTGCATCAGGCGCCCCGCGCTGCCGTCGTTGGTCAGGAAGTCGCTGGCGCTCAGGCCGCTGTCCTTGCCGATCTCGGTGACCGTGGCGGTCTGTGTCGGTGTGAAGGTGTCCACGGTCAGCTCGAAAACCGCCGTCTTGGCGCTTTCTGCATTGCCTGCAGTGGTCACGGTGGCGCTCAGGCTGTGTGGTCCTTCGCTCAGCGGCGTGTCTGGCGTGTAGCTCCAGTTGCCCTTGGCGTCGGCCACTGTCTGGCCCAGCTGGGTGCTGCCGTCGTAGATCTTCACGATGCCGTTGGCGGATGCCTTGCCGTACAAGGTCGGGGTCGCGTCATCGGTGAGGCCGCCCTTGTCGATTTCGCCAGTGGTTGGGCCCGCGTCATCCATCACACGGTCGATGGAAATCTGCAGCCCCACCGTCACGCCTTGCTGCACCAGCAGGTCGGCCTTGAAGCCGGAGTGCTGGTACACCTCGTAGACCACGCCATCGATCGTCACGTTCGCGCCCTGGGTCCAGTCACCCGGGTCGGTGCCGTTGGGCAGCAGGTCGCTCAGCCACACAGCGTCGCCCGCGTTGCCCTTGACCATCATCTGCACACGGCCATTGGCCAAGAACAGATCCTTGGTGCCGTTTTCCATCACGTCGGCCAGCGACAGGCTGAGCTTGTTGTTGCCTGTGCCGGTGATGTCGATGACTTCGACCGAACTGACCTTGTGGCCGAGCGCGGTGAGGTCGAGCACCTGGTTGGCGCCCGTCAGCTTGAGCGTGTCGAGGCCGCCGTTGCCGGAGATGGCCGAATCGGCCATGTGCTTGACGTCGGTCACGGTGAACACGTTGTTGTCCGAGCCACCGTGCAAAGTACCTGCGGATGCATCGGTCAGTGTTTGGTGTTGAGCGGAACTCGACGATTGGCCGCCTCCTGTCCACATCAAATCGCCGAGAAGGATGGCATCGTTCACACCGGGGGCGGTACCGCTGTCCAGGCAGTACACCTTGATGTAGGCAATCGGCACCTCCGAAGAGAGTCCGACCTTCAGCATGGGGTTGGGCGAGCTCGGGCTGGAGAGCATGTTTTTTGTGCCCAGCAAGACGCCTGCTTCCGAGTAGAACTCGACCTTGCCGTAAGGGGCTGCGTGTGTATTGCCATATTCGATCTCGACGAACTTGGCTGGGTGCGGGACCTTGAGGCTGACGATGCCCTGGGCTGAGAGATACAGGTGGGTCGCATCAAAGGGCTCTACGTAGCCGGCGACCATTTCAATGCCGACCCCTGTGCTGGTCGTATGCGACTCCCCCACACTGATCTTCGGGAGGTTGTCGAGCGTTTCCTTTCCCTGGAAAGGCGGCGAGATGTAGGGCGACACATTGCCCGCGGCGTCCGAGATCGCAACGGAAAGGCCGGCTGCATCCGAAGACTTGAATCCGGGAACCAGCACCTTGCCGGTAGCAATATCGGCAGCCGTCAACGCGTAGTCGAAATGGTCTCCGCGCAGGATCAGGCTGAGCTTGTGGCCCACCGCCACGCCTGCCGGATTGAATTGGACTTCGATGCCGCCGTCGGTCGCCACGACCTTGGTCGGCACGGCGGGCGCGGCATCGTCCATCGCCATGGCCTGCGATTCCACCGGGCCCAGGTTGCCTGCGGCATCCACCACGCGCGTCTGCACGGTCCAGTCGCCCGTATGGCTGTTGCCGTCCTGCGCGCTCCATTGGTCACCGGCCACGAAGGCGGTCGTCCAGGTGGTGCCGCCATCGGTCGAGACCTGCAGCGTCTCGCCCGCGCCCAGAGTGGCCGACAGCTTGCCCTGCAGCAGGCGTCCGGCGCTGCCGTCGTTGGTCAGGTAGTCGTCGGCGTCGAAGCCGCTGTCCTTGCCAATGTCGGTGACCGTGCCGGTCTGCGTCGGGGGCGTTGTGTCCACCACGAAGTTCCAGGCACTGCTGGCATCGCTGGTCTGGCCCACGGGGCTGGTGGAGGTGGCTGTGATGTTGTATGCGCCATCGGGCAGATCGATCTGGGGCGTGAAGCGCCATTTGCCGCTCTCGTCGGCCACGGCCTTGCCCAGGTAGGTCGACCCGTCGTAGAACTTGACCGTGTGGTTGGCCGGGGCCGTGCCGGCAAGGGTCGGCCTGGCGTCATTGGTGGCTTCACCTTGCTGCAGCATGTGCGGTTCGCCCACGTCGTCGAACACGCTGTCGATCACAGGCGCGTTCGGCTTGTCGGTGTTGACGGTCACCTTGTAGCGCCCGGTCGGCATCGTTTCGTTGCCGGCGGCGTCGCGCTCCACGAGCATGAAGGTGTTCAGGCCCGCGGCCAGCGGGGTGTCGACCTGGAAGGTCCATTGGCCGTTCTCGCCGATGATGGCCAGGCCCAGCTCATGGGTACCGGTGGCGTCTTTCACCATCACGGTGACGGTGTGGCCGGGCGTGCCGTTGCTGATGCCGCTGAGCAGCGGACGCGTTTCATCGGTGGTGCCGCCCGAGATCACGTTGCCGGTGACCCCGCCCACGTTGTCCGTGAAGCCGCTGACGTTCAGCCGGCTGGCGTCGGGTGGGGTGACGTCGATCTCGAAGTTGAACGCGGGGGAGGGCGCGCTCTCGTTGCCATTGGTGTCAAGCGCGGCGACCGTGATGGCATGAAGGCCCTGCAGCAGGTCGGTCGACGGCGTGAAGGTCCACGTGCCGTCGTCGGCCACTTCGGTGGTGCCGATCTCGTTGCCGTTGTCGCGAATGACGATGGTGTCGCCCGGCGTGCCCTGGCCATGGAAGCCGGGCTGGCGGTCGTCGGTCACACCGCCGGGGGCGATGGGGTTCTGGATGTCGCCGGCGTCGTCGAGGGCGCCGCCCACGATGGCGAGAGGGGCGGCGAAGGCGGTGGTCGGGAGGTCGATGGCGACCTGAGTTTTCTCGGAGGGCATGGAATTCTCTGTTCTGAAAAGGAAAGAAAAGACCGCATCGGCGCGCAAATGAACGCAGTGCAAATCAAACGGTCTGAGGGAATGGAGCACTCTAGGAAGAACGGCCCTGCGGGACCATCGGACGAGTCCGAAACCTAAGCGCGAAGGAATAAGTCGGAGCTCAAAGCGCGCACAAAGTCGTGCGGGAAGGCACATCACGGCGTGGTGGCTCAGAACTGGGCGTCGCGACGCAGCAGAAACAAAAAAACGCGACAGTCGCTGGGGGTGGCTGTCGCGTTGTCGGCTGCACCGGCGCGGGTTGCGCCGGTGAGTGGGTGGCTTACAGGAGGGTCACGTGGACCTTGTCTTCGACCAGCAGCTCGGCGGTGCCGGCGAGGTTGGTGTAGACGCTGTAGGTCACGCCACCGACGGCGGTGTTGCCGCCCTGGCTCCAGCCATCGTCGCCTGCGCTGCCGCCCAGCAGGTCGACCTCACCGTTGGCGCCGTTGACCAGCATCTGCACCTTGCCCTGAGCCGTGACCATGTCGCGCATGCCGCCGGCCAGCACGTCGCTGGTGTGCAGCGCCAGCGTGTTGCCGCCGGCACCCAGGTCGAACTTCTCGAAGCCTTGCAGCTTCAGGCCGAAGGCCGCCAGGTCGATGCGCATGGCGGTGCCGTCCATGACGAGGGTGTCGATGCCCAGGCCGCCGTCGGCGCGCTCGAAGTCGCCGCTGAGCACGTGGATGACGTCGTTGCCCGCGCCGCCATGCACCACGTCACCCGTGCCGACCTTCGTGAGGGTGTCGTTGCCGGCACCGCCTTCGAGACGGTCGGCAAAGCCGAGCCTGGCGATGAGCGTGTCGTCGCCTTGGGTCCAGGCCTGCGTCGCGTGATCGAGTGCATCGTCCGAGACGAGGTCGAGGCTGAACGTCTTGAGCGCGACGTTGCTGAGCTTGACGGTCACGCCCTGCTGCACCAGCAGCTCGGCGGCGAGCGTGGAGAACTGGTACACGTCGTACGCCACGCCCTGCACGGTGACGCTGCCCTTCTTGATCCAGTCGCCCTGGTCGTTCTTGTTGGGCAGCAGGTCGCTCAGGTTCACGGTGTCGCCGGCGTTGCCCTTGACCATCATCTGCACGCGGCTCTTGTCGCCCTGGTGGAACAGGTCGAGGCCGCCGTTGTTCAGCACTTCGGCCAGCGACAGGGTCAGCGTGTTGTAGCTGGTGCCCGTGATGTCGATGACCTCGATGGAACTGAGCTTGCTCCCCACTTTGGTCAGGTCGAGCACGTGCGCGTAGCCCACGAGCTTGAGCGTGTCGATGCCGCTGCCGCCGTGGATGGCCGCGGTGGCCTGGTTGAAGTAGCTCGCGGCGCTGACCTGCAGCGACACCACGTCGTCTCCCGCGCTGCCGTGGAAGGTCTCGGGCGCGTACTCGATCAGGTTCGGGTCGCGCGTTTCGGCCACGTGGTTCACCACGCGGTGGCTGAACGCGTCGAGCGTCACGCTCGGGCTGAGCGCCGTGACCTGGAACGAGCCGATGTCGACCAGCGCCGCCGAGGTGTAGGCGAACACCTTGGTGTGACGGGCATCGGTGCCGCCGATGAAGTTCTCGGTGTGGATCAGGTTGCCCTTCACGTCGAACACCTGGATTTGCGCACCCGTGGCGTTGTCGATGCCGGTCAGGCGCAGCGTGAAGTAGTTCGCCGGCTTGTCCAGGGTGAACAGGGCATTGGCCTGCGTGGTGTCGTTCAGCGTGAGGCCGGCCAGTGCCTTCGTGTTCACGACCGTCTTGGCCAGCGTGCCGGTGGTCGTGACCGTGAAGCCGGTGCCCGCGTACACGTCGCCCACCGGCGCCTTCTGCAGGGTGTCGCCCACCACCGTCAGCGCGGCCGTGCCCACCACGTCGTAAGGTTTGGACACTGCGCCCAGCGCGCCGTCCTTGCCGACGATCTGCACGGTGACCGCGAAGTCCTTGGCCGCACCCTGGTACGAGTAGGTCACGGTCGCCGGCACCTTGAGGGTGGCGGTGCCGTTGGTGATGTCGGCCTGCGTCAGCACCTGGTCGTAGGTGCTCATGCCCCACTGCACATGCACCTTGTCGCCGGCCTGGGCGCCGGTGCCGGCGAGCGACACGTTCACCAGCGAACCGTCTTGCGCCTTCGTGGTGGTGTAGATGCCTTCGGCCTCCGCAATGCGCGTGATGACGGGAGCCCCGGGCGCGTCGAGCAGCGTGACCTCGCGCTCGACCACCGGGCTGTTGTGCCCCTGGCCGTCGCTCACGCGGGCCTGCACGCGCCAGTCGCCGCCGTGCGCCTGGGTGTCCACGAAGGCCCAGGCCTTGCCGTTGACTGCGGCGTCGTGCCAGGTCTGGCCGCCATCGACCGACACCTGGACCTTCAGGCCGGGAGGCAGGGCGCCGCTGAGGCTGCCCGTGACCACGCGGCCCGCGCTGCCGTCGGCGGTCACGAAGTCGGTGGTGGTGCCGCTGTCCTTGCCCAGGCTGTCGATGGTGAGCGTCGTGCCCACGCCCAGCGTGACCGTCACGCCCTGCTGCACCAGCAGGTCGGCGCCGAAGCCCGAGTGCGCGTACACGGTGTAGACCACGCCGTCGAGGGTGACGGTGCCGTTCTCGGCCCAGTCGCCCGGGAAGGTGCCGTCGGGCAGCAGGCCGCTCAGCGCGACCGCGTCGCCGGCATTGCCCTTGACCAGCATCTGCACGCGGCCGTTGGCCACGAACTGGTCGACCGTGCCGTTCTCCATCACGTTCGCCAGCGACAGGTTGAGCGTGTTGTTGCCCGTGCCGGTGAGGTCGACGACCTCGACCGAGCTGAGCTTGGCGCCGAGCGCGACGAGGTCGAGCACCTGGTTGGCGCCGGTCAGCTTCAGGGTGTCGAGTCCGCCGTTGCCGGCAATGCCCGAGTCGCTGAAGTCGGCCACGGCGCCCACCTTGAAGACGTTGTTGCCCGCATCGCCGTTCAGCACGGCCGCGCTGTCGGCCGTGAGCGTGAACACGCCGGTCGTGGCGACCTTGCCGCTGCTGGAGATCTGGATGTTGTCGATCCACAGCTGGTCGTTGCCGCGCTGACCCGCGTTGTAGTAGGTGACGATCTCGAACCTGGAGAACGACTTGCCGGTCGACGCGACGTCGATGTTGATGGTGCCGTTCAGGGGCGCCATGCTGGCGCTGTGCAGCAGGCTGCCGTCCTTGGCGTACAGCCGGATGGTGGCGTAGTTGTTGTTGTCGCCGATGTAGAAGCTGAGCTTGTCGCCCACCAGTCCGCCGTCGAGCGACACGCGGATGCTGCCTGCGACCCAGAGCGCGTTCGAGTACGGCTTCTGGTGCATGTAGGGGGTGTAGTAGCTGGAATACAGGCCCTGCGGGTAGGTCATGCCGTTGACCGAGCCGCCGCTGGAGGACAGGCTGTAGAAGCTCAGGCTTCCGAGCTTGTAGGAGGCACCCGTCGGCAGGCTGATCGCGCCGGTGACGGCGTTGAAGTTCTCCAGGTACACCGATTCGCGCAGCGACTCGGCGGACACGTTGCCGGCCTTGTCCACCAGGCCGGCGGTGGTCTGGCTGCCCAGCGCGAAGGGCGCGTTGATGACGACGCGCCCGGCCGCCACGTCCGCGGCCGTCAGCACATGGTCGTAGCGCTTGTCGCCTTGGGTCAGGGTGATGCGGCCACCGACTTCCGCGTTGGCCTTGTCGAACGCCACGGTGGCCTGCGAGCCGTTGATCGTCATCGAGGTCGGGGCTGCGGGTGCGGTGGTGTCCAGGGCCACGGTGTGCGAGTTCACGGGGCCTGCATTGCCTGCCGCATCGACGACGCGTGTCTGCACCGTCCAGCCGCCGGCGTGGCTGTGGTCGTCCTGCGCGCTCCACTTGTCGCCGGTGACGATGGCCGGCTTCCAGGTGGCGCCGCCGTCGGTCGACACCTGCAGGGTTTCGCCCGCGCCCAGGGGCGCCGTCAGGCTGCCGCGCATCAGGCGGCCCGCGCTGCCGTCGTTGGTGAGGAAGTCGCTGTCGCTGGAACCGCTGTCCTTGCCGAGCGCGGTGAGCGTGGCGGTCTGCGTCGGCGCCGTCGTGTCCACGGTGAAGCCGAACGGGTCGGACGGTGCGCTGGTGTTGCCCGCCCGGTCGATGGCGGCCACCGTGATGCGGTGCGGGCCTTCGTTCAGCGCCGTGGTCGGCGTGAACGTCCAGTGGCCCGAGGCGTCGGCCGGCACGCGGCCGATCTCCACGCCGTCGTCGTACACGACGACGGTGCTGTTCGCCTCGGCCGTGCCGGTGAAGGCGGGGCGTGTGTCGTCGGTGGTCGCGCCGTCGGCCATGTTCGGGGTGACGATGCTGCCCACGTCGTCGGCCACCGACACGATGACCGGCGCCTGCGGCGCGGTGGTGTCGACCACGAAGTCCCAGGCGTTGCTGGCGTCGCTGGTCTGGCCCAGCGGGCTGGTGGACGTGGCGGTGATGTGGCGCGGCCCGTCGGGCAGCGCGGCCGTGGGCGTGAACGTCCAGCGGCCGTTGGCGTCGGCCACCACCTCGCCCAGGAAGGTCGTGCCGTCGTAGAGCCTGACGGTGTGGTTCGCCGGCGCCGTGCCGGCCAGGGCCGGCCGGGCGTCGTCGGTCACTTCGCCCTGCTGGAGCGTGTGCGGCGTGCCCACGTCGTCGTACACGCTCTCGATCACGGGCGGCGAGGGCGCGTCGGTGTTGACCGTCACGCGGTACGGTGCCGTGAGCGCGGTCTCGTTGCCCGCCGCGTCCTTCTCGTAGACACGGATCACGTTCAGGCCCGGAGCCAGCGGCGGGTCGACCTGCAGCGTCCAGCGGCCACCTTCGCCGATGGTGGCGTGGCCCAGCTCGCGCTCGCCATTCGCGTCCTTCACCATCACGATGACGGTGTGGCCGGGTACGCCGGAGCTGGCGCCGCTGATCACCGGGCGGGCGTCGTCGGTGGTGCCGCCCGAGGCCACGTTGCCGGTGACGCTGCCCACGGCGTCCATGACACCGGTGATGGCCAGCTGGCTGGCGTCGGGCGGGGTCACGTCGATCTCGAAGTTGAAAGCAGCGGAGGGCTCGCTCTCTTCGCCGGCCGCGTTGCGTGCGACGACCGTGATGGCGTGCAGGCCTTCGAGCAGGTCGGTCGACGGCGTGAATTCCCACTGGCCGTTCTCGGCGACTTCGGTGATGCCGATCAGCACGCCGTTGTCGCGGATGAGGATGGTGTCGCCCGGCGTGCCCTGGCCGTGAAAGTCGGGCTGGCGGTCGTCGGTGACGCCGCCGTGGGCAATCGGGTCCTGGATGTCGCCTGCGTTGTCGAGGGCGCCGTCGATCACGGGACGGGTCGGCGCGCTGCGGCTGGTGTCGGCTTCGAATGGTGCGCGTTCGTCAGCGGGCATCGGCGACGAGGCCGTGGTCCATCCGTCTGCACTCACCGTGCGGTCGATGTTCTTGTTGGTGTCGTCGAGGGCGACGTTTGTTCTCGGGGAGGCCATGCAGTTCCTGTGTTCTCAAAGGGGGGCGACCGGATCGGCGTGCTCATGCGCGCGCTTTGATCACGGTCTGGGGGAGCGGGCACTCTAGGGAGGCGCAGCGGGCAAGGCCATGGGACGAGTCTGAAAGACAGGCACGAAGGCATAGGCCGGCGCCGAAGCGCGAACAAAGTCGCGGGCGAAGGCACAAGGGCGAACGGGGCTGCTGTCCGGAAAGAAAAAACGCGACAGTCGCACGGGGCAACTGTCGCGTCGGGGGCGGCGCCGATGGGGCGCCGCGTGGCCTGTCTGCAGGCTTAGAGGATGGTCACGTGGACCTTGTCTTCGACCAGCAGTTCGGCGGTGCCGGCGAGGTTGGTGTAGACGCTGTACGTCACGTCGCCCACCGTGGTGTTGCCACCCTGGGTCCAGCTGTCGTTGCCGCCGAGCAGGTTCACGTCGCCATTGGCGCCGTTGACCAGCATCTGCACCTTGCCGTCGGCCATGACCATGTCGCGCATGCCACCGGCGAGCACGTCGCTGGCGTGCAGTGCCAGCGTGTTGCCGCCGGCGCCCAGGTCGAACTTCTCGATGCCCTGGATCTTCAAACCGAAGGCGGTCAGGTCGATGTGCATGGCCTTGCCGTCCATCACCAGGGTGTCGATGCCAAGACCGCCTTCAACGCGCTCGAAGTCGCCGCTGTTGATGCGGATTGTGTCGTCGCCTGCGCCGCCGTGCACCACGTCGCCGGTACCGACGTGGGTGAAGGTGTCGTTGCCGGCGCCGCCGCTGAGGCGATCGGCGAAACCGAGCTTGGCGATGATCGTGTCGTCGCCTTGGGTGTAGCCCTGGGTCGAGTTGATCAGCACCTCGTCATCGGCAAGCTCGCCTGCCACGGCATCCGACGCCACCTGGAAAGTAGCAGGCAAGCCGACCAGCTTCGAGTTGTTGACCGTGACGGTCACGCCTTGCTGCACCAGCAGCTCGGCGCCGAGCGACGAGTGCTGGTAGCCGTCGTAAACAATGCCGCCCAGCGTCACGACGCCGACCTTCTTCACCCAGTCGCCCTGGTCGATGCCGCCGGACAGCAGGTCGCTCAGCTTCACAATGTCGTCGGCATTGCCCTTGACCATCATCTGCACGCGGCTCTTGTCGCCCTTGTAGAACAGGTCGACGCCGCCGTTGTTCAGCACTTCGGCCAGCGACAGGGTCAGCGTGTTGTAGTAGCTGCCCGTGATGTCGATGACCTCCATGGAACTGAGCTTGCTCCCCACCTTGGTCAGGTCGAGCACGTGCGCGTAGCCCTCGAGCTTCAGGGTGTCGATGCCGCTGCCGCCATGGATACCCGCCGTGGCCTGGTTGAAGTAGGTCGTCGCGCTGACCGACAGCGACACCACGTCATCTCCAGTGCCGCCGTAGAAGGTCTCGGGGGCGTACTCGATCAGGTTCGGGTCGCGCGTTTCCGCCACGTGGTTCACCACGTGCTGGCTGAACGCGTCCAGCGTCACGCTCGTGCTCAGCGAGATGACCTTGAACGAGCCGATGTCCACCAGCTCCGCCGAGGTGTAGGTGAACACCTTGGTGTGGCGGGCATCCGTGCCGCCGATGAAGTTCTCGGTGTGGATGAGGTTGCCCTTGACGTCGAACACCTGGATCTGGGCGCCCATGGCGTTGTCGATGCCGGTCAGGCGCAGCGTGAAGCAGTTCGCCGGCTTGTCCAGGGTGAACAGGGCGTTGGCCTGCGTGGCGTCGTTCAGCGTGAGGCCCGCCAGTGCCGTCGTGGTCGCGGCCGTCTTGGCCAGCGTGCCGGTGGTCGTGACCTTGAAGCCGGTGCCCGCGTACACGTCGCCCACCGGTGCCTTCTGCAGCGTGTCGCCCACCGCCGTCAGGGTGGCCGTGCCCACCACCTCGTAGGGCTTGGACGCCGCGCCGATCGCGCCGTCCTTGCCGATGATCTGCGCGGTGACCGCGAAGTCCTTGGCCGCACCCTGGTAGGAGTACGTGACTGTCGAGGGCACGTTGATCGTGGCCAGACCGGTGTTGATGTCCAGCTGTGTCAGCACCTGGTCGTAGGTGCTCATGCCCCACTGGATGTGCACGGTGTCACCGGCCTTGGCACCCGTGCCGGTGAGCGACAGCGCCACCTGCGAGCCGTCCTGGGCCTTCGCCGTGGTGTAGGTGCCTTCGGCGTCCGCAATGCGCAGGATGGCGGGCGCCGCCGCCGGGGCCGTCCACGTCACGTCCTGGCTGGTCAGCACGCCGCTGGCGTGGCCCTTGTCATCGACGATGCGGGTCTGGATCTTCCAGTCGCCCGAGTGCGCCTGCATGTCGACGAAAGCCCAGTTCCCGCCGTTCAGTGTCGCGTTGTGCCAGCTGGCGCCACCGTCGGTCGAAACCTGCAGCGATAGGCCGCTGCCCAGCGGGGCCTTGAGGGTGCCGGCAATGAGGCGGCCGGCGCTGTCGTCCGCGGTGACGTGGTTGCCGGCCACCCCTTCGTCCTTGCCCACCAGGGTCACGGTGACCGCGTCGGCACCGAGCGCCGGCGCCTTGTCGGTGATGTACAGCTTCGACGTCTGGCTCTCGCCCTTGCTGTTGACGGCGGTGTAGCCATAGACGTACTCGATGTCGTCCACGAGCTGCAGCGTGTCGGTGGTGGCGTACTTGCGGAAGATGTAGTCGCCTGCGGCATGGCCGCTCGCGGTCTTCATGTACACCGAGAGCTGTCCCACGTCGGTCCTCAGGATCAGCACCCCGGACGCTGCGTCATAGGTCGCGGTGACCTTGCCGCTGGGGTTGTCCACCACCAGCTTGTCTGCGGCGGTGATGCGGAACACCTCGTTGCCGATGGTGAACTGGCTGATCTTCGACTGGGCGTCCATGACCACCTGCGTGTCGTTCTCCAGCAGGCTGCCGTAGGCCCAGGCCACGAACATCTGGTCGATCACCGTGTCCTTCAGCTTGGCCGGATCGGCGACGACCACCGTCGTTCCGCTGGTCGACACCTGATTCAGGGCGGGAAAGCCGGCACCCGAGCCGATGGCCACCGTGGTGACCTCGATCTGGTTCGCCGTCGCCGTCTTGCCGTCCGGGTCCGCCATCAGGGCGTGCCATTGCTTCAGCGTGGCGGCGCTGGCGTCCGTGGTGGGGTAGCCATCCGACAGGAAGAACACCTGCTTCGTCTTGTAGGGGTTGTTGCCCGCGGCGGCGTACTCCGCCTTGATGACTTGGCTTGCCAGGGTCAGCGCGGCATTGAAGTTGGTGTTTTCGCCGCGCGAGACCGTCGAGTCGATGGCCGCGAGCAGCTTGATGTAGTTCGGGTCTTTCTCGCCGTTGAAGGTGAAGGTTCCCTCGTGGGTCGCACTGTCCCCGAAGGCGATCAGGCTGAACGTGGCCGGCACGTTCATCTTGGCGTACGCCTCGGCCAGCGCCCGCATGGACTGGACCTGGTTCGCGCTCTTGGCTCCCGCCATGCTGCCGGACACGTCCGCGATGAAGGTCACGCTGATCGACTTCTTGCTTTCGAGCAGGCTGGCGTAGTCGTCGCCGCTGTTGTCCACGCTGAAATCGATCGCCTTGGAGGGCGCGCTGCTGTTGCCCGCCGCGTCGACGACCGTGTGGCTGAAGCTGTGCTGGCCGAGGTCCAGCGGCACGGAAGGCGTGAATGTCCAGTCGCCTGTGTCGTTGGTCTGCGTGTGGCCGATTTCCTTGCCGTGGTCGTAGATGAAGACGGTGGTGTTCGGCTCGGCCTTGCCCGAATACGTCGGAGTGATGTCATCGGTGACGGAACCATGGGAAATGGGGCCTTGAATCGCCCCGGCGTCGTCAGTCAGTACAGCGTCCGACGCTGAAGGCGCCGTGTAGTCGGTGCTCAGCACAAACTCGCTGGAAGGCGCGCTCACGTTGCCTGCCTTGTCGGTGGCAGTGACCGTGAACTTGTGTTCACCCTCGGCCAGCGGCGACGTCGGCGTGCAGTTCCAGTTGCCGCTGCTGTCGGCCACGACCGTGCCGAGCTTGATCGCACCGTCGTACACCGTCACGGTGCTGCCGGGCTCGGCCTTGCCCGCCAGCGTGGGCGAGGGGTCGTCGGTCACGCCGCCGTTGGGCAGCAGGCCCTGCTTGCTGCCCACGTCGTCGACCGCCGTGTCGATGGTCGGCGTGTTCGGTGCCACGGTGTCGATCGTGAAGCCGAAGACCGGCGTCGGGTTGCTCACGTTGCCCGCCAGGTCGGTGGCGGTGGCGGTGATGTTGTGCCGGCCCTGGGCCATGTCGGCCGGAGGCGTGAAACTCCATGTGCCATCGGCTTGCACGACGGCGCTGCCCAGGAAGTACCCGCTGGCATACACCTTGATGGTGCTGCCGGCCTTGCCCGAGCCCTGGATCTCGGGGCGCAGGTCGTCGGTCAGGCCGTCGGCCGCGATCGGGCCCTTGACGCTGCCCTGATCGTCCATGACCCGGTCGATCGACACCGTCACATTCTTGGTGTCGATGACGAGGTTCAAAGGCTCGCCCTGGCCGCTGCTGTTGCCTGCAGGGTCCACCACCTCGGTGGTCAGCGCGTGCGGGCCGTCTGCCAGCGGCGAGGTGGGCGTGAACGTCCAGTTGCCATTGGCGTCGACCGGTGCGTCGCCGATCTTCACGCCGTTGTCGTACACGTTCACCGTCGCGCCGGGCTCCGCCTTGCCGTTGAGGGTGGGCTTGTTGTCGTCGGTGGTGTCGCCGTTCGAGAGAGGGCCGGTCTTGCTGCCCACGTCGTCGATCACCTCCAGGCCCGTGACCTGGCCGGGGGGCTGCGTGTCCACCGAGAAATTCCAGATGCCGGTCGCATCGCTGGTCTGGCCCAGCGCGTTGGTCGCGGTGGCGGTGATGTCGTGCGGGCCATCGGCCAGCGGGACGTCGGGCGTGAAGTGCCAGGTGCCGGTGGGGTCGGTCACGGTCTCGCCCAGGTAGGTGCCGTGGTCGTAGACCTTGACCGTGGTGCCTGCCTGTGCCGTGCCGATGATGGTGGGCCTGGCGTCGTCGGTCACTTCGCCCTTTTGCAGCATGTGCACCTCACCCACGTCGTCCTTGACGTTCTGGATCGACGGAACCTCCGGACGCCCTGTCTCCACATTCACCTGGTAGCGCCCGGTGGGCGCGGTCTCGTTGCCGGCGGCGTCGCGTTCCACGAGCATGAAGGTGTTCCGGCCGGCAGCCAGAGGGGCCTCGACCTGGAAGGTCCACTGGCCGTTTTCGCCGATGGTGGCCAGGCCCAGCTCATGGGTGCCGGTGGCGTCTTTCACCATCACGGTGACGGTGTGGCCGGGCGTGCCATTGCTGATGCCGCTGAGCAGCGGGCGTGTTTCGTCGGTGGTGCCGCCCGAGATCACGTTGCCCGTGACCCCGCCCACGTTGTCCGTGAAGCCGCTGACGTTCAGCCGGCTGGCGTCGGGCGGGGTGACGTCGATCTCGAAGTTGAACGCGGGCGAAGGCGTGCCCTCGTTGCCGCTGTCGTCGCGCGTGACGATGGTGATGGCGTGCTGGCCTTCGAGCAGGTCGGTCGAGGGCGTGAAGGTCCAGTTGCCGTTGGTGCCGACCTCGGTGGTGCCGATCTCGGTGCCGTTGTCGCGGATGACGATGGTGTCGCCTGGCGTGCCCCGGCCGCCAAATTCGGGCTGGCGGTCGTCGGTGACGCCGCCGTGGGCGATGCTGCCCAGGATGTCGCCGGCGTCGTCGGCGGCGCTGCCCACATGAGGAGGCGGGGGCGCAAAGGTCGATGCGAGGTCGGTGTTCTGGGAAAGGGCGACGCTGTTCGTCTGCTCGGAGGCCATGGAATTCCTGTGCTCTGAAATGAAGAAACCAGACCGCATCGGCATGCGAGCGAACGCAATCCGATCGTGGGGTCTGGTGGGGTAGGGCACTCTAGAAAGAAGCCCTGTGCAAGGCCATCGGACGAATCTGAAAGCGGCACGCGAAGAAGTCAGTCGGCGCTGAAAGCGCGAACAAAGTCGTGCCGAAAGGCACAAGACGATGTGTTGCCAGGCAGAAATGAAAAAACGCGACAGCTGCACGGGGCGGCTGTCGCGTTGTCGGCTGCGCGCGGCGCGGGGTGCGCCAGCGACTGGGAGGCCTACAGGATCGTCACGTGGACCTTGTCCTCGACCAGCAGCGCGGTGCCGGCGAGGTTGGAGTAGACGTGGTCGGCGGTGCCGCTCACCGTGGCATCACTGCCGTGGACCCCGCCGCCGTCGCCGGGCAGGTCGACCTCGCCGTGGGCGCCGGCGGGCTGCATCTGCACCGTGCCGTCGGGAGACACCGGGTTCTGCGCGCCCTGCGCCGTCTTCAGGTCGAGGGCCGACAGGTCGATGTGCATGGCCTTGCCGTCCATCACGAGGGTGCCGACGCCCAGGCCGCCAGGGACGCGCGCGAAGTCGCCGTCGCCATGGAGGCGAGCGGTGTCGTCACCCGCGCCGTCCTCCAACCGGTCTGCATAGCCGAACCGGGCGATGTGTGTTTCATCGCTGTCGGCGAGCGTTGGTGTTGCCCCGGGTCCGGCATCGCCGAACGTGCCGGAGGTGTTTTGCAGGTTGACCGTCACGCCCTGCTGCACCAGCAGTGCGGCGTCGAAGCCCGAGTGCGCGTACTCCTCGTAGACCACGCCGTCGATGGTCACGTGGGCGCCCCTCACCCAGTCGCCGGGGTCGGTGCCGTTGGGCAGCGCGTCCGACAGCGTCACCGCATCGCCGGCGTCGCCCTTGACCAGCATCTGCACGCGGCCGTTGGCAACGAACTGATCGACCGCGCCGTTCTCCAATACGTCGGCCAGCGACAGCTTCAAGGTGTTGTCGCCCGTGCCAGTGAGGTCGATGACTTCGACGCCGCTGAGCTTGCCCATGACCGAGCTCAGGTCGAGTGTCTGGTCGGCGCCGGTCAGGGTGAGGGTGTCCAGTCCCTCGTTGCCGATGACCTTCGCATGGCTGCCCTCGAAGTACGACACGTCGGGGAGCAGGAACACGTCGTCTCCCGCCCCGCCGTAGTGGACGTCGGAGCCTGTCTGGATTTCCTGCAGGGTGGGGATGTCCACCAGTTCAGGGTGCGGGTACAGCACGGCGAGGGACAGGTTGTCGACCTCGATCCAGTCGGTCTCGATGCCATCGACGAGCCCGGTCCGGATGTCGAAGGAGGCAAAGGAAAGCCCGTCGGGCATGATGAATTTCGAGTGTCCATCGGCCGGAAGGCTGTGGCTTGCTCCGAAGCTGCCTTCGAAGATGACCTTGCCCGATGCGTCGTAGAAAGTGACCGAGTGCGTGGCTTGGGAGTGCCGCCAGTCGAACTCGATGGCGTTGTAGGTGTTGCCCTTCAGTGAAGCGTTGGTCGTGCCGCTGATGTGCCATGCCTGCCCGTGGTCGGGTGAGGCGCTGTCGAAAACGCCGTTGTTCGACGAAGCGTCGGCCGCCGCGTCTTTTCTTGTCAGGAGCAGCATGCCGGCATCGGCTGTTTGTCCCGGTGCAAGGTCGACGGTTTCACCGGCATCGAAGTCTTCCCGTTCGGTGTTCGATCGGATCACCATGTAGGGTGAATGAACTCCCGTTGCGCTGACCACCGACGCGGCCAGGTTCAGCGAAACGTCGGTCACCGCAACGGTGGCCTGGCCCGCAGCAATGTCTGCCGCCGTCAGCACGTAGTCCACGTTCTGCTTGCCGTTGAGCAGGTGAATCCGGTCGCCCGGCGACACCACGGCCTTGTCGAAGCTCACGGTCACTTGCCCGTTGCCCAGCACGACCGCAGTGGGCGCGTGGGGCGTGGTGGTGTCCAGGGTCACCGCCTGCGAGTCCACCGGCCCCACGTTGCCGGCCGCGTCCACCACGCGCGTCTGCACCGTCCAGTCGCCCGCATGGCTGTGGTCGTCCTGGGCACTCCATTGCGTGCCACTCACGAAGGCGGTCTTCCAGGTCTGGCCTCCGTCGGTGGACACCTGCAGGGTCTCGCCGGCCGCGAGCGATGCGCTCAGGCGGCCCGTCATGAGGCGCCCCGCGCTGCCGTCGTTGGTGGCATGGTCGTCGGCGTTCATGCCGCTGTCCTTGCCGATGCCCGAGACCGTGCTGGTCTGCGTGGGCGCCAGGGTGTCGACCTCGAAGTGCCAGCCGTTGCTCGCGTCGCCGGTCTGGCCCACCGGGCCGGTGGCCGTGGCGGTGATGTGGTGCGCACCCTCGCCCAGGTTGTCTTTGGGCGTGAACGCCCAGGTGCCGTCGGCAGCGGTCTGGGTGGTGCCCAGGAAGGTGGTGCCGTCGTGGAACGTTACGGTATGGCCGGGCTGGGCCGTGCCGTGCAGGGTCGGCCGGGCGTCGTTGGTGACCTCGCCGGGGGCCAGCATGTGGGGCATGCCCACGTCGTCGTAGACGTGCTCGATCACAGGGGGCGTCGGCTTGCTGGTGTCGATGGTCACCTGGTAGCGCCCCGTCGGCGCGGTCTCGTTGCCCGCTGCGTCCTTCTCCACGAGCGTGAAGGTGTTCAGGCCCGCGGCCAGTGGCGAGATGACCTGCAGCGACCACTGGCCGTTGTCGCCGACGACGGCTTCGCCCAGCGCATGGGTGCCGGTGCTGTCCCTGACCATCACCGTGACGGTGTGGCCGGGCTGACCGGTGCTCGTGCCGGTGAGCAGCGGGCGTGTGTCGTCGGTGGTCTTGCCGGCGGCCACGTTGCCGGTGATGCCGCCTGCGGTATCGAGGACGCCGGTGATGGACAGCTTGCTGGCGTTGGGTGGCGTGACGTCGATCTCGAAATTGAACGGGCCCGAAGGTTCGCTCTCGTTGCTGGTGGGGTCGCGTGCCACGATGGTGATGGCGTGATGGCCTTCATCCATGTCGGTCGACGGCGTGAAGGCCCATTGTCCATCGTCGTCCACGACGGTCTGGCCGATCTCGACGCCGTGGTTCCTGATGAGGATGGTGTCGCCCGGCGTGCCCTGGCCCTGGAACTCGGGTTGGCGATCGTCCGTGACGCCGCCGGAGGCGAGGGTGCCCATGATGTCGCCTGCGTCGTCGATGACGCTGTCCATGGTGGGAGGCTGTGGTGCGAAGACCTGTGCGCGTGCTGTCTGATCGATGCTCGGGTTGTCGACGAAGACGTTTGCCTTTTTGGATGCCATGCAGTTCCTATGCTCTGAAAAGGGAAAGAAAGATCGGATCGGGCAGCGAATTCACGCTGTTCGATCCGGCGGCCCGGGCGTCAGGAACTCTAGGAAGAACAGGGGAGCGGAACCATCGGACGGGTCCGATAAAAGCCGGGGTGCGCGATGCGGACGCGAGAGCGCCCCTCGCGCGTCGGCGAAGCAAGATGTGTCTTCGGTGGTGAATGCCGCCGCGCGAGAGCCGGCGGCAGGCAGGCCCGTGGGGCCTGCGCCTCAGCGTGCGGCGCGAACGGCCGACTTGGGCCGGAAGGCCTTGCAGACCGTGTCGTCGGTCTCGAGGTACGGCCCGCCGATCAGGTCGATGCAGTAGGGCACGGCGGCGAAGATGCCGGGCACGAGCTGCGTGCCGTCGGCGTCCTTCAGCCCTTCGAGCGTCTCGGCGATCGACTTGGGCTGGCCCGGCAGGTTGATGATGAGGCTCTGGTCGCGGATGACCGCCACCTGCCGCGAGAGGATGGCGGTCGGCACGAAGCGCAGGCTGATCTGGCGCATCTGTTCGCCGAAGCCGGGCATTTCCTTGTGGGCCACGGTCAGCGTGGCCTCGGGCGTGACGTCGCGCAGCGCGGGGCCGGTGCCGCCGGTGGTGAGCACGAGCGAGCAGCCGGCATCGACCAGCTCGATGAGCGTGGCGCTGATGCGGTCGGCCTCGTCGGGAATCAGGCGGGCTTCGAATTCGAGGGGGTTCTTCAGCGCGCGGCCCAGCCAGTCCTTGAGCGCGGGCAGGCCCTTGTCTTCGTAGGTGCCGCTGGAGGCGCGGTCGCTGATGGAGACGATGCCGATGCGCACCGAATCGAAGCCGCCGTCGCTCATGCGTCTTCTTCCCGGTCTTGCGCCGCAGCCGCTTCGGCGTGGTCGTCGCCGCCGTGCACCGCGAGTTGCGCGCGCACGAGCTGGAAGATCTCGCGGTAGGCCTTGCCCTGGCGCGGTGCTTCGCCGGCGGGGCCGGACTTCAGGTCCTTGCGGGCCTGGCGCACGAGGGCGCGCAGCTGCTGGGAGTCGGTGGCGGGGTGGGTTTCGATCCAGCCGCCGAGGGCGTCGTCGTCGGCGATCAGGCGTTCGCGCCAGCGTTCGGCCTCGTGCAGCGCGGCGGCTTCGGCGGCCGGCACGGTGTTCTGCTCGGTCAGCGCCTGCTTCACGGCCTCGAGCACCTCGGGGTCGAGGGCGCGCATGAGCTTGCCGATGAACTGCATCTGGCGGCGCTTGCCCTCGAAATTGGTGATGCGTTTCGCCTCGGCGATGGCGTCGACCAGTTTCTCGCTCAGCGGGAGGGCGTCGAACAGGCCGGCGCGCAGAGTGAGCAATTCTTCGCCCAGTTTCTGCAGTTCGGCGCTCTCGCGCTTGAGTTCGGTGCGACTGGCTTCGTCGGTGCCGCCCTTGAGCTCGCGTTTGAGCTCCAGGTCGAGTTCGCTGCCTTCGG
Source organism: Variovorax sp. GW821-FHT06D12 (assembly GCF_059419205.1). Classification (NCBI taxonomy): domain Bacteria; kingdom Pseudomonadati; phylum Pseudomonadota; class Betaproteobacteria; order Burkholderiales; family Comamonadaceae; genus Variovorax; species Variovorax sp. GW821-FHT06D12. Next base: position 1,427,151 of record NZ_JBWKRI010000001.1, on the reverse strand, counting down.
CAACGAAGTGGCCACGGACGAAATAGCCTTTTTTGGGTTTGCGGGACATGGGGTGGATTCTGGGCCGCGCCGTGCGGCGCTGCAACGCGCACAGGGGGCGCGGAAGGGAAAACGTGAAACAGGGGGCGCAAGTATCATAGCCACCACATGACGACATCCTCCTCGCGCGCCGATTCCGGCTTCGCCTATAGCCGCTCCTTCTTCGAAAACCTGGTCGATTCGGCCCTGGCCCACGCCAAAAAGCTCGGAGCCACCGACGCCGGCGCCGAGGCCTCCGAGGGCTGCGGCCTGAGCGTCTCGGTGCGCAAGGGCGAGCTCGAGAACGTCGAGCGCAACCGCGACAAGTCGCTGGGCATCACGGTCTACGTGGGCCACCGCCGAGGCAACGCCAGCACCTCCGACTTTTCCGAGGCGGCCATCGCCCGCACGGTGCAGGCGGCCTACGACATCGCCCGCTTCACGGCCGAAGACCCGGTGAGCGGCCTGCCCGACGAGGAAGACATCGCCAAGGTGCAGCCCGAGCTCGACCTGTTCCACCCCTGGGCCGTGACGAGCGAGCAGGCCGCCAAGCTGGCCCTCGAATGCGAGGCGGCGGCGCTGTCGACCGACAAGCGCATCACCAACAGCGAAGGCGCGGGCGTCTCGGCGCAGCAGAGCCACTTCTTCAGCGCCCACACGCACGGCTTTCGTGGCGGCTACGCCAGCTCGCGGCACTCGATTTCGGTGGCACCCATCGCCGGCAAGGGCGACGACATGCAGCGCGACGCCTGGTACAGCTCGATGCGCTCGGCCGACGAACTGGCCAGCCCGCAGGCCGTGGGCCGCTACGCCGCCGAGCGCGCGCTCAGTCGCCTGAAGTCGCGCAAGATCAAGACCACCGAATGCCCGGTGCTGTTCGAGTCGCCGCTGGCCGTGGGCCTGCTGGGCGGGCTGGTGCAGGCCGTGAGCGGCGGGGCGCTGTACCGCAAGAGCACCTTCCTGCTCGACTCGCTGGGCAAGCCGGTGCTGCCCAAGCACGTCGACGTGGCCGAAGACCCGCACGTGCTGCGCGGCAAGGGCAGCTCGCCCTTCGACGACGAAGGCGTGATCACCCGCGCCCGCAAGGTGGTCGATGCCGGCCGCCTCGAAGGCTACTTTCTCTCGACCTACTCGGCGCGCAAGCTGGGCATGAAGACCACCGGCAACGCCGGCGGCTCGCACAACCTGACGCTGAGTTCGCGCCTCACGAAGCACGGCGACGACCTCGACGCCATGCTCGCCAAGCTCGGCACCGGCCTGTTCGTGATCGAGCTGATGGGGCAGGGCGTCAACTACGTGACAGGCGACTATTCGCGCGGCGCCAGCGGTTTCTGGGTGGAAAACGGCCGCATCGCCTATCCGGTGCAGGAAATCACGATTGCCGGCAATTTGCGTCAGATGTTGATGGGAATTGAAGCGATTGGCGCAGATGCTTACACTTTCGGCGCAAAAACCACGGGGTCGATCCTGGTCAACCGCATGAAGGTGGCGGGCGCCTGACAGGCGCTGCCGCTCGCAACGGCGCTGGCTCGACGACCCCTCCATTCAAGGACAGGGGGACAGGACATGAGCAAACACAGCGCCGTACGCAAGCCGGCCCTCGAACACGAACTCTTGCGTGACCCGCGCCTGGGCTTCGAGCCGGCGGGCAGCAGCTCGGTGCGCTGCCTGCAGCACGGCGTGCCCTGGCCCTTCGACTGCTGGCACTACCACGACGAGTACGAGCTGCAGTGCATCAACCGCACCAGCGGCGACGCCTTCGTCGGCAACCACATCGGCCGCTTCGAGCCCGGCTATGTCGCCCTGGTGGGCGCGCGACTGCCCCACACCTGGATCTCGCACGACGTGCCGCCCGAGGGCGTGGCCGACCGCAGCATGGTGATCCATTTCCGCGATGCGCCCCTGCGCCAGGGCGTCGACCTGTTCCCCGAGCTGGAGACGGTGCTGCCGATGCTCGACCGCGCCAAGCTGGGCATCGAGTTCTTCGGCATCGGTGACCTCGTGCGCGAGCGCTTCGTGCGCGTGCAGAAGCAAAAGGGCATGGCGCGGCTGTCGGAGTTCATCGGCCTGCTGCACGAGCTCGCGAGCTGGAGCGACTGGCGCCAGATATCGAGCAACGCCGATCCGAGCGACGAGGACCCCACGGCCAACACCCGCATGCGCCGCGTGCTCGACTACCTGCACGCCCACCTGGCCGAAGAGCTCTCGCTACCCACCGTGTGCGGCGTCGCCAACATGGCCGAGAGCAGCTTCTCGCGCTACTTCCACAAGCACATGGGCAGCACCTTCACCGACTTCGTCACGCGGCTGCGCATCACCAAGGCCTGCGAGATGCTGCAGGTGTCCGACCGGCTGGTGAGCGACATCTGCTACGAGGTCGGCTTCTCGAACCTCGCGAACTTCAACCGTCGCTTCCTGCAGCTCAAGGACATGACGCCCTCGGCCTACCGGCAGCAGGCGCAGGAGCGTTTCGGCCTGCGCAGCGCGCAGCACACGCCACTCGCTGCCTGATTGCCGACTGATACGCACTTGCCTCTTGGGCTAAACCCCGAGACGGCTTGGCAGCAAAGTATCAGGTGCCCGGTGGGCATGTAGGAGGCCCTTCGGCTCGGCCTCCTAACCTTCGTCTCGTTGCATTTGTCGGCATTTCGCCGGCAATTTGCACGAACAACGAAGGAGACAAGCATGCCGATTCCGCATTCCCACCGTCTGGCCGGCCTCGCGCTCGCGCTGGCCACGCTGGCGCCCGTCGCACTGGCGCAGGTCTGCAAGGAGGACGTGCGCGTCCTGTCGCAGCCGCGCGAAGGCCTGACGCTGCTCGAAAAATCCAAGGACGAGTTCAAGCGCCTGAGCGGTGCCTCGTTCAGCATCGACAACCTCAACGAGAACGACCGCCGCGCCAAGTCGCGCGCCGATGCGTCCACGGTCGGCAAGTACCACGTGTACTACGTCGACGAGGCCAACGTCGCCCAATTCGTGCAGTCCAAGTGGATCGTCCCGCTCACGCCGTACTACCCGGCCAGCTACGACTACGCCGACTTCGACGCCGGCCGCCAGAAGGTCGCGACCTTCGCCGGTCAGGCCTGGTTCGCGCCCCTCACCGGCGGCGGCGACCTCATGGTCTACCGCAAGGACCTGCTCGAGAAGGCGGGCATCAAGTCGCCGGCCACGCTCGACGAGTTCGTGGCGGCCGTGAAGAAGCTCAACGACCCGGCCAACGGCGTCTACGGCGTGGCGCTGCGCGGCCAGCGCGGCTCGGGCGCCAACGTGTGGCGCTGGATGCCGTTCTTCCGCGGCTACGGCGGCCAGTGGTTCGACGGCGACAAGCCGGTCTTCAACTCGCCCGCCGCCGTGAAGGCGACCCAGACTTACCTCGACCTCTTCAAGTACTCCGCGCCCGGCACCAAGACGGGTGGATGGGACGAATCGACCGGCGCCTTCCTGGCCGGCAAGGTCGCGATCCTGGTCGAATCGACGCCGCTGGCGGGCAACGCGCTCGACCCGAAGATGTCGACCGTGGTCGGCAAGATCGCCTACGCCGTGCCGCCTACGCCGCTCACCGGCGGCGGCTACGGCCACGGCCTGGCCATCGGCGCGCGCGCCAACAAGACCGAAGAGGCGAAGAAGTGCGCGGGCCTGTTCATCGCCTGGGCCACGTCCAAGGAGAACGAGCAGCGCCGCCTCGCGCAAGGCCAGTTCGGCGAACTCAACCGCACCAGCGTGCTCGGCAGCCCCGAGTTCGCCAAGCGCTACGGCGCCGACCTGGGCAAGGCGCTGGCCGACACCGGCAAGGTCACGGCCGTGAACTTCTGGCAAGACCCGGCCTGGCCCGACCTGGGCGACCGCTGGGGGATCATTCTGGAAGAGCTGATCACCGGTTCGCGCACCGACATCCAGGGCGGGCTCGACGAACTCGACGCCTACGCCAAGCAACTGATCGCGCGTCGCAAGAAGTGAGCATGCGTTCCCACACCCCACGGCTGCCGGCCGTGTTCATCGGGCCGGGGCTGCTCGTGCTGGCCGTCCTGGCGCTGGTGCCGACGGTGTTCGCCATCGCCATCTCGCTGCAGGACCGCGAGCTGGGCCAGGCCGACACCGGCTGGGTCTGGTTCAGCAACTACGTGCAGCTGTTCTCCGACCGGCGCTTCCTGAACTCGGTGCGCGTGTCGCTGGTGTGGGAGGTGCTGACCGTCAGCGCCACCATGGCCCTGGCCGTGCTCATGGGCACGCTGATGCACCGCTGCGCCACGCCGCGCTGGCGCCAGGTGCTGTCGATGCTGTTCATCGTGCCGGTGCTGCTGCCGCGCGTGTCGGCCGCCTTCGTCTGGAAGTTTGCCTTCCATCCGCTGTTCGGCCTCATCACGTGGCCGTACAAGGCGATCACCGGCGAGCCGCTGGACCTGTTCGCCGACCCGGTGCTGGCGCTGCTCACGGTGGCCTTCGTCGACGTGTGGCAGTGGGGGCTGTTCTTCGGGGTCATCGTGCTGAAGCTGCTCGAAACCCTGCCGCCGCAGCCCTTCGAGGCCGCGCGTCTCGATCACGCGAAGACCTGGGAGGTGTACGCCTACGTGGCATTGCCGATGCTGAAGGCGCCGCTCATCAGCCTGGCCTTCGTGAAGATGGTGGAGTCGCTGCGCGCCTTCGACCTCATCTACGTGATGACGCGCGGCGGCCCCGGCATCTCGACCGAGACGCTCGACATGTACGCCTTCTCGCAGGGCTTCATCGAGTCGGGCCGCATCTCGTACGCGTCGAGCATGGCGGTGCTGATGATGGTCGCCTCGACGGTCGCGTTCACCTACATCTGGAAATGGACCAAACCGTCATGAAGAAGCTTGCCATCGGAACGCTGCTGGCGCGGCTGGCGCTCATCGCGGCCGGGCTCTCGGCCCTCGTGCCCGTGCTGTGGACCTTTCTCAACTCGTTCAAGAACCGGGTCGACATCGTCTCGGCCGTGCCGAAGTTCTTCTTCACGCCCACGCTGGACAACTACCTGTATGTGCTGAACCGCGAAGCCGTGGCCGCGGGGCTGGTCAACTCGATCGTGGTGGCGGGCGCGGCGGTGATCATCGGCGCGGTGCTGGGCCTGCCCGCCGCCTATGCGCTGGCGCGCTACCCGCTGCGCTGGGGCAACGACATCCAGTTCTTCGTGCTGTCGATGCGCTTCCTGCCGCCGGTGGCGGTGGCCATTCCGCTCATGGTGATCTGGCTGCAGCTGGAGCTGTACGACTCGCGCGTGGCGCTCATCGCCACCTACACGCTGCTCACGCTCTCGACCGTGATCTGGCTCGCCATCCCGGCCTTCAAGGCGGTGCCGAAGGAAGTGGAAGAGGCGGGCCGCGTCGACGGCTACGGGCCCTACGCGATCTTCTTTCGCATCGCGCTGCCGATTGCCGCGCGCTCGCTGGTGGGGGCCATCGCCTTCGGCTTTGTGCTGGTGTGGAACGAGTTCCTCATCGCGCTGATGCTCACCACCTCCGAGGCCAAGACGCTGCCCATCGTGGCGTCGGAGCTCAGCCAGCTCGGGCGCGATGTGCCGTGGGGCATCTTGAATGCCTCGGTCATCCTGCTGTCGCTGCCGCCGCTGCTCATGGTGGGCGTGCTCAGCGGTTTTCTCAATGCCGCGTTCAAGCGCAAGCGGGAGGCCGCATGAGCGCCATCACCTCTCTTTCTCCAGAACCAAAAATGTCTGCCATCCGCTGTCACCACCTCATCAAGCGCTACGGGGAAACGCAGGTCGTCCATGCCTTCGATCTCGACGTGGCCGACAACGAGTTCGTCGTGTTCCTCGGCCCCTCGGGCTGCGGCAAGTCGACCATCCTGCGCATGCTCGCGGGCCTGGAAGACATCAGCGGCGGCGACCTGCACATTGGCGGCCAGCGCGTGAACGACTTGCCGCCGCAGGAGCGCGGCATCGCGATGGTGTTCCAGAACTACGCGCTGTACCCGCACATGACGGTGCGCGACAACATCACGTTCGGGCTCAAGCGCCTGAAGGTGCCCAAGGCCGAGATCGACAGCCGCATCAAGGAGGTGTCGGACACGCTGGGCCTGGAGCGCTACCTGCAGCGCAAGCCCACCGAGCTGTCGGGCGGCCAGCAGCAGCGCGTGGCGATTGCGCGCGCCATGATCAAGACGCCGAAGGTGTTCCTGTTCGACGAGCCGCTGTCGAACCTGGACGCCAAGCTGCGCAACCACATGCGCATCGAGATCGCGAAGCTGCACCAGACGCTGAAGACCACCACCGTGTACGTCACGCACGACCAGCACGAGGCCATGACGCTGGCCGACCGCATCGTGCTGCTGCGCGACGGGCGCATCGAGCAGGTCGGCACGCCGCAGGAAATCTTCGAGCGCCCGCGCTCGGCCTTCGTGGCCGGTTTCATCGGCACGCCGCCGATGAACCTGATGGAGATGGCGGTGCATCACCTGGACGGCGGGCAGTGCGAGCTGCGCGGCGGCGGCGGTTCGGTGCGCGTCGATGCGCGCCGCTTCGCGCTCGAAGGCCGCGAGCGCGTGACGCTGGGCGTGCGCCCCGCGCACCTGCACCTCGACACCGCCAAGGCGAGCAGCGAAGGCTTTGCCGGCGAGGTCCAGCTCATCGAATACCTCGGCAACGAAGTGCTGGTGAGCGTGGGGCAGGGCGGCGAAGAGATCGCCGTGCTCCTGCCGTCCGCGGCGGGCCCCCGGCTCGGCGAGCCGCTGCGCTTCGTGGCCGATGCGCAGCAGGTGCACCTGTTCGACGTCGCGACGGGCGCTTCGCTGCTGCGTCCGGACGCCGTGCTGCACTGAGTGGCATCCCCGTTTCAACCCTCTGAGAAAGATGCAATGAAAGCACTGGTTCTGGAAAAGGCGCACGAGATCACGCTGCGCGATGTCGAGCTGCCGCTGCACGTCGGCCCGCGCGACGTGAAGATCCGCATGCACACCGTGGGCGTGTGCGGCAGCGATGTTCATTACTACCAGCACGGCGGCATCGGCCCGTACGTCGTCGATGCGCCCATGATCCTCGGTCACGAGGCCTCGGGCGTGGTGGCCGAGGTGGGCGCCGAAGTCACCCACCTGAAGCCCGGCGACCGCGTCTGCATGGAGCCCGGCATTCCCGACATGGACTCGCGCGCCGTGCGCGAAGGCTTCTACAACCTCGACCCAGCTGTGCGCTTCTGGGCCACGCCGCCGATCCACGGCTGCCTCACGCCGTTCGTGGTGCACCCGGCAGCCTTCACCTTCCGCCTGCCCGACAACGTGAGCTTCGGCGAGGGCGCCATCGTCGAGCCGCTGGCCATCGGCCTGCAGGCCGCGAAGAAGGCGGCGCTGAAGCCGGGCGACGTGGCGGTGGTCATTGGCGCCGGCACCATCGGCGCGATGACGGCGCTGGCCGCGCTCGCGGGCGGCGCGGCGCGCGTGATCCTGGCCGACCTCGTGCCCGAGAAGCTGGCGCTGTTCGCCCACAACCCGGCGGTGACGACGGTCGACGTGCGCAGCACCAACCTCGCCGACACCGTGCAGGCCCTCACCGACGGCTGGGGCGCGAACGTGGTCTTCGAAGCCAGCGGCAGCACACGCGCCTTCGACAACGTGTTCGACCTGCTGTGCCCCGGTGGTTGCCTCGTGCTGGTGGGCATACCCGCCGCGAAGGTGGCTTTCGACATCGTCGCGATCCAGGCGAAGGAGGCGCGCATCGAGTCGGTGTTCCGCTACGCCAACATCTTCCCGCGCGCGCTGGCGCTCATCGCGTCGGGGCAGGTCGATGTGAAGCCCTTCATCTCGCGCACCTTCGCGTTCGAAGACGGCATCGCCGCCTTCGAGGAGGCCGCGGCCGGGCGCGTCACGGATGTGAAGATCCAGATCGAATTCCCTGCCGCCGAAGCGGCCTGAACGCCCCGCAGGGGCGCGGGGCAAGGGGAAACGCTGGGGAGTGCGCCGGCAGGGCGCGGCTACAGTGGCTGCGTTTTGCCACTTGCAGCCTTGCGCGCGTCCCTGCCCATGCTCTTGCCGTTTCGCAATGTCGTTCTCACCGGTGCCTGCGGCGGCCTCGGGCAGGCGCTGGCGCGTGCGCTGATCGACGGCGGTGCGCGCGTGGCGCTGGTGGGGCTCAACACCGAACGCCTCGCCGCGCTCGCTGCCCAAGGTGAAGGGCGCTGCAAGGCCTACACGCCCGACGTGTCCGACAGCCCCGCCATGCAGGCGATGGCGGCCGACTGGATGCAGCGCTTCGGCCCGCCCGACCTCGTGATCGCCAACGCGGGCGTGGCCGGCGGCTACGACACCGCCGAAGCCGACGACCTGGCCGTGTTCCGCCGCATGCTCGAGATCAACCTGCTCGGCGCGGCCACCACCTTCCAGCCCTTCGTGCAGCCGATGCGCGCAGCGGGCCGCGGCGCGCTCGTCGGCGTGGCCAGCATCGCGGGCTGGCACGGCATGCCGGGCAACGGTGCCTACTGCGCGAGCAAGGGCGGGTTGATCCGTTATCTCGAAAGCCTGCGCGCCGAGCTGCGCGGCACGGGGCTCACGGTGCACACGGTGAGCCCGGGCTACATCCGCACCGCGCTCACGGCCGGCAACCGCTTCGCGATGCCGGGGCTGCTCGAGGCCGACGCGGCGGCGCGCCAGCTGCTGGCGGGCCTGGCGGCCCGGCGCGAAAAGATCGTGCTGCCGCGGCGCATCGGCTGGCTGTCGAAAGCGCTCGACCTGTTGCCCGCGCCGCTGCACGACCGCCTGCTGCGCGGCCAGCCGCGCAAGCCGCGCGTGGGCGAGGCGGGCGCCACCGCCATCCCCGGCCTGAATTCCCAGAAAGAACCTCCCCGCCGATGACGTCTTCTGACACTGCCCACTTTCCCACGCACGAACAGATCGCCCTCATCGGCGCCGGGCCCTCGGGCCTGGCGGGCGCCCGCAATCTGCAGAAGCTCGGCGTTCCGTTCCAGGGCTTCGAGGCGCACAGCGACGTGGGCGGCCTCTGGGACATCGACAACCCGCGCTCCACGGTCTACCACTCGGCCCACCTGATCTCGAGCAAGCGCACCACCGAGTTCGCCGAGTTTCCGATGGCCGACACCGTGGCCGACTACCCGAGCCACCGCGAGCTGCGCCGCTACTTCAGCGACTTTGCCGACCGCTTCGGCCTGCGTGCGCACTTCCGCTTCGGCACGCGCGTGCTGCGCGTGGAGCCGGTGAGCGACGCACCCGACACGCGCTGGCGCGTGAGCGTCGAAGCGCCCGACGGCACGGTGGAGACCGATGAATACAAGGGCGTGGTGATTGCCAACGGCACGCTCTCGGAGCCCAAGCACCCGCAGTTCGAAGGCCACTTCGACGGCGAGCTGCTGCACACCAGCAGCTACAAGCACGCCGAGCTTTTCAAGGACAAGCGCGTGCTGATCGTCGGCGCGGGCAACTCGGGCTGCGACATCGCAGTCGATGCGGTGCACTACGCGCGGAGCGTCGACCTCTCGGTGCGGCGCGGCTACTACTTCGTGCCCAAGTACGTGTTCGGCAAGCCGGCCGACACGCTGGGCGGCAAGCGCCCGCTGCCGCCGTGGCTCAAGCAGAAGGTCGACGCGACCGTGCTGCAGTGGTTCACCGGCGACCCGGTGCGTTTCGGTTTTCCGAAGCCCGACTACAAGATGTACGAGTCGCACCCGGTGGTGAACTCGCTGGTGCTGCACCACGTGGGCCACGGCGACATCGGCGTGCGCGCCGACATCGCGCGACTCGCGGGCCGCACGGTGCATTTCAAGGACGGCAGCGCGCGCGACTACGACCTGATCCTCACGGCCACGGGCTACGCGCTGCACTACCCGTTCATCGACCGCGAGCTGCTCAACTGGCAGGGCATGGCGCCGCGCCTGTACCTCAACATCTTCTCGCCGCGCTTCGAGACGCTGGGCGTGCTCGGCATGATCGAGGCCAGCGGCATCGGCTGGCAGGGGCGCTACGAGCAGGCCGAGCTGCTGGCGCGCTACTTCCGCGCGCAGGCTGCGGGCTCGCCCAAGGCAACGGCGCTGCGCACGGCAGTGCAGGGGCCGCCGCCCGACCTGTCGGGCGGCTTCAAGTACCTGCAGCTGGAGCGCATGGCCTACTACGTGCACAAGGACGCCTACCGCGCGGCCGTGCGCCAGGCCGCTGCCGCACTGGCCGACTGATCGTCTTTCTACAAGAGGTTCCGCGCATGCTGCCTGTCGACGAGATCCGCCTGCACTTCAACCCGGCCTCGCTGGTGCTGCTCAACGTGGTGCTGGGCTTCCTGATGTTCGGCATTGCGCTGGACACGCGCATCGACGACTTCAAGCGCGTGGCGCGCATGCCTGGCGCGATGGCGGTGGGCATCGGTGCGCAGTTCGTGGTGCTGCCGGCCGTGACCTTCGTGCTCACGCTGATCCTGCAGCCGGGCCCGAGCATCGCGCTGGGCATGATCCTCGTGGCCTGCTGCCCGCCGGGCAACATCTCGCAGATCCTCACGCACCGCGCGGGCGGCAACGTGGCGCTGTCGGTGTCGATGACGGCCATTTCGAACGCGCTGTCGATCGTGGTGATGCCGCTGAACTTCGCGTTCTGGGGCGGCCTGCACCCCACGGCCTCGGTGCTGCTCAAGACCATCGCGCTCGACCCCTTCGACATGCTGGGCCACATCGTGATGATCATCGGCATTCCCTTCGTGCTGGGCGTGGCCTGCGCGCACAAGCTGCCGGGGCTCACGGCGCGCATCAAGAAGCCGGCGCGCATCCTGAGCTTCCTGGCGCTGATCGCCTTCATCGTCGGCGCCATCGCGGGCAACTGGCGCTACTTCCTCGACTACGTGGGGCTGGTGCTGATGGCCGTGGTGATCCATGACGCGCTGGCCTTCGGCACCGGCTACCTGTGCGCGCGGCTCTCGGGGCTGGGCGACTACGACCGGCGCGCGGTGTCCATCGAAGTGGGCATCCGCAACGCGGGGCTCGGGCTGGTGCTGATCTTCAGCTTCTTCGGCGGGCTCGGCGGCATGGCCGTGGTGGCTGGCGTGTGGGGCTTCTGGGACATCATCGCGGGCCTGGCGCTGGCGAGCTGGTGGGGGCGCAAGCCTGCGACGCCATGAGCGAAACCTGGAAGGCGTCTGCGCGGCGCGTGCTGGTGACGGGCGGTGACGGATTCCTGGGGCGCAGCGTGCTCGCCGCATTGGCCGCGCAAGGTTCCTTCGAAAGGCTGGTGGCACTCGACGTGCGCGAGGTGCCCACGGAGCGCCGGCTGCCCGGCGTGGCCTACCTGCAGCAGGACGTGCGTGACGACGGCATTGCCGACGTGCTGGCCGAACACGCGATCGACACGGTGGTGCACCTCGCGTCCATCGTCACGCCCGGCAAGGACTCGAACCGCGCCTTCGAGCATTCGGTCGACGTGGGCGGCACGCGCAACGTGCTCGACGTCTGCGTGGCGCGCGGCGTGGGGCACATCGTGGTGTCGTCCAGTGGGGCGGCCTACGGCTACCACGCGGACAACCCGGCCTGGATCACCGAGTCGCAGCCGCTGCGCGGCAACCCGGTGTTCGCCTATGCCGACCACAAGCGGCAGGTGGAAGAAATGCTGGCCGCCTGCCGCAGGCAGCACCCTGCGCTGGCGCAGACGGTGCTGCGCATCGGCACCATCCTCGGCGAGCGCGTCGACAACCAGATCACCGCGCTGTTCGAGAAGAAGCGGCTGATCGCCATCCGCGGCAGCGACAGCCCCTTCGTGTTCGTGTGGGACGAGGACGTGACCGGCGCCATCGCCCACGCGCTCGGCGGCGCGCCGCCCGGCTGCTACAACCTCGCGGGCGACGGCGCGCTCACGATCCACGAGATTGCCGCGCGCCTGGGCAAGCGCGCCATCGCCTGGCCGGCCGGCGTGCTGCAGGCGGCGCTGGCCGCGGGCTCGGCATTGGGCGTGAGCCGCTACGGGCCCGAGCAGCTCGACTTTCTGCGCTACCGGCCCGTGCTGCTGAACACCGCGCTGAAAAGCCAATTCGGCTACGTGCCGCGCAAGACCAGCAGCGAGGCCTTCGAGGCTTTCATTGCGGCGCGTGCGCAGCAGGGGCGGCCGGTCACTTCCGCGTAGCGTCGGCCGACGGCGGCGGCGCGATCAGGTAGTCGAGCATGCGCCGCGCATTGAGCGGCAGGTCTTCCGACGAGCGCACGCAGGCCATGAGCGTGCGCTCGGCCCACGGGTCGGCCAGCGAGGCGCGCGCGATCTTCATCGAACGGGCGCAGCGCTCGGCCGCGGTCTGCGGCACGATGCCCACGCCGATGCCGTACTCGACCATGCGGCACACGGCCTCGAAGTTGCGCACGCGCACGCGGTAGGCCAGGTGCCTGGCGAGCGCGCGCACGTGCCCGGTGATCAGCTGCTGCAGCGCGCTGTCGGCGGGCAGGCCGACGAACTCGCTGTCGACCACCTCGGCCAGGTGCACGCGCCGCCGGCTCGCCAGCGCGTGGCCGCGCGGCATCACGAGCACGAGGTCGTCGCGGCGGAAGGGGTGGCATTCGAGGCCGTCGCTGTCGATGGCGTCGGAGACGATGCCGATGTCGCACAGGCCGCTGCGCAGGGCCTCCACGGTGTCGGGGCTGGCGCGCTCCTCGAGGTCGACCGAGATGCGCGGATGCTCGGCCAGGAAGCGGCTCAGCACCTCGGGCAGGTGCTCGGTGAGTGCCGAGGTGCCGCACATGAAGCGCACGTGGCCCTTGAGGCCCTGGCCGTACTCGCCGAGTTCGCCGCGCAGCCGCTCCATCTGCTGCAGCACGACGCGCGCATGGTGCAGCAGCGTGCGTCCGGCCTCGGTGGGGCGCACGCCCTGCGCGTGGCGCGTGAGCAGCGGGGTGCCGAGCGCGTCTTCCATGCCGCGCACACGCTGGCTGGCCGAGGCCAGCGTCATGTGCGAGCGGCCGGCGCCGGCCGTGAGGCTGCCGGCTTCGACGACGTGGAGAAAGAGCCGCAGGTCGGTCAGGTCGAATCGCATGGTGGGCCGCAAGGTAGCACGCCAGCCTCAGTCTGTGCCTGAGGCTGGCTGCGCGAAAGCCGCATTTCCAGCCCAAGCGCCGGTCGGCAGACTCCGCGGCGATGACGATCTCCAACGATGCAATGGGCCTGTGGGCGGCGGCGGCCGCGGTCTTCCTGCTGGCCGGCCTGATCAAGGGCGTGATCGGCCTGGGGCTGCCGACCGTGGCGATGGCGCTGCTCGCGCTGTGGATGTCGCCCGCACAGGCGGCGGCGCTGCTGATCGTGCCCTCGCTGGTCACCAACCTCTGGCAGACCGGGCCGCGCGCGAGCTTCGGCGCCGTGTTCCGCCGCATCGGTCGCATGCAGGCTGGTGTCGTGGCGGGCACGCTCGCCGGGGCGTGGTGGCTGGGCGTACCGGCCGGGGCCTGGGCCTCGCTGGCGCTGGGCGTGGCGCTGGTGATCTATGCGCTGTGGGGGCTGACGGGTCGGCAGCTGCACGTGAGCGACGCGCAGGCGCGCTGGCTGGGGCCCGTGGTGGGCGCGGCGACGGGGCTGGTGACGTCCGTGACCGGCGTGTTCGCGGTGCCGGCCGTGCCGTACCTGCAGGCGCTGGGTTTCCAGCGCGATGGGCTGATCCAGGCCATGGGCATCTCGTTCACCACCTCGACCGTGGTGCTGGCCCTGGGGCTGGCGGCCAACGGGAGCTACCCGGCAGCGGTGCTGGGCGGGTCGTTGGCAATGCTGGTGCCGGCGGTCGGCGGCATGGTGCTGGGCACCTGGCTGCGGCAGCGGTTGCCGGTGGCCGTGTTCCGGCGCTGCTTCCTGATCGGGCTGGCGCTGCTGGGGGCGTACATGGCGCTGCGCGCCGTCATGTCCGCCTGATCCCGTGACCGGTCAGCTGGCGGCCAGCAGGGCGGCGCGCACGCGCTCGATGGTCTGGCGGTAGGGCAGGGCGAAGTCCTCGATGGGGGCGTCGGCCTCGAGCCAGTAGAACGAGAACACCAGGCCTTCTTCTTCCGGGCTGCCCGTGGCCATGTGCTCGAAGGTCTCGGGCAGGGCGCGGTGGTCGCGCATCAGGAAGATGTGCCAGCGCTGTGGATGGCGGTGCGTGTTGCCTTCGACGCCGGCTTCGCATTCGCGCTCCAGCGTGCCCAGCGATTCGAGCCGGCCGGCGAACACCAGGCCCGACTCTTCGAGCAGCTCGCGCCGCACGGCCGCCTCGGGCGACTCGCCGGGCTCGATGGTGCCCTTGGGCAGCTGCATGTTGCCGTCTTCGGGGTGACGGAACACCAGCAGCCGGCCCTGCGCATCGACCAGGCAGGCGCAGGCCTTCGGGATCGTCGCGACGGGGGCGGCGCCGAGCGGGCTGCTGCTGCCGTTCTTCATGGCGGTGGCCGCCTCAGGCGCCCGTGAGGGCGGCCTTGACCGCGGCGCTGACCTGGCCCATGTCGGCCTTGCCGGCCAGGCGCGTCTTGACCACGCCCATCACCTTGCCCATGTCGCCGGGGCCGGAGGCGCCCAGTTCGGCCACGATGGCCTTCACCGCGGCGGCCGTTTCATCGGCGCTCATGCGCTGGGGCAGGTAGACCTCGAGCACCTTGATCTCGGCGGCTTCCTTGTCGGCCAGGTCGGCGCGGCCACCCGTGGTGAATGCGGCGATCGAGTCCTTGCGCTGCTTGACCATCTTGTCGACGATGGCCACGACCATGGCGTCGTCGAGCTCCACGCGCTCGTCGACTTCCTTTTGCTTCATGGCGGCGAGCAGCAGGCGGATGGTGGCCAGGCGCTCCGAGTCCTTGGCGCGCATCGCCGTCTTCATGTCTTCGGTGATTTGTTCTTTGAGAGTCATTCTTCGCAACCTTTCGGAAAAAACAAAAGCCGCGGCAGGTTTCCCTGGCGCGGCTGGTGCAACGGGGCGCTGGCGGGGACTCTCGTCGGGGCCAGCCGCCCTGGGCGTTGCTTAGTACAGCTTCTTGGGGAGCTGCATGCTGCGCACGCGCTTGTAGTGGCGCTTGACCGCAGCTGCCTTCTTGCGCTTGCGCTCGGCCGTCGGCTTCTCGTAGAACTCGCGGGCGCGCAGGTCGGTCAGCAGGCCGAGCTTTTCGATGGTGCGCTTGAAGCGGCGCAGGGCGACGTCGAAGGGCTCGTTTTCTTTAACGCGGATGGTGGTCATTGATGAATCGTTGAAATGGATTTGGCCGGGGGAGATCGAGGCCCCAAGCCGGGGTTCCTCAACTGAAAAATTTTGTGGCCGTTGAGGGAAGGCCAAAAGTTAGCCCGCGAGTATAGCACTCCCCCAGGCTGCGCGCACTTCGTGTCGCTTCTCCAACCCCCTCGCCGGGGGCGACACCTGAGGCCCGGCAAAGCCGGTTCCCCGGTGTCCTGGAAAAAACCTCAAGAGTGCGCCTTCAGAGGGCCTGTGCGCACGCATGGGCGCTCGCCCACGCCCACTGGAAGTTGTATCCGCCCAACCAACCCGTCACGTCGACCACTTCCCCGATGAAATACAGGCCCGGCTGCTTCGATTCCATGG
Organism: Variovorax sp. GW821-FHT06D12; assembly: GCF_059419205.1. Classification (NCBI taxonomy): domain Bacteria; kingdom Pseudomonadati; phylum Pseudomonadota; class Betaproteobacteria; order Burkholderiales; family Comamonadaceae; genus Variovorax; species Variovorax sp. GW821-FHT06D12. The sequence continues at coordinate 1,411,652 of NZ_JBWKRI010000001.1, read as the reverse complement.
TTTGCGACGACAGATCGCGGGTGTCGACGCCGCCCGCCGTCACCTCGGCCTTCTTGTAGCCCTCGGTGCCGCTGGGGGTGATCTGCCAGCGGGCGATGCGCTCGGACAGTGCCGCCAGCGCCTTGTCGGTAGCCTCGTTGACCGGGCGCTGCAGAGCCGGGTCTTCGCCGACCCAGGCGTCGGCCAGCCGCGAGGGCACCAGCGTGGCCAGCTCGTTGGCGATGCGTTTCTTGGAGCGCCGCTTGGCGTCGGACAGCGACTCGGCCACGTCCATGCCGGGCGCGAAGTCCAACGTCAGCGGGGCGCCGGGCTTCCAGTAGCTCGAGATCTGCAGCACCGCCGGGCCCGACAAGCCGCGGTGGGTGAACAGCAGGTCTTCCAGGAAGGCCATCTTGTCCTTCTTGCCGCCGGTCTCGATGCGCACCGGCAGCGCCAGCCCGGCCAGGCCGGCGTAGGGCGCCCAGGCGTCGCCGCCGAAGGTCAGCGGCACCAGCGCCGGGCGGGGCGTGACCAGGCGCAGGCCGAACTGCTCGGCGAGCCGGTAGCCGAAGTCGCTCGCACCAATCTGGGGAATCGACAGGCCGCCGGTGGCCACCACGAGCTTGGGCGCGTCGATCGGGCCGCGCGTGCTACTGATTTGGTAGCGACCGTCGACAAAGGCGATGTCGCCGAGCTTGCACGGCTGCCAGCGTTCGACGTTGCCGGCGGCGCACTCGGCCAGCAGCATGTCGACGATCTGCTGCGAGGAGCCGTCGCAGAACAGCTGGCCCTTGTGCTTCTCGTGGTACGCGATGCCGTGGCGCTGCACCATGTCGATGAACTGCTGCGGCGCGTAGCGCGACAGCGCCGAGCGGCAGAAATTCGGGTTGTCGCCGACGAAATGGCGCTGCGGGGCGCGCACGTCGAGGTCGCGGTTGGTGAAGTTGGCGCGGCCGCCACCCGAGATGCGGATCTTTTCGCCGACCTTCTCGCTGTGGTCGACCAGCAGCACGCGCAGGCCGCGCTGGCCCGCCAGTGCGGCGCAAAAGAGACCGGCGGCGCCGGCACCGACGACAACGACGTCAAAGGAAGAAGAAGGAGGGGAAGAAGAGCTCAAGCGGGTCCGTCCGCCGCCAGCACCGGCGGCGGGTTGTATTTGAGGTGGCCCACGTAGCGCAGCGGCTGCGTGGCGGCGATCGAGGGCACATCGCCCTCGCGCATGTGGAGCAGGTCGGCGGGGCTCACCCAGCGCGGGTCGGCGTCGGTGATCGGCACGCCGGCCTGGCGGTAGGCCTCCAGCACGAACTGGGAGCAGAAGAACTGGTCGTTGCGGCTGGCGCCCAACTGCACCGTCGCCAGGCCGCTGATGCAGTACGCGCTGACGGCCGAGGGAATCAGCGGCAGCTCGCACAGCCGGCGGTTCAGCACGAAGGGTGCGTTCAGCAGCACGCCGGCGGTGTTGTAGCGGGTGCCGACCTGCGAGTGCGCCCACTCGCGCATCTTCTCGACGTCGGCCTCGACGAGGCCCGGCACGCGAAAGGCCACGACCATCTGCTCTTCGTCGACCACCTCGGCCAGCGGCCGTGCGCGCACGCCGGTGCCCACGGCCTCGGCGATCTGGCCGTCGCCCAGGTACAGCACGGCATGGCTCACCGGCGAGAAGGTGCCCAGGCGGATGCCGAACGAATTCACCGTGGCGATCGAGGTCAGCAGGATGTCGCCGGGCGCCAGCACGTCGGCGCCGATCAGCTCGCCGCCGTTGCCGGGGGCGATCACCGAGCTCTGCACGCGCAGGCGCAGGCCGGAGGTTTCGGAGGGCATCTCGATGCGGGTGGCGCAGGCCGAGAGCAGGAGCGGCAGCGCCGCGGCGAGCGCCACGGCGCGAAGCAGGGAAGCCATGCTCATCCCTTCCAGACGAACGGGAACTTCAGCTGCTTGAAGAAGCCGTTGGGCACGTAGTCGCCCAGCACGCCGTACTTCTCGGGCCAGAGCTTGGTGCTCTTCACCGCGGTGCCGAAGAGGTAGTCGAGGAAGGCGTAGTGCGCCGCGTAGTTCTTGTCGAGTGCCTCGATGTCCTGGCTGTGGTGCCAGTGGTGGAAGTTGGGCGTCACGATGAGGTAGCGCAGCGGGCCCAGGCGCACGCTCACGTTGCAGTGGTTGAACACCGCCTGGAAGCCGACCACCACGATGTAGGCGTCGATCACGTCCTTGCTGAAGCCCAGCACGTAGATGGGCGCGAGCACCAGCGTGCGCGTGATCAGCAGCTCCAGGATGTGCTGGCGCGAGCCGGCCATCCAGTCCATGCTCTTCACGCTGTGGTGCACGGCGTGCAGGCGCCACAGCACCGGCACCTCGTGGTACGCGCGGTGCGTCCAGTACTGCACGAGGTCGGCCACCAGGATGATCAGCAAAATGCCGGCCCAGAACGGCAGGTTGCTCACCCAGCCGCGGATGCCGTCGTTGGCGGCCCAGCCGAAGAGCTTGTGCACCATGAGGTTGGTGGCCAGCAGCACGAAGCCCACGATCATGTGGTTCACCACGAAGTGATGAAAGTCGGTCTGCCATTCTTCGCGGAACACCGGCTGGTCCTTGCGCAGCGCAAAGAGCTTCTCGATGAAGATGAAGATCAGCGACGAGCCCAAGAGGTCGAGGATGAACCAGTCGAGCCCGATGTACGGCGTGTGGTCCGCGAAGTCGTGCACCGGCACCTTGTGCCCGCCCAGCAGCGCCGACACCGCCACCAGCAGGAACGCGGCCGACGAGAGCCAGCGCGAGCGGTTGAAGATGATGTTGACCAGCGAGAGCCCGCCCGCAATGACCAGCGCCGTCAGCAGGATGACGCGCATCACGTCGACGTTGTAGCTCTTGCGCAGCTCGGGTGTCGTCAGGTACTGCGGAAAGTGGAAGGCCAGCACGCCCAGGAAGCACAGGGCGGCGAGGCTGAAGGCGATGGTGCCCGTGACCAGCCCGCGCCCGCGGCGCAGCTCGCCGTGGCTTTCGGTGAATTCGTTGAGTTTGTCGAGCATCCCTGCCTCTTCCTTCTTGTTCGTTGGGCCGGGCGGGATTTTAGGCGGCGCCCGGACGGCGGCGCTACACTGCGCCTCCTCATGGCCCGCCGCTCTCTCCGTCGCTGCACGACCGCGATTTTCGTGGTCCTGTCGCTGCTGTTCTCGCAGCTGGCGCTGGCAGGCTATGTCTGCCCCGGCGCGTCGGACAACCCGGGTTCGATGGCCGACATGATGGCGTCGGGCGAGCCCTGCGAAGGCATGGACATGGCCCAGCCGGTGCTGTGCTTCCAGCACGCCGCCGACCTGTCGCTGTCCTTCGAACCGGTGAAGCTGACCACGCCTTCGCTGCCGGCCATCGTGCAGCTCGTGGTGATGCCCCTGGTGCTGGCGGCGGAAGGCCATGTGCTTCCGCCGCAGGCCGTGCCGGAGCGGCAGCATCCACCGCCCGATCCCGTTTTTCTCGCCACGCGCAGACTGCGCGTCTGACATCTCCGTCGACTGACCGGTGCTGGTGCGGCGCGTGCGCCCGCCAGCGATTCGCTCGTTCGTTTGCGGAGTTTTCATGTTCATTTCCTTTTCGCGCGCGGCCGCATGGGTTGCCGCGCTGCTGCCGTCCCTGGCGACGGCGGCCCCCCTGTCCCTGGAGGACGCGCTTCAGCGGGCGACGCAGCGCTCCGAAGCCACCCGCGCCGCCCGTGCCGGCGTCGTCAGCGCCACGGCGGCGGCCTCCGCGGCCCCGCAGCTTCCCGACCCCACGCTGCGCATCGGCATCGACAACCTGCCCGCGACGGGCGCGGATCGTTTCCACACCACGCGCGATGCGATGACGATGAAGCGCATCGGCATCAGCCAGGAATGGCTGTCCGCCGACAAGCGCGCCGCGCGGCAGGCCGCCGCCGAGGCGTCGGTCGGGCTGGAGGCGGTGCGGGTGCAGGCTGCCGTGGCCGACACCCGCCGGCAGGCCGCGCTCGCCTACGTGGACGCCTTCTACGCCGGCGAGAGCATCAAGCTCGCGCGGCGCATGGAGCACCACGCGCACGAAGAACTGGAGGCCTCGCGCGCACGCCTGTCGTCGGCCGCGGGAAACAGCCAGGACGTGCTGGCGCTGGCCGGCGCCAGAGGCATCGCGGAAGATGAGACGGCCGACCTCCTGCAACAGCAGGAAGCCGCCAGCGTCGCCTTCCAGCGCTGGGTCGGCGTGCCGCCCGACGAACTGCGGCCCCCGGGCGCCATCGCCGTGCCGTCCGAAGCGGCCTACGTGGCCGCGCACCCCACGGTCGCGGCCCTGCAGCGCGATGTCGACGTGGCCAGGCAGACGGCGGCCGTCACCGCCTCCAACCGCAAGCCGAACTGGACCTGGGAGCTCGCCTACGGGCAGCGCACCGGCTACGCCGACATGGTGTCGGTGGGCCTGAGCATTCCCCTGCCCGTGGCGCCTGGCGAACGGCAGGACCGGGACACCGCCGCCAAGCTGGCCCTCATCGAGAAAGCCGAGGCCGACCTGGCCGAAGCCACCCGGGCCGCGACCGCCGAGTACCAGGCGCTGCGCAGCGATGCGCAACGCCTGCAGCAACGCATCGACCGCTACCGCTCGGGCGTGGTCGTTTCGGCCGGCCAGAGAACCGCGGCCGCAACGGCGGCCTACCGGTCGAACCAGGGCAGCCTCGTCACGCTGTTCGAGGCGCGGCATGCCGAAGTCGAAGCGCAGCGCAAGCTGCTGACGCTGCAGCGCGACCTGGCCAGAACCCACGTCCAACTGGCCTTCCGGCCGCTCACCACCGAGGGGGCCCCATGAACCGCACACGCACGATCGGCGCAGCACTGCTGGGCGCCCTGTTGCTCGCCGCAGGCGCCTTCTACCTGGGGCGCACGACCGCCCCGTCCACGGAGGCGCCGGCGACCACGCCGTCCACCCCGGACGGTCGCAAGGTCCTCTACTGGCACGACCCCATGGTGCCGGGCCCGCGCTTCGACAAGCCCGGCAAGTCGCCCTTCATGGACATGCAGCTGGTGCCCATGTACGCCGACAGCATCACCGGCACGGGCAACGAAGGCGGTGCGCAGGTGAGCCCCACGGTCCAGCAGAACCTCGGCATCCGGTATGCCGGCGTGCGGCGCGCGGAAGTCTCCGCGTCTTTCGATGCCGTCGGCGCCGTGCAGTTCGACGAGCGCCTCAACGTCGTCGTGCAGACGCGCGTGGCGGGCTACGTCGAGCGCCTGTCGGTCCGCGCGCCGATGGCGCGCGTGCGCAAGGGGCAGGCGTTGGCGACGGTCTTCGCGCCTGAATGGCTCGGGCCGCAGAACGAATGGCTGGCCCTCCAGCGCTCGGGCGTTTCCGCCGACCTCGTCGCGGCCGCGCGTGATCGCATGCGGGCCCTGTCCATCCCCGCCGAGCTCATCCGCCGCAGCGAGGAAACCGGCACGGCGCAGGCGCGCTACGTGCTCACCGCACCGTCCGACGGCGTGGTGGCCGAGCTGGGCGTGCGCGAAGGCGTCGCGGTCACGCCCGGCATGACGCTGTTCCGCATCGCGGGCCTGGAGAAGGTCTGGGCGGTGGCCGAGATTCCGGAAGCGCAGGCCGTGCGGCTCGCGCGCGGCCAGAAGGTCAGGGCGGTGCTCCAGGCCGATGCGGCCCAGTCGTTCGACGGCACGCTCGACGAGATCCTGCCCGAGGTCAGCGCGGCCACCCGCACCCTGAAAGCCCGCTTCGAAGTGGACAACAGGCGCGGCACGCTCACGCCCGGCATGCTGCTGCGCCTGCAGGTGACGGGCCCTTCTAGCACCCGACTGGTCGTGCCGTCCGAAGCCGTCATCCGCACCGGCAAGCGCGCGGTCGTCATCGTGCGCAAGGCCGACGGCGCGTTCGAGCCGCGCGACGTGTCGACTGGCGCGGACCTCGGCGACGACACCGAAGTCTTCTCCGGCCTGAATGAAGGCGAGCAGGTGGTGGCCAGCGGCCAGTTCCTCATCGACTCGGAGGCCCGGCTGCGGTCGGTGCTGGGCAGCATGGCATCGCCTGCGGCCACGGCCGCAGCGCCGGCTGTCGTGCTGCACCAGGCCGAAGGCAAGGTCGAGAGCGTGGCGCCCGACGGCCTCACGATCTCGCACGGCCCCGTCGCGACGCTCAAGTGGCCATCGATGACGATGGGCTTTGCGAAGGCGTCGCCCGAGGCGTTCCCGGACATCCAGCCCGGTGACCTGGTCCGCTTCGAGTTCAAGGAGGGCGGCCCCACGGGCTACGAGCTGGTCTCCGTGCAGCGCATGCCACAGGGCACCAAGCGATGATCGCCGCCGTCATCCGCTGGTCGATCGGCAACCGCTTCCTGGTGCTGATCGCGACCCTGTTCCTGGTGGCCGCCGGGTGGTGGTCGGTGGCGCGCACGCCGCTCGATGCGCTGCCCGACCTGTCGGACACGCAGGTCATCATCCGCACGCCTTTCCCCGGCAAGGCGCCCCAGGTGGTCGAAGACCTCGTCACCTACCCGCTGACCACCACCATGCTCAGCGTGCCCGGCGCCAAGACGGTGCGCGGCTACTCGTTCTTCGGCGACTCGTTCGTCTACGTGCTCTTCGACGACAAGACCGACCCGTACTGGGCGCGCTCGCGCGTCGTCGAGTACCTGAACCAGGTGCAGGGCAGGCTCCCCGCGGGCGCGAACGCCTCGCTGGGCCCCGATGCCACGGGCGTGGGCTGGGTCTACGAGTACGCGCTGGTCGACCGCACGGGCACGCGCGACATCGGCCAGCTGCGCGCGCTGAACGACTGGTTCCTCAAGTTCGAACTGAAGACCGTGCCCGACGTGGCCGAGGTCGCGAGCATCGGCGGCATGGTGCGCCAGTACCAGGTGGTGCTCGACCCCGACCGCATGCGCGCGCTGGGCATCACGCAGTCGGTGGTCGTGGCGGCGCTGCAGAAGGCCAACCAGGCCTCGGGCGGCTCGGTCGTCGAACTCGCCGAGGCCGAGTACATGGTGCGTTCGCGCGGCTACCTGCGTTCGCTGGACGACTTCCGCACCGTCCCGCTGGCCGTGGCGGGCGCCACGCCGGTGCTGCTGCGCGACGTGGCCACCGTGCAGATCGGCCCCGAGATGCGCCGCGGCATCGCGGAGCTCGACGGCGAGGGCGAAGTGGCGGGCGGCGTGATCGTCATGCGCTCGGGCAAGAACGCGCGCTCGACCATCGAGGCCGTCAAGGCCAAGCTGGAAACGCTCAAGCCCGGCCTGCCGCCGGGCGTCGAGATCGTGCCGACCTACGACCGCTCGCTGCTGATCGATCGCGCCGTCGACAACCTGCGCGGCAAGCTGATCGAGGAGTTCATCGTGGTGGCGCTGGTCTGCGCGGTCTTCCTGTTCCACCTGCGCTCGGCGCTGGTGGCCGTGGTGGCCTTGCCGATCGGCGTGCTCGCGGCCTTCATCGTGATGCACTGGCAGGGCGTCAACGCCAACATCATGTCGCTGGGCGGCATCGCGATCGCCATCGGGGCGATGGTGGACGGCGCCATCGTGATGGTCGAGAACGTGCACAAGCACATCGAGGCCTTCGAGACGGCGCAGGGCCGGCAGCCGACGGTGGTGGAGCGGTGGCAGCTCGTCGCCGATGCGTCGGTGGAGGTCGGGCCGGCGCTGTTCTTCTCGCTGCTGGTGATCACGCTGTCCTTCGTGCCCGTGTTCTCGCTCGAGGCGCAGGAGGGGCGGCTGTTCTCGCCGCTGGCCTTCACCAAGACCTATGCGATGGCCGCTGCGGCGGGCCTGTCGGTGACGCTGATCCCGGTGCTCATGGGCTACCTGGTGCGCGGGCGCATTCCGCACGAAGGCGCCAATCCGGTGAACCGCTGCCTGATGGCCGTTTACCGGCCCGCGCTGGAGCTGGTGCTGCGCTTTCCCAAGGGGACGCTCGCCATTGCCGCGGTGCTGCTGGCGCTCACCGTGGTGCCGCTGATGCGGCTGGGCGGCGAGTTCATGCCGCCGCTGGACGAGGGCGACCTGCTCTACATGCCGTCGGCGCTGCCCGGGCTGTCGGTGTCGAAGGCCGCCGAGCTGCTGCAGCAGACCGACCGCCTCATCAAGACCGTGCCCGAGGTCGCGCGCGTGTTCGGCAAGGCCGGCCGCGCGGACACCGCGACCGACCCCGCGCCGCTCGAGATGTTCGAGACCACCGTCCAGTTCAAGCCGAAGGATCAATGGCGCGTCGGCATGACACCCGACAGGCTGGTCGAGGAACTGGACCGCGCCGTCAAGGTGCCGGGCCTGACCAACGTGTGGGTGCCGCCCATCCGCAACCGCATCGACATGCTGGCCACGGGCATCAAGAGCCCGGTCGGCATCAAGGTAGCGGGGGCGGACCTGGCCACCATCGACAAGCTGACCACGCAGATCGAGGCGGCGGTGAAGGGCGTGCCCGGCGTGTCGTCGGCGCTGGCGGAGCGGCTCACGGGCGGGCGCTACATCGACGTCGATGTCGACCGCCTCGCCGCCGCGCGCTACGGCCTTTCGGTGGCGGACGTGCAGGCCGTGGTGTCCACGGCCATCGGCGGCGAGAACGTGGGCGAAGTGATCCAGGGCCGCGAGCGTTATCCCATCAACGTGCGTTATCCGCGCGAGATCCGCGATTCGCTGGAGCGGCTGCGGCAACTGCCCTTCGTGACCGACAAGGGCGCGCAACTGCTGCTCGGCGATGTCGCGCGCATCGCGATCGAAGACGGCCCGCCGATGCTGCGCAGCGAGAACGCGCGGCTCTCGGGCTGGGTCTACGTCGACGTGCGCGGGCGCGACCTGCGCTCCGCCGTCCACGACATGCAGGCCGCCGTCGACCAGGCCGTGAAGATGCCGGCGGGCTACGCGGTGTCATGGTCCGGCCAGTTCGAGTACCTGGCGCGCGCGACCGAACGGCTGAAGCTGGTCGTGCCGGCCACGCTGGCGGTGATCTTCGTGCTGCTGTACCTGCTGTTCCGCTCGTTCGCCGATGCGGCGCTCGTGATGGCGGCCGTGCCGTTCTCGCTCGTCGGCGGCTTCTGGCTCATCTGGGCGCTGGGCCATTCGATCTCGGTGGCCACGGCGGTCGGCTTCATCGCGCTGGCCGGCGTGGCGGCCGAGTTCGGCGTGGTGATGCTGGTCTATCTGAAGAACGCGCTGGCACGGCGCCTCGACGCCGGCGAGCCGATGAACGACGAGACGCTCCTGGCCGCGATCCGCGAAGGTGCCGTGCTGCGCGTGCGGCCCAAGGCCATGACCGTGGCGGTCGTGATGGCCGGCCTGCTGCCCATCCTGTGGGGCAGCGGCACCGGCTCGGAGGTGATGACCCGCATTGCCGCGCCCATGGTGGGCGGCATGGTCACCGCGCCGCTGCTGAGCATGCTGGTCGTGCCCGCGGCCTGGTATCTGCTGCGCCGCCGCGCCCCTTTGTCGTCTGCTGTTTCCAACCCCTCATCGCATCAAGGAGCCACTTCATGAACTTCCTCCATCCCCTTGCCTTCGCACTGATCGCCGGCCTGGCCGGTGCCGCCCAGGCCCAGGCGCCGAAGAGCGAGCCACCGCCCGCGAAGGCGTCCGCGCCGGGCATGCTGACCGATGCCGTGGTCCAGAAGATCGACCCGGCCCGCGGCCTGATCGTGTTGAAGCACGGCGACATCCCCAACCTGGCGATGCCGCCGATGACGATGGGTTTCGATGTGGCCGAGAAGCAGATGCTCGAACAGGTCAAGCCCGGCGACAAGGTCCGGTTTCATGTCGAGGTGGTGAAGGGCAAGCCGACCGTCACGCACCTCGAAGCGGCGCGCTAGGTCCCGAACCGGCCGGCGTCGCCCGGCTGCAGCGCGGCTGCAGCCAGCCCCTGCAGCACGTCGCCCACCACGATCACCGCCGGGCTGGCCAGCCCGGCCTCGGCGATGCGGGCCTGCAGGCCCTGCAGCGTGGTCACGAGGTGGCGCTGGTGCGGCAGGCTCGCGTGCTGCACCACGGCCACGGGCGTGTCGCCCGGCAGGCCGTGCAGCAGTTCGCGCTCGATGTGGCCGGCGCCCGAGACGCCCATGTAGATCACGAGCGTCAGGCGCGCGTTGTGCGCCGTGGCGGCCAGCGCGCGCCAGTCGGTCGGGTCTTCGTCCGCGCCCGCGCCGGTCTTGGCGTGGCCGGTGACGAAGACCACGCCCTGCGCATGGTCGCGGTGGGTGAGCGGCACGCCCAGCGAGGTCACGGCGGCCAGGCCGGCGGTGATGCCGTTGACCACCGTGCATTCGATGCCGGCCTCGCGCAGGTGTTCCACCTCTTCGCCGCCGCGCCCGAAGATGAACGGGTCGCCGCCCTTGAGGCGCACCACGGTCTCGCCTTCGCGCACGGCCGTGATCATGAGCCGCTCGATGAAGGCCTGCGGCGTGCTCTTGCAGCCGCCGCGCTTGCCCACGTGCACGATGCGCGCGCCGGGCCGGGCGTAGGCCTGGAGCACGGCGTCGTTCACGAGGTCGTCGACCAGCAGCACCGTGGCGGCCTGGATCGCCTTGACGGCCTTGACGGTCAGCAGCTCGGGGTCGCCGGGGCCGGCGCCCACCAGCGTGCAGCGGCCGGTGATGAGGGTGGAAGGGGTGTTCATGCGTGGGAGGCCAGTTCGGTGATGTGCCTGACTTGCGTCGCGATGGCTTCGGGCACGGGAAGCTCGCCGGCCAGCACGCGCCGCGTGTAGGCGGCCGTGGTGGCGACGTCGATTTCTTTCGGCAGGCCGGGCACGTCGGCGGCGGTGCCGGCGGCCTGGGCCTGGAGTTCGCTGCGCACGCCGCGCACGAAGCCGTCGATCTGCGCGGTGCGGCGCGGGTCGGAGACCACTTCGCCTTCGAGGCCGCGCGAGAGCAGGGCGGTCATGCCCGTGAGCTCGAAGGTCTCGCCCATGGTGCGGGCGTATTCGGGGTGCGTGTAGCTGGCCACCACCACGCAGGGGCCGGTGGTCGGGCGCATGAGCTTGACCACGCTGTGGCCGGGGTTGCGCAGGCCCACCACGCGGCGCACGTCGAGCAGGCGCTTGAGCGCGGGGTTCAGCAGCTCGGTCGGGGCAAAGCCCACCTGGCCGGCGGCCAGAGGGGTGAGCGTGGTCATCGGGGGCATGTCCAGGGCTGAAAGCACGTTCGATGCCAGTACGCGCGAGGTTTCGCTCGCGCTGCCGTGCACCAGCACCGCCAGGCCTTCGCGCGCCAGCAGCAGCGCCAGGAGCGGCGTGAGCACCGGCAGCTTGCGCGCGCCGTTGTAGCTGGGCAGCACGATCAGCGGGCCGCCGCGGGTCGTCACGGGGTTCAGGCGCGCATGCGTGGCGTCGAGAAAGCCGGCCATCTCCTCGGGCGTTTCGCCCTTGATGCGCATCGCGAGGCAGAAGCCGCCGATTTCCAGGTCGGTGACCGTGCCGTCCAGCACCTGGCCGAACAGGTCGCAGGCCTGCTCGCGCGTGAGCGGACGGGCGCCCCGCGCGCCGCGCCCGATTTCCTTGATGTAGTGGCTGATTCCCATGGGTAGGCGGATTGTCCCGCAACGCTTATGCCGGAATGTGAGTCGGCTTATGCCCCCACGGCCAGTGCTTCGGCCGGGGTGGCCCGCACCATGCGCTTGAGCTCCGGCACGCACGACCCGCAGTTCGTGCCGCATTTCAGCGCCCCCTGCAGCGCCGCCAGCCGCTCGTCGGCGCTGCCGGTGCAGCGCACCAGCTCGGCCTCGATGGCGCGGTCGGTCACGTTGAAGCAGGCGCACACCGGCTTGCCGCGCGACTGCACGGCCACCGGCGCGCGGGCGCCCGGCGACAGCAGCAGGCGGCCGTAGCTCTGGGCCGGCAGTTCCTCGCGCAGCAGGGTGGCGATCCAGGCTTCGGCGCTGGTGTCGCCGCCCAGCAAAAAGGCCTCGAGCCCGGCGCTGCCGTCGGCGCGGCGCACCAGCCGCGCGGCGCGGCGCTGGCCGCGGCGGTGGTCGGCGTAGCGCAGGGTGTCGGCGGTCTGCAGGCCCAGCAGGGCTTCGATCTGGCCGACCAGCGCGGCGTCGGGCGCGTCGTGCGCGGCGGCGCGGAACAGCACGCCGCTGCGTTCTTCTTCGCCGGGCGCGTTGCCCGCGAACGGCACGCAGGTGGCGAAGGGGAACAGCGCCATCAGCGGCTGCAGTGCGCGCTGCGCCGTGAGCGCGTCGCCGGCGGGCAGCCAGGCCATGGCCAGCAGCGACCACGGCAGCTCGGCCTTGAGGATCTTCACGGGCGTGTGCTTGAGCTCGGGCTGCTTCGAGGTGGGGCAGTAGGCCGGCGTGGTGAGCGCGTTGATGCCCGCGAGCCGCACGCCGGTCGACGAGCAGCCGCTCAGGTACTCCTCGCCCCAGTGCATGGCGACGAAGGCCTGGCTCAGGCCGATCTCGGCGCTGGCGCGCGCCGGCAGCAGGATCGAGCCGCGCTTCGATGTGAGGTGCACGAGGTCGCCCTCGGCGATCTGGCGGCGCGCCATGTCCTGCGCGTTCATCTGCACCACGGGCTCGGCCACGTGGCCGAACAGCTTGCCGACCGTGCCGGTGCGGCTCATGCCGTGCCACTGGTCGCGCAGCCGGCCGGTGTTCAGTGAGAAGGGGTAGCGCGCCTCGCGCGCCTCGGCCACGGGCTTGTAGGGCGTGTCGACGAAGCGCGCGCGGCCGTCGGGCGTGGGGAACACGCCGTCTTCGTACAGGCGCACGCGACCGACGCGTTCGCCTTCCTTCAGCGGCCATTGCTGCGGGCCGGCTTGCTCGAGCATCGCGTAGCTCAGGCCGGTGATGTCCAGGTCGCGCCCGCGCGTGGATTCGCGGTGCTCGTTCCAGACCGATTCGGCGCTCTCGTATGGGAACAGCGTGAAGCTGCGGCCCAGCTGCGCTTCGAGCCGGCGCGCGAAGGCCACGCCGATCGACCAGTCGTTGCGCGCCTGGCCCGGTGCGGGCACGGCCGGGCGCACGCGCGAGATGCGGCGCTCGCTGTTGGTCACGGTGCCTTCCTTCTCGCCCCAGGTGGTGGCGGGCAGCAGCAGGTCGGCAAAGGCGCAGGTGGCGGTGGTGGCGAAGGCCTCCTGCACCACGACGAACTCGGCGCGTTCGAGCGCGCGGCGCACCGTGGCCTGGTCGGGCATCGATTGCGCGGGGTTGGTGCAGGCGATCCACAGCGCGCGGATTTCGCCGTCGGCCGCGGCCTGGAACATCTCGACGGCCGTCTTGCCGGGCTTGTCGGGCACCGAAGGCACGCCCCACAGCGCGGCCACTTCGGCGCGGTGCTCGGGGTTGGCCAGGTCGCGGTGCGCGCTCAGCAGGTTGGCCAGGCCGCCCACCTCGCGCCCGCCCATCGCATTGGGCTGGCCGGTGAGCGAGAACGGACCGGCGCCGGGCTTGCCGATCTGGCCCGTGGCCAGGTGCAGGTTGATGAGCGCGGCGTTCTTCGCCGTGCCGCTGGACGACTGGTTCAGGCCCTGGCAATACAGGCTCAGCGTGGCGGGCGAGGTGGCGAACATGCGCGCCGCCGCGAGCAGGTCGTCCTTCGGAATGCCGCACACCTGCGCGACCTTGTCGGGCGTGCACTCGCGCACCGTGGCCTTCAGCGCGTCGAAGCCGTTGGTGCGGGCCGCGATGTAGGCGGTGTCGGTCCAGCCTTCCCACAGCATCAGGTGCAGCATGCCGTGGAACAGCATGACGTCGGTGCCGGGCTGGATCGGCAGGAACAGGTCGGCGATCTCGACCGTGTCGGTGCGGCGCGGGTCGGCCACGACGATCTTCAGCGCCGGGTTTGCGGCCTTCGCGTCCTCGATGCGGCGGAACAGGATGGGGTGCGCCCACGCCGTGTTGCTGCCCACGATGAACAGGCACTCGGCGTGCTTCAGGTCGTCGTAGCAGGCCGGCGGCGCGTCGGCGCCCAGCGTCTGCTTGTAGCCGGCCACCGCGCTGCTCATGCACAGGCGCGAGTTGGTGTCGATGTTGTTGGTGCCGACCAGGCCCTTGGCGAGCTTGTTGAAGACGTAGTAGTCCTCGGTGAGCAGCTGGCCTGACACGTAGAAGCCGACCGCATCGGGTCCGTGGTCGCGCACCACCTGCGCGAACTTGCCGGCGGCGAGGTCGAGCGCGTGGTCCCACGCCACGGGCGCGGGCGCCTCCTTGCGCGCGAGTCGCTGCAGGGGCTGCAGCAGCCGCGTCTGGCGCGTGACGGTCGCGCTGGCTGTGAGGTGCAAGGTCGAGCCCTTGGTGCAGAGGCGGCCGAAGTTGGCCGGGTGGTCGGGGTCGCCGCGCACGCCGGTGATCTGGTCGCCCTGCGATTCGATGATGACGCCGCAGCCGACGCCGCAGTACGGGCAGGTGGAGCGCGTCTCCTGGGTCATGCGGGCCTCAACCTTCTTCCGGGGACAGGACCGTCACGGCGGCGAGGCGCTGCGGCCCGGCGACCGGTCGCTCCAGGTCGAGCGCATGCGTGGCCAGCTCGCCGGCGTCCAGGTGCACCACGCCGTCTTCCAGCTTCACCGCGAACTTCGGCGTGCAGCCTTCGTCGGGTGAGCGGGCGCAGCCGTCGTCCAGGCCGATGGCCCAGTTGTGCAGCGGGCAGGCCACGCTGGTGCCGAACACGATGCCCTGGCTCAGCGGGCCGCCCTTGTGCGGGCAGCGGTCGAGCAGCGCGAAGACCTGGTCCTCGGCATTGCGGAACACGGCCACGTCCAGGCCGGCGTGCCGCATCACGCGGCGGGCGCCGAGCACGGGGATGTCGTCGAGGCGGCAGATGGCTTTCCAATCGCTCATGGTGGGGCTCTCTTGTCTTGGGGGCGGGCGCGGGTCAGGTCTTGATCTCGGCGTACAGGCCGGTCACGCGGTCCATGATCGTGAGCAGGTTCTCGCTGCTCACGAACACGTCGGACATCAGCGCGGGCGAGGCGCCCGCACCGTCCAGGCGCTGCAGGCCGCGGTTGAAGAACATCCATTGCGCATCGGCCAGCACCAACTCCTGGCGGATCTGTGCGGTGGCCTCGGGCGCGTTGCGCAGCAGCTCGAGCGCGGCCAGGAATTCGGTGCGCGCCTTGGCGATTTCGGCGGTGCTGCCGGCCGGGTCGATCTGCATCGCCGCGGCCAGGTAGCACTTGGCCATGCGCTGCGACAGCATGCGCTGGCGTCCCGCGATGTTGACCAGCCGCCCGACCGGCTTGCCCGAGGCCGCCTCGTACTGCGCCGTGCCCTGGTGGGCCAGCGCGAGCACGGCGGCGTCGAGCGCCACCACCCGCGCGGCGGCCTCCCGGCCGGGCGCCGCATCGGCCAGTTCGGTGCGGAAGGCGCGCCAGGCGCCGTCCAGGCCGTCGTAGGTGGCGCGCAGCGTTGGCGTCGGGGCGAAGGCCTTGAGCTCGCCGAGCTGGCGTTCGAACAGCGCCACCGAGCGGTCGAGCACCTGCTGCGCGCTGCGCGGCTCCACCTTCTGCACCAGCGCCAGGTAGGCCTTGCTCGCGCGCTGCGACAGCATCCGCTGGCGGCCGGCCTTGTTGATGGCGTCGTTGAGGTCGGCCACCTGCGCGCGGGCGCCCACCGGGGCGAGTGCGGCGAGGGCGGAAGAAGCAATGAAGAGTCGTCGTTTCAAGCGGTCGCTCCGATCACACGCTCAGCGGCGCAAACTGCCGCACGTCCACCGACGCTTGCGCCGACTCGAACCACGGGTCGGGCTCGCCGTCGAGCGCGAACTGCAGCCGCTCCCACAGCGCTTTGCGGCCCTCGGCGTCTTCGAGGATCTTCTTCTTCACGTAGTCCAGCCCGACGCGGCCGATGTAGTGCACCGTGCGCTCCAGGTACCAGCCTTCCTCGCGGTACAGCTGCAGGAAGGCGCCGGCGTGTTCCATCACTTCCTCGGCGGTCTTCACCTTCACGAGGAACTGCGCCACCTCGGTCTTGATGCCGCCGTTGCCGCCCACGTACAGCTCCCAGCCCGAGTCGACGCCGATCACGCCCACGTCCTTGATGCCGGCCTCGGCGCAGTTGCGCGGGCAGCCCGACACGGCCAGCTTGACCTTGTGCGGCGAGTACATGGCCCACAGCGCGCGCTCCAGGTCCTTGCCCATCTGCGTGGAGTCCTGCGTGCCGAAGCGGCACCACTCGCTGCCCACGCAGGTCTTCACCGTGCGCAGCGACTTCGCATAGGCAAAGCCCGAGGGCATGCCGATGTCCTTCCACACGCCTTCCAGGTCTTCCTTCTTCACGCCCAGCAGGTCGATGCGCTGGCCGCCCGTGACCTTGACGGTCGGGATCTTGTACTTGTCGGCCGCGTCGGCAATGCGGCGCAGTTCGTCGGGCGTGGTGTGGCCGCCCCACATGCGCGGAATGACGGAGTAGGTGCCGTCCTTCTGGATGTTGGCGTGGCTGCGCTCGTTGATGAAGCGGCTCTGCGGATCGTCCTTCGCTTCTTTCGGCCAGGTGCTGATGAGGTAGTAGTTGACGGCCGGGCGGCAGGTGGCGCAGCCGTTGGGCGTGCGCCAGCCCATGCCGCGGTAGACCGCGTCGTGCGTGAGCCAGTGCTCCTTGCGGATCGCGTCGCGCACGTCCTGGTGGCTCATGTCGGTGCAGCCGCAGATCGCCTTCTTCTTCGGCGTGGCCGAGTAGTCGCCGCCCGCGGTGAACATCAGGATCTGCTCGACCAGCCCGGTGCACGAGCCGCAGCTGGCGCTGGCCTTGGTGTGCTTCTTCACCTCGTCGAGCGTGAACAGGCCCTTCTCCTTGATGGCCTTGCAGATGGTGCCCTTGTTCACGCCGTTGCAGCCGCACACCTCGGCGTCGTCGGGCATGCTCGCGGCCTTGCTGTGGCCCTCGTGACCGGTGTCGCCGATGTTCGATTCGCCGAACATCAGCTTGTCGCGGATGTCGTGCACGCTGCGGCCGTCGCGCAGCAGCTTGAAGTACCAGCTGCCGTCCACCGTGTCGCCGTACAGGCAGGCGCCGATGAGTTTGTCGTCCTTGAGCACCAGCTTCTTGTAGACGCCGCCGAAGGGGTCGCTCATGACGATCTCTTCGGTGCCTTCGCCGCCCATGAACTCGCCGGCGCTGAACAGGTCGATGCCCGTGACCTTGAGCTTGGTGGAGGTGAGCGAGCCGAGGTAGCGGCCGATGCCGAACTGCGCCAGGTGGTTGGCCGCCACCTTGGCCTGCTCGAACAGCGGCGCCACCAGCCCGTAGGCGATGCCGCGGTGCGCCGCGCATTCGCCCACCGAGTAGATGCGCGCATCGGTCACCGTCTGCATCGTGTCGGTGACGACGATGCCGCGGTTGCAGTGCAGGCGCATCTTCTCGGCCAGCTCGACGTTGGGGCGGATGCCCACGGCCATCACGACGAGGTCGGCCGCGACCTCGGTGCCGTCCTTGAAGCGGATCGCCTTCACGCGGCCATCGTCGCCACCGACGAGGTCCTGCGTCTGCGCGCCCATGAGGAATTTCAGGCCGCGGTCTTCGAGCGACTTCTGCAGCAGCTTGCCCGCCACGTCGTCGAGCTGGCGCTCCATGAGCCAGGGCATCACGTGCACCACCGTCACGGTCATGCCGCGCAGCATCAGGCCGTTGGCCGCTTCGAGGCCGAGCAGGCCACCGCCGATGACCACGGCGTTCTTGTGCGTGCGCGCGGTCTCGATCATGTAGTCGGTGTCGGCGATGTCGCGGTAGGCGATCACGCCCTTCAGGTCCTTGCCGGGCACGGGTAGCATGAAGGGGTTGGAGCCGGTGCACATCAGCAGGCGGTCGTAGGGCGCTTCGGTGCCATCTTCGGCGCGCACGACGCGGTTCACGCGGTCGACCTCGACCACCTTCTTGCCGGCGTGCAGCGTGATGTGGTTGTCCGAGTACCACTCCCAGCTGTTGAGCACGATCTCGTCCACCGTCTGCTCGCCCGCGAGCACGGGCGACAGCAGGATGCGGTTGTAGTTCGGGTGCGGCTCGGCGCCGAAGACGGTGATGTCGTACAGGTCGGGCGCGATCTTCAGCAGCTCTTCGAGCGTGCGCACGCCGGCCATGCCGTTGCCGACCATCACGAGTTTCATTTTCTTCATGGGGCGGGACCTTTCAGGGAAATCAACCGAACGACGGCCCGCGGCGCGCGGTCAGAATCGCGCCATGAGCTTTGAAGTGGACATCGGCTACAGCAGCCAGCGCGGGCCGCGCGACGCGAACGAGGACTTCGCCGGCACGGTGCATGCGCCGGCCGGCGACGAGGCACGCGGGCTCATCGCGGCCATTGCCGACGGCGTCTCGAGCGGCGGACGCGGCCGCGAAGCGGCGCAGACCACGGTGATGGGTTTGCTGGCCGACTACTTCGCCACGCCCGCGACCTGGGAGCCGACCGCCGCGCTCGACCGCCTGATCGGCGCGCAGAACGGCTGGCTGGCCGACCACAACCGCCGGCGTCAGGGCAAGCAGGAGGGCGCCGGCACGGCGCTCACCACGCTCACCGCGCTGGTGCTGCACGGCCAGAGCTACACGCTGGCCCATGTGGGCGACACGCGCGCCTGGCGCGTGCGCGCCGACGGCGAACCCGCGCAGCTGCTCACGCAGGACCACGCCTTCGACCATCCCGACATGCGCAGCCGGCTCACGCGCGCCATCGGCCTGGACGACCAGGTGCGCGTCGACTACCTGCAGGGCGACGTGCGCGTGGGCGACTGCTTCGTGCTCAGCACCGACGGCGTGCACGGCGTGCTCAAGCCGCAGCAGGTGGCCGCGCTCGCGCTGCAGGGCGACGCCGAGGCCGCGAGCGAGGCGCTGGTGCAGGCCGCGCTCGACGCTGGCACGCGCGACAACGCGACCGCGCTGGTGATCCGCGTGGTGGGGCTCGACGCGCGCCAGCTCGACGACGAACTGGGCGACGGCCGACGCCTGGCGCCGCCGCCGTGGCTCAAGGTGGGCGACGTGCTCGACGGCTACGTCGTCACCGGCCTGGTGGCCGACACCGGCGTGCACCTGCTGTATCAGGCACGCCATCCGGTCACGCGCGAACTGGTCGCGCTCAAGACCCTGCACCCCTCGCGCGCCGGTGACCCGCAGGAGCGCGCGATGCTGGCGCACGAGGCCTGGCTGGGGCAGCGCGTGGGGCAGGGCGGTGGCTTCGTGCGCGTGCACGAGCGCGCGCCGGACGCCAGCGCGCTGTACATCGTGTTCGACTGGCACGGCGGGCGCACGCTCGAGCAGATGCGCAAGGACGGCACGCGCGGCACCGTGGCCGAGGTGGTCGCAGCGGCCATCGAGGTGAGCCGCGCACTCGGGCGGCTGCACCGCCACGGCGTGGTCCACCGCGACATCAAGCCCGGCAACCTGCACCGGGGCGACGACGGGCACTGGCGCATCCTCGACCTGGGCGTGGCGATCTCGGGCCGCGAAGGCGCGGCGCAGCGCGAGCTGCATGCGGGCACGCCGAGCTATATCAACCCCGAGCAGTGGGAGGAAGGCGGCGTGGCCGATGCGGGCAGCGACCTGTTCGCGCTCGGGGCCACGCTCTACCAGTGGCTCGGCGGGCACCTGCCCTACGGCGAGATCGAGCCCTACCAGGTGGCGCGCTACCGGCGCGATCCGGTCGCACTCTCGCGCCTGCGGCCCGACGTGCCCGTGTGGCTCGACCACCTCGTGCGCAAGGCCGTGGCCCGCGATCCGCGCGAACGCTTCGAGACCGCCGAGGAGATGCTGCTCGCGCTGGAGCGCGGCGCCTCGCGCCCCGTGAACGCGCCCGCCGCCACGCCGCTGATCCGCCGCGATCCGCTCGCGCTGTACCAGCTCGCGCTCGGCGTGTCCGTGCTGTTCAACGTGCTGCTCATCGTGTGGCTGCTTTTCCTGCCACGTTGAGCGGGGGCGGGCGAAGAGGCTCATGAACGGGCGGCCTTGCGAACGGGCGAGGGCTTGGCAACCGCAGGGGCCGGCGTGACGCGCGCGCGTCCGCCTTTTTCGGCCCAGGTGCGCGTCCAGCGGATCTGCATCACGCGCATCACGCCCAGCATCGCCAGCGACAGCGCACCGAAGAACACGAAGCCCCAGGCATAGCTGCCCAGGTACTGCTTCGACAGGCCCATGGCGTTGGGCACCAGGCCGCCGCCGAGGGCGCCGATCTCGCCGATCATCGAGCCGGCCACCGCCGTGCTCGTGGGCCAGCGCAGCGGCACCAGCTGGAACAGCGCGCCGTTGCCCGCGCCCAGCGCGGCGAAGCAGACGATGAGCAGCAGCGTGGTGAGCGCCAGCGAGCCCGACGAGAAGCCCACCAGCACGAGGCCCACGGCCACCACCAGCAGCACCACCGTGAGCGTGTTCACGCCGCCCCAGCGGTCGGACAGCCAGCCGCCCACGATGCGCACCGCCGCGCCCATGAAGGCCGCGAGCATCGTCAGCTGGCCTGCCTGCACCTTGCTCACGCCGAACTGGTCGTAGTAGTACGAGGGCAGGAAGGTCGTGAGGCCGATGAAGCCGCCGAAGGTCACGCCGTAGATCAGGCTGAAGACCCAGCCGTCTTTCTCGAACAGGCAGGCGATGTGGGCGCGGAAGCTGCCGTGCGGGTCCACGTCCGGCGGCTCCTTGGCGAAGAACACCATCACGACCATCGGGATGAGGATGGCGACGGCGGCCACGCCGTACACCGCCTGCCAGCCCAGCCAGTTGGCCAGCGGCGGCGCCACCAGCACCGACACGGCCGTGCCCACGTTGCCCGCGCCCACCAGGCCCATCGCCAAGCCCTTGTGCTGCGGCGGGAACCAGCCCGAGCCCAGCGACAGCGCCACGCCGAAGCTCGCGCCGGCGATGCCCAGCAGCACGCCCATGGCGAGCAGGTCGTTGAAGCTCTTCACGAAGAAGAAGCCGAACAGCATCGCCACGGCGATCAGGCCCATCTCGACCAGCGTGGCCTTCTTGCGGCCGATGTACTGCGACAGCAGGCCCAGCGGAAAGCGCATGAGCGCGCCCGCGATGATCGGCACCGACAGCATCAGGCCCTTCTGCGCGGGCGAGAGGTTGAAGGTCTCGCCGATGAAGGGCGCCATGGCGCCGTTGAGCACCCAGATGCAGCAGGAGAACGAGAAGTACAGGAAGGCCGCGAACAGGGTCGGACTGTGGCCTGACTGCAAGAAATTCCTGAAACCGGACATGGTGTTCAAAGGTGCAAAAAGCCGCGGCGCGACCGGGCAGCGGTCGTGTCGACGGACAGGGGTGGAGTCGGGAGGCCGGCGGCGAATGCCGTCGGCATGGGGGTGAGCCCGGCCTGAGGATGGCCGGGTTGGATGCAGGAACCTGCAGCCTCACCAAAGCGGTGCTTCGTTACACCGTGCCCCCTTCGATGCAAGAGGCGTGCCTGCGAATGCAGGCTGGCGTGGCCTATGCTTCCCGGGCCTTGCCACACCTTGCCGCCATGTCCCTTCTCGTCGTCCTTTCCCCTGAGCCCGCTGAAGGCGAGCCCTTGCCGGCGTCGCTGCAGCAGTCGATCGATGCCGCGGGCGTCGCGGTGCTCGGGCGCGCGGACTGCCACACGCTGGTGCAGCGCACGCAGGCGCTCGCACCGTCGATGGTCCTGGTGCATCTGGATGAAACAGAGCCGCAGCTCGACGCGCTGCTCGAAGCACTGGCTGCCTGGGGCGGCGCACCGCCGTGCGCCCTGGGCGTGATGAGCGCGCCGCTGGACGGCGCGCAGCACGCGGCGCTCGTGGCCGCGGGCGCGCACGGGTGGGTACCCATCGAGAGCGCCGATGCGCTCGCTGCACTGATCGCGCAGGCGCAGGCCCGCTGGACGCGCGAGGCCGCGCTGCGCACCGAGCTCGACGCCTTGCGCACGCGCATGGACGAGCGCAAGTGGGTCGATCGCGCCAAGGGCCTGCTGATGTCCGCGCGCGGCATCGGCGAAGACGAGGCCTTCGGCCTGCTGCGCGGCGCCGCGATGCACGCCAACCTGCGGCTGGGCGAGGTGTCGCGCTCGGTCATCGAGGCCGCTCAGTGGGCCGAGGCGATCAACCGCGCGGGCCAGCTGCGCATGCTCTCGCAGCGGCTGGTGCGCGTGGCGGCGCAGCTCGCGGCCGGCATCGACGCGCAGCGTGCGCGCGTGCTGCGCACGCAGTCGACCGAGCGGGTGCAGCAGACGCTGGATCATCTGACGGCCCTCGAGCTGGGGCCGGCCGGCGTGCAGGCGCTCGGCGAGGTGCAGGCCGCGTGGCTCGCGCTGGCCGCGCTGCTGGTTGCCAAGCCCGCGTCGCAAGGGCTGGCTGCGATCGATGCGCGCGGCGAGGCCTTGCTGGCGGCGGCCGAGGCGCTGACGGACGCGCTGGAGGCCTCGGGTGCGCGGCGCGCACTGCGCATCGTCAACATCTGCGGACGCCAGCGCATGCGCGCGCAGCGCCTCGCCAAGGACGCCTTGCTGGCCTCGACACTCGCGGCCGGTGCCTCGCGCGAGCGGCTGCTGCCGACCATGAACGAATTCGAAGCCGCGCTGCTGGAGCTGGAGCGCGCGCCGCTCAGCTCGCCCGAGATCCGTGCCGGACTGGCGAGCGCGCGCGACGAGTGGCTGCGCCTCGTCGGTGGCGTGCAGGCGCTCGACAGTGCCGAGGGGCGCGCCACGCTGGTGCGTTCCAGCGAGGCGCTCGTGGACACCTTCGAGCGCCTCACGGGGTGGTACGAGCACAGCCTGCAGGTCATCATGTCTTGATGCCCGTCGTGCTGCGCCTGCCGGGTCAGGCCGCGGCCTTCTCCACATGCGCCTGGCGCGTGTAGAGAAAATCGATCACCGCCTTGCGCGCATGCACATAGGCCGGGTCTTCAGCCAGCGCCACGCGGTTGCGCGGGCGGGCGATGTCCACTGCCAGCACGTCGCCGATGGTGGCGGCCGGGCCGTTGGTGAGCATCACGATGCGGTCGCTCAGCAGCACGGCTTCGTCGACGTCGTGCGTGACCATGACGACCGTGCTGCGTGTCTTCTGCACGATGGCGAGCAGCTCGTCCTGCAGCTTGGCGCGGGTGAGGGCGTCGAGCGCACCGAAGGGCTCGTCCATCAGCAGCACCTTGGGCTCCATCGACAGCGCCCGCGCGATGCCCACGCGCTGCTTCATGCCGCCCGAGATTTCACCGGGGCGCTTCTGCGCGGCGGGCGTGAGGCCCACCAGCGCAAGCGCCGCGTCAGTGCGTTCGCGCAGCTGCGCCTTGTTCTCGGTGGCCGCGAACACGCGCTCGACCGCGAGGTACACGTTCTCGAAGCAGGTGAGCCAGGGCAGCAGCGAGTGGTTCTGGAACACCACGGCGCGCTCGGGCCCCGGGCCCTTGATTTCCTTGTTGGCGCACAGCAGCACGCCCTGCGTGGGCGTGGTCAGCCCGGCGATCAGGTTCAGTAGCGTCGACTTGCCGCAGCCCGAGTGGCCGATGAGCGTGACGAACTCGCCCTTGGCCACGTTCAGGTTCACGTCGCGCAGCGCGACGAAGCGGCCCTTGGGCGTCTTGAACGCCTGTTCGACGTTGTGGATCTCGATGTACTTCGAATCGTCGTTCATGACTTCACCTCTTCGAACGTGAATGCGGTGGCGAGCTTGATGAGCGCGAACTCCAGCACCAGGCCGACGATGCCGATCACGAAGATCGCGATGATGATGTTGGCGACGTTGAGGTTGTTCCACTCGTCCCACACCCAGAAGCCGATGCCGACGCCGCCCGTGAGCATCTCGGCCGCGACGATCACCAGCCACGCGGTGCCCACGGCCAAGCGCACGCCCGTGAGCATGTAGGGCAGCACGGCGGGAAAGAGGATCTTGGTGAGGATCTTCCATTCGCTGAGGTTGAGCACCTTGGCCACGTTCATGTAGTCGCTGGGCACGCGCTGCACGCCCACGGCGGTGTTGATGACCATCGGCCAGATCGAGCAGATGAAGATGGTCCAGATCGCGGCCGGGTTGGCGCCCTTGAACACCAGCAGGCCGATGGGCAGCCACGCGAGCGGCGACACCGGGCGCAGCAGGCTGATGAGCGGGTTGAACATGCGCGAGAGGAACTCGAAGCGCCCGATCGCGAAGCCGGCCGGGATGCCGACCGCTGCCGCCAGTCCGAAGCCCAGCGCCACGCGCTGCAGCGACGAGAGCACGTTCCAGCCCACGCCCTGGTCGTTCGGCCCCTTGCTGTAGAACGGGTCGCTGAACACCGTGAGCGCCTGCTGCCAGGTGGCCAGCGGCGAGGGGAAGCCGGTGGTGCTTTTCATGGCCACGATCTCCCACACCAGCACCAGCAGGCCGAAGCCCAGGAACGGCGGGAGCACGCGCATCCAGAAGGCGCGCAGGTCCAGGGGCGTGCGGGTGCGGGGCACGGGTGCCGCCGCAGCAGCGGCCGCAGCGGGGGCGGGTGCCAGGGGCCTGGACACCACGGGCGCGGCGACCTGCGAGGCCACGGCGTCGAGCGGGGAATGGAAGACAGCGCTGACCATGGTGCGTTTCTCCTCAGACATGGAGCTTGAAAGACTCGGCGTACTTCTTCGGGTCCTTGCCGTCCCAGACGGTGCCGTCGAAGAGCTTGCTGGTGCGCAGCACGTCCTTGGGCACGGGCGTCTGCGTGGCGGCGGCGGCCTGCTTGTAGATGTCGATGCGGTTGATCTCGGTGGCCACCTTCAGGTAGTCGGGGTGCTCCTTCAGCAGGCCCCAG
Source organism: Variovorax sp. GW821-FHT06D12 (assembly GCF_059419205.1). Taxonomy (NCBI): domain Bacteria; kingdom Pseudomonadati; phylum Pseudomonadota; class Betaproteobacteria; order Burkholderiales; family Comamonadaceae; genus Variovorax; species Variovorax sp. GW821-FHT06D12. Next base: position 1,387,069 of record NZ_JBWKRI010000001.1, on the reverse strand, counting down.
CGCTTGTGCTGCGTGAGGAACCACATGCCGTCCGAGAGGTACGGGAAGTTCACCGCGCCGCCGTTGTAGAACTTCATGTGGTTGGGGTCGTCCCAGCTCTTGCCCAGGCCGTTGGTGTAGCGGCCCAGGATGCGCTGGTTGATGGCGTCCACGCTGGTGTTGACGTAGCTCTTGTCAGCAATGGTTTCGGCCATCTTGTTCTTGTTCTGCAGGCCGGTGTCGATCCACTTGCCGGCCTCGAGGATCGCGGCCGTGACGGCGCGCGCGGTGTTCGGGTACTTCTTCGTGAACTCCGCGGTGCAGCCCAGCACCTTCTCGGGGTGGTCCTTCCAGATGTCCTGCGTCGTGATGCCCGTGAAGCCGATGCCGTCCATGATCGCGCGCTGGCCCCAGGGCTCGCCCACGCAGTAGCCGTCCATGTTGCCCACACGCATGTTGGCCACCATCTGCGGGGGCGGCACGGTGATGTTCTTCACGTCCTTGAACGGATCGATGCCGGCCGAGGCGAGCCAGTAGTAGAGCCACATGGCGTGGGTGCCGGTGGGGAAGGTGTGGGCGAAGGTGTATTCGCCCTTTTCCTTGGCGATGAGCTTGGCGAGCGAAGCCGCGTCGACCGCGCCCTTGTCGGCCAGCTTCTTCGACAGCGTGATGGCCTGGCCGTTGTTGTTCAGGGTCATGAGCACGGCCATGTCCTTCTTCGGGCCGCTCACGCCAAGGTGCATGCCGTACACGAGGCCGTAGAGCACGTGCGCCATGTCGAGATCGCCGTTCACGAGCTTGTCGCGCACGCCGGCCCAGCTGGCTTCCTTGCTGGGCACGATCTTCACGCCGTACTTCTTGTCGATGCCCAGCACCGAGGCCATCACCACGCTGGCGCAGTCGGTCAGCGGGATGAAGCCGATCTTCACCTCTTCCTTCTCGGGCTTGTCCGAGCCCTGGGCCCAGACGGCGGCGCGCAGCGCGGGGTCGATGCCCACGGCGCCGAGGGCGGCGGCCTGCAGCACGCGGCGCCGGCTCAGTTTGGTTTTCAGCAGCAGATCGGACATGGACGGGGCTCCAGAAGTGAAAGACAAAAACGAAAAGGCGTCCGCACCGCGCAGGGGCTGCTCGTGAACGAGCCCTTGCGGGATGGGGACGCCTTTGTCCGGTTCGGTGGGCCGCACCCGCCGTTGGGTGCAACCTGCCTTTGAGACCTTGCGGTCCCGTGCCAAGGACTACGCAAGCGACGTGCCAGCTTGAACCTGCCGTTGGGAGCTATGGAAAAGATAGCTGGCAGGGCGCGCCGGTGCAGGAAAAAGTTCCTGCTGGCTCGCTAACCCGGGCGACGCACAACTGTTGTGCGCTGCACCAATCCAAGCGGCCCGGGTCAGCGCCGCGGTGCAGGTTCGAGCGGCAGGTAGTCGGCCATGGCCAGCATCGACTCGGCCACGTCGACGAGGCGGCGCTTCTGGTTCATGGCGGTCTGGCGCAGCATCTTGTGCGCCTCGGCCTCGCTCAGGCGCCGGTGCGCCATCAGCAGGCCCTTGGCGCGCTCGACGATCTTGCGTTCGTTGAGCGAGGCGCGCACGGTGTCGAGTTCGTCGCTCATGGCCTGCAGGCGCTGCGACTGCTCCTGGACCATGTCGAGCACCGAGCGTTCGAGGTGGCGCCCGAGCTGCGCCGGCGTGGCGTCCTGCGCCTGCTGGGCATCGTCGAAGAACAGCGCGCCGCCGGCCTGCGGGGCCAGTGTGCCGAGCAGTTGCCGGTACGCGGCCAGCTCGCTGCGGGCCTGGGCGGTCTTGTGGTCGCACAGCGCGCGCAGGTCGGCCGAGAGGCGGTTCTCGACCGTCTGCATGGCGTCGATGCGCCGCGTGCAGCAGTCGAACCAGGCCTGGCTCAGCAGCGCGTCGGCCGGCACCGAGGTGGCGCCCTTGCGGCGCAGGCGCTCGAGCTCGGCCAGCACGGCGTCCGACTGGATGTCGTGCCACAGCGTGCGCACCGCGTCGCCCGAGAAGTCGATGAACACCTGGAAGCAGCGCTCCTGCGACTCGATGAGGTGGCGCCACTGCTGGCGCTGCGCGTCGTCGCCCCGGCCCAGCGCGAGCGCGGCGGCGCCGAAGGCACGCTCCTGGCCGGCGAACTCCTTGCCCTGCATGAAGTTGAACATCGCCACCAGCAGGCGCGAGATCTCGGGGTCGGTGGCGCCGTCGGCCGCCTCGAACACCACCGCCAGCAGGCCGGCCACCAGCTTGGCGAAGGCGGCCACGGCCTGCGCGGGCTGGAGTTCGAGCGCGTCGATGCGCCGGCGCAGCGCGGGCAGGGCGTCCAGGCCGGGCAGCACCCAGGCGATGCGGCTGAACAGGCGCGCGCCGTGGCCGGCGCCCACCGCGCGGTGGTGCTCGGCCTCGAGCCGGTCGAAGCCGGCGCGCACCTGCTGCTCGAGCGCCAGGCATTCGGCGATCTGCGGCGCGCGCTGGTCGGCAAAGCGCCCGCCGTGCGAGGCCAGGAACACGTTCGACATGCCGCGCTCGCGCTGCAGCGCATGCACGAGCCGCCCGATGGCGCCGACCAGCTCGCTGGTGCGCGCGAGCTGGTCCAGCGCGTCGATCTCGCATCGGCGCGCGGCGATCAGGAAGCTCAGGCCGGAAGTCATTCGTGGGGGCGCGGAAGGGGTGCCTTCCGCTCGTGCAACTTCCGTGCCTCGCTTGCCCCTTCGCGGGCGCCGCCGGCGGGCGACCCCTACACTCGGCGCCATGCTCTTGTTGGGAATCGAATCATCCTGCGACGAGACCGGCGTGGCGCTGGTCGAGTCGCACGGCGACGCGCTGCCGCTGCTGCGTTCGCACGCGCTGCACAGCCAGATCGCCATGCACCAGGCCTACGGCGGCGTGGTGCCCGAGCTGGCCAGCCGCGACCACATCCGCCGCGTGCTGCCGCTCACCGAAGCCGTCATGGCCGAGGCCGGGCGCTCGCTGGCCGAGATCGACGTGGTGGCCTACACGCGCGGGCCCGGCCTGGCCGGCGCGCTGCTCGTGGGCGCCGGCGTGGCCTGCGCGCTCGGCGTGGCGCTGGGCAAGCCGGTGCTGGGGGTGCATCACCTTGAAGGCCATCTGCTGTCGCCGTTCCTGAGCGCCGACCCGCCCGAATTTCCGTTCGTGGCGCTGCTGGTGTCGGGCGGCCACACGCAGCTGATGCGGGTCGACGGCGTGGGCCGCTACGAACTGCTCGGCGAAACCATCGACGACGCGGCTGGCGAGGCCTTCGACAAGAGCGCCAAGCTCATGGGCCTGCCGTACCCCGGCGGCCCCTGGCTCGCGAAGCTGGCCGAAGACGGCGACGCCGCGGCCTTCAAGCTGCCGCGCCCGCTGCTGCACAGCGGTGACCTCGATTTTTCGTTTGCCGGCCTGAAGACGGCCGTGCTCACGCAGGCCAAGAAGCTCGGCGACCAGCTCGAGGCGCGCAAGGCCGACCTGGCCGCCTCCACGCAGGCGGCGATCGTCGAGGTGCTGCTGAAGAAGTCGCTCGCGGCGCTGGACCAGACCGGCCTGAAGCGGCTGGTGGTGGCCGGCGGCGTGGGGGCCAACAAGAACCTGCGCGAGCAACTGAACGCGGCCTGCGCCAAGCGCAAGGTGCGCGTGCACTACCCCGAGCTGCATCTGTGCACCGACAACGGCGCCATGATCGCCATGGCCGCCGCGATGCGTCTGCAATCAGGCCTGTCGCAGGCCTCGGAGCGCTACGCTTTCGACGTCAAGCCGCGATGGCCGATGGCATCGCTGATGACGCCCGAGACGCCGCTGCCGGAAACCGCATAGCCGGCTGCTGCCGTGCGCGCCCCAGCGAGGGCAGCGGCAGCACGTCGAGCACGTTGCGCCAGAGCTGGCGCCACTCGGGCCAGTCGTGGCCGCCTTCGGTCGTGAACACGCGCCCCGGCGGCAGGGCGTCGGCCAGCAGCTTGTGGTTGCTGGCAAAGCGGTCGGCCAGGCCGAAACCCAGGTACAGCGGCGGCAGGTCCTGGGAAGGCTTCGGCGCCAGGTACTGCTGGAAGAAGGGCCAGAGCTTGCGGTCGGGTTCCTCGTCGGGCTGCGGCCCGGTGGGGGCCTGCCAGGCGCGCAGGCCGCCGGCCTTCTTGATCTCGGCGCCGAGCACGCGGCGCCCGAGGTAGGGCGCCAGCGCCACGATGCCATCCACCGAGCCCGGGCGCGCCAGTTCGTGGATCAGCGCGCCGAATCCGCCGATGGAAATGCCGACCAGCCAGATCGAGGTGTAGCCCTTGGCCCGCTGCGGCTCGATGACGTCGGCATGCAGCCGCTCGCTGAGGGTCTGGTCGTAGTAGTAGGAGACGTCCGCATCGACCAGCAGTGCGTCGGCTGCGAGGTGTCGCTCGCGCACGGCGCTGATGAAACCCTCGCGCTCGAACTCTTCGGGCTTGAGGTAGGCCCCTGGCAGGAAGATCAGGAGCGTGTCGGACCGTTCGTTGTCATTGGCTGACTGCAGGTGCGTTTTCATGGTGCCTTGAGGCACACCCGCTGTCCGCACCGCCCGGGAACTCGATGCGTTTACGAGATGCCCACGAAGAAGAAAGTACTAATAAATCGTCACATCATGTGACGTTATCCGGCACTATTGTGAATACGGCGCTTGTTTAAAGTCAAAACAAGCTGTCACTAACATTTTCTTCGTGGGGGCATCGCCGGGACTAGTTGATCTGCAAGTTCGAAACCTGGCTTGCCGGCACCAGCTTGCCCAGCTTCAGGGTCAGCACGCCGTTCTCCAGCTTGGCTTCGCTGGTGGCCAGGTCGATGGCTTGCGGCAGCTCGTAGGCGAGCTTGATCTGGCGCTTGGCTTCGGCCTTGCTTTCGATGCGGACCACGGCGCCTTCGATGGCCACCGACAGGTCTTCACGCGACAGGCCGGGCACGTCCAGCGACAGGGTCCAGCTCTTGTCGTCCTGCTCGACCAGAGGGGAGCGGCGGGCGCCGGCAAAAGCCTCGTTCACGAAGCGCTCGAAAGCGCGGTCGTGGGCACGGGGAGCGAAATGCGCGCGGTGGGTGGGGGTGAAGAACATGGCGAAAACTCCTGGGTGAATGAACACAATGGGGACATGGAATGTGTGTCCCTTACACTGCGCGGCCTTTCCATCGTGAGTGCCGCTTGACACCTCATCTAGGCGCATCGGCACGCGTTTCAAGACAATGAAAACCCCCTTTATTTGGCGCCGCCAGGCCTTGAAATTCGCAGCGGCGGCGCTATGCGCGACCCCGTTCGCCGGCCTGGCCCAGGCCCCGCAACCCGCCCCCATCCGGCTGGCGCTCATCGAGAGCATGAGCGGCCCGTTTGCCAACACCGGCGAGGCCGTGTTCCGCAACCTGCAGTGGGCCGTGGAGCGTGTGAACGCGCGCGGCGGCGTGAAGCTGCCCGGCGGCGCACGGCCGCTGCAACTGGACCGCTACGACAGCAAGGGCCAGAACGAAGAGGCGCTGTCGGCGCTGCGCGCGGCCATGGACGACGGCACCCGCATCGTGCTGCAGGGCAACTCGTCGGTGACGGCCGCGGCGCTGATCGACGCCATCGACAAGAACAACGAGCGCGACCCCTCGCGCCGCGCGATCTTCCTGAACTATTCGGCCGTCGATCCGGTGCTGACCAACGAGCGCTGCAGCTTCTGGCACTTCCGCTTCGACGCCCACGCCGACATGCGCGTGGCCGCGCTGATGGACGTGGTCAAGGACGACGCGGCGCTCAAGCGCGTCTACCTGATCGGCCAGGACTACAGCTTCGGCCAGGCCGTGCTGCGCGAGTCGCGCCGCCAGCTGGGCGTGCAGCGCCCCGACGTGGAGATCGTCGGCGACGAGCTGCACCCGATGGGCAAGGTGAAGGACTTCGCGCCCTACGCCACCAAGATCCTCGCCAGCGGCGCGCAGGCGGTGGTCACCGGCAACTGGGGCAACGACCTCACGCTGCTCGTGAAGGCCGCGCGCGAAGCCGGCTTCAACGGCAGCTTCTACACCTTCTACGGCAATGCGTTGGGCGCACCGGCCGCCATCGGCGACGCGGGCATCGGCCGCGTGGTCGCCGTGGCCGACTGGCTGCCGAACGTGCAGACGCCACAGTCCGAGGCCTTCTACCGGGCCTTTCGCACGCGCTTTCCGCGCCCGGCCGACGACTACGTGCACATGCGCATGCAGCTTCTGGTCGAGTCGCTCGCGCAGGCGCTGGAACGCGCGGGCAGCACCGAGGCCGTGCCGCTGGCGCGCGCGCTGGAGCAGGCCGACGTGAGCCTGTACGGCCAGCGCGGGCGCATGCGCGCGGCCGACCACCAGTTCCAGCAGCCGCTGGTGGTGGGCGTGATGGACAAGCAGGGCAAGCCCGGCGTGCAGTTCGACGTCGAGGGCTCGGGCTACGGCTTCCGCGTGATCAAGACGATCGCGCCCGAACGCGCCGAGCAGCCCACCTCTTGCAAGATGAAGCGCCCCTGAGGTGCATGATCCCGACAGCACAGGAACCCCCAGACATGCGTGAAGCCATCCACCACCTCGAAGCCTCGAAGATCCGCGAAGTCGCCAATGCCGGCATGGGCCGCGACGACGTGCTCGCCTTCTGGTTCGGCGAGAGCGACGAGGTCACTCCCGAGGTGATCCGCCAGGCGGCCATCGAGTCGCTGCAGCGCGGCGAAACCTTCTACGCGCACAACCTCGGCCTGCCCGAGCTGCGCGAAGCCATCGCGCGCTACACCAGCCGCCTGCACCCGACGGTCGACGCCTCGCGCATCGCCGTCACCTCGGGCGGCGTGAGTGCGCTGATGCTCGCGGTGCAGGCGCTGGTCGACGCGGGCGACGACGTGGTCGCGGTCACGCCCGTGTGGCCCAACCTCACGGCGCAGCCGGCGATCATGGGCGCGCACGTGCGCACCGTGCCGCTGGTGCCGGTGAACGGCCAGTGGACGCTCGACCTGCCCGCGTTGCGCGCGGCGGTCACGCCCAAGACGAAGCTGCTGATCGTCAATGCGCCGAACAACCCCACGGGCTGGACGATGACGCGCGACGAGCAGCGGGCCGTGCTCGACCATTGCCGCGAAACCGGCACCTGGATCCTGGCCGATGAGGTGTACGAGCGCCTGTACTTCGAGCCCACGCCGAACGGTTGTGCGCCGAGCTTCCTCGACATCTCGACGCCCGATGACCGCCTCGTCGTCACGCACAGCTTCTCGAAGAGCTTCCTCATGACCGGCTGGCGCCTCGGCTGGCTGGTGCTGCCGCCGGCGATGGTCGACGGCATCGGCAAGCTGATCGAGTTCAACACCTCGTGCGCCAGTGTGTTCACGCAGCGCGCCGCCATCGCGGCGCTGGAGCACACGGCCGACATCACGCCGCGCGTGGTCGCGCACCTGAAGCAGTGCCGCGACACGCTGGTGCCGCTGCTGGCGGCCGTGCCGGGCGTGCAGGTGGTGCCGGCCAAGGGCGGCATGTATGCCTTCTTCCGGCTCGAAGGTTTTGGCGATTCGCTCGAACTCGCCAAGCGCCTCGTTGCCGAAGCCGGCCTGGGGCTCGCGCCGGGCAACGCCTTCGCGCCCGAGGCGCAGGGCTGGCTGCGCTGGTGCTTCGCGTCGAAAGACCCGCAGCGGCTGGTCCAGGGCGTCGAGCGGCTGCGCGGCTGGCTGGCCAAGCAGGCGCGCTGAGGTTTTCCGGCATGGCATCGAGGTCCGCGCCTGTCGATGCCGTGCGCATCCGCGGCTCGGCGCTGCCGGGGCTGCAGGCGATCGCGGCCGAATCGAGTCGCAGCTTTCCGCGCCACATGCACGACGTGTTTGGCATCGGCGTGATGGACCGCGGCGGGCAGCGCTCGGCCAGCGGGCGCGGCGCGGTCGAGGCGGTGCGCGGCGATGTCATCACGGTGAATCCGGGCGAGGTGCACGACGGTGTCGCGATGCGCGGCGAAGCGCGGGCCTGGCGCATGCTGCACCTGGCGCCCACGCTGCTGTCGGACGGGGTGCCGACGGGGTTCGAGCTGACGCGGCCGGTGCTGAGCGATCCGGCGCTGCGGCAGGGCTTCGACCGGTTGTTCGCGGCCGTCGTCGAAGGCGACGACGCGCTGGCGCTGGAGCAGGGCGTGCTGCAACTGCTGCGCGATGCACCCGGCGCGCGGGCTCCGGAGGCGCCGAAGCGCGTGGCGCCGGCAGCGATGGAGCGCGCACGTGCGCGCATCGCCGACGACTGCATCCATGCGCCCACGCTCGCCGAACTGGCGCGCGAAGCGGGCCTGAGCCGCTACCAGCTGCTGCGCGGCTTCGCGGCCGCCTTCGGGCTGCCGCCGCATGCCTGGCTGCAGCAATGCCGGCTGTCGCGCGCCCGCCGGCTGATCGCGCAGGGCAGGGCGCTGGCCGATGCCGCGGCCGGCGCGGGCTTCTCTGACCAGAGCCACATGACGCGGGCCTTCGTGCGCTTCCTGGGCTTCACGCCCGGGGCGTACGCGGCGGCGCGCTAGCTCGATTCCTGCAATTTCGTTCAAGACCGCCGCGCCCCTGGCAGGAGACGCTCGCGCTTTCTGCAAAACGGAAGGCGATCAGCATGTCGGAACGAAGCAAGGGAATGTGGCTGTGCGCGCTCGCGATGGTCACGGTCGGCAGCACGGTGGTCGCGAGCAAGCTCATCGCCAGCGGCCTGCCGCCGTTCACGGCGACCGCGCTGCGCTTTGCGCTGGCGCTGCCCGTGTTCGTGGCGCTGATGGGGTTCATGCGCGGGCGCTGGCCGCGCCCTGATCGTCACGACGCCGTGCTGCTGCTGTGCCAGGCGGCGGCGGGCAGCGTCGGCTACACGGTGCTGCTGATCCTGGGCGTGCGCTGGGCGCCGGCCGCCGATGCGGGCGTGGTGACCGGCACGCTGCCGGCCATGGCCGCGCTGGTGGCTGTGCTGGCGCTGCGCGAGCGGCCGGGGCGTTACCTGGTGGGCGGGATCGTGCTCGCGAGCCTGGGTGTGCTGGCGATCACGCTGCGTCCGGGCGACGGAGGTGGCGAGCGCACGTCGACCGCGCTGCTCGGCAACCTGCTGGTGCTGGGGGCGGTGGCGCTCGAGTCGCTGTTCATCCTGCTCAACAAGCGGCTGCGCGTGCCGCTGGCGCCGCTCGTGCAATCGACCGCGATGGTCGCGCTGGGGCTGCTGCTGTCCGTGATCCCCGCGCTGCTGGAGCGCGCCTGGCTTCAGCCGGTGCCCGCCGAGGCGTTGGCCGGGGTGGCCTATTACGCGCTGGTGCCGACGGTGGCCGGCTTCCTGCTCTGGTACGCGGGTGCCGCCCGGCTGCGGGGCGCCGAGGCGGCGCTGTTCACGGCACTGATGCCGGTGTCGGCGCTGGTCCTGGCGGCGTGGTGGCTGGGGGAGGCCGTGGGGTGGGCCCAGATCGCCGGCGCCGCCTGCGTGCTGGGGGCCGTGGGGCTGGTTTCGCTTGACGGAAGGCGGCGGGAAGGAGCGGTCAAGCCGGCCGATGTATACTCCCAAAGCTTTGCATGCCGCAAGGCGCACGGTGAGGGCAGTTCCAGTGCTCACCGCAAGTCAAACATCCCGGAACAAGGAAATTCAACATGATCGCAGCCTCCATCAAGGCCGAAGTTGTCAAGGACAACGCCCGTGCAGCCAACGACACCGGCAGCCCCGAAGTGCAAGTTGCACTGCTGACCGCCCGTATCAACGAGCTGACCCCCCACTTCAAGACGCACGCCAAGGACCACCACGGTCGTCGCGGCCTGTTGCGCATGGTCAGCCGCCGTCGCAAGCTGCTCGACTACCTCAAGTCCAAGGACGCCGAGCGTTACACCGCGCTGATCGCCAAGCTGGGTCTGCGCAAGTAATTCGAATCGCATGAAAAAACGCCTGGGTTAGTCCGCTAGCTCAGGCGTTTTTTACTTCGCGATCCACTTTCGGAGTGCCCAACAGAGCGAAGCTGTGTCATTCCAATGAAGTTCGTCCCGAGCTTCGCTGGAATGGCATCGTGTTCTGAGCAGCCTCCGCCCCTTGCGAATCCTGTGTGATTCGCTATCAAAATAGGAGCAATAATGAGCCTCTTCAACAAAATCACCAAGTCCTTCCAATGGGGCGACAAGACCGTCGTCATGGAAACCGGTGAAATCGCCCGCCAGGCGACCGGCGCCGTGCTGGTCGACATCGACGGCACCGTGATCCTGGCGACCGTGGTCGCCTCCAAGACCGCCAAGCCCGGTCAAGATTTCTTCCCGCTGACCGTCGACTACATCGAGAAGACCTACGCCGCCGGCAAGATTCCCGGCAGCTTCTTCAAGCGCGAAGCCAAGCCCAGCGAACACGAAACCCTGACCAGCCGCCTGATCGACCGTCCGATCCGCCCGCTGTTCCCCGAAGGTTTCCTGAACGAAGTGCACGTGGTGATTCACACCGTGTCGCTGAATCCTGAAGTCGACGCCGACATCGCCGCCATGATCGGCGTGAGCGCCGCGCTGTCGATCTCCGGCATCCCTTTCAGCGGCCCGATCGGTGCCGCCCGCGTGGGCTACATCAACGGCCAGTACGTGCTGAATCCGGGCCCCACGGCCCGCAAGGATTCGCAGATGGACCTCGTCGTCGCCGGCACGCAAGCCGCCGTGCTGATGGTCGAATCCGAAGCCCAGCAACTCAGCGAAGAAATCATGCTGGGCGGCGTGGTGTTCGGCCACGAGCAAGCCAACATCGCGATCAACGCGATCCACGACCTCGTGCGTGACGCCGGCAAGCCGGAATGGCTCAAGGAAGGCACCTGGGTGCCTGAAGCCAAGGATGAAGACTTCATCGCCAAGATCAACGGCCTGGCCGAAGAAAAGCTGCGCGCCGTCTACCAGATCCGCAGCAAGCAGGCCCGCACGCAAGCCCTGCGCGAAGCCAATGCCAGCGTCTTCACGGCCCTGAAGGCCGAAGGCGCCGAGTTCGACGCCGGCAAGGTCAGCGACCTGCTGTTCGCGATCGAATCGCGCATCGTGCGCGGCCAGATCCTGCAAGGCGAGCCGCGCATCGACGGCCGCGACACGCGCACCGTGCGCCCCATCGAAATCCGCAACTCCGTGCTGCCCCGCACCCACGGCTCGGCGCTGTTCACGCGCGGTGAGACGCAAGGCCTGGTCGTCACCACGCTCGGCACCGAGCGCGACGCGCAGCGCATCGACGCGCTGGCCGGCGAGTACGAAGACCGCTTCCTGTTCCACTACAACATGCCTCCCTTTGCCACCGGTGAAGTGGGTCGCATGGGCTCCACCAAGCGCCGCGAAGTGGGCCACGGCCGTCTGGCCAAGCGCGCGCTCGTCGCCGTGCTGCCGACCAAGGAAGAATTCCCGTACACCATCCGCGTGGTGTCGGAAATCACCGAGTCGAACGGCTCCTCGTCGATGGCTTCGGTCTGCGGCGGCTGCCTCTCGATGATGGACGCCGGCGTGCCCATGAAGGCGCACGTGGCCGGTATCGCCATGGGCCTGATCAAGGAAGACAACCGCTTCGCGGTGCTGACCGACATCCTGGGCGACGAAGATCACCTGGGCGACATGGACTTCAAGGTGGCCGGCACGACCAACGGCATCACCGCGCTGCAGATGGACATCAAGATCCAGGGCATCACCAAGGAAATCATGCAGGTCGCACTGGCACAGGCCAAGGAAGCGCGCATGCACATCCTGGGCAAGATGCAGGAAGCGATGGGCGAAGCCAAGGCCGACGTGTCGCAGTTCGCGCCGCGCCTGACCACGCTGAAGATCAACCCCGAGAAGATCCGCGACGTGATCGGCAAGGGCGGCGCGGTCATCCGTGGCCTGCAGGAAGAAACCGGCACGACGATCAACATCGACGAAGACGGCACCATCACCATCGCCTCGACCGATCCGGAAAAGGCCGAATTCGCCAAGAAGCGCATCGAGCAGATCACCGCCGAAGTCGAAATCGGCAAGGTCTACGAAGGCCCGATCACCAAGATCCTGGACTTCGGCGCGCTGGTCAACCTGCTGCCCGGCAAGGACGGCCTGCTGCACATCAGCCAGATCGCGCACGAGCGCGTCGAGAAGGTGACCGACTATCTGAGCGAAGGCCAGATCGTGAAGGTCAAGGTTCTCGAGACCGACGAAAAGGGACGCGTCAAGCTGTCCATGAAGGCCCTGACCGAGCGTCCGGCCGGCATGGAATACAGCGAGCGCCCGCCGCGCGAAGACCGTGGTGATCGCGGCGACCGTGGTGGCGACCGCCGCGAGCGTTCGGACCGTGGCGACCGCGGTGACCGCGGCGGCGATCGTGGCGAGCGCGCACCGCGCTTCAACGACCAGCAGCAGCAACCCCGCGGCGAGCAGCAACAGCAGCCCGCCGGCGAGTCGCAGCAGCAAGCGCCGCGCGAACCGCAGGAGTAAGCAGTGAGGCGCGACGGCCTGTGCCGTCGCCTCTCGCGTGGACAGTGGTGATGCCCGCCCCGTGCGGGCATCCGAGCCTCGGAGACCCCCATGAAAGCCATTGAGATCACTTCGTACGGCGCCCCCGAGGTGCTGCGCGTCGCTGCGCGTCCCGACCCGGTGGCGGGCGAGGGTGAGCTGCTGATCCGCGTGGCGGCCAGCGGCGTGAATCGCCCGGACGTGCTGCAGCGGATGGGGCACTACCCCGTGCCGCCCGGCGCCTCCGACCTGCCGGGCCTCGAGGTGGCCGGCGAGATCGTGTCGGGTGACGCCAAGGCGCTGGCCGATGCGGGCTTCCAGGTCGGCGACCGCGTGTGCGCGCTGGTGGCTGGTGGCGGCTATGCCGAGCTGTGCGTGGCGCCCGTGGCGCAATGCCTGCCGGTGCCCAAGGGCTGGAGCGATGTCGAGGCGGCTTCGCTGCCCGAGACCTTCTTCACCGTCTGGAGCAACGTGTTCGAGCGCGGCCGCCTGCAGAAGGGCGAGACCCTGCTGATCCAGGGCGGCTCGAGCGGCATCGGCGTCACGGCGATCCAGATCGCCAAGGCGCTCGGTGCGACCGTGATCGTCACGGCCGGCAGCGACGACAAATGCGAAGCCTGCCTGAAGCTCGGTGCCGACCACGCCATCAACTACCGCACGAGCGATTTCGTCGAAGTGGCGAAGCAGCTCACGGGCGGCAAGGGTGTGGACGTGGTGCTCGACATGGTGGCGGGCGACTACGTGGCGCGCGAGGTCGAGTGCCTGGCCGAAGACGGCCGGCTGGTGATCATTGCGGTGCAGGGTGGTGTGAAGAGCGAGATCAACGCGGGCCTCGTGCTGCGTCGGCGGCTCACGATCACTGGCTCGACGCTGCGTCCGCGGCCGGTGGCGTTCAAGGGCGCCATCGCCAAGGCGCTGCGCGAGAAGGTCTGGCCGCTGCTCGAAAGCGGCGCGGTCAAGCCCGTGATCCACAGCACCTATGCGGCAGCAGGTGAGCCCAGCGGCGCGGCCCAGGCTCACACCCTGATGGAATCGAACCAGCACATCGGCAAGATCGTGCTGACTTGGTGAGACGAACAACGCGATGACAACCTTCAAGAAACTGATTGCCGGCAACTGGAAGATGAATGGCGGCCTGGCCGCCAACGAGGCGCTGGTGAAGGCCCTGCAGCAAGGGCTGGCCGCCAGCCCCGCGGCCTGCGGTGTTGCACTGTGCGCGCCTGCGCCGTACTTCGCCCAGCTGCAATCGCTGCTGGCGGGCACGCCGTCGCTGGCCCTTGGTGCGCAGGACATTTCGGCGCACCCGCAAGGTGCGTTCACCGGCGAGCAGTCGGCGGCGATGCTGAAGGATTTCGGTGTGCGCTATGCCATCGTGGGCCATTCGGAGCGTCGCCAGTACCACGGCGAAACCGACGATGCCGTGGCGGCCAAGACGGCGGCGGCGTTGGCGAACGGCATCACGCCGATCGTCTGCGTCGGCGAGACGCTGGCACAGCGCGAAGCAGGGCAGACCGAAGAGGTCGTCAAGCGCCAGCTGGCTGCGGTGATCCATGTGAACGGCCACTGCATCAGCGAGATCGTCGTGGCCTACGAGCCGGTCTGGGCCATCGGCACGGGCAAGACGGCTTCGCCCGAGCAGGCGCAGGCGGTGCATGCCGTGCTGCGTGCGCAACTGCACCATGCCGCGAGCGAACACGCCGCGGGCATCAAGATTCTGTACGGCGGCAGCATGAACGCGGCGAATGCCGCCGAACTGCTGGCGCAGGCCGACATCGACGGCGGCCTCATCGGCGGCGCCTCGCTCAAGGCGCCCGACTTTCTGCAGATCATTTCTGCCGCTGCACGCTGATCGCGGCAACGGCAGCCATCACTTAGGAGTAAGAACGAATGAACGTGGTCCTCAATCTTCTGGTCGGCGTGCAAATGCTGGCGGCGCTGGCAATGATCGGCCTGATCCTGATCCAGCACGGCAAGGGCGCCGACATGGGCGCGGCCTTCGGCAGCGGCAGTGCGGGCAGCCTGTTCGGTGCCAGCGGCAGTGCCAACTTCCTCTCGCGCACCACGGCTGTGCTGGCCGCGGTGTTCTTCGCCTGCACGCTGCTGCTGGCCTACTTCAGCCACGCACGTCCTGCGGGCGGTGGCAGCCTGCTGGAGCGCGCTGCCGTGGGTGCGCCTGCTGCACCGGCCGCGCCTGCGACCGGCGCTGCGGGCGAAATCCCTGCTGCAGCAGCACCTGCCAAGGCCGCTTCGGCGCCTGCTGCACCCGTTTCGGGCTCCGGTCAGATTCCGGCCAAGTAATCAGGTTGTTTTCATGCAGCCGTTCGTGAGAAACGGCTTCATTTCAGGGTAAACTCTAAATCTGTTCAGAAAGCCAAATGCCTCAACGGCACCTCATGCCATCTGGACAGTTAAAAACCGCGGTCGTGGTGAAATTGGTAGACACGCTATCTTGAGGGGGTAGTGGCGAAAGCTGTGCGAGTTCGAGTCTCGCCGACCGCACCAAATCTCACCGGCAGAAGATCTCTTTCCAGAGGCTCTTCTGTCGGTGGCAAGCGGTGAAAATTTCTCGATGAACCTCGATTCCTACCTTCCCGTCCTTTTGTTCATTTTGGTCGGGGTCGGCGTAGGCGTCGCCCCGCAAGTCATCGGATACATCCTTGGGCCCAATCGGCCCGACGCTGCGAAGAACGCGCCCTACGAGTGCGGCTTCGAAGCCTTCGAGGATGCGCGCATGAAGTTCGACGTGCGCTATTACCTCGTTGCGATTCTCTTCATCCTCTTCGATCTCGAGATTGCCTTTCTCTTTCCGTGGGCCATTGCGCTCAAGGAAATCGGCGCTGTTGGCTTCTGGGCCATGATGATCTTTCTCGCCATCCTCGTCGTGGGCTTCGTCTACGAGTGGAAAAAAGGCGCGCTCGACTGGGAATGACAAGGAAGCTACACGATGGCCATTGAAGGCGTTCTCAAAGAAGGCTTCGTCACCACGACCTACGACTCGGTCGTGAACTGGGCGAAGACCGGATCTCTCTGGCCGATGACGTTCGGCCTCGCATGCTGCGCGGTCGAAATGATGCACGCGGGCGCTGCCCGCTACGACATCGACCGTTTCGGCATGCTGTTCCGCCCCAGCCCGCGCCAGTCCGATCTGATGATCGTGGCCGGCACGCTGTGCAACAAGATGGCGCCGGCGCTGCGCAAGGTCTACGACCAGATGCCCGAGCCGCGCTGGGTGCTCTCGATGGGCTCCTGCGCGAACGGCGGCGGTTACTACCACTACAGCTATTCCGTGGTGCGTGGCTGCGACCGCATCGTGCCGGTCGACGTCTATGTGCCGGGTTGCCCGCCCACCGCTGAGGCGCTGCTGTACGGCGTGATCCAGCTGCAGCAGAAGATTCGCCGCACCAACACCATTGCCCGCGCCTGAGAGATTGCCGACGATGACTGACTTTGCAATTTCGCCGGAGGTGCTGCGCGCCACCATCGCCGAGACGCTCGGCGCCAAGGCCAAGAGCGTGACGGTTGCGCTCGAAGAAGTGACCGTCGTGGTCGGCGCTGCCGACTACATCGATGCGGCGTTGCTGCTGCGCGATGCGCCCGGCTGCCGTTTCGAGCAGCTGATCGACCTGTGCGGCATGGACTATTCCGACTACCGCGAAGGCGAGTGGCAGGGCGAACGCTACGGCGTCGTCTCGCACCTGCTTTCCGTGAGTCTCAACCAGCGCGTGCGCCTGAAGGTGTTCGCGACCAGCGAAGACCTGCCCGTGATCGACTCGCTCCAGCCCGTCTGGAGCGCTGCCACGTGGTTCGAGCGCGAAGCCTTCGACCTGTACGGCATCGTGTTCGACGGCCACGACGACCTGCGCCGCATCCTGACCGACTATGGCTTCATCGGCCACCCGTTCCGCAAGGACTTCCCGGTGTCGGGTCACGTCGAAATGCGCTACGACGAAGAGCAGAAGCGCGTGGTCTACCAGCCGGTCTCGATCGAGCCGCGCGAAATCACGCCGCGCGTGATCCGCGAAGACAACTACGGCGGCGGTTTGCACTGACAGATATGGCCGAAATCAAGAACTACACACTCAACTTCGGTCCCCAGCACCCCGCAGCACACGGCGTGCTGCGCCTGGTGCTCGAGCTGGACGGCGAAGTGATCCAGCGTGCCGACCCCCACATCGGCCTGCTGCACCGTGCGACCGAGAAGCTCGCCGAATCGCGCACCTTCATCCAGTCGCTGCCCTACATGGACCGCCTCGACTACGTGTCGATGATGTCCAACGAGCACGCTTACTGCCTCGCCATCGAGCGGATGATGGGCCTCGATGTGCCGATCCGCGCGCAGTACATCCGCGTGATGTTCGCCGAGATCACCCGCCTGCTGAACCACCTGCTGTGGCTCGGTGCGCACGGTCTCGACTGCGGCGCGATGAACATGCTCATCTACTGCTTCCGCGAGCGTGAAGACCTGTTCGACATGTACGAAGCCGTGTCCGGCGCGCGCATGCACGCGGCGTACTTCCGTCCGGGCGGCGTCTACCGCGACCTGCCGGATTCGATGCCGCAGTACAAGGTCAGCAAGATCAAGAATGCGAAGGCCATCGAAAAGCTCAACGAGAACCGCCAGGGCTCGTTGCTCGACTTCATCGACGACTTCTGCAAGCGCTTCCCGAAGATGGTCGACGAGTACGAGACGCTGCTCACCGACAACCGCATCTGGAAGCAGCGCACCGTGGGCATCGGCGTGGTCACGCCGGAGCGCGCGCTGAACCTGGGCTTCACCGGCCCGATGCTGCGTGGCTCGGGCGTCGAATGGGACCTGCGCAAGAAGCAGCCCTACGACGTCTACGACCAGATGCAGTTCGACGTGCCCGTGGGCAAGACCGGTGACTGCTACGACCGCTACCTGGTTCGCGTGGAAGAAATGCGCCAGGCCAACAAGATCATTCAGCAGTGCTCGGCCTGGCTGCGCGCCAACCCCGGCCCGGTGATCACCAGCAACCACAAGGTCGCCGCGCCTGCGCGCGAATCGATGAAGGCGAACATGGAGGAGCTGATCCACCATTTCAAGCTCTTCACCGAAGGCTTCCACGTGCCCGAAGGCGAAGCGTATGCCGCCGTCGAGCACCCCAAGGGCGAGTTCGGCATCTACCTCGTGAGCGACGGTGCCAACAAGCCGTACCGCCTGAAGATCCGCGCCCCGGGCTTCCCGCACCTCGCTGCCCTCGACGAAATGTCGCGCGGCCACATGATCGCCGACGCTGTCGCGGTGATCGGCACGATGGACATCGTGTTCGGCGAAATCGACAGGTGAGAAAGAGCGAATGACGACTTCCTCAACCCATCACCATGACGCGGCGCCCTCGGCGCCGTTGAAGGCTGCCATCCTCGAGCGTTTTGCGCGCGAGGTCGCGAAGTACCCCGAAGCCGGCAAGCAGTCGGCCGTGATGGCCTGCCTGGCCATCGTCCAGCAGGACGAAGGCTTCGTGAGCGTGCAGCGCGAGCGCGAGATCGCCGCCTACCTCGGCATGGCGCCCATCGCCGTGCACGAAGTGACGACCTTCTACAACATGTACAACCAGCATCCGGTGGGCAAGTTCAAGCTCAACGTGTGCACCAACCTGCCGTGCCAGCTGCGCGACGGCGTCACCGCGCTCGTGCACCTCGAGAAGAAGCTCGGCATCAAGATGGGCGAGACCACGGCCGACGGCCTGTTCACGCTGCAGCAGAGCGAATGCCTGGGCGCCTGCGCCGATTCGCCCGTGATGCTGGTCAACGACCGCACCATGTGCAGCTTCATGAGCAACGACAAGCTCGACCAGCTCATCGACGGTTTGCGCAGTGCCAAGCCAGGGGAGGCTTCGTGATGACGCCCGAACAGGTTCTCTCGCAATTCCAGGCCACCGGTGTCCAGACCTGCTTCCATGACCGCCACATCGGCGCTCAGATCTACGCAGGCCTGGACGGCACCAACTGGCACCTGGCCGACTACGAAGCGCGCGGCGGCTACCAGGCGCTGCGCAAGATCCTCACCGAGGGCCTCACGCCCGACCAGGTGATCGCCGAAGTGAAGGCCTCGGGCCTGCGCGGCCGTGGCGGCGCGGGTTTCCCGACCGGCCTGAAGTGGAGCTTCATGCCCCGCCAGTTCCCGGGCCAGAAGTACCTCGTCTGCAACTCGGACGAGGGCGAGCCCGGCACGTGCAAGGACCGCGACATCCTGCAGTTCAACCCGCACATCGTGATCGAAGGCATGGCCATCGCCGCGTATGCGATGGGCATCAGCGTGGGCTACAACTACATCCACGGCGAGATCTTCCAGAGCTACGACCGCTTCGAGGCCGCCCTCGAAGAGGCGCGCGCTGCCGGCTACCTCGGCGACAAGATCATGGGCAGCACGTACAACTTCCAGTTGCACGCCGCCCATGGCTTCGGTGCCTACATCTGCGGCGAAGAAACCGCGCTGCTCGAGTCGCTCGAAGGCAAGAAGGGCCAGCCGCGCTTCAAGCCGCCGTTCCCGGCCAGCTTCGGCCTGTACGGCAAGCCGACCACCATCAATAACACCGAGACCTTCGCGGCGGTGCCCTGGATCATCCGCAACGGCGGCCAGGCCTACCTCGAGTGCGGCAAGCCGAACAACGGCGGCACCAAGATTTACTCGGTGAGCGGTGACGTCGAGCTGCCCGGCAACTACGAAGTGCCGATGGGTACGCCGTTCTCCAAGCTGATCGAGCTGGCCGGCGGCGTGCGCAAGGGCCGCACGCTCAAGGCCGTGATCCCCGGCGGCTCGTCGTCGCCGGTGCTGCCGGCCGACATCATGATGGCCTGCACCATGGACTACGACTCCATCGCCAAGGCCGGCTCCATGCTGGGCTCGGGCGCGGTGATCGTCATGGACGACACGCGGTCGATGGTCGAGTCGCTCAAGCGCCTCTCGTACTTCTACATGCACGAGTCCTGCGGCCAGTGCACCCCCTGCCGCGAAGGCACGGGTTGGCTCTACCGCGTGGTGGACCGCATCCACAACGGCCAGGGCAAGCCCAGCGACATGCAGCTGCTGGACTCCGTGGCCGGCGACATCATGGGCCGCACCATCTGTGCGCTCGGCGATGCGGCAGCCATGCCCGTGCGCGCCATGATCAAGCACTTCCGCCATGAGTTCGAGGCCCTGATCCCGGGTCACGTCCCGACGGCGCCCGTCAAGGCCTGAGTGCGAGAAGAAACACAGACATGATCGAAATCGAACTCGACGGCAAGAAGGTCGAAGTGACCGAAGGCAGCATGGTGATGCATGCGGCCGAAAAGGCGGGCACCTACATTCCGCACTTCTGCTATCACAAGAAACTCAGCATCGCGGCCAACTGCCGCATGTGCCTGGTCGACGTGGAAAAGGCGCCCAAGCCGATGCCGGCCTGCGCCACGCCCGTCACGCAGGGCATGATCGTTCGCACCAAGAGCGACAAGGCCATCAAGGCCCAGCAGTCCGTCATGGAGTTCCTGCTGATCAACCACCCGCTGGATTGCCCCATCTGCGACCAGGGTGGCGAATGCCAGCTGCAGGACCTGGCCGTCGGCTATGGCGGTTCTTCTTCGCGTTACGAAGAAGAAAAGCGCGTCGTGTTCCACAAGGACGTCGGCCCGCTGATCAGCATGGAAGAGATGAGCCGCTGCATCCACTGCACGCGCTGCGTCCGTTTCGGCCAGGAAGTGGCCGGCGTGATGGAGCTGGGCATGTCGCACCGCGGCGAGCACTCCGAAATCGAAACCTTCCTCGGCGACTCGGTCGACTCCGAGCTGTCGGGCAACATGATCGACATCTGCCCGGTCGGCGCGCTCACGAGCAAGCCGTTCCGCTACAGCGCCCGCACCTGGGAACTGTCGCGCCGCAAGTCGGTGAGCCCGCACGACTCCACCGGTGCCAACCTGATCGTCCAGGTCAAGAACAACCGCGTGATGCGCGTGGTGCCACTCGAGAACGAAGACGTCAACGAATGCTGGATCGCCGACCGCGACCGCTTCTCGTACGAAGCGCTCAACGGCACGGAACGCCTGACGCAGCCCATGCTGAAGCAGGGCGGCCAATGGCAACAGGTCGACTGGCAGACGGCACTCGAGTACGTCGCCAACGGCCTCAAGCAGATCAAGACCGACCATGGTGCGCAAAGCATCGGCACGCTGGTCAGCCCGCACAGCACGCTCGAAGAGCTGCAGCTCGCCGCCATGCTCACGCGTGAACTCGGCAGCGACAATATCGACTACCGCCTGCGCAATGCCGAATTCTCGGCCTTCGAAGGCGTGCGCTGGCTCGGCACCTCGATCGCTTCGCTCACGCAAGTGCAGCGCGCGCTGGTCGTCGGTTCGAACCTGCGCAAGGAACACCCGCTGTTCGCACAGCGCATCCGCCAGGCCGTGCGCAAGGGCGCCGCGCTGTCGGTGATCACCTCGTCCAGCCTCATGGCCGACCGCGGTGCCTGGGCCATCGACGTGGCGCAAGCCTCGATCGTCGAAGCCGACCAGTGGGTCGAGGCGCTGGCCGCCGTGGCCGCGGCCATCGGCCAGACCAACGGTGCCGCCGCGCCGCTGGCACCGAAGAACGCGCCCGACGCCGCCGCGCAAGCCATCGCAGCCTCGCTGCTGAGCGGCGAACGCAAGGCCATCCTGCTCGGCAATGCCGCCGCGCACCACGCACAAGCCAGCAGCCTGCTGGCCCTCGCGAACTGGATCGGCGCACAGACCGGCGCCACCGTCGGCTACCTGACCGAAGCGGGCAACACCGTGGGCGCACAGCTCGTCGGCGCCTTCCCGCAGAACGGCGGCCTCGATGCCGGCCGCATGCTTGCCGCCGGCTCCGGCCTCAAGGCCGTGCTGCTGCTGAACACCGAGCCGGTGTTCGACTCGGCCGCCGGTGCTGCCGCCGCCGATGTCATCGGCAATGCGCAGATGGTGGTCACGCTGAGCCCCTTCAAGGCCAACCTCGAATTCAGCGATGTGCTGCTGCCCATCGCCCCGTTCACCGAAACGCCGGGCACCTTCGTCAACGCCGAAGGCCGCCTGCAGGGTTTCCATGCCGTCGTGAAGCCGCAAGGCGAAACGCGTCCGGCGTGGAAGGTGCTGCGCGTGCTGGCGAACCTGCTCGGCCTGCCGGGCTTCGCCTTCGAATCGACCGCCGAGGTGCTGGCCACCGTCGGTGACAAGGGCACCATGCCGGCGAACGCGCTGAGCAACGCCACGTCCGCCAAGGCCGTCGCGGCCAGCGGCGCCGTGGCCGCGCCCGTGGTCGCGAGCATCTACCAGCTCGACTCGATCGTGCGCCGCGCACCGTCGCTGCAGTTGACCGCCGACGCGCGCAACAGCGCACAGGCCGCACCCGCTCGTGCCGAGGAGGCCCTGGCATGATCGACGCAATTCATGGCTTCGGCCAGGGGCTGGTCGCCGCAGGCTGGTGGACGTCCGTCGTCTGGCCCGTGGTCTGGACGCTGATCAAGATCATCGTCGTCGTGATCCCGCTGATGCTGGCCGTGGCGTACCTCACGCTGTGGGAACGCAAGGCCATCGGCTTCACGCAGATCCGCGTGGGCCCGAACCGTATCGGGCCGCTGGGCCTGCTGCAGCCGATCGCCGACGCGCTCAAGCTGATGACCAAGGAAATCATCCTTCCGACGGTCGCCAACAAGGGCCTGTTCCTGCTCGGCCCCATCATGACCATCATGCCGGCGCTGGCCGCATGGGCCGTGATTCCCTTCGGTCCCGACGTGGCGCTGGCCAACATCAACGCCGGCCTGCTGTTCGTGATGGCCATCACCTCGCTCGAGGTGTACGGCGTGATCATCGCCGGCTGGGCCTCGAACTCGAAGTACGCCTTCCTGGGCGCGCTGCGTGCCTCGGCACAGATGGTGAGCTACGAAATCGCGATGGGCTTCTGCTTCGTCGTGGTGCTGATGGTCACGGGCAGCCTGAACATGTCCGACATCGTGACGGTGCAGGGCAAGGGCATGTTCCAAGACATGGGCATTGGCTTCCTGTCGTGGAACTGGCTGCCGCTGCTGCCGATCTTCGTCGTGTACTTCATCTCGGGTCTCGCCGAAACCAACCGCCACCCGTTCGACGTGGTGGAAGGCGAATCCGAAATCGTGGCCGGCCACATGATCGAGTACTCGGGCATGAGCTTCGCGATGTTCTTCCTGGCCGAGTACGCCAACATGTGGCTCGTCTCGATCCTGACCGTGGTGCTGTTCCTCGGCGGATGGCTGCCGCCGTTCGAGTTCCTGAGCTTCATTCCGGGCTGGATCTGGCTGGGCCTGAAGACCTTCTGCGTGGTCACCATGTTCCTGTGGGTGCGCTCGACGTTCCCGCGCTTCCGCTATGACCAGATCATGCGTCTGGGCTGGAAGATCTTCATTCCCGTCACCCTGGTGTGGCTGGTCGTGGTCGGTGGCTGGATGCAGACGCCGTTCAACATCTGGAAATAAGCAGGAAGCGACGACATCATGACTGCTTCACACACCGCCGGAGGGCTCGGACGCACCTCCAAGCTGGCCTCCGCACCGTTCTCGCTCAAGGACTTCCTGGGCAGCTTCATGCTGTTCGAACTGTTCAAGGGCCTGGCCATCACGGGCAAGTACGCCTTCGCACGCAAGATCACCGTCCAGTTCCCCGAAGAGAAGACGCCGCTGTCGCCGCGTTTTCGCGGCCTGCACGCGCTGCGCCGCTACGAGAACGGCGAAGAGCGCTGCATCGCCTGCAAGCTGTGCGAGGCCGTGTGCCCCGCACTGGCCATCACCATCGAATCCGACGTGCGTGACGACGGCTCGCGCCGCACCACGCGCTACGACATCGACCTGACCAAGTGCATCTTCTGCGGCTTCTGCGAAGAGAGCTGCCCGGTCGACTCGATCGTCGAGACGCACATCTTCGAATACCACGGCGAAAAGCGCGGCGACCTGTACTTCACCAAGGACATGCTGCTGGCCGTGGGCGACCGCTACGAAAAAGAAATCGCGGCGAACAAGGCGGCCGACGCCAAGTACCGCTGAGCCGGCTCCGCTCGAAACCCGTACCAATCGAATTCCAATGGACGTCAAGACCGGTCTGTTCTATCTGTTTGCCGCGGTGCTGCTGTTTGCAGCCTTCCGCGTCATCACCTCCCGCAACCCCGTGTACGCCGCGCTGTACCTGGTGCTGGCTTTCTTCCAGGCCTCGGCCATCTGGCTGCTGCTGCGCGCCGAGTTCCTGGCGATCTCGCTCGTGCTGGTGTACGTCGGTGCCGTGATGGTGCTGTTCCTGTTCGTCGTGATGATGCTGGACATCGACGTCGACGGCCTGCGAGAGGGCTTCTGGAAGCACTTCCCGCTGGCGGCCGGCATCGGCGCGCTCATCGCGCTCGAAATGGCGGCCGTGCTCATGGGCGGCTTCCGCCTGGGCGAAGGCCCGCGCGCCATGGCGACGACCTCGCCCAACAGCTCGAACACGCTCGAGCTGGGCAAGCTGCTGTATTCCGAATACCTCTACCCGCTGGAAATCGCCGCGGTCATCCTGCTGGTGGCCATCATTGCCGCCATTGCACTGACGCTGCGCACCCGCAAGGACAGCAAGTACGTCAACCCGTCGGACCAGGTGCGCGTGAAGGCGCGCGACCGCGTGCGCATCGTGCAGATGCCCGTCACGCGTGCGGCCGAGCCGGTGGTTGAGGCCCCGGCAGCGGATGCCGCTGCAAAGGAAAACAAGGCATGACGCTCACGCTCGGACACTTTCTCTCGCTCGGCGCGATGCTCTTCGCGCTGTCGGTGATCGGCATCTTCCTGAACCGCAAGAACCTGATCGTGCTGCTGATGGCCATCGAACTGATGCTGCTGGCGGTCAACATGAACTTCGTGGCCTTCTCGCACTACCTGGGCGACATGCACGGCCAGATCTTCGTGTTCTTCATCCTGACGGTGGCGGCGGCCGAATCGGCCATCGGCCTGGCGCTGCTGGTCCTGTTGTTCCGCAACAAGTCCAACATCAACGTCGACGAACTCAACTCGCTCAAGGGTTGACAGCAGTATGAGCGCAACCCTTTCCGCATCCACCTTGCTGGCCGTGCCGCTGGCACCCCTGGTCGGCGCCGCACTTGCCGGCCTGTTCGGCACGAAGTTCGGCGGCAACCACATCGGCCGCAAGGTCACGCATTCGCTGACCATTCTGGGCGTGTTCGTCGCCTTCGTGATCTCGGCGATGACGCTGAAGTCGGTCATCGTCGACGGTGCCCGCTTCAACCAGACCATCTACGAATGGATGATGGTCGGCGGCCTGAAGATGGAAGTCGGCTTCCTGGTCGACGGCCTCACGGCCATGATGATGTGCGTCGTGACCTTCGTGTCGCTGATGGTCCACATCTACACCATCGGCTACATGGAAGAAGACGACGGCTACAACCGCTTCTTCTCGTACATCTCTCTGTTCACCTTCTCGATGCTGATGCTCGTCATGAGCAACAACATGCTCCAGCTGTTCTTCGGCTGGGAGGCGGTGGGCCTGGTGTCGTACCTGCTGATCGGCTTCTGGTTCAACAAGCCCACGGCCATCTTCGCGAACATGAAGGCCTTCCTGGTCAACCGCGTGGGTGACTTCGGCTTCATCCTGGGCATCGGCCTGATCGCCGCCTACGCCGGCACGCTGAACTACGGCGAAGCCTTCGCCAAGGCGCACACGCTGGCCGGCATCACCTTCCCGGGCACCGAGTGGATGCTCATCACGGTGATCTGCATCTGCCTGTTCATCGGCGCGATGGGCAAGAGCGCCCAGTTCCCGCTGCACGTGTGGCTGCCCGACTCGATGGAAGGCCCGACCCCCATCTCGGCGCTGATCCACGCGGCGACCATGGTGACGGCCGGCATCTTCATGGTGGCGCGCATGTCGCCGCTGTTCGAGCTGAGCGACACGGCCCTGAGCTTCATCCTCGTGATCGGCGCCATCACCGCGCTGTTCATGGGCTTCCTGGGCATCATCCAGAACGACATCAAGCGCGTGGTCGCGTACTCGACGCTGTCGCAGCTGGGCTACATGACGGTGGCGCTCGGTGCCTCGGCCTACTCGGTCGCGGTGTTCCACCTGATGACGCACGCCTTCTTCAAGGCGCTGCTGTTCCTCGGCGCGGGCTCGGTGATCATCGGCATGCACCACAACCAGGACATCCGCTGGATGGGCGGCGTGCGCAAGTACATGCCCATCACCTGGATCACCTCGCTGCTGGGTTCGCTCGCGCTGATCGGCACGCCGCTGTTCTCGGGCTTCTACTCGAAGGACAGCATCATCGAGGCCGTGCACGAAAGCCACCTGTGGGGCGCGCAGTTCGCCTACTACGCGGTGCTGGCCGGCGTGTTCGTGACGGCGTTCTACTCGTTCCGCATGTACTTCCTGGTCTTCCACGGCAAGGAACGCTACGACCAGAACCCCGACGCGCACCACGACGACCATGCGCACGACGCGCACGGACACGACGACCACGGCCATGGCCATGGCCACGACGCCCACAAGCCGCACGAATCGCCGATGGTGGTCTGGCTGCCGCTGGTGCTGCTGGCGATCCCCTCGGTGGTGATCGGCTTCATGACCATCGACCCGATGCTGTTCGGCAGCTTCTTCAAGGACGCGATCTTCGTCGACGGTGCCAAGCACCACGCGATGGGCGAGCTGAAGGAAGCCTTCCACGGCCCGGTCGCCATGGCGATCCACGGCCTGCAGACCGCACCGTTCTGGCTGGCGCTGGCCGGCGTGGCGCTGTCGTACTACATGTACATGATGAACCCGGCACTGCCGGCCGCCATCAAGCGCGCCTTCAGCCCGATCTACAACCTGCTCGAGAACAAGTACTACCTCGACTGGATCAACGAGAACATCCTCGCCCGCGGTGCGCGCCTGCTCGGCACGGGCCTGTGGAAGGGCGGCGACCAGGCGCTGATCGACGGCGCGCTCGTCAACGGTTCCTGGAAGGTGGTGGGTCGCGTGGCCGGCGTCGTGCGCTGGCTGCAGTCGGGCTTCATCTACCACTACGCCTTCGCGATGCTGCTGGGCATCTTCATCCTGATGACGTACTTCGTCTGGTTCAAACGTTGAGCCCGAACGCTGGAGAAAAAGAAAAATGGGTTTGTTGAGCCTTGCCATCTGGGTGCCGATCGCATTCGGCGCCGTGCTGCTGGCGTTTGGCCGCGACGAGCACGCCAAGGGCGTGCGCTGGGTCGCGCTCGTCGGTGCCATCGTGAGCTTCCTGGTCACGGTGCCGCTGTTCACGCGCTTCCAGAACGGAACCGCCGCGATGCAGTTCGTCGAGAAGACGAGCTGGATCTCGCGCTTCAACGTCAACTACCACCTGGG
This sequence comes from Variovorax sp. GW821-FHT06D12, assembly GCF_059419205.1. Classification (NCBI taxonomy): domain Bacteria; kingdom Pseudomonadati; phylum Pseudomonadota; class Betaproteobacteria; order Burkholderiales; family Comamonadaceae; genus Variovorax; species Variovorax sp. GW821-FHT06D12. The sequence continues at coordinate 1,360,347 of NZ_JBWKRI010000001.1, read as the reverse complement.
CATCGACGGCATGTCGCTGTGGCTGGTGCTGCTGACCTCGTTCATCACGGTCGTGGTCGTGATCTCGGCCTGGGAAGTGATCACCGAGCGCGTGAACCAGTACATGGGCGCGTTCCTGATCCTGTCGGGTTTCATGATCGGCGTGTTCTCGGCGCTCGACGGCATCCTGTTCTACGTGTTCTTCGAAGCCACGCTGATCCCGATGTACCTGATCATCGGCATCTGGGGCGGCCCGAACAAGATCTACGCGGCGTTCAAGTTCTTCCTGTACACGCTGCTCGGCTCGCTGCTGATGCTGGTCGCGCTGATCTTCCTGTACAACAAGTCGGGCGGCAGCTTCGACATCCTGAGCTGGCACAAGCTGCCGCTGGGTGCGACCGCGCAGACCTTCCTGTTCTTCGCCTTCTTCGCGGCCTTCGCCGTGAAGGTGCCGATGTGGCCGGTCCACACATGGCTGCCCGACGTGCACGTCGAGGCCCCCACCGGCGGCTCGGCCGTGCTGGCCGCGATCATGCTGAAGCTGGGTGCCTATGGTTTCCTGCGCTTCTCGATGCCCATCGCGCCTGACGCTTCGCACGAATGGGCCTGGCTCATGATCGCGCTGTCGCTCATCGCCGTGATCTACGTGGGCCTGGTGGCGCTGGTGCAGCAGGACATGAAGAAGCTGGTGGCGTACTCGTCGGTCGCCCACATGGGCTTCGTGACGCTGGGCTTCTTCATCTTCAACGAGCTCGGCGTGTCCGGCGGCATCGTGCAGATGATTGCCCACGGCTTCGTGTCGGGCGCCATGTTCCTGGGCATCGGCGTGCTGTACGACCGCGTCCACTCGCGTCAGATCGCCGACTACGGCGGCGTGGTCAACACCATGCCCAAGTTCGCCGCGTTCGCGCTGCTGTTCGCCATGGCCAACTGCGGCCTGCCGGGCACCGCCGGTTTCGTGGGTGAATGGATGGTGATCCTGGGCGCCGTCAAGGCCAACTTCTGGGTCGGCCTGGGCGCTGCCACCGCACTGATCTTCGGCGCTGCCTACACCCTGTGGATGTACAAACGCGTGTACCTGGGCCCGGTCGGTAACGACCACGTCAAGGAACTGAAGGACATCAACGCCCGCGAATTCCTGATGCTCTCGCTGCTGGCGATCGCCGTGCTGTGGATGGGCCTGTATCCGAAGCCTTTCACCGACGCGATGGATGCCTCCGTCGTCGAGCTTCTGCGCCACGTGGCGATTTCGAAGCTGCCCGTCTGATGCCACGCTGAAGAAGAGAACGAGATGATTGACAAACTCAGCTGGGTGACGATCTACCCCGAAATCGTGTTGCTGGTCATGGCCTGCATCATTGCGCTGGTCGACCTGTCGGACACGAGCCCGCGCCGCACCCGCACCTACATCCTGACGCTGCTCACGCTGGCGGCGGTGGCCGTGCTCACGGGCCTGGCCGCTGTCGGCGGCAAGACCTCCTACGGCTTCGGCGGCATGGTGGTGAGCGACACGATGGGCAACTGGCTCAAGTGCTTCGCCTCGCTGGCCCTGATGGTGACGCTGGTCTACGGCCGTCCCTACGCGGCCGACCGCGAGATGCTGCGTGGCGGCGAGATGTTCACGATCAGCATGCTGGCCCTGCTGGGCATGTTCGTGATGATCGGTGGCAGCAACTTTCTGCTGATCTACCTCGGCCTGGAACTGCTCACGCTGTCGAGCTACGCGCTCGTGGCGCTGCGCCGCGACAACGCGGTGGCCAGCGAAGCCGCCATGAAGTACTTCGTGCTCGGCGCCATGGCCAGCGGCTTCCTGCTGTACGGCCTGTCGATGATGTACGGCGCCACCGGCTCGCTCGACCTGAACGAAGTGTTCAAGGCGATCTCGACCGGCAAGGTGAACCACCAGGTGCTGGTGTTCGGCCTGGTCTTCATCGTGGCCGGCCTGGCGTTCAAGGTCGGTGCCGCACCGTTCCACATGTGGGTGCCCGACGTCTACCAGGGCGCGCCGACGGCGATCACGCTGCTGATCGGCGCCGCGCCCGAACTGGCTGCCTTCGGCATCATCATCCGCCTGCTGGTCGACGGCCTGCAGCCGCTGGCCATCGACTGGCAGCAGATGCTCGCCGTGCTGGCGGTGGCGTCGCTGGTGATCGGCAACCTTGCCGCCATCGCGCAGAGCAACCTCAAGCGCATGCTGGCGTACTCGACCATCGCGCAGATGGGCTTCATGCTGCTGGGCCTGGTGGCGGGTTCCGACCTGCAGGGCACGCAGAACGCGCAGGCCGCCTACAGCGCCGCGATGTTCTATGTCGTGACCTACGTGCTGACCACGCTGGCGAGCTTCGGCATCATCCTGCTGCTGGCGCGCGAAGGCTTCGAAAGCGAAGAGATCACCGACCTGGCCGGCCTGAACCAGCGCAGCCCGCTGTACGCCGGCGTGATGGCCATCGCGATGTTCTCGCTGGCCGGCCTGCCGCCGCTGGTTGGCTTCTACGCCAAGCTGGCCGTGCTGCAGGCGCTGATCGCCTCGGGCGCTGCCATCTACATCGGCCTAGCGGTGTTCGCCGTGATCACCTCGCTGATCGGCGCGTTCTACTACCTGCGCGTGGTCAAGGTCATGTACTTCGACGCACCCGTCACGGCGACCACCGTGTCGGCCTCGTTCGACGTGCGCACCGTGCTCACGATCAACGGCGCGCTGATCCTGATTCTTGGCGTGCTGCCCGGCGGTCTGATGACGCTGTGCTACGACGCCATCGCGGCCACGCTGGCCCACTGACGCGGTCCGCAACACGGTGTCGCAAACCGCGTCGGTCTGGGTGGTGCTGCTGGTGGCCCTGGTGGCCGCCAACCTGCCGTTCCTGAATGAGCGCCTGTTCGGGGCGGTGCCGCTGTCGACTTCGCACAAGTCGCTCGCCATCCGCTTCGGCGAACTGGTGGTGCTGTACTTCATTGCCGGCGGCATCGGCCTGCTGTTCGAACGCAGGGCAGGGCAGATCGCTGCGCAGGGCTGGGAGTTCTACGCGGTGACGGCCTCGCTGTTCGTCGTGCTGGCGTTTCCCGGGTTCACCTGGCGCTACCTGATGAAGCACAGGCACTGACCGACATGACTTCTCCCGCCACCGATCTGCACCTGAAGGAAGAGCTCGTCAGCAGCGAAGATCTCTTCAAGGGCAAGTTCCTGCACGCCAAGCGCGACACCATCCGCCTGCCCGACGGCCACAGCGCCACGCGCGAGTACGTGGTGCATCCCGGCGCGGTGGTGGTGATTCCGCTGCTCGACGACGGCCGCGTGGTGCTGGAGCGCCAGTTCCGCTACCCGGTGGACCAGGTGATCGTGGAGTTTCCCGCGGGCAAGCTCGACGCCGGCGAAGATCCGTTGCTGTGCGGCCAGCGCGAACTGCTCGAGGAAACCGGCTACTCCGCGCGCGAATGGGCGCATGCGGGCGCCACGCACCTGGCGGTGGCGTACTCGACCGAGATCATCCACATCTACTTCGCACGCGGCCTCTCGCTGGGCGAGCGTCAGCTCGACCACGGCGAGTTTCTTGACGTGTTCACAGCCACGCCGCAGGAGCTCATCGGCTGGTGCCGCGACGGCACCGTGACCGACGCGAAGACGCTCACCTGCGCCCTGTGGCTGCAGAACGTCCTGTCGGGCGCATGGGCACTGGATTGGCAGGCCGCAGCCTCGCAAGGCGGCGCGGGATAATCCGCGCATGAAGGTCCTCGATCTCCGCTGCACGCACGGCCACGGCTTCGAGGGCTGGTTCGCGTCCAACGAGGCGTTCGACAGCCAGCTCGCCAGCGGCCTCGTCGAGTGCCCGGTCTGCGGCGACACCGCCATCGTCAAGCTGCTGAGCGCGCCCCGCCTGAACCTGAGCAACGCCAAGGCGCCGAAGGAAGAAGGGCGCGACGCGGCCCAAGCGCCGTCGGCGCCTGCATCGCCATCCACTCAAGTATCCGCAACCGCGACTTCACCTGAAGCCCGTTGGATGCGCGCCGTGCGCGAAGTGCTGGCCAAGACCGAAGACGTCGGCGACCGCTTCGCCGACGAGGCGCGCAAGATGCACTACGGCGAAACCGCCGAGCGCGGCATCCGCGGCCAGGCCACGCCAGAGCAGACCGAGGCGCTGCTCGATGAAGGCATTCCGGTGATGGCGCTGCCGATTCCGGCAGCGCTGAAAGAAACCCTGCAGTAACCGGCCGGCTCGGCGACGAGCCCGTCCGGCCCGACCCGCTCAGGCCGTGAACTGCAGCGCGGCCAGCCGCGCGTACACGCCGCCTTGCGCCACCAGCGCCGCGTGCGTTCCCTGTTCGACGATGCCGCCGTGGTCCAGCACGATGATGCGGTCGGCCTTCTGCACGGTCGCCAGGCGGTGGGCGATCACGAGCGTGGTGCGGTTTTCCATCGCCGATTCCAGCGCGGCCTGCACCATGCGCTCGCTCTCGGCGTCGAGCGCGCTGGTAGCTTCGTCCAGCAGCAGCAGCGGCGGGTTCTTCAAAATGGCCCGCGCGATCGCGATGCGCTGGCGCTGGCCGCCCGACAGCCGCACGCCGCGTTCGCCCAGGAAGGTGTCGTAGCCCTCGGGCAGGGCCTGCAGGAAGTCGTGCGCAAAGGCGGCGCGCGCAGCGGCGTGCACCTCCTCGGCGCTGGCGTCGGGCCGGCCGTAGCGGATGTTCTCGAAGGCGCTGGCCGAGAAGATCACCGCGTCCTGCGGCACGAGGCCGATGCGGGTGCGCAGGTCGTGCAGGGCGAGTGCGTCCAGCGACGCGCCGTCGAGCACGATGCGGCCCGACTGCGGGTCGTAGTAGCGCAGCAGCAACTGGAACACCGTGCTCTTGCCCGCGCCGCTCGATCCCACCAGCGCCACGGTCTCGCCCGGCGCGATGTCCAGGCTGAAGTCGCGCAGCGCCGGCGTGCCCGGCCGCGAGGGGTAGTGGAAGGTGATGGCGTCGAAGCGGATGGCGCTGCCCGCCGCGGGGACGGGCGCGACCGCCGGTCGTGCGGGTGAGGCGATGGCCGTCGGCGCGTGCAGCAGTTCCATCAGGCGCTCGGTGGCGCCGGCGGCGCGCAGCAGGTCGCCGTACACCTCGCCGAGCACCGCCGTGGCGCTCGCCAGGATCGCCACGTAGACCACGGTCTGGCCCAGGTGGCCGGCCGTGATGTCGCCGCGCAGCACGGCCTGCGTGCCTTCGTACAGGCCCCAGAGCAGGGCGGCCGAGGTGGCGATGATGATGAAGGCCACCAGCACCGAGCGCGCGCGCGTGCGGCGCACGGCGGTATGGAAGGCGTTCTCGGTTGAGCTGTTGAAGCGGTCGGCCTCGCGGCCTTCGGCCGTGTAGCTCTGCACCACGGGAATCGCGTTCAGCACCTCGGCCGCGATGGCGCTCGAGTCGGCCACGCGGTCCTGGCTGGCGCGCGACAGCTTGCGCACGCGGCGGCCGAACCACATGCTCGGCAGCACCACCAGCACCAGGATGCCCAGCACCTGCACCATCACATAGGGGTTGGTCCAGACCAGCACCGCCAGCGCGCCCACGCCCATGACGGCGTTGCGCAGGCCCATGCTCAGCGACGAGCCGACGACCGTCTGCACGAGCGTGGTGTCGGCCGTGAGGCGCGACAGCACCTCGCCGGTCTGCGTGGTCTCGAAGAAGGCCGGGCTCTGCTGCAGTACATGGCCGTAGACCGCATTGCGCAGGTCGGCCGTGACACGCTCGCCGAGCCAGCTCACCGTATAGAAGCGCGCGGCCGAAAACAGGCCCAGTGCCACGGCCACCGCGAAGAGGGCGCCGAAGTGCTCGCGCAGCGCCATGGTCTGCGCGCCCTTGTCGGCGCTGACCAAACCGCCATCAATCAGGCTGCGTAGGGCGATAGGGAAAGCCAGCGTCGTGACGGCCGCCATCACCAGGAAGACCCCCGCCAGAACGATCTGCACGCGGTAGGGGCGAAGGAAGGGGCGCAACCCCGACAGCGAGCGGGGCGAACCCTTGGCTGCGGAGGACGACGGAGGGGAAGAAGCCATGGGCGCGAATTCTACCGAGCCCTTGCCCCCACAAAGGTCGCCTTGACAGTAATTGCCATGACAACTAATATTTCGGCCATGAGCGATGCCCCCATTTCCCCGGTCCCTCCGACGCCCGACGAGGCCGTGCGCCCGCCGGCCGACTTTTATCGCGCCGAGGACTACCGCGCCGAAGAGAGCATCGGCTACCTGATGCGCCGCATCGTCACGTCCGTGGGCCAGACCGTCGGCACGCGCATGTGCGAGCCGGGCAGCCCCACGTACCCGCAGTGGGTGCCGCTGTACAAGCTGCACGTCGGCGCCGCCACCACCGTGGCCGAACTGGCCCGCGCCTGCGAACTCGACACCGGTGCCATGACGCGCCTGCTCGACCGCCTCGAGGCCAAGGGCCTGTGCCGCCGCGTGCGCTCGCTCGAAGACCGCCGCGTGGTCAACATCGAACTCACCGACGAAGGCCGTGCGGCCGCGAAGGAAGTGCCTTATGTGCTGAGCCGGGTGCAGAACGAGTACCTGGCCGGCTTCAGCCTCGAAGAATGGGAGCAGCTCAAGGACTACTTGCGCCGCATCCTCGACAACGCACAGGGCCTCGCGGCCCGTGGAGAGAAGAATGACTGAGTCTTTCGCCGTGCGCGCGCTGCGCCGCACGCCTGTGGTGGCCGCCGCGCTGGCGGTGGTCGCGCTCGCCGGTTGCGCCGACATGGCCGGCATCGGCTCGCACGCGAAGTTGCGCGATGCGTCCACGCTCGGCATCGCAGCCGACCCCGCGCGCGCGTCCGTGCCCAGCCTCGACAGCCAGTGGTGGCAGGCCTTCGGCGACAGCCAGCTCAATGCGCTGGTCGACCAGGCCGTGGCCGGCAACCCGAACCTGCAGGTCGCGCGTGCGCGGCTCGTGCGTGCCCAGGCCTCGGCGGACATCGCCGGCGCGGCGCTGCTGCCCAAGGTCGGTGCCGACCTGAACCTGAACCGCCAGAAGTTCAACAGCAACTACATCTACCCGGCGCCGCTGGGCGGCTCGACGCAGAACATCGGCCTGCTGCAGCTGGGCGCGAGCTGGGAGCTCGACTTCTTCGGCAAGAACCGCAGCGCGCTCGACACCGCCCTCGGCACGGCCAACGCAGCAGCGGCCGACGCCGATGCCGCGCGCGTGCTGCTCGCGAGCAACGTGGCGCGCAGCTACTTCCAGTGGGCGCGCCTGAACGAGCAGGTCGAAGTGGCCAAGCGCACGCTGGCCCAGCGCGACGAGACCTTCAAGCTGGTGCGCGACCGCGTGGCGGCCGGCCTCGACACCCGTCTCGAACTGCGCCAGAGCGAAGGCGGCCTGCCCGAGGCGCGCCAGCAGATCGAAGCGCTCAACGAGCAGATCGCGCTGCAGCAGCACGCGCTCGATGCGCTCGTGGGCCAGCCCAACGTGTCGGCCTCGCTCAAGCCGCCGGTGCTCGCCGGCGTGAAGCCGATGGCGCTGCAGGCGAACATCCCGGCCGACCTGCTGGGCCGCCGCGCCGACATCGCCGCCGCGCGCTGGCGCGTCGAAGCGGCCACCAGCGACGTGGCCAATGCCAAGACCCAGTTCTATCCCAACGTGAACCTCACGGCCTTTGCCGGCTTCCAGAGCCTGGGTTTCGGCAAGCTGCTCAAGTCGGGCAGCGAGCAGTGGGGCGTGGGCCCGGCCATCCACCTGCCGATCTTCGAAGGCGGGCGCCTGCGCGCCAACCTGCGCGGCAAGTCGGCCGACCTCGACGTGGCCATCGAAAGCTACAACGCCACCGTGCTCGACGCCGTGCGCGACGCGGCCGACCAGGTGTCGAGCGCACAGTCGATCACGCGCCAGCAGACCGAACAGCGCGCCGCGCAGACGGCCGCCGAAGGCGCCTACGACATTGCCGTGCAGCGCTACCGCGCCGGCCTGGGCAACTACCTCAACGTGCTGACCGCCGAAACCGCCGTGCTGGCTCAGCGCCGGCTCGCGGTCGACCTGGCGGCCCGCGCCCTCGACACGCAGGTGGGCCTGGCGCGCGCCCTGGGCGGCGGCTGGCAGCCGCCGGCCACCGCCACGGCGGCTGCCCCGACGGCCGCCACCCAGAACTGATTTGCTGATCCGCCTTCTTCGGAAAGAACTCCATCATGAGCGATAACAACACTCCGACATCCGCTTCCCCCGTATCCCCCGCCGCCGCGCCCGAGGCGCCCGCGGGCAACGGCAAGCGCCGCCGCGCACTCACCGCGCTCACCGCCGTGGTGCTGGTCGCCGGCGGCGGCTGGGGCCTGTACGAATGGCTGGTCGCCAGCCACTACGAGAACACCGACAACGCCTACGTGCAGGGCAACGTCATCCAGATCACGCCGCAGATCGGCGGCACCGTCATGGCCATCGGTGCCGACGACACCGACTTCGTGAAGGCCGGCCAGCCGCTGGTGCAGCTCGACCCGGCCGACGCCAAGGTCGCACTCGAGCAGGCCGAGGCCGCGCTCGCGCAGGCCGTGCGCCAGGTGCGCACGCTGTACGCCAACAACGGCTCGCTGGCCGCGCAGGTCACGCTGCGCCAGAGCGACATCGCCAAGGCCCAGAGCGACATCGCCAAGGCGCAGGACGACCTGCAGCGCCGCCGCGCGCTGTCGGGCAACGGCGCCGTGTCGAAGGAAGAACTCAACCACGCCGAGACGCAACTGGCCAACGCCAGGAGCGCACTGGCCGCCGCACAGGCCGGCGTGGTCGCCGCGCGCGAGGCGCTGGCCAGCAACCAGTCGCTGACCGAAGGCACCAGCGTGGCCCAGCATCCGAGCGTGCTGGCCGCCGCCGCCAAGGTGCGCGAGGCCTACCTCGCCACGCAGCGCGTGGCCATGCCCGCGCCGGTCGACGGCTACGTCGCCAAGCGCACCGTGCAGCTGGGCCAGCGCGTGGCCGCCGGCACGCCGATGATGTCCATCGTGCCGCTGCACCAGCTGTGGGTCGACGCCAACTTCAAGGAAGTGCAGCTGCGCAACATCCGCATCGACCAGCCCGTGAAGCTCACGGCCGACGTGTACGGCAAGAAGGTCGAGTACACCGGCAAGGTGGCCGGCCTGGGCGTGGGCACCGGCGCCGCCTTTGCGCTGCTGCCGGCGCAGAACGCCACCGGCAACTGGATCAAGGTGGTGCAGCGCGTCCCCGTGCGCATCGCACTCGACCCCGAGCAGCTCAAGGCCAACCCGCTGCGCATCGGCCTGTCGATGGACGCCGAGATCGACATCACGCAGAAGACCGGCAAGATGCTGGCCGATGCGCCGCGCAGCACCGCCTTCGCGCAGACGCAGGTCTACAGCCAGCTCGACCGCGGCGCCGACGCCGAGGTGGACCGCATCGTCGCCGCCAACCTCGGCCGCGGTGCGCCCACGGCAGCCGTGAGCCGCCCGGCAGCGTCCGCCGCCGCACCGGCCGTGCACGCCGCCACGCAGGGCCAGCCGGGCTGATCGCCGCCGGCTGCTGAACCCTCACAGCTCGCGCCATGGCCACTGCTGCTCCCGCTTACATCGCGCACCCCCCGCTCGAGGGCTCCGCCCGCGTCTGGGGCACGGTCGCGCTGTCCGCCGCCACCTTCATGAACGTGCTCGACTCGTCGATCGCCAACGTGTCGCTGCCGGCCATCTCGGGCGACCTTGGCGTGAGCACCACGCAAGGCACCTGGGTCATCACCAGCTTCGCGGTGGCCAACGCCATCGCGGTGCCGCTCACGGGTTTCATGACCCAGCGCTTCGGCCAGGTGCGCCTGTTCATGGCCAGCGTGATCCTGTTCATGGTCGCCTCGCTGCTGTGCGGCCTGGCGCCCAACATGACCACGCTCATCCTGTTTCGCGCGTTGCAGGGCTTCGTGGCGGGGCCGATGATCCCGCTGTCGCAGACGCTGCTGCTGTCGAGCTACCCGAAGGCCAAGGCCGGCCTGGCCATGGCCATGTGGTCGATGACGACGCTGGTCGCGCCCGTGATGGGACCGCTGCTCGGTGGCTGGATCACCGACAACATCTCGTGGCCGTGGATCTTCTACATCAACATCCCGGTGGGCATCGTGGCCGCGGCCATCACCTGGACGCTGTACCACAAGCGCGAGAGCAAGACGCACAAGGTGCCGATCGACGCCATCGGCCTGGCGCTGCTGGTGCTGTGGGTGGGCTCGCTGCAGCTCATGCTCGACAAGGGCAAGGAGCTCGACTGGTTCCACTCGGCCGAGATCGTCACCATGGCCGTGGTGGCCGTGGTCGGCTTCGCCTTCTTCCTGGTCTGGGAGCTGACCGACAAGCACCCGGTGGTCGACCTGTCGCTGTTCAAGCGCCGCAACTTCTGGTCGGGCGCGGTGGCCACGGCCATTGCCTACGGCCTGTTCTTCGGCAACGTGGTGTTGCTGCCGCTGTGGCTGCAGCAATGGATGGGCTACACCGCCACGCAGGCGGGGATGATCATGGCGCCCGTGGGGCTGCTGGCGATCTTCTTCTCGCCGGTGGTGGGCCTCACGGTGTCCAAGATCGACCCGCGCCGCTACGCGACCTTCTCGTTCCTCGTGTTCGCGCTGGTGCTGTGGATGCGCTCGAACTTCAACACGCAGGCCGACTTCGTGACGATCATCATCCCGACGATCATCCAGGGCATCGCGATGGCGTTCTTCTTCATTCCGCTCGTGACCATCACGCTGTCGGGCCTCACGCCCGACCGCATCCCGGCCGCGTCGGGGCTGTCGAACTTCCTGCGCATCACGGCGGGCGCCATGGGCACCTCGATCGCCACCACGCTATGGGACAGCCGCGCGGCCCTGCACCACGCGCAGCTCGTGGAGTCGGTGAACCCGGGCAACAGTGCGGCCACCAGCGCCATCTCGGGGCTGACCGGCAGCGGCTTCAGTTCCGAGCAGGTGCTCGGGCAGATCAACCGCCTGGTCGACCAGCAGTCGTTCATGCTCGCTACGAACGACATCTTCTATGCCTCGGCGGTGCTGTTCCTGCTGCTGATTCCGCTGGTGTGGCTGGCGCGGCCGCAAAAGGGCGGCGCGGGCGGCGACGCGGCCGCCGGCGCGCACTGACAACCGGCAGCGCTCGCGCATGGACCAGTTCGCGGCCATGAAGGCGTTCCGCGCCGTCGTGGAGGCCGGCGGCTTCACCGCCGCGGCCGACGCGATGGACGTGTCGCACACGGTGGTCTCGCGCCACGTCAAGCAGCTGGAAACGGCGCTGGGCGTGCAGCTGCTGAACCGCACCACCCGCCGCTTCGCGCTCACGCAGGCGGGCCAGACCTACTACGAGCACGCGCGGCAGATCCTCGACCAGGTCGAGACCGCGGCGCTGGTCGTGGCGCAGCACCAGGTCGAGCCCACGGGCCTGCTGCGCATCAACGCGCCGATGTCCTTCGGACTGGAAGAGTTGGCGCAGTGGCTGCCGGCTTTTCTCGACGCGCATCCGCAGGTCAAGGTCGACCTCGTGTGCAACGACCGCTTCGTCGACCTGATCGAAGAGGGCTTCGACGTGGGATTGCGACTGGCGTATGCACTCTCGGACTCGACGCTGATCGTCAAGCGCCTCGCGAGCTTCGAGGAGTGGTGGGTGGCGTCGCCCGCCTACCTGCAGCGGCGCGGCACGCCGCGCACGCCCGCCGACCTGGCGGGGCACGACTGCCTGAACTATTCATTGGCCGCGAAGGCCGCCCAGCCCAGCTTCACCGCGCCGGACGGCAGCGTCTGCACGGTCGACGTGGGCGGGCGGCTGCAGGCCAACAGCGGGCTCGTGCTGCGCAGCGCCGCGCTGGCGGGCACGGGGCTGGCGGCATCGCCGGCGTTCCTCGTACGCGACCACGTGGAGCGCGGCGAGCTGGTGCACGTGCTGCCCGAATTCCGCCAGCAGCCGCTGAACCTGTACGCGCTGTATCCGCAGAACCGGCACCTGTCGCCGAAGGTGCGGGCGTTTGTCGACTTTGCCGCCGCGCGCTACCTGCCCGCGGACGGGCAGGGCGACTGAGCGCGGCAGCCGCGCCTCACTTCGACGTAGTCGGCACCAGGTCGAAGCGATCGCTCTGGTACTGGAACAGCAGACAGTTCGCGCCCGGCTCGCAGCCGCTGCGGTGCGGCAGCCGCGCCGGCAGCAGGTAGTACGAGCCGGCCGGGTACAGCACCTTCTTGCCGTCATCGAAGATCGCATAGAACACACCCGAGAGCACGACGGACGGGAGCGCCTGCGTGTGGCGATGGTGCGGGTTGTCGAAGCCGGCCGGGAATTCGACGAAGGCTTCGTACGGGCCATTGCCCGTCAGGTTGCCGCGCACGTTGGCGTAGCGGATACCACCCGCGAGGGCCTGCCATTGCAACGTGTCGGCCGGCGCCGAGATCGGCGTGCGGGATGCCGGCGTGGCGGCGGTGGCGAGGCCCGGCGCGCACAGGGCGCAGGACAGGGCGAGGAACAAGGCGGAAGAGAACTTCATGGTCATGGATCGAAGAGGTTGGAATCGTGGGTGCATGCGAAGGGCAGGGCGTCAGCGGCCCGCTTCCAGTAGTTGCAGCACCTCCTCGGTCGAGCGCACCTCGGCCACCACATCCGACACGCCGCGCAGCGCCGCGCGATGCAGTTCGCGGTGGCCCAGTACGCTGCCTTCTTCCAGGTCGAGGTCGCGCGTCGCGCAGGCGTCGCCCACGATGAGGCTCTGGTAGCCGCGCGGGGCGGCATCGAAGGCGGTGGCCGACACGCACATGTGCGTCATGAGGCCCGTGAGGATCAGCGTCGTGATGCCGCGCGCCTGCAGCTCGGCCTCGAGCGTGGTGCCCGCAAAAGCGCTCGGCGTGGCCTTGCGCAGCACGGCGTGTTGAGGCGCCGGGCACAGTGCGTCGTGGATGCCGAAGGCGTGGCTGCCGTCCGCGAAGATCGGGCTGTCGGCGGGCGCCACATGCTGCACATGGAACACCGGCATCGCATGCCGGTCGGCGGCATCGATCAGGCGCCGCGCCTGGCGCAGGGCGGCGAGGCCATCGGGAATGGGCATGCGCCCGTCGAAGTACTCGTTCTGGAAATCGATCGCGATCAGCGCCGTGGCGGTGGGATCGAGACGGCTCGTGGGCACGGCGCCGGTGAGGCTGCGAATGCTGGGGTGCTTCATGCGTTCTCTGCGTGAGTGAAAGAAGGCTTGAAGCGTAGGCAGCCCGCGGGCTGCGGGGTAGATGCGTGGCCGCACAAGATTTGTGCGGATCGTGAAGGGTGACGCGGCTACTTCACGCCGTGGCCCAGTGCCTTCAACACGTCATGGCATGCGCCCATCGTGTGGTAATCGGTCTTGCCCGCCGGGCTCTTCTCGTCGCTGATCTTCGCGTTCTGCGGCGTGAGGATGCGGTACCACGCGCCGTGCGCGTGGTCGACGAAGTGGTCCCAGCTGTAGGCCCAGATCCGGTCGTACCAGTCCCAGTAGCCGGCGTCGCCCGTGCGCACCGCGAGCAGGGCGGCGGCGGCGAAGCTTTCGGCCTGCACCCAGAAGTACTTGTCGCCGTCGCACACTGCGCCGTCGGGCCCGAAGCCGTAGACCAGCCCGCCGTGCGTGGCGTCCCAGCCGCGCTGCATCGCGGTGTCGAAGAAGTGGCGCGCGCGCGGCACGAGCCATTCGGTGCCGGGCGCGCCGGGTCCGAGGTGGCTCTCGAGCTGCAACAGCAGCTTGGCCCATTCGGTGAGGTGGCCGGTCTGGAAGCCCCAGGGCCGGAAGATGTTGGTCTTGTCGCCGCGGTTGTAGTCCCAGTCGACCGACCAGTCCTCGCGGTAGTGCTCCCACACCAGTCCGTCGGCGAGCGTGGCCTGCCGGCCCGTGATGCTTTCGGCCAGCGTGCGTGCGCGCTGAAGGTAGAAGGGCTCGCGCGTGGCGTCGTAGGCCGCGAGCATGGCCTCGCAGGCGTGCATGTTGGCGTTCTGGCCGCGATAAGGGCCGACCTGCCAGCCGGGCGTCGCCTCGTCGGCGTACAGCTGGTGCTGCGGTTCCCAGAAATGCTGTTCCATCAGGTCGCGGGTGCGCGCGAGGCCGGCGCGTGCTTCCTCGACGCCGGCCATCAGCGCATGCGCGCGCGCCAGCAGCACGAAGGCCAGGCCGTAGCAGTGCTGCGTGCCGTCCTGCACCGTGGCTTGATGGCTATCCCAGTCGATCTGCCATGCATAGCCACCATTCGGCTGCGCATGCGCGGTCTGCAGGAACGCCAGGCCGTGGCGCACCGCCGCAAGATCGTCGGGCCGGCCGAAGCGGCGCCACGCCATCGCGTGGTTGAACACGAAGCGCGTGCTGCTCACGAGGTGGCGCGTGCGGCGGTCGTACACCGTGCCGTCGTCCTTGAAGAAATGGAAGAAGCCGCCCGAGGCATCGCGGCTGCGCGGCGCGTAGAACGCCAGCGTGTGGGCGATGTGGCCGGCAAGGAATTCGGGGGAGCGGAAGTTCGGCATGGCGGTGTTGGATTCAATCCGGGTGAAAGCGCATCGTGGCAGCGCAGCGGGCACGCGAGTTTTTCACGAAGCGTGCATGCGTGCCCGACATCCTCATGACGGTGCGCGTGCATGCATCACGCGTTCGCACCTGTGCGTGCTGCAGTGCGCAATGTCGTTGGGACGACAGTCGCTCGCGCAGAGGGTGCGCACTCTGTGAATGGTTGCAGTGCAGCATAGGCATTTGCCCCAGTATGCAATTGCATAGCAGCCACCAACAATCGGTCCGCGCTCGATGGTGGCGCATTGAGATGGACCGCATGACCGATTTCTTTTTTCCGCACACGGACGACGCCGCGAGATGAGCGACGTCATTCTTGAAACACGCCAGCTCACCAAGGAATTCAAGGGATTCACCGCGGTCAGCAAGGTCGACCTCTCGGTGAAGCGCGGTTCGATCCACGCGCTCATCGGCCCCAACGGTGCCGGCAAGACGACCTGCTTCAACCTGCTCACCAAATTCCTCGAGCCCACGGCCGGCACGATCCTGTTCAACGGCCACGACATCACGGGCGAACGCCCGGCGCAGATCGCGCGGCGCGGCGTGATCCGCTCGTTCCAGATCTCCGCCGTGTTCCCGCACCTCACGCTGCTCGAGAACGTGCGCCTGGGCCTGCAGCGCAAGCTCGGCACCTCGTACCACTTCTGGAAGAGCGAGAAGTCGCTCAAGCCGCTCGATGCGCGCGCCCGCGAACTGCTCGCCGAGGTGGGCCTCGAGGAACTGGCCGACGAACAGACCGTGAACCTGCCCTACGGCCGCAAGCGCGCGCTCGAGATCGCCACCACGCTGGCCATGGAGCCCGAGCTGATGCTGCTGGACGAACCCACGCAAGGCATGGGCCACGAAGACGTGCACCGCGTGGCCGAGCTCATCAAGCGCGTGTCGGCCGGACGCACCATCCTGATGGTCGAACACAACATGAGCGTGGTCTCGACCATCGCCGACACCATCACGGTGCTGCAGCGCGGCGCCGTGCTGGCCGAAGGCCCGTACGCCGAAGTCTCGAAGAACCCGCAGGTGATGGAGGCCTACATGGGCACCACCGACGGCGAAATGCAGGGGGCTCACTGATGACCGCTGCACTCGAAATCAAGGGCCTGCAGGCCTGGTACGGCGAATCGCACGTGCTGCACGGCGTCGACATGGTCGTGCAGCCGGGCGAGGTCGTCACGCTGCTGGGCCGCAATGGTGCGGGCCGCACGACGACGATGCGCGCCGTGATGGGGCTCACCGGCGCCCGCAAGGGCAGCATCAAGGTCAACGGCGTCGAGACCGTCTCGATGGCGACGCACCGCATCGCGCATCTGGGCATCGGCTACTGTCCCGAAGAGCGCGGCATCTTCGCCAGCCTCTCGTGCGAAGAAAACCTGATGCTGCCGCCCGAGCTCAAGGGCGCGGGGCAGGGCATGTCGGTCGACGAGATCTACGCCATGTTCCCCAACCTGGCCGAGCGCCGCCACAGCCAGGGCACGCGCCTGTCGGGCGGCGAGCAGCAGATGCTGGCCGTGGCGCGCATCCTGCGCACCGGCGCCAAGCTGCTGCTGCTCGACGAAATCTCCGAAGGCCTGGCGCCCGTCATCG
This sequence comes from Variovorax sp. GW821-FHT06D12, assembly GCF_059419205.1. Taxonomy (NCBI): domain Bacteria; kingdom Pseudomonadati; phylum Pseudomonadota; class Betaproteobacteria; order Burkholderiales; family Comamonadaceae; genus Variovorax; species Variovorax sp. GW821-FHT06D12. The sequence continues at coordinate 1,344,300 of NZ_JBWKRI010000001.1, read as the reverse complement.
TGCAGGCGCTGGCCCGCATGATCACCACGCTGCGCGCCAAGGGCTACACCATCGTCATGGTCGAGCAGAACTTCCGCTTCGCGGCGCCGCTGGCCGACCGCTTCTACGTGATGGAGCACGGCCGCATCGTCGAGAAGTTCGGCGCCGCCGAGCTCGAAGCCAAGATGCCCGTGCTGACCGAGCTGCTCGGCGTCTGAGTTCTTTCACCCCTTCTTGCTACTGCCGGAGACATCCATGAAAAATCAGCTCACCGCTTTCGCCCTGGCTTTCAGCGCACTGGCGCTCGCAGCGTCCGCCCAGGCGCAAGGCCAGGACAAGGTCAAGATCGGCTTCATCACCGACATGTCCAGCCTGTACGCCGACCTCGAAGGCAAGAACGGCGCGCTGGCGATCCAGATGGCCATCGACGACTTCGGTGGCAAGGCGGCCGGCAAGCCGGTCGAGCTGCTCACCGTCGACCACCAGAACAAGCCCGACATCGCCGCCTCGAAGGCGCGCGAGTGGATCGACACGCAAGGCCTGAGCATGGTCTTCGGCGGCACCAACTCGGGCGTGGGCCTGGCGCTGGCCAAGGTCGCGGCCGAGAAGAAGCGCGTGTACTTCAACAACGGCGCGGCCTCGTCGGCGCTCACCAACGAACAGTGCTCGCCCTACACCGTGCACTACGCCTACGACACCGTCGCGCTCGCCAAGGGCACCGGTGCCGCGGTGGTCGACGGCGGCGGCAAGACCTGGTTCTTCCTGACGGCCGACTACGCCTTCGGCCACGCGCTCGAAGCCGACACCTCCACCGTCGTGAAGGCCAAGGGCGGCACGATCGTCGGCGCGGTGCGCCATCCGCTCAACGCGTCCGACTTCTCGTCGTTCCTGCTGCAGGCGCAGAACTCCAAGGCGCAGATCCTGGGCCTGGCCAACGCGGGCGGCGACACCGTCAACAGCATCAAGGCGGCCAAGGAGTTCGGCATCGGCAAGACCATGAAGCTGGCCGGCCTGCTGATCTTCCTGAGCGACGTGCACAGCCTGGGCCTGAAGAACACCGAGGGCCTGCAGTTCACCACCAGCTGGTACTGGGACCTGAACGACGAGACCCGCAAGTTCGCCAAGCGCTTCTTCGACAAGACCAAGCGCATGCCCACCGAAATCCAGGCCGCCGACTACTCGGCCACCATGACCTACCTCAAGGCCGTGGACGCCGCCAAGACCGACGATGCCGACAAGGTCATGGCCGAGCTCAAGAAGATGAAGCTCAACGACTTCTTCGGCACCGGCCAGATCCGCCCCGACGGCCGCTACGTGCACGACATGTACCTGATGCAGGTCAAGTCGCCCGCCGAATCGAAGACGCCGTGGGACTACTACAAGCTCGTGAAGAAGCTGCCCGGCGACACGGTGTTCACCACCAAGGCCGAGTCCAAGTGCACGCTCTGGAAGTGACACCACCGAACACCCCACAGGAACAACATTCATGAAGACCACCACATTCGCTCTCTCCGCCGTTTTCGCCGCCACCGCGCTGGCCGCCGGCACCGCCCAGGCACAGGACAAGGTCAAGATCGGCTTCGTCACCGACATGTCGAGCCTGTACGCCGACGTCGAAGGCAAGAACGGCGCGCTGGCGATCCAGATGGCCATCGACGACTTCGGCGGCAAGGTCAACGGCATGCCCATCGAGCTGCTCACGGCCGACCACCAGAACAAGGCCGACATCGCCGCCTCCAAGGCGCGCGAGTGGATCGACACGCAGGGCCTGACCATGCTGTTCGGCGGCACCAGCTCCGGCACGGCCTTGGCCATGGCCAAGGTGGCGCAGGAGAAGAAGCGCGTCTTCGTCGTGAACGGCGCGGGCAGCTCGGCGCTCACCAACGAGCAGTGCTCGCCCTACACCGTGCACTACGCCTACGACACCGTCGCGCTCGCCAAGGGCACCGGCGCGGCCGTGATCGGCCGTGGCGACAAGAGCTGGTACTTCCTGACCGCCGACTACGCCTTCGGCCAGGCCCTCGAAGCCGACGCGACCAAGGTCGTGAAGGAAAAGGGCGGCACCGTGCTGGGCTCGGTGAAGGCGCCGCTCAACACCTCCGACTTCTCGTCCTTCCTGCTGCAGGCGCAGAACTCCAAGGCGCAGGTGCTGGCGCTGGCCAATGCCGGCGGCGACACCATCAACAGCATCAAGGCCGCGAAAGAGTTCGGCATCACCAAGAGCATGAAGATGGTGGGCCTGCTGGTGTTCGTGACCGACGTGCACAGCCTGGGCCTGAAGAACACCGAAGGCCTGCTGCTGACCACCAGCTGGGACTGGAACCTGGACGACAAGACGCGCGCCTTCGGCAAGCGCTTCTTCGAGAAGACCAAGCGCATGCCCACCGACATCCAGGCCGCCGACTACTCGGCCACCATGACCTACCTGAAGGCCGTGCAGGCCGCCAAGACGGTCGATGCCGACAAGGTCATGGCCACGCTCAAGTCCACGCCCATCGACGATTTCTACGCCAAGGGCAGCATCCGCGCCGACGGCCGCTTCGTGCACGACATGTACCTGGTGCAGGTCAAGTCGCCGGCCGAATCCAAGCAGCCGTGGGACTACTACAAGGTGGTCCAGAAGTTGAAGGGCGAAGAAGTCTTTACCACGAAGGCCGAGAGCCGCTGCGCCCTCTGGAAGTGACCTCCCGCGGGCGCCCCTGCGGCGCCCGGGTTCGTTGAAACGCTTATGAACATTTCCCTTCCCGCCTTGTTGAGCCAGCTCCTTCTGGGGCTGGTCAACGGCTCGTTCTACGCCATCCTGAGCCTCGGGCTGGCGGTGATCTTCGGTTTGCTCAACGTCATCAACTTCGCGCACGGTGCGCTGTTCATGCTCGGGGCCGTCCTCACCTGGATGGCGATGGAGTACCTGGGCGTCAACTACTGGGTGATGCTGATCGCCGCGCCGGTCCTCATCGGCCTGTTCGGCGTGGTCATCGAACGATTGCTGCTGCGCTGGATCTACAAGCTCGACCACCTCTACGGCCTGCTGCTCACGCTGGGCCTCACGTTGCTGATCGAAGGCGTGTTCCGCTCGGTCTACGGCGTGTCGGGGCTGCCCTACGATGCGCCCGAGCTGCTGTCCAGCGCCACCGACCTGGGCTTCATGGTGCTGCCCAACTACCGTGCCTGGGTGGTCGTGGCGTCGCTGGTGATCTGCTTTGCGACCTGGTACGTGATCGAGAAGACGCGCCTGGGCGCCTACCTGCGCGCCGGCACCGAGAACCCGCGCCTGGTGGAGGCCTTCGGCGTCAACGTGCCGCTGATGATCACGCTGACCTACGCCTTCGGCTGCGCGCTCGCTGCCTTCGCCGGCGTGCTGGCCGCGCCGGTGATGCAGGTGTCGCCGCTGATGGGGCAGAACCTCATCATCGTGGTGTTCGCGGTGGTCGTGATCGGCGGCATGGGCTCCATCATGGGCGCCATCCTCACGGGCCTGGGCCTGGGCGTGATCGAGGGGCTCACCAAGGTTTTCTATCCCGAGGCTTCTTCGACGGTTGTGTTCGTGATCATGGTCATCGTGCTGCTCATCCGCCCCGCCGGCCTGTTCGGCAAAGAGAAATAAGGCGAGCGGCATGAACATGAAAAAAATCTCCACCGTCGTCTACGCGCTGCTGCTGGTCGCCCTGGTGCTCGCGCCGTTCTTCGGCGCCTACCCGGTGTTCGTGATGAAGCTCATGTGCTTCGCGCTGTTCGCCGCGGCCTTCAACCTGCTGCTGGGCTACACCGGGCTGCTGTCCTTCGGCCACGCGGCCTTCCTGGGCGGCTCCGCGTACGTGGCGGGCCATGCGATCAAGGTCTGGGGCCTCACGCCCGAGCTGGGCCTGATCGCGGGCACGCTCACCGGCGCGCTGCTGGGCTGGCTGTTCGGCGTGCTGGCCATCCGCCGCCAGGGCATCTACTTCGCGATGATCACGCTGGCGCTCGCGCAGATGATGTTCTTCGTCGCGCTGCAGGCCAAGTTCACGGGCGGCGAAGACGGCCTGCAGGGCGTGCCGCGCGGCAAGCTCTTCGGCGTCGTCGACCTGTCGAACGACCTCACCATGTACTACGTGGCGCTGGTGATCGTGGTCGCGGCCTTCCTGCTGATCGTGCGCACCATCCACTCGCCGTTCGGGCAGGTGCTCAAGGGCATCAAGGAAAACGAGCCGCGCGCGCTCTCGCTGGGCTACGACGTGAGCCGCTTCAAGCTGCTGGCCTTCGTGATCTCGGCCGCGCTGTCGGGCCTGGCCGGCTCGCTCAAGACGCTGGTGCTGGGCTTTGCCACGCTGTCCGACGTGCACTGGACCGCCTCGGGCCAGGTCATCCTGATGACGCTGGTGGGCGGCCTGGGCACGCTGTCGGGCCCCATCGTGGGCTCGGCGGTGGTCGTGCTGCTCGAGAACAAGATCGGCGAACTCGGCAACTTCCTGGCGCGCATCACGACCGTCGACTGGTTCAACACGCTGGGCGAGTCGGTCACCATGGTCACGGGCCTGATCTTCGTGATCTGTGTGCTGGCCTTCCGCAAGGGCATCATGGGCGAGATCATCGCCTTCATCGAGCGCCGCCGCGCGAAGTAGCGACGCTGGTGGCGCGGCGGCGGGGAGGTTACCCTCCCTGCGGCGCCACCGCTTGTGCCCCCTGTGGCCGGGGCGCAGAATCCGGCTCCCACTTCGAGGAGCCGGCCATGGCCCTTCTTCCGTACTTTGTCCTCACACCCGAGCGGCGCGAAACGCCCTTGAACGTGCTCGGCACGCAGGTGACGGTGCTGGCGTCGAATGCCTCGACGCAGAGCTACGGCGTCACCTTCCAGCGCGGCGACGAAGGCACGGGCCCGCCACCGCACAGCCACGACTGGGACGAGTCGTTCTACGTGCTCGGCGGCGAGGTCGAATTCCTCTGTGACGGCCAGGCGCATCGGTGCCAGCCCGGCACGCTGGTGCACGTGCCGCGCGGCACGGTGCACGGCTTTCACTACGGCAAGGGCGGCGGGCAGATGCTCGAGATCACGGGGCAGGACGCGATGGCCGCCCAGATGTTCACCGCCATCGACCGCGAGATTCCGGTCGGGCCGGCGCCCGACATTCCGAAGCTGCTGGCGGTGCTGGAGCGCAATGGGGTGACGGTCTCCGCGTGAGTCGCGGCCCTCATCGGCACTGACAAGCCGACGCTGTCCAAAACCACCGGTTCCCGTGGCGACGCCGCATGCAGCGCTCGGCACAATCATCCGCACCCGGCCGCACAGGCCCACACCGACAAGAAGATGGAGGAGACCCCCATGCGCAGACGGCTGCTCGCACTTTTCGTGGCGCTCGCACTGACAGGGTGCATGACCCCGCCGCCGCTGCCACCGAACGGCGGCCAGCTCGCGAAGGGCGCGAAGGTCGGCCTGCTGGTGCGCATCCCCACCGCATCCGCGGAACACATGCACGTGGGCACGACCGTCTTCAACAACTTCTCGACCACGTACCCGTTCCCCTGGAACCCCACGGCCAAGGTCTACGAGGCCTTCACGTCGGAGCTCGAAAAAGCCGGCTTCCAGGTGGTGCGGCTCACGAGCTTTGCCACGACCTCCGTCAACGCGCTGGCCGTCTTCAAGCACGATCGATGGATCGCGAATCCTGCACAGGCGTGGGCGGCACGCAAGCTGAAGGACGAGCAGATTGCCGCGGTGGTCCTCGTCGAGGCGACGCGAACGCAGGCGCGCCTGGAGTGCACCGGGGGCCCTTGTGGCGAGAGCGTCATGCAGAACTCGGGCCTCTTCACGCGCAGCATGCTGGGGTCGACGCGGTACTACGCGGTGCCCGCGATCGAAGCCAAGGTCTTCGTCATGGACCCGCCGCTGAACCTCGCGGCCTACGAGCCGATGCTTGCCCAGCAGCGGCAACGGGTGCGGCAGCTCAAGGATTTCCCGGAGCCGCGCGGCCTCAAGCGGTTGAGCACTGCCGAGTTCGCGCCCGTCGCTTCGGCGATCGACGACCACGTCCGCGCGCTGTCGCGCAACACGGCGCAGGCGCTGAGCCAGGGCGTGAAGTAGCCCATCGCGCCGGGCTTCGGCTCACAGCCGCAGCGGCGCCGCGTAGCCCGTCATCTCGAGGTAACCGCGCCCCACGCGCAGACGCTGCTGCGCATCGCGCAGCTCGCTCAAGCCTTCCCAGTACACGCCGCCCGTGGAGCCGCGGCTGTCCAGTTCCTGGTCGTCGAGCAGGGCCTGCACCTCGAAGCGGCCCGCGGGCGTGTCGATGCGCCAGTGCGTCGGGTAGCTCGCGCGCGTGCGCGGGCTGGTCCAGCTGCGCAGCGCCTCGAAGCGCACCTCGCCGGGCTGGAAGATGCGCGCCGCGCCGCCGCGCGGGCGGAACGAGCCGCCCGACCACAGCGCGCTGCCGTCGCGGCGGCGCAGGTGGAAGGCGGTGAGCGCGCTGCCGTCGTCGAGGTTCATGCCGATCCAGTCCCAGCCCACGGCCTCGGGGTGCATCAGCGCCTCGCTCCATTCGTGGTCGAGCCAGGCGGTGCCGGCGATCTCGAACGGGGCCTGGCCTTGCAAGGTGAGGCGGCCCTGCGCCTGCAGCTGCGGCTCGCTGTAGTAGTAGCTCGCCTGCTCGGGGTCGGGGCCCTTGCGCGACAGGCCTTCGCGGCCCTGCAGCAGCACCGGCTGCGACGGCGCGAAGCGCAGGTCGAGCGTGAACTCTCCGGCGGGGATGCGCGCGGTATAGGCGCCGCTGCCGGCGTCGCGCACCAGCGACCAGTCGCGCAGCCGCACGTCGGTGTCGGTCTCGCTGGCCGAGGCCACGTCGAAGCCCGCGCGTGCGATGCGCTGGTCGTGCCGCAGCACGCGGCCTTCGAGGTCGGTGACGGCGGCGTGCGCGAACACCAGCTGCTTGGCCGCGAAGGCCGAGCGCATGGCCTGCGTGGCGTCGACGCGCGAGCGGAAGAAGGTCACCTGGAAGCCGAACGCGCGGCCCGCGGCGGTCTGGCCGTGGCCGGTGATGTACCACCACTCGGTGCGCAGCTCGGGGTGGCTGCCGAAGTCGCGCGGAAACTGCAGCGCCTTCGCGGGCAGGGCCCAGGCGGCATGCGGCGCGCCCGAGGCGGCCAGCGCGGCCAGCAGCAACAGCTGCCGCCGCGCGATGAGGCCACCGGGTGCGCGCATGGCCATCGTCAACCCGCCACCAGCGCGTCGATGCGTTGCTGCGCGGGCGCGATGTCGCCGAAGGCGTTGCGCACCCAGTCGGCGTCGTGGTAGCTCGGCAGGTAGCGTTCGCCCGCGTCGCACAGCAGCGAAAGGATCGAGCCCTGCTGGCCGGCCGCGCGCATCTCGTGCGCCACGGCCAGCATGCCGACGAAGTTGGTGCCGGTCGACGGGCCGACCTTGCGCCCCAGCAGCGCCGACAGCGCATGCATGGCGGCCACCGAGTCGAGGTTGGGCACTTCGAGCATGCGGTCGACCAGCGTGCGCACGAAGCTGGGCTCCACGCGCGGGCGGCCGATGCCTTCGATGCGCGAGCCGGGCGCCGTGAGCGTGGCGTCGCCGCTGCGGTGGTAGGCCGAGAACACCGAGCCCTCGGGGTCGGCCACGCACACCTGCGTGTCGTGGCAGCGAAAGCGCAGGTAGCGCCCGATGGTGGCGCTGGTGCCACCGGTGCCGGCGCCCACCACGATCCACGCGGGCACCGGATGCCGCTCGCGCGCCATCTGCTGGAACATGCTCTCGGCGATGTTGTTGTTGCCGCGCCAGTCGGTGGCGCGCTCGGCGTACGTGAACTGGTCCATGTAGTGACCGCCGGTGCGCTCGGCCAGCGCGCGGGCCTCGTCGTACACCTGCGCGGCGTGGTCCACGAAGTGGCAGCTCGCGCCGTAGAAGGCGATCTGCGCGACCTTCTCGGGCGAGGTGCTGCGCGGCATCACGGCGATGAAGGGCAGGCCCAGCAGCCGCGCGAAGTAGGCCTCGCTCACGGCGGTGGAGCCACTCGACGCTTCGACGATGGTCGTGCCTTCGCGCACCCAGCCGTTGCACAGCGCGTACAGGAACAGCGAGCGCGCGAGCCGGTGCTTGAGGCTGCCGGTGGGGTGCGTCGATTCGTCCTTCAGGTACAGGTCGATGCCGTGCGCGGCCAGTGCGGGCAGCGGCAGCGGAATGAGGTGCGTGTCGGCGCTGCGCTGGTAGTCGGCTTCGATGCGGCGGATCGCGCCGGCGAGCCAGCTGTCGCAGGAGGAGGTTGAAGGGGTGGTGGGCTGCATAGCGCCAGTCTACAAGTCATGCCTTGTAACCCGGCGGGTGACAGAAATCGGGATACTGCCCGCTGCCAATCCACAACAAGACCGGAGACGAACTGCATGAAGAGAATGAACCATCGGCTTTCCCTGGGCGCCGTGTCGCTGGCGGTCCTCGCCCTCGCAGGGTGTGCGTCCAACGCCCCGGGCGTGAACACGCCCACGCGCCCCTCGTCATCCTTCGCGGTGCCTGGTCTGGAGAAGCCCGCCGAAGTGCTGGTCGACCGCTGGGGCGTGCCGCACCTGTACGCCGGCACGCTCTACGACGCCTTCGTGGCGCAGGGCTTCATCGCCGCGCGCGACCGGCTCTGGCAGATGGACCTGTGGCGCAAGCGCGGCCTGGGCGAGATGGCGAAGGACTTCGGCCCCGCCTGGGTCGAGAGCGACCGCGCCGCGCGCGCCGTGCTCTACCGCGGCGACATGTACCGCGAATGGCTGGCCTACGGCTCCGACGCCAAGCGCGTGGCCGAGGCCTTCACGGCCGGCGTCAACGCCTACGTGGCGCAGGTGCGCGCGCAGCCCGCGCTGCTGCCCACCGAGTTCGCGCTGCTGGGCTACCAGCCGGCCACGTGGTCGCCCGAGGACGTGGTGCGCATCCGTCACCACGGGCTCACGCTGAACTTCACGTCGGAGGTCGACCGCGCACGCGCGTTCTGCGCCGGCGCGCCGGGCGACAAGGCCGACTGGCTGCGCCGCGAGCTCGATCCGCCGGTCACGCCGAAGGTGCCCGAGGGCTTCGATCCCTGCAGCCTTCCGGTGGCGGAGCTGCGCGCGGCCTACCTGCGGGCGACCGATGCGCCGCGCTTCACCAAGGAGAACACGCGCGTGGGCATGAACGCGGGCGCGTCTTCCGCGCCGGTCGCGCTGCTGCCGGGCAGTGCGGAGGCGATCGCCGCGGAGGCCGAGCAGGACGAGGCGTCGCAAGGTGATCCCACGGCCGCCTACGGCAGCAACAACTGGGTCATCGCGCCGAAGCTCACGTCCACGGGCCGGCCCATCCTGGCCAACGACCCGCACCGCGCGCACGGCGCACCGAGCCTGCGCTACATGACGCACCTGAGCGCGCCCGGCATGGACGCCATCGGCGCGGGCGAGCCCTTCCTGCCGGGCCTGTCGATCGGCCACAACGGCACCATCGCCTTCGGCCTCACGCGCTTCTACATGGACCAGGAAGACCTGTACGTGTACGAACTGAACCCGGCCAACCCCGAGGAGTACCGCTACCAGGGCCGCTGGGAGCCGATGACGCGCGTCACCGAGCGCATCGCGGTCAAGGGCGAGGCCGCGCCGCGCGAGGTGGTCAACACCTTCACGCGCCACGGCCCCGTGCTGGTCGCGGAGCCCGGCAAGCGCCGTGCCTTCGCCTTGCGCGCCGCCTGGCTGGAGCCCGGCATGGCGCCGTACTTCGGTTCGATGGACTACATGCGCGCGCGCAACTGGGACCAGTTCCGCGCGGCCATGAACCGCTGGGGCGCACCGGGCGAGAACCAGGTGTATGCCGACAGCAGCGGCAACGTCGGCTGGATTCCGGGCGGGCTCACGCCGATCCGCCCGAACTGGGACGGCCTCTTGCCCGTGCCGGGCGACGGCCGCTATGAATGGTCGGGCTTCCGCAACGGCGACGAGCTGCCCTCGGAGTTCAACCCCGCGCGCGGCTACGTGGTCACGGCCAACGAGAACAACATCCCGCCCGACCATCCCGCCGCGAAGAAGGGCGTGGGCTACGAGTGGAGCGATGCGGCCCGCGCGCGCCGGCTCAAGGAACTGTTCGCGGCCAAGGTGGCGGCGGGTTCGCGCTTCACCATCGAAGACTCGGAGCGCATGCAGAACGACATCGTCGCGACGCCGGCGCAGCGGCTGCTGAAGCTGCTGGCCGGCCAGCGCAGCGACGACGCCCAGACCGCGGCGGCGCTGCGCCTGCTGCAGGGCTGGGACGGCGCCATGGACCGCGACAGCGCGGCCGCCGCGCTGTACGAGGTGTGGAGCAGCAAGTTCCTGCGCCAGGCTGTGCTCAAGGCGGGAGCGGGCGATGCCGCCGCCGCGCTGGCCGCGCCCGGCGACAACACGCGCATGGTGCTGCTGCTGGAGAACCCGTCCGGCTGGGTCAGCAACGCGCAGCGCGATGCCTTGCTGCTGACGACCTTGCCCGCCGCCATGCAGGAGCTGTCCGCCAAGCTCGGGCCCGACCCGGCGGCGTGGAAGTGGGGCGCCTTGCACCGCGCCGAGTTCCGGCATCCGCTGGGCGGCGTGGTCGATGCGGCCACGCGCAAGAAGCTCGAAGTGGGCGACTGGCCGATGTCCGGCTCGTCGTTCACGCCGATGGCGGCCACCTACCGCGCGAACGACTACAAGCTGACCTCGGGCGCGTCGTTCCGCATGGTGCTCGACGTGGGCAACTGGGACGCCTCGCGCGTCATCAACACGCCGGGCCAGTCGGGCAACCCCGACAGCCCGAACTACCGCGACCTGGCGCCGCTGTGGCTCGAGGGCAAGTACGTGCCGCTGGTCTACAGCCGTGGCGCGGTCGAGAAGGAAACGGTGGAACGGATCCAGCTGACGCCGGGGCGCTAGCAGGTCCGGTCACGGAAGAGGGCGCTGCCGGGCGCCCGCCGCGGCGCGCCCGGCCATGCCGGTCGTCACGCGGTCGTCATTCGCCGATGTGATGCTTGCAGGAGTTGAAATACTGCCCACAAGCTTGCTGACACGATCCACTTCTTCCTTGTTGACTTCAGCGCATGGTGGTCGTGGGCGAGTGGTTGGACGGGGCTTGGGCCGGGGCAGGGACGACAGGCTCGTGCGGGCCTTTGTCTCCGGCCTGACGTGCACCGTGGTGTGCGTCTGCATTGCCTGGGGATCGACAGCGAAGGCCGTGGCCGCGGGCATCGACGTGCAGTCGGCAGATGCCGCCACCCGCGCGTCGTCCGAATCGCAGATGCTCGACTTCGACCTGCCGGCGCAGCCCTTGGCGGCTGCCCTGGCGCAGTACGCCGCGGTGTCGGGCCGATCGGTGATGTTCATCGACGAGTGGGTGGCGGGGCGAACGTCCGCCCCGTTGCGCGGGCGCCATGCGCCGCATGCCGCCTTGCGGGCCTTGCTGGCCGGCACGGGTTTCACCGCGGACGACGTGGACACGCAGCTTTCCGGCGCCTTCATCCTGAAGCGCGTCGCCGCGGCGCCCGGGCTGGCATCGACCGCCGCTTCGCCACGCGGGTACGACGCCCTGGTCCAGGCCCGTGTCTGGGACGCGCTGTGCGCCGATCTGCGCACGGCCCCCGGCCACTACCGCGCGATCCTGCAACTGCAGGTGACCGCGTCGGGCCGCATCAGCCAGGCCCGCCTGGTGTCGTCTTCGGGAGACCCTGCGCGGGACGCCGCCATGCTTGCGGCATTGGCCCCTTTGAAGATGGACCATCCTCCGCCGGCGGACCTGGCGCTGCCGCTCACGCTGGCCATCCTTCCGCACGACGTGTTGCCCGGGCCCCGCTGTGCCACGGTGCACTGACGCATGACGGAGAACGTCATCCCGCTGCTGCGCAGCTTCCTGGTGCAACGCTACGAGCAGCTCAGGCAACGCCTGGCCGTGCGGCTGGGCAATCGCGAACTGGCGGAAGACGCCTTGCACGAAACCTGGCTGAAGCTGGAGCGCAGCCAGCCCATGGCGGGCCCCATTGCCACGCCCCAGGCGTACCTGCTGCGCATGGCGGTCAACCTGGCCATCGACGTCCGGCGCGCACAGAGCCAGGTCTTGCTGTCCGACGACATCGAGATGCTGATGAATGAGCTGCCGGACCCGGCGCCCGGTCCTGCCGAGGTCGCCGAAGCCCGTTCGCAGCTGGAGGCGCTGGACGGCCTGCTGTCGCGCCTGCCGCCGCGCCGCCGCGAAATCCTGCTGCTGGTTCGCCTGGAGGGCTGGTCCCAGCGGGACGTGGCCACGCGGCTTGGCATTCCTGTGCGGACCGTCGAGTACGAACTGAAGGCCGCGCAGGATCTTCTGTTCTCGCGGCTGGAACCGCGCTCTGGCAGGTCTTCATGACGGCACGAAGAAATAGTTTGCGGATTGCGGTGTCGGCAACCGTCTACCAAGTACGGGGCCCCTGAAACCGACATGACGACGCACCCTTCACCACCGACGCTTCCCGAGACGCTGCGCGAAGACGCGCGCGCGTGGGTGCGCAAGCTGCATTCGGGCGTCGCCACGCAGTGGGAGGCCCAGGCGTTCCGCCGCTGGCGTGACGCGAGTCCCTTGCATCAGGCAGCGTTCATCGAGGCCCGGCAGCAGTGGCGCGTGCTTCAACCCGCGCTGAACCGGCTGGTGCGCACCGACGCCGAAGCGGCGAGCCTTCACCGCGAGACCCTGCGCAAGCCCGCGGCGAGCCGCCGGGCCTTCCTGGGCGTGGCCGGCGCCGCCGCCGCGGCCGGTGTCGCGGGGGTGGCGGTCTATTCGCCCCTGGGGTTGTGGCCCGCGGCCAATGAATGGCGTGCGGACTGGCGCACAGCCGCCGGCGAGCAGCGTGCGATCGCGTGGTCCGACCAGATCGGCGTGACCTTGAACACCCGCACCAGCATCCGCCGGGTGGCCTCGGACGACCAGGCCGAGGGGCTGGAGTTGCTGAACGGCGAAGCGGCGATCGAGATGCTGCCCCGTGCGCGCACCTTCAGCGTCGTGGCCGGCGCTGGCCGCAGCATTGGCGAATCGGCGCGCTTCGAGATCAGCCGCCTGGAAGGGCGGGTGTGCGTGACCTGCCTGGCGGGCCGCGTGCGCATCGAGCACCCGGCCGGCGACCGTGTGCTGCTGGCACGCCAGCAAGCGGTCTACCGCGATCACTCGATCAGCGGCATCGCCGCCGCAGACCCCGAGGTGGCTTCTGCCTGGCGGCGCGGTGAGCTCGTGTTCAAGCAGGCCCCCTTGTCGGTGGTGCTGGACGAGATCAATCGCTACCGTCCCGGGCGTGTGGTCCTGATGGTGGATGCGCTGCGGGGGAAAACGGTCACCGCGACCTTCAAGCTCGACCGCCTCGACCTGGCCTTGCTCCAGATGCAGCGTTCCTTCGGCTTGAACGCCCGGTCGCTCCCCGCCGGCGTGCTGGTCCTGAGCTAGAGGTGGACCTCGGGGTTGGGTGGCGACCCTGTTTCGATGTCGCGGCTTCCCATGGTGGTCGTGCACAGCCACTGTGAAGCTTTCGTGACTTTGCCGAGGTGCAGTGCGTCCCCGCCGTTGATCTGCAAGGACTTTCCGGACCGAGGCTGCAGCGACACGCGCGCGCCCACAACGAGGCCAAAAATATTCTTCTGGAATTCGATGTTTCCGTCCCGTCAAGAAACTGACGGCTCCTGGCGCCTTGGCTTTCGATCGCCATCGCAGGGGCTTCTTGAACGGGGCTGGCCTGCGCGACGCGCACAGCCCCTTCGGCACAGGCTTTACTTCGGCGGGAACGAGAAATGACCATCAGTGGGTGCAACGAAAAGAAGCGACCGGCGCGCGCGGCGCAGCAGGTTTTCAGGATGGCGCCCCTCGCGCGGGCCATCGCGGTGGCGCTGGCCGCCGGTGGGGTCCTCGGCAGCGCGCACGCCCAGCGGGCGTTCAGCCCGGCGTGGTTCACCGACAAAGGCGCGGCGCAGGCGGGCGCGATCGCCACGGGCAAGCTGCCGAACGGCGCGCCGGCGTCCAGCCTGATCCACCCGACGCAGCCGTCGTCCGCGGCGAGCCAGCAGCTGCAGACGTCCATCACCAACCTGAACCTGGCCGCGCGCGCGATCGCCGCGCAGCAGGCACAGCAGACACAGAAGCGGGCCGAGGCGCTGGCCAGCGGCGAATCCGCGCCGGACGGCCTGGCCGAAGGCGGCCTGAAGGTCGGCACGAATTCGCTGACAGCGGGCTGGCTCAACGCCAGGGACCCCGTGCAGGCCGCAGCCAACGGCAGGACCACGGTCACCATCGAGCAGACCGCCGACAAGGCCATCCTGAACTGGGAGACCTTCAACGTCGGCAAGAACACGACGGTGAAGTTCGACCAGCGTGCAGGCACCCACGCCAAGACCGGCGCCAACGAGTGGATCGCGCTCAACCGCATCAACGACCCCAGCGGCCGACCCAGCCAGATCGCCGGCCGCATCGAGGCCGAGGGCAGCGTCTACCTCATCAATCGCAACGGCATCCTGTTCACCGGCAGCAGCCAGGTCAACGTGCGCAACCTGGTCGCCTCCAGCCTGAAGCTCAGCGACGAACAGTTCAAGGCCGGCCTCAACACGCGCCTGGGCGCGAAATCGGGTGACCCCGGTTACTGGAGCGGCCTCGAAGTGGGCGTCGGCATTCCCACCTTCGGCGAGAACTCCAAGCAGATGCCGGTCGATTCGAACGTGCAGTTCGCCGACATGGGCCCGGCCTTCGATCCGGGCAAGCCGCCGGGCGACGTCAAGGTGGCGGCCGGTGCGCAGATCACGGGGCAGGGCGGCCACGTGCTGATGTTCGCGCCCAAGGTCAGCAACGCGGGCAGCATCCGCACGCCGAGCGGCCAGACGCTGCTGGGCGCCGGCGAAAACGTGTGGCTGGAAGCCAAGGAAATCAGCCCCACCGTGCGCGGCTTCGATGCCGTCACTTCGTCGGTGCGGCCCTGGCTCTTTCCGGCCAAGTTCCTGATCAATCCGCAGACAGCGCCCGCCTTCCAGCCCTACCTCATCGGGCGCATCGTGTCCGACATCCTGCCGCTGATGGAACAGCGCGCGGCCCAGGTCGGCTACAGCGTGCACAACACCGGCATCATCCAGGCCGATCACGGCGACATCACCATGGTGTCGCGCGAGATCAACCAGGGCGGCATCCTGCAGGCCAGCACCGCGCTGAACAACCGCACGGGCTCCATCCGCCTGCGCGCCTGGGGCCAGGGCGTGCACAACATCGACATCAACCTGGCGGCCGACGTCCCGCGCCTGACGGCCTGGTCGGGTGGCACGCTGACCCTGGGGCCGGACAGCATCACCCAGGTCGTCAACGACTGGCAGGACACCACGCGGATCGAAAGCGGCTCGCTGGCCAACCGCTACCAGCCCGGGCGCATCGAGCTCTACGGCAAGACGATCGACGTGCAGACCCGTGCCCAGGTCACCGCCGCCGCGGGCCACATCGATATCCAGGCCCAGGCCAACCCGGCGGCCCTGCAGCGCAACACGCAAGTGGGCGACGGCAGCCGCATCCTCATCGGTGAACACGCCACCGTCAGCACCGCGGGTCTGATGCAGATGCCGGTGGACATGGCCAGCAACTTCGTCGAGGCCGAACTGCGCATCAACGAACTGCGCGACTCCCACCTGCAGGCGAACACCTGGCTGTACGGCCGGAAGGTCATCGTGGATCGACGCCGGTCGGGCACCTTCAAGGGGCTGATGGCGGGCGTCGAATGGGTCACCGACGAGTCGGGCAAGGCGCTCAAGGGCGTCTGGGTCGGCACCCCGCTGGCGGACGTGACGGGCTGGGTGGGCAACGGCCTGGTGGGCTTGTCGGAACTGGCGGCGCGAGGCGGCGACATCACCATCCAGTCCAATGGCTCGGTGATCACGCGGCCGGGCTCCATCCTGGATGTGTCCGGCGGCTCGGTGCGCTACAGCGACGGCTGGAACACGGAAACCCTGCTGCGCGGCGCGGACGGGCGCACCTACACCATGTCGTCCGCGCCGGCGGACATGACCTACACGGGCATCGCGGGCCAGTACCTGCACGCGCATGCGCGCTGGGGCGTCACGCAGACCTATGTCAATCCGATGCTGTCGGGGCGGCGCTGGGAGCCGGGCTACGAGGAAGGCCGCAATGCCGGTTCGATCGACATCCGTGCCGGCAGCGCCTTCATCCTGGAGGGCGAGTTCAGGGGCTCGGTGCAGCCGGGCGACCGGGTGCAGGAAGTGGCCGAGCTGCCTCGGGCCGGCCGCCTCACGGTGGGTTCCAACCGGGCGCAGGAGGGCATGTGGACCCTGGGCCAGGTCGTCATCAGCGACAAGCCCGCGTTGCTGCCGGCGGGTTTCAGCATCGACAGCCCGCTGGGCAAGGACGCCTTCCTGACCGAGCCCGAAGGGCAAGCCCCCGGTGCCGGCGCGGGTGTGGGCCGCACCACCTGGCTGTCCGCTGCGGGGCTGAGCCATTCGGGCCTGGGCGCCATCGAGTTGAACCTCAACACCGGCTTCGTGCTGGAAGACATCGCGGTGGTGAATCTGCAGCCGGGGGCGCGCTTCACGGCCGCGGTCTACGACGGCCAGGGCATCCCCGGCAACTTCGACATCCAGGGCAAGCTCATCGCCCCGGGCGGCTCCATTGCCCTGAGCGCCGGCGGCAAGGCGGACAGCGTGCTGCGCCTGGGTGCGAACAGCCTGCTGAGCGTCGCGGGCCAGTGGGTCAACGACACCGGCCAAGGCGTCACGCTGGGCCGCGCCATCCACGGCGGTTCGATTGCACTGGGGACCCCGATGAAAGAGGGCCTGGGCACGGTGTACGGCAACGTGGAGGTGGCCGCCGGCGCGGCACTGGACGTGTCCGGCGGCGGCTGGCTGTCCGGTGTCACGGCGGGCGGCAAGGCCGGCAAGGTGAAGGCGGGCAACGGCGGGGCCATCAGCCTCACGGCGTTCGACAACGCGGCGCTCGAGACGCTGGACCTGCGCGGCTGGGCGGGGGGCGATGCGTCGCGGCTCACCCTCACGGCGATCGGCGACGTGCAGGTGGGCGGCGCCGCGCCCGCGGCCGACGCCACGGGCGGGAAGGCATCGGGCGCAGCCAAGCCGCTGCACCTGCCGCAGACCCTGTACACCGAGCGCGGCTTCGGCACGATCGGCATCCGTTCGCTCGGCGGGGACGTCGTGGTCGCGGAAGGCGCACAGGTGCACATCCAGCCCACGAGCTGGGACATGCCCGCCGCGGTGTCGACGCTGCGCACGCTGCCCAGTGGCAGCGCCCTGGGCGATGTGCTGGCCCCCAAAGCGTTGGACGAGTTGAGCGAACAGCGCCGCGCCGCGCGCGCGCCCGGCGGCCTGTCGCTGGCGACCGGCGCGACCGGCGGCGGCATCCGCATCGACGCGAACGCCAGTATCCAGACAGAAGCCGGCGGCGCGATCTCGCTGGACGCGGACGGGTCCGGGCAGGCTTCCGTGCGGGTGGCGGGCCGCCTTCAGGCGCCGGCCGGGACGCTGAACATCCGCGCCAAGAACACCTTGACGCTGGCCGACGGGGCCGAGCTGCTGCTGCCCGGCGTGGCGCAGATCTTCCACGACCCGGCCATGCGCCTGCCTCAGGGCAAGGTGCTGCCGGGCGGCACGGTCACACTGAGCGCCGGCACGCTGGACGCGCAGGCGGGTGCGCTGATCGACGTGTCGGGCGCGCGGGGCACGGTGGCGTATTGGGACCGCGGCACGGGCGCGCTCGGCGCCTTGCGGCGCGTGGAGCAGGAACTGGGCAGCGACGGCGGTGCGATCGTGATGGAGGCCGCCGCCGGCGGCGCCATGAATGCCAGGCTGCGCGCGCACGGCGGCAATGCCCAGGCAGCGGGCGGGTCCTTGTCCATCACGGACACCAGTGAGGCCGGGCGTGCGTCCGGGGACCTGGTGGCGCCGGACATCGGCTCCTTCCTGTACTACAAGAGCCCCACCGGCACGTACACGTTCAACGGCGAAAAGTACGCACGGATCATCGGCACCAGCGGCAACCTCGACGTGCGCGACGAGTACGCCGGCGACGTCAAGATGAGCAGCGCCATGCGCACCGCGATCAACACCACGCTGCCGACGTCAGTGTCCAGCAGCAAGGGGCTCGTCCTCGACGCGGGCGCGGCGCTGGCCGCGGGGCCGGGCGCCGACAGGGCGCCGTGGGAGCACGACGCGACCATCGACAAGCGGGTGGTCGAACTGCTCAACAAGTATTTCTGGAGCGGCACCGGAACGGCGCTGAGCCACAAGATCAATATCGGCAACATCGCCACTTCGGACGGCACCCTGCACGTATCGGCGAAGGCGCTGCAGGACACGGGCTTCTCGGCGGTCGATCTGCGTTCCACGCAAGTGGGCGTGCAGCTGGCCAGCGGCGTCGACCTGAGCGTCGCCGGTCGCCTGGGCATCACCGCCCCGGTCATCCAGAGCGACGGGCTGGGCGGCGTGGTGCGCCTGCACGCCCACCATCTGCAACTGAACCCACTGACAGGTGCGGTCGGTGCGGTCGGCGCCACGCCCCGCAATGCGGGCGAACTGATCCTGTCGGCCAGCCAGGCCATCGACATTGCAGGCAGGGGTGCGAAGGGCGAGTCGGCATCGCCCGTCGACGTCAAGCTGCGCGGCTTCGAACGCACCGTGCTGGACACCGGCGACCTGCGTTTCGTGGCGGGCGCCTACAGCGAAGGCGGCGCCGACTACGACGACCCCCAGCTGCGGGCCACGCTGGACGTGGGTGGCGCGCTGGAGATCAAGGCCGCGCAGGTCTACCCGGCCACGGCCGTCACGGCGCGAATCAACTCGGACCGGTCCATCACCGTGCGCGGCAATGGGAGCGCCGCGGCGCCTCTGTCGGCCGGCGGCAGCCTGACGCTGAACGCGCCCGTCATCGAGCAGGACGGCGTGCTGCGCGCGCCCTTCGGGCAGATCGCGCTGAATGCCGGCGAGCGCCTGACGCTGGGCACCAACAGCCTGACCTCGGTGTCCGGTGCGGGCCTGGACGTGCTCTACGGCAGCCTGCGCAACGCCGAATACTGGCTGGACCCGGCCAACCCGCAGGGCCGCAATCGTGCCAATGCCGGCGATGCCAATTCCCTGGACGAAAACCGCTATCTGTCGTCCCTGCCGGAAAAGCGCGTGCTCCTGCAAGCGCCGGATGTGGCCATGGCCGCGGGCGCGGTGGTGGACATCGCGGGCGGCGGCGACCTGCATGCGTGGGAGCACGTGCCCGGCTCGGGCGGCTCGCACGACGTGCTGACGCTGCCCGGCATGTACGCCGTGCTGCCGGGCTACCAGGGCCTGTCGCCCGTGGCGGGCGGTGCAGCGGGCCAGAAGGTCTGGCTGGCCGGCGGTGGCCTGGGGGCCGGCTGGTACACGCTCCTGCCGGCACGCTATGCGCTGCTGCCCGGCGCCTTCGCGGTGCAGAGCACGGGCCAGGCCTTGCCGGCGTGGGCCGCATCCCGTGGCGAGGTGGTGAGCCTGCGTGACGGCTCGACGATCGTGGCCGGGCGGGAACAGAACACGATCAGCGGCGCGCGCGATGCCACGGCCTCGGGCTGGCGCGTGCTGCCCGCCAGCCTGGTGCGCAAGGTCAGTGAATACAACGAGGCGCGGGGCAACGCCTTCTTCTCGTCGGATGCGTTCAAGCTGACGCAATACCGCCTCACAGGGCAGGACGTCGTGACCCCGCGCCTGGCGCGCGATGGCGGCGCCGTGGTGTTCAAGGCCGACCGCGCGCTGACGCTGGACGGCGAGCTGCGCGCGCAACCCGATGCGGGCGGGCGCGGCAGCCTGGTGGACATTGCCGCCGCCAAGATCGCCATCGTCGGCGCGGGGCAGGACAGCAGCGACCTGCGCGCCGACGGCTACCTGGTCGTGGATGCCGGCAGCCTGACGCGCTTCGGCGCGGGCAGCCTGCTGGTGGGCGGCACGCGCACGGGCAATGTGCGCGGCCTGCAGGTGGACGTGGCCGCCAGCGACGTGGTGCTGCGCAACACGGCAGGCACCGCGTTGAGCGGCCCGGAGGTGATCCTGGCCGCGGCGAATGCGGTGTCGATCGAGTCGGGCAGCGTGCTGCGCGCGCACGGCGCCGCGTCGGGCGACGAGGCGAACCTGGTGCTCAAGCCGCAGGTGGCGGCCGTGTGGAGCGACAACAACACGCCGAACGACACCAGCGACGACCACATCGTCACGCCTTCCAGGGACTGGGGTGCGCTGGTGCGCGTGAGCAGCGGCCAGGCCGTGCGGGCGCTGCGCGAGAACGTGGACACCACCGTCGGCGGCCAGGTGCGCATCGGCGCCGGCGCACTGCTGCAAGGCGGCGAGGCGTTGCTGCTCGACGCCACCAACAACACCGAGATGGCCGCCGGCGCGCAGCTGTCGGGCAAGGCCTTGTCGGTGGCCGCGAGCCGCATCGGCATCGGCGGCGGCAGCGGCGGCCTGGTGCTGGACACCGACGCCCTGGCGCAGCTGTCGCGCGCGCAGTCATTGACGCTGCACAGCTATGGCAGCCTGGACTTCTATCGCTCGCTCGACATGCGCGGCCTGGCGCAGGTGGTGTTCGACGCCGCGGCCCTGCGGGGTCATGGCGCCGATGCCGTGCAGGTGCAGGCCTCCCACCTGACGCTGCAGAACACGGGCGCGTCGCTCGGCAGCGCGGGCACAGGCAGTGGTCGCCTGGAACTGTCGGCCGGCGAGCTGGTGCTGGGCGCGGGCGACAAGACGATGTCCGGCTTCGACCAGGTGCTGCTGTCGGCCAGCCGGCGCATCGCCGGCGAAGGCACCGGGAGCCTGGACGCCGGTGCGGCGGCGCTGACGCTGCGCACGCCGGTGCTGCAAGGGGTGTCCGGCGCCGACCAGGCCCTGCGAGCGCAGGGCCAACTGGTGTTGCAGCAGGACGCGCAGCTGGATGCGCAAGAGATGGCGTCACTGGGCCGCGCCAGCCTGGGCGCGCGCCTGAGCCTGTCGGGCCAGGGCGTGACCGTGGCGCTGCCGGTGCTCGCGCTGGGCGGCAGCATTGCGGTCGATGCCGGCACGGGCAACCTGACGGTTGCAGAGTCCGGCCGCCTGCACGCGGGGGGCCTGGAAAAAGTCTTCTTCGACGCGGCCCAGTACGTGGATGCCGGCCAGATCAGCCTGGCGACGCGAGGCGGCCTGATCGACCTGGCTCCGGGCAGCCTGCTGGACCTGTCCGCCCATCCGCACGGTGGCGACGCCGGCCGCCTGACGGTGGACGCATCGGCCGGTGGACGGGTCCACTTCGGTGGCACTGTGCAAGCGCAGGCCGGTGCCGGCGGCAACGGTGGCAACTTTGCGCTGGCCATCGATCGGCTGGACGATTTCGGCGCGCTGGCGCGAACGCTCAACGATGCGGGTTTCAACCGCTCGCGGCAGTTCCGCGTCCGCCAGGGCGACCTGACGATCGCGGGCACCACGCGCGTGGCCGACTTCGAAGTCATCACCGACCGCGGCGTGATCTCTGTCGACGGCACGGCGCGCGTCGAGGCCAACGCAGCGTACGGCGGCAGCATCCGCCTGGTCGGCGGGGCGGGGCTGACGATGCAGCCTGGCGCGGTGCTGGCGGCCCATGCCACCGACGCCATCGACGGCCTGGGCAGCAGCCGCATCGACCTGGAAGCGGTCGACGGCCAACTGAACCTGGCCGGCGGCACGCTGGACCTGAGCGGCGGCGAAGGCGGCAAGCTGCGGCTGCGGGCGCAGCGCACTGCAGGCAACGACGGCCTGAACGTCACGGCGCTGAACGCCGCCGTGCAGGGCGCGCGCTCCGCGGTGCTCGAAGGCGTGCGCCGCCATGCGAGCACGGATGGCACAGTGGAATCCGTGGCCCCGCAGGCGATCGCCGAGGCCAATGCCTTTGCAGGCCACACCGGCATCCTGGCGAGGCTGGGTGGCAACGCCGCCGCCTACACCTTGGCGGCGGGCATCGAGATCACCAGCCCCGGTGACCTGACGCTCGGCCGCGACTGGAACCTGTTCGACAGCTTCGGTGCGGCGCACCGCGAAGGCACGCTCACGCTGCGCGCCGGCGGCAACCTGAACATCGACGGCCATCTGAGCGACGGCTTCGACGTGGCGGGCCGCGACAACGGCGCGGGCCGGGCGGCGCGGCTGCAGCAGGCCGCGTCGTGGAACCTGCGCCTGGTGGCGGGCGCGGACCTGGGGTCGGTCGATGCACTGGCCACGCGGCCATCGGGCGCGCTTGCAGCCGACACCGGCACGATCCGCGTGGGCACGGCCGGCACCGAGTCGGGCGCCGGCAAGCTGGTGCGCACCGGCAGCGGCGACCTGACGGTACGCGCCGGGCGCGACCTCGTGCTGGCGCACAAGGAGTCCGCGCTGTACACCGCAGGCCGGGCCGAGGCCGATCCCACCTTGGGCGGCGGCTTCGACACCGCCAGCGTCGATGCCCAGTACGGCACCGCAGGTGGCCACGTGGATGTCGCGGTCCAGGGCAGCGTGCGTGCGCCCACCGCGCAGGGCGCGCGTTCGGACCAGATCCTGACCGAATGGCTGTTCCGCCAGGGCCGCTATGGCGGAGATCTCAGCAGTCCCACCGGCTACTACGACGCGTACAACATGGGCGAGAGCTGGGCGCCGGTCATGTCCGCCCGGGGCCAGCAACCGAGCTGGTGGGTGAACCACGCCAGCTTCCAGCAGGGCCTGGGCGCGCTGGGCGGCGGCAACGTGAAGCTGTCGGCGGGCGGCGACCTGGTGAACCTGGTGGTGGCCTTGCCCAGCACCATGCGCGTGACGGGCGGGCGTTCCGCTGGCGATGCCGCGGCCTCCACGGTGACCCGCAACGGCGGGCAGCTGCAGGTGGCGGCGGGCGGCACCCTGAAGGCCGGCCAGTACTACGTGGGCCGCGGCGCCGGCGAGATCGAAGCCGGCGCAAGCGCCTCCGGCTATGCCCTGACCGGCATCTCGAGCAGCTGGCCCAACACCGCCTATTCCTACGACATCGCGCCCGTGCTGGCGCTGTCGGACGCCACGCTCAAGCTGCAGACGCTGGGCGACCTGGTCCTGCAGACCGTGATCGACCCGATGCAGATACGCCGTGCCTACGTCGACCAGGCCGACCGGGACACCAGCGGCGCGTCCAGCCATGCGATGTTCATGAGCAGTCAGACAGAGCGCAGCGCCGTCAGCCTGGTGTCCACCGGCGGCAACGTGCGCCTGGTCAACCAGTCGGAATTCGTGGCAGGAAACGACACGGAGAACACCACCAGGCTGGTGAGCGGCATGACGGACACCAAGCTCCAGACGGACATGGTGGGCCTGTACCCGGCCAAGGTCAGCGTGTCGGCCCTGAGCGGCAACATCGACGTCGCGGGCCTGCTGGCGATGGCGCCGGCGAACAGCAGCGACCTGTCTTTGCTGGCCGCGAAAGACCTGCGCTTCCTGCGCGGCAGCAGCCTGCAGAACACGGGTGCCATCGTCATGACCCAGACCACGCTGGACAAGTGGCCGTCGATATTCCGGCCGTGGATGGGTTTCACGATCACGCTGGGCGGGGCATCGGCGTTCGGCGCGCCGCTGAAGTCGGTCTATGGCGGCTTCTCGGTGACGAACACGTTCCTGACCAACAGCCTCAATGGCATGGAGCTGTTCGACAACCCCGATGTGCTGCCGATGCAGGTGCATGACTTCACGCCCAGCCGCTTGTACGCGGCGACCGGTTCCATCAGCGACCTGAATCTGATCGCGTCGGAATCGGTGCACGTGCAGGCCGGCACCGACATCCGCAACTTCGAGCTCAGCGCGCGCAACCTGCGCCCCACCGACACCACCATGCTGGCGGCGGGCAACGACATCCTGGCTGTCGCCAACAGGCTCCTGTCGCACCGCTATGCGCGATACAGCGGCGACGCGGCGGCCTACTACTACGACAGGGGCAGCCGCACCGCGCTGCAAGGGCCGGGATCCCTGCTGCTGCTGGCCGGGCGCGACATCCAGGGCAACAACCTGTCGCTGTACACCAATGCCAATCGCTATTGGGACTACGTGTCGGCAACGCCGCTCGGCGAAGAATCGAACGTCATCAAGGCCCTGCCCGCCGAGGGCGCCGGCATCACCCTGATGGCCGGCATGAACAAGGCAGCCAGCTACGACGCCTTCGAGCGGGCCTACCTGAACCCGGCCAACGTGGCCGCCATGCCGGACTATCTGAAGACCACCCTGGCCGACGGCACCGTGGCGCCGCTGTACCTGAGCGACGGGGTGGAAAACCGCGGCGACCTGGCCAAGTTGGCGCGCCGGGGCCTGGTGTCCTTCGTGGAAGGCATGCTCGGTGCCGACAAGGTCGCCAGCCTCACCGGCACTGCGCACGGCAAGCTGAGCCCGCAGCAGGCGTGGGAGCAATACCGGCAATTGCCGCCCCTGGTGCGCGAGCAGTTCCTGCGCCAGGTCTTTGTCTATGAACTGCGCGAAGGAGGGCGCGACCAGAACGGCGGCGATGGGCAGAACGGCCCGGTTAACGGCGGCTACCGTCGCGGCTCCGCGGCCATCGACACGCTGTTCCGCGGTGCGACGGCCGAAGGCCAGCCCGTTCGCTACGCCGCGGACCTGCCGGACAACTGGCGCAGCAGCTGGTCCGGCGTGGGCAGCATCGCCGCGACCCGGATGGCGGCGCGCACCCACCAGGGGGGGGACATCAACGTCTTCACTCCCGGCGGCGGCCTGCAGGTGGCGGGGCTGGGCGCCGTGGTGCCGGACGGATACGGCCTGGTGACGCTGGCCTCGCCGGGGCAGGTCAATGTGTTCACCGACCGAGACATCACCGTGAACCGCTCGCGCATCCTGTCCTTCGTCTCGCAGGCCGAGCCGCTGGGCAGCGACCAGGTGTTGTGGTCCAGCCAGGGCGACATCGACGCCGGCCGCGGCGCCAAGACCGTGCGCATCCCGCAGGCGCCGGAAGTCACGGCGGACGTGGACGGCAACATCACCGTGGAGGAAAAGCGCGACATGAGCGGCGCCGGCATCGGCACCGTGGGCGAAGGCGACGTGGACCTGGTCGCACCGAGGGGCACCATTGATGCGGGCGATGCCGGCATCCGGGTCGCCAGCAACCTCAACATTGCAGCGCTGCAGGTGCGCAATGCCGACAACATCCAGGTCAAGGGCGAGACGACCGGGCTGCCGGTGGTGGCGGCAGTGAACATCGGTGCACTGACCACCGCCAGCGCGGCGGCGTCGGCGGCGGCCATGGCGGCGCAGGAGTCCATGCGACAGGAGCGGGCCGCAGCACGGCAGAACCTGCCCTCGGTCTTCACGGTGCGGGTGCTGGGCTTCGGCAACGACAGCCTGCCGTCGGGCGGTGCGGGTGCATCGTCGCCGCCACGCCCCGGCGCGCAAGCGGGCGCTTCGCCTCGGTACGACCCTGCCAATCCCGTGCAGGTCTTTGGGCACGGCAACCAGTTCGACGCGTCGGTGATGTCGTTGCTGACCGACGCCGAGAAGAGCAGGTTGCGCCATGCCGGCAAGTAAGACGATGTCCGCGGCTGAGTTCGATCCCGGTCCTTGTTTTCAAGGGCCATTCGCGGGTCACGGCGAGCCCGCCGGCGTCGTGCTGCGGGCGTTCCTGACGGCGAACTACGCGTACCTGCATCGCCGCTTGGCCCGCGATCTCGGCTGTTCCGACCAGGCCAGCGAGTGCCTGCACGACGCCTGGCTGCGCCTGGGCGACATGACGGCATCGGAGCCCGTGCGCAGTCCCGGGGCCTATGTCTATCGAACGGCGCGCAATCTGGCGATGGATCGCCTGCGCAGCGACCGGTCCTGGCAGTACGTGGGCGAATGGGAT
Organism: Variovorax sp. GW821-FHT06D12; assembly: GCF_059419205.1. NCBI lineage: Bacteria > Pseudomonadati > Pseudomonadota > Betaproteobacteria > Burkholderiales > Comamonadaceae > Variovorax > Variovorax sp. GW821-FHT06D12. Next base: position 1,318,532 of record NZ_JBWKRI010000001.1, on the reverse strand, counting down.
ACGGCCCTCGATCTCCTGGCCGATCACGCGCCCGGCCCCGATGCCATCGCCGAGGCGCGTTCGGCCGTGGAGGCCGTCGAGCAGGCGATGCAGCGGCTTTCGCACCGGCATCGTTCGGTGCTCGTGGCACTGCAGATCGAGGAGATGACCCGCCAGGACGTGGCGGACCGGCATTGCATCTCCTTGCGCAGGGTGGACACGGCACTTCGCCAGGCCCTGGACTACTGCGCGCATGCGTCCGGTCACACCGTGCGGGCGGAGGGCGCTTCGCCGCGGCGGGGTCTTTCGCGGCGATGGCAGGAGAAAGTCGTCGCCCCGATGCGCGCCAGCGCGCCGCGCGCGGAGAAATGAAATCCCGCCTGCGGGCGGCGCCGGACCGGTAGCAACTTGCTGCTGCCGATCTCGTCGGCGTTCGGGTGGGAGCGGTTGCGGGACGCACGACCTGTCCGATCGAGCACCCGATACCCAACGCGTATCGCCCGACATGAAGACGGTATTTCACGGCCAACACCGGTTCCCCTAGCATCGTTCCAACGATACGGGAGACCGAATGGACACAAGGACAGAAGCGGCGGGTCGCTTCCTTTCGCGCACCGCGATACCGGCTTCGAAAAGCCAGGGGGCCCCATGAGCGGACCTCTCGACGGTGTGCGCATCATCGACATGACCGCGGTGCTGATGGGGCCCTATGCCACCCAGATCCTCGGCGACCTGGGCGCCGATGTCATCAAGATCGAGTCGCCCGGCGGCGACACGGTGCGCGGCATCGGGCCCGGCCGCAATCCCGGCATGGGTGGCATCTTCCTGCACGCCAATCGCAGCAAGCGCAGCGTGGTGCTGGACCTCAAGCAGCCCGATGGCCGCGACGCGCTGTTGCGGCTCGCTGCCGATGCCGACGTGCTCATCTACAACGTCCGGCCGCAGGCCATGGCGCGCCTGGGGCTGGATTACGCCGCCATTGCTGCCGTCAATCCGCGCATCCTGTATGTCGGCGTGTACGGCTATGGGCAAGACGGGCCCTATGCGGCCAAGCCGGCCTATGACGACCTGATCCAGGGCGCGGCCGCGATTCCCACCTTGGGCGTGCGCGCGGGCGCCGACGTGCCGCGCTACGTGCCCAGTGCCATGGTCGACCGCATCGTGGGCATGAGCGCGGCCAACGCCGTGTCGGCGGGGCTCTTCCACCGCGAATGCACGGGCAGGGGGCAATCGATCGACGTGCCCATGTTCGAGACCATGGCGCAGTTCGTTCTGGGCGACCACATGGGCGGCTGCACCTTCGAGCCGCCGATCGGGCCTGCCGGCTATGCGCGGCTGCTCAACGAGCATCGCCGTCCCTACGCGACGCTGGACGGTCATCTGTGCGTGCTGATCTACAACGACAAGCAGTGGAAGACCTTCTTCGGCCTGATCGGCAAGTCGCAGGAGATGGAGGCCGATCCACGCTTCAGCACCATCGGCCGGCGCACCGAGAACATCGGCGAGCTGTACCAGCTGGTGGGCCAGGTGATGAAGACCCGCACATCAGCCGACTGGACCGCACGGCTCGAAGCCGCCGACATCCCCGTCATGCCGATGCACACCCTCGAGTCGCTGATGGACGACCCGCACCTCAAGGCCGTGGGGTTCTTCGAAACCGTGGAACACCCCAGCGAAGGACGCCTGCGCGCCATGGCGATCGCGACGCGATGGTCCGACTCGCCCCCCACGGTGGTGCGCCAGGCGCCCCGGCTCGGCGAGCACAGCGCCGAGGTGCTGGCCGAGGCCGGCTACAGCGCGGCGCAGATCGAGGCACTGGCTGCGCAGGGCGCCACCTTGTTGCCCGCCGAACTGATTTCCGAAGCGAGTTGAACCGCCACCGCATGGACCTGAACGGAGCGCACCCTTGATCCAGCTGAACACCGGCTTCCATTTCGACGAGCTGCCAACAGGCATGCGCTTTCGTTCCCGTTCCCGCACCGTGACCGAGGCGGACCTCGTGAGCTTCATCAACCTGAGCTGGCTGAACGAGGAGCTGTTCACCGACACCAGCGACCGGGCGCACATGGCGATTGCGGGCCGGGTGGTGCCGGGTGCGCTGGTCTATGCCTTCGCCGAAGGCCTGATCACGCCGTCCATGCAGGGCACGGGCCTGGCGTTCCTGAATGCGGAACTCGACATCGCCGCGCCGACCTTCGTGGGCGACACGATCCATGTCGAATGCGAAGTGATCGAGCGACGCCCCACCGCCAAGCCGGGACGCGGCCTCGTGCGCACCCGCAATTCGGTTCTCAACCAGGATGGCAAGACCGTTCTCACCTACACGCCGCTGCGCATGATGCGCATGAAGCCGGCAGACGAAAAGAAGGCGCACTGACATGGAAGACTTCCTCAAGATCGAGCGCGACGGCGGCGTCGCAGTGGTGACGATGAACCGTCCGCAGACCCGCAATGCACTGTCCGACGCGGATGCCGTCGAGTCGCTGATCGCGCTGTGCGACACCGTCAACCGCGACCTGTCCGTGCGCGCCGTGGTGCTGACCGGTGCCGGCACGGCGTTCTCGTCGGGCGGCAACCTGAAGACGCTGCGCGACACCATCGGCAGCGGGCTCGGCGAGCCGGTGCACAGCCGTTACGCCTACCGCGACGGCATCCAGCGCCTGCCGCTGGCGCTGTGCAACCTCGAGGTGCCGACCATCGCGGCCGTCAACGGGCCGGCCTACGGCGCGGGCAGCGATCTGGCCTGCATGTGCGACATCCGCATCGCGTCCCGCACGGCCGTGTTCGCCGAAAGCTTCGTCAAGCTCGGGCTGATTCCGGGTGACGGCGGCGCGTGGCTGCTGCCCCGGGCGGTCGGCATGTCGCGCGCCTGCGAGATGGCCTTCACCGGCGATCCCATCGATGCCGCGCAGGCCCTGCAATGGGGGCTGGTCTCCGATGTGGTCGAGCCCGATGCGCTGATGCCCACGGCATTGCGGCTCGCGCAGCGCATCGCCAGCAATCCGTCGCACGCCCTGCGCATGACCAAGCGGCTGCTGCGCGAAGCACAGCACGCGCGGCTCGACACGGTGCTGGAGATGTCGGCAGGCTTCCAGGCACTGGCGCACCACACCGCCGCGCACGAGTCCGCGCTCGATGCCTTTCTCGATGCGGCGAAGGCCCGTGCCGCGGCGCGCACCTGACAGCGGGGAATGACCATGTCCTTTCAACGGCGCCACATCCTTGCCGCTGCGGGTGCGCTCGCAGCGATGCCCCTGGCCCGCGCGGCCGATGAACCCAAAGCCTGGCCGCAGAAGCCGATCCGGCTGGTGCTGCCTTACGCTGCGGGCGGGCCCACCGACGTCGTGGCACGCGCCATCGGGTTCAGGCTCTCGCAACTGCTGGGGCAACCGGTGGTCGTCGACAACCGCACCGGCGCCAGCGGCAACATCGCGACCGAGTTCGTCGCGCGCTCCGTACCGGACGGCTACACCGTGCTGTATCACTCGTCGGGCCTGGCCATCAGTCCGGCGCTGCACAAGAACCTGCCCTATGACACGCTGCGCGATCTCGTGCCCGTGGCGCTGCCCGCGCTGATCCCGACCGTGCTCATGGCAAGCCCGAGCTTGCCCGTCGCCAACATCGAGGAGTTCGTGCAGTACATGAAGGCGCGGCCCGGCAAGCTCGCCTACGGCTCGGGCGGACAGGGCAACGTCACGCACCTGGGCGTCGCGCTGTTCCTGCAGGCCCTGAAGCTCGATGCGATGCATGTGCCCTACAAGGGCACCGCCCCCGCCATGGCCGACCTCATGAGCGGACAGACCCAGTTCCTGCTCGACGCCGTGAACTCGTCGCTGCCTTTCATCCGCGATGGCCGCGTGCGCGCGCTGGCCGTGGCCGGCAAGGCGCGCATCGGCGTGCTGCCCGGCGTGCCGGCGTTGGGCGAGTCGCTGATCCCGGGTTTTGACGCACCCACCTGGCACGGCCTGCTGGTGCCCAAGGGCACGCCGCCGGCCATCGTCAAGGCGCTCAACGAAGCCGTCAACAAGGTGGTGGCCGACCCGAGCCTGCGCGGCCAGTTCGAGCCGCAAGGCGTGCTGCTCCAGTCTTCCACGCCCGAGCAGTTCGGCACCTACCTGCGCGCGGAGCTCAAGCGCTGGGCCGGCGCGGTGCAGGCCGCGGGCATCGAGGCCGAATAAGAAGACAGGCATCGGACCTGCGATCGGCGGGCCGGACAACAACGACAAGGAACCAGAGACATGAAGACCCCTTTCCTCGCGCGCTGGCTGCTGGCGCTTTCATTGGGTTGCGCCGCCGCACTGGCGACCGCGGCCGGGTATCCGGACAAGCCCGTCAAGATCATCGTGTCGCTGCCGCCCGGCAGTGGCGCCGACACCACCGCGCGCTTCCTGGCCCGGCACCTGAGCGAAAAACTCGGTCAGCCTTTCCTCGTCGACAACCGGCCCGGCGCCGACAGCTTCATCGCCGCGCGCGCCGTGGCCACCGCACCGGCCGACGGCTACACGATGTTCGTCGCCAGCAACTCGCCGATGGTGACCAACGTGGCCGTGTTCCGGCAGTTGCCTTACGACGCGGTGAAAGACTTCCAGCCGCTGGCGCGCATCGCCCGCTTTCCGATGGTGCTGGTCGTGCCCGCCAGCTCGCCCTTCAAGACCCTGCAAGACCTGGTGGTGGCTGCGCGCCAGGCGCCGGGCAAGCTCAACTTCGGCAGCGGCACCGCCACCTACCGCGTCGCGCTCGAACTGCTGCACGAGCGCAACCAGATCAAGGCCACGGCCGTGCCCTACAAGGGCACCTCGGCGGCCATGACCGACCTGGCCGGCGGCAACATCGACTACACGATGGCGGAGGTCAGCGCGGTGATGCCGCTGCTGCGCGGCGGCAAGGTGCGTGCGCTGGCCGTCGCCGCCAACGAACGCATCAAGGAACTGCCGCAGGTGCCGACCGTGAGCGAAAGCGGAACGCCCGGCTACGAGTCCTATGCCTGGACCGGCGTGTTCTTTCCCGCGGGCGTGCCCGAGCCCGTGCTCACCCGGGCGTCGCAGGCCATCAAGGAGCTGATGGACAGCGACGAGGCCAGGACCTTCATCACCTTGCAGGGCGGGGCGGTGTTCTACGGCGCGCCGCAGGCCTTCGGCGAGTTCCAGCGGGCCGAGATCGAGAAGACCCGGCGCATCGTGAAGACCGCCAACATCGGCTACGAAGACTGAGCCGGTGGCTGCGTTGCAGAAGGCTGGACAGCAGCATGCGCCACCGCGATGAAATTGCGTGCGGCCGGCGTCAAGGCGTCGGGCAGCGTGGCCATCGCGATGCCCACGGTGTATTTGGACGGCATGTCGGTCAGCGGGATCAGGCGAACGCCGTTGCTGGCGTAGCGCTGCACCACCGCCGGCACCAGCGCCATGCCCAGGCCGCTTTCCACCAGGCCGAGGATCGTCTGGACCTGCACCGCCTCCTGCGTGATGCGCGGCTGCACGCCGGCATCCTGGAACACCTGCATGGTCAGCACATGCATGGTGGGCACCAGCGTGCGCGAGTACGCGATGAAGGGCTCGCCCTCCAGCTCGGCGATGGCGATCTCGCTGCGCTGCGCGAAGGCCGAATCGGCGCTCACGGCCAGCACCAGGTGGTCCAGCTGCAGCACCGTGAGTTCCGCGGCCGTCGGCGTCAGCACCGGGTAGCGCACCAGCGCGAGGTCGAGCGAGTGGTCTTCGATGCGCCGCAGCAGATCGGTGGTGGTCGACTCCTCGATCTCCAGGTCCACGCGCGGGTACTGGCGGTGAAAGCTGCGCACGATCTGCGGCATCAGCGAATAGGTGGCCGAGCCGACGAAGCCGATACGCAGCAGGCCTTCTTCGCCCGCCACGCCGTCGCGGGCCGCGCGGCGGACCTCGTCGACGAAGAACAGTGCGCGCTTGGCGTTCTGCAGCACGGCTTCGCCGGCGGCCGTGAGCCGCAGGCCGGTGGAGAGCCGGTCGAACAGGAGCACGCCGAGTTCTTCCTCGAGCTTCTTGATCGAGGTGGACAGCGGCGGCTGCGCCATGTGCAGCCGCTCTGCGGCGCGATGAAAGTTGAGCGTCTCCGACAGGACGACGACCTGCCGCAGTTGGCGAAGCTCCATGGGGGCGAATGTCTCGGTGATTGCGGCAGTAACGGGTGGCCCGCTGCGGCTGCCAAACGGTGCAGGAGCCACGCGGATTATGGCGCTTGCACCCACCCGAATGAAGCGGGCAAAACCCGATGAAGCATCTGTGAGGACACACCATTGAACACCCTGCAATCGTTTTCGCTGGTCGCGATTCCACCGGAGGACGAAGCCCTGCGCGCGCCGGTGCGCGCCTTTCTGCAGTCGGCGCTGCACGGCGTTGCGCCGGCCGTGCGGGCGCGCTCCTGGATGGGGTTCGACGCCGACTTCAGCCGCGCGCTCGGGCGCCAGGGCTGGATCGGCCTGACGCTGCCCAAGGCCTATGGCGGCGCCGGGCGCAGCAGCTTCGCGCGCTTCGTGCTGCTCGAAGAACTGCTCGCCGCGGGCGCACCCGTCTCGGCCCACTGGATCGCGGACCGGCAGACCGCGCCGCTGATCCTGCGCTACGGCAGCGAGGCGCAGCGCGCGTTCTTCGTGCCGCGCATCGCGCGCGGCGAACTCTTCACCAGCATCGGCATGAGCGAACCCGATACCGGCTCCGACCTGGCCAGTGTCCGCTCGCGGGCCGTGCCCACCGCCACCGGCTGGCGCCTGAACGGCCGCAAGATCTGGACGACCAATGCGCACCGCGCGCACTACATGTGCACCCTGGTCCGCACCTCGGGCACGCCGGAAGATCGGCACAAGGGCCTGTCGCAGTTGCTGGTCGACCTGACGCTGCCCGGCATCACCGTGCGGCCGATCCGCGACCTCAGCGGCGACGGGCATTTCTGCGAAGTGCTCTTCGAGGACGTCGAGCTGCCGGCCGATGCCCTGGTTGGCGAAGAGGGCGCGGGCTGGCAACAGGTGACGGCCGAACTGGCCTTCGAGCGCAGCGGACCCGAGCGCATCTACTCCAGCCTGGTGCTCGCCGAAGCCTGGCTCGCCGAACTGCGCCAGGGCCCGGCGCCGGCTGCCGGCGTGCAGGTCATCGCGGGGCGCATCGCCGCGCGCATGGCGGTGCTGCGCGCGATGTCGCTGGCCGTGGCGGAGCAGTTGGGCCGTGGGCTCGATCCCGCGTTCGAGGCCTCGCTGGTGAAAGACCTGGGCACCGAGTTCGAACAGGCGATACCCGGATGGATCGAGGAAGCCTTCGACGCGCCCGGCCATCCCGTGCCGTCGGCTGGCCTGTTGCAGACCCTGGCCTACGTGACGCAACTGGCGCCGAGCTTTTCCCTGCGCGGCGGCACGCGCCAGATCATGCGCGGCATCATCGCCCGCGGGCTGGGCGTTCGCTAGCAGCGCCGCACACAAGGACACATGATGGACGACACACTCCTTGACGAATTTGAACGCCCGCTGCGCGCGCTGTGCACGGACGACACCTTGCGCGCCGTCGAAGCCGGCGCGCCCACCGACGCGCTGTGGCAGGCCATCGATGCGCTCGGCTACACCGATGCACTCGTGGCGGAAGCGCAGGGCGGCGCAGGCCTGTCGCTGCGCGAGCTGTTCGCGCTCGTGTTCGCCGCCGGCAAGGCCGGGCTCGGGCTTCCCTTCGGCGAGACCGCCGTCGCGCGCGCACTGCTGGCTGCGGCGGGGCATGGCGAGCGGCGCGGCGCCGGCCCCATCGCGATCGCACCGGGTGTTCCCGGCGACGCGGGTTCCGTCGTTTGCCGCGACGTGCCCGGCGGCGCGCTCGCGCAGCAGGTGCTCGTGAGCTGGCAAGGCGAATGGCTGCTGCTGCCGCGCGATCGTGCAACGGCCACGCCGGGTGCATGGCGTCCGCAGGCTTCGGCCACCCTGCAGTGGCACACACCTGATCTCGCCGTGGTGCGCTTCGATGCGGGCGCGGCCGATGCCGTGGGGCTTTGCAATGCACTTCACGCCGCAGGCATGGCGGGCGCCATGGCGCGCGTGCTCGAACTGGTGACCGACTACGCGCGCGACCGCAAGCAGTTCGGCCGGCCGATCGCGCAGTTCCAGGCTGTGCAGCAGGAACTCAGCGTGCTGGGCGAGCAGGCGCATTCGGCCACGCTGGCCGCACGCCTGGGTTGCAGCGCTGCGGGCGTGCAACCCGATCCGCTGCTGGCCGCCACCGCGAAGCTGCGGTCCTGCGAGGCGGCGCGCAGCGTCTGCGCCATCGCGCACGCCGTGTTCGGTGCCATCGGAATCACCGAAGAACACGTGCTCGGGCTGTACACGCGCCGCCTGCATGAGTGGCGGGCCGTGCCGGGCACGGAGACGCAATGCGCGCGCCTGTTGGGCGAGGCCCTGCTGGCGCAGCCCGACGGGCTGTTCGATTTCGTCCGGCTGCGCTTGTCCGCGCCGGTCCTGGCCTGAGTTTTGACCAATCCGCGTGGCAGGAAGCCGCCACGCATAGAAGGAGACAAGCGAATGGGACCCTTGCAAGGAATCAGGATCGTCGAGCTTGCCGGCATCGGCCCGGGCCCCATGGCCTGCATGCTGCTGGCCGACCTGGGCGCCACGGTGCTGCGCATCGATCGCACCGAGGCGGCCGACCTGGGCGTCAAGCGCCCGGCCAAATACAACCTGCTGCTGCGCAACCGCCAATGCGCGACGCTCGACCTCAAGCAGCCCGCGGCCGTCGAGCAGGTGCTGGAACTCGTGGAGAACGCCGACGTGCTGATCGAGGGGTTCAGGCCCGGCGTGGCGGAGCGCCTCGGGCTCGGTCCTGAGATCTGTCTCGCGCGCAATGCGCGCCTCGTGTACGGCCGCATGACAGGCTGGGGCCAGACCGGTCCGCTCGCCCATGCGGCCGGCCATGACGTGAACTACCTCGCGCTGACCGGCGCCCTGAACGCCATCGGCCGCAAGGATCAGGCGCCTTCGATTCCTCTGGCCTTGGCCGGCGACATGGGCGGCGGCGCGCTCTACCTGGTGATGGGCGTGCTGGCGGCGCTGCTGGAAGCGCGCAGCTCCGGCCAGGGCCAGGTCGTCGATGCCGCCATCGTCGACGGCGCGGCCTCGCTGGCCACCTCCTTCTACGGCCTGCATGCCGCGGGCTTGTGGGACGAGCGGCGCGGCACCAACATCCTGGACACCGGCGCGCCGTTCTACGAGGTCTACGAATGCCAGGACGGCGGATGGATCTCGGTCGGCCCGATCGAGGCGCGCTTCTATGCGCAACTGCTGCAGAAGCTGGACCTCGATGCTGCAGCGCTCGGCGACCAGCACGACCGCGGCGCATGGGCACAGGCCAAGGTGCAGATCGCGCAGCGCTTCAAGTCGCGCACGCGGCAACAGTGGTGCGACCTGCTCGAAGGCAGCGATGTCTGCTTTGCGCCGGTGCTGTCCTTTGCCGAGGCGCCGCAGCACGCACACATGAAGGCGCGCGGCACCTTCGTCGAGGTCGAGGGCGTGGTGCAGCCGGCCCCGGCGCCGCGCTTCAGCCGCACCGTGCCCGCCATGCCCAGGGCGCCCCAGGAACGGCCGGACGCCGACCTCGCCGCCATCGCCGCCGAATGGCGCACCGCGCGACGCTGACTTGCGCATCGGCGCTCCATACTGCGGGGAGTTTCTTCCTTCGTGTCCATTGATGAATCCTTGAACCCCAGCCTTGCGACGGTGCCGGAGCGCAGGATCGAACCGGTCGCCAGCACCAAGCTGCTTCCGCCACGTCCGTCGCGCCGGCTGGTGCCGCGCGACGCCTTGCAGGCGCGGCTGCTGGAGGCCCGGCGCCAGCGCTGCGTGGTCGTGCAGGGGCCCGCGGGCAGCGGCAAGACCAGCACGCTGGTGGCCTGGCGGCAGGCCCTGCTGGCGCTGGACTTCGATGTCGCCTGGCTCTCACTGTCCGCCGAAGACTGCGAGCCGACACGCTTCTTCGACTGCCTGCTGGCCAGCATCGGCGAAGTCGATCCCGACGCGGTGCGCGAGGCGGCGCTGCTGATGGGGCGGGACAGCGACGAGTCGGCGCTCGAGCATGCCGTGATCACCGTCGTGCAGGCCATCTCGTCGCGCTCGCGGGAGCTGGTGCTGATGCTCGACGACCTTCAGCACCTGGAGGACGCCCGCATCTTCCAGGTGCTGCAGTGGCTGCTCGACTACGCACCGCCGCGGCTGCACCTGGCCTTCGCCTCGCGCACCGCCTTGCCGTTGTCGTTCGCGCGGCTGCGCTCCCAGGGCCTCGTGAGCGAGTTCGATCTGCGCGACCTGCGCTTCACTGCCGAGGAAACCGAGCGCTTCCTGCGCGAGCAGCTGGCCAGCATCGACAAGCGCGACGTGCAGGTGCTGCACGAGCTCACCGATGGCTGGGTGGCCGGCCTGCAGCTGTTCGTGGTCGACATGCAGGCCAAGCGGGGCGCCCCGTATGCCCGGGTGCAGGTGCGCGACGCACAGGCCTTCGCCAGCTACTTCGAAGGCGAGGTGCTGGCGCACCTGCCGCCCGACGAGCTTGCGTTGCTCACGCGGCTGGCCCTGTGCAACCGTTTCTGCGCCTCCCTGTGCGCCGCGTTGCTGGTGCTGCCGCACGCCGGTGCGGACATGGCGTTGCGGCTGGCGCGCCTCGATAGCGAGAACCTGTTCATCAGCCAGGTCAGCAGCCACGACCGCGAGACCTGGTATCGCGTGCATCCGCTGCTGCGCGAGATCCTGCTGGCGCGCCTGGAAAGGCTGCCGGGCGAGGAACGCGGTGCGCTGCACGGCGCGGCCTGGCGCTGGTTCGAGGCGCACGGGCACTTCGACGAAGCCGTGCGCCACGCGGTGCTGGCGGGCGACGCGCACGCGGCGGCCGACATCGTGGAGGCCTGCGCGTCCGACCTGCTGGCCCGGGGCGAACTGACCTCGCTGGGTGGCCTCATGCGGCGGCTGCCGACGACCCAGGTGCAGGCGCGCTTCGGGCTTCGGCTCGTGGCGGCCTACCTGCGCCTGTATGCGCGCGACATCGAAGCGCTGGAGGGCAGCATCTCGCAGCTGGAGGCGGAATTCGACACGCTGGACGCACTGCAGCGCCGGGGTCTCACGCTGCTGCGCGGCGGCCTGGCGCTTCAGCGCGACGACACCGAGACCCTGCTGGCGATCGCGCCGCAACTTGAAGCCATTCCCGACGACGCGCAGGCCATCTTCGCCGGGCGCAACCACCTGCTGGCCTGGATGCACATGTACCGCGATGCCTACGCCGAGGCCCGCGCGCTGCTGGAAGAGGCCGCGCAGCAGCACGGCACCTCGACCGGGCGCGGCCTGATCGCGCGCTGCCTCGCCGGCATGAGCTTCGCGCTCGAAGGCCGCATGACCGAAGCCGAACACCTGTTCCGCGCGGTACTGCAGGAGGCGCAAGGGCACGGCGCCGCCCGGATCGGCGTGGCCAGCATGGCCGCGGGCCTGCAAAGCGACGTGCTCTACGAGTGGAACGAGCTCGAAGCCGCCTGCAGCCTGCTCGAACCCCGCATCGAAGTGCTGGAGCGCGCCTCGATTCCCGATGCCGTGCTGCGCGCCTTCGTCGTCCTGGCGTGCGCGCACTGGCTGGCGGGCCGGCGCCTCGAAGCGCTCGACCACCTGGACCACCTGGAGGACTACGCCGTGCGCCACAGCCTGGACCGCTTGCTCGCGCATGCGCTGGTCCTGCGCCTGCGCCTGTACCTCAAGCAAGGCGAGACCGCGCAGGCCGACCAGGTGTTCGATCGGATCAAGGTGCTGAACGTGCGCCATGCCGATGCGGGCAAGGGCACGGCCGCCGAAACCTGGCGCATCACCGAGCGTGCGCGTGCCGACATGTACCTGCACTGGAACGACTTCGACGGCGCCGTCGATTGCCTGAAGCCCCTCGTGGCCTGCACCGAATCGGCCGGCCGCTTGCGCATCCTGGCGGCCCTTCGGCTGCAACTGGCCATCGCGGAGTCGGGGCGCGGCAACCAGCGGCCCGCGCGTGAGCAGGCGATCGAAGCCTTGCGGCTGGGCCATCGGCTCGGTCTCGTGCGCAGCCTGCTGGACGTATCGGCGAACGTGCCGTCGCTGCTCGATGCGCTGCTGGCGGATGTGGCGCTCGACCCGGTCCTTGCGTTCTATGCGCGGCGGCTGCTGGAGGCGGCCGCGGCCACGCGACGCGCACGCGCGGCCGTCCGCATGGCCAAGAGCGCCGCAGCCGAAGGCGTGGCCGTCGACCTGCTCAACGAGCGCGAGCGCGAGGTGCTCGACCTCGTGGCGCAGGCCATGCCCAACAAGAAGATTGCCCGCGTGCTGGGCGTCACGCCCCACACCGTGAAGTGGCATCTGCGCAAGATCTACAGCAAGCTGGGCGTCGCCGAGCGCGACGAAGCGGTTGCGCGCATGCGCGATCTCTCGCTGGTCCGGGAAACCCCCAAGCTGCACTGAACACCGGCTAGCCATCGCGGCTAGTGGCTCGCGGCCTTCGGCTTCGCATCATCGATGCACGCGACAGCGCCTGTCAGGCGACTGCCGCTGCGGACCGCCCGGTCCGGCACATCGATCCCAGCGAAACGAAAGGAATGGAGATGCAACAGCTCTGCAAGGACCGCGTGGTCGTCATCACCGGTGCCGGCCGCGGCCTCGGCCGCGAATACGCACTGGAATTCGCGCGCCAGGGCGCGAAGGTGGTCGTCAACGACCTGGGCGCCAGGCCCGACGGCACAGGCGCCATGAACGGCCCGGCCCAGGAAGTGGTGGCCGAGATCCGCGCGATGGGCGGCGAGGCCGTGGCCAACACCGACGACGTGTCCGACTGGGAGGGCGCCAGGCGGCTGATCGAGGCCGCGATCACCGCGTTCGGCGGGCTCGACGTGCTGGTCAACAACGCCGGCATCCTGCGCGACAAGACGCTCGTGAACATGGACATCGACGATTTCGACGCCGTGATCCGCGTCCACTTGCGCGGCACCTTCGCGCCGATGCGCCATGCCGCCGCGTACTGGCGCGAAGAGGCCAAGGCCGGCCGGCCGCGCGTGGCGCGCGTCGTCAACACCAGTTCGTCGTCGGGCCTGTACGGCATCGTCGGGCAGACCAACTATGGCGCGGCCAAGGCCGGCATCGCCAACATGACCATCGTCGCGTCGCGCGAGCTGGAGCGCTATGGCGCGACGGTCAATGCGATCTACCCGACCGCGATGAGCCGCCTGACCGAAGACCTGTTCAAGAGCGGCCAGCTCAACCCCAAGGCACCGGCCGGCGCCGCGGGGTTCGACCCGCTGGACGCGGCGAACGTGGCGCCGCTGGTCGTCTGGCTGGGTAGCGTGCATTCCGGCGCCGTCACCGGCCGGGTGTTCGGCGCCAAGGGCGGGCGCATCACGGTGGCCGAAGGGTGGCGCGCCGGTCCTCACGTGCAGAAGGACAGCCGCTGGACCGTCGCCGAGCTGGGCGAGGTGCTGCCCGGCCTCGTCGCACGCGCGGCGCCGAACGCCGACCTGAGCGGCCAGCTGAATGCGTCGAACGCGTGACATGAACAAGGACTGCGGACACCGGTCCGCCCCAGGAGGCACCGCATGAAAACGGCGAACTACCTTGGAGACTTTGCCGCCCTGACGCCGGACAAGCCCGCCGTCATCAACGGCAGCAGCGGCGAGCGCCTCAGCTACCGCGAACTGGACGAGCGCTCCAACCGGCTCGCGCAGGTGTTGTACGCCCAGGGCCTGCGCCGCGGCGATTGCATCGCGATGCTGCTGGAGAACCACATGCGCTGCTTCGAGGTGGCCTGGGCCGCCTTCCGTTCGGGGCTGCTGCTGACGGCGGTCAACCGGTTCCTCACGGCGGGGGAGGTGGCCTACATCGTGGAGGACAGCGGTGCGAAGGTGCTGATCTCCTCGGTCGCGATGGCCGGTGTCGCGGCCGAACTGGCCGGCACCACGCCGCACTGCACGCGGCGGCTGATGATCGACGGCGTCATTCCCGGGTGGGCGTCCTACGAGCAGGCCGTGGCCGGCGCGCTGGCGCAGCGGCTGGCCGAGGAGTGGGTGGGCGGCACGCTGCTGTACAGCTCCGGCACGACCGGCCGGCCCAAGGGCATCGTGCGCGCGGCGGCCCGTGCGCGCTTCGACGACGACGTGGCCGACCCGCGCCTGATGATGATGCACCGGTACAAGTTCGACGCCGATTCGGTCTACCTGTCCACGGCGCCGCTGTACCACGCGGCCCCGCTGTCCTATGCGACCAACACGCACTTCTTCGGCGGCACCGTGGTGTTCATGCCCAAGTTCGATGCGGTCGAGTCGCTGGCGCTGATCGAGCGTTACCGCGTCACCCACAGCCAGTGGGTGCCGACCATGTTCATCCGGTTGCTGAAGCTGCCGGACGCATCCCGCGAAGCCTTCGACCTGTCCAGCCACCGCGTGGCGATCCATGCCGCGGCGCCGTGCCCTGCCGAGGTCAAGCGCCGCATGATCGATTGGTGGGGCCCGATCGTGGTGGAGTACTACGGCGGCAGCGAAGGCAACGGCCTGACCTCCATCGACAGCCGTGAAGCGCTCGCGCACCCCGGCTCGGTGGGCCGTGCCGTGCTGGGCGTGCTGCGCATCTGCGACGACGACGGCAACGAGCTCGCGGCGGGCCAGGACGGGCTGATCTATTTCGAGCGCGACAAGCTGCCCTTTCACTATCACCGCGACCCCGGCAAGACCCGCGCGGCCCAGCATCCGCGGCACCCGAACTGGACCGCGATCGGCGACATCGGCCACCTCGACACGGACGGCTACCTGTACCTGACCGACCGGCTCTTCTACATGATCATTTCGGGCGGGGTGAACATCTACCCGCAGGCCATCGAGGATGCGTTGGCCCTGCACCCCAGCGTGCAGGACGCCGCCGTGATCGGCGTGCCCGACGCCGAGATGGGCGAGGCCGTGAAGGCCGTCATCGAGCCCGCGCCCGGCGTGGCGCCCACGCCGGCCTTGGCCGAAGCGCTCATCGCCTTCCTGCGCGGCAAGGTCGCGAGCTACATGCTGCCGCGCTCGGTGGACTTCATCGACGAGATGCCGCGCCTTCCCACCGGAAAGCTCTACAAGCGCGCGCTGCGCGAGCGCTATGCCAGGCCTGAACTGAACCAGGAACCACAGACATGAACGACACCACCGAAACCCTGCGCGCGTCGCAGTTGTGCATCGAGGGCGGCATCGCCGAACTCAGTCATCAGCGCCCGGCGCTGCGCAATGCGCTGTCGACCGAACTGCAGATGGACTACGTCGACGTGATCGCGCGCGTCGAGAGCGACCGCGAGATCCGCGTGCTGCTGATCACCGGCTCGGGCGGCAGCTTCTCGGCCGGTGGCGACGTCAAGTTCATGCGCGAGCGGCTGACCGACCCGAGCGTGGCGACGGCGGACTACATGCGCAGCCGGCTGCGCAAGGCCCACCAGTGGCTGACCCGCCTGCGCGAGCTGGAGGTGCCGGTGGTCGCCGCGGTCGACGGGCCGGCCTACGGCGCGGGCTTCGGCCTGGCCCTGCAGGCCGACTTCGTGCTCGCGTCGACGCGCGCAGTGTTTTGCGCCTCGTTCGCGCGCCTCGGTGCCGTGCCCGACTTCGGCCTGCTGCACACGCTGCCGCGCATCGTGGGCCTGTCCCGCGCGAAGGAACTGATGCTGACGGCGCGCCGCCTGGGGGCAGAGGAGGCGCAGGCCTGGGGCCTCGTGCATGCGGTCCATGCGGACGATGCGCTACAGGCCGAGGCGAGGGCGTTCGCGCAGCGCCTGTGCGCAGGCCCGCGCGAAGCCGCCGGCATGACCAAGAACCTGGTCAACCGGAGCTTCGAGACCGACTGCGCCGCGATGTTCACGGCCGAGGCCAGCGCGCAGGCCGTGGCCATGCAGACGCCTTATCACGCCCAGGCCGTGGCCGACTTCGCGCGCGACGGCGCCTTCCGCTACGACTGGGACCGCATGGCGGCCGAGCGGTCCACCTCCTGAATCGCAAGGGAACAACCGCATGACTGACAACGTTCTGGTCGCCGGCGTCGGCATGGTGCCTTTCACCAAGCCCGGCGCAGGCCCCAGCTACCTGGAGATGGGCAGCGATGCCGTGCGCCTGGCGTTGGCTGACGCCGGCATCGGCTACGGCCAGTTGCAGATGGCCTTCGCGGGCTATGTCTATGGCGACACCAGTTGCGGGCAGGGCGTGCTGTACCGCGTGGGCCGCACGGCCATTCCGGTGTTCAACGTCAACAACGCCTGTGCCACCGGCTCCAGCGCGCTCTACCTGGCGCGCGCCGCGGTGCAGAGCGGACAGGTCGAGTGCGCGCTGGCACTGGGCTTCGAGCAGATGCAGCCGGGGGCCACGCGCTCCAACTTTCCGGATCGCCCGATCCCGCGCGGCGACGTGCTGCCGATCCAGGACGCGCTGTGCGGCGATGCCGGCGAGATCCCGCGCAACCTGGTGACCTTCGGCGGCGCCGGCCGCGAGCACATGCGCACCTATGGCACGCGGATGTCCACGTTCGCCGCGATCCGCGCCAAGGCCAGCCGCCATGCGGCGAACAACCCGCTGGCGCTGTTCAGGAAGGTCGTGACGACCGAAGACGTCATGAACGACCAGGTCATGTGGGAGGGCGTGATGACCCGCATGATGGCCTGCCCGCCCACCTGCGGCGCGGCCGCCGCGGTCGTCTGCTCGCCCGCGTTCGCGCGGCGGCACGGTCTGCGCACCGACGTCGCGATCCTGGCGCAGGCCATGGTCACGGACCCGCAGGAGTCCTTCGAGCCGCCGACCATGAAAGGCTTCGTCGGCAGCTACATGGCGCAGCGCGCCTCGCGTGCGGTCTACGAGCAGGCTGGTGTCGATCCGCGGGACATCCCGGTGGTCGAACTGCACGACTGCTTCGCGCACAACGAACTGCTGAGCTATGAATCGCTGGGCCTGTGCCCCGAAGGCGGTGCCGAGCAGTTCGTGCTGGACGGCGACAACACCTACGGCGGCCGTGTCGTCACCAATCCTTCCGGCGGCCTGCTGTGCAAGGGCCATCCGCTGGGCGCCACCGGCCTGGCGCAGTGCTACGAGCTGACGCACCAGCTGCGCGGCACCGCAGACCAGCGCCAGGTCGAGGGCGCGCGGCTGGCGCTGCAGCACAACCTGGGCCTGGGCGGCGCCTGCGTGGTCACGCTGTACGGCAGGCATTGAGTTTTTCAGACGGTTCCCGTCGTTGCGGCTTTCCGACTTTCACCAGGAGACAAGACCATGTTCACGCACTCGCAAGATGCCACCACCCTGCACCGGCGGGTCCTGCGGCTCAGCCTGTGGGGGGCCTTGCTGGGCCTTGCCGCATCGGCGACGGCGCAGCCCGCGGCCTATCCCGACCGGCCGGTGCGCATCGTGTCGGTCAGCGGCGCGGGCACCGGGGTCGATGACTTCACCCGGCTGGCCGCCAAGTACCTCAGCGACAAGACTGGCAAGTCGTTCTATGTGGAGAACCGGCCTGGCGCCAACAGCATCCTGGCGTCGGACCACGTGGCCAAGGCGGCGCCCGACGGCTACACGCTGCTGCTGGCGGTGGCCAGCGCCGTGGCCGCCAACCCCTACATGTTCAAGAGCCTGCCCTACGACGCGAACAAGGACCTGCTGCCGATCGCGCGCATGTCCGTCGTCCCCATCGTGGTGACGGTGCCGGCCACATCGCCGTACCGCAGCCTGGACGCCTTGCTGGCGGCTGCGCGCGCCCATCCCGGAAAGCTCAGCTATGGCACCAGCACATCGGGCTACAAGGTCATGACCGCGGCGATCAACGGCCTGGCGAAGGTCCAGGCGCTGGACGTGCCCTACAAGAGTTCGTCGGGCATGCTGCCCGACCTGCTCGCCGGCACCATCGACTACGCGATGCTGGAGGTGTCGCAGGCCGTGCCGCAGGTGGAAGGCGGCAAGCTCCGGGCATTGGCGGTGTCGAGCCCGATGCGCGTTGCGGCGCTGCCCGATGTGCCCACGCTGAGCGAACTGGGCCTGGGCGATGCCACGCTGACGAGCTGGCTGGGCCTGTTCGCGCCGGCCGGCACGCCGCGGCCCATCGTGGACAAGCTCTCGCTGCTGGCCGTGGAGTTCGTCGCATCGCCTGAAGCCCAGGCGCATTTCGCACGGCGCGGCACGGCGGCCTACCCGGCGGCCTCGGTCGAGTTCACGAAGGCCATCCGCGAAGACCAGGCGCGCTGGAAGCACTACATCACGACCACGGGCCTTCAGCCGGAGTAGCGCGCCGGCGGCCCTTTCGCGTTCGACCTGTCCGTCTTGCCATCTGTCCGGACCGTGCGTCCGGCGAGGAACCCGCCATGCACCGCATCCAGACCTTCGTGCTCGCCGCCGCCCTGGCGTGCAGCGCTCCGGGCTTCGCCCAGGGCTTTCCGACCCGTTCCATCACCATGGTCGTGCCCGCGCCGGCCGGCGGCGCGTCGGATGCCATTGCACGGTCGCTGGCTGACGCGATGGGCAAGGCGCTGGGGCAGGTCATCGTCGTCGACAACAAGCCCGGCGCGTCGGGCATGCTGGCCACGCAGCTTGTCGCGCGTGCGCCCGCCGATGGCTACACGCTGCTGGTGACGCACACCACGCCCATCTACTACGCGCACCACACGTTCTCGAAGGTGCCCTACGACGTGCGTCGGGACCTCGCCTTCGTGACGCACATCTGCGATGCGAGCCTGGTGCTGGCGGTGCACAAGGATGTGCCTGCCAGGAACATGACGGAGTTCATTGCATGGGCCAGGTCCAACAAAGGCAAGGTCAGCTACGGCTCCTATGGCGTGGGCTCGTCCGGGCACCTGATGAGCTCCTACCTCGGCGAGTCACGGCAACTCGGCATGTCGCATGTGCCCTACAAGGGCGAGGCGCCCATGATCCAGGACCTCATCGGCGGCCACATCCCCTGGGCCTTCGCCACGGCCGGCTCCCTGTCGCCGCACTTCGCGAGCGGCCAGTTGCGGCCGCTGGCCGTGGTGGGCGAGCAGCGGCTCGACGACCTGCCGGGCGTGCCGACGCTGATCGAGGCCGGCTTTCGCGACCCGGAGTTCAAGATCATCGGCGGGCTGACCATGATGGTGGCCGCGGGCACCCCGGCGCCCGTGCTCGCCCGCCTGGAGAAGGAGGCGAGGGCGGCCATTCAAACCGTGCAGCTCAAGGCGCGGTTCCAGGTCTTCGGCCTCATTGGCGTTGGCAACAGCGCCAAGGAGGCGCGCGAGGGCTTTGAAGCCAGCGGGCCGGTCATCGAGAAGCTCGTGCGGATCTCGGGCGCAAAGATGGACTGAATGCGTGCGCCGACTCGCCATTACGGCTAGTGAATCTTGCGCGGCGAGTGGCGATCATGAACCCCAAGGCGACCGGTTTCCCCAACGCCGAAGTTCCATCAACAGACGCATCGAGAGGAGCTCCCAGTGGATGTGAATCGCACGGTCTTTCGCGAAGACCACGAAATGCTCAGGCCCAGCGCACAGCGCTTCTTTGAACGCGAGTGCGTGCCTCGCCAGGCGGCGTGGGACCAGGCCGGCCGGATCGACCGCGAGACTTGGCTCAAGGCCGGCCGAGAAGGCCTGCTGTGCGTGACGGTGCCGGCCGAATACGGCGGCGGTGGTGGCGACTTCGGCCATGCGGCGGTCGTGCTCGAAGAGGTGCACCGTGCGGGTGTGTCGGGCGCGGGGTTCTCGCTGCACTCCGACATCATTGCGCCGTACATCGTGCGGCTGGGCACCGAAGCGCAGAAGCAGAAGTGGCTGCCCGGCATCTGCCGCGGCGAGCAGATCCTGGCGGTGGGCATCACCGAGCCGGGCGGCGGCTCCGACGTGAAGGCGATCCGTACCACCGCCGTGCGCGACGGCGACGACTACGTCATCAACGGCAGCAAGATCTTCATCAGCAACGGCCTGAGCTGCGACATGGTGCTGCTGGTGTGCAAGACCGATCCGGCCGCCGGCGCCAAGGGCGTGAGCCTGATCATGGTCGAGGCCGACCGCGCGGGCTTTCGCCGCGGCCGCAAGCTCGACAAGGTGGGTCAGCCCGCGGCCGACACCGCCGAATTGTTCTTCGACAACGTGCGCGTTCCCGTGGCCAATCGCCTGGGCGAAGAGAACCAGGGCTTCGCCTACCTCATGCAGGAGTTGGCGCAGGAGCGCCTGATCATCGCCCTGTATGCCGCTGTTGCGCTGGAGCGCCTGCTCGGCCTCACGCTCGAGTACGTGAAGGACCGCCGCGCCTTCAACCAGACCGTGTGGGACTTTCAGAACACGAAGTTCAAGCTGGCCGACGTCAAGGCCCAGTCGGTGGCCGTGCGCACCTTGGTCGACTACTACCTGGGCGAACACCTGCGCCGCAAGCTCAGCGTGCAGGAGGCAGCCATCGCCAAGATGTACGCCACCGAGGCGCTGTGGAAGTGCCTGGACGACATGGTGCAGCTGCACGGCGGCTACGGCTACATGCTGGAGTACCCCATCGCACGCGCCTTCACCGACTACCGCGTCTCGCGCGTGGTGGGCGGCGCCAACGAGGTCATGCGCGACCTCATCGCACGCAAGCTGTAGGCGCCGCGCTGCCTACGGCTTTCCTTCCTTCTTCCCCCTTACTGAACTGGAGAAACCATGAGTGAAAAAGTCCTGGTCGGCGGTGTCGGCATGATCCCGTTTGCCAAGCCCGGCGCGAGTCCGAGCTACACCGACATGGGCGCCGACGCGGTGCGCCGCGCGCTGGCCGATGCCGGCATCGGCTACGAGCTGGTGCAGCAGGCGTACGTGGGCTACGTGTACGGCGACTCGACCTGCGGGCAGACGGCGCTGTATGAGGTCGGGCTCACTGGCATTCCGGTCGTCAATGTCAACAACAACTGCTCGACCGGCTCGACCGCGCTGTACCTGGCACGCCAGGCCGTGGCGCTGGGCGATGCCGACTGCGTGTTGGCGCTGGGCTTCGAGCAGATGCAGGCCGGCGCGCTCAAGTCGCACTGGGACGACCGGCCGCGCACGCGGGCCCGCGTCTCGCACATCGTGAGCGACCTCACGGCCGACGTGCCCGAGCTGCCGCAGGCCCTGCGCACCTTCGGCGGCGCGGGCCGCGAGCACATGCAGAAGTACGGCACGAAGATGCAGACCTTCGCCGCCATCCGCGCCAAGGCCAGCCGGCATGCCGCCGCCAATCCGCTGGCCATCTTCAGGAACGTGCTCAGCACCGAGGACGTGATGAACGACAAGGTGATGTGGCCCGGCGTGATGACGCGCCTGATGGCCTGCCCGCCGACCTGCGGCGCGGCCGCCGCGCTGATCGTGTCCGAGAAGTTCGCGAAGAAGCACGGCCTGCGCAGCGACGTGCAGATCCTGGCGCAGGCGATGACCACCGACCCGGTCGCGTCCTTCGATCCGCCCTCGATGATCAGCTACGCCGGTTTCCACATGGCGCAGGCGGCGGCGAACAAGGTCTACGAGAAGGCTGGCGTCGATCCCGCGGACATCCGCGTCTGCGAGCTGCACGACTGCTTTGCCCAGAACGAACTGCTGACCTACGAGGCGCTGAGCCTGTGCCCGGTGGGCGAGGGCGAGAAGTTCGTCGAGGACGGCGACAACACCTACGGCGGGCGGGTGGTGACCAATCCGTCGGGCGGCCTGTTGTCCAAGGGCCATCCGCTCGGTGCCACCGGTCTCGCGCAGTGCTACGAACTGACGCACCAGCTGCGCGGCACGGCCGACCAGCGGCAGGTGGACGGCGTGACGCTCGCGCTGCAGCACAACCTGGGTCTGGGCGGCGCCTGCGTGGTGACGCTGTACGGCCGCAACTGAGCAGGGACGCGACATGCTCGACCGCAACCTGATCGGCCACGCCCTCGGCAAGCGCAGCCTCACCGTCGAAGAGGGCGCCGTGCGCTCGTACGCGCAGGCCATCGGCGAGACCGATGCCACCTACCTCGATGCGTCGGCCGCACGCGACGCCGGCCACCGCGCGCTGCGCGTGCCGCCCACCTTCCTGTCGTGCCTGGAAGGCCGGCTGTTCCAGACGCGCGCGCTGCTGGAGCTGGCCCGCATCGACCTCAAGCGCCTGCTGCATGCGGAGCAAAGCTACGAGTACCACGCACAGGCCTATGCCGGCGATGTCCTCAGCTACGAGCCGAAGATCGTCGACGTCTACGAAAAGAAGGGCGGCGCGCTGGAGTTCCTGGTGAAGCAGACCCGCGTGACCAACCAGGACGGCGTGCACATCGCCGACCTGCGCACGGCCCTCGTGCAACGCCAGCTTGCGGAGGCATGACCACATGACGACCCCGGCACTGAAAGACCTGCAGGTGGGCGACAGCATTCCCGCGCTGCAGCTGCCCGCGATCTCCCGCACCACGCTGGCGCTGTATGCCGGCGCCTCGGGCGACCACAACCCGATTCACATCGACATCGACTTCGCCCGCAATGCCGGCCTGGACGACGTGTTCGCGCACGGCATGTTGTCGGCCGCCTACGTGGGACGGCTGGTCACGAACTGGGCGGGGCAGGAGCGGCTGCGGCGCCTGCATGTGCGCTTCACCGGCATCACGCAGGTGCACGACGTGCCGCTGTGCACCGGCCGCGTGACCGAGCGCTTCGAGCACGAAGGCGAGCCGCGCCTGCGTGTCGAAGTGCAGTGCGCCAACCAGAACGGCGACGTGAAGATCCTCGGCGAAGCCGTGGTGGCCGCCCTTTGAAATTCATCCACAGGAGAAAGCAAGCATGAACAGAAATCTCGAAGGCAAAGTGGCCATGGTCACCGGCGCAGGACGCGGCATCGGCCGGTGCATCGCGCTGAAGCTCGCCCATGAAGGCGCCAAGGTGGTGGTCAACGACCTCGACGCCGCACCGGCCGAAGAGGTGGTGGCCGAGATCCGCGCCGCCGGCGGCCAGGCCGTCGCGTTCGCCAGCAGCGTGACCGCGCCGGACTTCGGCACCAGCTTCGTCAAGGCGACGCTCGACGCCTTCGGCGCCATCGACATCATCGTCAACAACGCCGGCTACACCTGGGACAACGTGATCCAGAAGATGAGCGATGAGCAGTGGGACGCGATCCTGGACTGCCACCTGAAGGCGCCGTTCCAGGTGCTGCGCGCCGCGCAGCCGTACTTTCGCGAAGTGAGCAAGGCCGAGGCCGAGAACGGCAAGGAGGTGTTTCGCAAGGTGGTGAACATCTCCTCGATCTCGGGCACGCAGGGCAGCACGGGACAGGTCAACTACTCGGCGGCCAAGGCGGGCCTGGTCGGCATGACCAAGACGCTGGCCAAGGAATGGGGCCGCATGAAGGTCAATGTGAACTGCGTGGCCTTCGGCTTCATCGCGACCCGGCTCACGCAGCCCGTGAAGGAAGCCAAGACGATCCAGATCGAGGGCAAGGAAATCCGCATCGGCGTGCGCCCCGAGACCATCGAGCGCGCTAGCAGCGAGATTCCGCTGGGCCGCCCCGGCACGCCCGAGGAAGCGGCGGGCTCGGTCTACATGTTCTGCATTCCGGAGTCGAACTACGTCACCGGCCAGACGCTGATCTGCGGCGGCGGGCGCGGCGGTTTCTAGCCAGGCACGCCTCAAGGCAGCTTTCATGGCACGGTTGACCCGCCACTACGCACACTGGCCCGCCGGCGTTCCGCAGACGCTGGAAGTGGCCGATCGCAACCTGTTCAGCCACCTCGCCAGAAGCGCCGAGGCCGCGCCGGACAAGGTCGCGATCTCCTACTACGGACGCTCGACCAGCTACCGCAGCCTGCATGCGGATGCACTGGCGCTGGCCGGCTACCTGCAGCAGCGGCTGGGCGTGCGGCGCGGCGACCGCGTGATGCTGCTGATGCAGAACTGCCCGCAGTTCGTCATCGCCTACTACGCTGTGCTGCGGTGCGATGCCGTGGTGGTGGCGATGAACGCCATGAGCACCGCCGAGGAGGTCGCCTACTACGCCAGCGATTCCGGCGCGCGGGTGCTGATCGCAACGCAGGACATGATGGACCGGGCGCAGTCCCTGCTCGACGACAACCGCCTGGACGGCTGCGTGGTCGGCGCGGTCTGCGAGCTGGCCGGAAGGCCGCAGGATGTGCCCTTCCTCGAGATTCCCGAGTTCGTGCGCGAAGCGCGGCGGCCGTTGGCCGGCCCCGGGCTGCACACGTTCTCCGGCGCGCTCGCGGCAGGCATCGCGCCGACCCCGATGCAGGGCGGGGGCGGCGACCTTGCCGTGGTGGCCTACACCTCGGGCACCACCGGCAAGCCCAAGGGCGCCATGCTGACCCACCGCAACTTCGCCCATGCGTCGCTGCAGCGCGTGCAGTGGCTGTCGGAGCAGGCCGACCAGTCCGAGCTGCTGGTGCTGCCGGCCAGCCATCTGGCCGGCATGAACGTGATGAACCTGGCGATCTACGTCGGGCGCACCGTCGTGCTGCTGTCGCGCTGGGATGGCGACGCGGTGGTCGAGCTGATCGAGCGGCTGCGCCTGTACGCCTGGTGCGCCGTCACGCCGATGCTGGCCGAGGTGTTCTCGCGGCCCGACATCGCGCAGCGCGACCTGTCGTCGCTGCGGCGGCTCTATGGCGGCGCCACGGCCATGCCCGAGGCGCTGATCCGCAAGATCGAGGAACGGCTGGGGCTGTCCTTCATCGAAAGCTACGGCCTCACGGAGGCCTGCGGCGCCTCGCACATCAACCCGCCCCAGGCGGCGCGGCGCCAGTGCGCGGGCGTGCCGCACATCAACTGCGATGCCCGCGTGATCGATCCGGACTCGGGCGCGGAACTGGGGCCCGCGCACCCCGGGGAAATCGTGATCCACGCGCCCACCCTGTTCGAGGGCTACTGGAACCAGCCGGAGGCCACGGCGGCGGCGACCATCGAGATCGACGGCAAGCGCTTCCTGCGCAGCGGCGACATCGGCCATCACGACGAGGACGGCTATTTCTATGTCACCGACCGGCTCAAGCGGATGATCAACGCGGCGGGGCTGAAGATCTGGCCCGCCGAGATCGAGACCTCGCTGTACGGCCATCCGGCGGTGCAGGAGGCCTGCGTGATCTCGGCCTTCGATGCGCGCCGCGGCGAGACCGTCAAGGCCTTCGTCGTGCTGCGCCCGGCGGCGCGCGGCACGCTGGCGCCGGAGGCGGTCACGGAATGGGCGCGCACGCGCCTGTCGGCCTACAAGGTGCCGCGCCTGGTCGAGTTCGTCGAGGCCCTGCCCAAGACCGCGACCGGAAAGATCCTGTGGCGCGAGATGCAGGCGCAGCAGGACGCGCACGACCAGGCCGCGCGCGCTGCCGCACTCGCGCTCACGTGAAGACCCTCCAAGGAGACAAGACATGAACAAGAAGATCGGTGCCGTGTGGCTGGCCCTGGCCGTGGCCGTCCCCACGCTCTCGCAGGCCCAGGCCGACGAGGGGTATCCCTCTCGCGCGGTGCGCTTCATCGTGCCCATCGGGCCCGGCAGCAGCGGCGACACGCTCACGCGGCTGATGGCGGAGCAGTTCAGGGCCGTCTCGGGGCAGGCGACCTTCGTCGAGAACCGGCCCGGCGCCGATCTTGTCGTCGGCACGCAGAACCTGCTGGGTGCGCCGGCGGACGGCCATTCGGTGGTGCTCGTCAGCAACAGCACCATGGTGATCAATCCGCTGGTCATCAAGGACCTGCCCTACAAGGTGGAAGACCTGACGCCGATGCTCGACCTGGTGCGCATTCCGGCCGTGCTGGTGACATCGCCCGACTCGCGGTTCAAGACGCTGGGCGACCTGCTCGATGCGGCCCGCAAGGCGCCGGGGTCGGTCAGCATCGGTGTCTACGGCAACTCGTACCGGCTGGGTGCGCTGGACCTCGCGCGCCGGGCGGGCGTGAAGTTCAATGCCATTCCCTACAAGGGCGCCTCGCAGGCGATCGCCGACGTGATCGGCGGCGTGGCCGATGCGGCGCTGACTGATGTCGGCGGTGCGGCGCCGCTGATCGCCTCGGGCAAGGTGCGCGGGCTGGGCGTGTCCTCGGGCAAGCGCCATGCGTTGATGCCGGGAGTGCCTACCGTGCAGGAGGGCGGCGTGGCCGACTACACGCTCTTTACCTTCATCGGCTTTGCGATCCGCGCCAAGACGCCGGCGCCGATTGCCGGCAAGTTCGAGGCACTGATGGTGCGCGCGGCCGCAGACCCCGCGTTCCGCGAGCAGGTGGTGCGCATCAGCGGTGGGGAGTTCGCCGGCACGGGGCGGGAGCCGTTCAGCGCCATGATCGCCAGCGAGTCGGTGCGCACGCGCGAACTGGTCAAGCTGGCGGGGCCGAATTTCATGCAGTGAGCGATCGCGCGGTCCCCGGCGCCGTGGCACCGGGGACCACGCTCGGGCCGGGTCAGCGCGCGATGACTGCGTCGCCCAGGATCTTCACCTCGCCGTCCTGGTTGGTGGTGCGGATTTCCACCTTCACCCGCTCTTCGCCGCCGGCCTCGAACTTGTCGATGACCTCGCCCGTGCAGGTGATGGCATGGCCCAGGTGCGTGATGCCGGCGAAGCGCGCGTTGAACTGGCGCACCTTGCGCTGGTCGACCCACTGCGTCAGCAGGCGGCCCAGGTAGGCCATCGACAGCATGCCGTGCGCGAACACGTCGGGCATGCCGCCGCGTTGCGCGAAGTCGAGGTCGATATGCATCGGGTTGTGGTCGTTCGATGCGCCGGCAAAAAGCGCCAGGGTCGTGCGGTTGATCGGGGCGAGTGCCAGTGGGGGCAGGGTGTCGCCGGGTTCGAGGGCGTCGAAATTCAGGGTCTTCATCGGTGTTCCTTGTGTTCAGCCATTGCGGTGCACCAGCACCTTGCGGATGTCGGCCACGTGCTCCGAGCGCTGGTTGGTGACGCGGGTTTCCATGACGACGAACTCGAGCGCGCCGCCTTTCTTCTCGTAGACGTCGGTGACCCGGCTGTCGAAGTGCAGCGTGTCGCCCGCATGGGCCATGCGCCGGTAGGTGAAGGACTGCTCGCCGTGCAGCACGCGCGCCAGCTCGATGCCGGCTTCCTCGCGCCAGTTGCTCGGCGGACGCGCGAGCTCCAGCGAGAACAGGAAGGTGGGCGGCAGCGGCAAGGTGGGGTGGCCGGCATCGCGCGCGGCGGACTCGTCGAAGTAGACCGGATCGGTCTCGCCGATGGCCTTGGCGAAGAAGCGCAGCTGCCCGGCTTCGGCGGTGATGGCAAAGGGCGGGAAAGCCATGCCGATGATGTTCCTGTCGATCATGAAGATGCTCCTTGTTTGAATGCCGGCTTGCCCGGCCTACAGCTTGCGCGAGATCAGGTCGCGCATCACTTCGCTGGTGCCGCCGTAGATGCGGCTCACGCGCATGTCGACGAAGGCGCGTGCGATGGGGTACTCCAGCATGTAGCCGTAGCCGCCGTGCAGCTGCACCATGTCGTCGATGCACTTCCACAGCGTTTCGGTGGCGAACAGCTTGGCGATCGCGGCTTCTTCCACCGTGAGGCGCCGGCTCATGTGCGCCGCGAGGTAGTGATCGACCATCGTGCGCAGCGCCACCGACTGGGCCTTGATGTCGGCCAGCTTGAACTTCGTGTTCTGGAAGTCCCACACCGTCTGGTCGAAGGCGCGGCGGTCCTTCACGTAATCGAGGGTCTGCTGGAGAAGGCGCTCGAGCTTGGTCGCGGCGCTGACGGCGATCATGAAACGCTCCTGCGGCAGCTCCTGCATCAGGTAGGCGAAGCCCTTGCCTTCGTCGCCCAGCCGGTTGGCTACCGGCACGCGGATGTTGTCGAAGAACAGCTCGGCCGTGTCCTGGGCGCGCATGCCGACCTTGTCGAGCTTGCGGCCGCGGCGAAAGCCGGGGCGGTCCGTCTCGACCACGACCAGGCTCACGCCCTTGGCGCCGGCGGCTGGGTCGGTCTTGCACACCACGACCACCAGGTCGCTGAGGAAGCCGTTGCTGATGAAGGTCTTGCTGCCGTTGATGAGGTAGTCGTCGCCGTCGCGCACGGCGGTGGTGCGCAGCGATTTCACGTCCGAGCCTCCGCCCGGTTCGGTGATGGCCACCGCCAGGATCTGCTCGCCGCGGCAGATGCCCGGCAGCCACTTCTGCTTTTGCGCCTCGGTGCCCAGGCGGTGGATGTAGGGCGCCACGATGTCCGAATGCAGCCCGATCGACAGGCCGCCGACACCGGCGTGCGCGATCTCCTCGGCAATGATGGCCGCGTGGCCGAAGTCGCCGCCACCGCCGCCGTATTCGGTGGGCAGCGTGGTGCACAGCAGGCCCTCGCGGCCGGCCTTTAGCCAGACCTCGCGGCTGACCTGGCCGTCGCGGTCCCAATCGGCCTGGTGGGGCACGCACTCGCGTTCGAGAAAGCGGCGCACCGTGGTGCGGAATGTCTCGTGGTCCTCACGATAGACGCTGCGTTCGACCTGCATGTCGCGATCTCCTTGGGTGACGGAACGGAGCGATCCGCCGAAGGCGTCACGGCGCAATCCGTTCCCTTGGTGATCGTCGTGCGACGCAGGGCCGGACGCACTAGCCGCGATGGCTAGGGCGTGTTCGCGCGATCAAGGGCCGTGGCCGGGCGCGTTACGACCGACGGACCGGCCCGCAAGGTAGCCAACGGCCAGTGGCAGGCCTTTGGCGACACCGATCACCTGGCCACCGAAGACCTGCCGCCCGGCTGGCGAGAAGGAGGCCGTGGAACGGGTCCAGCGGATGCCGGGCGCTACCAGTCCTCCTTCACCGCCAGCACCACATCGCGCCCCGCGGCGGCGCGCCCGGCCATCCACGCCGTGAACGTGCCGGCCGCCACCACGGCCGCGCACAGCGCCAGCAGCCGCACCCAGGGCACCAGCAGGTCCATGCTCCAGTGGAAGCTCTGCGGGTTCACCACCTTCACCAGCACCACCGACACGGCCAGCCCGAGCAGCAGCCCGGCCACCGCGCCGATGGCGGTCCAGGCCGCGCCTTCGCCGGCCACCACGGCCAGCACCTGCCGCCGCGTGAAGCCCAGGTGCGCGAGCAGCCCGAACTCCTTGCGCCGCGCCAGCACCTGCGCGCTGAAGCTGGCCGCGATGCCGAACAGGCCGATGGCGATGGCCACGGCCTGCAGCCAGTAGGTGACGGCAAAGCTGCGGTCGAAGATGCGCAGCGAGGTCGCACGGATCTGGCCGACCGAGGCGAGCTCCACGGCGCCTTCGCGTGATGCGCGCGAGGCGAGGGCGCGAACGGCCGCCTGCACCTCGGCCTCGGACGCACCGGGCGCGAGCCACAGTGCGACGTCGCTCACGTCGTACTCGCCGGTGATGCGCTCGAAGTCGCGCGCGTCCATCGCGATCGCGCCGAACTGCCGCGCGTAGTCACGCCACACGCCGGCCACGAAGAACACCTGCGGCGTGGCCGTGCGCATCGCATCGGCCAGCGGCGCGAACACGCTGCCCGGCTTCGCGCCGTACAGCTCGACCATCGGCTCGCTCACGTAGATGCCGGTCTGCCCGGGCGGCACCGGCAGCGCCTCGCCCACCAGCGGCAGGCCGCGCACCACGCCGCCTTCGAGGCTGCGCGCGATCAGCGTCACGGCGGGCTGCGCGGGGTCGAGCTGCAGCGACTGCGTGCGCAGCGTGCCGGTGCGCGCCACGCCGGGCAGTTGCGCCAGCGCCTGCACGAAGGCCGGCGCGAAGGTCGCGGTGTCGGTGCTGCTGGTGCCGCCGCTGTTGCCGCTGCCGCGCCCGCCCGAGGTGGCGCGCACGTACAGGTCGGCCGGCAGCACGACGTCGAGCCAGTGCGTGACCGACTCGCGAAAGCTCGCGACCATCACCGTGAGCGCCACCGCCAGGCTCAGGCTTGCGACCACGCCGCTCACCGCCACGGCCGCCGTGCCGCGCATGCGCCGCGCGCGCTCGACGGCAAGCATCGGCAGCACGCGCCGTGCAAACGCCGGCGCCACGCGGTCGTACAGCAGCGCGATCAGCCAGGGCAGGGCGGTGATGCCGCCCACCAGCAGGCAGGCCACCGACAGATACGCCGCCACCGGAATGCCGCCGATGGCCGGCAGGTTGGCCAGCGCCGCGCCCGCGCCGATGAGCCCGAGCGCGAGCCAGTGGTGGCGGCCCTGCGCGGGCGCCGCGCCCAGGCCCTTGAGCGTCTGCGCTTCGGGCAGCGCCTGCGCGGCGCGCGCGGGCCACCAGCCGCCCACCAGCGCGGCCACCACGCCGAGCCCGCCGTACAGCAGCGCGGCGCCACTGCTCCAGTGCAGCCGGGGCGCCACGCCTTCGAAGTAGCCGCCGCCCAGGTCGCCGCCCAGCACGCGCAGCGCGAAGGCCGCGAGCGCGGTGCCGAGCGCCAGGCCGGCGGCGCTGCCGATGATCCCGAGCACCAGCGATTCGGCCAGCACCAGCCGCAGCCGTCCACGCGGCGTGAGGCCCAGCACGCCGAGCAGCGCGAACTGCTGCGCGCGCTTGGCCACGCTGAGCGCGAGCACCGAGAACACCAGGAACGCGCCCGTGAACAGCGCCACCAGCGCCAGCACCGTGAGGTTGACGCGGTAGGCGCGCGACAGGTTGCTCACGCGCTCGGCCGCATCGCCCGGCTCGGCGAACTTCAGGCCCGCGGGCCAATCGGGCGACTTCTCGAGCGTGGCCACGAAGGCCGCGCGGTCGGTGCCCGGCGCCAGCCGCAGGTCGATGCGGCTCAACTGGCCGAGCGGGCCGAACAGCTCCTGCGCGGCCGCGATGTCCATCACCGCCAGCGCCGCGCCGCCGGCCGTCACATGGCCCGACACCGCAAGGCGCTGCCACGCGGCGCCGCTGCGCAGCTGCAGGCTTTCGCCGGGCGCGGGTTGCAGCGGCAGCTGCAGTGCCTGGCGCGCCGCCGCGTTGAGGAACACATGGCCGGGCGCGAACAGCGCGAAGCGGTCCGCACCGGTGGCCGACTGCGGCATCAGCGCGGGCGCGATGGTGGGCAGCGCGAGCGCATCGACGCCGATCACGCGCAGCGGCACCTGGCGCCCGTCGTGGCCCAGGGCCAGGCCCTGGAACTCGAGCACGGGGCTCGCCAGCGCCACCTCGGGCCGGCGCGCGAGCCGGCCGAACACAGCCTCGTCGAAGCTGCCCTGCGCGGCGCGCACCTCGAGGTCGGGCTGGCCGTTCACCGAGCGCACCGCGCTGGAGAACTCGTCGAGCGCCGAGGCGTTGATGAGCTGCACCGAAAACGCCAGCGCCACGCCCAGCATCACGGCCAGCACGGCCGCCGCGTTGCGCCAGGGGTGGTGGCGCAGTTCCTGCCAGGAGAAGGTCGAAAGCAATGCACGCATGGGGTCATTGTGGCCGCCGTGGCAGGATGGCGGCTCTTTCGACGATGACGACTTCACGCCCGAGGATTCCGACGATGCGGCTTCTGCCCTCCGCCTGGTGCCGCCGCTGGCTGGCGCCCTGGCTTCTCGTGCCCTGGCTGGTGGGCGCGGCGAGTGCGCAACTCGCACCGCCGGCCGCACCCTCCGCACCGCTCTCGCTCGCCAGCGACCCCGCCGTGCTGGCCCGCACCGCGCTCGGCACCGAGCGCGGCACGCTGGTGGTCGGCGTGCTGCGCGGCGACAAGGCCGCCTACGGCATCGCCCACAACCCCGAGCCGCTGGTGGCGCGCGCCATTGCGGCGGCCAGCGCGGAGCAGCCGATGTTCGAGATCGGCTCGGTCACCAAGGTCTTCACCGGCCTGCTGCTGGCGCAGGCCGTGGAGCGCGGCGACGTGGCGCTCGACGACAGCGTGGGCAAGCTGCTGGCCGGCCATGCCGAGGGCGTGCCGCCCGCCGTGGCCGCGATCACGCTGCGGCAGCTCGTCACCCACACCGGCTGCCTGCCCGTGATGGCCGACGGCGTCACCGGTGGTGCCGCACTGGCCGAGCAGTTCCGCAGCTTCGACCTGCCGATGTTCTGGGCTGCGCTCGCGCGCATCCACCTCACGGGCGTCGCGGCGCCGTGCGAGGCGCGCTACAGCAACTTCGGCATGGCGCTGCTCGGACAGCTGCTGGCGCTGCGCTACGGCACCTCGTGGGGCGAGCTGGTGCGCGCGCGCATCACCGAGCCGCTGGGCATGAACGACACCGTGATCCCGCTCGGCGACAAGGCCTCGCGCATGGCACCGCCGTTCGCGGGTGACCAGCGCCAGCGCCGCTTCGACATGCATGCCTACGCGCCCGCCAGCGCGCTGCGCTCGACCGCCGCCGACATGCTGGCCTTCAGCCGCGCCATCCTCGCCGGCGCCCACGGCCCGCTGGGCCCGGCCGCCGCGCGCCTGCTCACGCCGCTCGCACGCTACGAGGGCGCCGAGATCGGCTACGCCGTGATGGTGCGCGGCCCCGAGACCGGCCGACGCACCTACTACCACGCGGGCGTCA
Source organism: Variovorax sp. GW821-FHT06D12 (assembly GCF_059419205.1). Classification (NCBI taxonomy): domain Bacteria; kingdom Pseudomonadati; phylum Pseudomonadota; class Betaproteobacteria; order Burkholderiales; family Comamonadaceae; genus Variovorax; species Variovorax sp. GW821-FHT06D12. The sequence continues at coordinate 1,286,203 of NZ_JBWKRI010000001.1, read as the reverse complement.
CCGAGGGCTACCGCACGCTCTGGCTGCTGGCGCCCGACACCGGCGAAGCGCTCATCGTGCTCGCCAGCAACCAGCGCGCGCCGCTGCAGCCCGTGATGCTCGCCATCGGCAAGAGCCGCTACCCGGTGCCGACGACGGAAGTGCCCATCGATCCGAAGCGCCTGGCCGACTACGCGGGCGAGTTCCGCGTCGGCAAGGCGCAGGTGCTGGGCTTCACCGTGCGCGACGGGCGTTTGCTGGCGCGTGAATCGGGCAAGGGCTACAACCTTCTCACGCCCACGGGGCCTGATCGTTTTGCGGTGACGGCGATCGGAGCGCAGTTTGTGTTCCGGCGCGGCGATGGGGGCGAGGTGATCGGCGTCACGCTGACGCAGGGTGGCAGCCGGCTTGAAGGGCGGCGGGTCGGGGCCGCCGCTGCCGTGACGTCGGATTGAGCGCGGACGCGTTCAGCGTTGCGCCAGCGCGAGCAGGTCGTTGGCCATCTGCGTGATCTCGTCGCGCATCACGAGCTGGCGCAGCCAGTCGGAGGGAATGCCGTCCACGCCGTAGAAGGCACCTGCGATCTGGCCGCAGATCGCAGCGGTGGTGTCCGCATCGTCACCCAGGTTGGCGGCCGCGAGGACCGCCTGCTCGAACGAGTCGGTGTGCGCGAAGCACCAGAGCGCTGCTTCGAGCGATTCGACGCAATAGCCCGAACCCTTGATGTGTTCGATCGGCTTCGAGGCGTAGTCGCCGCGTGCCAGCGCCGCGACTTTTTCGCTCAAGGGCGCCAACGGTACGGTGGCAAGGGTCGCCGCCTTGCTTTCGCCTTGCAGCGCTGCGCGCAGTTGCAACGCGAAAAGCTGAGAGCACTCGATGGCCTCCTGCGCGCCGTGCGTGGTGCGTGTGCTTTCGCCGGCCTGTCGCCAGGTGGCCTCGGCGCTCGGCGCGTAGAACATCGGCACCGGCGCGAGCCGCATCAGCGCGCCGTTGCCTGCCGTGCGAGGACTCGGGTCGCCCGCGAACGGATCACCGGAGCCGACGTAGCGACTGAGCGCTGCCGACACGGTGCCACCAATGTCGAAGCAACGGCCGTTGCTGCTCATGTAGCCTACGCTGCGCCAATTGCAGTAGCGGTTCATCTGGTCAGTGGCGTCGAAGCCCTTGCGATAGATCAGGCTTGCCGCAAGGCACAGCGCCATCGAGGTGTCGTCGGTCCATTCGCCGGGCTCCAGGTCGAACGGACCGCCGCCGTGCATGCCGGTCACAGCCACGAAGCTGCCGCGGGGGCTGAATTCGACGGTGGTGCCCACCGCATCGCCGCAGGCCAGCCCGAGCAGGCACCCCTGGTAGCGCGCCGCGCTCATGAGGCCGTCCCCAGTTCGTCGCGGGCCGCCATCAGCGCATAACCCAGCAGGTTCAGGCCTTTCCAGGTGCGCGGGTCTTGCGCCGCCGCGTCCGTCGCAGCGAGGCCGATGCCCCAGATCGCATCGACGGGGCTCGCCTCGACCAGCACCTGCCGGCCGGTGCCGAGCAGGTACGCGCCGAGCGCCGCGTTCTGCGAGAACTTCGCAACGTTTCCGCGCGTCACGAGGTCGAAGCGCGCTTTGAGCCACGCCGCTTCATCGAAGTTGCCGATCTGGCGCCCCAGCTTCTTTGCTTCGCCGGGCGTGCGCGCGGCGATGATCTTTTCGCAGGTGGCCGCGTCACCGAAGAGCCGCGCCTTGCCGGCCATCATGAAATGCTCGGCGGTACGGTAGGTGACGCCTTCGACAGTGAAGGGCGCCTCGTACCACTGGCTGAAGCAGCTCTTGCCGATGCTGCCGTCCTTCGGAACCTGGTGGCCCCAGAAGAACAGGCAGTCGATCTTGTGGCCTTGGGCGATGTGCGCGAGCAAGTCTTCGTTGCTGCGCAGCGCGTGGGGTCTGTTCGTCGTCATTTCGTGTGGTCCTCAGGATTCGAAGCCGAGCACATGCTCGACCGGCAATTGCAGCCCGGGGTTGTCGTTCTGCGCCATCGGGCGTTGAGCGTCCACGAAGGCGCGCATGTCGATCACCTCGAGCAGTTCTTCATTTGCAAACGCAGCGAGCGTTCGGCCCCGCAGGCCCAACTGAATCGCGCGACGTTCCAGCTTGTTGCCTGCCGGTGCGTGGTCCGGGTCCCATTGCAGGCGAACTTCGGAACGGTTGACCGCCTCCTGCCACGCATCGCGATCAGGATAGCGCTCGGCATCGAAGGTCGAAGGCACGGCCTCGCGCACGACCCGTTCGAAGAACGCACGGCGCAGCCGCAGCCCGAGCGTGACCTCCTGGCCTTCCTTGGTGCCCCAGCCGGAGCGATACATCATCCAGAGGAAGTTGGGTTTGATCCAGCTCATCCGTGAAAGGCTGAAGTCCGGTCCGTCGAGACGGCCGTGCCGGACCGCGTATTCGCCGATGGCGGGGCGGTAGGCCTGGTAGACGATGACGGACTGGGCATCGTGATGCGCCAGGATGTGCTTTCCGTCCTGCGGCCAGCGCTCGCGTTGGGCGAGATGGGGCTCGGTGGGAAGCGGCGTGGTCTGCTTGTTCATTGTTCTGGGTTCCTCTCGTTGTTGTTTTTCTTGCGATCTCATTGAGTTGCTCTGTGCAACTAATGATGGGTTGTATAGTACAACTAATAAATCCGGAGTCAAGCTGATCGTGACCATGCCCGCTTCAACGTTCCCTGCCTTGACCTTTCCCCGCCCGTTGGTCACTGTCGATGTGGCGATGTTCACTGTGCTCGACGACGCACTGCAGGTCTTGTTGGTGAAACGGGCGGCCGACAGCAACGAGCCGTTTCCTGGCAAATGGGCATTGCCAGGCGGCTTCATCAACACCGATGAAGATGCCTCGTTGCTCGACTGCGCATTGCGCAAGCTGCGCGAGAAGACCGGCGTGGTCACGCCCTATCTCGAGCAGCTTGGGAGTTGGGGTGGGGCGCAGCGCGATCCGCGCGGCTGGTCGGCCACGCACTGCTTCTATGCACTCATCCCGGTGCAGGCCATGCAGTTGCGCAGCGGCGCCAACGCCGCCGAGGTGGCGTGGTTCGAGGTCGATGCGGCCTTGCGCAAACGTCTGGCGTTCGACCACGGAGAACTGCTCGAGGCGGCCGTTGCGCGTCTGCGCAGCAAGGTGGAATACACCTCGCTGCCGGCCTTTCTTCTGGAAGAGCCTTTCACCTTGCCGTCGCTGCAGCACGCCTATGAGGTCGTGCTGGGCCGTGACATCGACAAGAGTGCCTTCCGCAAGCGGATGCTGGATGGTGGGTTCATGGAAGAGGCGGGCATGGTGGCGGGCAGCCTCGGCCGGCCCGCCATGGGCTACCGATTGCGAGACCGTTCGCAGGCCGCGTTGTTTCCGCGCACGTTCAATGCGCGGTAGGCGCAGGTCGCCTCAGGCCCGTTCCGACATCGCGTGCAGGTACGCCCGCACCGCGCCATTGCTGCTCAACCCGATCGCCCGGTCGTACGCCTGCCGCGCCGCCACGCGCGCACCGCCGGCCGCGAGCAGGTGCGCGCGTGCCGCCCAGAACGGCTGGTAGCTCGCCACCTCGTCCGACGGAATCGCATCAAGCGCGCGCAGCCCGGTCTCGGGCCCGCGCGCATTCGCCAGCGCGCACGCCAGGCTGACCTGCGCGCCGATGCTGGGCCGCAGCGCGAGCAGGCCTTCGTACAGCGACACCAGCACTTCGGGCGGCACCGGTGCGCCCGCGCGGCGCTCGCAGTGGGCCGACTGGATCGCGGCCTCGAGCTGGTAGGGCCCGAGCGATTGCATGGCCGACGCGATGCGCAGGTGGTGCTCGGCCTCGGCCAGCAGCGCGTGGTCCCAGCGCGTGATGTCCTGCTGGTCGAGCGGCACGTAGGCGCCGGCCTCGGTGCGGCGCGCGGCGGTGCGCGCCTCGCAGAACAGCATCAGCGCCAGCAGGCCCAGCGGCTCGGGCTCGGCGGGCAGCAGGCGGCACAGGATGCGGCCCAGGTCGATGGCCTCGGTCGTCAGGCCGCGCGGCAGGGCGTCGGCGCCGTCGACGTCGTCCCAGCCGGTGCCGTAGGCGGCGTAGATGCCGTCGAGCACGTCGCGCAGCCGGTGCGGCAGGTCGCGCGCCTGCGGGTACTCGAAGGGAATGCCGGCGGCGCGGATGCGGGCCTTGGCGCGCACCAGCCGCTGGCCCAGCGCGGAAGGCGAGGTGAGGAAGGCGCCGGCCATGCGCGCAGCATCGAGCCCGAGCACGGTCTGCAGCATGAGCGGCGCGCGCGCGGCGGCGTCGATGGCGGGGTGCGCGCAGACGAACAGCAGGCGCAGGCGCTCGTCGGGCACGGTGGCGGCATCGGGGTCGGCCTCGTCCATCTCGCCGGCGAGCAGCAGCAGGGTCTGCGTGGCGTCGTCCTGCACGCGGCTGTGGCGCCAGGCGTCGAGCTTGCGGTGCCGCGCGACGCTCAGCAGCCAGGCGTCGGGCTGCACCGGCACGCCGTCGGCGGGCCAGCGCTCGAGCGCGCGGGCGAAGGCGTCGGCCAGGGCGTCTTCGGAGGCCGCGATGTCGTGCGTGCGGGCGGACAGGATGGCCAGCAGCCGCCCGTACGACTCGCGTGCCGCGCGTTCGGCGGCGTGGTGTGCCGCCGGAGTGGTCACGTCTGGCTCGCGCCCGCCGCTGCGGTGGCGGTGAAGACCGGCCGCACTTCCACGCCGCCGCTGGCGGCGCAGGGCGCACGCGCGGCCCATTCGAGCGCCGCGTCGAGGTCGGGCACGTCGACGACGAAGTAGCCGCCGAGCTGTTCCTTGGTGTCGGCGAAGGGGCCGTCCTGCACCTGGCGCTTGTCGCCGCGCACGCGCAGCGTGGTGCCGGTCATGGGCGGCAGCAGGCCGTGGCCGCCGAGCGAAATGCCCGACTGGCGCACCGCGTCGGCGTACGCGACCCAGCTGGCGCGGTAGGCCTGCGACGAGGCGTCGTTGCGTTGTTCGAATTCGGCCGCGGGTTGGTAGAACATCAACATGTACTGCATGGTGTTTCTCCGTGAGGAAAAGCTTGACGAGCAAGATCGCTCACCACAATGACGGCCCGCAGCCGGTCATTTCGACACCGGTCCGGTGCCGAGCAGAAGATTCTTGTCCTGTTCGCTCTTTGGCGCAACGTGGGCGCCAGGCCCCGCGCTCAGGCCGCGTGGGCGCGTACCGCGGGCGTGAACAGCGTTTCCATTTCCTGGCGCAGCCGGTAGGCGGCGGTGGTGGTGTCCATCGCCACGTCGGCCCAGCTCAGGCTCTGGCCCTTCTTGACGGGGCGCACGAGCCTGACGTTGTGCGCCAGCCCCAACGGCAGGCCGCCCAGGCGCAGCGAGCGCTCGGCCGGCAGCAGCTTGCCCCAGACGGTGTAGCCGCCTTCGCCGTCGAGCATCTCGCCCGCCGCGAGGTCGCGCTTGGCGGTGGCGACCACGTCGGCATTCCAGCCGGTGGCCACGCCCGTGGGCTCGCCGCGCAGCGCGACGCTGGCGACCGACATGCCCACCTCGAGCCCGATCAGGTGCCAGCGCTTGTACAGCGTGAAGTAGCGCCCGCTCGGGTCGGTGTGGGCGTTGTATTCCTCGAAGCAGTTCTTGATGTAGTCGGTCTCGGCCTCGACCGTGACCCACACGCCCATGCGGATGTCGTAGGGAATCTTGCGGCCGTCGGCCTCGAGCGACGAGATCACCTCGACCATGCCCTTGCGCTCCAGCACGCCGCCTTCGCTGCGCGGACGCGTGACGAAGGGAATGTCTTCCACGCTCGCGGGCGGGTAGAGCAGGCCGTCGGAGGGCACGCCCAGGCCGGTGGCGTTGGCCACGGCCGAGCTTTCGATCGATGGCTTGGAGCCGTCGAGAAAACTGTTGAACATCTTCGGGTTCAGCCCGCCGCGCTTCGCCTGCTCGGGCGTGAGGCCGTAGTTGCCCCACACGGTCTCGGGCGTCGATTCGGTGAAGTGCGGCAGCCACTTGTGGCCGCGCCCGGCCGCCACCACCGGAAAGCCGCAGGTGCGGGCCCAGTCGACCAGGTCGCAGATCAGCGCGGGCTGGTCGCCGAAGGCCAGCGAATACACCACGCCGGCCTGCTGCGCCTTGTGCGCGAGCAGCGGGCCGCAGAAGGCGTCGGCCTCGACCGTCACGTTGACCACGTGCTTGCCGTGCGCAAAGGCATCCAGGCAGTGGTCGACCGCGGCAATCGGGTTGCCGGTGCACTCCACCACGATGTCGATGCTGGGCTCGCGCGTCACGGCCTGCCAGTCGTCGGTGATCCAGGTGGCGCCGGTCTTCAGCGCCTCCTGCACCGAGCCGGCGTTGCTGCGCTCGGCCTGCCAGCCCACGCGTTCCAGGTTGACGCGCGCGGCGGCGGGCGAGAGGTCGGCAATGGCGACCAGTTGCACGCCGGGCGTGCGCGGGATCTGCGCCAGGTACATGGCGCCGAACTTGCCGGCGCCGATCAGGCCGATGCGGATGGGGCGGCCTTCGGCGGCGCGTTGTTGCAGGCGGGTGTGCAGGCTCATGGCGGTCAGGCTTCCACGGTTTCGATGACGTCGGGCGAGGTGCGCAGCGCGCTCTCGGGCAGGCCGTCTTTCCACGGCACCTCGACGGGGTAGGGCGTCAACAGGCAGTCGTCGGGCAGCACCTCGATGGGCGCGAAGTTTCTGTGCGCGATGTACTCGGGCCGCTGGTGGCGGCGGATGTGGTTGCTGACCGCGCACAGGCTCAGGTACACGGCCACACGGTTGAAGGGCGAGAGGTTGCTGCCCGAGGCGTGCACCAGGCAGCTGTGGAACAGGATCATCGAACCGGCCGGCCCCTTGGGCGAGACGATGCCGCCCTGCGTGCCGCCGGCGCGGTCGACCAGCTGGCGGATCAGGTCGTTGTCGACCGTCCACAGCGGGTAGCTGGTGGTCGTGAGGTCATGCTTCGCATCGACCACGCCCTTGCGGTGGCTGCCCGGAATGAACATCAGCGGGCCGTTGTGCTCGGTTACCTCATCGAGAAAGATGGCCACGTTCATCGCGCGCTCGGTGGGCATCAGGTCGTCGTTGAGCCAGGTGCCGTAGTCCTGGTGCCACTGCCACACGTCGCCCTCGAAGGCCATCTTGCCGTTGATCTTGAACTGGTGCATGTAGACCGCCTCGTCGAACAGGTCCATCACCGGCTCGACCATGCGCGGGTGGCGCGCCAGTCGCGCGAAGGGCTCGCTGATGAGGTGCGCCGCGAAGTTCGTGCGCACGGCGTCGGAGCCCTTCTCGCGCACGTTGAAGGCCGCGCGCTTGCTGTACAGGTCGGGCACCGCCTCGGTCAGCACCTTGGTCTCTTCGGGTGAGAAGTGGCCGGGGAAGAACAGGTAGCCCTCGCGCTCGAACTGCGCGCGTTGCTCGGGGGTCAGCTTCATGCCTTGTCTCCTTTTTTGGTGGGGGTTCCAGATGCGGATGCCGTGCGTGCCAGCTGCTGCGCGAGCCGCTCGGCCAGCGCATCGCTGGCGCGCGAGACGTGCTCGTCGCTCAGGCGCGCGGCGCGTTCGACGTCGCCGGCGGCAATGGCGTCGGCAATGGCTTCGTGCTCGTCCCACAGCGACTCGCGCTGCGGCTCGGCCTGCAGCACCGCGCCCATCGCGCGGCGCAGGTGGCGCCAGTGCGGGTCGGCGCTCTGGCCGATCAGCGGGTTGCCCGAGGCGGCGTAGATGGCCTGGTGAAAGGCCACGTCGGCATCGATCATGGCTTCGACATTGCGCCCGCGCGCCGCGCGCCGGCCGCGCTCGATGAGCTTGGGGTCGATGCGAAAGCGCTGCTGCGCCGCCAGCCGCGCGGCCAGCACGTCGAGCGCGCCGCGCACCTGGTAGACCTTGCGCATCGCCTCGGCCTCCAGCGGTGCCACCAGCACGCCGCGCCCGGGCGCGTCCTGCACGAAGCCGTCTTTCTTGAGCAGCCGCAGCGCCTGCAGCACCGGCTGGCGCGACACCGCGAGCCGCGCCGCGATGTCCTCCTGCGTGAGCCGCTCGCCCGGCGCGAGCGCGCCGCTGCTGATGGCGCCGAGCAGGGCGCGGTAGACCTGGTCGACGAGGTCGGGGGCGACTTCGATGCTGAGCAACTGGGCGGGCATGACGGGCCTTTTCTGAACTCTGTATACAGAGTACGGAGTTCGGCGCCGGGGCGCATCCCCGGGTTTTTACCCATCGGGGCTGCAAGGAACGGCACGCCGCCGCTAAGCTCGACCCATGCAACTCCCTACCTACGACGACGTCATCGCCGCGGCCGCGCGGCTCGAAGGCCATGCCCACCGCACGCCGGTGCTGCAATCGACCACCGCCAATGAACGCTGGGGCGCGCAGTTCTTCTTCAAGTGCGAGAACTTCCAGCGCATGGGCGCGTTCAAGTTCCGCGGTGCGTTCAATGCGCTGTCGAAGTTCGATGCCGCGCAGCGCCAGGGCGGCGTCATCGCCTTCTCGTCGGGCAACCACGCGCAGGCCATCGCGCTGTCGGCGCGCCTGCTGTCGATGCCGGCCGTGATCGTCATGCCCAAGGACGCACCCGCCGCCAAGGTCGCGGCCACCAAGGGTTACGGCGCCGAAGTGGTGATGTACGACCGCTTCACCGAAGACCGCGAGGCGCTGACCAAGCGGCTCGCGCAGGAGCGCGGCATGACGATGATCCCGCCCTACGACCACCCCGACGTGCTCACGGGGCAGGGCACGGCGGTGAAGGAACTCATCGAAGAGACGGGCCCGCTCGACCACCTGTTCGTGTGCCTCGGCGGCGGCGGGCTGCTGTCGGGTTCGGCGCTGTCGGCGCGTGCGCTGTCGCCCGATTGCAAGGTCTACGGCGTGGAGCCCGAGGCCGGCAACGACGGCCAGCAGTCGCTGCGCGCCGGGAAGATCGTGCACATCGACACGCCCAAGACCATCGCCGACGGCGCGCAGACGCAGCACCTGGGCGCGTACACCTTCGGCATCATCCAGCGTGATGTGGACGACATCTTCACTGTCACCGACGAGCAGCTCGTCGAGGCGATGCGCTTCTTCGCCGAGCGCATGAAGATGGTGGTGGAGCCGACGGGATGCCTCGCGTTCGCGGGCGCCATTGCGGCTGCGAAAGCCATCGAAGGCCAGCGCGTGGGCATCGTGATCAGCGGCGGGAACGTGGACCTGTCGCGCTACGCCTCACTGATCGGCTGATTCTTTTCAGGCGCGGATACCGCTCGCCGTCAGGTGCAGCAACCGGTCCGCACGCGCCGCCGCGCTCTCCGAGTGCGTGACCAGCACCAGCGAGGCGCCGTGCTCGCGCGTCTGGCCGATCAGCAGGTCCATCACCTTCGCGGCGGTGGAGGGGTCGAGGTTGCCGGTGGGCTCGTCGGCGAGCAGCAGCGCGGGCCGGTGCACCAGCGCGCGGGCGATGGCCACGCGTTGCAACTGGCCGCCTGAGAGCGTCTGCGGCAGCCGCGCGCCCATGCCGGGCAGGCCGACGGCTTCGAGCATGTGGGCCACGCGCGCGTCTTCGCGCGGGCGGCCCAAGAGCATCAGCGGCAGCGACACGTTCTGCGCCACGTCGAGGTGCGGCAGCACGTGGAAGGCCTGGAACACGAAGCCCACGTGCTGGCGGCGCCACAGCGCGCGGGCCTCGCCGTCGAGCGCGCCGATGTCGGTGCCGTCGTGCGACACGCTGCCTTCATCCCAAGTGTCGAGGCCGGCCATGCAGTTGAGCAAGGTCGACTTGCCCACGCCCGATTCGCCGACGATGGCGACGAACTCGCCGGGCGCGACCTGCAGGCTCACGTGTTCGAAGACGGGCGCGTCGCCGTAGTGCTTGCCGAGGTTGGAGAGGTGCAAGGTCATGCGGGCGTCGCCCCGCGTGCGATGTGAGCGATCTGTGCGATGTGCTGCACGGCGGTCTGCACCGCGTCGGGCGCATCGCAAGCGATGACGGTGCGCTGCGGCATGCTGCGCAGCCAGGTGATCTGCCGCTTGGCGAGCTGGCGCGTGGCGGCGATGCCGCGCTCGCGCAGCTCGCCCAGCGCCTTGGCATCGGGCGGTGCTTCGCCGCAGGCGTCGAACATCTCCCAAGCCTGGCGGTAGCCGACGCAGCGCATCGAGGGCAGGTCGGGCGACAGGTCGCCGCGCGCGCGCAGCGCCTTCACCTCGTCGAGAAAACCGGCCGCGAGCATGGCGTCGAAGCGTTCGGCGATGCGCCCGTGCAGCCAGGCGCGGTCTTCGGGTTCGAGCGACACGAGCACGCCGCCATCGACGGCCTTGGCCGTCTTGGTGTCGCTCGCGTGGAAGCTCGACAGCGGCTGGCCGCTGCTTTCCCACACCTCGAGCGCACGCTGGATGCGCTGGCTGTCCTGCGGTGCGAGCCGCGCGGCGGTGACGGGGTCGACCTGCGCCAGCCGCGCATGCATGGCGGGCCAGCCGAGCGCGGCGGCTTCGGCGTCCAGGCGCGCGCGCACGGCCGGGTCGGCCGCGGGCATGGCGTCGATGCCGTCGAACAGCGCCTTGAAGTACAGCATGGTGCCGCCCACCAGCAGCGGCAGCGCGCCGCGCGCGCGGATGTCATCGATCAGGCGCGTGGCGTCGGCCACGAAGGCGGCGGCGCTGTAGCTGTCGCGCGCATCGAGGATGTCGATCAGGTGGTGCGGCACGGCGGCCTGCTCGGCGGCGGTGGGCTTGGCGGTGCCGATGTCCATGCCGCGGTAGACCAGCGCCGAGTCGACGCTGACGATCTCGACCGGCTGCAGCCGGGCCACGGCCAGGGCGACGGCGGTCTTGCCGGACGCGGTGGGGCCGGCGAGCGCGATGTAGCGCGGGGGAACAGGGGAAGCGGGGGGCATGCGTCGAGGGTAGCAAATGACGCGCGCCGGACGGCTGCGCGGGGCTTGCCCGCGACGCCGTGCGTCAGGCGACGGCGGTCGCGTCCCGCATCCGCCGGATGTCGCGCAGCGGCGGCGCACCGAACAGGCGCGCGTACTCGCGGCTGAACTGCGAGGCGCTTTCGTAGCCCACGCGCACGCCGGCGGTGCCGGCATCGATGTTCTGGTTCAGCATCAGCTGCCGCGCTTCCTGCAGGCGCAGCTGCTTCAGGTACTGCATCGGGCTCATGCCGGTCACGGCGCGGAAGTGCTGGCGGTAGGTCGACGGGCTCATGTGCGCGGACGCGGCCAACTCGTCGGCCTGCACGGGTTTCCTGAAATTCATCTTGAGCCACGCCAGGCTCTGCGCCACCTGCTGGCTGGGCGAGCCCACGGTCATGAGGCGCTGCAGCTGCGGGCCGTGGCGCCCGGCGAGCAGGCGCACGACGATTTCCTTCTGCAGCAGCGGCGCGAGCTGCGGAACGAGCCGGGGCTCGGCCAGCAGCTCGACGAGCCGCGTGACGGTGCCCAGCAGCGTCGGGTCGAGCGCGCCCAGCGACAGGGCGCGCTGGTTGTGGGGCTCCCTGGACGGCGGGGGCAGCGCCATCTCGGTCGCGACCTGCACGATGGCGCGCGGATCGAGCCGGATCATGAGGCCCAGGAAGGGCTGCGCCGCGCTGGCGCGGGTGACGTGCGCCACCACGGGCAGGTCGGCCGTGATCAGCAGCGACTGGCCGGCGCCGTATTCATAGATCTCGTCGCCGAGTGCCGCGCGCTTCTGTCCGCCGACGGTGATGCCCAGGCCGAAGCCGTAGATGCAATGCACGGGCTCGGTCGCGGCGCTGCGCCGGTGCAGCGAGAGCTCGGGAATGGCGGTGGCGTGGTCGCCGTCGTTTCGGGCAATGCGCCCGACGGCCGTGGCCAGGGCACCGAGGACGGCCGAATCGTCTGGCTGCGTCGGCTGTAGCACTTCCATCTGAATCCTTTCGGGTGCTTGCGCAAAGTCTAGCGGGCGCTTCTCATGCGCTTGGCGTTTTTGGCGCAGTCTCGTTGTTTCAGGCAAGAACGCGCGCGGATTGGGCAAGTGGCGGCGGGCGCTTCGTCGGACACTGGCCGCCGTGGTGTCCCGCCGCCCGTGGCGCGAGGACCGCGCTTCCCCTCCACGATGATGAAAAAAGAAATGACCCACGACGAACGACATCCGCATCGCATCACCGCCTCGCTCGTGGCCGCACTGGCCATCGGCGTGAGCATGGCCGGGTCCGCGCCCGCCTTTGCCAGCACCGCGCTGGCGCAGAAGTACGCGTGCGTGGCCTGCCACCAAGCCGCCGTGAAGGTGGTGGGCCCCTCCTGGAAAGAGATAGGCGCGCGCTACGGCGACGGCAAGGGCACGGCCGCGCAGCTGGCCGCCAGCATGAAGGCCGGCAGCTCGGGCAAGTGGGGCGCGATGCCCATGCCCGCGCAAGCCCAGGTTCCCGACGGGGACCTGCAGGCGCTCGCGCAATGGGTGCTCGACGGCGCCAAGTGAATCCGATCCATCCCACCTACCCACGGAGAAAACCCACATGAGCGCGCTCCACGTCAACGGCCGTGACCACACGGTCGACGCCGACCCCGGCACCCCCATCCTCTGGGCCCTGCGCGACACGCTGGGCATGACCGGCACCAAGTTCGGCTGCGGCGCGGCGCTGTGCGGCGCCTGCACCGTGCACATGGACGGCCAGGCCATCCGCTCGTGCATCACGCCCATCGCGGCGGCCGAGGGCAAGAAGATCACCACCATCGAAGCCGTGACCGGCGGCAGCGACCGCGTGGGCGCGGCCGTGCATGCCGCGTGGGTCAAGCACGACGTCGCGCAGTGCGGCTACTGCCAGAGCGGCCAGATCATGAGCGCGACGGCCTTCCTGCAGTCGCTGCCCAAGGGCAAGCAGCCCAGCACCGACGAGATCGACTCGGCCATGGCCGGCAACATCTGCCGCTGCGGCACCTACGCCCGCATCCGCGCCGCGGTGGCCGATGCGGCCAAGACCCTCGCCTAAGGAGCCGACATGCTGCCCAACATCGACTACAACGACCTGCCGCGCGCGCTGCAGCGCCTGATGGCCCAGCCTGCGACAGATGCATCTGACGAGGCCGCCACGCTGCCCCGCCGCAGCTTCCTGAAGATGGCCGGCGCCGGCGGCCTCGTGCTCGGCGCCTTCCCGCACCTGGCCATGGCGCAGGCCGACGGCCCGGCCAAGGCCGGCGGCGCGCTCAAGCCGACGCAACAGCCCTCGGCCTTCGTGCAGATCGCGCCCAACGGCGAGGTCACGGTCACCATCAACCGCCTCGAGTTCGGCCAGGGCGTGCAGACCGGCCTGCCGATGATCCTGGCCGAGGAGCTCGACGCCGACTGGGCCCTGGTGCGCAGCCGCAACGGCACCAACGATGCCGCCTACGCCGACCCGCTGTTCGGCATGCACCTGACCGGCGGTTCCAACTCGATCAAGAACAGCTACACGCAGTACCGCGAACTGGGCGCGCGTGCGCGGGCCATGCTGCTGTCGGCGGCGGCGCAGCGCTGGAAGGTCGACGTGGCCACGCTGCGCACGCAGGCCGGCACGGTGATCGGCCCGGGCGGGCGCAAGGCGGGCTACGGCGAGCTGGCCGAAGCGGCCATGGCGCTGCCGGTGCCCGAGACGGTCACGCTGAAGAGCCCGAAAGACTTCCGGATCATCGGCCGCCCGACCACGCGCCTGGACGCACGCGCCAAGAGCAGCGGGCGACAGGACTTCGGCATCGACGTGAAGCAGCCCGGCCAGCTCACGGCCGTGGTCGCGCATCCGCCCGTGTTCGGCGCCCGCCTGGCCTCGGTGGACGACAGCGCCGCGCGCGCCGTCAAGGGCGTGAAGGCCGTGCTGCGCATTCCGCTGGACCGCGGCGCCGAGGGCGTGGCCGTGGTGGCCGACGGCTACTGGCCGGCCAAGCTGGGTCGCGACGCGCTCAAGCTGCAGTGGAACACCGATGCGGTGGAGAAGGTCGACAGCGACAAGCAGCTGGCGCAGTACCGCGAACTGGCCGGGCGCCCCGGCAACCGCAAGTTCGACGCCGACATGGCGCCACTGGCCGGCGCGCCGCACAAGCTCGAGGCCGAGTTCGTGTTTCCCTACCTGGCCCACGCGCCCATGGAGCCGGAGAACTGCACCGTGAAGCTGTCGGACGGCCGCGCCGAGCTGTGGGTCGGCACGCAGTCCGCCGACCTCGACGGCCAGGCCGCGGCACGCACGCTGAAGCTCGACCCCGCGCAGGTGAAGGTGAACGTGCAGATGGCGGGCGGCGGCTTCGGCCGGCGCTTCGTGGGCTCGAGCGACTTCGTCGTCGAGGCCTGCGAGATCGCCAAGGCCGCGCGCGCCGCCGGCCTGAAAGACGCCCCCGTGCGCCTGCTGTGGAGCCGCGAGGACGACATCAAGGGCGGCTACTACCGCCCCATGCACCTGCACCGCGCCCGCATCGGTTTCGATGCGCGCGGCAAGATCCTCGCGTGGGACCATGTGATCGTCGGCCAGTCGATCACCGCGGGCACGGTGTTCGCCGGCTCCATGGTCAAGGAGGGCATCGACGCCACCGCCGTCGAGGGCATGCGCGATCCGTACCCCGTGCCGATGCGCCTCACGGTGCACCATCCGCAGGTCAACGTGCCGGTGCTGTGGTGGCGCAGCGTGGGCTCCACGCACACGGCCTTCGTGATGGAGACGCTGATCGACGAGATCGCCCGCACGACCAAGCAGGACCCGGTGGCCTACCGCATGAGCCTCTTCGGCGACAAGCACCCGCGCCACCGTGCCGCGCTGCAATTGGCGGTCGACAAGAGCGGCTACGGCAAGAAGAAGCTGGCCGAAGGCCGCGCCTGGGGCGTGGCCGTGCACGAGTCTTTCGAGTCGGTGGTGGCCTATGTGGTCGAAGCGTCGGTGAAGGACGGCCAGCCGGTGCTGCACCGCGTGACCTCGGGCGTGCACTGCAACCTGGCGGTGAACCCGCGCAGCGTGGAAGCGCAGGTGCAGGGCGCGGCGGTGATGGGGCTGTCGACCTGCCTGCAGGGCAGCGCCATCACGCTGAAGGACGGCGTCGTACAGCAGGGCAATTTCGGCGACTTCAGCGTGGCACGCATCACGCAGGTGCCCGAGTTCGATGTGCACATCGTGCCCAGCGCCGATGCGCCCAAGGGGATGGGGGAACCGGGCTTGCCGCCGCTGGCGCCTGCCTTCGCCAACGCCGTGGCGCGGCTGACGGGCAAGCCCTTGCGCCAGCTGCCGTTCGACCTGGCCTCGGCCTGACGCGGGAACGGAACCGCCTGAAAAAGGCGGGCTAGATGGCAGCGGGGGCGGGCGTGTGCGCCTCGCCCCGCACCTCTTGCGGCGACAGCGCCGCGGAAGGCAACGAAGGCGGTGCAGGCCGCGGCGACACCAGCCGCGGCTGCGGCCGGCTGTCCGCCACGGTGCTGCTGTCCTCGGGCTTCATGCGAAACAGCTGCGACAGCGCGGCGCGGTACTGCGTCGCGCCCACCGAGTTGGTGTTGTGGTGCGAGCCGCCCTCGACCAGCACGAACATCTTGGGCACCGTGGCCGCGTCGTACAGCTTGCGCCCGAGCGTCGGGTTGATCAGGCTGTCGGCGGTGCCGTGCACCACGAGCAGCGGCGCGCCGATGTCCTTGACGGTGCGAATCGCCTCGAAGCGCTGCGTGATGAACGGGCCGAAGGGCAGCCAGCCCCACTTGAAGCTGCTGGCCACGTCGGCGATGGAGGTGAAGGTGCTTTCGACGATGGTGCCGCTTTCGTCGTTCACCGTGGCCGCCAGGTCGATGCCGATGGCGCCGCCCAGCGAGTGGCCGAAGATGTAGCGGTGCTGGCGCGGGTGGCGCGCGGCGAGCCAGGTCCAGGCGGCGCGGGCGTCTTCGCGGGCCGAGGCTTCCGAGGGCAGGCCCTTGGAGCTCTTGCCGAAGCCGCGGTAGTCGATGGCCAGCACCGAGAAGCCCAGCTCGTGCATGCGCTGGATGCGCGGCGCCGAGCCGGCCACGTTGTAGCGCGCACCATGCAGGTACAGCAGCACGGGGGTCTCGGTGGTTTCGGGGGCGCCGCCGAGCCACAGGCCGTGCAGGCGCGCCGGTTCACCGGTGATGGACGACTGGAAGTCGATCCAGACATCCTGCATGCCTTCGGTCATCTGGGCCGAATTGCCCCAGCTGCGGTCGCTGGGCTGGAAGATCCATTCGCGCTGGCGTTCGTCGAGGGTCGAACAGCCGGCGGCCAGCAGGGCACAGAGCGAAAAGATGGACGCGAGGAGGGGCCAGCGTTTGATCATGGGGTGGAGGGACAGCGAAAGTCGGCCGAAAGTTCATCTGCTTGCTTTCTGAAACGCGTCGGCATCGCGTGTCAGCTCCCCCTGTGCAGCGCTCGCCGGCGCCTGGCACGAGACCATGCAACGTGCGTGCCCGCACCGTGGATGACGCCACAAAACCCTCGAAAACCCTCGAAATGGGCGCTGATGGCGCTTATCTGCCGCACAGGCCCCGGTGTTCAGCGCGGCGCCGGCTGCACGAAATACACCACCATCCGCAGGTGCCGGTGCGTGTCGACCACCAAGGTTTCGTGGTGAAACTCCAACGGTCCGCTGTCGGCCGTCTGTACGCATCCGAGGCCGCGCCGGGCGGGCGCGCTGTCGGGGGTGTCCCACCAGCGGCCGAAGTCGGGCGAGAGCGCTTTCAGGTCCGTGACCAGGCCCCGCATGGCCGGATCGTCGGGTGCGATGGCGAAGTCGTATCGGAATTGCGCCAGCAGCCCGGGCGCATCGTCGCGCCAGGCGGGCAGGCGCGGGCGCAGTTCGGGGTTGGCGAACACCATGCGAAGGAGGTTGCGCGCCTCGCGCTCGCGCGCGCTGAAGCCGAACAGCGCGTCGGCGGCGGCGTTCCAGGCCACCACATCCCAGCGCAGGTTGAACACGTAGGCGGGGCGGGTGGGCAGATCGTCCATGAGCTGCTGGATGCGGGGCGTGACCGACGCCTGCTGATGGGCCTCCGGCGGCGGCGGGCGCTTGTGGGCCAGCAGGAACAGGTGGCTGCACTCGGCGTCGTCCAGCTTCAGGGCATGCGCCACGCCGAGCAGGAATTTCTGCGACACCTGGATCTCGCGCCCCTGTTCGAACCAGGTGTACCAGGTGAGCCCCACGCCGGCCATCACCGCGACTTCTTCGCGCCGCAGGCCGGGCGTGCGCCGCCGCCCCTGCGAGGGCAGGCCCACATCGGCGGGCGTGAGCTTGCGGCGGTGCCGGGTCAGGAACTCCGACAGCTCGTTCTTGGTGCGGCTGAGGCTGCGTTCGATCAAGCCTGTTGTCTTCAGTAATAGGATAAACGCTTAAATTGTAATGTGATGATCTTGTCCTGAAGATGGGGCTTCCGCAACCCGAACGCGCACCCGGAGGCCCCTTTTGACCGCACCTTGCGATTCACTTTCCCTTTCCGACCACCTTCCGGCCGCGCGGCGCGAAGGCCGCGCCGGCGCCCGCGAATGGACCGGGCTCGCGCTGCTGGCGCTGCCGACCCTCCTGCTCGGGCTCGACCTCACGCTGCTGCACCTCGCATTGCCCGCGCTGGCCCTGGACCTGCGCCCCACGAGCGCGCAGGCGCTGTGGATCGTCGATGCCTACGGTTTCATGATTGCCGGCTTTCTTGTCACGATGGGCACGCTGGGCGACCGCATCGGGCGGCGCAAGCTGCTCATGGTGGGCGCGGCGGCGTTCGGCGTGGCGTCGGTGATCGCGGCCTCTTCGACCAGCGCCAACCAGTTGATCGCCGCGCGCGCCGTGCTCGGCGTGGCGGGCGCGACGCTGATGCCGTCGACGCTGGCGCTGATCAGCAACATGTTCCTGCACCCGCACCAGCGCGCGCTGGCGATCGGGCTGTGGGCGACCATGTTCGCGCTCGGCATGGCGGCCGGGCCGGTGGTGGGCGGCCTGCTGCTCGCGCACCACGGCTGGGGCGCGGCTTTTCTCGTCGCGCTGCCGGTGGTCGGGCTGCTGCTGGTGGCGGCGCCGTTCCTGTTGCCGGAGTACCGCGCGCCGCAGCAGGGGCGGCTCGATCTGCCCAGCGTCGCGTTGTCGCTGCTGGCATTGCTGCCGGTGGTCTACGGCATCAAGCAGGTCGCGAAGGACGGGATCGGTGTCGGTGCCGTGATGGCGCTCGTCGGCGGGCTGGCGTTCGCGCTGGGGTTCGTCCGGCGGCAACGGCGGCTGCGCCATCCGCTGATCGACCTCGGCCTGTTCGCCAGCCGGGCCTTCAGCGTCGCGCTCGTGGTGTTGCTGGTGGGGCTGGTCGGTGTCGGCGGCACGATGCTGCTGGTGACCCAGTACCTGCAACTGGTGGCGGGCCTGTCACCGCTCGCGGCCGGGCTGTGGATGGGGCCGCCGGCGCTCGCCATGCTGGTGGCCGGCATCACGGCACCGCTGCTCGCGCGGCGCATCCGGCCGGGCCATGTGATGGCGGGCGCGCTGGGGTTGTCGGTCGTGGGCTACCTGGTGCTGAGCCAGCTCGATCGCACGCCGCATGGCATCGCGTGGGTGACGGCCGCGTTCTCGCTCGTGTACCTCGGGCTGGGCACCATCGCCGCGCTGGGGACCGACCTGGTCGTGGGCGCCGCGCCGCCCGAGAAGGCGGGGTCGGCCTCGGCCTTGTCCGAAACGGTGCAGGAACTGGGCCTGGCCGTGGGCATCGCCACGCTGGGCAGCCTCACGACGGCGGTGTATCGCACGCGAATGGGCGACCCGATCGACGGCATGGCGGTGGCGCTTCAACGCGCGATATCGGATAGCCTGGCAGGCGCTACCGCGGTCGCGCACGAACTGCCTGCCGGCGTGCTGGAGCAAGCGCAAGCCGCCTTCCTCGCAGGACTGAACGCCGCTGCAGCCACCAGCGCCGTCAGCATCGCGATCCTGGCGGTGCTGGCCGCCGTCACGCTGCGGCATGTCGGCGTCGCCGCCGACGACGGGCTCAGCGCCCGCGCATGAACAGCGAATCGAGCTCGCGGATCGACAGCTGGCGCCAGGTCGGCCGGCCGTGGTTGCACTGGTCGGAGCGCTCGGTGGCTTCCATCTGGCGCAACAGGGCGTTCATCTCGTCGATGGTGAGCTTGCGGTTGGCGCGCACCGCGCCGTGGCAGGCCATGGTCGACAGCAGCTCGTTCTGCGCGCGCTGCACCACGGTGCTCGCGTCGTGCTGGCCCAGCTCGGCGAGCACGCTGCGCGCCAGCTCCACCGGGTCGCCGTCGGCCAGCGTGCCGGGCACGGCGCGCACGGCCAGCGTGCGGGCCGAGAAGGGCGTGATCTCCAGCCCCAGCGTGGGCAGCACCTCGGCGCAGGCCTCGGCCGTGGCCACTTCCTGCGGCGTGGCCGCGAAGGTGGCCGGGATCAGGAGCGGCTGGCTCGTGATGGCCGCGCCGTCGAGCTGGGTCTTGAGCCGCTCGTAGACGATGCGCTCGTGCGCCGCGTGCATGTCGACGATCACGAGGCCCTGGCTGTTCTCGGCCAGGATGTAGATGCCCTGCAGCTGGGCCAGCGCACGGCCCAGCGGCCAGGCGTCCTGGTTCATGACGGGCGCTGGCATGGGGGCCAGGGCCTCGCTGTCGGGCAATCCGACCGGCGCGCGGAACGACATCGCCGGCGCTTCGGTCTGCCACTGCGACGGGGCCGTGACCGGCGCATGCCCCTGTTCCTCGGAACGCCGCGGCCACATGGCCTCGAAGTCGCCGGCACCGCGCTCGCGCGCCTGGAACGGAATCGCGGGCTGCGACCAACTGGCGCTCGGCGGCAGCGGGGTCTGCTTGAAGAAGGGCTGCGGCGGCACATCGGCCGGTGCCAGCGCATCGCCGGCGCGCGGCGCGGCCAGCGCGTCCTCGATGGCGTGGCGCACCGCCTGGTGCACCTCGCGCCCGTCGCGGAAGCGCACCTCGATCTTGGTCGGGTGCACGTTGACGTCGACGCGCGCGGGGTCGATCTCCAGGTACAGCACGTACACCGGCTGGCGCTGGCCGTGCAGCACGTCTTCGTAGGCGCTGCGCACCGCGTGCGACAGCACCTTGTCGCGCACGAAGCGGCCGTTGACGTAGAAGAACTGCTGGTCGTTGCGCGAGCGCGCCGCGTCGGGAATGCCGGCACGGCCGACCACGCGCACCGGGCCGCCTTCGCGCAGCACGGAGACGCTTTGCGACACGAAGTCGTCGCTCAGCGCATCGGCCAGCCGCTGCTCGGGCGTGGCGGCGGCGCGCCATTGTTCGATCAACTTGCCGTCGTGCCAGACCGAGAAGCCCACCTCGGGCCGCGCCAGCGCATGGCGGCGCACCGCCTCGATGCAATGGGCCAGCTCGGTGGCGTCGGTCTTCAGGAACTTGCGCCGCGCGGGCGTGGCAAAGAACAGCTCGCGCACCTCGACCGTGGTGCCCACCGAACGCGCCACCGGCCGCAGTTCGCCCGTGCCGCCGTCGAGCACGAAGGCGCTGTCGGCGCCGGTGAAGCGCGAGAGGATGCTGAGCTCGGCGATCGCGTTGATGGCCGCCAGCGCCTCGCCGCGAAAGCCCATGGTGCCGACCGTTTCGAGGTCGCTCAGGCTCGCGATCTTGCTGGTGGCGTGGCGACGCAGCGCCACCGTGAGTTCCTCGCGTGGAATGCCCAGGCCGTCGTCTTCGACCGAGATCAGTCGCACGCCGCCCGAGGCCAGCCGCACGGTGATCTGGCGCGCGCCGGCGTCCAGCGCGTTGTCGAGCAGTTCGCGCACCACCGAGGCGGGGCGCTCGACCATTTCACCGGCGGCGATCTGGCTGATCAGCTCGTCGGGGAGTTCACGGATCGGGCGGCGTTCGGCGGGGGGGAGGGAGGAGGGTAGGGCACTCACCGGAAACATTCTAAAAGCGGCGCCCGAGCAGGGCGGTTGGCGGTGTATTTGGCGCGCTTATACCGATCCTCAACCGATCTCATTGGCTTTGGCGAAGGCGAAAACCTAAGCTCCCTCTCGCCAACGTATTCGCACAACAAGAACGCACCGGAGACACCCAATACACCGCCATGGCCCACCGCCATGCCGCGCAGGGGGCCGCCGCGCGCGTTCGCCGACCACCCTGAAAGCCGACGCCATGACGACACCCCGCCCCCTGCGCTCCGCCGCCTGGTTCAACAACCCCGAACACAGCGAACTCTCGGTCCTGCACCTGGCCTGGTTCTTGAACTACGGCCTCACCCGCGAAGAGCTGCAATCGGGCAAGCCGATCATCGGCATCGCGCAAAGCGGCTCCGACCTCACGCCCTGCAACCGCCACCACCGCGAGCTGTCGCTGCGGGTGCGCGAAGGCATCCGCGAGATGGGCGGCATCGCGATGGAATTCCCGATGCACCCGATCCAGGAGAACGGCCGCCGCCCCACGGCCGCGCTCGACCGCAACCTGGCCTACCTGGGGCTCGTCGAGATCCTCACCGGCTACCCGATCGACGGCGTGGTGCTGACCACCGGCTGCGACAAGACCACGCCCGCCGCGCTGATGGCTGCTGCCACCGCCAACATCCCCGCCATCGTGCTGTCGGGCGGCCCGATGCTCAACGGCTGGCACGAAGGCCAGCGCACCGGCACCGGCACCACGCTGTTCAAGGCGCGCGAGCTGTTCGCCAAGGGCAGCATCGACTTCCCCGGCTACATCGACCTCGTGGGTTCCACCGTGCCCTCGGCCGGCCACTGCAACGTGATGGGCACGGCCTCGACCATGAACGCCCTGGCCGAAGCGCTGGGCATGAGCCTGCCCGGCTGCGCGGCCATTCCCGCGCCGTACCGCGAGCGCGGCCAGATGGCCTACGAAACGGGCCGGCGCATCGTCGACATGGTGCGCGAAGACCTGAAACCCTCGGACATCCTCACGCGCTCGGCCTTCGAGAACGCGATCGTCGTCAACTCGGCCATCGGCGGCTCGACCAACGCGCCGATCCACCTCATCGCCATCGCCAAGCACGCGGGCGTCGAACTCAACATCCAGGACTGGGAAAAGGTCGGCCTCGACGTGCCGTTGCTGCTCGACATGCAGCCTGCCGGCAAGTACCTCGGCGAGGAGTTCTACCGCGCAGGCGGCGTGCCCGCCGTGGTCGCCGAGCTGCACCGCCACGGCCTGATCCGCACCGACGCACGCACCGTCAACGGCCACACGCTCGCCGTCAATTGCGCCGACGCGCCCGTGAAAGACGCCGACGTGATCCGCCCCTTCGACCAGCCGCTGCGCGAGAACGCCGGCTTCCTCGTGATGTCGGGCAACCTGTTCGACAGCGCGATCATGAAGACCAGCGTGATCTCCGACGAGTTCCGCGCGCGCTACCTGAGCCAGGCCGGTGACCTCGACGCCTTCGTGGGCCGCGCCATCGTGTTCGACGGCCCGGAAGATTTCGAAGCCCGCATCGAAGACCCGTCGCTGGACATCGACGCGAGCTGCATCCTGTTCATGCGCGGCGTCGGCCCCATCGGGCACCCGGGCTCGTCGGAAGTGGTCAACATGCGCGCGCCTTCGCACCTGCTCAAGAGCGGCGTGTCGGCCTTGCCCTGCATCGGCGACGGCCGGCAGTCGGGCACCTCGGGCTCGCCGTCGATCCTCAACGCCTCGCCCGAAGCCGCCGCAGGCGCGGGCCTGGCGCTGCTGCAGACCGGCGACAAGGTGCGCGTGGATTTGAAGGAACGCACCGTCAACATGCTCGTCGACGACGAGGTGCTGCAAGCGCGCGCCCGTGACCTCGAAGCGAAGGGCGGCTACCCGATTCCCGCGAGCCAGACGCCATGGCAGGAGATCCAGCGCGCGATGGTGGACACGCTGTCCGAAGGCATGGTGCTGAAGCCGGCGACCAAGTACCAGCGCGTGGCGCAGACGGCGGGGATTCCTCGTCGGAATCACTGAGGACTTTTTTCAGGGCGACGCTCCCGCCGACGGGGAGCCTTGCTCCGCGAATGTCCTCCGGCCTGCGGCCTCCCCCTTGATTTCGCTGCGCAAGGCACCCATCGACGTGATCGTCGAGCCGAGCGGTCGTTGATCGGCGCGCGCCAGCAATGTGTCCCGTGCTCAGGACACTGGGTGCTTCCCGCAGCGAAATCAAGGAGGAGGGGCGAAGCCCCGGGGGACATTCGCGGAGGGAAGTACCCGGTGGCCTGTGCACACGCCCTGAATGAACCCGCCCCCGCACCCAGAATTTTTTAAATCAGAAGAAGGAGTCAGACATGAAGTGGATGAGCGTTCAAACGCCGCAGGGCCCCCGCGTGGGCTACATCAAGGACGGCGCATTGCAGCCCGTCGATGTGAGCCGCATGCAGGAGATCGTCGAAGGGAAAGCCTGGAACGATGCAGGCAATCCGATCCCCCTCTCCGACGTCAAGCCCACCTTGCCGTTCGCACCGAGAAACATCATCTGCATCGGCGCCAACTATCGCGACCATTGCATCGAGACCGGCCTGGCCATCCCAGAGAAGCCCGTTGTGTTCGCGAAGTTCACCAACACGCTGGCAGCCGACGGCGACGCGATCATCTGGCCCGAAGGCTTCACCGAGAAGGTCGATTGGGAAGCCGAACTCGGCGTCGTCATCGGCCAGCGCGCACAGGGTGTGAGCGAAGCTGACGCGCTCTCGCATGTGTTCGGCTACGTCGCCGCCAACGACGTGAGCGCGCGCGACGTGCAGCTGGGTGAGGCCCAATGGGTGCGCGGCAAGTCGCTCGACGGCTTCTGCCCGCTCGCGCCCACCGTCGTCACGCGCGACGAAGTGGCCGACGTGCAATCGCTGGGCATCCGCTGCCTCGTCAACGGCGAGGCCGTGCAGTCGTCCAACACCAGCGAAATGATCTTCTCGGTCGCGTTTCTCGTCGCGTACCTCTCGCGCGCCATCACGCTGGAGCCCGGCGACCTGATCCTCACCGGCACGCCCGCCGGTGTCGGCCTGGGCCTGAAGCCGCCACGCTTCCTCAAGCGCGGCGACGTGGTCTCGGTCGAGATCGACGGGCTGGGTTCGGTGACGAACCCGGTCCACGGCGCGGTCGCACGCGGCTAGCCTCCACGGCTTCCAGACAGACATACCTATTCAGGAGACAACAACAATGACAACCACGAGTCCCTACGGCGAGCTGGTCACAGGCGCCATCCACAAGGCGCGCTGGCGCCTGCTGCCCATGCTGATCGTCATGTACATCATGTCGATTCTTGATCGCGTGAACGTCGGCTTCGCCAAGCAGGCGCTGCAGATCGACACCGGCCTGAGCAACAGCGCCTTCGCGCTTGGCGCCGGCATCTTCTTCGTGAGCTACGCGATCTTCGAAGTGCCGAGCAACGTGATTTTGTCGCGCGTCGGCCCGCGCATCTGGCTGTGCCGGATCATGGTCACCTGGGGGCTCGTGGCCTCGGCCATGATGTTCGCGACCACCGAGACCTCCTTCTACGTGCTGCGCTTCCTGCTCGGCATCGCGGAGGCGGGCTTCTATCCCGGCGTGCTGCTCACGCTGACCTACTGGTTCCCCGCCAAGGTGCGCGCGCAGGCCAACGGCATCCTGCTGTTCGGCTTTGCGGGCGCGCTCGTCATCGGCGGGCCGATCTCCGGTGCGCTGCTCGACATGAACGGCATCGGCGGCCTCAAGGGCTGGGAGTGGATGTTCCTCATCGAGGGCCTGATGGCCGTGGTGGTGGGCATCGTGGCCTTCTTCGTCATCGTCGACCGGCCGCACAACGCGCCCTGGCTCACGACCGCGCAGCAGAACGCGCTGCAGGCCGTGCTCGACCAGGAAGCGGCGGAGAAGTCGGCCGACAGCCCGCAGACCGTGTGGCAGACGCTGTGCAATCCGCGGGTCATGTTCTTCGCGCTGAATTTCTTCATCGTGCAGATCGCCGCCTACGGCCTCATCTTCTATCTCCCGACCCAGGTGGGGCAGATCCTGGGCCAGAAGATCGGCCTGCTGGTCGGCTTCGTCACCAGCATCCCGTGGCTGCTGGCGCTGTTCGTCGTGTACTTCGTCACGCGCTGGTCCGACCGCCACCACGACCGCCGCCGCGTCACCGTGGCCACGCTTTACACGATCTTCGGCGTGTGCGTGTGCCTGTCGGCGCACGGCTCGCCGATCTTCGCGATCGCGGCGCTGTCCATCGGTGCGTCGACCTACCTGTCGGGCACGCCGATCTTCTATGCCTTCCTGTCGGAGCGGCTGTCGGGGCTGGGCATTGCCACGGGCATCGCGCTGGTCAACTCCATCGGCAACCTGGGCGGCTTCGTGGCGCCCAACCTGCGGACCTACGTGGAGCAGAACCACGGCGGCTCGGCCGCGGGGCTGTACACGCTGGGCAGCGCGGCGCTGCTGGCCGCACTGATGCTGGCGCTCATGCCCAAGGGCTGGCGCGTGGCGAAGAAGAGCGGGGCTGCGGCAGCGCCGGCGGCCGTGCGCGACGGCCGGGCACGCGCCTAGTCGTTCAGAAGGCCTGTCGCCAGACGCGCGACAGCGCCTGCCATGCGCAGTCGACTTCCGGCCGCTTGAGCGCGCCGGCCAGGCAGACAAAGCGCAGGTCGCAGCCGATGCTCACGCGGTCGGCAATGACCAGGCCGTCGCGCTGGCTGGCCTGCAGCGCCAGCGCATCGCGCGCCAGCGAAATGCCCACGCCGGCGCGCACCAGCGCCAGCATCGACATCTCCTGGTCGGCCTGCGCGGCTTTCTTCAGCACCAGCTTGTGGGCCTGCAGCACCGGCGCCAGCAGCCGCGAATGCGACGAGGTCGCCGGTGCCAGCACCCACGGCAGGTAGGCCAGCTCGGGCCAGTCGCGGCCCAGCACCTGCGGCGCCCAGCCGCTCGGGCCGATCACCTGGTAGTTGAAGCGCGCCAGCACCTGCGAATGGAACAGCTCGCCGTCGTGGCGCCGTGAGGCGGCGCTGGCCTGCGGCAGGTCGGTGGCCTCGGGGTCTCCGAGGTAGAAGCCGATGTCCAGTTCCTTGTTCAGCAGTTGGGCGAGCACGTCGCCGCTCGTGCCCTGATGCAGCTCGGTCTCGAGCTCGGGCGCCAGTGCTACCAGTTCGGTGAGGAAGGGGCTGAGCCGCGTGAAGTCGGGGTCGAGGATGGTGCCGATGCGCAGCGAGCCGCGCACGCCGCCCTTGAGCCGCTCGGCGGCCACCGCGAAATCGTTCAGGCTCTCGAGCGCATGCTCCGCGTGGTTGAGCAGCGCCGCGCCGTCGCGCGTGAGCAGCAGGCCGGTGGGCGTGCGCTGGAACAGCTCCAGCTCGACCAGCGCGCCCAGCTCCTTGAGCTGCAGGCTCACGGCGGGCTGCGTGAGGAACAGACGCTGCGCGCCGCGCGACACCGAGCCCTCGCGGGCCACGGCCACGAAGGCCTGCAGGAGCCGGGGCTCGATCTTCTTCATGCCGCGCCGGGGAAAGGCTGCAGCTGCTTGTACATGACGAAGGCGTCCACGAAGCCCAGCTGCGGATGCCTGAATGCGCCCGGCAAGGTGCCGACGATGGCGAAGCCCATGTGCTGCCACAGCCGCACCGCGCGCTCGTTGGTGGAGACGACGAAGTTGAACTGCATCGCCAGGAAGCCCATGCGCAGGGCCTGCTGCTGCGAGTGTTCGCACAGCGCCGAGGCCACGCCCAGGCCGCGCGCCGCCTCGGACACCACATACCCGCAGTTGCTCACGTGCGCGCCCTGGCCGGGCTGGTTGGGGCGGATCACATAGGTGCCGAGCACGGCGCCTTCGTCGTTGCAGGCCACGAAGGTCAGGGTGGGCACCTTCATCCACGAGTGGCGGGCCTGTTCTTCCGTCACATCGGGCGGGTAGGTGTAGGTGTCGCCGCGACGGAACGTCGGTTCGAGGACGGCCCAAATGGCGGGCCAGTCGGTATCGAGGGCTTCGCGGATCTGGATCATGGGGTGATTCGGAAAAGGTGCGACATGCCAACAAGGATAATCCGCGCCCATGGAAATCATCAGCTTTCTCGTCGACTTCATCCTTCACGTCGACAAACACCTCGAGGCCTTCGTGGTCGCCTACGGCCCCTGGGTCTATGCGCTGCTGTTCCTGATCGTGTTCGTCGAAACCGGCGCGGTGGTCATGCCGTTCCTGCCGGGCGACTCGCTGCTCTTCATCGTCGGCGCGCTGTGCGGCGTGGGGCTCATGAGTTTTCCGCTGGCCTGTGGCATCCTGATCGCGGCGGCCATCCTGGGCGACCAGTGCAACTACTCGATCGGGCGCTACTTCGGGCCCAAGGTGTTCCAGTGGGAGAACTCGCGCTTCTTCAACCGCAAGGCCTTCGACCAGGCCCACAGCTTCTACGAACGCTACGGCGGCATCACCATCGTGCTCGCGCGCTTCATGCCCTTCATTCGCACCTTCGCGCCCTTCGTGGCCGGCGTGGCCGAGATGAACCGCGCGAAGTTCACGGCCTACAACGTGGGCGGTGCGCTCATCTGGGTGCTGGGCATTGCCACCGCAGGCTACTTCTTCGGCAACCTGCCGTTCGTGCGCCAGCATCTGGACAAGATCATCTGGGCGCTGATCTTCGTGCCCGGCCTGCTGGCGATCTTCGGCGCGTGGCGCGCCTCGAAGGCCGAGAAGGCGCGGGCGGCGGCCTCGCAGGCCTGAGCGGCTCCCGGCTCGCCCCCAAGAAAAAACGCGCCCGAGGGCGCGTTTTTTCGTTGAGGGTTGGAATGATCAATCAGTAGCGCGGCCCGTTGTCCGGGTAGTAGCCACTGCCGCGCGGGTAGCGTTGCTGGTTGTAGTAGTTGCGCTCGTCGACGTTGCGGCCCACCTGGTTGCCGATGATGCCGCCGATGGCCGCGCCGCCGAGCGTGCTGCCCGTGTTGCCGCCGATCGCATGGCCCACCGCCGCGCCGCCGAGTGCGCCAATGCCGGTGCCGAGGTTCTGGTTCGGACCGCTCGCACAACCTGCCAGCGTCATGACCGAAGTGGCAGCTGCAGCGGCGATCCAGAGACGTGTCTTCAACATGAGGTCCACCTTTCGAGAGTGATGGCTCATCATGGTCAAAAGTATGCATTTCGCGGTGTAGGAGCCTGCCGCGCTTGCCTGTGCGCAGGGGCGCGTGTTGCGGAACGCAACGCCTGAAAGCGGGTGTGGCCAGGTGGTGCTAGGGGGTGCGCGGCTTCGGCGCCTTCTTCTTCGGGGCTTCCAGCGCACCCGACGACGCCGCCCGCAGGATGCGGCGGAAGGTGGGGCATTCCATGTGGCTGGGCGCGGGGCAGACCGCCGCGTGCCGCAGGCCGTCGCGCATCGCCGTGAGCTGGCGGATCGTGCGGTCCAGGTCCTGCGCCTTGTCCGCGAGCACCTGCCGGTCGATGCGCGGCTTGCCCTCGGGCGAGAACATGTGGCCGATTTCCTCCAGCGAGAAACCGGCGGCGCGCCCCAGCGCGATGAGCGCCAGCCGCTCCAGCACCTCGGGCGCGAACACGCGGCGCAGGCCGTGCCGGCCGGTCGAGGCGATCAGCCCTTTTTCTTCATAGAAGCGCAGCGTCGAGGCGGGAACGCCGGCGCGTTGCGCGACTTCCGAAATGTCCATGTGCTGGCCCCCTCTTGACTTCAAGTCGACTTGAATTGGCACAGTCTAGCCTTCGCCGCTTGAAGGCACCTGAAGGAAAACGATCATGGACGACACATCTCCCGCCAATGCCGAACAGGCCGCCTTGTGGAACGGCCACGCCGGCAGCGCCTGGGTCCGGACGCAGGCCGTGCTCGACGCGATGTTCCAGCCGCTCGAAGCGCGGCTGAGCGACGCGGTGCGCGCCGTGGGCGCCCGCCGCGTGCTCGACGTGGGTTGCGGCACCGGCCGCACGACGCTCGCCGTGGCACGGCAACTCGGCCCGACGGGCCAATGCCTCGGCGTCGACATCTCGGCACCAATGATCGAGTCGGCGAAGGCCCGCGCCGCGCGCGAGGTGCTCCCGTCGGCCCGCTTCGTCTGTGCCGACGTGCAGGGCCATGCCTTCGAGCCGGCCACGTTCGACACGGTCATCTCGCGCCTGGGCGTGATGTTCTTCGACGACCCCGTGCGGGCTTTCGCGAACCTGCGGCATGCCGCGACGGAGGGCGCGGCCCTGCGCTGCATCGCCTGGCGCGGCGGGGCCGACAACCCGTTCATGACCACGGCCGAACGTGCCGCCGCGCCGCTGCTGCCCGGCCTGCCGCCGCGCCAGCCGAACGCACCGGGCCAGTTCGCGTTCGCCGACCGCGCGCGGGTGGCGGGCATCCTCGCGGCGAGCGGATGGGGCGAGGTCGACATCCAGCCCTTCGAGGTCGAATGCGCGTTCCCCGCGACGGCGCTGGCCGACTACTTCACGCGGCTCGGGCCGGTCGGCCTGGTCCTGCAGGAGGTGGATGCCGCGACGCGCGCGCAGGTCGTCGAGACGCTGCATGCCGCCTTCGCGCCCTATGTGCAGGGCGACGACGTGCGCTTTGTCGCGGCCTGCTGGATGATCGCGGCGCGCGCGCCGGTGCGGGAGCGTGGCCATGTCTGAGGCCGTCGAATGCGCGCTGCGCACGCTGTGGATCGGCGCCGGCGCGACGGTGGTGATGGACCTGTGGGCCGTGCTGCGCCAGCGCCTGTTCGGCATTCCCTCGCTGGACTACGCGCTCGTGGGCCGCTGGCTCGTGCACCTGACGCGCGGGCGCTTCTTTCACGACCCCATCGGCAAGTCGCCGCGCGTGGCGGGCGAGGGCGTCATCGGCTGGACTGCGCACTACCTGCTCGGCATCGCGTTCGCGGCCGTGCTGCTCGCGGGCTGGGGATTGGAATGGGCGCGCCAGCCGACGCTGGTGCCTGCGTTGATCGTCGGCGTCGGCACCGTGCTCGTGCCGTTCTGCGTGATGCAGCCGGCGATGGGCGCGGGCTTTGCGGCGCGCCGCACGCCGCGCCCGGCGATGGCGCGGTTCCAGAGCGTGGTGACGCACGCGGTCTTCGGCGTCGGCCTCTATGCGGCCGCGTGGGTCGCCCGCGTGGCGGGCTTCTAGCCTAGAGCTGCCGGCTGCGCGCGAGCGGCGGGTTCTGCGCGAAGTAGCGCTGGATGCCGCGCATCAGCGCGTCGGCCAGGTTTTCCTGGTAGTCGGCGCGGCGCAGGTTGGCTTCTTCTTCGGGGTTGCTGATGAAGGCCGTTTCGACCAG
Source organism: Variovorax sp. GW821-FHT06D12 (assembly GCF_059419205.1). Lineage (NCBI taxonomy): Bacteria > Pseudomonadati > Pseudomonadota > Betaproteobacteria > Burkholderiales > Comamonadaceae > Variovorax > Variovorax sp. GW821-FHT06D12. The sequence goes on along the minus strand of NZ_JBWKRI010000001.1, from coordinate 1,256,191 downwards.
CACGCTCGGGATGTCGGGCGCCTTCAGCACCGCGAAGCCGGCCTGCTCGACCTGCGCCTTGTGCAGCCGCGCACCGATGCCCTTGATTTCGCCGAGCATCGCGCCGCCGAGCTTCAGGCTGTCGTTGATCTGCGCGGTGGTGCTCATGTCGAGCAGCGCGCGCTGCACCTGCGCCTCGTGGTTGCCCACGTTCACGCCGCCGACCTTGTCGGCGTCGTTTTCCTTGTTGGCCAGCCAGCGCGCGGCGCTGCTGGAGGCGCCGCTCTGGCTCAGCGCGAACACGCTGGCGCCGCGCGCGGCGGGCGTGGTGAAGGCGTCGGCATGGATGCTCACGAACAGGTCGGCCTGCACGCGCCGCGCCTTCTGCACGCGCACGCCCAGCGGCACGAAGAAGTCGGCGTCGCGCGTGAGAAAGGCGCGCATCGGGCTGCCATTGACGCTGGCCGCGTTGATGCGTTCGCGCAGGCGGTGCGCCACCTGCAGCACGATGTCTTTCTCGCGCGTGCCGTTCGGGCCGATGGCGCCGGGGTCTTCACCGCCGTGGCCGGGGTCGAGCGCCACGATGATGATGCGGTCGGTGCGGCTGGCCGTGGCGCGCGGCGGCGGGCCGGGCGGCGTCACGGGCCGGGCCGGGGGCGCCGCGGCCACCACGGGCGGCGGTGCCGGCGGCAGCGGCATGCCGCCGGGCGGCAAGGCCGGTGCGGGCCCCGACGGCGCGGGGCGCGCGGCCTGCTGCGCCATCAGGTCGCCCAGCGGGTCGCCGGGCGGCATGGCGGGGCGCACGGGCGCGGGGGCTGTCGACGGCGCGGCGGGCGCGGGCGGGGCGGTGGCGACGATGGGGCCGTTGCTCGGGGCGGTGGTGGTGCCGCTGCCGTTCTTGGGCGCATCGCGCAGCCGCTCGGCGATCAGCGCTTCCATCGGGTCGATGGCCTGCTCGGGGTACAGGTCGAGCACCAGCCGGTGCTTGTAGGCGGCCACGGGCGCCAGCGAGAACACCTGCGGGCGCACGGTCTGCTTCAGGTCGAACACGATGCGCACGACCTTCGGTGCGTTCTGCCCGATGCGCAGGCCGTTGATGTACGGGTCGCCGGGCTTGATCTTGCCGACCAGGTCGCGCAGCTCGGTGTTCAGGTCGATGCCCTCGATGTCCACGGCCAGCCGGGGCGGGCTGCCGACCACCAGCTGCTGCGAGTTGAGGCGGGCGTCGGACTCGATGGTCACGCGGGTGTAGTCGGCGGCGGGCCACACGCGCACGGCGAGGATGCTGGCGCCGCGCGCGATCTGGTGCACGCCCAGCATCAGCGCGATGCTGCCGCCTTGCAGCAGCACGCGCCGTTTCAGGCCGGTCGCCTTCATGCGGCCAGGCACGCCAGCAGATCGCTGCCGCGAGGGGTGTTCGCCAGGAGGGTCACGCTGCGGGTGTCGTCGGTCATTGCTTCTATTTTAATAGCTAGGTCGGCAGGTGGGGTGCGCCCCGCGGCGTTTTCCGGCCACTCGGCCAGCTTGAGGCCCGGGCCCGCGAAGATGTCGCGGAAGCCCGCGTCGTCCCATTCGCGCGGGTCGGCGAAACGGTAGAAGTCGAAGTGGTAGATGGCCAGCCCGTCGGGCGCCTCGTGCGGCTCGACCACCGCGTAGGTGGGGCTCTTGATGCGCCCGGTGATGCCGAGCGCGCGCAGCAGGTGACGCACGAAGGTGGTCTTGCCGGCGCCCAGGTCGCCCTGTAGCGCGATGAAAGCGTCGCGCAACGCGGGCGATGCGGCGAGCGCGCGCGCCAGCGCGTCGGTGTCGTCTTCGCCCTGCCAGCGCAGGGTGCGCGTTTCTACAATCGGCAAGTGATCGTCAGCCATCCACTCGTTGCTCGTATTCAGGCCTTGGCCCGGGAACTCGGATTCTCCCAAATCGGAATCGCGGGCGTCGATCTGTCGAGCGCCGAAGACGGTCTGATGCAATGGCTGGCCCATGGGTTCCATGGAGAAATGCAATACATGGCAACGCACGGCACGCGCCGCGCCCGGCCCGCGGAGCTGGTGCCGGGCACGGTGAGCGTGATCACCGCGCGCATGGACTACCTGCCGCGCGACACCGACGCCGAGTGGCAGGCCATCGAGTTCGACCGGCTGCGCCGGCCCGGCGAGGCCATCGTGTCGCTGTACGCGCGGGGCCGCGACTATCACAAGGTGCTGCGCAACCGCCTGGCCAAACTGGCCGAGAAGATCGCCGAAGAGGTCGGCCCCTTCGGCCACCGCGCCTTCACCGATTCGGCACCGGTACTCGAGGCCGAACTCGCCTCGCGCAGCGGCCAGGGCTGGCGCGGCAAGCACACGCTGGTGCTCGACCGCGACGCGGGCTCGATGTTCTTCCTGGGCGAAATCTACGTCGACATGGCGCTGCCGCCGAGCGAGCCCGTCAGCGCGCACTGCGGCAGCTGCAGCGCCTGCATCGACGTGTGCCCGACGCGCGCCATCGTCGCGCCGCAGCGGCTCGATGCGCGCCGCTGCATCTCGTACCTCACCATCGAGCACGCCGGCGCCATTCCGGTGGAACTGCGCCCGCTCATGGCCAACCGCATCTACGGCTGCGACGACTGCCAGCTGATCTGCCCCTGGAACAAGTTCGCGAAGAAGAGCACGCTGCCCGACTTCGACGCGCGCGAGGGGCTCACGGGCCGCACGCTGGCCGAGCTGTTCGCGTGGAGCGAGGAAGACTTCCTGCGCCGCACCGAAGGCAGCCCGATCCGCCGCATCGGCCACGAGCGCTGGCTGCGCAACATCGCGGTGGCGCTGGGCAATGCGGTGCGATCAGGCGAGGGCGGCGCGAAGGACGCGCTGGCCACGCGCGCCGAGCATCCGAGCGAGCTGGTGCGCGAGCATGTCGCGTGGGGGCTGGCGCAGCAGCCCGAAGATCAACCGATTTAAGCGGGAAGAATCTCGCGCACGCGTTCCCAAGGGCGGCACATGAGCGTGCCGCGCGGCGACACCACGATCGGGCGCTGCAGCAGGATCGGGTGCTCCACGATCGCGTCGAACAGCTGGTCGTCCGTCAGTTTCTCGTCCGCCAGCTTCAGTTCTTCGTAGGGTGCTTCCTTGGTGCGCAGCAGGTCGCGCGCCGTCAGGCCCATGGCCTTCGCCAGCTCGCGCAGCTTCTTCTTCGAGGGCGGCGTTTCCAGGTACAGGACGATCTCGGGCTCCACGCCGCTTTCGCGGATCAAGCCCAGCACGTTGCGCGACGTGCTGCAGTTGGGCTTGTGGTAGATCGTCATCGGGTAGGCGGTGGTCGGTGTGCGTGCGGTCATGGCGTCGATTATGAGAAGAGACGAACGGGCCTCAGCTTGTCTCTTCGTCCGCATCCATCGAGAACGGAAAGCGCGCCGCCCAGAACGCCGCCAGCCGTGGGTCGGCGTCCACGCGCCGCACCACGCGCGCCATGCGCGGCGCCACGCGGTAGAAGCGCCGGCGGGTCGGCGTCCAGCGCGACACCACAGTCACGTACAGGTCGAGCATGCTGAGCTTGTCGCCGAGCAGGTAGGGCGCGGGTTCGTCGATCTGCGTGTCCATGAGGTGCCAGCAGTGCGCGATGCGCGCGGCCGTGCGTTCGAGCACCACGGCCTGCGCGGCGGCATCGGCCGCGAGGCGCGAAGGCTCGTCGCGCACCCAGAACATCGAATAGATCGAGGCCGGCAGGTAGACCATCCAGCGCAGGTACTGCGCGCGGCGCGGGTCGCCGGGCGCGGGGCAGAGCCCGGCCTCGGGGTAGCGGTCGCCCAGCCAGATGAGGATGGCCGCGCTCTCGGTCATGACTTCGCCCGAAGGCAGCACGAGCGCGGGCACCTGCTGCATCGGGTTGACGCCGGTCAGTCGCTCGCGCTCGGACTCGCCCTCCCAGGGGGCGATGTCGACCGTGTCGACCTGCGCGCCGATCAGCGTCAGCGCGGCGTGGATGGGCGTGGCGCCCGAGCCGGGCGCCCCATAGAGGGTGTAGCGGTCGGCGGCTGCTGCTGCGACCGCCGGGGCGGATGGAGAGGCCATCCGCGCAGGTTACTGCAGGCTTGCGCCTCTTGCCAACCCGCTCAGGCGGCCAGCAGGGCGTCGACCTTGTCCAGCGCCTCGAGCGTCTTGAAGCAGGCCTCGGCCACTTCCGTGCCCTTGACCGCGAAGTGGCGGTGGAAGTACTTGCGGTGCTCCACGTGCTCGTGGAAGTGGTGCGGCGTGAGCACGGCCGAGAAGATCGGCACGTCGGTCTCCAGTTGCAGCGACATCAGCGTGCTGACGACGGTGTTGGCGACGAACTCGTGGCGGTAGATGCCGCCGTCCACCACCAGCGCGCAGCCGATGATGGCCGCGTACTTGCCCGAGTTGGCCAGGCGCTTGGCGTGCAGCGGGATCTCGAAGGCGCCGGGCACATCGAAGATGTCGATGAGCTCGCGCGCCACGCCGAGCCGCGCCATCTCTTCGAGAAAGGCGTCGCGTGCCTGGTGGACGATGTCGGAATGCCATTGCGCCTCGACGAATGCGATGCGCTGGCCGCGCGGCGAACCCGACGCGGTGACGGCAGAAAGGGGAAGGTCGTTGATCTGACTCATGGTGTGCCTCTTGAAAGCAGGTTTCCTGAATCAGGGCGCACGAAACCACAGGCCCGCTCGCGCGCCGGTTTGCCAAAAAAGAGCAAAGCAAGGCGCGCGGGCATGCCCGCATTTCGCGCTCTCTTTCATCCGGACTGTGACCGTCGGCTTCGGAATCGCACCGAAATCTGCTGACCCTCGAACCTGTGGCAGGTCCGAGGCGCTCGCGGGCTTGTGCAACTTTCGTTGCCATCACCGCCGGTGGGGAATTGCACCCCGCCCTGAGAACGCTTGCCGTCCGGCGAACCGGACGACGGCGCGATTCTAGAAGCACACCGCCGGGCCGGTTGTCGCCCGCGCGCCAGACCTTCGAGCGCGCGGGGATTTGCTTCAGAAGCGGTACGTCGCGCTCGCGGTCAGGGTACGGCGCTGGCCGTAGAAGCAGTCGCCGCGCGCCAGGCAGGTGGTGATCTGCACCTTGTCGGTCAGGTTGGCCACGTTGAGCGCCAGGCGCAGCGGGCCGTTGTCCCACGCGAACATCGCGTCGAACAGCGTGACCGCGGGCACGGGGTTGTTGTCCATGCCGTCGTACGACTTGCCCAGGTAGCGCACGCCGCCGCCGGCCGAGAAGCCGTGCAGGCCACCGATCGAGAAGCGCTTGGTCACCCAGGCCGAGGCCGTGTGCTTGGGCACGCCCGAGATGCGCTTGCCCAGGTCGGAGCCGTTGCTCTTCGACACGCGCGCGTCGGTGTAAGCGTACGAGGCGATCCAGTCCCAGTCACGCGCGATGCTGCCCTTGTACTCGAGCTCCAGGCCCTTCACGTGCACTTCGCCGAGCTGCACGCTGTTGAGCGGGTTGGTCGGGTCGGTGGTCTTGCGGTTGGTGTCGCGCAGGTCGTACACCGCCGCCATGAACGAGGTGCGCTGGCCCGCGGGCTCCCACTTCACGCCGGCCTCCCACTGCTTGCCGCGCTGCGGCTTGAAGGGGTTGTTCGACGTGTCGACGCCGCCGAGCGGCAGGAACGATTCGGCATAGCTCAGGTACGGCGCCCAGCCGCCGTCGGCCAGGTAGACCAGGCCGGCGCGCTTGGTGGTGGCCTTGTCGTCGGCGGCCGCGGCGGGGCGGCCTTCGGTGTCGGTGGTGGCCTTGTCGTGGCGCAGGCCCAGCAGGCCGATCCAGCGGCCGTACTTGACCTGGTCCTGCACGTACAGGCCGGCCTGCTTCTGCACCACCTCGGGTGCGCGCGTGAAGCTGGTCGGCGCCGTGTAATTGCCGTACACCGGCGCGTACACGTCGAGCGCGCCCGCGCGGCCGCGGCCCGAGAGCTTGGAGGTGGTGTTGCGCTGGAAGTCGGCGCCCAGCAGCAGCGTGTGCTCGACCTCGCCGGTCCTGAAGTGCGCCTCGGCCTGGTTGTCGAGCAGCAGCATCTTGCCGCCGTTGATGTCGCTGCTCAGGTCGCGCTCGATGGTGCGCTGGTCGGCGTTGAACACCGGGCGCGCCGGACGACCCGTGAGGCGGTTGGCCGTGAAGCTGGTGTACGAGGTGTTGTACCAGACCTTGCTCTCGGTCGAGCGCAGGTTCTGGCGCACCGTCCAGGTGTCGTTGAGGCGGTGGCTGAACAGGTAGCCCAGCGAGGTGCTGCGCGTGTCGAAGCGGTCGAAGCCCGGCTCGCCGGTGAAGGTCGAGGTCGGGATGCGGCCGTACAGCGAGGGCAGCAGCGTGCCCTGCCACGGGAAGAAGCCGATCAGCGAGCCGCTCTTGTCCTTCTGGTAGGACGCCTGCAGCGTGAGCGAGGTGTCGGCGTTCGGGCGCCAGGTGAGCGAGGGCGCGATCGCGATGCGGTCGTCCGGCACATGATCGACCTGCGTGCCGCTGTCGCGGTTCACGGCCACGAGGCGGTACATCCACTTGCTCTCGGGATCGAGCGAGCCGGTGAAATCGGCGGCGATCTGCTTGCGCGCGTTGTTGCCCAGCTGCAGCTGCACCTCGCGCTGCGTCTCGGCCTGCGGGCGCTTCGACACGAGGTTGAGCACGCCGCCGATGCCGCCCTGGCCGTACAGCACCGACGAAGGGCCGCGCAGCAGCTCCACGCGCTCCAGCATGTACGGGTCGGGCCGGCTGGCGTTGTAGGTGCCGTAGGTGCGTTGCAGGCCGTCAAGGTACTGCACGGCGTCGCCGCCGCGGGCCTTGAACGAATCCACGCGGCTGTCGAAGTAGCTCGACACCACGCCGGCCGTGTAGTTGGTGGTCTCGCGCAGGGTGAGCGCGCCCTGGGCTTCGATCTGGTCGCGCGTGACGACCGAGATGGCCTGCGGCGTCTCGATCAGCGGCGTGTCGGTCTTGGTGGCGGTGCTGCCGCGCCTGGCGACGAAGCCCGTCACGGGGCCGGTGGCGGTCTCGCCGGCATCGCCCGAGACGGTGACCGTGGGCAGCGCCTGCCGCGTTTCGGCAGCGGCAGTTTCTTGCGCGTGGGCATGTGCGCTGGCGGCAAGCGCCACGGCGGTGACCGCGAGCGTGGCATAGCCCCGCCGCGTGCGCGGCGTTCCGGGGCGACGATTCTTGGATGTCATGTGCAGCTTCTCCTGTGTCCTGCGTCAGGTGTGTCTAGGGCGGGGGAGTGGCTGCGGCGCGGTCAGGCGCGCCATGGCTTCTCGGGTGCGATCGAAAAAAACGGAAACGAACGAGCGCGTGCCGTGGCGCATTCCGAAAGGAAAGCGCATCCGGCTGGTGTTGTGTGTCTACGGCGTCGTGGGGGCAGTGGCCGGGGGCGACGACGGGATGTGTCGTCGCTCGGGCTGCTGCGTCTTCGTTCCTTCGAAGACGGCTGGCGGGCTCGCGGCGGGCGCGGGCGGCTGGCTGAGGCGGGCGATTATAAAAGGCAGCGTCAGCGGCCTGCGAGGAACTGCGTCATGCGATGCAGTTCCTCATCGAGGCCCGCGCGGAAGGCCGCGCCGTGCGGCTTCTTCGCGTCGGCGTAGCCGAAGGCCGGCTGCAACCGACCTTCCGACGCACTCACGTTGGCCCACCCGATCACGCGGTCGTGCCACAGCATCGGCAGCGCGTAGTAGCCGAACTGCCGTTTCGGCGCGGGCGTGTAGGCCTCGAACTTGTATGTCCAGCCCCACAGCAGCTCGAAGCGGCGGCGGTCCCACACCACGGGGTCGAAGGGCGCGAGCAGCCGCACCGCGTCGTCGGGCGCATGACGGCGCGAGACGGGGTTCTCGTCGGCGGGCCAGTACCACGTCGTGCCGTCGATGCGGCAACTGGCCAGCTCCTCGCGCGCCAGCCGCAGCGCCGCCTGCGTCTGCGCGGCCAGGTGCGGCGCGCCGTAGCCGAGCAGGCGCACGAGGTAGGTCAGGCTCGTGGCCGGCAGCGGCGCGTACTTGCGCACCACCAGTTCGATGAGCGCCGCCGCACGCTGCGCGCGTCCGGTGGGGCTGTCGTCGGCGGGCGGATGGCTCACCGCTTCATAGACCCGCGTGCCGCTGTCGCGCCGCACCACGCGCAGCAGGCCGCGGTAGTGCATGCCGTCGAGCAGGTGCGTGGTGGCATTGCTGGAGCCGCCCCAGTAGTTCTGGATGCGGCCATGCGCGAAGTGCTGCTCGACCTGGCGCGGATGCACCGGCCCGTGCTCGCGCACATAGGCCAGCACGTCGGCGGCCTTGCGCCGCGTGTCAGCGTCCCAGGCTTTCTTGGCCTCGCGCGGATGCATCAGCGCCAGGTGTTCGCGCGGCAGGAATCCGTAGTTGACGAGGCAGTCTTCCTCGATCGCAAGTCGCGCGTAGCGGCTTTCGAGATCGCCCGCACGGTAGTCCTTCACGCGGTGGCGCAGCGTGAGGTCTTGCGCCCGCGCCGGCGCACGGATCGGATCGGCCTGCACGAAGCCGAGCTTGCGGATGGCGGCGGGCAGCGTCGTGGGCGTGAAGAGGGTGCGCGCGACGGCGTAGCGGCGCAGGTCGTCGAGGGTCGGGTCAGCCATGGGGCGAATTGCAGCACAAGCGGCTGCCGTTCGCTTCGGCCGGATCGATCAGACCGCGCTGCGGTGTCGCTCGATGCAGACGTCGAGCGTCTCGGCGCCGGGGCGCTGCCACCAGTCGAGGTTCGAGAAGATCTCGACCTCGCTGAACCCCGCGAAGCCCGCGTCCTCGACCCATCCGCGGATCTTCTTCAGCTCGACCACGCCGTCGCCCATCATTCCGCGATCGGAGAGCAGGTCGCGTGTCGGCGTGAGCCAGTCGCAGACGTGGTACGCCAGCAGCCGTTCGCGGCCGGCGCGGGCGATCTGCTGCTGCAGCTTCGGGTCCCACCACACGTGATAAATGTCGAGCGCCACGCCGAGCATGCCGGTCTTGCCCGCATCGAGTTCGTCGCACAGGTCGAGTGCGTGTTCGAGCGTGTTGATGCACGCGCGGTCGGCCGCCTGCATCGGGTGCAGGGGCTCGATGGCCAGCGGCATGCCGACCTCGCGCGCGTAGTCGAGCGAGGCGGCGATGCCGTCGCGCACTTCATTGCGCGCGCGGCCGATGTCCTTGTACGCCGCCTTGCCGTCGAGCGCGCCGGGCAGGGCGCCGACCACGAGCACGAGGCAGGGCGCATCGAGCGTCTTCGCCTCGTCGATGGCGCGGCGGTTGTCGTCGAGTGCGGCCTTCAGGCCGGCCGCATCGGGCGCGGGAAAGAAGCCGCCCCGGCAGTAGCCCGAGAGGCCGATGCCGTGCGCCTTCAACTGCCTGGCCACCTTGTCGAGCCCGACGGCCGCGACCTGGTCACGCCACGGGCTGATGGCGCGGATGCCGCGTTCGGCGCACTGGTCGATGAGGCGGTCCAGCGGCACCTCGGCGCCCGACTGCTTGCGGATGGTCGCCGTGTTGATCGACAGCCAGTCGTGGTTCTGCGAGAAATCACGCATGGGATCGCTCAGCCTTCCACGCCGTGCAGCGCCAGCAGCGTCTTCATGCGTCGTACCGCGAGCTCGGGCTGCTCCAGCAGGTTGGCCGCATCGGCCAGCCGGAACAACTCTGCGAAGTGCTGCAGCGAGCGCGTGCTCTGCTGCCCGCCCACCATCGTGAAGTGCTTCTGGTGGCCGTTGAGCCAGGCCATGAACACCACGCCCGTCTTGTAGAAGCGCGTGGGCGCCGCGAAGATGTGGCGCGACAGCGGCACCGTGGGGCCGAGGATCGCGTGGAACTTCTCGCTGTTGCCTTGCGCCAGTGCGCCGAGCGCGGCACTCGCGGCGGGCGCGATGGCGTCGAAGATGCCCAGCAGCGCATCGCTCTTGCCGTGCGTCGGCTCGCTGCCGAAGCCATCGCCGGCGATCAGCTCGGCGTAGTTGAAGTCGTCACCCGTGTACATGCGCACACCCTTCGGCAGGCGGCGGCGCATGGCGATTTCCTTGTTCTTGTCGAGCAGCGAAATCTTGATGCCATCGACCTTGTCTGGATGCGCCGCGATGATGCCCACGGCGGTGTCCATCGCCGCATCGACATCCTTGGTGCCCCAGTAGCCCGCCAGCGCCGGGTCGAACATGTCGCCCAGCCAGTGCAGCACCACGGGCTGCTTGGCCTGGCTCAGGATGCGGTCGTACACGCGCTCGTAGTCGGCAGGGCTCTTGGCCACGCGGGCCAGCGCGCGGCTGGCCATCACGATCAGCTTGCCGCCGAGCGCCTCGATGGCGGCCATCTGCTCTTCGTAGCCGCGGATCACGTCGTCGACGCTCTTCACGTCGTCGATGTTCAGGTGGTCGGTGCCGCAGCCGGAGGCGACGAGCGCGCCGGGCACGTCCTTCGCCGCGTCGAGCGAGCGGCGGATCAGTTCGAGCGAGGTCGGCCAATCCAGGCCCATGCCGCGCTGCGCGGTGTCCATGGCCTCGGCCACGCCCAGGCCCAGCGAGAACAGGTGGCGGCGGTAGGCGATGGTGGTGTCCCAGTCGACGGCGCATTGCAGCCACGGATCGATGGCGGCGAGCGGGTCGGCCACGACGTGGGCGGCCGAGTAGGCGATGCGGTTGAACTTGACGCCCGCTTCGGGCTTGACCGGCGCGGTGCCGCGCAGGGCGTAGGCCGCGAGCGCGCCGCTCGCGGTGGGAAGGGTCAGCGACAGGGCCATGGCTTTGTCTTCTTCTTCCTCAAACCTTCAGCGTGGGCACGTCGATCCAGCGGCGCTCCTGCCACGACGCGAGCGCGGCCTCGACCAGCTGCACGCCCTTGGCGCCTTCGGGCAGCGTCCACTTGTAGGGCGCGTCTTCCACCACGTGGCGAATGAAGTGTTCCCACTGGATCTTGAAGCCGTTGTCGTAGACCTGCGAGTCCGGAATTTCCTGCCACTGGTCGAAGAAGTTCATCGTCTGCTTCTCGTCGGGGTTCCACACCGGGCGCGGCGTGGCCACGCGCGACTGGGCGCGGCAGCTCGACAGGCCCGCCACGGCCGAGCCGTCGGTGCCGTCGACGTGGAAGGTCACGAGGTCGTCGCGGCGCACGCGCGTGGCCCAGCTCATGTTGAGCTGCGCGATCACCGGCTCGCCGTTGTGGCCCGTGAGTTCGCAGGTGGCGTAGGCCGCGTCGTCGGCGGTGGCTTCGTAGGGCTTGCCGGCTTCGTCCCAGCGCGTGGGAATGTGCGTGGCGCCGATGCACGACACCGACTTCACCTCGCCGAACAGGTTGTCCAGCACGTAGCGCCAGTGGCACATCATGTCCAGGATCATGCCGCCGCCGTCTTCCTTGCGGTAGTTCCAGCTCGGGCGCTGGATGGGCTGCAAGTCGCCCTCGAACACCCAGTAGCCGAACTCCAGGCGCACGCTGAGCATGCGACCGAAGAAGCCCGCGCGGCGCAGCATGTCGAGCTTGCGCAAGCCCGGCAGGAAGAGCTTGTCCTGCACGGCGCCGTGCTTCAAGCCCGTGGCCTTGCCGGCTTCGTCGGCCAGGCGGGCGATTTCGACGGCTTCGTTGAGGTTGGTGGCGATCGGCTTCTCGCAGTACACGTGCTTGCCGGCGCGGATGGCCTTGGCCAGCAGCGTGGGGCGCATCTGCGTGGTGCCGGCGTCGAAGAAGACGGTGTCGTCCTTGTTCGCGAGCGCCTGGTCGAGGTCGGTGCCCCAGCGCGCGATGTTGTGGGCCTTGGCGAGCGCTTCCATCTTCTCGGCGTTACGGCCGATGAGGATCGGGTCGGGCATGACCTTGTCGCCGTTCGACAGCGTCACGCCGCCCTGGGCGCGGATGGCGCAGATGGAGCGGATCAGGTGCTGGTTCATGCCCATGCGGCCGGTGACGCCGTGCATGATGATTCCGAGACGTTGGGTGGCCATCGTTTTCTTCCTTGGGGTGCGAGAGGGGGCTTCAGTAGACGGAACGCATGGCGTCCCACGAGATGCCGGCGCCGGGTTTGCCGGTGGCAAAGCCGGGCGCGGTGGCGAGCGAGGACAGATCGAGCTGTCCGTCGCGCAGGGCGAGGCGCGTGGCGCCATCGCTGGTTTCGTAAAGGCCGGGGTGCAGCTGCGACAGCGCCTGCTGCTCGGCCTGGGGCACGGCCGCAAGGCCGTTGACGTAATGGTGGCCGTTGCGCTCGACGTGCGACAGGCCGAGCCAGCCGACGAGCGCCAGGTCCTGCTGCACGCCGACGCCGGCCTGCATGGTGAGGTCTTCGCCGGAAAGGAAATGGCGCGGCTTGTCTTGTGCCGCATTCCAGTGCGCGCAGCGCGCAGCATTGACCACCGACTTGTAGAAGCCCTTGCAGCTCTTGCTCGACACGCCGGTGTAGCCGAGCGCGCGCGCCTGCACGAAGGCGTCGAGCGTGCCGTCGGATTCGTCGACGAGCAGCGCAATGCGTTTGCCGAGCGCCGACACGTCGCGCTGCAAGGCGGCATCGCGGCGGATCGGCTGCTCGACGAAGGCGGTCTTCTGCGCGAGCTTCCACAGCACGGGCGTGGAGAGCATGCGGTCGAGAAAGACGGCGAACTCGTCGGCATCGGCGTACTGCTCGTTGCCGTCGAGCGTGACGAGCTGCGCGCAGCCGTCGATCACGCGGGCGATGCGCTGGAGGCGGTCGATGTCCTGCGCGGTGTGGCCGCAGAGCTTGAGTTTGAAGTGCGTGAGGCCGTAGCGCTGCACGGCGGCCGCGAGCCTGGTGGGCAGGCCGTCGGCGGGGGCGTCGGGCCGCGCATCGCCGTCGTCGATGGCATCGGCCAGGCCGACGGTGTGGCGCGCGGCGATGCTGGCGCGCGGCGACCGGCTGGCAAGGAAGGCCGGCATGTCGAAGCCCGCGAGATCGTCGGCGAGGCCGCTGCCGGCGATGTCGATGCCGCACAGGTTGCCGCTCATGGCGGTGGCGAAGCTGGTGCCCGCGTGCAGGCACAGCGCGTCCATCACCGCGCGGTCGATCAACGCGGGGCCGTAGCTCGCCACCAGTGCTTGCAGGCCCTTGGCCTTCGCGCAGGCCTGCAGCGCGGCGTAGTTCGAGGCGAAGTGCGTCCAGGCGGTCTGCGCATCGTCTTCGCCGAGGTAGGCGTCGCGCGCGTCGCGCAGCGCAAAGCGCAGCTGCTCGAAGTTCTGCTCGTTGTTCAGCGCGGGGTTCTTGTCGAACCACTTGGGAATCATCATCTCGGCCGCGCAGCCCTCGGCCGTGCGGCCGTCGGCGAAGCGGAGGCGTGCCCGCACGAACACCTGCGGGCAGGCCGTGACCGTGGCCGCGCCGAAGCGGAACGGCAGGCGCAGGGCCACGTCGCGCTCGGCGAAGCGGATCTCCTCGATGTGGAAACGGGGCGCGTCGGTCATGGCCGCTTCAGTGGTCCAGGATGCCCTGCGAGAAGAAATGCGCGCGCACCTGCTTCGTGTAGGCGCCGAACTCGGCCGAGGCCATCAGGTCCAGCGTGCGCGGGCGCGGCAGTTCGATGTCGTACACGGCGGCGATCGAGCCGGGGCGCTCGCTCATCACGATCACGCGGTCTGACAAAAAGATGGCTTCGGGAATGCTGTGGGTGATCAGCATCACGGTCTTTTTCGAGGCCATCCAGATGCGCTGCAGCTCCAGGTTCATCTTCTCGCGCGTCATTGCGTCGAGCGCGCCGAAGGGCTCGTCCATCAGAAGCACCGACGGGTCGTGCAGCAGCGCGCGGCAGATCGACGCGCGTTGCTGCATGCCGCCCGAGAGCTGCCAGGGGTACTTGCCCTCGAAGCCCTTGAGACCCGCCATGTCCATGAGCTCGCGCGCCCGGGCCTGCGAAGCGGCCTTGGGCAGGTGGCGCATCTCGGCCTGCAGCAGGATGTTGTCTTCCACGCTGCGCCAGGGCAGCAGCACGGCGCTCTGGAACACGATGCCCACGTCCTTCTGCGGGCCCTTGATCGGCTTGCCGGCCAGCGTGAGCTCGCCGCCGCTGATCGGCAGCAGGCCCGCGACCATCTTGAGCAGCGTGCTCTTGCCGCAGCCCGAGGGGCCGACGACGGAGACGAACTCGCCTTCCCGGATGGCGAAGTCCAGGGGCTTGAGCGATTCGACCGGGCCGTCCTTGCTCTGGTAGGTCTTCGAGACGCCGCGCGCTTCGATCAGTTTGACTTGGGACATGGAATGCGTGAGAGAGGGCAACAGCGAGCGCGCGGGGCAGGGAATCAGTTCGGCAGGAAGTCGAGCGTGACGTAGTCCTCGGGCTTGCCGCGCGTGGACGCATCCATGCCGCCGTACTGCACCAGCAGGTCCAGCGAGTCGTTGACGTTCTTCATCGCCACGCGGAACGGCCGCTGGTTGGCCGTGTCCTTCGTGTGGTACAGCGCCACGCTCTGCTTCATGCCGACGATGAGCGTGTCGCGCACGCCGGCCTTCGGGTTGGCCTTGAGCATCGCGTCCACGGCCGCCTCGGGGCTCTTCTCGGCGGCTTCGGCGGCCTTGGTGGAGGCGCGCATGAAGCGCTTCACCAGGTCGGGGTTCTCGGTCAGAAGGTTCTTGTTGGTGATGATCCCGGAGCTGATCTGGTTCACGCCCGAGTCGGCAAAGCGGATCGGCGTCACGGGCTTGCCGGTGGCGTCCTGCAGCTTGATGGCCTGGTCCATCACGTAGCCCAGCAGCAGGTCGGCCTGGCCGTTGGTCACGGCATTGAGCTTGGTCTGCGCGTCGCCCGAGACGATCTTCACCTGTTCGGGCTTGATGTTGTTGACCTTGAGGAACAGCGGCCACATCTGTGACATCGAATCGCCCGGGGTCACGGCCACGGTCTTGCCGACGATGTCCTTGGGCGTCTTGATGTTCTTCTCGGTGAAGCCCATGACCGACATCGGGCTCACCTGGAACAGCACGCCGGTCGACTTGAGCGGCGCGCCCTTGGCAGCCGCCTTGATCATCGTGGTGACGTCGATGTAACCGAAGGTCGCCGACTTGGCGGCCACTGCCTGCGCAGTGACGGCGGAGCCCCGGCCTTCCTGGATGTCGAGGTCGATGCCCTCTTCGGCGTAGAAGCCCTTGTCCTTGCCGAGGAAGAAGGTCGCGTGCTCGCTGTACAGGTACCAGTTGAGCATCAGCGTGACCTTGTCCTTCGGCTTGTCGCCCTGCGCGTGGGCGGGGGCGATGGCGAAGGTGGCGAGTGCGGCTGCGGCAAGCAGCGAAGGAAGCAGTTTCTTCATGGCGTTGTCTCCGGGAGTTTTCTGGGTATGGCGAAGGAACTCAGTGCGCGTGGCGCTGGGAGGCATGCCACGGAATCATCACGCGCTCGACGAGGTCGACGGCGACGAAAAGGATCACGCCGATGCTCGACAGCACCACCAGCGCAGCGAACATCAAGGGCAGGTCGAAGTTGCCGTTGGCCACCTGCAGCACGTAGCCGATGCCCGAGTTCGATCCGACGAACTCGCCGACCACCGCGCCCACCACCGCCAGCGTGACCGACACCTTCAGGCCGCTGAAGATCGCGGGCAGGGCCTGCGGCAGGCTGATCTTGAAGAAGGTCTGCAGGCGGCTCGCACCCATCGAGCGGGCCAGGTCGAGCATGTCGGGCTCGACCGACTTGAAGCCCATCACCGTGGACACCACCACCGGGAAGAAGCCCAGCAGGAAGGCGCTGATCACCTTCGGAAAGATGCCGAAGCCGAACCACACCACGAACAGCGGCGCGATCGCCACCTTGGGAATGCTCTGCGAGAACACCAGCAGCGGGTACACGTACGACTCGACCAGCCGCGAGTAGGCGATGACCATCGCGATCGGAATGCCGATGACGATCGTGAGGCCGAAGCCGCCCAGCGTGGCGAGCGTGGTCTTCCAGCTTTCGGCCAGCAGGCGCGGCCATTCGGCCACGAGCTGCTTCACCACCTCCCACGGCGGAGGAATGAGGTAGGCCGGAATCTTGAAGAGGCGGATCACCAGGTCCCACAGCACCAGCAGCAACAGGATCAGGAAGAACGGGCGCAGGGCCGGAGAGAGCAGGAGCTTGCGGAACATGGTGGCGACGACGGGGAGCCTCTGGGTTCGGACTACGGCTGGACCGACAGTCCCGCGGCCTTCACGAGCTGCGCGTTGCTCGCGATCTCGTCCTTGATGTAGGCGTCGAACTGCTCGGGCTTGAGCGTCCAGGCGTCGGCGCCCAGCTTGAGGAAGCGCTCCTTCACCTCGGGCGTGGCCAGCGCCTTGACCACTTCGTCGTGCAGGCGGTTGACGACGTCGCGCGGCGTCTTGGCGGGCGCCATCATGCCGATCCAGAAGTTGAACTCGGAGCCGGGCACGCCGGCCTCGGTGGTGGTGGGCACGTCGGGCAGGGCGGCGGCGCGCTTGGGCGAGCCCACGGCCAGTGCGAGCAGCTGGCCGTCCTTGATCTGGCCGATGACGGGCGCGATGGGCGAGAAGTAGTAGTCCACGCGGCCCGAGAGCACCTCGGTGACGGCTTCGCCCGATCCCTTGAACGGGATGTTGGTGGCGTCGATCTTCGCTGCCATCTTGAACTTCTCGGCGTTCAGGTGCGTGGCGCTGCCCTGGCCGGCCGAGGCGAAGTTCATGCTGCCGGGCTTGGCGCGCGCGGCGGCCAGCAGCTGCGGCAGGGTCTTGATGTTCTTGCTGGGCGAGATGACCAGCGCGTTGGGCAGCGACGAGATCGGCGTGACGCCCGCGAAGTCGTGCACCGTGTCGAAGGGCAGCTTGGCGAAAGTCGACGGGCTGACCGTGTGCGACGACGAATGGATCATCACCGTGTACCCGTCGGGCGCGGCCGTGGCCACCGCCTGCTGGCCGATGGTGCCGCTGGCGCCGCCGCGGTTCTCGATGATCAGCGCCTGGCCCATGCTGGTACCCATCTTGTCGGCGATGGCGCGGGCAATGATGTCCGTCGTGCTGCCGGCGGCGAACGGAACGATCACGCGGATCGGCTTGGTGGGGTAGCCGTTCTGCGCGGCCGCCAGACCCGGCAGCAGGGCGGCCAGGCAGGTCAGCGAGGCCAGGAGGGTGGTGCGTGCAAGTTGCTTCAAGGGTGTCTCCGCGCGGTCGGGCCGCAGTTCTTGAGTCATCAATTCACCATTGAGTGAATTAGTGAATTGTAGGAACGGCTGCGCCGCAGCGTCAACCGACGCTGCTTGGTGAAAACCCGGGGGCGTGGAAAAGGGCGTCTGCAGCGCCCGAAGGCTCAGTGCAGGACGTAGCCCAGCACGAGATCGGTCATGTGCGAGAGGCGTTGCGCCATCGCCTTGGGGGCACGCAGGTCACGCCCGAAGATGGCCGACAGCGTGTGGTTGTTCGAGAGGTAGAAGTAGCACAGCGAGGCGATCGAGATGTACAGCTGCACGGGGTCGACGCCGGCGCGAAAGAGGTTGTCCTTCTTGCCGCGCTCCAGCACGGTGTCGAGCAGCTGCACCAGCGGCGAGTTCATTTCCTGGATGCGGTCGGAGCGCTTCAGGTGCGCCGCGCCGTGCAGGTTCTCGCTGTTGAGCAGCGTGATGAACTCGGGATGCTCCAGGTAGTAGTGCCAGGTGAACGACACCAGTTGGCGGATCGCCTCGACGGGCTCGATCTCGTCCAGGTGCAGGCGCTGCTCGGCGGCGCGGATGTCGGCGTACACGCGCTCCAGCACGGCCAGGAACAGGTCGTCCTTGCTGCCGAAGTAGTAGTAGATGAGGCGCTTGTTCAGGCCCGCGCGCTCGGCGATGCTGTCCATGCGCGCACCGGCCAGCCCGCGTGCGGCGAACTCGTCGCGCGCCGAGGCGAGGATGGCCAGTTGCGAGCGGTCGGCGTCGCGCGAGCGCGGCTCGAGCGTTTCGGGCAAAGAGTCCTTGGGGGCCTTCATGACGCGAATTTAACCAATTGGGGAATTAAGACAAGGCGTGGAAGGCAGGCACACATAATCGCCGGAGACATTTGCAACTGAGGTTCGAACTTTCCATGAGTACATCACAACCCGCGGGCCACCTGATCGTCGAGTGCCTGGTCGAACAGGGCATGCAACTCGCCTTCGGCGTGCCGGGCGAGAGCTTCCTGGCGGTGCTCGATGGCTTCCATGCCTACCGCGACCGCGCACGCTTCGTGGTGAACCGGCAGGAGGGCGGCGCAGCCTTCATGGCCGAGGCGCACGGCAAGCTCACCGGGCGCCCGGGCGTGTGCTTCGTGACGCGCGGGCCGGGCGCGACCAACGCCTCGATCGGCGTGCACAACGCGTTCCAGGACTCGACGCCGATGGTGCTGTTCGTGGGCGACGTCGGCAGCGACTTCCGCGACCGCGAGGCCTTCCAGGAAGTGGACTACGCCAGCTTCTTCGGGCCGAGCACCAAGGGTTTCGCCAAGCGCGTGGAGCGCATCGACGACGCCGACCGCATTCCCGAGTACATCGCGCGCGCCTTCGCCACCGCGATGAACGGCCGGCCGGGCCCGGTGGTGCTGGTGCTGCCCGAGGACATGCTGCGCACCGAGACGGCGGCACGGCCGCTGGCGCGCGTGGAGGCGGTCCAGCCGTGGAGCGACCCGGGCGCGCTGCGCACGCTGCGCGAGCTGCTGCTGAAGTCGCAGCGCCCGCTGCTGATCGCCGGCGGTGGCGGCTGGACGCCGCAGGCTGCGCAGGCGCTGCAGCGCTTCGCCGAGAACTGGCGCCTGCCGGTCGCGAACGCCTTCCGCTTCCAGGACACCTTCGACAACCACCACCCGCAGTACGCGGGCGACGTGGGCATCGCGATCAACCCGAAGCTCGCGCAGCACGTGAAGGATGCCGACCTGGTGCTGGCCATCGGCCCGCGCCTGGGCGAGATGACGACGGGCGGCTACACGCTGCTCGAAGCGCCGAAGGCCAAGCAGACGCTGGTGCACATCCATGCGAGCGCCGAGGAGCTGAACCGCGTCTACCAGGCCGACCTGGCGATCAACGCCGGCATGAGCGCCGCGGCGCGCAGCCTCGAGGTGTTGAGCGCGCCACCTTCGCTGCCGTGGGAAGCCTGGACGCAGCAGCTGCACGCGGACTACGAAGCCTGGCTGCAGCCGCAGGCGCTTGCCGGCATGCCGGCCGAGACGCCGCGCGGGGCGGTCGACATGGCCGCCGTGGTGGCGCTGCTGCAGAAGCACCTGCCAGCGGATGCGGCCATCACCAACGGCGCCGGCAACTTCGCGAGCTGGGTGCACCACTACTTCCGCTACCACGGGCTCGCCAAGGGCGCCAAGACGCAGCTGGCGCCCACCAGCGGCGCGATGGGCTACGGCGTGCCGGCGGGCATTGCCGCGAGCATCGCCACCGGGCGCGTGGCCTTCACCATCGCGGGCGACGGCGACTTCCTGATGAACGGGCAGGAGCTGGCCACGGCCTCGCAGCACGGCGGCAAGAGCATCGTCGTGCTGCTCAACAACGGCATGTTCGGCACGATCCGCATGCACCAGGAGCGCGAATACCCCGAGCGCACCAGCGGCACCGCGCTGCGCAACCCCGACTTCTGCGCCCTGGCGCGCGCCTACGGCTACGCGGCCGAGCGCGTCACCGAGACGGCGCAGTTCGAGGCCGCGCTGCTGCGTGCGCTGGCGGCCGACACGGGCACGCTGATCGAGATCCCGCTCGACCCCGAAGTGATCACCACGCGCGGCACGCTGGCGTCGATCACGCGCGCGGCGAAGCAGCAGGCGCAGGGCTGAGCGTCACGCGATGGCGGGCCACCTCGTCGCGCAGCGCGGGCGAGCGCAGTTCGAAGACGTCGAACAGGCCGAGCGCGTCGAGCGTGGGAATCAGCGATGCGAGGTCGTCGCGGGCGACGCGGCGTTCGTCGGCCGTGGCGTTCGGGTCTTCGAGCACGCGCGCATTGGCGAGGAAGGCGCCGACCGAGCCCTTGCGCACGGTGTGGCCGTCGATGACGGTGAAGTCCTGTCCGTCGGGAATGATGTCTTGCGCTTTCATGGGGATTCCTTGGTGGAGATGCCTTCGATGCTAGGCAGCGGGGCCGTGCCCGGCTTGCGGCGCGGGGCCAATCGATACCGCGTGCGGGCCAGCCATGGCGGCTGAATCGCCTGCCACGCTCTGGCGCTACGCGCACGAGGCGCCGCGCGTCACGGGCTACCACGCGCACGCGACCGGCCAGCTGTTCGCACTGCGCGAAGGCCTGCAGGTCATCGAGACGCCCGCGGGGCGCTGGGTGCAGCCGCCGGGATGGATCGGCTGGATCGCGCCGCGCTGCGCCCATGCCGCGCAGAGCTTCGGGGCCACGGCGGGATGGCATCTGCACATCGATGCGTCGGTGGCGCAGGCCTTGCCGGAGGGGCCGCATGTCTTTGCCGCCACGCCGCTGGTGCGGGAGCTGGTGGCGCGGCTGATGTCGATGGAGCCATCCGACGCACTGTTGGAGCCCCGTCGCACGCGACTGGTGGGCGTGCTGATCGACGAGCTGGCGGCCGGCGGGCGCGAGTCGCTGCACCTGCCCATGCCGCAGGACCGGCGGCTGGTGGCGATGGCGCGTGCGCTGGCAGACGATCCGTCACTGGCCGACGGCATCGACGACTGGGCCGATCGCATCGGCATGGCCCGGCGCACGCTCACGCGCCGCTTCGCCGCCGAGACCGGACTGAGCTTCACGCAATGGCGCCAGCAGGCGCGCCTGCTCAAGGGCGTCGAGCTGCTGAGCCTGCATGAGCCGGTGACGGCGGTGGCGCTGACGGTGGGCTACAGCTCGGTGAGTGCCTTCATCGAGGCCTTCCGCAAGCACTTCGGCTGCACGCCCGCGCGCTTCTTCCAGGCTGGCGAGGGCTTTCTGCAAGCGAAAAAAAAGCCCGCATGACGCGGGCTTTTTGACTCAGGAGCACGAGGCCCCCGAACGCTTACTTGACGTGCTTGCCAATCAGCGCAGCCAGTTCGAACATCGAAACCTGAGCCTTGCCGAAGATTTCCTTCAGCTTGGCGTCGGCGTTGATGTTGCGCTTGTTGGTCTTGTCTTGCAGGTTGTTCTTCTTGATGTAGTCCCACAGCTTGCTCACCACAGCGGTGCGCGGCAGAGGCGTCGAACCGACCACAGCGGCCAGTGCCGGGCTGGGGGTCAGGGCCTTCATGAACGCAGCGTTGGGGGTGCGCTTCTTGGCGGGAGCGGCCTTCTTTGCAGGAGCCTTCTTCGCCGGTGCAGCCTTCTTTGCAGGAGCAGCCTTCTTGGCGGGCGCCGCTGCCTTCTTGGCCGGTGCGGCCTTCTTTGCAGGAGCCGCAGCCTTCTTTGCGGGAGCGGCCTTCTTTGCCGGAGCTTTCTTGGCCGGAGCCTTCTTTGCAGTTGCCATGGTTGATTTCCTTTTTTGGTTGAACGTTCACCAATGAAAAACTTGCGTCTCCAGTGGCAATGCGGATGCTAAATGAGAAAAAACGCGTTTCCAAGGGAAAAAGCGCTTTTTTCATTGGGAGCTGTTGTTTTTTCAGAGGGGAGAAGGGACGTTGTTCACGTTCGTCGCCCCGGCCACGTCGCCAGCACCACGCCCACGAGGGCGATCGCGAACGCAAGCAGTTGCGGCGAAGTGAGGTTTTCCCCGAGCACGAGCACGCCCACGAGCGCCGCGCTGACGGGCAGCAGCACAGTGAAGACACCCGCTTGTGCCGCTGGTACGTGGCGAAGTCCGGTCATCCACAGCCACACGGTCCAGATGCTGGCGGCCAGTGCGTAGGCGACCAGCAGCGCCCAGGTGCCGAAGCGCACGGCGGTGAAGTCGAACTGCAGCGCGAACCAGATGCCGAAGGGCATCGACAGCACGAAGCCCCACAGGTTGATGAGCGACGCGATGCGCTTGGGCCCCAGCTTGCCGGTGAGCGACTTGCCGATCACCGCATAGGCGGCTTCGCAGAGCACCGCGCAGAACACGAGCAGGTTGCCCAGCCAGGGCATCGACGGCGCACCGGCCGCGCTGCCGGTGGCGGGCGGTGCATGCGTCGGCGTGAACGCGAGCAGGCCGATGCCCAGTGCCGCGCAGGCAATGGCCAGGCCGGTGCGCACCGTGATGCGCTCGCGCAGGAAGAGCCAGCTGGCGACCGCGACCACCGCGGGGATCGACGCCATGATCACGCCCGCCGACACCGCGCTGGTGAGGCTCACGCCGAACAGCATGCAGATCGAGAACAGGAAGTTGCCGAGGAAGGATTCGAGGAACACGAGCCCGCGCGTGCGTGCGCTCATGGGCGGCTCGTCGGGCGTGGGTTGGAGCCAATGCGGCATGGCGAGTGCCGCGATGCCGAAGCGCAACCAGGCCAGAAGCAGCACCGGGAAGGCTGCCACCAGCGGCTTGGAGAGGGCGACGTAGATGCCGACGAGCGACATGCTCAAGGCCAGGCAGCCGTAGGCCACGAGGCGGCCGGAGGTGGAAGCGGCGGGGTTCAATAGACTGGGCGCTGGTTGTTGATCGGATGGATTCGATGATGCCCCACGTTCTTGTCTACGGCACGCTGCGGCGCGGCGGGCGCAACGACATCGCGCGCTACCGGCCGGCGCCGGTGTTCGTCGGCGAGGCCGTCATCGCGGGCACGCTGTACGACCTGGGCGCGTACCCGGGTGTGGTGCTCGGCGGAGAAGGGCGCGTGAAGGGCGAGGTCTATCGCGTCGCACCGAAGGTCGAGCGCGAACTCGACCGGCTCGAGGAAGTGGCCGACGACGATTCGGGCGAGTACATCCGGCGCCGCGTGCGCGTGGCGGTGGGCGCGCAATCGATCGACTGCCTGGTCTACGAGATCCATCCGACGCGCATCGCGGGCCGCCATGTGATCGACAGCGGCGACTGGATCGCGCATGCGGCGGGCGCCGCGGGATAGGCGCCGTTTTCACAACCGAAAGAGCGATTCCGTATCGCGAAAATTCAAACTGCTGCGCCGCAATATTTTTTCTCGATATGAGAAAAATAATTTCTCATTGAGAAATATCTCCGTAAGTTGTTGATTTTGTTGGTTCAAAAATATGTCTTCTATAAGACATAAGAGTCTGCAATCGGATTACAGTAACCCCACGGCCGCAACGCCAACCTTCAATCAACCTCACGGAGTGACCATGCCCCAGACCCTGAACGAACAACTGAGCCGCGAACAGCAAATTGCCGCCCTCGAAAAGGACTGGGCCACCAACCCTCGCTGGAAGGGCGTGAAGCGCGGCTACAGCGCAGCCGACGTGGTTCGCCTGCGCGGTTCGCTCCCCATCGAGCACACGCTGGCCAAGCGCGGCGCTGAAAAGCTCTGGGACAAGATCAACGGCGGCGCCAAGAAGGGCTACGTGAACGCCTTCGGCGCGATCTCCGCTGGCCAGGCGATGCAGCAAGCCAAGGCCGGCCTGGAAGCCGTGTACCTGTCGGGCTGGCAAGTCGCCGCCGACGGCAACACCTCGGAAACGATGTACCCCGACCAGTCGCTGTACGCCTACGACTCGGTGCCGACGATGGTCCGTCGCATCAACAACACCTTCAAGCGCGCTGACGAAATCCAGTGGGGCCGTGGCATCAACCCGGGCGACAAGGAGTTCATCGACTACTTCCTGCCGATCGTCGCGGACGCTGAAGCCGGCTTCGGCGGCGTGCTGAACGCCTTCGAACTGATGAAGAACATGATCGCGTCGGGCGCCGCCGGCGTGCACTTCGAAGACCAGCTGGCGGCCGTCAAGAAGTGCGGTCACATGGGCGGCAAGGTGCTCGTGCCGACGCAGGAAGCCTGCGAGAAGCTGATCTCGGCGCGCTTCGCCGCCGACGTCATGGGCGTGTCGACCATCGTTCTGGCCCGCACCGACGCGGAAGCCGCGAACCTGATCACGTCCGACCACGACGCCAACGACAAGCCTTTCCTGACCGGCGAGCGCACGCAAGAAGGCTTCTACCGCGTCAAGAACGGCCTGGAACAAGCCATCAGCCGCGGCGTCGCCTACGCACCGTATGCCGACCTGGTGTGGTGCGAAACCGGCGTGCCTGACATCGGCTTCGCCCGTGAATTCGCGCAAGCCGTGCACGCCGCCTGCCCTGGCAAGCTCCTGTCGTACAACTGCTCGCCGTCGTTCAACTGGAAGAAGAACCTGGACGACAAGCAGATCGCTTCGTTCCAGGAAGACCTGTCGGCGCTGGGCTACAAGTACCAGTTCATCACGCTGGCCGGCATCCACATCAACTGGTTCAACACCTTCCAGTTCGCCCACGCCTACGCCCGCGGCGAAGGCATGAAGCACTACGTGAACATGGTGCAGGAACCTGAGTTCGCCGCACGCGACAAGGGCTACACCTTCGTGTCGCACCAGCAGGAAGTCGGCGCCGGCTACTTCGACGACGTGACCACCGTGATCCAGGGCGGCTCGTCCAGCGTGAAGGCGCTGACCGGTTCGACCGAAGAAGAACAGTTCCACTGAGCTGCCTTCGTTGATCGCTGAGTGACGGCGCGTTGCGCTGTCGCCTCCAAGCCCGGCCTCGTGCCGGGCTTTTTCGTGGGCGCTCGACGAGCGGGGGCTCAGGCTTCGAGCCGCACTTCGCGCACGCCGCGCCCCAGCCGCTGGCGCAGCAGCGTGCGCAAGGTGACGCCGTCCGCGTAGCCGACCATGCCCGCGATCTGCTCGAGGCTCTTGTTGCTGGTCTTCAGCAGGTGCACGGCGCGTTCGACGCGCAGGTCCTGCACGTACGACAGCGGGCTCTTGCCGAGCACCTGCTGCATGCGCCGGGCCAGCGTGCGCTTGCTGGTGCCCGCGGCCTGCGCCGCCTCGTCGAGCGAGAAGCCCTCGGCCAGCCGGCCGCGCGCCCAGCGCTCGAAGCGCTCCACCAGCGGGTCGGCGTGCGAGAGGTGGTCGGAGATCACGTAGGCCGATTGCGAGGGGCGCGAGTCCACGATGAGGTAGCGCGCGACCAGTGCGGCGAGCTCGGGGCTGGCCTGGCGCACCAGCCACAGTGCCATGTCGACGTGGCTCAGCGCCGCGCCCGCCGTGACGAGCGGCCCCGAGCTGACCAGCATGCGCGAATCGTCGAGCAGCACCGCCGGGTAGCGCTGCCGGAAGAGCGTGGCCAGCCACCAGGTGGTGGTCGCCTTGTGGCCCGCGAGCACGCCGGCTTCCGCCAGCACGAAGGTGCCGATGCACGCGGCGGCGATGCAGCCGCCGTCTTCGGCACGCGCGCGCAGTGCCGCGCAGGCATCGCGGACGTCGGCGCGTTGCAGGGCGGGCTCCAACGTCTCGGGCATCTTGCAGCCGAGCGCCGGGACGACCAGCCAGTCGGTGGCGGCGCCGGTGTCGGCCAGCGTGTGCGTCACCGGCACGGTGAAACCCTGGGCGGTGCGCACGCGCTTGCGGGTGCCCACGATGGTGACGTCGAAAGGCGCCACGTCGAGCTGCAGCATGGCGGTGAGTTCGTTCGCGGTGGTGAAGACGTCGAGCACCGTGGCCAGGCCGGAGTCGAACACGCCGTCGAGGGCGAGGACATCGAGTTTCATGGCAATAACGATACCAAAGATGTCAAAAAAGCCAATGGTCCAGAGGGAGGGGCTTGCCTAGAGTCCATGCCAGCGCCGCGCAATCCCGTGCGCTGTTGTTGTCCACCCCAGGAGATGTTCCATGATCAAGTTCGCACTGTTTGCCCGCCTTGAAGCCAAGCCCGGCAAGGAAGCCGCCGTCCAGCAATTCCTCGAGGCCGGCCTGGCCATGGCGCGCGAGGAAAAGACCACGCCGATCTGGTTTGCGCTGCGGCTGTCGCCCAGCACCTTCGGCGTGTTCGATGCGTTCGAGGACGAAGCCGGCCGCCAAGCGCACCTGACCGGCCCGATTGCCCAGGCTCTGATGGCGCAGGCGCCCGAGCTGTTCGCCGGACCGCCCTCGATCGAGCCGATCGAAGTGCTGGGCCTCAAGAACGTGGCGGCCGCGGCGTCGTGAGCGTGCTGGCGCAGCCCATGACGACACTCGTCGGCGACCCGGTGTTCGTCAGCGACGGTGAACGCTTCGTGCCCACCGAGGCGGCCATCGGTCCGTGGTCCGCTGATGCGCTGCAGGGCAGCGCGACCGCCGCCTTGCTCGTGCGGGCGCTCCAGGCGCACGAGGCGAACCAAGGGCGCGAGGCGGCGCGATTGAGCTTCGATTTCTGGCGCTCGGCGAGCCGGGCGCCGATCACGCTCGAATTCACCCTGCTGCGAGACGGCGCCAAGGCGCGCACGGTGGCGTTCGACATGGTCCAGGACGGCAAGTCCGTGCTGCGTTGCACCGCCTTGCTGCTGCGCAGCGGGCAGACGCCCGCGCTGCCGGCCGCCGACGCCTTCGCCGCTGTGACATTCGCGCCGCCGGAAGAGGGCGCGCCCATTCCCGCGGTGGCGTCCCGCATGAGCCCGTTCTTTGCCGGCGTGGACGTGCGCATGGCACGCGGGCAGATCCTCGAGCCCGGCCCGGCGGCCGCGTGGTTGCGCCTGGGCCGGCCGCTGGTCGACGACGAGGCCGCGTCGCCGCTGGCCCAGGTGGCCTCGGCGGCCGATCTCGTGGCGGGCATCTCGCAGTGGGCGCATCCGGCGCGGCTGGGTTTCGTCAATGCCGACCTGACGATCAACCTGCGGCGGGCGCCGCGCGGCGACTGGGTGCTGGTCGACGCCCTCACGCTTGCGGGCCCGATGGGCACGGGCTATGCCGTCGGGCAGCTGCACGACCGAGACGGGCCGGTCGGGCAGTGCGTTTCCAGCCTCCTGTTCGAGGCGCGCGGCTGAAGCGGGCAGCGGCTAGAATCGCCCACTCTGCACTCAACAAGAGCGAGAAAGGCACCTTGGTTATGACACCGCGAACTACCCCGCAAGGATTCAGCGGCTTTTTCTTCTTCGAAGGAAAGGGCCGGTAGCCCCGCGCTCGCTGGTTTTTCCAGCGCACCAACCAAGCAAAGCGCGGCATCCACCGCGCTTTTTTGTTTTTCTCCCCGAGGTTTTCACATGATCCAGATCACGCTCCCCGACAACTCGCGCCGCGAGTTCCCCGGCCCGGTTTCGGTGGCCGAAGTGGCCCAGTCCATCGGCCCCGGCCTCGCCAAGATGACGGTGGCCGGCAAGATCGACGGCAAGCTCGTCGATGCCAGCGACGTCATCGACCGTGACGCCAGGCTGCAGATCATCACGCCCAAGGACGACGAGGGCCTGGAGATCATCCGCCACTCGACGGCCCACCTGGTCGGCCATGCGGTGAAACAGCTGTACCCGACGGCCAAGATGGTGATCGGGCCGGTGATCGACGAAGGCTTCTACTACGACATCTCGTTCGAGCGCCCGTTCACGCCCGAGGACATGGCCGCCATCGAGGCGCGCATGCGCGAGCTGATCGCGCAGGACTACGACGTGATCAAGAAGATGACGCCGCGTGCGGAAGTCATCGAGGTCTTCAAGTCGCGTGGCGAGGACTACAAGCTGCGCCTCGTCGAAGACATGCCCGACGAGCAGGCCATGGGCCTGTACTACCACCAGGAATACGTCGACATGTGCCGCGGCCCGCACGTGCCGAACACGCGCTTCCTGAAGGTGTTCAAGCTCACGAAGCTGGCCGGCGCCTACTGGCGCGGCGACGCCAAGAACGAGCAACTGCAGCGCATTTACGGCACGGCCTGGGCCGACAAGAAGCAGCTGGACCAGTACATCCAGCGCATCGAGGAAGCCGAGAAGCGCGACCACCGCAAGCTGGGCAAGGAACTCGACCTGTTTCACATCGACGAAGTGGCGCCGGGCGTGGTGTTCTGGCACCCCAAGGGCTGGGCGGTCTGGCAGCAGGTCGAGCAGTACATGCGCGGCATCTACCGCGACACGGGCTATTGGGAAGTGAAGGGCCCGCAGATCCTGGACAAGAGCCTGTGGGAGAAGACGGGCCACTGGCAGAACTACCGCGACAACATGTTCACGACGGAGTCGGAGAAGCGCGAATACGCGCTCAAACCGATGAACTGCCCGGGCCACGTGCTGATCTTCAAGAGCGACCTGCGCAGCTACCGCGACCTGCCACTGCGCTACGGCGAGTTCGGCCAGTGCCACCGCAACGAACCCAGCGGCGCGCTGCACGGCATCATGCGCGTGCGCGGCTTCACGCAGGACGACGGCCACATCTTCTGCACGGAAGACCAGATCCTCGACGAGTGCATCGCCTACACGGCGCAGCTGCAGAAGGTCTATGCCGACTTCGGCTTCACGGACATCCTCTACAAGGTCGCGACGCGGCCCGAGAACCGCGTCGGCTCCGACGAGCTGTGGGACAAGGCCGAGCACGCGGTGATGGAATCGCTGCGCCGTTCGGGTGTGGACTTCGTCATTTCGCCCGGCGACGGTGCCTTCTACGGCCCGAAGATCGAGTACACGCTGCGCGACGCCATCGGCCGTCACTGGCAGTGCGGCACGATGCAGGTCGACTTCAACACGGCCGAGCGCCTGGGCGGGGAGTACGTCACGGAATCGAGCGGTCGCGCCCACCCGGTGATGCTGCATCGCGCCATCGTCGGCAGCCTCGAGCGTTTCATCGGCATGCTGATCGAACACCACTCCGGCGCCATGCCCGCATGGCTCGCTCCGGTGCAGGTGGCGGTGCTCAATATCAGCGAAGGACAGGCCGACTACGCGGCGCAAGTTGCGAAAACGCTGCAAAATCAAGGGCTTAGAGTTCAGCTGGATCTGCACAACGAAAAGATTACGTATAAAATACGGAAGCATTCGTTGCAAAAGCTCCCTTACATCCTCGTCGTGGGTGACAAGGAAAAGGAAGCAGGTGCCGTCGCAGTGCGCGCCCGGGGCAATCAAGACCTCGGTGCAATGTCCCTCGAATCGTTCACGCAACGGCTCGTTCAGGACGTTGCTGACAAGCGTTGATTTGTCTCTGAAACACCCCATATGTTTCTCTGCCATCTCGTGCCGCCTGTCCGCGAAGACTGAGCGGCGATCGCTACAGATTTTGTAGCAAACTTTGAAGGATTCTGACCATCGCTACTGCATTTCGCGACCGCCGCCACCGCGAGGAACGCCAACACCGCCTGAACCGGGAAATCATGGCCCCGGAAGTCCGCCTGGTCGGCCCGGAAAACGAGCCATTGGGTGTCATGAGCCTTTCCGAAGCCTTGCGCCTTGCGGGCGAGGCTGACGTGGATCTGGTGGAGGTCGTTGCTGCGGCCAATCCGCCCGTGTGCCGCCTGATCGAGTACGGGAAGTTCAAGTACCACGAGCAGAAGAAGGCAGCCGAGGCGAAGTCGAAGCAGAAGGTCATCGAGGTCAAGGAAATCAAGTTCCGGCCCGGTACCGACGATGGCGACTACAACATCAAGATGCGCAACATCAGGCGCTTTCTTGAAGAGGGCGACAAATGCAAGATCACGCTGCGCTTCCGCGGCCGCGAGATCACGCACCAGGAGCTCGGTCTGGCACTCTTGCAGCGCATTCGCGACGAGCTGGGCGACACGATCATGGTCGAGCAGTTCCCGAAGCTGGAAGGCCGTCAGATGATCATGATGATCGCTCCGGGCCGCAAGAAGGTTGGCGGCGCGGCGCCGAAGCCGGCAGCAGATGCTGCGCCGGCAGCAGCGCCCACGGCAACCGCCTGAGGCATTTGCAGTAGACGGGTTTTGAAGGGATTTCGCCCTGGCCCGCATTTCGCAAGAAGTGCAGGCGGGGGCGAGATAAAGAAGTGTCTCGGGGCCAACAAGTCCGTGGAGTATCCGCGGCGCCTCACGAGCACAAACTAAAGGAGCATTCACATGCCCAAAATGAAGACCAAGAGCAGCGCGAAAAAACGTTTCCGCGTTCGTCCCGGTGGCACCGTCAAGCGCGGTCAAGCCTTCAAGCGTCACATCTTGACGAAGAAGACCACCAAGAACAAGCGTCACCTGCGTGGTGCAGTCGCAGTGCATGAGACCAACATGGTTTCTGTCGCCGCCATGCTGCCCGGTCGTGGCATTTAACTCAGACGAACAAGGAGTACACACATGCCTCGCGTCAAACGTGGTGTAACGGCTCGCGCCCGCCACAAGAAAGTTCTCGCACTCGCCAAGGGTTTCCGCGGTCGCCGCGGTAATGTCTTCCGCGTCGCCAAACAGGCGGTGATGAAGGCTGGGCAATATGCCTACCGTGACCGCCGTACCAAGAAGCGCGTGTTCCGTCAGCTGTGGATCGCGCGTATCAACGCCGCCTCGCGTGAACTGGGCCTGACCTACAGCCAGTTCGCCAACGGCATCCGCAAGGCCGGTATCGAGATCGACCGCAAGATGCTTGCGGACATCGCCGTGCACGACAAGGCCGCTTTTGCCGGCATCGTGGAGCAGGTCAAGGCCAAGCTGGCTGCTTGATTTTGCACAGCAGGTTGCCGTCTCCGGACGGCTTCTTGCGCCCACGGCTCAAGGGCTGGCGCTTGAAAAGGCTCCAGCTCTTTTTTATTTCCCCTCGAAGATTTTTGTTGCTATGAACGAGTTGGACTCCCTGGTCGACACCGCACGCGCCGCTTTCGCCGAAGCGAAAACGCCCGCAGAGCTCGAAAACGCCAAGGCCCAGTTCCTTGGCAAGTCGGGCCGCATCACCGAGCTGATGAAGGGCATGGCCGCGCTGAGTGTCGAAGAGAAGAAGTCCCGCGGCGCCGCGATCAACGTCGGCAAGCAGGCCATCGAGGCCGCACTGACCGACCGCCGCCAGCAACTCGCCGACGAAGAACTCTCGCTGCAGCTGCGCGCCGAAGCGCTCGACGTGAGCCTGCCCGGCCGCCACCGCGCCGGCGGCGGACTGCACCCCGTGAGCCGCACCCTGGAGCGCATCGAGGAGATCTTCTCGAGCATGGGCTTCGACGTGGCCGACGGCCCCGAGATCGAGAGCGACTGGCACAGCTTCACCTCGCTCAACAACCCGCCGAACCACCCGGCGCGTTCGATGCAGGACACCTTCTACGTCGACCTCAAGGGCGACGACGGCATTCCCTACAACCTGCGTCCGCACACCAGCCCGATGCAGGTGCGCTACGCCCACCAGCACACCAAGAAGTACGCGGCCGAGTTCGCTGCTGCTGCCGCCGACACCACCGGCACCGTGAAGGCGCCCGAGATCCGCGTGATCGCGCCCGGCCGTACCTACCGTGTCGACAGCGACGCCACCCACTCGCCCATGTTCCACCAGTGCGAAGGCCTGTGGCTCGGCGAGAACGTCAGCTTCAAGGACCTGAAGGTCGTCTTCACCGACTTCTGCCGCACCTTCTTCGAGCGCGACGACCTCGTGCTGCGCTTCCGCCCGAGCTTCTTCCCGTTCACCGAGCCGAGCGCCGAGATCGACATCCAGTTCGCGAGCGGCCCGCTGGCCGGCCGCTGGCTCGAAGTCGCCGGCTCCGGCCAGGTGCACCCGAACGTGGTGCGCAACATGGGCCTGGACCCCGAGCGCTACATCGGCTTTGCCTTCGGCATGGGCCCCGATCGGCTCACCATGCTGCGCTACGGCGTGAACGACCTGCGCCTGTTCTTCGACGGCGACCTGCGTTTTCTCTCGCAGTTCCAGTAAGCACGTCCTTTCCACAGATAGAAAAACCAGATCGAGATCGAAGAGATGCAATTCCCGGAATCCTGGCTGCGCGAGTTCTGCAACCCGCCCCTCGACAGCGCCGCACTGGCCGAAACGCTCACCATGGGCGGCTTCGAGGTCGAAGAGCGCCGTCCGGTGGCGCCGCCTTTCACGCGCATCGTGGTCGGCGAAATCAAGGAAGCCGTGCAGCACCCGAATGCCGATCGCCTGCGTGTGTGCCAGGTCGATGCGGGGCAGGGCGCCTTGCTCAACATCGTGTGCGGCGCGCCCAATGCGCGCGTCGGCATCAAGGTGCCGTGTGCCCTCGTCGGCGCCGAGCTGCCGCCGGGTGAAGACGGCAAGCCTTTCCTCATCAAGCTCGGCAAGCTGCGCGGCGTCGAGAGCCAGGGCATGCTGTGCTCGGCGCGCGAACTGAAGCTGAGCGAAGACCACGGCGGCCTGCTCGAACTCGACGCCGACGCCCCCATCGGCGCCGACGTGCGCGACGTGCTCAAGCTCGACGACGCGCTGCTCACGCTCAAGCTCACGCCGAACCTGGCGCACGGCCTCAGCGTGTACGGCGTGGCGCGCGAACTTGCCGCACTCACCGGCGCACCGCTGAAGACGCCGGCCATCGCGGCCGTGGCCACGTCGTTCTCCGATGTGCTGCCCGTCAAGGTCGAGGCGCCCGACCTGTGCGGCCGCTTCTCGGGCCGCATCGTGCGCGGCGTGAACACCAAGGTCACCACGCCCGCGTGGATGGTCGAGCGCCTCGCGCGTTGCGGCCAGCGCAGCGTGACGCCGCTGGTCGACATCTCGAACTACGTGATGTTCGAGTATGGCCAGCCCAGCCACATTTTCGACCTCGACAAGATCCACGGCGGCCTCACAGTGCGCTGGGGCAAGGCGGGCGAACAGCTCAAGCTGCTCAACGGCACGACGATCACCGTCGACGAAAAGGTCGGCGTCATCGCCGACGACCGCGAGGTCGAATCGCTCGCCGGCATCATGGGCGGCGACGCCACCTCGGTGACCGACGACACGCGCAACATCTACGTCGAGGCCGCGTTCTGGTGGCCCGAGGCCGTGCAGGGCCGTTCGCGTCGCTTCAACTTCTCGACCGACGCCGGCCACCGCTACGAGCGCGGCGTCGACCCGAGCCGCACCGTGCAGATCATCGAGCGCATCACGCAACTGGTCGTCGAGATCTGCGGCGGCGAAGCCGGCAAGATGGACGACCAGACTTTGCGCCTGCCCGAGGCCGCGCCCGTCACGCTGCGCGTGGCCCGTGCCGCGCGCGTCATCGGCATGCCGCTGACGCAGGCGCAATGTGCCGACGCGCTCCACCGCCTCGGTTTCGAAATCACCGAAGGCGAAGGCACGCTGACCGTCACGCCGCCGCCGCACCGCTTCGACTTGCTGATCGAGGAAGATCTCATCGAAGAAGTGGCGCGCCTGATCGGCTTCAACAACCTGCCGACCACCGCGCCACTCGCGCCCATCACCGCCCGCGTGCGGCCCGAGGCGCAGCGCAGCCGCTTCGCGGTGCGTCGCAGCGTTGCAGCGCTGGGTTACCAGGAAACCATCAACTTCAGCTTTGTCGAAGCGCACTGGGAGCAGGACCTGGCGGGCAACGCCAACCCGGTCAAGCTGCTGAACCCCATCGCCAGCCAGATGAGCGTGATGCGCTCGTCGCTGCTTGGCTCGCTGCTGCAGGTGCTCAAGTTCAACCTCGACCGCAAGGCACCGCGCGTGCGCGTGTTCGAGCTGGGCCGCGTGTTCCTGCGCGACGACAGCGTCGTCACCACCGACAGCACCGTGCGCGGCGTGAACCAGCCCATGCGCGTGGCCGGCCTGGCCTGGGGCGATGCCGAGGCGTCGCGCTGGGACGGCAAGCCGCAGCGTGTCGACTTCTACGACGTCAAGGGTGACGTCGAAGCGCTGCTCGCACCGCGCGTGCCGACCTTCGAAGCGGCCGAGCACCCCGCGCTGCACCCCGGCCGTTCGGCCCGCGTGCTGCTCGACGGCCAGGCCATCGGCTTCATCGGCGAACTGCATCCGCGCTGGCGCCAGAAGTGGGACTTCACCCAGGCGCCCGTGCTGTTCGAACTCGACCTCGACGCCGTCACGGCGCGGCCCGTGCCCGTGGCGCAGCCGGTGCCCAAGCTCCAGGCCGTCGAGCGCGACATCGCGGTGGTCGTGGCCGAAGCGGTGTCGCACGACGCGCTGATGCAGGCCATCCGCGCGGGCGCGTCCGCCTCGGGCCTGCTGCGCGATGCGACGCTGTTCGACATCTACCGTCCGCAGCCGTTGCGCGAAGGCGCCGTGGCAGCGCCGGGTGCGCTGGCACCGGGCGAGAAGAGCATGGCCGTGCGCCTGACCTTCCAGAGCGATGCCGCCACGCTGACGGACGAGCAGGTCGAACCCGCTGTCCGTGCAATCGTCGAACAACTGGGCGCCACCCTGGGCGGCCGCTTGAGAGGATGAAGATGAACGCCGCCGAATTCACGCTCGAAGCCCTCGAAACGCCGGCGCTCACCAAGGCGCACCTGGCCGACCTGCTGTTCGAGCAGATCGGCCTGAACAAGCGTGAGTCGAAGGACATGGTGGAGGCGTTCTTCGAGCTCGTGGCCAGCAGCCTGATCGAAGGCACGGACGTGAAGATCTCGGGCTTCGGCAACTTCCAGATCCGCGTGAAGGCGCCGCGTCCCGGACGCAACCCGCGCACCGGCGAAGCCATTCCGATCGGCGAGCGCCGCGTGGCCACCTTCCATGCGAGCGCCAAGCTCAAGGAGCAGATCCAGGGCAGCGTCGAGCCGCAGGGCGGCACTTCCGAAGTCGAGTGGAGCCTGGGCGCGGAATAGTGCTTGGTGCTGTGCGGCCGCGTAGAGTAATCTATGAGGTTTCCCGCGCACAGTCTTGATTTCAATGGAGAAAACGCTCCCGCCGATTCCCGTCAAACGCTACTTCACCATCGGTGAGGTCGGCGAGCTCTGCGGCGTGAAGCCGCACGTGCTGCGCTATTGGGAGCAGGAGTTCACCCAACTGCGACCGATGAAGCGGCGTGGCAATCGCCGCTATTACCAGCACCACGAAGTGCTGATGATCCGCCGCATCCGCGACCTGCTCTACGACCAGGGCTTCACCATCAGCGGTGCGCGCAACAAGCTGCAGGAACTCACGCAGGGCGAGCGCGACCGTCGCAAGGCGGGCGAAGTGCCGCTCGAAGGCCTGGAGGCCATCGAGATCGGCCAGGAGGAATTCGACGCCGCCGTGCACGAGGAACCGAGGCCCTCGGCGGCCGAGCAGACCGTCGATCTGTCGCAGTTGTTGCACCTTCGCCGCGAACTCTTTGAAATTCGTGAGCTTCTGACTGTCGGACACTGAATTTAGCCCGCTATAATCGAGAGCTTCGGTGTGTGGCGCAGCCTGGTAGCGCACTTGCATGGGGTGCAAGGGGTCGAAGGTTCGAATCCTTTCACACCGACCAAAATTGACAGGGGTTAGCAGCGTAGTAGTTGCTAACCCCTTCGTCATTTCTGCTGCCCATGCAGCTAGAGGTCCCCTCAATCGTGACGCTTCGACCTCGCCGAGATGTCAGCACGACCGCCAGAGCGCGAAGACATTTCCCAAGGAAATGGACCAGCCACTGGGGCTAGGCTAAGGGCCCGGCGCTCGCTCGGGGAATCGGAGTGGCGCCAACAGAAACACACATCAAGCCGCTGCTCAGTTGAGCGGGGCTTTTTCTTTATGCGTCCAGTGGAGGCGCGTTTCTGGATGCGCAAATCCTTCCGCGAGTTGTGGGCGAAGTCTCAAGGGCATGTGCCGCGCGGCTTGGACCATCCGATTCATCAGGGCGTGCCTGTCCTTGCACGTGTCATTTGCGCCAGGGTCGCACTGGTCAAGGCTCTCACCCCGATGCGCATCGCGGACTCATCGACGGTGAACAGCGGCGAATGATTGGTCGGGCCAGCGCGATCGGGGTACGGCGAGGCGTTCAAAATCCAGAACACCACCGGCACGCCCGTGCCGCCGAAGGCGCCAAAGTCTTCCGATCCCATTGACGGCAAGATCTCCGTGACCTTGTCTTTTCCTGCTGCAGCCTTCAATGCATCGACGAGCGCCATCGTGGTCGGCGCATCGTTGACAAGCACGCCGTAGCCCTCGCCGGTATCGATGCGCACATTGGCCTTGACGCCGTAGCTGGCCGCGATGTGCTCGGCTTTCATGCGAATCTGCTCGTGGGCGACCTTCTGGTTCTGCGCCGACAGTGCGCGTACCGTGCCCGAGAGTTCTGCGGTCTCGGGCAGGATGTTGAAGCGGTTGCCACTTTGCAGCATGCCCACCGTCACTACGGTGGCGCCTCCATCGATCGTCGGGTTGGTGCGGTGGCTGACGATGTTCTGCAAGCCCAGGGCAATTTCCGCCGCCGCCAACATGGGAGAGTTGGCCGCCCATGGCGCGGCGCCGTGCCCACCAGCGCCGTTGAGCTTGATGTTGAACACGTCGATGCTGGCCAGCATGGCACCAGGTCGATAGGAGATGGAGCCCTTGGGCGCTTGTGCGCCGATGTGCTGGCCCAACACGACATCGACCTTGGGATTGTCCAGAACGCCGGTCTTGACCATTGCCAGCGCGCCGCTGGGGTTTTCGGCGCCGGGGCCGATCTCTTCGGCCGGTTGGAACAGGAAGACCACCGTGCCGGGCAGATCCTCTCGCATGGCCGAAAGGGCTTGAGCCGCGCCTAGCAACATGGCTACGTGTGTGTCGTGGCCGCAGACATGCGACACCGAAACTTCCTGGCCACGCCACAGGGCCTTGGCCGTTGAACGGAACGGCAGGTCGTTGCGCTCCTCGACAGGCAGGGCGTCCATGTCGGCGCGCAACGCAACCACCGGGCCGGGCTTGCCGCCACGCAATACGGCCTTGATGCCGGTCTTGGCGATGCCGGTCTGGACTTCGACACCTGGGATCTTGCCCAATGCGGCAGCAATGTACTTGGCCGTCTCGACTTCGGCGTACGCAAGTTCTGGATGCTGATGGAGATGGCGACGCCATGCGATGACGTCGGGCTCGGCTGCATCGGACAAGGCGAGCGCGCGCTCGAGCAGGTGCTGCGGTGTCGCCGCGGAAGCGGTGGCCATTTGCATGGCGATTGCCGCTGCACACAGGAGTGGTTTCAGGACGTTCACGATGTCGCTTTTCCTTCTGATGGATGTGAGGTTGTGAAATCTTGCGAAGATGAAGCTGCGTTTCGTCTCTGTGCAGCGCCGGTGGCTTCCTCCGAGGGCGGTTCACTGTAGGTGGACACCTCCCGGACGTTTCTCCCGAAACTACAAAGCACCTTTTCATCCCTTGATGCATGCCGCCGAGCCCGCGCTCCTAAACTGAGGAAAGCCATCTCGGCACCCCATTCAGGAGACATCGCCATGCACAACCGGAAGCGCCTCGGCGGCTTTCTGCTCGGCCTCGTCCTCGCCGTCGGCACGGCGCAGGCCCAGCAACCTCTTCGCATCGTCGTGCCCTTTGCGGCTGGCGGCGGCACCGACCAGTACGCGCGGCTCCTGGCCGCTGAACTCACCAGGCGCGGCACCCAGACCATCGTCGACAACAAGCCAGGCGCCAGTGGCATCTTGGCAGCCGACAACGTCGCGCGCTCCAAGCCCGATGGCACCACCGTGCTCATGAGCTCGCTGAGCATTCTGGCCAGCAACACCGTGATGTACGACAAGCTGCCCTACGACCCGGTAAAGAGCTTCGCGCCCGTCACGCAGATCGCCTACCAGCCGACCATCATCGTGGGGCGCTCGGACCTGCCCTACAAGAACATCAAGGAAATGGTGGCCTATGCCAAGGCCCATCCGGACAAGATCAACCGCGGGTCGCCGGGCGCCTCCATCCTGACCAACCTGGCGCCGCTGGCCTTCGAGGGCATGGCCGGCATTCGCACGACGCACATTCCGTTCAATGGCGATTCGCCCGGCTTGCAGGCGCTGCTGGGCAGCCAGATCGACATTCAGGGGACCTCCATCACCGGCCCGTTGCAGCACATCAAGGCGGGCAAGATGCGTGTGCTGGGCGTCATGGACGCCAAGCGCCTGCCTCAGGTGCCCGATGCGCCCACGTTCAAGGAGCAGGGCTACGACATCGAGGCACTGCTGTGGTACGCGCTGTCCGCGCCAGCCGCCACGCCCACGGACACCATCGACAAGCTCAATCGCGCCGTCAACCAGGTGCTGGTCGATCCGGACTTCATCGCGCGTTCCCAGGCGATCGGCATGGAGCCGCGAGGCGGCACGCCGCAGGCGCTGGCCGCCTATGTGAAGGCCGAGACCGAGCGCTGGGTTCCATTGCTCCAGCGCCTGGATCTGCCCAAGCAGGGGCATTGAATGCGTCCGTCGTTCGATGACACGGTGGCCCTGGTCAGCGGGGCGAGCCAGGGCATCGGCTTCGCCATTGCGACCCGCCTGCTGGAGGCCGGCTGTCGCGTCGCGTTGACCGACATCGACGCCGACAAAACGCGCGAGGCCGCCGCGCGCACGGGCCATGCGGCGGACCGCGTGCGCCCGTACGCGCTGGACGTGCGCGACGCCGCGCAGTGCGAGGCCGTCGTCGCCGACCTGCAGCAAGCCTGGGGCCCCGTGGGCGTGCTCGTGAACAACGCAGGTGTCGGTGGCCGCAGCGCGGCGTTCGAGGCGCAGTCGCTCTCGGATGACATCGACCACGTGATGGCGGTGAACGTCAAGGGCGTGCTCAACCTGACGCTGGCATGCACCGAAGGCCTGCGCAAGTCGCGCGGTGCCATCGTCAATGTGGCGTCCATCACTTCGCTCGTGGCGACCTCGGCCCACATGGCCTATGGCGCGTCGAAAGGGGCGGTCGGTCAGCTCACGAAATTCCTGGCGCGCGACTTCGGTCCGCATGGCGTGCGCGTCAATGCCGTCGCACCCGGGCTGGTCATGACGCCGATGACCGCCCACATCGCGGACGACGCGGAGCGTCGCGAGCGGATGGTGCGCCGCACGTTCCTGCGCCGCGTGGGCGACCCGCAGGACATCGCGGGCCCCGTGGTGTTCCTGGCCTCGGAGCAGGCGCGCTACGTCACCGGGACCATCCTGCCGGTCGACGGCGGCTACACCGCCAACTGATGGAGGCCGCGCGGCTGCGCCGTGCGCGGTCGTCCGGCGATCGCCTGGGCGAACAGGCGAACCGCATCGAAGACAAGACCCGAGAACCATCGAATGAACCCAACTTTCATGCAACCCCTTGCCGGCGTGCGCGTGCTGGACCTGTCCCGCGTCATGGCCGGCCCGCTGTGCGGCATGGCGCTGGCCGACCTGGGCGCCGACGTGATCAAGGTCGAACACCCTGAGCGCGGCGACGACACGCGCGACTGGGGCGTGCGCATCGGCAACCACAACACGTCCTACTTCAACAGCTGCAACCGCAACAAGCGCTCCATCTGCGTGGACCTGCAGGACGAGGAGGGCCAGGACATCGTGCGCAAACTTGCCGCGCAGAGCGACGTGGTCATCCAGAACTTCAAGTACGGCGGGGCGCAGAAGATGGGCCTGGGTTACGAAGACCTGCGCAAGCTCAACCCGAAGCTCATCTACTGCTCGATCTCCGGCTACTCGGTGCTCAGCCAGGAAAAAGCGCGGCCGGGCTATGACCTCGTGATCCAGGGCGAGACCGGCTTGATGGCCATGAACGGCGAAGAAGGCCAGGGCCCGCTGAAGTTCGGCATTGCCGCGGTCGACATGTTCACCGGCATGTACTCGGCGCAGGCCATCCTGGCCGTGCTCTACGAGCGCACGCGCACCGGCGAGGGCCGCCACATCCAGATGTCGCTGTACGACAGCGGGATGATGATCACCTCGTACTACGGGCTCACCGCCTGGCTCAACAAGGGCGACCCCGCCAAGTTCGGCAACTCGCACCCGTCGATCGTGCCCTACGGCGTGTTCGAGGCCGCGGACGGTCCGGTGGTGATCGCGGTCGGCAACAACGGCCAGTTCAGGAAGTTCTGCGACGAAGTGATTTTTTGCCCCGAGCTGCCGGTCGATCCGAAGTTCGCCACCAACACCGAACGCTCGAAGCACCGGCACGAGTTGCTGCCGCTGCTGCTCGCGAAGATCGGGCAGTTCTCGCGCGCCGATCTCATCGCACGCATGAACACGGCGGGCATTCCCTGCGGGGAGGTGCTCGGTCTCTACGACGCGCTGCAGTCCGACCGCACGGCGCAGACACAGGTCTGGCACCGCTTCGAAGACACGCAGGCGGGGCCGCAGGCCGTGCACGCGCCGCCCTACATCATCGACGGCGCACGCGCGGGCGTGCGCCACCACCCGCCGCACCTGGGGGAGCACACGGCCGAAGTGCTGCGTGAGCTGCTCGACATGGGCGACGGCCAACTTGAATCCCTGAGCCAAAGAAGCGTCATCAAATGAAATTGCATCGCATCCGAGAAACCGAACCCGCCGCCCCGCGCCGGCTCCTGCTGAAGTCGTGCCTCGCGGCCGGCGCAGCGCCCTGGCTGGCGTCGCTGTCCGCCGGCGCCAACGCGGCGAGTCGCTGGCCCGAAAAAACCGTTCGCATGGTCGTGGCCTTTCCGGCCGGAGGCCCGACCGATGCGACCGCGCGCCTGGTCGCGCAGAAGCTGGCCGGCGCGCTCGGCCAGCCCGTCATCGTGGACAACCGTCCCGGCGCCTCGGGGTCCATCGGCACCACGTCGCTGATCAAGTCGGCGCCCGATGGGTACACGGTGTCGATGTTCGGCATGCCCGCGCTGGTGGCGCCGATCGTCTACAGGAACAACCAGTACGACGTGCGCAAGGACTTCACCTGCGTGGCGTCGGTCTACGACCTGCCGCTGGTCTTGATGATCAACCCGCTGGTGCTGCCGGGCGTGAACGATCTCAAGGGCTTCATCGCGGCCGCCAAGGCGCAGCCGGTCAACTACTCCACCGCGGGGTCGGGCAGCATCGGCCACCTGGCGATGGAGCAGCTCAAGGACATGGGCGGCTTTCCCATGCAGCACGTGGGCTACAAGGGCAGTGCGCCGGCCATCACCGATCTGCTGGGTGGGCAGATCGGCGCCATGTTCGTGGACCTGGTCGCGGCCATGCCGCACATCCGCAGCGGACGCCTCAAGGCGCTGGCGCTTGGCTCTGCCGATGCCCGGGCCTTCCTGCCCGAGGTGCCGTCCATCGCGCAGCAAGGCTTCGCCGGTTTCAACGTGAGCAGCTGGAGCGGCCTGATCGTGCCGAACGGCACGCCGGCCGGCGTGGTGACCCGGCTCGACTCGGAGCTGCGCCGCATCCTGGCCGAAGCGGACACGAAGCGCGGGCTCGAAAACATCGGCGCGCTCAGCGCCTACCAGCCGCCGGAAGTCATGAAGCGGCGAATGGCCAGCGAGTTCGAGCGGTGGAACAAGGTGGCGTCGGAGAAGGACATCTCGATCTGATTTGGGGTTGGCACCCTCGGGTGCCGACGCCCTCGCAGCAACGCCCCGGAACCCGAAGCCCTTCGAGGCTTGAGTTCCGGGGCGTTGTGCATGGGGCCCTGAGGATCAGTGCGATTGCTTCGGCAGATTCAAACTGCGCAGGATCGGAAGCCAGCGGTCCGCCTCGACCTTGATGAACCGGGCCAGCTCTTCGGGCGTGCCGCCGCGGGGTTCCATGCCGATGGCGCGGGCGCGGGCCACGAAGTCGGGGTCGGCGATCACCTGGTTCACGGCCTTGTTCAGCCGGTCGATCGCCGGCTTGGGCGTGCCGGTAGGCACCGAGAGGGAGTACCACAGCGTGGCTTCCATGTCGAAGCCCTGTTCCTTGAACGTGGGGGCGTCGGGCACCTGCGGCAGACGCTGTGCATCCATCACGCCGAGCACGCGCAACTTGCCCGATTTCACGTAGGGCAGCGATCCCGTGATGGACGTGCCGTGGATGTCGATCTGGTTGCCCAGCAGCGCCTGCAGCGCGGGGGCATCGCCGTTGAAAGGAATGTGCAAGGTGCTGAAGCCTTGTTCCTTTTCGAAAGCGATGGGTGCCAGGTTGGTCAGGATGGCCGCGCCGGGCGAACCGCGGTTGATCTTGCCGGGGTTCTGCTTGGCGTAGGCCACCATTTCCTTGATGTTCTTGTAGGGCAGGTCGGTGCGGCCCACGACGATGGCGGGCTGGTAGGCGATCTGCGTGACCGGTGCGAAGTCCTTCACGGGGTCGTAGGGCAGCTTCTCGTAGAGCACGCTGTTGTTCGCGAGCGTGCCCAGCGACGACACGAGCACGGTCTGCCCATCCGGTTTGGCGCGGGCCACGTAGTCGGCGGCAAGGATGCCGCTGGCGCCGGGCTTGTTCTCGATGATGACGTTCAGCCCTTGCTTGCCGAGTTCCTGGGCCAGGATGCGGCAGTACTGGTCGGTGCCGCCGCCGGCCGCAAAGGGCACGACGAGGCGGGTCACCTGTTGGGCAAGGGCGAGGGCCGGGGCGAGCGCGCAGGCACCCAGCGCCAACCCCATGACGAGTTTTCGATAGCTCATTCTTGTCTCCTGTTCTGGTTCGAATCGAACGCTGGATTCAGTCTAGGGCGCAGCTCCCAGCAGTGATCTGCAAGGAATGAAAAGCAGCTTTGCGGGATGCGCCGACAGGGACGCCAGCGCGCCCGCACACTTGCCCGATGACCGTGAAGATCACCCGGGTCGGGACGACCAAAGATCAACTGGGCGAGAGCCCCTGCTGGGATGCCGATGCACAGGCGCTGAACTGGATCGACGCGCTGGCCGGCACGCTGTGGCGCTTGAAGCCCGAGGCCGGGTTGCCCGAGCGGCACCCGTTGTCCGCGCCCGTGGGCTCGATCGCGCCGTGCCGCAGTCAGGCCGTCGTGGTGGCGCTGCGCAACACCTTTGCGCGTTATGACTTCGCCACGCGGACGCTGGAGCACCTGGCCCGCATTCCCGTGGACGATCCGAAGGTCCGCTTCAACGATGGCAAGTGCGATCCGGCGGGCAACTTCCTGGCGGGCACCATGCACGTCGATCGCCAGGCCGGCGAGGCGGTGAAGGGCGGGCTCTACCGGCTGCGCCCCGACCTTCGCGTGGAGCACCTGGCCGACGACATCGGTTTTGCCAACGGGCCTTGCTTCAGCCCCGACGGCCGCGTGCTGTACCTGGCCGACAGCCTGGAGCGAACCATTTGGGTTTATGACTACGACCCGGATGGCCCCTTGCGAAACAAGCGCCTGTTTGCAAAGACGCACGCCTTCGACTCCGGGCCCGACGGGGCGACGGTGGATTCACAAGGGTTCCTCTGGACAGTGCTGACCCGCGCCGCCAAGCTGGCGCGCTATGCCCCGGACGGCACGCTGGAGCGCCTTGTCGAGTTGCCGGTGAGCTACCCCACGAGCATCTGCTTCGGCGGGCCCCGCCTGGAGCACATGTACCTGACCAGCATTTCACGCAGCGCGCGGCTGGAGGGCAACCAGGCGCAGGATGGCGGGCTGTTCGTGATCACCGGCCTGCCCGCCACGGGGCGTCTGCCCCATCACTTCGCCGACGTCTAGCGGGTCTCGCTTCTGAGTGCGTCCGCCACGTAGTCCACGAAGGCGCGCACCTTCAGCGGCAGCACGCGGCTCTGCCGGAAGACGGCGAAGACGCCGTTGGAGAACGCCCGCACGGCAAAGCGGTATTCGGGCAGCAGCCGCACCAGCGTGCCGTCGCGCAGGTCGTCGCGCACGGTGGCCTCGGACAGCAGCGCCACGCCCATGCCGCCGATGGCAGCCAGCCGCAGCAGCTCGCCGTTGTTGGCGCTGAGCACGCCCTGGATGGCCAACTCCTGCTGTTCACCCGCCGGGTCGATGTACTTCCAGGTGATGACTTCGCGCTCGCGCCGGTAGGTGAGGCAGCGCACGTGCGGCAGGTCGCTGGGATGCCGGATGCGCGAGTAGGTTTTCACGAAGGCCGGGCTGGCCACCAGCACCTCGTCGCTGGACTGCAGCCGCTTGATGACGAAGCCTGAATCGTTGGACTCTCCGGTGCGAATGTCGACGTCGAAGTCGTGCTCCACCAGGTTGATCGGATGCTCGGAGAGTTCGAGCTCGACACGGATGTCGGGGTAGAGCTCCGCGAAGCGCGGCAGCAGCGGTGCCAGCACGCGCAGGCCGATGTGCGTGCGCGAATGCACGCGCAGGCGGCCTTCGGGCCGCTGGCGCGCGTTGTGCACGGCCTGCTCGGCCTCGCTCATGAGCTCCAGCATCGCCTCGGCCCGCTCCAGGAAGGCCTGGCCTGCTTCCGTCACCTTGAGGTTGCGGCTGGTGCGGTCCACCAGTTGCACGCCCAGTTCTTCTTCCAGTGCGCTGATGCGCCGCGAGATGGTTGCGGGCGAAAGGCTGAGGCTGCGGGCCGCGGCCGAGAGGCTGCCTTTGCGCTGGGTGGCCACAAAGATGCGCAGCGAGTCGAGGGCCTTCATTTCGAAAGACGCAAAGAAGCTGTGCGTTCGCTGGTGATCCACGCAGGCGTTGAGTTCCTACGATGGACCTCGATCAACACCAGCCAACCAGGAGCAACAGCGATGGATTTCGGAATCTTCATTTTGATGCAGCAGCGGAACAAGCATAAGACCTCCCACCAGATCCTGCGCGACGCCATCGAGCAGACGCGTCTGGCGGACGAACTGGGTTTCGGTGCTGCGTGGTACGCCGAGCACCACTTCAGCAACTACGGCATGTGCTCGTCGCCGCTGACCATGATCGCGCACTGCGCCGCGGTCACCCGCAACATCCGGCTGGGAACCGGCATTGTCGTCGCTCCGCTGTACA
Source organism: Variovorax sp. GW821-FHT06D12 (assembly GCF_059419205.1). NCBI lineage: Bacteria > Pseudomonadati > Pseudomonadota > Betaproteobacteria > Burkholderiales > Comamonadaceae > Variovorax > Variovorax sp. GW821-FHT06D12. Next base: position 1,211,974 of record NZ_JBWKRI010000001.1, on the reverse strand, counting down.
CGCCGGCCCGCCTGATCGCCGATGTGGCGATGGTCGACCAGTTGTCGAACGGCCGCCTGAACCTGGGCATCGGCTCGGGCTACCAGCAGTTCGAGTTCGAGCGCTTCGGCGTGTCGCTCGAATCCGCCAAGGGCCGCACCTTCGAGATGCTCGACATGCTCGAGGCGGGCCTGAAGGAGCCCAAGTTCAGCTACGACGGCGCGTACTACCAGCAGCCGATGAGCGCCATCAGCCAGCGCGCGGTGCAGCGACCCATGCCGCCGATGTGGATCACCAGCGTCGACCCGGCCTTCCTGTCGCGCGCCGTGAAGTCCGACCACCACGTGTTCGTCTCCGGCGGCGACGGCGGCCTGGAGAAGCTGGCGGGCACCCGCGCGCTCATCGACAAGGTGGCCACGGCGGAGGGCAAGGACCCGGCCGGCGTGCAGGTCGGCCTGCTGCGCGCGGCCTATGCGAGCAACAACAAGGACGAGGTGGAAAGCTACCTCGAGTGCGCCCGCTACCAGCGCCGCATCGCCGTGAGCCTGAAGCGCCGCACCGCGCAGATCGCCGACGACTACCAGGTCGAAGAGGGCATCGTCGAGGGCGAGCCCACGCTGGACGAGATGCGCGCGCTGCTGCCCGTGGGCGACATCGACACCGTGATCGAGCGCGTGGTCAACGAAATCCGCACGCTCAAGCCGGTGCACTACTGCTTCCAGACGCAGATGGGCGATTTCGACCACGCCACGATGCTGCGCCAGCTCGAGGTCTGGGGCAAGGTCATCATTCCGACGGTGCAGCAGGAGATCGCCAACGATCCGCCGCATCGGCCCGCGGTCCAGAGCGAACTCGCTGCGGCCTGAGGCCGAGCGCCAGGAGACGCCATGTCCGAAGTCGCTGAAGAAGAAAGCACCCGCGGCGCCATCGAGCCTGCCCAGTTCCGTCAGCTGCTCGGGTGCTTTCCGACCGGCGTGGCGGTCATCACCACCTGCACGCCGGACGGCCAGCCAGCCGGCCTGACCTGCAACTCCTTCAGTTCGGTCTCGCTGGACCCGCCGCTGGTGCTGTTCAGCCTGCGCAATGCGAGCCGATTGCTGGGCACGTTCCAGGCGGCGGACGGTTTCGTCATCAACATCCTCTCGGAGCAGCAGGACGCGCTGTCGGGCCGGTTTGCTTCGAGCAAGGTCGAAGACAAGTTCGAGGGCGTGCCGTGGCGCACCGGCGCGCTGGGCATGCCGCTGATCGACGATTGCCTGGCGAGCTTCGAGTGCCGCGTGCATGCGGCCCACGAAGCCGGCGACCACACCATCTTCATCGGCGAGGTTCGGCACCTGAGCGCCGGAGCGGCCGACCAGGCGCTGGTGTTCTACAAGGGCGCTTACATGAAGCTGGCCGAGTCGCTGCGCAAGCTGGTCGTGGAAGGGCGGCTGGGAGACGCCGACATCGACGAGGCCTATCGCACGCTCTATGGCACGTTGCTGCGCCTGGCCAGCGAACGCGCCACCGAGGCCGAGCTCGACGCCGTGCATGAAGCCGCCGGTGCCATTGAGGCCCACCCCGACGACGCGCCGCTCAAAGAGCGCATCGCCTCCGCCAGTGCGTTCTTCTCCTCGATCGCCGCGGCCGGCCACAACGAAGCGCTCACGCTGATGGCGCAGACCATGACCAGCGTGCTGCGCGAGCGCATGACGCACGTGCTCTCGGTGCGCCCGCGTCCCGACCTGTTTCCGCTGCGTCGCAAGGTGGCGCACAACCTGCGCCGGCGCGACGCCGCCGGTGCCACTGCCGCCCTGGACGAGCTGATCACGCAGCTGCGCAAGGGTTGAGCCTTTCCGAAATTCCACAGGAGACAAGATGTCCATCGACTACGCCGGCTTCCGGCGCGAACTCGAATCGTTCGTGCGCAGTGCCTGCCCGCCAGAGATCCGCGCCGTCGTCGCGGCCGGCCAGAAGATCACCAAGCGCGAATACCAGGCCTGGCAGAAGATCCTCAACGCCCAGGGCTGGGGTGCACCGAGCTGGCCGCGCGAAGCCGGCGGCACGGGCTGGGACATCCGCCAGCGCCTCATCTTCGAGGAAGTGATGGCCGAGAACGACTGTCCGCCCCTGTACCACCATGGGCTGGGCCATATCGGGCCGGTGATCATCCGCTTCGGCACGCCCGAGCAGAAGGCGCGGTTCCTGCCGCGCATCCTCGACGGTTCGGACTGGTGGTGCCAGGGCTATTCGGAGCCCGGCTCGGGTTCCGACCTGGCCTCGCTGTCCACCAGTGCACGGCGGGAGGGCGACGAGTGGGTCGTCAATGGCCAGAAGATCTGGACCTCGCATGCCCACGAGGCCAGCATGATCTACATGCTCGTGCGCACGTCGAAGGAAGCGAAGAAGCAGGAAGGCATCTCGCTGCTGCTGGTGCCCATGGACACCCCGGGCGTCACCGTGCGTCCCATCAAGACCATCGATGGTTGGCACCACCTGAACGAGGTGTTCTTCGACGAGGTGCGTGTGCGCGCCGACAACCTCGTCGGCGAGGTCGGCAAGGGCTGGACCTGCGCCAAATTCCTGCTCGAGCGTGAACGCCTCCCGCCGGCCAACGTGGCGCGGCTGGAACTCATGCGCCGCCAGGTCACGCAGCTGGTGGAAGAGGCGAGCCGTGCCACTGCGGGGCTGCGCGACTTCAGCGGCCTGCACCACAAGCTGCTGCTGTGCGAGGCCGACGTGAAGGGTGCGCGCGTGATGATGGCGCAGGCCACCGATGATCTGATCCACCAGCGCCCGCTGGGCGTGCAGCCCTCGGTCATCAAGATGACCTGCGCCGACGTCGCACAACGCCTGACGACCATCGCCCTCGATGCGGTCGGTCCCGATGCCGCCCATCGTTTTCTCGCCGAAGCCGGGGACGACGTGCCCGACGCCACCTGGATCCAGAACTACATGTTCACGCGCGCCCGCACCATCGCCGGCGGCACCTCCGAGGTGCAGCGCAACGTGGTCGCCAACGAACTCCTGGGAGCCTGAGCCATGTCCACATCTTTCCCGTCGCTCTTTCCCGGCATGCTGCTGGACGCGGCGAGCCGCTATGCCGAGGACCACATCGCCCTCGAGGTCCAGGGCGACCCCGTGCGCGAACTGGGCTGGACGGCCACCCTCGTGCCCGAGGAGGCCGGCGGTGTCGGCGGCTGCCTGAGCGATCTGGCGTCCATCGTGGAGGGGCTCGCCACGCACGGCCTGCAACTGCCGGTGGTCGAGACCTGCGCCGTGGTGCCGCTGTTGCTGCAGGCCGCAGGTGCTGAAACGGCCCGGCGCTGGCTGGAAGCCGTGGCCGAGGGCAGCGTGCAGATGGCACCCTTGACCGCCTTGTCTTCCACGCCCGACGTCCATGCGGTAAAGGCGAGGCACCTCGACATCGGCTATGAGCTGAGCGGCGCCGTGCAGGGCGTCGATGCGACGCTGCCTGCCACGCATTACCTCGTGCCTGCGCAAGTCGATGGCGAGGACGCCATCTTCCTGGTCGATGCCGAACGCATCGGCGCACCGAAGGCCCGCTACCGGACGATGGAGGGCCGCGCGGGCGCGGACTTCACGCTGGCGCAACTGGCCGTGCCCGAGAGCGCGTGCATCGCGCGCGGTGCCGCTGCACGCGATGCGTGCGCCAAGGCCACCGATGCCGCCTTGCTGCTCACGGCCGCCGACACGGTGGCCGCGCTGGCCACCCTCATCCGCCAAACCGTCACCCACCTGAAGGAGCGGCGCCAGTTCGGCGTGGCGTTGTCGAGCTTCCAGGTGCTGCGCCATCGCGTGGCCGACATGTACGTGAAGTACCTGGGCGCCAAGGGCCTGGTGATCCATTGCTTCAACGAATACGAGCAGGACGCGCCCGATCTGCGCCGCACCCTGCGCCTGGCCAAGGTGTCGCTGGCCGAGTCGGCGCGCGCCTGTGCGGAAGCGGCCATCCAGATGCACGGGGGCATGGGCGTGAGCGAAGAGGTGCTGGCCACGCGCACCGCGCAGCGCCTCATCGCCTCCGAGTTCCGCTACGGCGACCGGCTCCTGCATGTCGCCCAGCTGCTGGCGCCACAGGCGTGTGCACCGCAAGTTTCTTTTTCCAACCAAACCGGGAGTGTGCGATGAGCATCAATTTGGAAGTTTCCGACCACATCGCCGTCGTCCGGCTCGATAAACCGCCGGTCAATGCGCTGGACCGCGCCACGCGCCGCCGCCTGATCGAGATCTTCGACGAGGTCTCCGAGCGCTCCGACGTGCGCGTGGCGATCCTCACGGGCACCGGCAAGTTCTTCTGCTCCGGCGCCGACCTGAAGGACCGCCCCAATGCCGAGAAGGCCGGCGACTTCCTCGACCACAACCGCTGGACGCGCGAGACGGGCAATGCCATCCGCGAATGCGCCAAGCCCGTGATCGCGGCCGTCAACGGCCCCGCACTGGGCGCGGGCTTCGGTCTCATGGCCTCCTGCGACATCTTCCTGGCGAGCGAGGACGCCACCTTCGCCATGCCCGAGATCAACGTCGGGCTCGCGGGCGGTGTCTCGATGCTGCGCACCATGGTCGGGCGCTCGTTCACGCGCCGCATGTTCTTCACCGGCATGAAGGTGCCTGCCGCCGAGCTGTACCGCCGCGGCGTGATCGACGAGGTGGTGCCCGCAGAACAGCTGATGCCGCTCGCGCTGGAGATCGCGCAGGAGATCGCCTCCAAGGCGCCGCTGGCCATCGCCTATGCCAAGCAGGCCGCCAACATGATGGACCTGATGCCGCAGCGCGACGGCTACCGCTTCGAGCAGAACTTCACCATGGCGCTGGCCCGCACCGAAGACGCGCAGGAAGCCCGCACGGCCTTCCTCGAGAAGCGCAAACCTGTCTACAAGGGGCGCTGAGATGCCGGTCGTGGAAGTGGGGCGCGGCATGGACGCGCTGTTCAAGCCGCGCTCGATCGCCATCTTCGGAGCGTCGGACGACGTCACCAAGATCGGCGGCCGGCCCCTGCAGTTCCTGCAGAAGTACGGCTACGCGGGCGGCATCTATCCGATCAACCGCAAGGCGGGCCTCGTGCAGTCGCTGCCGGCCTATGCAAACCTGGACGACGTGCCCGAAGTGCCCGAGCTGGCCGTGGTCGCCGTGCCGCCAGCGGGCGTGCTCGACGCGGTGAAGGACTGCGCCCGGCGCGGCGTGAAAGCCGCGGTCATCCTGTCGGCGGGATTTTCCGAGATGGGCGAAGAGGGCAGCCGCCTGCAGGCGCAGATCGGCGATGTCGCCCGCGCCACCGGCCTGCGCGTGGTCGGCCCCAATTGCCTGGGCGCGATCGGCGTGCCCGACAAGAGCATCGCCACCTTCTCGGTGGCGCTGGAGTCGTCCTTTCCCGTCGCCGGCCCGGTGGGCATCGTCTCGCAAAGCGGCAACCTGGGCAGCTTCACCCTGCGCCTGGCCGGCGAGCGCGGCCTGGGCATCAGCCGCATGCTGACCACGGGCAACGAATGCGACGTGGACATCGCCGATGCCATCGCCTCACTGGCGGCCGACCCCGGCACGCGGGTGATCCTTTGCTGCATGGAAACCTGCCGCGACGGCGCCAAGCTGACGCAGGCCATGGCCATGGCCCGCGAGGCGGGCAAGCCGCTGGTGGTGTTGAAGGTGGGCGCCTCGGAGGCCGGCAGCGAGGCGGCGGCCTCGCACACCGGCGCGCTGGCCTGTTCCGACGCCGTGTTCGATGCCGTGCTGCGCAACGGCGGCGCCATCCGTGTGCCCAGCATCGAGCAGTTGCTCGAAGTCGGCCATGCGCTGTCGGTCGTCGGTCCTGCGCATGTGCCCGGTGGCCATCGCGTGGCCGTGCTCACGGCCTCCGGCGGCTTCGGCGTGCTGCTGGCCGATGCGGCCAGCGCGCAAGGCCTGGCGCTGCCCAAGCTCGCCGCGCAGACGCAGGAACGCATCCTGTCGGTCGTGCCCTTCGCCGCGCCCTCCAATCCGGTGGACATGACGGCACAGGTGTCGAGCCGGCCCGAAGTCCTGGCCCAGATGCTCGATGCCGTGGCGCGCGACGCCAGTTGCGATGCGCTGATCCTGCAGTCGGCCAATGCCTTCCATGTGCCCCGGCTGCGTGATGTGTTTCTTGCCGCGCTGGAACAGGTGCGCAAGGACCATCCTTCGCGCCTGATCCTCCTGTGCGCCCGCGCGCCGCAGGAGGTGCGGGCCACGCTCAACGCGATGGGTTTCCCTGTGGTCGAAGGCATCGACGCGGCCTGCGCGACGGTGGCGGCACTGCTGCGCTTCGGCGCGCGCGACACCGCACGGGCGGCAGCGCCGGCCATCGAGCGCGTGCCGTTGGCCGCGCAGGCCTTCGCCACCGAAGCGAGCGCCAAGGCCGTGCTGGCCGAAGCCGGCCTGCCCGTGCCGCGGGAGGCGATTGCCGCCAACCGCGACGAGGCGCTCGCCGCGGCGCGCGCAATGGGCTTTCCGCTGGTGCTCAAGATCGTCTCGCCAGACATCGCCCACAAGACCGAGGTCGGCGGCGTGTTCGTCGGCGTGCGGTCCGAAGCGCAACTGCTCGAGGAGTACGACCAGCTGCTCGCGCGCGTGGCGCAGAAGGCGCCCGGGGCCCGCATCGCCGGCGTGCTCGTCGCGCAGATGGTGCAGGGCGGCGTCGAGCTGATTCTGGGTACCAAGAAGGACCCCATGTTCGGCCCGATGGTGATGGTCGGCCTGGGCGGCATCTTTGCCGAGATCTTCAAGGACGTGGCGCTGCAGCCGGCGCCCGTGGACGAGGCGCAAGCCACCGCCATGCTGCAGTCGCTCAAGGCCTTCCCGCTGCTCGACGGCGCGCGCGGCCGGCCCAAGGCCGATGTGCCGGCGGCGGCGAAGGCCATCGCGGCGCTGTCGCGGTTTGCCGTGCGCCATGTCGACAGCGTGTCCGAGATCGATATCAATCCCTTGGTGGTGCTGGACCAGGGGCGCGGCGCGCATGCGCTGGACGCCTTGCTGGTGCCCGAGCCACCCCTCACGAAAGCCCAACCATGACGATGTCTCTTTCAGGCCGAGCGGCCTTCATCAGCGGCGCCGGCCACGGCATCGGTCGCGCCACCGCCCGCGCCATGGCCCGCCTGGGCGCCACGGTCGGCATCAACGACCTCAAGCCCGAGTTCGTGGAAGAGGCCGTGGCCGAGATCCGCGCGCTGGGCGGCCAGGCCATCGGACTGCCCTGCGATGTGTCGACGCGCGAAGGCATGCGTGAGGCCGTGGCGCAGTTCACGCGCGACGCGGGACGGCTCGACATCATGGTCAACAACGCCGCCTGGGTGCGCTACCAGCCGCTCGCCGAGATCACGCCCGAGGTCATGGACCGCATGGTGGAGATCGGCTTCAAGTCGGTGATCTGGGGCATCCAGGCCGCCGCGGAGGTCATGGACCCGCAGCGCGGCGGCTCGATCATCAACGTGGCGTCCATCGCGGCCTTCAAGTCGCCGATGCGCTCGGTGGTCTACAGCGGCATCAAGGCCGGCGTGCTGGGCATCACCCGGGCATCGGCGGCCGACCTGGGCGCGCGCAACATCCGCGTGAACGCGGTCGCGCCCGGTGCCGTGCCCACCGAGGGCACGGCCAAGCATCGCAACGCCGAACTCGATGCCCGGCGCATCGGGCGCACACCGCTGGGCCGCCTGGGCACGGTGGAGGACATCGCCGACGCCATTTGCTTCCTGGCCGGCGACGGCTCGCGTTTCTTCAATGCGGATGTGCTGCGCCTGGACGGCGGCGCTTCGGAGACCTCGCTGTGAGCGGCGCCGTTGCATCGCCCAAGCGCGTGCAGAACGTGTTCGTCGTGGCGAAGGAGCCGGCCCGCCTGCATGCCTTCTACGAAGGTGCGCTCGGCCTGCCGATGAAGTTTCGCGATGGCGACCGCTGGATCCAGTACGGCGTGGGCAACACCAACGTGGCCCTGGCCTGTCTTGAAGAGGCCGCACCCGCGACCAGCGGGCTGGTGATGGTGCTGGAGGTGGACGACTTCGAGGGCGCGCAGGAACGCATCGTTGCCGCCGGCGGGCAGGTCCTGGGCCTGCGCGACATGGGCGACCACGGGGCCGTGCTGTCGCTGCGCGATCCCGAGGGCAACCTGGTGCAGCTCTTTCGGCGCGCCGCGCCCACTGCTGCATGAGTACACCCGAGCCGATGCCGGCGGCCTTGCAGTCGCTGCTGGACCGCGAGGCGATTCGCGACTGTCTGCTGCGCTACTGCCGAGGGATCGACCGCTGCGACGAGGCCGCCTTGCGTTCGGCCTACTGGGAGGACGCCACGGATTGCCACGGCGCGTGGAACGGCAGTGCTGACGGCTTCATCGCGCAGGCGCTGCCCAGGTTGCGGCAAGGCGGACGCCGCGTCCACCAGATCACCAACGTGCTGATCGAGCTGCATGGTGAGGTGGCTGTGGTGGAAAGCAGCTTCTTCGCGCTGCAGGCCACGGCCACGCAGCCCGAGCGCGAGACCTTTCTTTGCGGTCGCTACGTGGACCGTTTCGAGCGTCGCGGTGTCGAGTGGCGCGTGGCCGCGCGGACCGTGGTCTACGACTGGATCGAGGAGCGCACACGGCCCGAGCTGACGCAGGACGACGCCACGCTGTTCGGCGTGCGCCAGCCGGTCGGCAGGGCAGCGCCGCACGACGCCGTGTATGCGTTGTTGCGGGACGTGCGCGGCACCTGATGCCCACCGTTCTGCTCACCGGCGCCGCTGCAGGCATCGGCCGCGCCACGGCGTTGGCCCTGGCGCGCGCAGGATGGCGCTGCGTTCTGGTCGACGCCGAAGCGGCGGCGCTGCAGCGCCTCGAAGCCGCCTGGCCGGCCGACGCCGCGCCACCGATGCGCCTCGTGGCCGACCTGACGGACGCGGCCCGGATCGAGCGCCTGGGGCACGAGATTCCGCCGCTCGATGCATTGATCAACAACGCGGGCCTGTCGGCCGGTGGCGCAGAGGCCACGTCGGGCCATGACGACGGCTCGGCGGCTCGCCTTCTCGCGCTCAACCTGGCCGCGCCGGCGCGCATGGTGCAGGCCTGTGCGCCGCACCTGCGGCCCGGGGCGCGCATCGTCAACGTGGCGTCCGGTGCAGGCCTGCGCGCCATTCCGTGGCGCGGTCTCTACAGCCCCAGCAAGGCTGGATTGATCGCGCAGAGCCGCGCGTTGGCGCAAGCCCGGCCCGACTGGACGGTGACCACGCTGGCACCGGGCTTCGTGCGAACCGAACTCGTGCAGCGCCTGATCGACGGCGGCCGGCTGAATCCGGCGCAGGCGGTGTCGAAGATCCCCATGGGCCGGATGGCCGAGCCCGAGGACATGGCGCACGCGTTGTGCTTCCTGGCCAGCCCCGGCGCGTGCGTGCTCACCGGACAACTGCTGGTGCTCGACGGTGGCTCGTCGGTGTGCGGAGGCAGCCAGCCGCTGCCGGCTTGCGCGCATCTGCCTCTTCCGTTCGATGCGCCCTTGCGCCCGCATGTCGAGTCCGTGCGCGAGCCGGCCTGGCATGCCGCGCTGGCCGTGTGGGTGCGTGCGCATGCAGGCCACTCCGACCGCGCGGGCTGTCCGGCAGTCATCGACGCGCGCGCGCTGGAGGCACAGCCCGGCACGCGGCTCGATGCCGTGCTCGATGCGGCGCGCTGCTTTCGGTCGAGCCACGCTGCGTTGGCCAGCCTCACGCTGCTGCTGCCGGTGCCCGAACCGGGGCTCGATTGGCCACTGGCCGGCGACGCCGATGCGGCCCGCATGCTGGTGGCCACGCTGGCCGCCGAATGGGGCGCGCACGGGCTGCGCATCAATGCGCTGGAGCTGTCGCACGGCCTGGTGCCACAGGCCTGCCTGCCGCTGCTCGACTACGTGGCCGGCCCGCGCGCGCAGTTTCTGACCGGGCAGGTGCTGAGGCTCGGCACCGGGCATTGAGTTCCTGCGCCGCGTGCGAATGGCCGCAGGAGCTTCAGGCCTTCAGGGCCTCGCTCGCCGCAGCGCGAATCCGGTCCGCCGATTGCCGCGCGCGCCGCATGATGCTGCGTGTGTCGTAGGCCAGCAGCCGGCCGTTGCGCTTCACGATGCGCCCGTCGACCATGACGGTGTCGACGTTGGCGGCGCTGCCGCTTTGCACGATGGCGGTCTCGACGTTGCCGACCGGGCCCATGTTCAGGTCCTGTGTGCGCACCAGGATGAGGTCGGCGCGCTTGCCTTCGGTGATCGAGCCGGTGACGTCGCCCAGCCCCATCGCGATGGCGCCGTTGAGGGTCGCCATCTCGATCGCCTCGGACACGCCGACCGCCTTCGACTGCGCGCTGGGCGTGCCGGCCCATGGCACGCCCAGGTTCCAGGTGAAGCGCATCGCCTCGAACATGTCGGGCGGCGCGATGGAGGTCGCATCGCTCGACAACGAAATGGTCAGGCCTGCGTTGCGCATCGCGAAGAGCGCGGCACGTGCATCGCCGGTACCGCTGAGCCGCAGTTCGGAATGCGTGGCAAAGGACAACGGCGTTTTCGTGCGCGCCATGGCCGCCAGGTCGGCCGTGCTGGCGGGCACGTAGTGCGCGAGCATGAAATCCGGGCCCAGGTAGCCGCGCCGTTCGTAGTCGACGGCATCGACGTTGTTGGGGGCCTCCTGCGGTGCGTGGATCGCGACGGGCAATCCGCTGGCCTTGGCGGACTTCATCTCTTCGTGGAACACGGCGTCGGTGCTTTGCTGCGGGCCGCGCAGGTTCAGCCCCAGGTGCACCAGTCCGTCGAAAGGCGAACGCTCGCCGAACCACTCGCGCCGCACGCGCGCCAGGTCGTCGTAGCGGTTGAGTTCGTCGGCGGGCATCTTGTCGACGTGGCCGTAGGCGTAGCGGGCGCGCAGCAGCGCGTGCTGGTGCGCACGCAGCTCGGCATCGGCATGGGCGGGGGAGCGTGTGTTGTGCGACCAGTTGTGCACGGTGGTCGTGCCGCCGTTCGCCAGCTCGGCGCAGCCCAGCATCACGCTGTTGTAGAAGTCGTCAGGCGTGTACAGGGTCGAGGTCGCGTTCTTGGCGGGGTAATACGAGAAGCCGCCGTCGCGCGCGGTGAAGCTGCGCCCGATGGCGCTCCACATGTGATAGTGCGAATTGACGAAGCCCGGCATGACGATCATGTCGGTCGCATCGATGATCTCCGCGCCAGCCGGTGCGCTCAGGCCGCGCCCGATCTTCTCGATCACGCCGTTGCGGACCCACACGTCGGCGCGCGGCAGCACGCCTTTGGCGCGGTCGACCGTGATGACCGCGCCGTTGCGGATCAGGTAATTGCCGCGTCGAAGGCCGGGCGATGCGGGCGCACGTGCTGTGCGGGCCGACACCGACGCCGAGCCGACGAGCGCCGGCGCACCGGTGGCGGCGACCATCAAGGCGCCGACAAAACGGGTGAAGTCTCTCTTGGTTGTTTTCATGGGTCGACCGAGTGATTGAAGTGACGGAAAGAAGAAAGAAACGAAAGCCCGTTCAATACGCCTTGAGAAGAAAGGCCGCCGTCATCGCCAGCCCCGTCAGCACGACGAAGCCGCGCACCACCTCGGGCTTCAGTCGCCGTGCGAGCATGCCGCCGGCATAGCCACCGACCGTGGCACCGAGGGCCATCCACAGCGCGTGCGTCCAGACGATCGCGCCGCTGGCCGCGTAGATGGCGACGGCGATCAGCGTCAGGATCGCGGACACGAAGTTCTTGATGCCGTTCATGCGCCCCATGTCCGTGTGCCCCAGCGCACCGAGCACAGCGAGCAGCAGGATGCCGAGGCCACCGTTGAAGTAGCCGCCATAGACGGCGACTGCGGCGATGCCCAGGTCGGCGAGCCACCGGCCTCGTGGCTTGTGGTTGTTGTCGGCGGCGGCGAGCCTTCGGCGCACCAGGCCGGGCCCGATCGCGAAGAGCAGCGTCGCGGCCAGCAGAAGCCACGGCACGATGCGGGCAAAGGCATGGTTCGACGTCGACAGCAGCAACGCCGCACCGCCCGCGCCGCCGAGCACCGACAGCACGCCCAACCGCAGGAGCGAAGGCGACATTGGCCCAGACAGTTCCTTGCGCAATGCCCAGGCGCCGGCCAGGTAGCCCGGCAGCAGCGCGGCGGTTCCGGTGGCGTTGGCCGACACCAGCGGCACGCCGACCATCGCCAGTGCCGGCAGGGTCAGAAAACTGCCGCCGCCCGCCACGGCATTGAGTGCGCCGGCCAGGGCCGCGGCGCCGCCGAGCAGTGCCCCGTCGAGCAGCATCACGGCTTGCGTGCCGGCAGCGACATGCGGTCGGTGTGCAGCAGCAGCGTGAGCAGCACGCCGACAGCCGCCAGCAGCGTGATCTGCACCAGCCCGGCCGTGCTCCAGCCGAAGCGCGAGGCGATGCCGCCGATGACGAAGCCCGCGACTGCACCCGCGCCGTACAGCGTGGTGACGAACACGCCCGTGGCGCGGCTCGTGAGCGAGGCATGCACCGCCTTGATGTGATACCCCGCCAGATTCACGTACAGCACGCCGCTCACCACGAAACCCCACGCGAAGGACAGCGCCGACTGCACCACGATGTCGGTGGGGCCCGAGAACATCAGGAAGCCCAGCAGGCCGGTGCCCATGAAGCTCGCCGAGAGCACGAGCTTGGGATGGAAGCGGTCGCCGAGCCAGCCGCCGAAGATCGATGCGAAAACACCGAAACCGAAGATGCTCATCACGCGGCCGGTGTCCGACGGCGTGTAGTGCAGGTGCTCGCGCAGGAAGGTCGGGTACATGCCCAGGTAGCCGTAGATGCAGAGCCCGCCGATGACGCTCATGCCGGTCAGCAGGGCCGTGTTGCGGTTCCATAGGGTGGTGGCGCCGCGCTGGTCGGTGCGCCCGCCGGTGGCCGCCACGTTCTCGGTCATGCGCTTGCTCACGGTGAGTGCGATCACCGCCATGGCCGCGAAGCCCGCGACGCCGAACACGATGAGCGGCAGGCGCCAATCGCGCTCGACGCCGATCAGGTGGCCGCCGAGCAGCGGCCCCAGGATCGCGCCGATGCCGAAAGAGAAGTTGATGGCGCCCACGGCGGTGGCCCGGTAGCGCGCGAAGTAGCTCGCGGCAATGGCGATCACCACCGTCAGTTGCATCGCTTCGCCGATGCCGGTGACGGCCCGGTAGACGATCATGTCGGCGAAGCCGTACGAGTAGGCCGCCAGCAGCGTACCCAGCGAGAAGATTGCAATGCCGATCTGCAACACCGTCTTGCGCGACAGTCGCGCCAGCAGATAGCCGGTCGGAATGCCGGCCACGGCCATGCCCAGCGTGAAGATGGTGGACAGCAAACCGGTGTCTGCCAGGCTGAAGCCGAACTCCTTGCGCACGTCCGCGGCGATGAGCGGAAAGATCTGCCGGTCCATCGCGTTGAGCGCGTACGAGGCGAGCAGCACCAGGAACATGCCGATCTCCAGTGCGGTGATGGGCGCCTCGCGGCGCGCGCCACCGGCCGGGGAAATGACCGAGGTTGAGGAATGCACGTGTTGTCTCCTTCTCGTCGAGCGAGAAATCTGTTTGTTTTTCGTTCGTTGCACGGGGTCGCCGGCGCTGTGCCGGCGAAGGTTCATGCAGCGGGGCTTGCCGCGCCGTACCAGTCGAGGATCTGCTCGCCGGTCATGAAGGCCACGTCCTCATGCCGCTGGATGTGCGTCAGCGCTTCGCGGAAGTAGCGCAGGCGGTGCGGCGCGCCCATGATGTAGGGGTGCACCACCAGCGCCATGACGCGGGCCGAGTCTTTCGCGTCTGCGTAGAGCTGTTCGAACTGGTCGATGGCGCGGTCGCGGTACTCGCTGGCCTTGTGGTGCTGGATCAGCATCATCGCCACGTCGTTGCATTCCTGCGTGTAGGGCACGTTCACGATCGTGCCGCCGTCGCGTGTCTTCAGCCGCACCGGCTGGTCGTCGAGCACCCAGTCGCACACGTACTCGTAGCCCTGCTCGGCCAGGATGTCGGGCGTGTGCCAGGTCTCGGTGAGCCCCGGGCCGAGCCAGCCGCGCGGGCGCTTGCCGGTGTAGGCGCGAATGGCCTCGGTGGTCTTGGCGATGTCCTCGACCTCGTCGGGGACCTTTTGCATGTTGCGCTGCCCGAAGCCGTGGCCGATGAACTCCCACTGACGTTCCTTTGCCGCCTTGGCGATGGGCTCGTAGGCGCCGATGGCCGACCCGTTGATGGCGAGCGTGGCGTTGATGCCGAGCGCGTCGATCACTTCGAGCATGCGCCAGAAGCCGACGCGGTTGCCGTACTCGTGCCAGGCCCAGTTCGGGATGTCGGGCATCGGCGAACCGCCGGCCGGTGGTGTGAGCACGGTGCGGGGCATGGTCTCGTCGATGTTCCATTCCTCGACGTTGACGATCACCCAGACAGCCAGTCGTTTGCCGCCGGGCAACTTCAGTGCGGGGCGATCCGCGATGGACGAGTACGAGATGCGTTCGAGTGGTTTCATGGTGTCTCCGTGTGCTGTTGCGGGCTCAGACGATCTCGACCTGCAGGGGCGCGAGCCCGTCGATGCGGCCGGTGAGCTTGTCGCCGCGCTGCACCGGGCCGACCCCTTCCGGCGTGCCAGTGAAGATCAGGTCGCCGGGCAGCAGGCGGTATTGCTTGGACAGCTCGCTGACGATCTCGTGGACATTCCAGATCATCTTTTCGAGCACCGAGTCTTGCCGCACCGCGCCGTTGACCGAGAGGTTGAGTGTTCCCGAGCGGATGTGCCCGACCTTCGCCACCGGATGGATCGGGCCGCAGGGCGCCGAGTGGTCGAACGACTTGCCCTGTTCCCACGGCAGGCCGCGCTTGTTGCATTCGCGCTGGCGGTCACGCCGGGTCATGTCCAGGCCCGCAGCGTAGCCAAAGACGTGGTCCAGCGCGGTGTCGGGCGACACGTTCGATGCATCGCTGCCGATGGCCACGACGAGTTCGAACTCGAACTGGAAGTCGTCCGTCAGCGTGGGGTAGGGCACGCGCCCGTCGGTCACCACCGAGTCGGACGGCTTCTGGAAGAAGAACGGCGGATCGCGTTCGTCGCCTTCCTTCATCTCCCGGATGTGGGCCAGGTAGTTGCGGCCCACGCAGTAGACGCGGCGCACGGGAAAACGCTGGTCGCTGTCCACGATGTCGATGGAAACGGGCAGGACTTGCAGGGCGTCGGTATTTGCGGGGACATTGGTCGCTTGCGCGAGCTCGGCCGTCGGTTGGGGGGACATGGGTTTGTCTCTCTGGAAGGTTTGGAAAGGAGTGGCTAGAGTCTAGGAACGAGGCCTTCTCACCTCAACGCGCAGGCTTGCGCAAAGATATGCAATCCTTGCGATCTTGAGATCAGCTCTTCATGCCACCCACGCCTTCCCCCGACGAATTCGTGCCGCCGCCCCGCGCCGGCGCCGCGCGTGCCGCCATCAGCAACTACACGATGGCGGCGCGGGCACAGCGCGCCTATTTCGGCATTCATGACCAGAGCAACTGCCTGCCGAATCCGGTGCCGCACCGGCACGAGTACTTCCAGATCTACGTCAACACGCGGGGCGAGACCACGCACTACATCGGCGGGAATCAGCGCGCCATCGGTGCCGGCACGGTGAGCTTCGTGCTGCCCTTTCTGGTTCATTACATTCCGAACGCGGCCGACGGCGTGTTTCATGTGATCAACATCAGCAAGGACTACCTGCTGCCGTCGCTGGACCTCGACGTGTTCGAGCTGTCGGAGGTGCCGTTGTCACGCGCGCCCGAGCTTGCGCCGTTCCGGTTCCAGCATTGCCTGGATTTCCGCTTCGATGAAACCGAGACCCACCAGCTCCAAGCGCTGTGCGAACACATGGCGCAGGAAGCGCAGCGGCCGCCGGGCGAAGACACCGCCAGCCACCTGCTGATTCGCAGCCATCTGCTTCACCTGATCGGCATGGTGTGGCGGCGCTACGGCGAGGAGTTTCGCAACTGCGAGGCGCAGGGGATGGCCCTGCAGTCGTACCGGCCGGCGGTGCTGCGCTGCATCCGCTACATCAGCCGCAACCTCGCGCAGGAGCTGACGTTGGGCGATGCGGCGCATGCGAGCCATGTGTCGCCCACGCATCTGGCCCACCTGCTGAAGAGCGAAACGGGCAAGACCTTCCTGGAGCTGGTGACCGAACGCCGGATCGAGCGCGCCAAGACGCTGCTGGTCTTTACCGGCGCCTCTGCGGCGGAGATCGGTGAAAGCACCGGTTTCGGAGAGCCGACGCAGTTCGCGCGCCGGTTCGGGCAGATCGTGGGGGCGACGCCTTCTGCGTACCGGCGGCAATTTCAGCGAGGAGGGAATCGGACGTGGGACTGACGGCGCGATGCTCCCAGTAGCAATCAGGCTCTCGAGCTTGACGTCGGTGGCTGCGAGTCCGACGTTGGCATTCGTTGCATGGCAGTCCTTCGCGTACGGCGGCTCCAGACGGGTTGCTGACACTCAACCTGGCCCACCCGAGTCTCCGCTTCCACTTGTGTTGCAGCCCCAGCCTGGCTTCTTCAAAACGAGCGCGGCAGACCGAGCAAATGTTCCGCGACATACGCGAGGATCAGGTTGGTCGAGATCGGCGCCACCTGGTAGAGCCGGGTCTCCCGGAATTTGCGTTCGACGTCGTACTCGTTGGCAAAGCCGAAGCCGCCATGGAACTGCAGGCACGCATTGGCGGCTTCCCAGCTGGCCTTGGCGGCCAGGTACTTCGCCATGTTCGCTTCCGCGCCGCAAGGCTGTCGGGCGTCGAAAAGCGCGCAGGCACGCCAGCGCATGAGATCGGCGGCTTCCACTTCGATGTGGCTCTCGGCAATCGGGAATTGCACGCCCTGGTTCTGACCGATGGGGCGGCCGAACACGACACGGTCCTTCACATACCCGGTCACGCGGTCGATGAACCACTTGCCGTCGCCGATGCATTCCGCGGCAATCAGCGTGCGCTCTGCGTTAAGCCCGTCGAGGATGTAGCGAAAGCCCTGGCCTTCCTCGCCGATCAGGTGGTCCGCCGGAATCTCCAGGTTTTCGATGAACAGCTCATTGGTCTCGTGGTTCACCATGTTCGCGATCGGCTGCACGGTCAGGCCGTTGCCGATGGCCTGGTGCAGGTCGACCAGAAAGATCGACATGCCTTCGGATTTCTTCTTCACCTCGGCCAGCGGCGTGGTGCGCGCCAAGAGGATCATCAGGTCGGAGTGCTGCACGCGCGAGATCCACACCTTCTGCCCGTTGACGACATAGGTGTCGCCCTTGCGCACGGCGGTGGTCTTGATCTTCGTGGTGTCGGTGCCGGTGGTGGGCTCGGTCACGCCCATCGACTGAAGCCGCAGTTCACCACTGGCGATCCTTGGCAGGTAGCGGCTTTTCTGCGCCTCGCTGCCGTGGCGCAACAGCGTGCCCATGTTGTACATCTGGCCGTGGCAGGCGCCGGAGTTGCCGCCGCAGCGGTTGATCTCCTCCATGATCACCGAGGCTTCCGCGAGCCCGAGGCCGGAACCGCCGTAGGACTGCGGGATCAGCGCTGCCAGCCAGCCCGCGGCAGTCAGTGCATCGACAAAGGCTTCGGGGTAAGCGCGTTGCTCGTCGATCTTGCGGTGGTATTCGTCGGGAAACTCGGCGCACAGCGCACGCACGGCGTCGCGGATGTCCTGGTAGTTGTCGGAAGAATGGTTCATGGTGTATCTCGATGGCAGGGTGAGTGGGGCATCGGCCGTGCGAGCGCGCGCATCCCTTGCGGCCACGGGGGCGCAATGAACGACCGATGCAGGGAACGGAAAGAAGCGAAGGGGGCCGGGCGGCCCCGGGGTGTCAGGCGGGCGCCGTCATCAATGGGATGAGTTCGCGCACGTCAGGCAATTCTTCGAGCCGGCGCAGTGCCGAATCCAGTGTTTCGGCCTGGGACGGCGGCAGCCGCGGCTTGGTCGAGGCGCAGCAGGCCATGAACTTGGCCTGCTGATCCGGCGCGGGCAGCGGCCGGCCGGGGCTGCCGAGAAAGTGCGGCACGGCCAGCCGCAGCGTGTCGCCCCGTTTGAGCACCACTTCGACCACTTGCGGACCCAGGGCGTTCGGGTTGGGGTTGCCGTCGTCCAGCACCTCGACCCGGCGTGCCAGTTCGAAGGTGCGCGCGTCGTTCAACGCGGGCGGGTCGAAGGCCTCGATGCCCACCCGGCCCTTGCGCAGTGCCGTGGCCACCACGTAGCCCATGCTGAGCTTGGCGCTGGCCGAGTCCATGCCAGGCTGCGCCGGCCGCCCCACGAGTCGCGCGATCAGCGCCGAGGCATGCACGCGCACGGTTTCCACGTCGTCCGCACCGAAGCCGTGCGCGGCCATGAGATCGACGACCGCATCGACGCCCGCGTGGGTTGCGCGGCCGGTGGGGTAGGGCTTGTGGCTCATGTGCGCGATCTGGAAGACCTGGCCGACGTCGTTCGCCACGTCGGCCCAGCGCGACTGGCCGAAGTCATAGAGCGCGAAGTAGCCGAACGGGCCCTCCAGGATGTCTCGCGGTCCCGGGAAGCCGGCACGCGCCAGTTCGAAGGCAGTGACGGCTGCGCGTGCGTTCAGGCCCACCTGCAGGCCGACCGCGGGCGAGCCCTCGGCATGGGCCTGCATGGTGCCGGAGAGGTGGCTGTACATGAGGCCGAGCGCGTTGTGCATCGTGTCGGCGTCCATGCCGGCGAGCTTGCACAGTGCGGCCGTGGCGCCGAGGCCGCCGCACATGGCAGGGCGGAAGAAGCGCATCGGCGCGCGCTGCGCCAGCGCGACGTAGATGGCCACGTCGAGTCCCAACGTCACCGCCGTGATCAACGCCTTGCCCGAGACGCCGCCTTCGCGTTGGGCATAGCCGAGTGCAGCCGGCACGATGCAGGCGAAGGCGTGGACCACGGCGACGTCGTGCACCGCATCGAACTCCTGGTTGAACACCTGGTAGGCGTTGAGCATCACGGCCGACGGAAAGGGCAGCTTCTCGCCGCTGCCCCAGACCGTGACGGCGTCGCCGTCGCCCAGGGACTGCGCGGCCCGCTTGAGCGCCGGCATGCGCGGATGGCGCGAGCCGGAGATGCCGACGCCGATGGTGTCGTAGATGAACATCCGCGCCGCGTCCACCGCTTCGGGTGGCAGGGAGTCGAAATCGCGCGAGCGGACGTGGGCGATGAGGGTGTCGATGGCGTTCATTGAGGCATCGGGACAAAGGGGACGTCGCCGGACCGGGCAACGAGCGGCGCCGGCGCGGGGACCTGCGCGGCGTACCAGTCATGGAGGGACGAACCCGTGACCACCCGCACCATCGGGTGCGCGAGCAGCAGGTCCAGCATGGCTTCGAAATCGCCGAAGCGGTGGGGCACGCCCATCAGGTGCGGATGCAGCCCGATGGCCAGCACCCGGGGCTGGCCGAGGCGGGCGACCTCGCGCGCAAAGACCTCCAGGGTGCGTTCGAGCCGCAGCTTCATTTCGGGCGAGGAGTGCTTCTCGACCGCATAGATCACCGAATCGTTGACCTCCAGCATGTAGGGCAGGGCCATCAGCGAACGGTGCTCGGTTTGCATCCAGCACGGCAAGTCGTCCAGGCACCAGTCGAACACATGGTCGATGCCGGCGGCGGCGAGGATGTCGGGTGTGTCCGCCGCTTCGCGCAGCCCGGGCGAGAGCCAGCCGCGCGGACGAACGCCGGTGAAGGCGGCGATGCGGTCGAGCGACTTCACGATGGCTTCCGCCTGGGCGTGCCCGTCGAGTTGCGCCAGCGACTGCTGCTGCACCCCGTGGCCGATGAATTCCCAGCCGGCCTCCAGGATGGCCTGCGCGGCGCTCGGGTGCGAATCGATCACCGAGGCGTTGAGGCTGGCGGACGCGCGCAATCCGCGACTGCGCAGCGCCTCGATCATGCGTGGCAGCCCGCAGCGCAGGCCGTACTCGGCCCAGCTGAAGTTCGGCACGTCGGGCACCGTCTCCTTGCCGTGCGGCGGCGTCAGCAGCGTGCGCGGCATGGGGCGGTCGAAAGGCCAGTGCTCCACGTTCACGACGATGTGCGCGAGGATGTGGCCGCCGTCCAGCGGCATCAACGGCGGGCGCTCGGACGAGAGTTGAAAGGGGACGCGTGGATTGCTCATGACGGGTTCTCTTGCAGGGTGGCGGTCATCGGTTCAGCTCCCTTCGAAATGCGGCGCGCGCCGCTCGGCAAATGCAGCCTGGCCCTCGGCGTAGTCCCGGCTGGCGAAGCACTGGCGCACCATCGCGTCGATCGCTTCCCGGGCCTGCGCTGTCGGGGGCTCCAGCGTAGCGAGAATCGCGGCCTTTGCGGCCCGCAAGGCCAGCGGCGCGTTCTGGGCGATCAGTGCCGCGCGTGACGCCACCTCGGCGTCGAAGATCTCGGCGTCGATGCAGTCGTTGACCAGGCCCAGGCGCATCGCCTCGGGAGCGTGGAGGCTGCGCGCCGTGTAGAACAAGTCGAAGGTGGCCGGTGCGCCCAGCAATCTCACCAGCCGCTGCATGCCCTCGAACGCGTAGCCCAGGCCGATGCGCGCGGCCGGCATGCGAAAGCGCGCGTTCGACGCGGCGAAGCGAAGGTCGCAGGCGAGGGCGATGCCCATGCCGCCGCCCATGCAGATGCCCTGGATGCGCGCCACTGTCGGCTTGGCGCATTCGGCCAGCACGCGCTGGGCGGTCGCCACCGCGTGGTCGTAGGCGGCCACGGCGTCGGTGCCGCTGCGCTGTTGCGCAAACTCGCTGATGTCGGCGCCCGAGACGAAAGCGGCGTCGCCTTCACCGGTGACGACAATCACGCGCACGGCGCGGTCGTCGGCCAGCGCCTGTACGGCTTCGGCGAGCTGCTGCCACATGGCCAGCGTCATCGCGTTGTGTTTGCGTGCATGGCTGATCACCAGCGTTCCGACCCCCGCTGCGGTCTCGGTCCGGATGTGTCCTTCGCTCATACCGCGGCCTTTGCTTGCAGCTGTTCGATGTCGGAGGGCGTGTAGCCGATTTCGGTCAGCATCTCGGTCGTGTGCTCGCCCCAGGCCGGGGCGGCGTGCGCGATGCGCGCTGGCGTGCGCGCCAGCGTGATCGGCTGCGACACCAGCCGGTAGCGCCGGCCATTGCCCGCCTCCACATCCTGCGCGATGCCCAGGTGGTTCACCTGGGCGTCCTCGAAGACCTGCGGAATTGAATAGACGGGGCCCGCGGGCACGCCGGCGCGGTTCAGCAGTTCGACCCAGTGCGCAACCGTCTGGCTCTTGAAGACCTCGGCCAGGGCCTCGTTGAGTGCCAGCCGGTGTTCGACACGCAGCTTCTCGGTGGCGAATTCGGGCACCGCCCTCAGCTGCGGAGCCTGCAGGCATTCGCACAGCCGCACCCAGTTGCCTTCGCCCGACGCGCCGAGATTGAACACGCCGTCGCTCGCCTGGAAGAGGCCCATCGGGCTGCTCGTCGGGTGGTCGTTGCCTGCCTGGGCGGGCACGTCGCCGTCGTTGAGGTAGCGCGCGGCCTGGAAGTCCATCAGCGCCACCTGCGTGTGCAGCAGCGAGCCGTGCACCCATTGCCCCTGCCCGGAACGCTCGCGCTCGAGCAGCGCGATCAGGATGCCCGCTGCCGCATAGACGCCGGTGCCCGAATCGGCCACCGCGAGGCCGGCGCGCACGGGGCCCTGTGCCGGGAAGCCCGTGACCGACATCAACCCGCCCATGCCCTGGATGATCTGGTCGAAGCCCGGGCGCCAGGCATAGGGACCGTCCTGGCCGAAGCCCGAGATGCTCGCAAGGATGATCCGCGGATTGACCGCGCGCAGCGCCTCGTAGTCGATGCCCAGTCGCGCCTTGACGTCGGGGCGCCAGTTTTCCACCACCACGTCGGCTGTTTCCACCAGCCGCATGAAGGCCTCGAGCCCTTCCGGCTTCTTGAGGTTCAGCGTCATCGATCGCTTGTTGCGGTTGAGGTTCTGGAAGTCGCCGCCCCAGCGGTCGGCTGCGAACATCGCCTCGTTCGGGTCGACACCCGCCGGGGGCTCGATGCGGATCACGTCGGCGCCGAAATCCGCAAGGATGCGCACGCATGTGGGGCCGGCGCGAACGCGGGACAGGTCGAGCACGCGAAAGCGCGCGAGGGCAGGGGAGGCGTTGATCTTGGGCATGGTTTCTCCGTGGGAAGTCAATGAAGTGGGGTGCGGGCGCGATGGGCGGTGCGCGCCGCGGGAACGGAAGGCGCGCCCGTCGGCGCGGCGAACTGGTGCCCGAAGGCCAGCAGCTCGGCCTCGGCGCCCGGCGCACCGATGGCCTGGATGCAAACCGGCCGGCCGCGCGCGTCGGTGCCGATCGGGAACGACAACGAAGGGAGCCCGAGGTAGTTCACGAAGGCGTGGTAGTGGTGAAGCGCGACCAGTTCGCGCGGGTCGAAGCGGTCGGAGGTGGTGGTCACCGCTTGCGCGTCGGGCACGCCGCACGGCAGCGAAGGCAACAGCAGCACGTCGGCTTGCGCAAGGTGCCTGGTGACGAAGGCGTCTCGCCAGCCCGCGCGGGCTTCGCAGGCGTGTCGGTACCAGGCGGCCGGGACGGCCCAGCCCGGCAGGAGGATTGCCTGCGTGATCGGCGCCAGCGAGCCGAGTGCGTGGCGCACGCTGTGCGCATGCGTGGCCGCGGCCTCGACGTGCAGCACGATCTGGGCAAGACACGACAGTTCGTCGAGTCCACGCAAGGACGCGCGGTGCCATGCCACCGCGTGCGAGGTGGCGCGAGATTCGAAGGCCCCGAGCCGGCTTGCAACGTCGTCGCGCAGGTCGGGCTGGTCCAGTGCCGACGCCACGCGCCAGCGGCGGTGGCGCGACAGGTCTTCCTCGATGCCTTCCAGGCTGAGCAGACGCTGCGCCATCGGCGCCTCGTCGGGCAGCAGCGCCGCGAACACATGGGCCGCATCCGACACCGAGCGCGCCACCACGCCGACGGTGTCCAGCGACGGCGCCAGCTGCGAGACGCCACCCGCGTCGATCACGCCGGCGCCGGGCTTGAATCCGACCACGCCGCAGGTGGATGCGGGAATGCGCACCGACCCCGCGGTGTCCGTCCCCAGCGAGGCCCGGCACAAGCCGGCAGCCACCGCCACGGCCGAGCCGCTGGACGACCCGCCGACCGCCGCCGCCGGGTCCAGCGGATTCAGCGGTGCGGGAAAGTGCGGGTTCTCCGCGGTGGCGCCGCAAGCGTACTCCGCCATCACAAGGGCGCCGAGGTAGGTCGCGCCACGCTCGGAGAGGCGTCGCAACGGGGCGGAAGGAGGGCTGGTCACCGCATCGGCCGCAGCGCCTTCCGGTCGTCCTTGCCCTGCGGCGCGCAGCCCTGTGCCGAACACATCCTTGTGCGCCATCGCGATGCCGGAGAGCGGCGCATGTGCGACCGGCCGGCTGTGTGTCGCGCGCTGGACCACGCAGCGATGGACGGCAGCGCCGCGCTCGAAGGCGTCGCGCTGCAAGGCCAGCGCTTCGTCGGCCGAGCTGGCGCCCGTGGCAATCGACCGGCGCAGCGCGGCAATGGAGGGCGTGCCCGTATCACTCATGCGCGTGCTCCACGGGGCGGATATCGAACGGCGGTGTGGTGCCGGCGGCCAGACGGCTCGCCATGGGCGCCAGCCGTGCCAACGTGCGCGCCGCGCGGACCTGAAGTCCGGGTGCGGCATCGATGCCATGCAACTGCAGGCTCAGCGTGACCCATGTCTTCCATGGCTCGAGGGTGGGGTCGGTCAAAGCGGTCTCCTGGCACCGTGCGCTCTCTCTGGAGCAGGTAAAATTAAAAGATGGATGAGGTCTATAAATATATTTATAACTCACAAAAATGTTTTATTCAATCGTTGTTTTACGGGAGCTCGCCCCATGAAAACCGCTGAACGCATCCGCCTTGCGGTCGAGGAGTCCATCCGCGACGGCACGCTCTTGCCCGGAGACACGGTGGACGAACAGGCGCTGATGACGGCCTACGAGGTCTCGCGCACGCCGGTGCGCGAGGCGCTGCTTCAGTTGCAGGCCCAGGGGCTGGTGGAAAGCCTGCCGCGTGGTGGCATGGTCGTCGCGAAGATGGACATGACCCAGCTGCTGGCCATGTGGGAGCTGCTGGCGGAGCTCGAGGGCCTGTGCGTGCGGCTGGCCTGCGAGCGCATGACGCCCGAAGAGCGGCTCGACCTCGCCAAGTCGCACGAGCGCGCCGCCGCCGCGGTCAAGAAAGAAGACGTCAAGGCCTGGCAGGAGCACAACCGGCGCTTCCACGAGGCGCTCTACCAGGGGGCACGCAACCCCTACCTGCGCCAGGAAATCCTGCGGATGCGTTCGCAGACCGGCGCCTACAGGCGCCACGCCTTTGCCGCGTTCGGTCGCCTCAAGTCGTCATGGGAGCAGCATTCCAAGCTGCTCGACGCGATTCAGCGGCGCGATGCCAGGGCAGCGGCCGAACTGATGGTCGAGCACATGAGCCCCGGCCAGGGCTCGACCAACTTCGCGTCGTTCATGGCGGCGCTGCCGAAGGAACTGATGGGGTGAGCGGCGGCAACTGCTGCTTCAGGAAGGTGACCAGCGCGTGCACCTTCAGCATCAGGTGGTCGCGCGTCGGGTAGACCGCAAAGAGGCGCCGAGGCGGCGCGACGTAGGCGTCGAGCGCGGTCTGCAACGAGCCGTCGGCCAGTGCATCCTTCACCATCACCGACGGCACCAGGCCCAGCCCGACGCCCCGGCGCATCGCGTCGATCAGCAGCAGGCTGTTGTCGGCGCGGAACGTGCCGCTCACCCGCACACGCGCGCGCCCGTCCGGTCCGTCGAACACCCATTCATCGCGGTCGTCGCCCAACAGGTACTGCAGGCAGTTGTGGCCCGACAGGTCGGCGGGTGTTGCGGGCCGGCCGTGGCGCTCCCAATAGGCGGGCGCGGCGCACACCACGCGGGCCAGGTCCATCAGCGGCATGGCCACCAGGCTCGAATCTTCCAGCCGCGCCTGGCCGCGCAGCGCGACGTCGATGCCTTCGCGCACCAGATCGACCGGCCTGTCGTTCAGCCGCATCTCGAGCTCGATGCCCGGGTGTTGCGCCTGGAACGCATGCAGATGCACGTGCAGATGCGACAGCGTGAGCGACACCGGCGCGGCCACGACCAGCCGCCCGGTCAACCCGCGGCTCACCGAACGGACATCGGTCAGCGTGCGCTCGGTGTCTGCCAGCGTTCGCTGGCAGAAGCTGTAGAAGCGCTCGCCGGCTTCGGTGAGCTGCATGCTGCGCGTGGTTCGCGCGAGCAGGCGGCAATCGGTCCAGGCTTCCAGCGACTGGATGGCCTTCGTGACGACCGAGTTCGAGAGGTTCAGCGCGCGGGCGCCAGCGGCCAGGCTGCCCTGCTCGACGACGCGGCAAAAGTACTGCATGGCAGCGTAGCGATCCATGGCGCCGAGCGTACCAGCCGACGAGGCAAACTCAGTACGCGCGAGCGTCTCAGCGCCGCAGCGGGATGGCGATGGGGCGCATCGGTGCGGCGTCGCCGCCACGCAGCTTGAGCGACGCACCGATGAACGCGAACTCGTAGACGCGGTCCTTGGCGAGCGCTTCCAGGTTGACCAGCTCGATGATCGGCGCGCCCTGCTGCGCGAGCAGGTAGGTGTGCACCGGCACGTAGTTGTCGTCGGCGTCGGGCGGGAAGGTCTCGAAGCTCAGGTTGTCGGCACCCACGACCATCGCGCCACCCGACTCCACGAGAAAGCGCGCGGCATCCACGCTCATGCCCGGTGGCGAATCCATGTAGGCGTCGGCCTTGTCGTAGAGCTTCATGCGGCCGGTGCGGATCAGGACCACGTCGCCTGTCTCCAGCTTCACGCGCTGCTTGTCGAGCGTCTCCTGCAGATCGGCCCGGGTGACGCGGTAGCCGGGCGCCAGCATCTCGACGCCCTTGGCGGCGGCAACGTCGATCAGGACGCCGCGGGCCACGATCGGCGGGATGGTCTCGGCGCCGGTCTTCTTCCAGCCGCGGTCGCCCAGGTGTTCGCGCGCCTCGAAGCCGTTCCAGATCTTGCCGTCGAGGCCGAAATGGTTGAGCGCGTCGATGTGCGTGCCCATGTGGGTGTACATCGAGATGGCCGCGCCGGTGTAGCTCACGTGCTTGTTCTGCGTGTGGCCGACGCCCATCGGGTCATCGACCACGGTGCCGTGCGGCGTGTGCGTCATCCAGATCTGGTAGCGCGGGTCGCCGATGCCGTGCCAGCTCGGCATGCCGACGAAGTACTCGACCGACAGGTCGTACACACGCGCACCGTCCGCGCGGGAAAGCACCTGGGCCTTGGTGCTCGCGGTCATGAGGTTCAGTCGGCCGAGTTCGTCGTTCGGGCCCCACGGGCTCTTGCCCACGACGGGGGCTGCGAAGGCGAGGGTGACGCCCATTGCGCCCCATAGAGACGCCGCGGCGCCGATCCTGCGTATCCATTGCGACATTGAAAACTGCTCCATTTCGTTCGGTTGCTTGGTTGGCTTGGCACGCACTGCGCGGTGCCAGGTGCTGACCTTAGGAGGAACGAAGTCGCGCGGAAACCGCGCCGGCGGCAAAGGACCTTTCTCGATTCGCGAACGATGAAACCGGCGGAGACAGATCCCACGGAGGGTAACTACCAATGTGCGATGGAATGCCTATAAATATATTTATAAACATTATGCGTACACCATGAAGGGCTGGCGCATTCCTGGAGTTCTGTCATTGAAGAAAAAGGAAACTGCTGTGGACGCTACCTCTGTCTCATCCCTCGCGCGGCCTTCGGCCGGCGCCCATTCCCTCTCGGACCACGACCGCATGCATCGCAAGATCGCATGGCGGTTGGTGCCGTTCCTGGTGTTCCTGTTCCTGCTGGCGTGGATCGACCGCGTCAACGTGGGCTTCGCCAAGCTGCAGATGCTGCAGGACCTGCAATTCAGCGAGGCGGTCTACGGGCTGGGCGCCGGCATCTTCTTCATCGGCTACTTCCTGTTCGAGGTGCCGAGCAACCTGCTGCTGCAGAAGATCGGCGCGCGCAAGACGCTCGCGCGCATCACGATCCTCTGGGGCCTCACGTCGATGGCGATGATCTACGTGGAAACGCCCACGTCCTTCTATGTTCTGCGCTTCCTGCTCGGTGCATTCGAGGCCGGATTTTTCCCGGGCGTGATGCTGTACCTGACGTACTGGGTGCCGGCGCATCGTCGCGGCAAGATCAACGGGCTCTTCATGACCTCGTTTGCCATCGCGGGCGTCGTCGGCGGGCCGCTCGCAGGGCTGATCATGAGCGGCATGGAAGGCGTCGCGCCGTTTCGAAACTGGCAGTGGCTCTTTTTGCTCGAAGGCATTCCTTCGGTGCTTGCCGGCTTCGCGGTGCTGGCCTGGCTGCCGGACCGGCCCCAATCCGCACGATGGCTGACCGAGGCCGAGAAGCACGCGCTGGCCGCCGAACTGCAGAAGGAGAACGCCGACGCCCCCAAGCAATCGAGCTTCGGCCGGGCGTTGCGCAACCCCATGCTGTGGCTGTGCACCGCCGCCTATTTCTGCATCGTGAGCGGCAACGCCACCATTGCGTTCTGGACGCCCTCGATCGTCAAGGAGCTGGGCGTGAAGGGCACGCTGAACATCGGCCTGCTGTCGGCCATTCCGTTCATTTTGGGAACGGTCGCGATGGTGCTCAACGGCATGCATTCGGATGCCACCGGCGAGCGGCGGCGGCACTGCGCCTATGCGACGCTGATTGCTGGCGTCGGGCTCGTGGCCACCGGCGTGTTGATCGACCAACCTGTGTTCGCCATGGTCGCGTTGAGCTTCGCGACCATCGGCATCCTCGCCGCCTTTCCCGTGTTCTGGTCGATCCCCGCTTCCTTTCTCACAGGCACCGCTGCGGCGGGTGGCATTGCTTTCATCAACTCGGTCGGCAACCTGGCGGGGTTCGCTGCGCCCTTCACGATGGGGTGGCTGAAGACGTCGACGGGAAGCGTGGCCGCGGGCCTCTATGCGGTCGCGGGACTGGAAATCATCGCGACGCTCGTGCTGTTGTATGCGATGCGCAATCGAGCACGCTAGACAGTGGTGCATCGCTCCTCCTGAATCCTTGCCGTTGCACCGCATGCGCCTTGTGAGTCAAAGAGCGTTGCCCTTCCGGGGCGGAAGAGACGGCCCCTGTGCGGGCCTTCCCTTTGCCCGGCAAGCGCGCAGCGCTGCAGCACGCGGGAGTTCAGGGCCGACCACCTGGAAGGTCCGCAGCGCGAGTCAGTGCCCTCAGAAGGCGTGCCGAATGCCCATGTCGTAGCCGGTGGTGCTCGAGGGGACATAAGGTGCGCTGATCCCGGCGATGCCGTTCGCAAACCTCACCCCGCCTCCGGGGCTGATGGCCATCGCCGCATTCACGGACCCGTTCCACTTCATCTTGGTTCGCGCGACAGTGGCATAGAGCGCGGTGCGCTTTGACAGGTTGTACACATAGCCGACGGCGAACTTCTCGATCCTGGCATCGTTGTCTTGCAGCCATGTCGCGGGATTCAAGGCATTCACCGCATGAGGAGATGCATAGTTCACGCGCGAATAGGACGCACGGATCAATCCAGGCCCGACCGGGGCCGTGATGCCGATCAAGCCGCCGGTGTACTTCCCATTGCTCTCGTTCCTGAAGGGATACGGAATGCCGCCGATGTTGGCTACGTGCATCTTGCTGCGCTCATCCCTGATCTGCGACAACTGGCCGAACAATTTGACGACATCGAAATCGTAGGAGACCCCAGCGTTGAGGATCTTCAAACGGTCCTTGTCGAATCCGCTGAGATCGTCCTTGGTGTCTTCCTGGTAGGCGATGGCCAGGTTGAGCGGGCCACGTTGATAGCCGAACCGCCCCCCGACGTTTCGCCCGCCCTTGCTCGGACTGTGGCTCACGCCACTCTGCTTCGGGTTCTCATGCAGCGAGTACATGGCCTGGCCGTAGAACCCGCCAAGATGGCCCGGCAGGAAATAGCCGACGCTGTTGGAGGCGCGAACGTAGTTGTCAAAGGGCATCAGGTTCGCGGGCGACTTTCCGTGGCTGGTGGTGAGCCCCGTGCCGATCGGATTCCATAGGTTCGCGCCAACCCCGACCGTACCGAAGGGATCGAAGACCGTCAGATTCCAATAGGTCGGCACGTAGTCGCGGCCCAGGCGCACTTCGCCAAACGGCCCCGACAGGCTGACCGTCGAGCGGCGGTCGAAAACGCCAAGCCCCTGGGCTCCGTCGTCCGGTGTGAGTGTGGATTCCAGCCAGAAGCCTGCAGCAAGCCCGCCGCCCAGATCCTCCTGTCCGCGAATGCCCAAGAGAGAAGGGGTGTGCGCGCCCGACGCGAGCTTCGTGGCGCCTTGCGAGATGGATGCCGGCGCTGCCAGCGACCACCAAGGCAGGCCTGCGGGAAGCACGCTCTTGGTCTGGTAGTGGCTCACCGAGATGTCGACGACACCGAAGAGCGTCACAGAAGACTGCGCCCAGCTCGAGGGTCCGATGAACAGCGATGCAAGTGAGATGGGAAGAAAAAGCTTACGCCCGCGGTTGTGCATGAATGTCTCCTTCGTTGTTGTTGATTGCGCAGGGGAAAAACGGCCTGCCGCCGCCTGCGCCCAGGTCTTGTGTCTAGGCTGAGGGCGCCTCGAACACGGTCGCGACCGTCCCGTCGCGCAACCATTCCTCCAGAACCCGCGTCAACGGCTTTTCCGATGCGGTCTTGGGGATCGCTTCGATGGCCATCAGCCGCCCGGGAAGGGCGTTCTTCGACAGCGTCTCGCGCAAACGCGCATGGAGCACCGAAAGGTCCAGGTCGGTGTGATGGGGGACGACGGCTGCGACGACATCGCGTTCGCCAGGCGCCCCCGAGGCCGCTGCCGTGCCGAACACAAACGCATCGCGGACCAGTCCGGTGTCCGCGATGGCCTTCTCGATCTGCGCCGGGTCGATGAATTCGCCGTTGCGGCGAATGCCATGGCCGCGGCGGTGCTCGAAGTAGAGCCAGCCGTGCGCATCGGCGCGCACGATGTCGCCGGTCCAGAGCCAACCATCCTTGCCTTTGGTCTGCGAGGCCTGCGGGTCTTCGAAGTACGCGATGTCGAAGGGCGCGCCGCTGGCCGGTCGGAACGCCAGTTCGCCCGGCGTGCCCACAGGCGCATCGCTGCCGTCTTCGGCGACGATGCGGATGGAGAACGCAGGGTGCGGGCGGCCGATGCTGCCGATCGGACCTTTCCCGAAAGGGTTGACCGTCAGCCCGCCTTCGGCGGTGCCGTAGAACTCCAGGACGTGGACGCCGAAGCGCTGCTCGAAGTCACCCCAGATGGCCTGCGGCATGCCTGCGGCGACGACGAAGCGCACGACGTGGTCCCGGTCGCCGGGCGACGGCGGCTCGCAATAGACGGCGGTGGTCATGCCGCCCAGCAGGGTGAAGGCGGTGCACCGGTGCCGACGCACGATCTCCCACAACCGCGACTTGGTGAAGCGGCGCGACATGACGCAGGCGATCCCGAGCCTCAGGGCTGCACCCAGCGTGACCAACTGGGCATTGGCGTGCGTCAGCGACAGGCCGGAGTAGAGGCGATCGTCGTCGGTGTAGCCGAAGGCGGAGGCCGCCAGTGCCGCCGTGTCGACGAAGCGGCGGTGGGTGACCACGATCCCCTTGGGCTCTCCGGTCGTGCCGGAGGTGAAGAGAATCTGCATGGGGTCATCGGGATCGACGGGCGTGAAGTGTGCCGAGGGGAGGCCTGCCTGTGTGTGGCGGGCCAGCAGTTGCGCGTAGTCCAGCGCTTCGCAGGCGCGCGGCGCATCTGCCGCAAGTTCGCCCGAGACCACACGCACGACCCAGCGCAGGTGGGTGGCGCGCGATCGAATCTGCGCGACCGCAGCGGCGGCATAGTCCGCCGCGATCACACCCACGCAGTGCGTGCGATCGATCAGTGCGGCGAGCCTGTCGCCTTGCGCCCGCGCATCGATCGGTACCAGCACCGCCCCGACGTGCGCGGCCGCCACCATGGCTTCGACGAACTCGGGGTGGTTCGCCATCACCAGCGCGATGGCGTCGCCACGTCGGATGCCCAGGCCTTGCAGGGCCCGGGCCAGCGCCAGGCCGTTCTCGTGCAGTTGCAGGAAGCTGCGGTGCTGCTCGGGCAAGGCCGGGCCCGCCTCGAACGTGAGGGCGATCGCATGGGGACGCGTGCGCGCATGGTGGCCGACGAGATCGGCCAGGGTCTTGAAATCCGTCATGTCAGTCCGCCTTGATGCCCGTCTTGTCGATCAGGGCCTTCCATTGCGCCGTCTCTTGCGCCGTCAGCGCAGCCAGTTCGGCCGGCGTCGAGCCCTCGGGTGTCAGGCCGAGTTGCAGCAGATGGCTTCGGAATGCGTCGCTCTTCAGGATCTCCTGCACCTCGGCGTTGAGTCGCACGATGACCGGCGCGGGCGTGCCCGCCGGTGCCCACAAGGCGTTCCAGCCGCTCAACTCGAATCCGGGCAAGGTCTCCCGGACCGTCGGCACTTGCGGCAGGACGGAGAGTCGCGTGGGTGTGGTCACCGCCAAGGCCTTGACGCGGCCACCGCGAACCAGCGCCAGCGCCGAGGCCTGGGGCTCGAGTCGGACCTGCACGCGCCCCGCCATCAGCTCGGTGTTGGCATTGGCACCGCTGCGGTAGGGCACATGCAGCAGGTCGATGCCGCACTGCGCCTTGATCAGTTCCATGCCCAGGTGGAAGGCGCTGCCGTTGCCCGTGGAGGCATAGGCCAGCTTGCCGGGCTCGCGCTTGGCCAGGGCGATCAGCGACGGGAGATCGGAGGCCGGCAAGCCGCTGTGGGCGAGCAGCACATACCCGCCGCGCGCGACCAGGCTGATCGGCGCCATGTCCCTGGCCGGGTTGTAGGGCAGCCGTGGGTAGAGGTGCGGGTTCATCGTCGCCACCTGATTCATGGCGTAGAGCAGCGTGTGCCCGTCGGCGGGTGCCTTGAGCGCCTTGTCGGTGCCGATGATCCCCGAGGCCCCTGGCATGCCTTCCACATAGACCGGGTTCGACAGGCGCGCCGACAACGCGTCGGCGATCAGACGAGCCACGATCTCGGGTGCGCTGCCGGTGGTTGCGGGCACGATGACCTGGATCGGCTTGGACGGCCAGGCCGCCGTGGCGGCTCTGGCAGCGTTGCCGACGAGGCTGGACAAGCCCAGGGCGAGCGATTGCCCGAGGAGAGTGCGTCTGGAATACATGGTGGCGTGCTTCATGTGCGTTGTGCAGCCCGTTCAAGAATGGTGATGGTTGCGGCCGCTTCCTCGTGGCCCAGGAAGCCGCCGCCGTTCTCGGCGAGGGCTAGGCGCGCGTTGGCCACCTGTCGCCCGCCGGCCTCGCCGCGCAGTTGCAGGACGAGCTCATGGATCTGCATCAGTCCGGTGGCGCCGATGGGGTGGCCCTTCGACTCCAGTCCCCCCGAGGGGTTGACGGGTCGACGACCGCCCAAGGTGGTGTGGCCTTGTTCCGCAAGCCATCCACCCTGGCCGGGCTCGCACAAGCCCAGGTGTTCGCACTGGACGATTTCTCCGAAGGCCGTGGCGTCATGGACTTCGCTCACGTCGATGTCTTCGGGCCCGACGCCGGCCTCTGCGTAGGCGCGCAGTGCCGCGCGGCGGCTGATGGGCGTCTCGCTTCCGCCGGCGCGTGCCGACCCGCTGGCCAGAACGCTGGCCCGCACGCGCACCGCACGCTTCGCATCGAAGCGCTCCAGGGCGTCCTCGCGCACGATCAACGCCGCAGCCGCGCCATCGCCGATCGGCGCGCACATCGGCAGAGTCAGGGGCCAGGTGATGGCGCGCGCCGCGAGCACCTCGTCGACCGACATCGCGACGCGATGCTGGGCCAACGGGTTGTGCACGGAGTGGCTGTGGTTCTTGGCGGCCACATGGGCCAGCTGCCGCTGCGTGGTGCCGTGGCGTGCCATGTGCGCGCGGGCCAGGGCCGCATAGATGTCCATGAAGACGCTGCGTTGCTGTGCGACGGGGGCTTGTGTGGGGTCCTCACCAGCTTGTTGTGCGAGAAAGCGCAGCAGTGCCTCAGGCCTTTCGGCGTCATGGGCACCATCGAAGATGGAAAAGGTGCGGGCCTTGTCCGGGTGCGACAGCTTCTCCGCTCCCACCGCCAATGCGACGTCACACAGTCCGGCGCGCAGATGGGCGCAGGCGAGGTAGAAGGCGGTCGACGCACTGGCACATGCGTTCTCGACGTTGATGATCGGAATGCCATCCAATCCTGCCTCGCGCAGCGCCACCTGACCACCGATCATGTGCTGCCCCTGCAGGAGCGACTGGCCGACGTTTGCAAAGAACGCCGCACCCACCTGGTCGGCCGTCGCACCAGCGTCGGCCAGGGCGAGATCGATGGCCTGGCAGGCCATCGTGCGCAGCGCAACGTCCGCGAAGCGGCCCGTGGGCGTGCTGCCCACGCCCACGATGTACAGCGGAACCGTCATCTCAGGCCTTCGCTGCCGCGGCGGGCGCTGCCGTGCGGCGGATCCGGTTGCGCAGCGTGCCGATGCCCTGCGCCTCGAGTTCGATGACATCGCCATCGCGCAGCAGCCGGCCGGTCTCTACGCCGCAGCCACCTTCGAAGGTGCCCGAGGCGAAGAGTTCGCCAGGGTGCAGCGTGCACGAGCGGCTGGCATAGCTCACGATGTCCTCGAAGGTCAGCTGCATGTCGGCGGTGCTGCGGGTGGTCTGGACGAGGCCATTGAGCCTCGACTGCACCTGCAGCTGGTAGAGGTCGGGGATCTCGTCCAGCGTGGCGATGCAGGGGCCGATGGCGTAGGCGCCGTCGAAGTCCTTGCTCTTGCCGGCCGGGCTGCCTTCAGCCACTTGCGTATCCCGCGCGGTGAAGTCGTTGAACAGCGTGACCCCGAAGATGTGGTCGTGTGCTCGCGACACGGGGATGTCCTTGCCACCCACGCCGATGACGACGGCCAGTTCGAGTTCGTAGTCCAGCGATTCGGCGAAACCCGGCCAGGCGATCTCGGCATCCGGCCCGGTCATGTTGAGCGGATTGCCGGTGTAGAAGCGAGGCACGGTGAACCAGTTCGGGGGCAACTCGAGCGAGCCATCGGCTTGTGCGGCGGCCATGGCGGCCTCCGGGTCGGCCGACCGGGCGGCCAGTTGCTCGGCGCGTCGCCGCAGGAAGAACCTGGGGTGCTCGATCATGGTTCCCCAGTCCCGGATCAGCGGCGGATTGGGCAGCGGGGGAAGCAATGCGGCGCCGGCCAGGGACTCTGCAGCGCCGCCGTGCTTGACGACCTGCGCACGCGCAAGGTCCCAGGATGCAGGGCCTGCGCGCAGGAAAGCCAACGCAGAGCCGAAGGCCTCTTCGCCAGGGTGGCGAGCCGTGAGGTCCAGCACACCGTCGACGCCGATGAGGGCACCGAGGCGAGGTGCGTCAAAGCCCTCGCGCACAAAAGTCACGATACGCATTGAAGTCGCTCCTCAGTTGGAAAGAAAGGCCACGGCGCGGGCGGGAGCGGCGCTGGCGCGTGCCAGCTTCAACGGGAAGAAGCCCACGTGGAAGCCGCGCAGCGGCAAGGCGCCGAGGTTGCACAGTTGCTGGACGATGAAGGCCTCCTTCTCGCGGATCGCCTTGTGGCCGTCCCACAGCTGCTGCTTGTCGCCCGTTTCCTTGAAGGCCTGGGCCATCACGGCGAAGGGCCGGTCCCAGCCGACCGCATCGGTGCCGAGCACGGTGGCGCCTTGCTCCGACAGGAACAGCGTGCCTTCGCGGCTCATCCCCGGGTACTGAAAGAAGGCCGGCTCACCCAGGCGATATCGCTCCTGTCCGGTCCGGATCAGCACGGCGTCGCCGGGACGGATGGGCTCGCCCACTGCGGACAACGCCTGGCGAAGCGCATCGACGGGGATGGCCTGCCCAGGCTGCGCCCAAGGGCGCACATCGAGCACCTTGCCGGGGCAGAAGAGCTCGTTCAGTTCGACCTGGTCGATGGTGCGTGAGGTTCGCCCCTCGCAGGTCGATCCGCTGTGCAGCGGTGCGTCCACGTGCGTGCCGCAATGCGACGACATGTCGTTGAGCACCTCCGAGCCCCAACCCTCGCCGTCGGGCAAGTCGTCGTGGCTGCAGCCGAAGAAGTGGCAGAAGCGATCTCGGCCGTCCGGCGTCGCCGGGTGGGAATAGTCCACCCGGGGCGCCACCACGCCCGCAGCGGCGGCCATGGCGGGAGGAAGCAGATCGCGGTCGTGCGGGTCCAGCGTCGAGGACAGATCGATCAATCTCATGAAGTCTCCTTTAAGTCATACGTGCGTATAAATATACAACTGTATGATTTCAAGGATTGGCTGTCAACGAACTTCAATACCTCGCCACTTCCCTCATGCCCAAGCCCAGCGCAGCGAAAACCGCCGTCTCTTCGAAGCGGCAGGCGCTTTCCGACACCACCGCAAACCAGATCCTCGACGCCGCCGAGGCCCTGTTTGCTGCACATGGCTACGGGGGCACCAGCATGCGAGCGATCGCGGAGCGGGCCAACGCCAACCTGGGAGCCTTCCACTACTACTGGGGATCGAAACAAGCGCTGTGCAAGGCGGTGCTGGAGCGCCGCCTGGGGCCGGTGATGAAGGAGCGCAAGGAGCGCCTGGATGCATTCGAGGGTCGGAAGGTCCCGTTGCGAGACATCCTGCGGGCGTCCATGGCGCCCTCACTGCTTGTCGCGGGAGCCAGTGTCCAGGAGCGCGAGTCGTTCCGTGCGTTCTACGGCCGCATGCTGATGGACCCTGCCGATGAAGTGCATGCGCTGACAGCCTCCATCGTGGACGACTTCGCGCGACGCTTCGTGGATGTCGTAAGCCACGAGCTTCCTCACTTGAGCAGCGAAGAGTTCTACTGGCGCGTCATCTTCGTCTACGGAGCCTTCTTCTATGCGCACAGCACGCACACGCGGGTGCAGGCACTGTGGCCCGAGAAGTTGCAGCAGACCAGCATCGAGGCCGGTGTCGACTACCTGGTGAACTTCATCGAGGCGGGCCTCAAGGCAAAGCCGGCGCCCAGGTCCGCGGGTTGACGGGCCACCTGACAGACAAGCGTCTGGTTGGGGGGCAGCACTGAGATACGTGATTCGAATGTTCCGGTCGCGCTGGCGGCCATGGCACTGCTCGTCCGAAACAAGAGGCCGGAGCGCCAATAACAGGACCTCGCACGAACACCGGCCGCAGTGATCGAGATCGAAAGCGACGCGATCAAATGACGCTCAGGAAATGCGACTTCGTTCTCTACGCCGCGTCTTCCGGCATGCCACCAGCACCAAATGCGACACCGCGCTCTTCCAGCTTCTCGCGCGCGGCGTGGTGCACCACGCCGCGTTTGCGCGTGTCGGACTCCAGCAGCCTGCGCAACGTGGCCTGGCCGACATTGGCATTGCGCACCACTTCCATGCGGACGCCCCAGAACTTGTCATTCGCAAAACGATCCAGGATCTCTTCGTCTGCATCCGGGTTCATGGCCGCCACGGCGCGTATGGCCTGATTGGGATCCGCCAAGAAGGGCTCGAGCTCAACCGCATTGGCCGCACCACTGGCAGTGGTGTAACGAAGCACCTCTGCAGCTTTCTGTTCAGTTGTCTTTTTGACCATTGCACTCTCAAAGTGATGAAGCTCACCGAGCTTCTCATGCGCAATGGTTGATGCATCCGAATTCCGGCCGCCCGGGTCGGATATGCGGCCATGGGCCCCGCAAGGATCCTCGCGACCTGTGGGGGGGCGAAACGACTTTTCTCCAGCTTTCGGCTCAAGCCGGCGACGAGCGCGCAGCCAGTGCCAATGGGGCGGCAGGGATGCCGCCAGCATCGGGCCATGAGGCATGCCGGGAAAGGCGAGGTACTGCGCACGCACGCCTGCGCGGTCGAGTCGCCCCGCCAGGTCCCGGCCAGCCTGCGGTGGCACGGCGGCATGCTGGTGTCGCAGGCGTTCGGCGCGCGCCGCGCTGACACCTGCAGGAGGTGGCGCGGCAGGACTCTCGCCTTCGGTCGAGGCGCCTTGCATGAACAACAGCATGGTCTCGCGCCCCGCCGGCAGGGGGCGGGGTGTTCGGCCTCGCGCAGGATGAAGCCGTCCTGCCACCACAACGAGGGGTCCGCCGCCGCGTAGCGCGAGAAGAAGTGCGGCCGGCGCAACAACGCGTGCAGCGCGAACAAACCACCGTACGAGTGTCCCGCACAGCGTGCGGCGTCGCGGATCCAGCGGTGCGCGCGCCGCCAGGGCCTGCACCGCTTGGGAGGCGATGAAGTCGAGAAAATGATCGGCGCCGCCGCCTGGTCGGCCAGGTTCCTCATCGTCCCAGGTCGGACCGTCCGCGCGCACCGACGGCGTGTAGTCATAGGCGCGCATCGCCACGTCGAAACGCAGATCGCTGTCGGGGCCGATGGCCGGATCATCGGCGCGTCGCCGCGAGCGCTCAGTGCATCGAGTTGTGCATTGCCGAGCGAGCAGGCAGCAGTTGTTGCAATCGCACAGGGAACTTCAGGTCAAAGGGAGTTCCAATGCGGTCTACGACAGGTCGTTCTACGGACTTGCCTGTCGGGATCGTCCTTCAAGCAGACATCGGCGGCCCTCGAGTCCGGCGGCGGAAATCGCTGCAAAGCAGACAAGCGCGGCTGGCTACATGCAAAGAAGGCGGGATGGGAATGAGTTCCTCATAAGCCACACAGTCGATAGCTGAAAACGGTGGCCGATCAGTGCGCAGGATCCATGCGCAGCCGGTACGCCACGCCATCGCGTCCGGGGTCGGCGCCGCCATGCAGGCCGTCGGCCTGGATCTGCACGCCGTGCACCCAGCCGATGGTGTAGTTGTACGGGTTGCGGCCAATGGCGTAGCCCTGTGCTTCCAGCGCGCGTGTGGTGGAACGCGGAATGCGGTTGCACACGTCGATGGAGTTGCTGGTGGACGAGAAGCGAGGTGCCGACACGGCTGCCTGCATCTCCATGCCGTGATCGATCACGTTGAGAAGCACCTGCAGCACGCCCATGGCGATCTGCGTGCCCCCCGGGGCGCCGAGCACCACGTCGAGCTCGCCGTCCTTGAAGGTCATGGTGGGGCAGGACGAGGTGAAGCGGCTCTTGCCCGGCTGGATGCTGCCGGCGCGGCCCGGACGCGGGTCGAACACGCCCATGCAGCCGTTGTACAGAAAACCCATGCCCGGGGTGATGATGCCCGAGGGCATGGCCAGCGAGTGGGTCAGGGACACGGCGTTGCCGTCGGCGTCCACCACGCTCAGGTGGGTGGTGTCGCGCGGCACGGGCGCGCCAGGGTTCACGCGCTCCACGTTGAAGCGATGGCCCGTGCGGATCTGCTCGGCCACTTCTCGGGCCATGTCCTTGGACAGGAGCTGATCCAGCGGCACATCGAAGAACTTCGGGTCGCCGATGCAGCGGTCCTTGTCGATCGTCGCCTTCTTCATGGCCTCGCACACCCGCTGCAGGTAGGCGGGGCTGTTGTGCTCCAGGCTCGCCAGATCGAAGTGCTCGAGGATGTTGAGCATCTCCAGCAGCATGGCGCCGCCGCCCGGGGGCTGGTTGGTCGTGATGGTGCGGTCGCGGTAGCGGCCCACCAGCGGCGGGTTGCGCTGCACCTGATACCGGGCCAGGTCGTCGAGCGTGATCAGCGCCCCCAGCGACTGCAGGTGCGTCACCATTTTTTGCGCCAGGTCGCCCTGGTAGAACGGGCGCGCACCTTCTTCAGCAATCTGGCGCAGCACGGCAGCCATGCCTTCGTTGCGCAGCGGCGCACCGATGGGCTTGGGGCGCCCGTCAGGGCGGCAGTACAGCTGGCGGCTTTCCTCGCAGTACTGCAGCCGCTCCAGGTTGCCGACGCGGCCCATGGTGGGCTCGTCGATCCAGAAGGCGTGCATGCCGGGGCGCACAAAGTAGCCGTCCGCTGCCCAGCGGATGGCGGGCTCCACCACCTGCCGCCACGGCAGGCGGCCGTGCGTCTGGTGCATGGCCTCCAGGCCCTTGAGCGTGGCCGGCGTACCGATGGACTGGGGGCCGATGTCGTTGACGCGGCCCTTGAGGATGAAACCGAAGCCGTCCTTGGTCTCGCCCTCGAGCAGGTGCTCCCACATGTTTTCCCTGGCCGCCAGCGGCGCGGGCGAATGGAAGTCGAAATATTCATGCACCTGGGCGCCCGGCAGGTAGACGGCGGCGGTGCCGAAACCTGCGATACCGCACATCAGCGGATCGACCACGGTCTGGGCCAGCGCGGTGGCCACGGCGGCATCCACCGCGTTACCGCCTGCGCGCAGGATGTCGATGCCGGACTCGGCGGCCTCCGGTTGCGGGCAGACCACCATTGCTTCTTTTTTCATGAGGTGTGATGACGAACCCCTTGCTGCATCGGCGATACGGCAAGGGTGAAGATGGAAGAAAAGGGGGCGGCGCTTGCGCGGCCGCCGACTTACTTGGCGCTGAGGTTCAGCGCCCCGAGCGTGGGCCCCCAGGCCTTGGCGTCACGCGCCGCCGTTTCCATGACCAGCGCGGAAGGGCCGGACATGGGGATCACGCCCATGCTTTTGAGCTTGGCCTGCACGTCGGGACTCTGGTGGAAGGCCGTCGTCGCCTTGTTGAGCTTTTCCACAATGTCAGCCGGCGTGCCGGCGCGCGCCACCACGGCACTCCAGCCCATGTTGTCAAAGCCCTTCACGCCAAGCTCGCCCAGGGTGGGCACATCGGGCAGCTCAGGGGTGCGTTGCGGCGACAACACGGCCAGTGGATTGAGCTTGTGGTTCTTGATGTGGGGCAGGGCGGTGCCATACACAGGTGCCATCACCTCGGTTTGCCCGCCAATGGTGGCCAGGATGCCGTCGGCCTCGCCCTTGTAAGGGATGTGGGTCATCGAAATGCCCAGGGCATTGGACACCAGCTCGACCGCCAGATGGGTGGAGTTGCCCAGGCCGGCGGACGCGAAGTTCAGCTTGCCGGGCGCCGCCTTGGCTTTTTCCGTCAGATCCTTGAGCGTCTTGATGCCCGTGGCCGGGTTGGCCGACAGCACGAACGGCACCGTCGTCAGCATGGTCACGCCAACGAAATCCTTCTCGGGGTTGTAGGGCAGTGGCTTGTAGGTGAACTGATTGAGCACCATCAGCGACACGCTGCCCAGCAGCAGGGTGTAGCCATCGGCGGGCGCATTCAGCGCGTTCTGTGCGGCAATGAGGCCGCCCGCACCGGGCTTGTTCTCCACCACGATGGTGGCGCCAATGGCCTTGCCTGCGTGTTCGGCCCACATGCGTGCGATGGTGTCGCTGCTGCCGCCCGGGGCCTGAGACACGATCAGGCGCACGGGACGACTGGGGTAGGAGGCTTGCGCGAACACGGTGGTGGCCGTGGCGGCCGCGACCGCGGCACCCATCAGGATCTTGTAGACGTTCGTGATTGCTTTGGGCACAGGGATTCCTCAGAGGGTCCATCATGAAAAGATGAAGTAATTTTCATGACAACCTCTGCCATCCGCCTAGTGAAAATGCAAAATGGATGCATGAAGGTTTACTCATGATCGAGCGTTCGGAAGGCCTGTCCTGGGCACGAGGCATCAAGGTCCGGCATCTGGAGTCCTTTCTGGTGCTGGACGAGGCGGGCACGCTGACCGAAGCGGCGGCGCGACTGCACATGACGCAATCTGCCATGTCGCACTGGCTGGCAGAGCTCGAACGCGTGGCGGGCACGCCGCTGGTGGTGCGCGGGCGCAAGGTGCAGCTGACGCCTGCCGGGCATCTGCTCAAACGCCTGGCCATCACCGTGCTGGGCGATATCGCCCGCACCGGCCTCGAAATGCATGCGGTGGCTGCGGGACGCGTGCCGCGACTGAACGTGGGCAGCGTCTGGGCAGGCATCGCCGGCGGCCTGCCCGAAGCCGTGACCGCGTTCCAGCAGCGCCATGCCGACGTGGCCGTGTCCATCCACGACGGCCTGTTCGACGACCTGCTCAAAGGCTTGGACACGCGTGCCATGGATGCCGTGATCGGCGTTCTGGATGCGCGGGCGCACCAGCCGCAACTGGCGCACCACGTGCTCTTTGACGACCGGGTGAGCATCGTCATCGGCCAGGGCAGCAAGCACTGGGACAGCAACCAGCCGCTGGGCTTTGCCGACGTGCTGCGCGAGCATTGGGTGATGCCACCCCTTGGCACGCTCACTCGCATCCAGATGGATGCCTATCTCATCGAGCAACAGGCATCGTGGCTGGTGCCCAAGGCAGAAACCGCCTCGTTGGCCATGATGCAGGCGCTGCTGCAAAAGGGTGACTATGTCGGCGTGTGTGCGGAATCCATGGCGGACTACATGGCCTCGCTGGGGCTGTTCCGCAAGGTCGCCATCGATTCGAACATCCGCTTCGGCCCCATCACCGTGGTGTGGAACCGCGAGCACGTCTCGGCCACGCTCATGGACTTCATTGCCTGCCTGAAGGCGCACGCGCGGGGCTTGCCTGCCGCACACGTGCAGGAGGCGCCCAGCGCTTAGCGGCCGGCCAAGGCACGTGTCTCAGGTCGAACCGGAAGCTTCGTAGACCACCACTGCCGCGGCCAGGTCCTCCAAGGCGGTGCCCACGGCCTTGAAGACGGTCCGCCCGTTACTCTCGGCGCGTCCCTGGATCCGGCCCGCGGCCAGGTCGGCCAACTCCCCTGCCACATCGTCGGCGGCGAACACGCCGCGCGACAGGGGCCCGAGCAATTCGCCACTCTTTTGCAGCGCCTCTTGCGTATCGACAAACAGACGCGCACCCGCAAAGCAGGCATCGTCGGCTTCGCGCATCTGCGGCGTGAAACTGCCGATCAGGTCGAGGTGGCTGCGAGGCCGCAGCCACGCTCCCTGCACCACCGGCTGCGTGGCGAGCGTGGCACAGCTCACGATGTCGACGTCGTTCACCGCCTTGGCGAGATCCGGCGCAACGGCCGCCTCGATGTTCTGCGCGCACAGCCGCGCAGCGAGTGCCTTCGCCGCAGATTCGTCGCGGTCCCACACCACCACGCGTTCGATCGGACGCACGGCGCGGTAGGCCTCGGGAATCAGACTGCCGACACGCCCGCAGCCGACGACCAGCAGGCTGCGCGCATCGGCAGGCGCGAGATAGGACGCGGCCAGGGCCGAGGCGGCAGCGGTGCGGCGCGACGTGATCTCGTTGCCGTCGATCTGCGCCAGCGGCTCGCCCGTGCGTGCGTCGTACAGCACATAGGTCGAGAACAGTCCGGGCAGGCCGCGCTGCGCGTTGCCCGGGAAG
Source organism: Variovorax sp. GW821-FHT06D12 (assembly GCF_059419205.1). NCBI lineage: Bacteria > Pseudomonadati > Pseudomonadota > Betaproteobacteria > Burkholderiales > Comamonadaceae > Variovorax > Variovorax sp. GW821-FHT06D12. Next base: position 1,169,776 of record NZ_JBWKRI010000001.1, on the reverse strand, counting down.
ATGGTCACGGTCTTGATGCCCAGGTAGCGGTCGTGCTGCCAGGCCGGCATGACCAGCACGGTGCGGGGCGAGGTGTGCGTCCCGGCCTGCAGCGAATGCGTGTGTCGCAAGGGCACCTCGCAGCCAGCGATGAACATCTCCCGAAGGGCCGGGATCAGGCGGTCGAAGGGCAATGCACGGCGGGTGCTCTCGGTATCGATGATTTTCATGAGGTCGCGAATGGAATCAGGTGAATGAAAGTGCCGGCCGTCATGCCTCGAGCACCACGTCTTCGAGCGGGATGGCCTGGCAGGCCAGGCACACGGCCGGGTCTTCCGGTTCGCTGCCGTGCAGATGGCGCACCTTGCCGCTCAGCACACGCACCGCACAGCTCTCGCACTGGCCCACACGGCAGCCGCTGGCCATCTGCACGCCGAGCGATTCGCCAAAGGTCAGTAACGTGCCCTGCCGGGGCGTCCACGTTGCGGGGGCGCGGCCTGAGCGCGCAAAGCTGACGGTGAAGCGCTGGTCGCCGTCGGTGGGCGGCGTGGTGGGCGAACGGAAGACCTCGCTGAAGATGTCGAAGCGCGGAACGCCCCGCGCCACGAGGCCGGCGGTCACCGCGTCCATCATGGCCGGCGGTCCGCACAGGTAGAAGCGGGCGCGCTGCGCGATCAACGCGTCGTCCACCACGCTCGCGTCGATGAAGCGATCCGACTGGTAGTCGATGCCCTGACGCTCCTGCGGCTGTGGTGCGTTGTAGTGGTCGACAACCTGCAACTGCGGCAGCCGCGCGCGGTGCTGCGCAATGCGCTCGCGAAACGCGTGGGTCGTGCCGTTCTGGTTGGCGTAGTAGAGCCAGATGGCCGGCCCCTGCGCGCCGTCGGGCAGCGATTCGAGCAAGCTGATGAAGGGCGTGATGCCGATGCCGCCCGCGAAAAAGACCAGCGGCTGCGGCGAGTGGCGCGGCAGCACGAAGCCGCCGGACGGCGCCCGCAGCGCGAGGGTGTCGCCGACTTTCAACGCGCGGTGCAGGTGGCTCGACACGCGCCCCTCGTGCGGCGTGCCGTCGGCCGAGCGGCCGCGCTGGTGGCGCACGGCCACGCTGTAGCTGCGCCGACCCGGCACCTCGGCCGCGCCCGTGAGCGAGTAGGCGCGCGTGACCTGCGTGCCATCGTCCAGATGCAATTGCATCTCGATGTGCTGACCGGGGCGGTAGTCGGGCAGTTCGCCGCCGTCGACTGGCTCGAAGTGGATGCCCAGCACGCCGTCGGCCTCGGGCCGCAGCGCGCTGATGCGGAAGGGGCGGTAGCCGGACCACTTGCGCTGCCGCATCTCTGTGGCCGGGTCGCGTTCGATGTCGCAGAGAAACGAGCGATGCGGCACCGAGCCGCTCACGGGGTCGCAACTGTCGGCGGATATCAGCGCGTTGAAGTTGCTGCCCAACGCGCCTTCAATCGGCAGGCCGTCGCGGTCGAGCTCGGGGCAGCTCTGCCACCAGCCGAACTCGGCCACGATGACGTCGTCCCCCAACTGGGGCGTGACGCGGGCGACGAAGCGGGCCTCGCCCACGCGCGTGCGGATGCGCATCCAGTCGCCGTCGACGATGCCCTTGGCGGCCGCGAGCGCGGGGCTCAATTCGGCCACCGGATCGGGCGCGCGCTTGCGCAGCGAGGCCAGACTGCGGTGCTGGCTGTGGCAATAGAAGCCGTTCTTGGCCGAACTCAGCACATAGGGAAAGCGGCCCTGGCGCGTGGCCTTCGCATCGCGCGGCGTGTCTGCCGGTTCGACGAAGGTGGCGACCGGCGGCTGGCCGTGGCGCAGCAGGGTTTCCGAATAGAGCTCGACGCGTCGCGTCGGGGTGTCGAAGCCGCGCACGCCGGTGGGCGTGGCGCGGGCGTACTTCTGCTCGCTCGCGTCGATGGCGCAGGCCATGCCTTCGGGCCGGGCACGCAACTGGTCGACCGTGAGGCCGAGCGGCTCGAGCATGTGGTTCCAGCCCGCGTCGAGACTGCCGCCAAAGAAGCCGTCACCCATGCCCAGGCGAACGGCCAGGTCGAACAGCACGTCGTTGTCGGCGCGCGATTCACCGCGTGGCGTCACCATGCGCTGGCGCAACTGCACCCAGCCGGCCGCACGGTCGTCGATCTCGAAGCCGATGCGCAGGCCTTCGCGCTCCCAGGGTGTGTTGACCGGCAGCAGGATGTCGGCGTACCGGGCGGCGGGTGTTTCGAACAAGTCGCAGTGCACGTGGAATTCGAGCTGCGACAGTGCCTGGTGCGCGAGTGCGGTGTCGGCCTGCGACACGGGCAGGTTGGTTCCGAAGGCCATCATCGCGCGCACCCTGTAAGGCTCGCCTTCGAGAATCGCGCGGTAGGTGTCGCGCGCCGTCACCCAGCCGTGCGCGGGAGGGCCGATCGGGCGCTGCGCCAGACCGAGGGCCTTGGCGCGCTGCGCGTCGGGCAGCAGTGAGAGCGAGTTGACGGCGTTGACGCGCGGACCGACGCGAACGCGGTTCGCGCCGATGCGGTCGAAGCTGCCGCACAACGCATACAGCGTGGCGACAGCGCGCTCGGCTTGCGTCGCGTTGGTGTGCTGGCCGATGCCGGTCCAGGCGTGATAGGCCACGCGACGGCAGGTGCCGAAAAGCTCTGCGACCGCGCGCAAAGACGCTTCAGCAACGCCGGTGATGCGTTCGACATTCGGCGGCGTGTAGGCCGCGCAGCCCTGGGCCAGCAGTTCGAACGCTGGCGCACACGACAAGCGATGTGCGCCCACGTCGATCTCGACCGCGCCGCGCAGGCGGAAGTGGGCGGCGTCCTGGGTTTGCGCCGCCTGCTCGGTGTCGTAAGGCACGGCGCAGCCTCGCGCGTCGTTCCATGCCACGAAGCGGTTGCCCTGGGCATCGGGCCACAAGTCCTGCTCGCGCAGGAAGTGTCCGTTGTCGCTGCGCACCAGCAACGGGGCATTGGTCCACGCGCGCACGAAACCTTCGTCGAAGCGCGCGTCCGCGATCAGCAGGTGGATCAGCCCCAGCGCCAGTGCCGCATCGGTGCCGGGCCGCACGGGCAGCCAGGTGTCAGCCTGCCGCGCGAGCGCCGTGGGGCGCGGATCGATCACCACCATCTTCGCCCCGTTCGCGCGGCCTCGGCCGATCGCGTTGGCCTGCGCCAGCCAGGTGTTCGCGGGGTTGTGACCCCACAGCACGATCAGTTCAGCCTGCGCGTAGTCGGCCGCGGGCATGCCGCAGCCGAAGGTGAAGGCGTGCGCGAAGTCCTTGTGCCAGTTGCAGACCTCGGTCGCGTAGCAGATGTTGGGGCTGCCGAAGAGGCGCACGAAGCGCTCGATCCAGTCGATGCTGTCCGTCAATGGCGTGCCGCTGGGGGTGGTCACGGCGAACACCACCGACTCGGCACCGCTCTCGGCCTTGATGGCGCCCAGGCGCTTGGCGGTCTCGGCCAGTGCCTCGTCCCAGCCGATGCGCACCCAGCCCGGATCCGCTTCGGTCTTGGGCCGGGTGCGGCGCATCGGGTAGCGCAGGCGGTGCGGGCTGTGCACCAGCTCGGGCGCGGCCTTGCCCTTCATGCACATCGCCTGGCCGGTGGGGTGCGAGGCGTCGGGCCGTACCGACACCAGCATGTCGTCACGCACCTCGTTGAGTGTGCCGCAGCGCGAACGGCAGAGCGTGCAGTAGCCCTGCCTGGTTTGCGTGGGCGCCGTCGTCGTCATCACTTGCATCCGGAAGCTGCGCGGCTCAGGGCATCACCGGCGCGACATAGCTCAGCGTGCGCCCGAAGGCCCAGAGCATGAAGAGCACCAGCGGCGCATGCACCAGCAATTGCAGGAAGGTAAAGCCCACGATGTCGCGTGCCTTCAGCGACAGCACGCCCAGCAGCGGCAGCATCCAGAACGGGTTGATCAGGTTGGGCAGCGCCTCGGCCGCGTTGTAGACCTGCACGGCCCAGCCCAGGTGGACCTTCAGGTCGTTGGCTGCTTGCATGACGTAGGGCGCCTCGATGATCCACTTGCCGCCGCCCGAGGGAATGAAGAAGCCCAGCACGGCGGAATACGCGCCCATCACCACGGCGAAACTGTCGACGCTGGAGATGCTCACGAACAGATGCGCGATGCGGTCCGACAGCGTGATGCCTGCGTCGCCCTTGGCGCCGGTCAGCATGGCCGCGATGGCACCGTACAGCGGGAACTGGATGATCACGCCCGCCGTCGACGGCACTGAACGCGACACCGCGTCGAGAAAGCTGCGCGGGCGCCAGTGCAGCAGCAGCCCGATCATGAGGAACAGCAGGTTGTAGGTGTTGAGGCCCGAGATCGCGATCAGCGGGCTCTTGGCCATGAACTCCTGCGCCAGCCAGCCGAAGCCCAGCGCGCACAGGAGCAGCGTGAGCAGCGGGCTGCGCTCGAACCACTCGCCGGGGCGGCGCTCGGCGGACTCGGCGGAAGCGGGCTTGGCTTCCGTGAGGTCCACGCCCAGGTCCTGCGCCGTGACCGCGTGCTTCGCGTCGGGCGCCGACCACAGTGCGATGGCCACCGACACGACCATCAGCACCAGCGCCATGGCGACCGACTGCCACAGGAAGATGGTCTGGCTGAACGGGATCACGCCGGTGATGTCAAGAATGCTCTTGGGCAGGCTGCTGGCGTTGGCCTGCAACTGCGCCGCCGACGAACTGAGCCCCAACGCCCAGGTCGCGCCCATGCCGAGGTAGGCCGCCGCGCCGCCGGCGCGGTAGTCCATGCGCAGGTCGAGGCGGCCGGCCAGCGCGCGCACATAGAGCGCACTGAAGATCAGCGAGATGCCCCAGTTGAAGAGCGACAGGATCATGCTGATCGCCGCCACGTATGCGATGGCCTGGCGCCCCGACACGGGCAGAGCGGCCAGCTTGCGGATGAGTCGGGCCGCCGGCGGCGAGGTCGCCACCACGTAGCCGCCGACGGCCACCAACGCCATCTGCATCGTGAAAACAATGAGGCTCCAGAAGCCGTCGCCGAAAGACTTGGCCACCGCTTGTGGGCTCGACCCGTTCAGCAGCGCGGCGCCCGCGACCACCACCACGGCGATGGCCGCGAACACAAAGGCGTCGGGAAACCAGCGCTCGGCCCAGGCCGTGAAGCGCAGGCCCAGGCGGCTCAACAGCCCGGCATCGGTCGAAGCCTCCTGGGGTACAGAAGGGTGGGCGCCGTGTCCGGCGGAAGTGTGTGATGTCGATGGCATGGGGGTCTCCTGCTACTGCTGCTGGAACGGTGGGCGTCCTCGTCACACGCCTGACATGGCGTGCTGCCCGGATGTTAGGAATTGCCATCGACAATTCATAATCTCTATTTTCAATAGAGCGATATAGGATGTATCTATGTCGATAACGATCAAGCAGCTGCAGCACTTCGTGGCTGCCGCGCACACGGGGCAGGTGTCCCGCGCAGCCCAGCGCTGCTATGTGAGCCAGCCATCGCTGACCACTTCGCTCAAGAACCTGGAGTCGACGCTGAAGGTGCAGCTCTTTACGCGACACTCCGACGGGCTAAGGCTGACCGTGCAGGGCGAGGGCTTCCTTCGGCATGCGGAGCACATGCTGCATACGCTCGATGCGGCGGTAGAGGAGACGCGCAACTCGGTGTCCTCGGTCGAGGGGCGGGTGCAGATCGCCATCACCGACACCGTGTCCGAATACATGCTGCCCAAGATCATCGGCGCGATGCGCAGGCAACTGCCGCTGGTCGAATTCGAGCCCGTGGAGCGCAACCGGCTGGAGATCGAGAACGGCCTGCGCAGGGGCGAGTTCGACCTGGCCGTGGTCCTGGTGTCGAACCTGTCTCGTGCCCCGGACATACGTCGCGAGAACCTGCTGAAGTCGGAGCGCCGTCTGTGGACGTCGTTCGACCATCCGCTGGTGGCGCAGAAGTCGGTGTCGCTGCGCGAGATCGCGCAGATGCCCTTCGTGCTGCTGGACATGGACGAGCACGTGGACACCGTGGGCCGCTACTGGAGCGCGATGAAGCTCAAGCCCAAGGTCGTGTTCCGCACCAAATCGATCGAGGCCGTGCGCAGCCTCGTCGCACAGAACGTGGGTGTGACCATCCTGTCGGACCTGGTGTTTCGCCCCTGGTCACACGATGGTGGGCGCATCCGCAGGACAGTGGTGTCGAGCGCGGTGCCCTCGATGGACCTGGGGCTGGCCTACCGGCGCGGGGCCGTTCTTTCCGAAGCCACGGCAGCCTCTGCAAGCACCTTGCGGTTGCTGGCCAAGACGCTGACGAGAGAGTCACAGCCGCGGATGGATGACGAGCCGCAGTAGCTTTCGAGTGGGCCGCTTCAGTTGCAGGTCCAGTGCTCGCTGATGCACTTGAAGGTTGGCCGACTGTAGCCGGTCGGGCGGAAGCTTCGGCACCGCTTCACGGCCGCCGAGCCCGGTGCGTCGCGGTCACTCGGTGGCCATCCGACGTGATCAGCTCCACTGCCGCTCATAGGCGGCGACACGCATGGCAGGCGTGGGGTGAGCGACAGCTACCGGCAGTTGTCGCCCAGTCATCGAAGGCGGGCTTATCGCAAGCCAGAAGAATCGCGTCCAGGACCGCGTCTCTGGCGGCCTCATCGGCATTGTCCCGGCAGGCCGCGCAATACGGGCAGCAGTTGCTGCGTTCGCACAGGATATTTCAGAACAGCCGGAATTGCGGTGCGTCACCCTGTTAAGAAGAAGGAAGGGGGCGGCCGCACTGCGCCGACCGATCAGGCAGTTCCGGCTTCAGCCACGCGCAACCGGTAGAGACCGACGTCGACGAGCCCCGCGTGGAAGCCGGCCTCGCAGTAGGAGAGGTAGTAGGTCCACAAGCGCTTGAACGCGGCGTCGAAGCCGAGTGGCTCGATCTGCGGCCAGGCGGCGAGGAACCGGCGACGCCACTCTGCCAGGGTTCGCGCGTAGTCCTTGCCGAAGCAGCGGGAAGCCTCGATCACCAACCCTGCGCGTTGCGCCTGTTCCCGCAGCACGCGCGGACTGGGCAGCATGCCGCCGGGAAAGATGCAGTGCTGGATGAAATCGGCCTCCTGGCGGTAGCTGTCGAACTGCGCATCGGCGATCGTGATCGCCTGCAGCACCACAACGCCACCGGGCTTGAGGCGCTCGCGCAAGGTGGCGAAGTAGGTGGGCCAGTAGGCTTCGCCGACGGCCTCGATCATCTCGATGGATACGATGCGATCGAACCGGCCCTGCACGTCGCGGTAGTCCTGCAACCGCAGGTCGACCCGGTCGGCCACGCCCCAGTCCTGCGCGCGTTCGCGGGCGAAGGCCAGTTGCTCGCTCGACAGCGTGACGCCGGTGACGCGCGCTTCGTGCCGGAGGGCCAGGCTCGCGGCCAGCGTTCCCCAGCCGCAGCCGATCTCGAGCACGTCGCCCCCTTGCGGGGTGTCGAGCATGTCGGCGATGGCAGTGAGGCGACGCGCCTGGGCGGCTTCCAGCGTGTCGTCGTCGGCGTCGCTGAACATCGCGCTCGAATACAGCATGCTGTCGTCCAGCCAGTGCCGGTAGAACGCGTTGCCCAGGTCGTAGTGGAACGCGATGTTGTGCCGGCTTCCGCGCCGGCTGTTGCCGTGGGTCAGGTGCCGCAGCCGCGCCGCCCAGCGCGCCAGCCCGCGCCCCTTGAGCAGCGATCCCCAGGCCGACTCGTTGGCCAGGCCGAATTCGAACAAGGCCAGCAGGTCCGGACTTTCCCACTCGCCATTGCGGAACGACAGGGCCAGGCCCAGATCGCCTTGCAGCGCCAGGCGCAGCAGAGGGCGCCAGCTCAGCAGGCGCAGGCTCGCGTGCGGCCCGGGTTCGCGGCCGGCCACCTCGATGCACCGGCCGCCCGGAAGGCTCAAGCTCAGCCGGCCGAAACGCGTGCGGGCCAGCAGCCGGCGCAGCGGCGAGAAGAACGGCGCGGCACTGAGGGCGGGGGCGGAAGGCGTGGTCAGGCTCATGGGGTCTTGCTCGAAGAAACGATGGTGAGGTCGCGCTCGGGGGCCGCCGGTCGCGGATGCAGCGGCACGCGCTTGATCCACAGACGCAGGGCCTGCCAGTGGATGGCGGCCACCACCTTGAGGGTCAGCAACGGATGCGTGATGAACACGCGCAGCAGCGCCAGGTCGCTCAGGGGGGCGCGTTGGCCGTCGAGCCGCGCGTTGAGCACGGCGCCGGCCGCGTCGTGCACGCTGATGCCGACCGAGACCGCCTCGCCCGGCGGTGCGATGCGAAAGCGGTAGTGCAGGTCCATGCCGTTGAAGGGGGAGACGTACATCTGCTTGTCGCAGTGCTGCTCGACGATGGACGCGCCGTCATCAGCGACCGGGATCAGGTAGCTGTGCCGCTGCCCGAAGGTGTTGTTGACCTCGTACAGCAGCGCCTGCAGCGCACCGCCGGGTGCATGGCAGAACCAGACGCTGAGCGGGTTGAACACATGGCCGAGCAGTCGCGGCATGGCCAGCAGCCGGATCGCGCCGCCGGTCGGAAGGCCGGCCTCGCGCAGCCGCTCCTCCACCTGGGCCCGCAGGTCGCGGCCCGAACCGTCGCCATGGTCGGCGGCATGGAAGCTGAACAGGTTGAACCGGTCCACCGAGAAGCAGCGCAACCGGGCGTGCAGTTGCGGCAGTTCGTCGATGTCGATCAGCAGGTTGTAGACCCGGTAGCTCAGCCGGTGCCGCTTCGGACGCAGCCGCTGGTGCATGACGCGTCCGATGTAGAGCGCCGAGCCTTCGTGCGCATTCATGAGGCGACGGTCTGCGCGTGGTGCGGCAGGTGGATGCGCCCGGACTCCTGCGCCACGCGCCAGGGCCGGCGCACGCCGCCGAGCGCTTCGGCGACGGCCAGGCCGGCCTGCAATCCGTCCTCGTGGAAGCCGGCGCCGAAGTAGGCGCCGCAGAACCAGGTGCGGCGCTGGCCCTGCAGCTGCCACAGCTGGCGCTGCGCGGCCATGGCCGTGGCATCGAACAGCGGGTGGTCGTAGACCTCGGTGCGGATCAGGTGCTCGGGCCGTGGGTCGATCGCCGGGTTCAGGGTCAGGAACAGCGGCTCGGCCGCCGCGCCCTGCGGCAGGTGGGGCTGCAGGCGGTTCATCCAGTAGGTCACCGTCGGGGCCGCGCCGCTGCCGCGCGTGCCGAGGTAGTTCCAGCTCGACCACACGGCGCGCCGCGCCGGCATCAGGGCCGGGTCGCGGTGCAGCACGGCCAGGTTGCGGCTGTAGGGCAGGGCACCGAGCAGGGCACGCTCGGCACCGGTGGGCGCGTCAAGCAGCGCCAGCGAGCGGTCCGCATGGGTGGCCAGGACCACCTGGTCGAAGCGCTCGGGCCACCAGCCGGCGCTCGTGCGAAGCCGCACACCCGCCGGCTCGCGATGCAGTTCGAGCACGGCCCGGTCCAGCTGGATGCGGTCGGCGAAAGGCTGGCTGAGGCGCCGCACGTATTCGCGGCTGCCGCCCACCACCGTGCGCCAGATGGGGCGGCCGCTGATCTGCAAAAGCCCATGGTTCTCGCAGAACCGCACAAAGGCTGCAACCGGATGGCGACCCACCTGCGCCGCTGGCGTGGACCAGATGGCCGCAGCCATGGGGTAGAGGTGGTCGTCGCGAAACGCGCGGCCATAGCCGTGGGCATCCAGGTAGTCGTCGAGCGCCTGGTCGCCTGCGACCTGCGCATCGTGCGGAGCCTCGCGGTAGAACCGCAGCAGGTCGCGCAGCATGGCCCAGAAGCGGGGGCGCGCCAGGTTGCGCTTTTGCGCGAACAAGCCGCGCAGGTCGGTGCCGGCGTATTCGAGCCCGCCGGCGTCCAGGCTCACTGCGAACGACATGTCCGAGGCCGCGGTCGGCACGGCCAGGTGCTGGAACAACGCGGTGAGGTTCGGGTATGCGGGCTCGTTGTAGACGATGAAGCCGGTGTCCACCGGCACGCTGCCGCGCCGGCCCGGTGCGTCCACGGTATGGCTGTGGCCGCCCAGCCGGGGCTCGCTCTCGAACACCGTGACCTCGTGGCGCTGGGACAGCAGCCAGGCGCACGACAGGCCCGCGATGCCGGTGCCGACGACGGCGATGCGCTGGCCCGAGGGCACCGAGGCAGGCATCGGCAAGGCGGCAGGCGGGGCGAGAAGAGGCAGCATGGGGAGCCTTTGGCGAGTCTTGCTGCCCTGTACGCAGAAAACGGTCATTTGGATTACCCGCGTGTCGCTGCGATGATCCGAATGCCGCTCCCTTGCGTATGACAGGACATGGCCGTTGCTCCCGATCCGTCCAACCCCAGTGCGGGCACTCCGGTGCCCCGCAGTCGCCGAGCGTCCATCTTGACCGTGGTCTCCCCCGATTCCCAGCCATCTCCTCGCGCCGACGATCTCTGGGCCCAGGCGATGGTGGCCGTGGCGCAGCGGCAGGACCGGGACGCGTTCGCGCAGCTGTTCTCGCATTTCGCGCCGCGCATCAAGCACTACCTGATGCACAGCGGCAGCCCGGCCATCCAGGCCGAAGAACTGGCCCAGGATGCCCTGGTCACCGTCTGGCGCAAGGCCGCGCTGTTCGATCCGGCCCGGGCGGCCGCCACGACCTGGATCTTCGCCATCGCGCGGAACCTGCGTGTGGACGCGCTGCGGCGGCGCCAGGGTGTGCAGTCGTCGGAAGACGTGTTCGACTTCGACCTGCTCCAGTCGGACGACCCGGCCGTCGAAGACCAGCTGCACGACGCGCGCCTGAATGAACGCCTGCGCGGCGCGCTGCGCCAGCTTCCGCCCGAGCAGCAGCAGGTGCTGCACCTTTCCTATTTTGAAGACGCGCCGCATGCCCGCATCGCGGCCCAGCTGCGCATTCCGCTGGGCACGGTGAAGTCGCGCGTGCGCCTGGCGGTCGCCCAACTGCGCCGCCTGCTGGAACATTGACGATGGACATCCGACACCACCCCGACGACGACCTGCTGCTGGCCGGGTCCTCCGGCCACTTGCCGGCCGGCATGCGACTGGTCCTGGCCAGCCACCTGGAACTGTGCCCGCTGTGCCGCGAGCGCGCGCGCGCACTCGATGCCGTGGGCGGCATCCTGCTCGATGACCTGGAAGCGGTCCCGCTTGCCGATGACGCGCTGTCGCGCACCTGGGCCCGGATCGATGCGCACGAAGGCGCTGAACCCGCCCCCGTGCGGGTCAGCGCGCCCCCACCGCTGCCGCCCGGTGCGCGCTGGCCGCGCGCGCTCGCTCATTGCAGTGCCACGCCCTGGCGCTGGATCGGTCCCGGCATGCGCTGGAGCCGTGTGACCGTGCCCGAGGCCCCGGAGGCCAATGTCTTTCTGCTGCGCATCGCGGCCGGCAAGTACCTGCCGCAGCACACGCATCAGGGGCAGGAGTTCACCCAGGTGCTACATGGCTGCTTCCACGATGGCCGGGCCTTGTTCGGTGCCGGCGATTTCGATGCGGCCGATGCCGAGATCAACCACCAGCCGGTGGTCCAGGACGGCAGCGAGTGCATCTGCCTGGCCTCGCTGGACGGCCGGCTGCGCTTCGACGGGGCTATTGCGCGTTTCTTCGGCGCGCTGGTCGGGATGTGATGCGCGCCGCGACCCACGCCGACACGCCGCTCACGGCCGTGCCCCATGCCAGGTCGGCGGCCGTGACGGCCCAGGGCCAGTCGCGCAGCGTGGCCTGGTTCGTCAGGTCATAGGTCGCGTAGGCCACGAGCCCGAGCAGCGCGCCGCGACGCAACGCCACGGCGGGCTCGCCAGCCTCCAGTGCCGGCGCGATCGCCAAGACGACCAGGCCGACCAGGTAGAGCGCATAGAACAGCGCCGCCGCCGTCCAGTCGACCTGCGGCGCCATCAGCGCACCGAGCGCGGGCTGGTACAGGCGCGGTCCCATGACCGACAGCCAGACGGCGTCCAGCACCAGAAAACACACGAGCGCCCACAGGTAGGCAGCGAGCAAGGTACGCGGGGATGGCTTCATGGGGTGCTCCGTGCAGGAGAGGTCAGTCGGTAGCTCAGTTGGCGATCGCCCTTGGCGTCAGCGTCGAGCCCGATCCAGCGTCCGCTGTCGGCGGCATACCAGATGCGGATGCGCTGCTGCGCCGCCTGCAGTCGCCAGCCGCGCGCCCGCACGGGCTGACCGCGGACCTCGAGGGTCGCATCGGGCAGCGGCTCGAAGCGGACCGGCTCGACCTTGCCCGTCTGGGGATCGATCAGGCGCTGTTGTTTCACCAGCCGGGGATTCCAGTAGGCAAAGCTCATCGGGCAGTTGCCGTCGAAGCGCTGCGCGATCTGCTGGCGGGTGCCGTCGTCGTCGGTCTCGGCGCGCAGCTCACGCAGGCAGTCTCCGGCCCAGCGCTCCTCGGCCTGGTGCCGGTAGCGGTAGACCGGGATGCCGAGCATGCGCACGGTGAACAGGGCGCGACTGTCGACGCTGCGCGCCGCCGCCGTGCCGCCGACGACAAAGCGATGGGTCCCGATCGGCTTGCCATCGAGCATGGCGGTGAAGTGCCATTCGCCCGCTTCCTCGTCACCTTCCTGTGCCACGGCCAGGCAGGTCGCCAGTGCCAGCATCAGCCCCAGGGCGCTGTGCTTCATGGCCGGGCGCCGCGCCGCGGCGGCCAGGGGATGAAGGCGCTGGTGCGTGCCACGTAGCTGCGGTAGGCGGGCCGGCGCTCGGCAATGTCGTGCTCCAGCAGCGCCACGCCCGACACCTTGAGCAGCAGGACGGTCATCAGCAGCGCAGACGCCAGGCACCACGCCACCGCCCATCCGCCCGCCGACAGCGCTGCCAACCCAAGGCCCCACCAGACGCAGGCCTCGCCGAAGTAGTTGGGGTGGCGCGACCAGGCCCAGAGGCCGCGGTCCATCACCGCATCCTCGCGGCGCGGGCCGCGCAGGAAGCGGGCGAGCTGGGCGTCGGCCACGGCCTCGAAGACCACACCGCCGCCGGCCAGCAGCAGGGCCAGCACATCCAGCCAGGACAGGGGTGACGGGTGCGCGAACGCGGCCAGCAGCGGCCAGCCGACGATCCATGCCAGCACCGCCTGGAGCCCGAACACGAGGTAAAGGCTCTTCAGGCCGAAGTGCGGTTCATTGCGCGCACGCATGGCCTGGTAGCGGCGGTCTTCGCCGTGGCCCCAGTTGCGACGCCCGATGTGCAGCGCCAGCCGGCAAGCCCATATCAGCAGCAGCCCGAGCATCCAGACGCTGCGGGCGTCGAGCGCGCGGGCATGGGCGCCGGCGTAGGCCAGGGCCGGCGCCGCGATCATCAGGGGCCAGATCCGGTCCGCCAGGCTGGCGTCGCGCACCACGACGCTGAACACCCAGACCGGCAACGCCAGGCCGAGGGCGATCGCCAGACCCAGGCATGCGAGCGACAGCATCACCGTTTCTCGAACAGGTAGTGACTGACCCACCACTGGCCGCCCTCGGCGTAGCCGAACAGCTCTTCCACCGAAATGAAGAAGAGCCGCCAGCGGGTCCACCACACCGGCGCGTCGCGCGCTCCGTAGACGGCGGCCAGCAAGGGCATGAGGGTGACCCGCCGGGCGTCCATGCGCGCCAGCCAGGCGGCCGAGGTCCGCGCGTAGTGGCGGCCATCCCAGCGCCAGCGGTGCAGCAGGCGCAAGTCGTCTTGGCAGCGCAGGGCGAGATCGTCGCTCGGCATCATGCCGCCGGAGAAGAAGTGGCGGCTCATCCAGTCGCTGGCATCGCGCTCCTCGAACGGGTAGGGCGCTTCGCGGTGAACGAAGACGTGCATGAAGAACCGCCCCTGCGGTTTCAACCAGCGGGCCACGTGCGAAAAGGCGCGCGGCCAGTTGCGCAGGTGCTCGAACATCTCCACCGACACCACCCGGTCGAAGCGCTCGCCGGTCTCGAAATCATTGAAGTCGCAGGTGATCACCTCGAGGTTGCCCAGGCCACGCGCGGCGGCCTCGGCCGTGATGAACAGCCGCTGCGAGTGCGAATTGGAAACCGCCGTGATGTGGGCGCGCGGAAAGTGTTCGGCCATCCACAGGCTCAGCGAGCCCCAGCCGCAGCCCAGCTCCAGAATGCGCAGCCCGTCTTCCAGGCCGGCGCGGGCGCAGGTCTCGGCCAGGGCCGCCGCCTCGGCCTGCTCGAGCGTCTGCACTCCTTCAGGCCACCAGCAGCAGCTGTACTTCCGGTGGGGGCCCAGCACGCCTGTGAAGAACTCAGCGGGCAACTCGTAGTGCTGCTCGTTGGCTTTTTCGGGCAGCAGGGCCAACGGTGCCTCCTGCAGTCCGTCGAAAAATGCCTCCGAACGCAGGGCGACGGCTTCCGGGGCGCCGCTGTCCAGCTCGACCAGGCGCTGGCGCAGCAGCCGCCGCACGCCCAGCCGAACGGCGCCGTCGGGCACCAGGCCTTGTTCAACCCAATGGATGGCAGTGGAGGTGCTCGAGGCTTGGGGCATGGCGGTGGTTGCGGGAGGAGAGTCTCTTCTTCCTACGCCAGGCCGGCCGCAATGGATCACTGTTCGTCGGCTTCAGCGCATGGGGACTGAGGCGACGGTGCGAAGTACGGCGGTCGGACACTTGGCGGCGTCGCAGGCCAGGCCCACCATCTCTGGACAAACTGGACATGCACCGCGAGAGCTGCGAAGCGGACGTAGCTGTGCACACGGCTCCCGGCGTCAAGAGGGCTGAGCCCGCGCCTACGTTGATTTCACGAGGCTTGATGCATCGGCGTGTGGCGCGACTGGCCGACGATCCGGATCGCAGACGCAGGGGCCGTCTGAATCGCCGGATGGACGGGCGGGTGCAAACCCTGGGTGAACGGCTAGACCACGCCCCGGAACAAGGGCAGGCAGGCCATTGCAAGCTGTTTGACGTGGCGGTCGTCGGTGCCGCAGCAACCGCCCATGACATTGAGGCGCTTCAACCGGTGCATCTTGAGCGCGGCATAGGCCTGCCCCAACTCCACCGGGTCGCCCGCATCCAGTTCGGGCGCCTCGTTCAACTCGGCATGGCTCATCCTGGAGGCGTTCGCGCGCAGACCGCGAATCCGCCCAGCCCACGGCGCGTCGCCATGCACCACCTGCTGGAAGTGGCTGGGGTGGGCGCAGTTGATCATGAAGTAGGCCGGATAGCCCGCGGTGGCACCGTCCACCTGCTGGATGGCGTCCGCCAGGGACTGCCCCGTCGGCAACCTGCCATCGGTCTCCACCGTGAAGGAAATGACGACGGGCATGTTCGCCTGCTTCGCCGCCAGCGCGATCCCCGACGCCTCTTCGACATAGTTCATGGTGATGGCGGTCACCAGGTCGGCTGCGGTGCCGGCGAAGGTCTCGACCTGCGCACGATGGTAGTCCTGCGCTTCGCGCACCGACATGGCACGGTCCGGAACATAGCCGTCGCCGCGAGGTCCAAGGCATCCGCTGATGACGATCGGCGTCCGGCGGGTCTGGTAGGCATCGCGGATGTCCTCCAGCAGACCCACCAGTTGCCGGTTGACCGCCGCGAGCTCCTCGAGGCTGTAGCCCAGCCTGCTCCCCCAGTCTGGATTGGACCGCCAGGTTGCCGTTTCCAGAATCAGCCCGACGTCGAAGCTTCTGGCCAGCGCCGCGTAGGTCCGGAAATACTTCCGCAGCACTCTTTCGCCTTCCGGCGTCCGGAGCAGGTGAAAGGCGGCAAAGTCGGGAAGTTCCTGCCCCTCCAGAAAGATCAGGGTGGTCTCGATGCCGCCGTCGGTCATGAAGAAATCATCGCCGAGCTGCGGCAATGCGCTCCTGTAGGTTGCCATCGCTGACTCCTCTCATTCGGGTGTCCGAATGGCCGCGGCCGCCAAGGCGCCGGGCCCGCGAAGCGGATGATGACAGTGAGCGCCTCGCGGGCCAAGTGCTTGGCCGGCGGCGCGCCTTTTTCCCCCTTCAGGCTTCGGCTGTCGATCAACTGCCGGTGGCGGTCACTCGAAGCCTGACGGAGGGGCTGGAGTTCACGGAGTGATCTCTCCGGATCGGATGGTCATGCGAACAGCGTCGGCTGTCGTCGTGGCCCCCAAGCGTCGGCGGACACGCCGCAGGTGATTCTCGATGGTGCGTTCGGAAAGGCCCATGCTGGATGCAGGCTTCCGCCGGCCGCTTTCCGGCAGCCATCCAGCGCATGACCGTTTGTTCGCGCGGAGTCAGGCGATGCTCGAACCGCTGAGCCTTTCCGGTCGACGCCTGCACCCGGCGGCTCCGTGCAACGGCGTCAGCTCGTTCGGCGCTTCACATTCGGAACCAAGGCCTTGATCACCGCGTCGGCCATCCGATGAAGAGACGGCGCGTTCTGATAAACCCGCTCCATCACTGCCAGGCCTCGGGTGAATGTGATGACAACCTGCGCGGTTTCCTTGGGGGACAGCGACAGCTGTGTCGACATATCCCCCTTCGACATGGCGGCTGAGACGACGCCCTGGAGCTCGTCGAGCAACTGACGCAGCCGCTCCTGGATGCGCGGGCCTGCACCATCGACCTCCGTTGCCGTCTTCGTGGTGAGACAGCCCCGAGGCGGTACGCCTTGCGTCATGTTGGCGATCGCGACCTTGAAGAAGGCGCGCAACGCCGTCTCTGCACGGGGTTTGTCGAGGGCTGTGCGCGCGTTGTCCAGAAACCTGGTGGCGTACGCCTCGAAGGCCAGCAAGAACAGCTCCTCCTTGCCGCCATAGGCGTGATAGAGCGAACCGCGCTGCACGTCGGCGGCCTCTGCCAGATCGGCCATGGACGTGGCCCGCCAGCCTTTTTGCCAGAACACGTCCAGCACGGCGTCCAACACCTTGGCCTCATCGAACTGCCTGACTCCTGCCATGAGAAATCCTCGCGCTTTCTATCTTTGACAACTACGTCAAACTTGACAATACTGTCAATGATAGTCCGTCCGCCACGCAGGCGATGCCCGCGGCGCCAGGCAAGACACTGGCATCGTTCTGAAGGAACCCCAATCGATGACTCGGCTTTCTGCCTCACCGCAAATTTCCCAACTCGGCATCGATCGTCGATGGGTGGGTGTGCTGTTCGGACTCGCTTCGGCCCTGATCTGGGGCGCCTTTCCGGTCGTGACTCGCTTCGGGCTGACTCACACGGCATTGGACGTCTACGACATCACCTGCATCCGGTACACGGTCTCGGGCGTGATGCTGCTGCCGTTTCTCGTACGACGAGGTCTCATGGGGCTGAGCTGGACCGCCATCGCGCTCATGACCGCCGGCATTGGCGCGCCCTACATGCTGGTGGTCGCCTTCGGCCTCGGCATGGCGCCGGTGGAGCAGTTCGCCGTGGTCACGCCTGGCAGCATGATCCTGTTCTCCGCGCTCATCAGCGCCTGGGGACTCGGCGCCAGGCTCTCGCGCAGGGAGACGGCGGGCATTGCGCTGATCATCCTCGGGGTCGCGTTGGTCGGCTTCCACAATTTCAGCGCCGTCCGCTCCTCGCCGTGGGCCTACCTGATCTTCCTTCTGGGCGGGCTGCTGTGGGCCATCTACACCGTCTCGTCCAAGCAGTTCTCTGCATCGGCGCTGCACGCCACCGCCATCGTTTCGGTGTTCTCGATGATCATCTACCTGCCCGCCTACCTTGCGACGCGCGGGCTGCACCTGTTGCAAGCGCCGCTGGGCGACATCGGCGTGCAGGCGTTCTATCAGGGGGTCATGGTCTCCACGGTGGCGTTGTTCTTTTTCAGCAAGTCGGTACAGATTCTGGGCGCAGCCGTCGGTGCCACGTTCGCTGCACTCGTTCCCGGCGCAGCGACGCTGCTCGCCCTGCTGATCCTTGATGAGCGGCCCAGCGCCACAGCCATTGCCGGGCTTGTCATCGTCACAGGCGGCATGACGGCGATGCTGATGCAGCAACGTCGATCCTCATCCCCCGTTGAGTCCAGAGGACATTGAGTCCCTGAACCCGGCAATTTCCGTCGAGGAGTTTCTGCATCGAAGGGCGCAGCTGCCTCCGTGCTTCATTCATCGAACAGGCGGCGCAGCCGCGAGGCCGTGGAGCAGCACCGTCCAGTGCTGCAGTCGGGCCATGGCGGCCTCGCGGCCTTTCTGCGCCGCTGGTGGACCGCTACCGTCGTCGGCCAGCGCGATCAGTTCGTGGGCAGCCGTCGTCACGGCCCGCGCGAAATCCTCGGTGCGGCCCTGCCACACCACGATGCGATGGTGCAGGCCCATTTGCGCGGCGCGCTGCGCATTGATCGCCTGCTCGGGCTGGTCGGTCAGCAGCAGCAGGATCGGCTTGCGGTACACCGCCGCGACCGACAGCGCCGCCATGCCGGGCGCGGAGACGATGAAGGCGCTGCGCGCGGCCCGCTCGATCCAGTGCTCGTCCTGCGCGTGCCAGCCCGCGCGCTGTGCATAGCCTTCGCCGACGAGATGCGCCGGCGTGCGCGCCTCGGCCAGCCCGCGCTCCAGGCCGTCGGCCAGTGCGGCTTCCTTGAAATGCGGGTTGAGGTACACGGCGGCCTGCGGTGCGAGGTCGTCGTGCGCTTCCGTGTCGACGCCCACTACGGCCACCGGCGTGGCGAGCCGGTGGCCGCCGCGTCCGTCGGCCTGCGGCTCGCCGTAGGCGAAATCGTGCGCGATGCGCGCGCGGCTGCGGTCGATCTGCCACGCGACGATGCGGCCGAAGATGTTCGCCATCCACGCCGGCATGCGCCCGCTGAAGTTGGTCTGCAGCGCGTGCCGCAGGCTCGCGCCGTACACATGCACCACCTTGCGCCGCCAGACCGGCATCCAGCCCATGAACAGCAGCGCGGGGTGGAAGGAGTCGTTCACCACCAGGTCCGCATCGCGGAACCACGCGCGCAGCCGAAGGATGTCGCGCAGCATGCGCTCCGGACGGAACACGTAGTGCGCCACGTTGCGGTCGGTTTCGCGGCGCAGCATGTTCTGCTCGCGGTCGAACTGCACCGCGTAGTGGCACGAGAGCACCGGCGCCTCGATGCCGAAGCCGGCGAGAAAACGCGCGCCTTCGTCGGAGGTGGTGAGCACCTGCACGCTGGCGCCCGCGGCGCGCAGCGAATGCGTGAGCAGCTGCGCGCGCATCAGGTGGCCGCGCGCGTCCGCAGTCGCGAGGTAGACGATGCGCGGCGGCATCGACGGACTCAGGCCGCCACCGGCCGCGCACGGCCGGGGCGCAGGCGCAAGGCCACGCCCGCGAGGTACATGCCCAGCGCGCCGGTGATGCCGAAGCCGCGCTCGGTGTCGCGCACCTCGCGCATCAGCTGTGCGAGCCTCGCTTCCTCATGCGGCGCCACGCAGCGCTGCAGCGTGTGGCTGCACAGGCGGATGTGGCGGTCTTCGTCGGCCAGCACGCGCGTGAGCAGTGGGTGCAGCGCGTGCCGTGCGCCGATCAGCGCGCAGTGGCGCTGCAGGATGCGCGAGGCCATCTGCTCGGCGGCGAGGCCGATCGCATACGCTGGCACGAGGCCACCGTGCGCGAAGTGCGGCGCATGGCGCTGGATGAGGCGCTGCCAGCGCGCGAGCTTGCGCTGGCTCAGCCAGTCGGGCTGCGGTGCCTCTTCCGGTGATGCGGCCGCCTGCGCGGTGCTGCCGCGCGCGACGATGGCGTCGGCGAAGAGCCGCGCATGCAGTTGCTCGTCGGCCAGGTGCTGGTCGAGCTGACGTGTGAGCCACTCGGGCGCGTTGGTGCGCAGCTCGCGCTGCAGCGCCTGCTCGGACGATTCCTCGCCGATCAGATACAGGCGCAGCAACATCACTTCACCGGCGCGGCTCGCATGCATCTGGCGCAGCGCGGCGCGCTTGATGTGGTGCACCAGCCGGGCCTGCAGCGCCGGCCAGCCACGCAGTCGCGGCGGTGAGAGGCAGTCGAATGCCGCGTTCGCCGGGGCGGTGTCAGCGTCCATCGGTTTTTTTGGTCACCGGGGTCTGCGGCTGCTGTTGCTGCCAACCGAGCACGAGGCCGATGAAACTGCCTTGAAGGAAGGCGCGCGCCGATGCATCGGCACCGGCGAACTCGCGCTGCTGGCCGTCGTAGCGCACGTAGCCCTTGCCGCCCGCGGCACCGAGCACCAGCTTCTCGTTCTTGTGGAAGCCGCGCTGCATCAGCGGCAGCAGCAGCGACTGCGACTCGAGGCCATAGAGAAACAGGTCGCGCTGCACCACCTCGCGCGGAATCTGCCCGCTCAACGCCTGCAGTTCGAGCGACCAGTCGCCCTGACGCATCGCCTCGGACAGCTCGCTGCCCTTGGCCCCCGGCGCGTGGAAATGCGCGCGCGCCACCGACTTGGAGGCACGGCTCAACCCCAGCCCGACAGTGATGTCCGCATCGGTGGCGCGGCCTTTGCGGTTGTCCCGCACCTGTACGAATTCGTCGGCGAGCCGCGCGGCGATCGAGGGCCTGGAGAGCGTCTCGGCGATCTGCGCCGGCGTGAGCACCACGCGCTCGGCACCGCCTTCGATCACCACGACCTGGTACGGGTCGATGCGGATGTCGCTGAACTCGCCGCCGACGGGCGAGTGCGCGTGGCTGCTCACCAACCAGTCGTTGCCCGAGCGGCTCAGCAGCGCATGGAAGGTCAGCGGCACGCGCTGGCCACTGTGGCGCGACTGGCCGGAGCCTTGCAGCAGCACGTCGCCCACGATGGTCTTCTGGCCGTAGCTGCGCGGGTTCGCAAAGCGCAGGGTGTGCGCCGCGCTGTCGAGTGCGACGCGCGTGTCGGCATCGTCGAGGGCGAGGCGGTTGCACTCGTTGGCGGGGCCTGCGAGCGCGGAGAAGGGGCAGCCGCTGTCGGACTTGAAGTTGAAGACACCGCGGCCGGTGAAGTCGGCGGCGCCCGCCGCGGTGCATGCACCGGCCAGCACGAGAAGGCCGAGGATGTTTTTCTTGTTCATGTCGGGCGATGGTACGAAAGCGCCTGCGCATCCGCGTTCGTGCGGCCCGTCGTGTGCAGGCCGATGCCGCGCGCGAAGGCGCCCAGCATGTCGATGGCCGAGAAGCCCACGATCAGCGCCACGCCCGCGAGCCAGCGCAGGCCGCGCAGGGGCGGCAGATCCTGGTGGTTGAGCGCGCGCACGCTGAAGCCCAGCCGCGTGAACAGCACGCACAGCGGGCCGATCGGTCCGCTCTTCGCGAGCCACTGCCAGCGCGCCGACACATAGCTGCGCAAGAGGTGCGGCGTGAGCGAGTACGTGTCCTGCCCGCGCATCCAGCGCAGCTTGAGCGCTTCGGCGCGCGTGTCGGGCAGTCGGTGCTCGGTGTGGGCCGCGGCCGCGTAGTGGATGGGAACGTTCGCCGCCTTCAGCCGCATGCCCAGCACCTGGCAGTGCGCGCGGTAGACGCCATCGAGCGCCTGGTAGCTGTGCTGCTCGAACACGTCGCGGCGAAAGGCCACGTTGTTCGCGTAGAAGTTGCTCGTCGCACCCGCATGGTCGGCGTTGGGGAAGTACATGAAGTCGATGGTCGTGAGCGCGGTGCCCACGATGTTGGCCGCGTAGCTCGTGCGGCCGGCCACCACCGCGGGCGCGTCGGCGCCGCGCGTGAAGGGCGTGAGCATCTGCAGCAGCCAGTCGTCGTCGGGCAGGCAATCGGCATCGGCGAACACCACGTGATCGCAGCGCGCCGCATCGGTGGCCGCGAAGCCGACGTTCTTGGCGTCGTAGTAGCCGGTGGCGGCGTCGATGCGCACGAAATCGATGGGACGGCCCGCCAGCGCCATGACGGCCTCGCACGATGTGGCGCTCAGCCCGTCGTGCGTGATGACCATCTGGGCCAGGGCCGTGAGCGGCAGCTTCTGCTTGGCCAACAGGGCGATCAGGCGCTGCAGGCTGGTGCTTGCGGCGGCTTCGGCATCCGCTCCGCCGCGCAGGTTGTTGGTCTCCAGGACCAGCGCGCAACGCGCGGCAACGTGATCGGGCATCATCGAATTTTCCTGTCGGGACATTGTTTTGAAGGCTTGCATCCTGCTTTTATCTCACAACCGCCGCCGCGGCCAGTGCCTTGGGGGAGGGCGCTGCGCATGAGGCTCGCCATCTTCGGTGCCGGTTACGTGGGCCTCAGCTTCGCCGCCTGCATGGCCGAAGCGGGGCACGAGGTGCTGTGTGCGGATGCCGATGCCGGCCGCATCGAAGGGCTGCAGCAGGGCCGGATGCCGCTGCACGAGCCGGGGCTGGAGGCGCTGGTGTCCGCAGGCCTCTCGACGGGGAAGCTGCGCTTCACGGCCGACGAGCGCGCGGCGAGCCTGCATGGCGACGCGCTCTTCATCGTGGTCAACACGCCGGCCGATGCGCAAGGCGATGTCGACTTGCGGCATGTGATGGCCGTGGCCCGCAGCATCGGGCAGCACAGGGACCGCGATGCCGTGGTCGTCTGCAAGTCCACCGCGCCGGTCGGTACCGCGGAGCAGGTCGAGGCCGTGCTGCGCGCAGCGCTTTCGCAGCGCGGTGCGGCCCACCGCGTCGCGGTGGCCGTGAACCCCGAGTTCCTGCGCGAGGGCTCGGCCGTGCGCGATTGCCGCCAGCCCGACCGTGTGGTGATCGGTGCGACCGACCCCGCGGCCATCGACCTGCTGACACGGCTCTACGAACCCTTCGTGCGCGACCCGGCGAAGCAGCTGCTGGTGATGGACCGGCGCTCCGCCGAGCTCACCAAGTACGCCGCCAACGCGATGCTCGCGACCCGCATCAGCTTCATGAACGAGATGGCGCGCGTGGCCGAGCATGCGGGCGCCGACATCGAGATGGTGCGCCGCGGCATCGGCTCGGACCGGCGCATCGGCCCCGACTTTCTGCAAGCGGGTGCGGGCTATGGCGGCTCGTGCCTGGCGAAGGACGTGCGGGCGCTGCGGCATGCGGCCGATCGCGAGGGGCAGCCGCTGCGTCTCCTCGCGGCCGTCGAGGCGGCGAACCATGAGCAGAAGGGGCGCCTCTTCGACCTGATGACGCATCACTTCGACGGCCGCATCGCGAACAAGACCATCGCGCTCTGGGGCCTGGCCTTCAAGCCCGACACCGACGACATGCGCGATGCGCCGAGCCTCGTGCTGCTGGAGCGCCTGTGGGCGGCGGGCGCGCACGTGCAGGTGCACGACCCGGCGGCGATGCCGAATGCGCGCGCCATCGTCGGCGAGCGCGCCGATGTGCGCTGGTGCGACACGCCCGAAGACGCCTTGCAGGGTGCCGACGTGCTGGCGCTCGTGACCGAATGGCCCGTGTTCCGCCGCCCCGATCTGGCGCGCATCGCCAGCACCTTGAAGGTGCCCGCGATCTTCGACGGCCGCAACCTCTACGACGCCGCCGAAGTCGAAGCCGCCGGCATCGCGTACTACGGCATCGGGCGCGGGCGGTCAGTGCGGCGCTGAATCGTCGTCAGCAGCATGCCGGTCATTCGCCGGCTTTTGATCCATTGAAAACGTCAACCCCATGTCGGAACGAATCGAACTGAAGCTTGATTGGACAAGAGAACAGGTCCGGCAACTGGCCGCAAACGGCGAGGTGTCCATCCTGCAATTTGCCGCCACACAGGAGGTACCGCCTTCGCTGCTGGAAATCCTGAACGAAGATCTCTTCAGGGATCGGCCGGACATCACATGGCGGATGTATGGAAGCTACGCGCGTGTGTGCGATCTTTCTTGCCTGAGGCTCATGCCCCATGTCGAAAGGTTGAGCCTTGACTGCCTCACTCGCGTCAGCAATGCGCATGCCGTAGAGGCCTTGCCGAAGCTGAAGGAGTTCGTCTTTGATGTGTACGAAGCAGATTCACTGGATGTGTTGAACGCATTGCCCACAGACCTGCAAAGACTCAGAATCGGCAAGACGAAAACGAAGAAGACCGATCTTTTCGGGCTGGAGCGCTTTCCCCATCTGAGGCAACTCGTCGTTGCCGGCCACCCGCGTGGCCTTGAGGTGATTGGAAAGCTGTCGACATTGAATGAGGTGTCCCTCATGGGGATGCCTCTGTCGAACCTGGTCTTTCTACGGCATCTTCCCCACCTGCATACGCTTCAACTGGGATTCGGAAGCGCGCAGAACCTGGACACGCTTGCGGGCCTGGACGCCCTGAGATACCTGGCACTGCTGCGGATCAAGGATTTGTCGGACCTGTCCGTCGTCAGCCAACTGGAGACGTTGCAAAGGTTGACCGCGCAAGATCAGCCACACCTTGCCAGCTTGCCCTCGTTGGCTGCGCTCGAGGGTCTGGCGCTGATCGTCCTCAACAACGTGGGGCTGAAGGACCTGAGGTGGGCGGCCTCTGCACCGGCGCTCGAAAGCCTGGCCATGTTTCAGATGCCAACGCTGGTGCACGGTGACATCCAGAGTCTCCTGCGTCAGCCCGGCCCCCTGAGGCGCCTGATGGTGGGATTGAAAAGCGCCCGCGAGCACAAGCTCGCGCGACAGGCGATCGAGGATTCAGGCCTGTGGGACGATGGCGGATGGTGGCGGTGACATCACGACCCTTGGCGTGGTCGTCGCATTGAACTGCGAGGTGACGTCTGTACTCATCAATTCGGAGACGGCCAGCATGAGCATGGCCGCACTGACCGGCTTGGGCACCCCCACCCGCATATTCGGGCCAGCGCTCATTCCTGGCGCGCGTGGCTTTGGCGCACGGCTTGCAGATACCCGTCCAATGCAAGCAGGACCTCCTGAACCATGACGTCTGCGCTCGGCAACACGGCGCTCACCAGCAGCGTCTGCTTCACCAGCGCATCGACGACGGTGTAGGCGCCGAAGGCCACGCGCGCATCGTGCAGCCCTTCGGGCCAGTCCACCGCGCACGTCAGTGCCTTGCCGAAGAGGTTGACGTTGTGCTGGTACAGGCGGTTGTAGACGAGCTGCGGCGAGACGCGGCGCTCGATGGAGCTCAGCACCCGCCAACGCCCGCCGCCCTCGAGCATCGTGTGCACCTGGGTCTGCGCCAGCAGACGCGTGATCTCGCGCAGCGTGCGTTGGCCTTCCGCCTGGACGACCTCGTCCACCGCGCTCGACAGCGCGGTCGAGAGCTTGCGCACCCAGGTGCGCACGGTCATGGCCGCGACCGCTTCCTTGCCGGGGAAGTACTGGTAGACGCTCCCGACGCTGACGCCGGCGACGTTGGCGATGTCGCGCATCGACGTCTTTTCGTAGCCCTTTTCCAGCAGCAGGAGCACGAAGGCGTCCTGGATGGCGATGGAGGTCATCCATGCGCGTGACTGGGAGGGCTTGCGTCGGGGTTTGAGGGCGGTCGTCATGGCTGAAAAGCGAACACCGGGACGGCGCACGCAAGGAGGAGGGCCTCGTTGCCCAGGGAAATCAACGCCTCGGGGCGCGTCCCGAAAACTGAACATGCCTGCCCGGTCGATTTCCTAGACTTCTTCCAACCCAAGGCAGCCGGCGGCCGCGAGCCCCGAACCTCACTTCAACCCAAGGCCAACGCGCGCGCACTCGTCATTCTTGCATGTCACCTCCTGCGACCTACAAAGCACCCTTGCGCGAACTGCGCTTCGTCCTGAACGATCTGCTCGGCATCGATGATGAACTGAAGGCGCTTCGCCTGCCCGGCGCCATCGCCCGCGAAGACATCGACGCGCTGATGGAGGACATGGCGGCCTTCGCCGAAGAGGTGCTCGCACCGCTCAATCAGAACGCGGACCGCGAAGGCTGCACCTGGCGCGATGGCGAAGTCGCCACCCCCGGCGGCTTCAAGGCCGCGTACGACGTGTTCCGGGGCAAGGGCTGGGCCGGCTTGGGCGCCGCGCTCGAACACGGCGGCCGCGCGTGGCCGACGGTGCTGACCCATCTGGTGACGGAGCTGATCGGCTCGGCGAACCATTCCTGGCTGATGTACCACAGCATCTCGCGCGGCGGCTACGAATGCATCCGGGCCAACGGCACGCCCGCGCAGCAGGCGGCGTACCTCCCGCACCTGGCCAGCGGCGCTTGGACCAGCAGCATGTGCATCACCGAGCGCGAGGCCGGCACCGACGTGGGCTTGCTGCGCACGGAGGCCGTTCCGCAGCCGGACGGCAGCTACCGCCTCACCGGCCTCAAGCGCATGGTCACGGCCGCCGAGCACGACCTGGCGGACAACATCGTCCACCTCGTGCTGGCCCGGATCGCGGGCGCGCCCGAGGGCGCGCGGGGGCTTTCGCTGTTCATCGTGCCCCGGCACCTGCCCGGCGCGGCCGAGCGCAACGGCGTGCGCTGCGAGGGGCTCGAGGACAAGATGGGCATCCGCGGCACCCCGACCTGCTGGTTGCGGCTCGACGGTGCGCGCGGCGAACTGCTGAACACCGCCGGCAACGGCCTGGCGGCCATGTTCGTGATGATGAACATCGCCCGCCTGGCCACGGGCATGCAGGGCGTGAACCAGGCCGAGGCTGCCTACCAGCTGGCGCGCGATCACGCCCGCACGCGGCTGCAGGGACGCGGCTTCGGCGGCGCGCGCAGGACCGAGGCGCAGCCTGCCGCCGATCCGTTGATCGTGCATGCCGATGTGCGCCGCATGCTGCTGGCGCAGAAGGCCTGGACGGAAGGTTCGCGCGCGCTGGCTTACTGGCTCGCGTTGCAGGTCGATCGCTCGAAGCTCCACCCCGAGCCTTCGGTGCGCCGCGAGGCCGACGAGCTCGTCTCGCTGCTCACGCCGGTGCTCAAGGCCTTCGCGACGGACAACGGCTACGCCAGCACGACCCTGGCACAGCAGGTCATGGGCGGCTGGGGCTACCTGGACGACAGCGGCGTTCACCAGTACCTCCGCGACGTGCGCGTGGGGCAGATCTACGAAGGGGCCAACGGCATCCAGGGCCAGGACCTGCTCGGACGCAAGATCCTCGGCGACGGGGGCGCGAGGCTACGCAGGTTCCTGGACGTGGTGCATCAGGTGCTCGAGAAGAACGAGGCGCACCCGGTGCTGCAGCCCTGGGTGGCGCAGACGCGCTCGCTGTGCGCGCGCCTCGATGCGCTGACCCGGCAGCTGATCGCGCGGGCGCCGTCGCACCCCGACCAGGTCGGCGCGTCCGGCCACAGCTGCCTGCGCATCGTCGGCGTGCTGGCCCTCGCGTGGCAGTGGATCGGCATGGCCTCGATGGCGCAGCGCAGGATCGACGCGCGGCAGTCCGATGGCTTCGACGCCGCCAAGGTGGCCACGGCCCGCTTCTATTTCGCGCACCTGTTCCCCGAGGTCGAGCAGCACCTGCTGGTGGCCGCGCAGGAAGACGACGCCGTGATGGCGCTGGACGCCGACTTCTTCTGATCCCGCCGCGCAGCCGATCCCGGCTGCGCCCACAAAAACACGGGATGCGAAGCCCGGCGGCACCGCGCTGCCCGGCCCTGCATCCCATTGGAGAAATCCATGAACCTGATCTCGATGTTCGACGAGAGCGCGTCGCGCTGGCCCACGAAGACGCTGCTGCACTACGGCGACGAAGCCTTCAGCTACGCGCAGATCCAGGCGCTCAGCCGCCGCGCCGCGCAGGTGCTGCGTGACCGGGGCGTGGGGCAGGGCGACCGCGTGGCGCTCATGTGCTTCAACACGCCGTACTTCCTCATCGGCGTGCTGGGTGCCCTGCGGCTGGGCGCGGTCATCGTGCCGGTCAATCACAAGCTGCAGAAGCCCGAGGTCGAATTCATCCTGCGCCACAGCGACGCCAGGCTCTGCATCATCGACGTCACCCTGGGCCCGTTGGCGCAACGCATCGAGACCGAGGCCTGCCTGCTGGGCACCGGCGATGTGGCCGGCGCGGCGGATGTCAGCTTCGATCATTTCGACACGCTGGTGCAGCGCACGGAGGCGGGCGAGTTGCCTGCGCCCGTGGGCGACGAGGCACTGGCGCAGGTGCTCTACACCTCGGGCACCACCGGCCAGCCCAAGGGATGCCTGCACAGCCATCGCGCGGTCTTCACCACGGCGCTGGTCTGCGCGGCGGCCCTGTCGATGACGCACAACGACCGGATGCTCATCGCGATGCCGATCTGGCATGCGGCGCCGCTCAACAACTGGACCTTCGGGACGCTGCTGATGGGCGGGACGCTGGTCTTCCTGCGCGAGTACGCGCCGCGCGGATTCCTGGAAGCGATTGCGCGGCACCGCGTCACGCTGACCTTCGGCGCGCCCATCGCCTTGCTCGCGCCGCTCGAGCTCGCCGATTTCGACCACCATGACCTGGGCTCGATGCGGCTGTGGATCTACGGCGGTGGCCCGCTGGGCGAGGACATGGCGAAGCGGCTCATGCAGCGCTATCGCACGACGCAGTTCATGCAGGTCTACGGCATGACCGAGATGGGCCCGCTGGGCACCGCGCTGTTCCCCGAGGACGCGCTGCGCAAGGCCGGGTCGATCGGCCGCTCCAGCCTGCCGGGCGTGCAGGTGCGCGTGGTCGCCGAAGACGGCGGCGCGACGCCCGCGGGCCAGGTCGGCGAGATCCAGCTGCGCAGCGAAGCCGCCATGCGCGGCTACCTGAACGATGCCGAGGCCACGCGCGCCGCCTACACGCCCGACGGCTGGTACCGAAGCGGCGACCTGGCCCGGGTCGACGAGGACGGCTACTACTACGTGGTGGACCGGCTCAAGGACCTGATCACCACCGGCGGCGAGAACGTGTACTCCAAGGAAGTGGAAGACGCGCTGTCGCCGCATCCCGATCTCGCCGATGTGGCCGTCATCGGCCGCCCGCACCCGGACTGGGGCGAAACCGTGGTGGCGGTCATCGTGCCCCGGCCCGGTCGGCAACCGGACAGCGAGGCGCTCAAGGCCTTTCTGGCCGACAAGCTGGCCCGCTACAAGATTCCGCGCGACTACGCCTTCGTCGACACGCTGCCGCGCACGCCGTCGGGCAAGTTGCAAAAGCACCTGCTGCGACAAGACATCAGCGCACCGGCTTCCTCTCTTCTTTCCACTTCCAAGGGTATCCACGCATGAACCTGTTCGACCTGAACGGAAAAGTCGCCGTCGTGACCGGTGCCAGCCGCGGCATCGGCCGCGCCACCGCCGAGCACCTGGCGCTGCTCGGGGCCAAAGTCTGTGTCTCCAGCCGGCGGCTCGATGCCTGCGAGGAAGTGGCCGAGGGCATCCGCGCGCAAGGTGGGCAGGCCTTTGCCTGCCAGGCCAGCATCTCGCAGCCCGAGGAGCTGCGCGCGATGGTGGCGCAGGTGCGCGAGCGCTTCGGCCCCATCGACATCCTGGTCTGCAATGCGGCCACCAACCCGCACTACGGGCCGCTGGCCGAGATCGCGGACGAGATGTTCATGAAGATCGTGCGCAACAACGTGCTGAGCAATCTCTGGCTGGCCAATCTCGTTCGGCCCGACATGCAGGCCAGGGGCAGCGGCGCCATCGTGATCGTCTCGTCCATCGCGGGCCTGCAGGGCTCTTCGACGATCGGCGCCTACGGGTTGTCCAAGGCCGGCGACATGCAACTGGCCCGCGACCTGGCGGTCGAGTGGGGCCCGCAGGGCATTCGCGTCAATTGCATCGCGCCGGGCCTGATCGACACCAAGATGGCCGGCATGCTGCTCGCGGACCCCGAGATCCAGTCGTTCACGCAGAAGAAATTGCCGTTGCGGCGCGTCGGGCAGCCGCAGGAGATCGCCGGCGCCATCGCCTTCCTGGCATCGCCCGCGGCCGCATTCGTGACCGGCCAGACGCTGGTCGCCGACGGCGGCGCCGTCATCGTCTGAACACCCATCGATCGACATCCACACGAGGAGACTTACCGTGAGCCTGACAAAGACCATCGCCGCGCCGATGCTGTGCATCGCCCTGGCCGCCGGCGCCCAACCCGTGCAGACCGTGAAGATCGCCACGCTCGACATGCTGTCGGGCCCGATGGCCGGGCTGGGACAGAACGTGTTGAAGAGCTTCCAGTACGCGGCGCGGGTCGCGAACGAGGAGAAATGGGCGGGGCCCTACCAGTTCGAGATCGTTCCCTTCGACAACAAGCTGTCGCCGCAGGAGGCCGTGGCGCTGCTCGGCACGGTCGTGGCCAAGGACATCCGCTATGTGGTGCAGGGCGCGAGTTCGTCCAGCGTGGGCATCGCGCTGGGCGAGGCCATCGACAAGCACAACGCCCGCAATCCGGGCAAGGAGATCGTTTTCCTGAACTACGCGTCGCAGGCGCCGGTGCTCACGAACGAGAAATGCAGCTACTGGCATTTCCGCACCGACGCGCACTCGGACATGAAGGTCGATGCGCTCACCACCTACCTGGCCGGCCGCAAGGACATCCGCAAGATTCACCTGCTCAATCCCAACTACGCCTACGGGCAGGACACGGCGCGCGCGTCGCGCGAGTCGCTTGCGCGCAAGCGCGCGGACATCGAGATCGTGGGCGACGACCTGCACCCGACCGCGCAGGTGAAGGACTTCGCGCCCTACATGGCCAAGATCCGCCAGTCCGGCGCCGACGCGGTGATCACGGCCAGCTCGGGCTCCGACCTGGCGCTCATCGTGCGCGCGGCCAACGACTTCGGGCTGAAGGTCGACTTCTACACCTTCAACGGCAGCAACTACGGCGTGCCCGGCACCATCGGCGCGGCGGGCGAGGGCCGCGTCAAGCTGGTCTCGACCTTCAACCCCAACGACCCCGGTGCGAAGAGCTCGGCCGTGTTGGGCAGCTTCAAGAAGCAGTTCGGCGAGGACTTCATCAACGGCATGGGCTACAACGCCGTCGTCGCGCTGTCCGGCGCCATCCGCAGCGCGAAGTCCGCCGAACCGGCGAAGGTGGCCGCCCAGCTCGAGGGCCTGCGCTTCGAGGGCATCAACGGTCCCGTGGTGCTGCGCAAGTCCGACCACCAGGCCCAGCAGGCGATGTTCGTCCAGAGCTGGGAGAAGGTCGACGGCTCGGCCGTCCGCTACGACCAGGAAGGCACCGGATTCGGCTGGAAGCAGATCGCGAGCGTGGACGCCAAGGCGGCCGAGCAGCCCACGACCTGCCGCATGAAGAGCCCCCTGTGACCGCACGACGGCGCGAGGCGTTCGCCCCGGCACCATGACCACCATCTACATCGACGAAAGCGGCCACAGCGGCGACATGGTCGACAGCGGCACGGGCTACGACTTCAAGCGGCAACCCTACTTCGCCTTGGCGGGCGTCGGGCTGCAGGACGAAGAGGAGTGGGATGCGCACCTCCAGGCGTTGCGCGATCGCCATCGCGTTCCCTCGGGCGAACCCGGTGCCCGATCGCTGGCATCCAGGCCGGAGTTCTCCGCTGCCGTGATCCACGCCTTGCTCGACCGGCGGGCCCCGCTTTTCGTCGAGCTGGTCGACAAGCGCTACTTCATCTGCAGCTGCATCACATCGTTCCAGTTGCTGCCGTCCTGCCTGGGCTACCCCGAGTCGATGCGGCTCGACTTCCTCAGGAATGCCGTCGCGGATTTCCTGCACGTCCATGCCGATGCGCATGTGCTGGACAGCTTCGTCGCGTCCTGCCTGACGCCCGAAGCTGAAACACTTCACGCATCGTTTGCCAGCCTGCGCGACCTGGCCACGCACACCGCCGAGGAGGAAGAGGCCGCGGCGCAGGTCGCCAAAGGGTTCGGCCGCATCGTCGAAGCGGCGAACACCGAGTACCGCGCGCTGAGTGGGGCCCAGCACCAGCCCTGGCTGGAGTTTCTTCCGCCTCCCGAGCTCAACACGTCGTCGACGCAGGCCTGGACGCTGCCGAACCTGACGTCGTTCATGCGCATCTACGCGCGGATCGACCTCTACTACCGGCACAGCCTGGCCGATGTCCGGCTGGTGCACGACCAGAATTTCGAGGTGCAGCGCATCCTGGGTCCGGGGAAGGCCGCTGCCGAAGGACCGGACCGTGCGATGGCGCTGCTGTGCACGCCCCCGTCCGATCACCGTTTCGAAGAAGTGGCCGCCCTCGATTTCAGGCAGTCGCACGAAGCGGCGGGCGTGCAGATGGCCGAGGTGGTGGCGGGCGCCACGATGCGGTTCTTTCGTGACCTGCACGCAGGCACCGGCGTGTGCCCCGCGCTGCGCGAGGCCATGATGCGGCTGATCTCCGAAGGGGACGAGCGCACGGGGTACGGCCTCAAGCAGGTGGGGCCGACCCGCAAGGCTCGCATCGGTGCCGAAGAAGCGTGGGCCTGAGCGGACGATCGCGTTTCGTCGACCGCCGACGCGGAACCTTCGGGCGGGCAGGGCCTCCTATCTGGCTTCTCCGCTTCTTTCCCCCCGTTTCGCCCGATGAATGAAATCCGCAATGCCGCCGCCGAGCTCGCTCTTTTTCGCCGCCGTGTGGTGGTGGTCGGCTGTGCGGTGCTGTTCGGATTCGGACTGATCGGCGCGCGGCTGGTCTACCTGCAGGTGGTGCGCCATGAAACGCTGGCGGACCGGGCCGAGAGCAATCGCACCGCGATCGTCCCCGTGGTTCCCAACCGCGGGCAGATCCTGGACCGCAACGGCGTGGTGCTGGCGTCCAACTATGCCGCCTACACGCTGGAGATCACGCCGTCGAAGGTGAGCGACATCGCCACCGTCATCGACGAGCTGGGTGAGCTGCTCGAAGTGACGCCCAGGGACCGCCGTCGCTTTCAGCGCTTGCGCGAGGATTCGCGCAGCTTCGACTCCCTGCCCATCCGCACCCGCCTGAGCGACGAAGAGGTGGCGCGCTTCGCAGCGCAGCGCTATCGATTTCCCGGCGTGGAAATCAGGGCGCGGCTGTTTCGCACCTACCCGCACGGCGAGGTGGGCGCGCACGTGATCGGCTACATCGGCCGCATCAACCAGCGCGAGAAGACCGCGATGGACGACTGGGAGGAAGACGAGCGCGCCAACTACCGCGGCACCGACTACATCGGCAAAGTCGGCATCGAGCAGAGCTACGAAAAGGCGCTGCACGGCCAGACCGGCGTGGAGCAGATGGAAACCTCGGCCGGCGGGCACGCGGTGCGCCGCCTGTCGCGCCACCCCGCCAGGCCGGGTCAGACCGTGATGCTGTCGCTCGACATCAAGCTGCAGAAGCTCGTGGAAGACATGTTCGGCGAGCGCCGGGGCGCGCTCGTGGCCATCGATCCGAAGACCGGGGAGGTGCTGGCCTTCGTGAGCAAGCCCACCTTCGATCCCAACCTGTTCGTCGAGGGCATCGACACGGAGAACTGGAAGGCGCTGACCGAGTCGCCCGACAACCCGCTGCTGAACCGCGCGCTGCGCGGCACCTACCCGCCGGGTTCCACCTACAAGCCCTTCATGGCGATGGCGGCGCTGCAGACCGGCAAGCGCAGCGCCGACAAGGTGGAGAACGACCCGGGCTTCTACAACTTCGGTGGGCGCACCTTCCGCAGCCACCGGGGCGGGCTGGGCGGTGTCGACATGCACCGCGCCATCCAGTTCTCAAGCAACACGTATTTCTATTCGCTGGCCGCCGAGATGGGCGTGGACCTGATCCACGACTTCATGGCGCCCCTGGGCTTCGGGCAGTTCACCGGCATCGACCTGCAAGGCGAGTCGCGCGGCGTGCTGCCCAGCAGGGCGTGGAAGCGCGCGGCCTACCGGCGCGCCGACATGAAGACCTGGCACCCGGGCGAGACGATTTCGCTGGGCATCGGCCAGGGCTACAACAGCTTCACGATGCTGCAGCTGGCCTCGGCCAATGCCACGGTGGCCAACGGCGGCGTGCGTTACCAGCCGCACCTGGTGCGGGCCATTCGCGACACGTCGACCGGCGAGGTGGTGCGGCAGATCCAGCCGCCGGCGCAGGACCTGGGCTATGCGCGCAAGCACGTCGAGGTGGTGCGCGACGCGATGGTGGCGGTCACCAAGGGGGGCACCGGCACGCGCGTGTTTGCGGGTGCGGCGTACACCTCGGCCGGCAAGACCGGCACTTCGCAGGCCGTGGGCCTGAGCCCGAAGGCGCGCGCGAGCGGCAAGGCCCTGGAGGCACGCCAGCGCGACCACGCGCTGTACATGGCATTCGCCCCGGCCGAAGACCCGACCATCGCGGTGGCCGCGATCGTCGAGAACGCGGGCTTCGGCGCGGCGCACGCGGCGCCGATCGTGCGGCGGGTGTTCGACTACTGGATTGCGGGGCAGTACCCCAACGACGCCGACATGGCGGCGGTCCAGGTGGGGAAGGCCGGCGCGCCCATCGGCCAACCGCTGGTGGCCAGCGAGGTGCCGGTGCTGGACGACGGTGCGCAGGGGGATGAGGCTGGGGTGCTTTGAAGGGCGGGGCGGCCGCCCATTTGTGGATGGCCTGCTTCCACCCTGGCTTTGGCTGGGCTTTTTTCGCTTGTGGCTGATGAGTTGGTGTTCAAATTGAACGGCAGCGAGAGCCCAGCAACCAGCGCAGAGGTACAAACGTGGAAAAAGTCGAACTTCCTTCTATCTTCGAATTGGATTTTTATCGGCAACAACAACCCGAGTTGTCTCATCTCGCTTACGAAGATGCGCTGGAAAACTACCGAGCAGAGGGAATTTCCAAGGGACACTTGTGCAGCCACGGGGCGTTGCGAGGCCATCTTCTCGATTTCGCGAAGAAAGAAGGCTCAATCTTGGAGATTGGCCCATTTCATTCGCCTTCCATCACTGGTGAGAACGTTCGTTACATGGACGTTCTATCCACTGAGGAACTCTTCGCAGCAGTCAAAAAAGCCGGGCATGAGACGTCAAGGGTTCCAGAGATTCACTATGTCGCGCCGAAAGGCGGATTCGACATGGTTGACCGGAAATTTGCTGCCGTCTTCAGCGGCCATTGCATTGAACATCAACCTGATCTGATCAGGCATTTTCAGGGTGTCTCCGGTGTCCTGGAAGACGGTGGCCGCTACTACATCGCCTGTCCGGACCGGCGCTATTGCTTCGATCACTATCTGCCCGAAACAGCCGTGGTGGATATTCTTGCGGCGTACCATGCCCAACGCAGAGTGCATTCCGCAAGGAGTTTCCTTGCGCAAAGACTGCACCGATCCCACAACGATGCGGCCCGACATTGGGCGGGGGACCATGGTGCGCCGGATGGTCAGAACTATCGAGATTTGAAAGAAGAACTCTTCGTTGATCTTCCGGGCGATGAGGCGTATCACGATGCGCACGCATGGCAATTTACGCCCACTTCATTTTTCGAAATTATCAACTTCCTGCATGAGGCCGGGTTCATCGATTTTTCCGTCGAACGCGTCTATCACACGAGATTTGCAACGCAAGAGTTTACGGCGGTGCTTCGGAAGGGGCAGGTTGATCTGGACAGGAGTGAGGTGTTTGTGGACCAGACTCCCGAGAAGTCGGTTGTCGCCGGCATCAAGTCGAAAAGCGAGAGCTTGCAGGCCGAGATTGAAACGCTGAAAGAGAATTTGCAAGCCGAGGTCGAAGCTCGAGACAAGCAGATCGAGGCGTTGAAATCCCAGAAGAGCGCTGACGACAAGTTGATTGAGCATTTGAGCGACGAGCTGAGAGGCATCCATGCCTCGCGGTCGTGGGCCGTGACTCGTCCTCTTCGAAAGCTCAGCGCTCAGTTCGGAGCCGGACGGACCCGATGACGAATCGGTGGGCGTGTCACCCTCGACAAGCGAACGCGGGCCGGCCCTTTCACATCGACCAACTCAGTAGATAGATCAACGGGTCAGAGCCACAAGCTCTGACCCGTCTTGCTTTGGCTTTGACGAATGGGGCGGGTTTTCGGGTCATCAGCCCTGACAGCAACTTGAACGCAGCCGGGTGAAAATCCTTGGCCCCTCGTCCGCCTTCCCCTCGCCCCGATCTCCCAGCGCCCGTGACCTCCACCGACCTCCAGGGCTTCATCCTCACGCGCCACTGGCGTGATGCACCGACCGGCACCGAGATCGAGTACTGGCTGGCCACCGAGGCGGGGCCGAGGAAAGTGGTGCTGACTTCCCGCAGCAGCGTCGCGTTCGTTGCCGCCCGGCACAGGGCGGCGGTGGAAGTCCACCTCGCGGCCATGCCGGGCGTGCAGCTGCGTGAGCTGGAGCTCCGGAATTTCCAGCAGGACGCCGTCCTCGGCATCTATGCGACGCACTTCCGCCAGATCGGCCGGTTGGCGCGCGCCCTGCAGGCGCAGGGCATTCCCTTGCTCGAAGCCGATGTGCGCCCGCACGACCGCTACCTGATGGAGCGCTTCATCACCGCCGGCGTGCGGGTGGAAGGCGGGCAGGCGGAGCACAGCATGCTCGTCGACTGCAAGCTCAGCCCCGCGCCTGAATTCCGGCCGGTGCTGAAGGTCGTGTCGCTGGACATCGAGACGAGCCAGCATGAAGGGCTCTACTCCATTGCGCTGGACGGCACGCCGGAGCGCGTCGTCTTCATGCTCGGCGAACCGCCGCCCGAGCCGGGCGAGCCCATGGACTTCTCGCTCGTCTACTGCCCGACCCGCAAGGCGATGATCGAGCAGCTCAACGACTGGTTCGAGCGCAACGACCCCGACGTCCTCATCGGCTGGAACGTGGTCCAGTTCGACCTGCGCGTGCTGCAGAAGACCGCCAACGACTGCGGCGTGCCGCTGCTGCTGGGGCGCGAGCGCCGGCCCATCGAATGGCGCACGCACCCGGGCAAGCAGGGCTACCTGTTCGCGCCCACGCCGGGGCGGATCGTCCTCGATGGCATCGAGGCGCTCAGGGCCGCGGTGTGGAGCTTTCCGTCGTTCAGCCTCGAGAACGTCTCGCAGACGCTGCTGGGCGAAGGCAAGGCCATCGGCGACGAGTACGACAAGATGGCGGAGATCGAGCGGCGGTATCAGCACGACAAGCCCGCGCTCGCGCTGTACAACATCCGCGACTGCGAGCTGGTCCTGCGCATCTTCGACAAGGCGAAGCTGCTGCAGTTCATGATGGAGCGCGCCCAGGTCACCGGCCTGCAGGCCGACCACTTCGGCGGCTCCATCGCCGCGTTCAGCCACCACTACCTGCCGCGGATGCATCGCCTGGGCTACGTGGCGCCGAACGTGGGCGAGATTGCGAGCAAGGCCTACCCGGGCGGCTACGTGATGGACTCGAAGCCGGGCTTCTACGACTCCGTCGTGGTGCTGGACTACAAGAGCCTCTATCCCTCGATCATCCGCACCTTCCTGGTCGATCCGGTGGGCCTCGTCGAGGGCTCGAATGCGAGCGATCCGACCGGGCTCATCCACGGACCGCAGGAGACCGTCTTCTCGCGCGACAGGCACTGCCTGCCGCAGATCGTGACCACGCTCTGGCACGCGCGGGACGAGGCCAAGCGCGCGAAGAACGAGCCGCTGTCGCAGGCGCTGAAGCTGCTCATGAATTCCTTCGCCGGCGTGCTGGGCGCGTCCGAGTGCCGGTTCTTCAACCCCAAGCTGGTGTCCGCCGTGACCCTGCGCGGGCACGAGATGATGAAGCTCACGCGCGAGTTCGTGGAGCAGCGGGGCTACGAGGCCATCTATGGCGACACCGACTCGATCTTCATCTGGCTCAGGCGCACCCATACCAACGACGAGGCGCACGCCGTCGCGGCCCGCCTGGCGGCCGACATCAACGAATGGTGGGCGCGCACGCTGCGCGAGGAGCAGGGCCTGGAGAGCTTTCTCGAGATCGAGGTCGACACGCACTACAAGAAGTTCTTCATGCCCACCATCCGCGGCTCGGAGGTGGGAAGCAAGAAGCGCTACGCCGGACTCAGCGTGGATGCCGCGGGCAAGGAGGAGATGGTGTACCGCGGCCTGGAGATGGCGCGCAGCGACTGGACCCCGCTGGCGCGCCAGTTCCAGGAGGGCCTGCTGTCACGCATCTTTCAGGGCGAGCCCTACAAGGCCTTCGTGACCGACTATGCGAAGGCGACGCTGGCGGGCGCCAAGGACGACCTGCTCATCTACCGCAAGCGTCTGCGCCACCGGCTCGACGACTACCTGGTCAACGTGCCGCCGCAGGTGCGGGCCGCGCGCATCGCCGACGAGCACAACGCCCGGGTCGGCCGGACCCAGCAGTATCAGAAGGGCGGCTGGATCCAGTACGTCATGACCCGCAACGGGCCGGAGCCGCTGGAAACCCGCCATTCGCGCATCGACTACGAGCACTACCTCACCCGGCAATTGCAGCCGATCGCCGATGCCATTCTTCAGCCCATGGGGGACAGCTTCGCGGCCTTGACGACGTCGCAGCGCGAGCTCTTCGAGCCAGGATCGCCGTGAAGCGACCGCAGGATCAGGTGCCGGGCCGCGGGTCCTTGTCCGTGATAGACAGGTCGACCGGCACCCGCGTCTCGTGCCGGAGGTTCCCGGGCATCTCGAACACCACCGTGAGGTGCCCCTTGACGCGCTCGAAGGGCTTGTCCAGCTTCACGTAGAAGCCCCGCTGGCTGCTCAGGGCGTTGTCGTAGGTCCAGAGAGAAAAGTCCTGCAGCGACGGCGCACTGCCGTCGTCCTTCAGGCGCAGCTTCTCGTTCTTCTCGTTCGTCAGCGCGTAGTCCTTGATCCGGTAGGTGGCAGCGTCGGCGATGTCGTCGTTCGTGTTGACGATGTGGCCGTTGCGCTTGTATTCGTCGACCTTGGCCTTGGGCAGCGGGTAGTAGGTCAGCACGTCGAACGCGTTCGCCGGCTTCTTCTTGATCAGCGTCTGGTCGGAATTGATGACCATCACGTGCGCACCGAGTTGCGTGAGCAGCGCCCGCGCCTGGTCGGCGGTGTACGGCTGGCTCGGTGCAGCGTGGGCCTGGGAGGCGGGCAGGGCGAACAGGGTGGACAGGACCAGCGGCAGCAGTTTCTTCATCGGGGAGCCCGTGCGGGATGAATGGCGGATGCCGGCCATTAGGCCATGGCAGCGTCATGCTCCCGGTGGGCTCCTAGTCGTCGTCGCGCACCCGGTACTGCCCCATCAGCGTGCGCTGCACGGTCGGCGGCACGGCCTCGTAGTGCGACAGCGCGATGGTGTAGCGCCCCTGGCCGCTGGTCATCGCATTGAGGCGCGACTGGTAGTTGGCCAGCTCGACCTCGGGCACCTGTCCGCCGATGGCCACCGTGCCGGCCCCCAGGCCCGACGTGCCGGTGACCAGGCCGCGCCGCGACGACAGGTCGCTCGTGACGTCGCCCACGGCATGCTCGGGCACGGCGATCTCGATCTGGACGATCGGCTCGAGCACGGCCGGTTGCGCCTCGCGGATCGCGGCCATGAAGGCCTTGCGGCCGGCGGTCGCGAAGGCGATGTCCTTGCTGTCCACGCTGTGGTGCTTGCCGTCGTACACCACCACGCGCACGTCGACCACGGGGTAGCCGGCGATCGCGCCGTAGGCCAGCACCTCGCGCACGCCTTTCTCGACCGCGGGGATGAACTGGTTCGGAATGGCGCCGCCCCGGACTTCGTCCGCGAACTCGAAACCCGCGCCGCGCGCCAGCGGTTCGATGCGCAGGAAGACTTCGGCGAACTGGCCGGCGCCGCCGGTCTGCTTCTTGTGGCGATGGTGGCCCTCGGCCGGCGCGGTCACGGTCTCGCGGTAGGCGATGCGCGGCGGCCGCGTCAGGACCTCGAAGCGGTACACCTCGCGCAGGCGCTCGAGCACGAGGCGCAGGTGCAGCTCGCCGAGGCCGTAGAGCACCGTCTCGTTGGTCGCGGCCACATGTTCGATGCGCAGGCACGGGTCTTCGGCCGCGAGCTTGCCGAGGATTTCCCAGGCGCGCTGCTCGTCGCCATGGCGCTTGGGCTCCACGGCCAGGCCGTACACCGGCACCGGGAACGGCAGCGGCGCGAGGTGCACATGGCTGTCTTCGGCCGCATCGTGCAGCACGGCATCGAAATGGATCTCGTCGACCTTGGCCACCGCCACGATGTCGCCCGGCACCGCGTGCGACACCTCGACATGGTCCTTGCCCTGGAGCATGAACAGGTGCCCCACCTTGAAGGGCTTGCGGCCATCGCCGATGTAGAGCTGGCTGTCGCGCGTGACCGTACCCTGGTGCACGCGGAAGATGCCCATCTTGCCGACATAGGGGTCGATCGTGACCTTGAACACGTGCGCCAGCACGTGCAGCGACGGGTCGGGCCGGGCCTGCATGGGCTCGGCCTGTGCGCCTTCGCCGACGAGGAACTCCGGCGGGTTGGCCTCGGTCGGGTCGGGCAGGAGCTTGACGATCACGTCCAGCAGCTCGGCCACGCCGGCGCCGCTGCGCGACGAGGTGAAGCACACCGGGATCAGGTGGCCTTCGCGCAGCGCCTGCTCGAGCGGCGCGTGCAGCTCGGACGGGTCGACGCCGCCTTCCTCGAGGTAGAGGTCGACGAAGGCCGCGTCGACCTCGACCACCTGCTCCACCAGCGCGCGGTGCGCCGCTTCGACGGGGCCGAAGTCGGAGCGTCCGAAGCGGTTGAAGAAGCAGTCGATCACCTGCCGGTTGAGCCCGTCGGGCACGTTCAGCGGCAGGCATTCGCGGCCGAAGGTGGCCTGGATGTCGGCCAGCAGGCCCGACAGCGAGACGCCCTGCGAGTCGATCTTGTTGACGATGATCATGCGGGCGAGGTGGCGCGAGGCCGCGTACTCCATCATGCGCACCGCCATCGGCTCGATGCCGGTGGCGGCATTGATGACCACCGCCACCGTCTCGACCGCCTCCAGCGCCGGCAGGCTCTGGCCGAGAAAGTCGGGGCCGCCGGGCGTGTCGATGAGGTGGATGCGCGTGCCGGCGTGCGTGAGGTGCATCACCGAGGCGTTGAGCGAATGCAGCATGCGGCGCTCGAGCGGATCGTGGTCGCTGACGGTGCTGCCGCGCTCGACGCTGCCGCACGCGCCGACGGCGCCCGCCTTGAACAACAGGGCCTCGGCCAGGGAGGTCTTGCCGGCGGCCGCCGCGCCCACCAGCGCCAGCGTTCGCACTGCTTCCATTTCGGCCGCGAGGCCGTTCGATCGGCTTGGCATGGCGGGACTCCTTTGCGCGTCCGCAAGGCCGGCCCGGCGGCCCGCAAGGGCTCGGGTGCTGCGCATCGACGCCGGGCCAGCGTACGGGATTGACCGTGCCGATGCAAGCCGGGGAGGGCGCGCCGGTCGGCCGCTCAGGGCTCCTGCGGCGCGGTGCCTTCGGATGGCGGCCGGTCGGCGGGCAACCTGCCCAGCCGCGACGAGGTTGCGCGCTCCGTGCGGATCTTGCGCAGCGTGTTCGTCAACGCCTGCGGGCTCGTGTTGAGCTGCCTCGCCGCCTTGGCCGGGCGCATGCCCTCGACCAGCACCAGCCGCGCGGCGGCGAGGGACGGGGTGGCCTGCAGGTGCAGCAGCTCGGCCACCTGCCAGAACTCGGCCGAGGTGAAGGTGCCGAGGTCCGGCGGCAACGAGCGCGAAGGGACGGCCTGGCGTTTCTCGAAAACGCAGTGAGGCGCCGGGTCCATCTGCCCGACCCGCGCGACCAGCGCCTCGAGGTAGGCCTGCGTGGCGGGGGTGTTGGAAACCCAGTTCGAATGGATGACCAGCTTCGTCCCGTCGTCGGGGAACGTGTGCTCCCAGCTGACCCTCAACTCCGTCATGGCTGGCTGCGGAACGAGCGCATCGTGGGGCGGCTCGTTTCCATGTGATTTTTTTGCATTCGTGCAGTATGTCGCGACAACTCGCGCATTTTTTTGTCGATGTCGCCAGTGTGACCGATGAAGGTGGGTTTTATCCCGGGTTTTCGGTGTAGGTGAATGGAAAGACGGGCCGACTCGCGACGATGTGGCACGCGAGGCCCGGCGGCCGCCGGAGGCGAGCCAAGAAGGGCGCACGAACACGCGCCGCGCGCGGCCGGCGCGACGAGGGTCGTCTTCCTTGCGGTCTGCCTGCCCTAGGCCGATGCGGCCGATGGCTGGGCGGATGCGGCCTGCGGTTGTTCCTGCGAGGTGCGAACCGGCGCGGGGGGGGCGCAGTCGTCCGGCATCTTGCGCGAGGTGCCTCTCACGAGGTGGCGGGGCACGTGGTGTGTCTTGATGAAAAGCGCCAGCGCCTCGCTGCGCGCGGGCTCGGAGACCGGTAGAAACATGTGCAAAGCGCTCATGGTGTCGTT
Source organism: Variovorax sp. GW821-FHT06D12 (assembly GCF_059419205.1). Taxonomy (NCBI): domain Bacteria; kingdom Pseudomonadati; phylum Pseudomonadota; class Betaproteobacteria; order Burkholderiales; family Comamonadaceae; genus Variovorax; species Variovorax sp. GW821-FHT06D12. The sequence goes on along the minus strand of NZ_JBWKRI010000001.1, from coordinate 1,127,970 downwards.
CCGTCGATGCCAGGCAGGAAGGCGGCGCACCCGCTTGTGCCGGGTGGCTGGCGACCCCTGGCATGGCCGCCCGGCGAGCATTATGAGCGTCTGGATCAACCCCGTTGGCGCTGATGTTTTCGGGCGTTCGGCCGCGCCAGAATGCTTGCTTGTCAACAGGAGCACACCCATGGGCCACACCGCAACGATCGTCTCCACCGACGTCAATTTCAACCACCGCATCCAGGTCGGCAAGTTCCAGCTCGTGGCGGACGAGCCGGCATCGCTGGGCGGGCGGGGCGCAGGGCCGGCGCCCTATGACTACTACCTGGCCGCGCTCTCCGCCTGCACCGCGATCACGCTGCGGATGTACGCCCAGCGCAAGGGCTGGGAACTCGGCGAGTTCAAGGCCGAGCTGAGCTTCACGAAAGACGCCGACGGCAAGGCGCACATCCACCGCGTGCTGCACGCCAGCGCTCCGCTGACCGATGCGCAGTGGAGCCGGCTGCTCGAGGTGGTGGCCAACACGCCCGTCACGAAGACGATGCGCGAAGGCGCCGAGATCACGAGCGAGCGTGGGGTGGCGGCGGCCTGACCGCTGGATCAGAACGCATGCCGGATGCCGACGTCGTAGCCCGTCGACGTCGTCGGCACGAGCGACGCGCTGCGCAGGTAGGCCGGGCCGCCGATGGTGATCGCCGCGCCATTCTTGTTGCGCAGCCGGGCCACGGTGGCGTACAGCGCGGTGCGCTTGGACAGGTTGTGCAGGTAGCCCAGCGCGATCTTGCTGGCCTGCGGGTCGGGGCGGTTGTCGTTCAGGTGCTCGTCGTAGACGGCCCGTGAATAGGTCGCGCGGATCACGCCCACACCCACCGGCACGGTGACGCCGATCAGGGCGCTGTTCAGCGTGGCGTCGGGCAGCGGCGAGACAGGCGGCCTCGCGTAGTCGCGGCCGGCCTTGCTGCGGTTGACGCCGGCATGGAACTTGGCGAAGTTGAAGTCGTAGGTCAGCCCCAGGCTTGCGAGTTGCACTTCGTCGGTGGTGCCTGCGTTGTAGTCGTCGCCGGTCGTGCTGCGTCCGAAGGCAACGCCGATGTCCAGCGGTCCCTTGGCGTAGCCGAAGCGCGCGCCGATGTGGCGGCCGGTGCGCGTGCTGTTGGGCGGTGGCGGCGTGGTCCACAGCGTCTGCTTGGTGCCTTCGTGCAGCGCATACATCGCCTGGCCGTAGAAGCCACCCAGGTTCGGTGGCAGGAAGTAGGCGATCGAGTTGTTCGCGCGCGAGACACGGTCGAGCCGCGAACCGGTGTTGGCGATGAAGGTGAGGGCGGCTCCGGCGCCGTTGAAGCTGAAGGGGTCGACCAGCACGTCGTTGACGAACACCGGCATGTAGTCGCGGCCCAGCCGCAGTTCGCCGAAGGTGCCCACCAGGCTCAAGGTCGAGCGGCGCGAGAAGGTGGCGATGCCGGTGGCGCCGTCGTCGTTGGTCACGGGGGCTTCGAGCCAGAACGCCGCCGCCATGCCGCCGCCCAGGTCTTCCTGGCCCATGAAGCCCAGCCGGCTGCTGGCGCTGCGGCTGTTGGCCAGCTCGGTGCGCGAAAGCGAGACGCTGCCGCCGAGCGGCGACAGGTTCTGCGCCCGGTTGGTGGTCGAGGTGATCGAGGCATCGAGCACGCCGAAGATCGTGAGGGTGGACTGGGCGTGCACTGCATCCGATGCGGCAAGGGCCAGGACCAGGGCGGCCTGGGCGATCGATCTCTTCTTCATGCGTTCTGTCTCCGTTGTTGTGCTGAGGGCTGCGTTGCCGGCCGCGATTCTTCTTTTGGGGCGGGGACACAACAAATGAAAATTGAGACCGAGAGGTCTGCTTTGCTTATGGCTGGGTGCCCCGGCCTCAGGGACACAACCCATGGCCGCGCGTGCAAGGGGCGCTTAGCATCCGGGCTTTCCCGCCGAGGCCGTTGCGGCCTGCTCCTGTGCCATGACTCCGTCGTCTGCTGTTCTTTATGCGCGTCTCATGACGGGGGCGCGCTTTCGCCATCTGCAGGCGTTTGCCGCCATCGCCGAGTTCGGCAGCGCGCAGCGCGCGGCCGACGCGATCGGCCTCACGCAGCCCGCGGTGACGCACCTGGTGGCCGACCTGGAGGAGTTTCTTCAGTGCCCGCTGTTCCATCGCCATGCGCGCGGCATGCGCATGACGGACATGGCGCGCGAGCTGCTGCCGTTCGTGCAGCGCTCGCTGGCCACGCTCGAGGCGGGCACGCAGTTCGTGGCCTTTCGTCAATCGAGTGGGCACAGCATCGTGCGCGTGGGCGCGATCCATGGCGCCATCAACGGCCTGCTGGTGCGGGCGCTGCCGGCTTTCGGACAATCGAAGCCCGACATCCTCGTGCAGCTGCAGGAGGCCAATGCTGCGGAGTCGAGCGCGTTGATCTCGAACCGTGAGGTCGATCTCATGCTGTGCCGCGAACCGCCCGTGTGGCCCGAGGGCTGGGAGTTTGCCGACCTTCTGCCCGACCGGCTCGTGGTCGTTGCCGGCCCGAACCATCCGCTGGTGCGCAAGCGCGGGCTGCGCCTGTCGGACCTGCTGGACGAGATGTGGCTCATGCTGCACCCCGCGACCCATGCGCGAAAGACCTTCGACGCCCTCATGGCCGCGCACGGCACGGCGGCGCGCTACCGCAAGCTCGAGGTCCGCTCCAGCGCGATGGTGCTGGCCCAGTTGCAGAGCGAGACGCTGCTCAGCTTCACGCCCTACAGCGCGATGCGCCAGTTCATCGACATGGGGCAGATCGCACTGATCGACGTGACCGACCTGCCCGCGTTGCCGCCGCTGGGCATCCTGAGCGTGCGCGACGAGCGCGGCGAGGCGGCGAACACGCTGAAGGAGCACCTGTTCCGCTACGCGAGGAAGCACCCCTGAAGCTATAAGCAGGATGCATGGCTGGGGGCCACAAGGCATTGGTTCCCCGTGGGGCAGTCATTGAAGAATGGCCTTTCCAGTTCATTCCAGCGACATCCATCCGACCATGCCAAGAAGAACCCGACTCCTCGCTGCCGCGCTGCTGTGCGCCGCGGCCTTTCACGGCCATGCGGCACCGCCCGAGGCCTATCCGAACAAGCCGGTGACGGTCGTGGTGGCGTACCCGGCGGGCGGCTCCGTCGATGCCATGGCGCGGGCGCTGCATGTGGCGCTCGGCAAGCAGCTGGGCCAGCCGGTGCTGATCGAAAACCTCGGCGGCGGTGCCGGCGCCATCGGTGCCGCCAAGGTGGTGCGTGCCCGCGCCGACGGCTACACGCTGCTGCTCGGCTCGGTGAATGAAGTGGTGCTGGCACCGCTGGTCAATCGCGCCGTCAGCTACAAGACCGACGACCTGGTGCCGGTGGCGCGCGTCGGCGACTCCGCGTTCGTGCTGGTGGGGCGCCCCGGCATTGCGGCGCGCACCACCGACGAGCTGATCGAGTTCGCGCGCAAGAACCCCGGCGCACTGAGCTACGCGACCTCGGGCATCGGCACCTTGCAGCACGTGGTCATGCGCGACATCCAGGAGCGCAGCGGCACCTCGATGCTGCACGTGCCGTACAAGGGCGGCTCCACGCAGGTGACCGACCTGCTGGGCGGCCAGGTCGACCTGACGCTGGTGGCGCCGGCCACCTTTCCCGAAGCCATCGAGAGTGGCCGTGTGCGCGGTTTCGGCACCACCGGCCTGCAGCGCGACGAGCTGCTCAAGCACGTGCCCACGCTCAACGAGAGCAAGTACCTCAAGGGCATCGACCTGAACACCTGGCTGGGCTTCTTCGTGCCGCGCAGCACGCCGCCGGACGTCACGCAGCGCCTGTCGGCCGCCGTCGATGCCGTGCTGGCCGACGACAAGGTGGCGGCGAACCTGCGTCGCATCGGCTTCATGCCGGCCGCCGCAGGCGCGCGCCCCGGCTTCGCCGAGGTCGTGGCCGACACGCAAGGCAAGATGCAGGGCATCGTCTCGCGCATGCCGCCCGAGAAGAGCGAGGTGGCGCGATGAGCCTCCTCGACCTCGCCAACCGGCACATCGACGAGATCGCGGCCATCCGCCGCGACATCCACGCCAACCCCGAGCTGGGATTCGAAGAGGTTCGCACCTCCGCGCTGATCGCCGGCAAGCTGCGCGACTGGGGCATCGAGACCCACGAGAAGGTCGGCAACACCGGCGTGGTCGGTGTCGTGCGCGGCCGGCGCGCGGGGGCGGGCGCCATCGGCTTGCGCGCCGACATGGACGCCCTGGCCCTGTGCGAGCAGAACACGCTGGGCCATGCCTCGACGGTCCGTGGCCGCATGCACGCCTGCGGCCACGACGGCCACACGGCGATGCTGCTCGGCGCGGCCCAGGCCCTGGCCGAGAACCCCGACTTCGAGGGCACCGTGCACCTGATCTTCCAGCCCGCGGAAGAAGGGCGCGGCGGCGCGCTGGCGATGCTCGAGGCGCAGCTGTTCGAGCGCTTTCCCTGCGACCGCATCTTCGGCATGCACACCATGCCCGCGTTGCCGCTGGGCCAGTTCGGCATCCGCAGCCAGGCGATGATGGCGGCGTCGGGGCGATGGCAGGTGCGGTTCAACGGCACTGGCGGCCATGGCGGCGCCTACCCGCACCTGTCGACCGACCTGAGCGTGGTGCTGGCGCACTTCATCCTCGGCCTGCAGTCGATCGTCAGCCGCAACGTGGCGCCGACCGACCCGGCCACCATCAGCGTGGGCCACATCGGCGCGGGCGATCCCGAGGCCATGAACGTGATCCCCGCCGAGCTGCGCATCTCCGGCACCATGCGTGCATTCTCGGACGAGGTGCAGGCGCTGCTCGAAAAGCGCCTGCGCGAGCATGCGCAGCACGCGGCCGCCACCGAGGGAGCGTCGGTGCACGTGAAGTGCTGGTGGAACTCCGTGCCGCTCGTGAACGACCCCGACGCCACGCGCAACGCGATCCGCGCCGCGCACGACGTGGTGGGCCTGCAGGCCGTGAACCCCGAGCAGGCCCCGCTGACCGGTGGCGACGACTTCGCGTTCTTCGCGCGCAAGCGCCCCGGCGCCTACATGCTGATCGGCAACGGCCTGGGCAAGGGCGACGGCCAGGGCGACGTGCACACGCCGTACTACGACTTCAACGACAAGGCCTTGCCGCTGGGCATCGCCTATTGGCTCTCGGTCGTCAACAAGGAACTCGGCGGCACGCTGGGTGCGGCATGAACGCGTGCGTCGATCTGCGCAGCGACACGGTCACGCAGCCCACGTCCGCCATGTACGAGGCGATGCAGCGCGCGCCCGTGGGCGACGACACCTACGGCGAAGACCCGACCGTCAACGCACTGCAGGCGCGCATCGCCGGCATGCTGGGCTTCGAGGCAGCGATGTTCGTGTCGTCTGGCACGCAGGCCAACCTGTGCGCGGTGCTGGCGCATTGCGGGCGCGGCGACGAATACATCGTCGGCCAGATGGCGCACTGCTACCGCTGGGAGGCCGGCGGCGCCGCGATGTTCGGCGGCGTGCAGCCGCAGCCCCTGGACCACGCGGAAGACGGCACCTTGCCGCTGGCGGCGATCGCCGAGGCGATCAAGCCGGACAACGAGCACTTCGCCGTCACGCGGCTGCTTGCACTGGAGAACACGCTGGGCGGGCGCTGCCTGCCTGATGCCTACCTGAGCGCGGCGACCGATCTGGCGAGGCAGCGCGGCCTGTCGACGCACCTGGATGGCGCGCGTTTGTTCAACGCGGCCACGGCCAGCGATGCGACGTCGCCCGAGGCCGGCGCACGGCGCATCGCGGGGCACTTCGACTCCGTGTCGGTGTGCTTCAGCAAGGGGTTGGGCGCGCCGGTCGGCAGTGCGCTGTGCGGCAGCGCGGCCTTCATTGCACGGGCGCGGCGCGTGAGAAAGGCGGCGGGCGGCGCAATGCGCCAGGCCGGTGTGCTGGCGGCCGCGGCGCTGCATGCGCTGGACCATCACGTCGAGCGACTGGCCGAAGACCATCGGCTGGCGAAGCTGCTGTACGAAGGCGTGTGCGACAGCCCCGGCGTGCGGGCAGAGGCGCCGCAGACCAACATCGTGTTCCTCGATCTGGCCGATCGCGGGCAGGACACGGCACACGCACTTCAAAAGCACCTGCAAGAGAAGGGCATCCGTGTCTCGATGCTGTACGGCCGGCTGCGCCTGGTCACGCACCGGGACGTGGACGAAGCCGGTGCGCTGCGCGCGCTCGATGCGCTGCGCGAATTCCTGAGGCGGTAGAGGCGCCGCTCAGCGCCGAGAGATCACGCGAACGACGGGTTCGCTGTGCACGCGAAAACCCATGCGTTCATAGATGCGCCGCGCGCCCGCGTTGCCCTGCATCACATGCAGCACCGGCACTTCGCCGCGCTGCATCTGCTGCGCCACCAGGCGCGTGACGAGGCGCTTCGCGTAGCCCTTGCCCTGCGCATCGGGATGCGTGCAGACACCGCTGATCTCGCGCAGCGTGCCGGCGGCCATGCGTTCGCCGGCCATCGCCACGAGGCGGCCGTCCGCGTCGAAGCAGCCGAAGTACTCGCCGAGTTCGATGGTCCGCGTAGAGAAGGGGCCGGGGCGCGTCAGGTCGGCCAGGGTCAGCACTTGTTCTACATCTGCTGCGCCGAGCCGGACCACATCAGGAAGCGTATCGGCCACGGGCGCAGGCGCGTCCCAGATCATCTTCACGATGACCGATTCCATGTCGACCTGCCATGTGGACGGCGCGGGGCCCGACCAGCCGATGGCATAGAAGTGCTCGTCCGGCGTGCAGTAGGGCAGAAGCGCGTCGAGGTCGGGATGCAGTGCGTCGGCAAAGCCGACGATGGGGGAGAAGCCTGTGGCGTAGCGGCGTGCGGTCGATGTGCCGGCGGCAAAAGACGCATGCGGGCCCGAGAGGGCGTGCCATGTGAGGTTGGTGAGGAGGTCTGTCATGGGAAGGATTCTTTCGGTCTGACAGGAACCGTTGGTGCGCCGTCCGCTGTAGTGGGAGCGGCGCCTCCTCGTCGGTGACGAGGAGGTGTGTCGCATCGCACGGCGAGGGCAACCTCGCCGGCGTCAGCGACTCAGTGCATCAGCACTTCATGGCCGTGGCTTGTGCGGCGAAGGCGTCGGAAGCGGCCTTGCAGGCAGCGCCGAGTTGGGCGGCGTTGGCGCCGTAGCTGGCCCAGGTGGCCTTGGTCTGCTCGAGGCTGCCCTTGAGCGCGTCGGCGGCGGCGCCGCTTTGCTTGCCCACGCAGGCGCTCACCTTGTCCAGGTACTCCTGGCATTCCTTGGGCACGTCGGCCGATGCCGTCGTGGTGGCAGCGGGCGCGGCAGCAGCCGGTGCGCTGGCGGCCGGTGCGGGTGCCGGCGTGGCCGGTGCGGTGGCAGCAGGTGCTGCGGGAGCGGCCGGCGCTGCGGGCGTGGACTCTTGCTTCGAGCAAGCGGTGATGGCGGCAGCCACGAAGATGAGTGCGAGCAGTTTGTTCATTTTTTCTTACATGAGCGAGTTGGATGATGTGCCACGCCTCGTGTCCTCCGGCGCGCAGTGAGCACACCAGGAACGCAAGATTCGGGGCCGGAACAGTATCACCGCGCCCTGTGCAACAGACCCCCGCGAAGGCCGGAATCGTGGGCCTGCAGATGCTCCAAAAACGTAACAATCATCTTGAATCGTTAAATATTGCCGGGTTAAGCATTCGAAGGTGCGCAGGCGTACGCAGGGGGCGCGATGGCCCGTCGAACCGGGTGCTTGACCGGTCTCGCATCTGCAAGCGGATGTTGTTGATTCTTTCGAATTACATCGAGGCGACGAGGCCGCGCGAAGTTTCCTGAAGGCGCGCTGCGGTCCATTTCCGGAGTCGGCCGAGCAGCCTGCCGTGCCTCTTCGGCGTCACGCACATGGTTACAACCCCGTGCTGCAGACCCGCTCCTCGCAGCGCGCGGCAGCCGGCAGGACATGGCCCGGTTCCCGGTCGATCGAATTGCCGCCGAACCCTTGGCTTGTGCATTGCATCAATTAATTCTTATGGCAAAGGTTCTCATTGCAGGATGGCATGCACATCCTCTTTCAGTTGTGAATCGGTTGCGATGAATTGAGGCGCTGGCACGCCATTCATGACGAGCGAGTTCTTTGCCATCAAGGAATAGGGAATTCCCACCCCGATTTTCTACGGAATCCCGTAGTTGAAAATTTGAAATAGATCGGGTAATTCGAATGAGCGAAATTCGCAAAGGCTTCGATCGTCTGGTTGTCGAGGGAAGATTGCCTTGCACGGAGAGGAATACGGCGATGGATATGCCTTCCATATGAGCAAGTGAATGGATCGCGACGCGCGAGTAACAATTAATTTCAAATTGAGGAGAAAAGCAAAGGAAGCCGTTGTTTTTGCGATTTTTTGACGGTATTGGCTCGAAAAGATAGAACGTTAATAGTGGACACATTTGCATATTTGTCGTCACACTTTGAGCCATGCCAAGGTCTCAATCGCCCCAATTCCTTCGCCCACGCGCTCATCGATTTGCGCTGGAAAGCCGGCAGCTATTTGATGGCGCCGCTTTTGTGGAGGCCGCCGCGGCGGCACCGGCGGACGCGCCGCAGGGCCCGCACGGGGATGCGCCGCATGCCGCCGACGCGGCGGCGCCCGTTGCCGTGCCGCATGGGCGCGAAAGCACGCCCGAAGCGGACGCGCGATCCGCGCCTGGCCCGGCCCCGACCCCGGCCAGCGAGGTCTACGTGGTCGACAAGAATGTTGCCAATTGGCAGCAGCTCGCGGCTTCGGTGCCGCAGGGCGCCGGCCTGATCCTGCTGGACACCGGCTCGTCCGGCGTCGAACAGCTGCGCCAGGCGCTCGAAGGGCGCAGCGGCCTCACGGCGCTGCACATCCTCAGCCACGGCAGCGCGGGCGAGATCACGCTGGGCAACGAGACCCTCGACGTCGCCGGCCTGGCGCGCTCGGCCGGCGCCTGGCAGGCGATCGGCGCGAGCCTGGGCGCGGACGGCGACATCCTGCTCTACGGGTGCGACGTGGGCGCCGACGGGCAACGCTTCGTGCAGGCCCTGGGCCGCGCCACGGGCGCCGACGTGGCGGCGTCGAGCGACTCCACCGGCGCGGCGTCGCGCCAGGGCGACTGGTCGCTCGAGGTCGCGACCGGCCTCATCGAGTCGCGCGCCTTCGCCGCCGCCGACTACGACGGCCTGCTGGCTGCGCCCACCGTGTCGACGACCACGCCGCGCATCACGGTCAGCGAACCCAGCGCGCTCAACGCGCCGGGCGCCGACCGCGCCACGCTCAGCGGCTGGACGCTCACCGACGACGGCGCGGGCAACGTCACGATCGACGTGACCGTCGAGAACCCCGCGCTGGGCGCGCTGTCCAGCGCCAGCATGACCGGCGTCACCACCGTGCCCGGCGGCTACCGCTTCGTCGGCAGCGTGGCCGACGCCAACGCCTGGATCAACCAGCTGGTGTTCACCGCCGCCGACACCGAGCTGGGCAACGCCACGGCCACCACGCGCATCCTGGTGTCGATCACCGATTCGGAAACGCCGGCGCTCACCGCCAACCGCGCGCTCGACGTGACGATCACGCCGTCGAACGACCCGACCACGGTGGCCGACGCGGCGCAGACGGTCTCCGAGGGCGGCACCACGCTGCTGACCGGCACCACGCTCAACGCCATCGACCCCGAGGTGACGATCGGCTCGCAGAACACCGGCCAGATCGTCTACGGCATCGCGACCAACACCACGCACGGCTACCTCACGCTCAACGGCGAACGCATCGGCGTGGGCTCGGTCTTCACGCAGGCCGACGTGCTCGCGGGCCGCGTCGCCTACGTGCACACGGCCACCGGCGCGGACCAGAACCTGGACGACAGCTTCGTCATCGTCGTCAACGACGGCGCCACGCCGCTGGCCGGCTCCGACCACGCCACCATCACGCTGAACGTCACGCCGCTGAACCAGCCGCCGGTGGTCTCGGGCGGGGGCAGCGTGTTCGAAGGGCAGCCGCCCAACGCGGTGGACGGCAGCGGCAACCCGAGCTCGGTCGTGGGCAACTTCATCGTCGCCGACGGCGGCGGCGACGACGCCAGCGGCGACCTCACGGTGCGGCTGACCAGCCTGCCCACCGACGGCACGCTGTACTTCACGGGCACGGTGCTGATCGGCGGCGTGCCCCAGAACGTCACCAACCGCGCCATCACGCAGGCCGACATCGACGCCGGCTTCGTGTTCGGCTACGACGACCGCGGCGGCCTCACCTACGGCAACAACGGCCAGCGCGACAACAACGGGCAGAGCTACCCGTTCACCGACGGCTTCGGCGTCACGGTGAGCGACGCCGGCGGCGGCACGGGCACGCCGTCGTCCACCTCGGGCACCATCGCCATCAACGTGCGCCCGGCCAACGACGACCCGGTGCTCGATCCCGGCAGCACGCTCGAGGCGACCGTGGACCCGGCGGGCGGCGGCTACACCGTCACGCTCACGCCCGGCATGCTCGGCGCGACCGACGTCGATTCGAGCGACGACAACCTGACCTTCGCCGTCACCTCGATGAACGGCCTGAACCAGGGCTACCTGCTGCTCGACGGAAAGATCCTGCCGCCGGGCGGCACCTTCACGATGGAAGACGTGCGTTCGGGCCGCGTGCAGTACGTGCAGACGCAGGGCGCGGCGGCGGGCGATACCGACACCTTCAGCTTCCAGGTGGTCGACAACACGCTCGGCCCGACCTGGGACGCCAACGGCAACACCGTGATCCGCGAGGGCGCCGACCGCAACCCCGACGGCACGCTGAAGACCTACGAGTTCACGATCAACCTCGTCGAGACCCCGGCGGGCAACGGCGATCCGCTGCAGACCATCGACGGCACCGTCACCACCTCGGGCTCCAACCACGCGGGCACCGACCAGAACGGCGCCACGCGCGGCACGCTCAGCGAAGGCGGCTCGGTGGTGCTGGGCGGCACCGGCTCCGACTTCAACACCGTGCCGGGCCTGAGCTACGTGGTCGAGGGCGTGCCGCCGTCGCAGGTGATCTACACGGTCACCGACTACACCGGCACCACGGGGCCGGTGCGCAACGGCGTGCTGCAGCGCTTCGACGGCGCGGCCTGGGTCGACATCGACACCTACGAGACCTTCACGCAGGAAGACCTGAACGCCGGGCGTATCCGCTTCCAGCATGACGGCGACGTGGAAGACTTCGAGTCGGCCGTGTCGCTCTCGGTGACGGCCGGCGTCGCCGTCGGCGGCGTGCGCAACGTCTGGAACACCAGCTTCTCGTTCTTCATCACACCGGTCAACGACGTGCCCGTGGCCACCGGCTCGTCGAACACGGTCATCCGCGAAGGCGAGACCGCCTACCTCACGACCGGCCAGATCCGCGTGGTCGATGCGGACGACGCCGCGAGCGAAAGCTACCTCGAAGGCTCGGCCACGCTGCTGAACGGCGACCCGAACTACGCCTTCAACAACGCCGGCAGCGGGCCGGGCGCGATGCAGTTCGAGTTCGACAGCCTGCCCACGGGCGGCCAGCTGGAGTACTGGAACGGCGCCGCCTGGGTGGCCGTGGCCGTGGGGCAGCGCATCGATGCGTCGCTCATCACCGGCAGCGCCGGCACCACGGGCCTGCGCTTCGTGAGCGACGGTTCCGAGGTGCGCACCACCCAGTTCAACGTGCATGCCGTGGACCGCTGGGGCGCCGCGTCGAACCCCGTCACCGTCGGCATCCAGATCACCAACGTCAACGACGCGCCGGTGATCGCGCCCGACCCGACGCAGCCCGACCCGCCCGGCACCGCCAACCAGCCGCTGACCGTGGCCGAGGGCGGGCGCGGCCAGATCACGCCGGGCATGCTCAGGGCCTTCGACCCCGACAGCACGCTCACGCAGCTGCAGTACACGATCACCTCCGTCACCACGCACGGGCGCATCATGTACTCGACCGACGGCGTCAACTTCGTGGCGCTGGGCGTGGGCTCCTCGTTCACGCAGGCCGACGTGAACGCCGGGCGCATCTACTACTTCAATTCGGGCGACGAATCCGACGGCCACACCGAAGCCAACGGCGATCCGCCGAGCGACCGCTTCACCTTCACGCTGAGCGACGGCGACAAGGAACAGACCGGCGGCCAGTTCTGGATCTACGTCACGCCGCTGAACGACGCGCCCACGGTGACCGCGCCGGCCGGCCCGATCGACATCGACAGCAGCAACCCGGCGCACAACCCCGTGCCCGGCTTCCACGTGGGCGACACCGACCTGGACGCGGTGATCCAGGGCGAGACCGACTTCGTCCAGGTGACGGTGCGGCTGCTGGACGCCAACGGCAACCCGTTGAATGCCGCGGCCTACACGGGTGCCACCATCGGCTCGACCTCGATGGGCGGCGTGACCGTCGACGCCGACAAGAACGGCAGCGGCGACTTCCTCACGCTGCGCGGCACGCGCGCCCAGGTGAACGCCGCGCTGGCGGGCCTGACGCTCACCTTCGACACCGACCGCGACCAGGCCTACCGGCTGCAGGTGATCGTCGACGACCGCCTGCGCGACACCGCCACCGGCGTGCTGCAGCCCGGCGCCAACGGCGGCCCGCAGAACGAGCCGAGCGTGCCGGGCGGGCCGAACATCGCGATCCCGACCACCGAGTACGACTGGTACGCCGACACGGTGCCCACCACCGGCGACATCACAGGCAACCTCGCGGCCGCCTCGGTGCTGGTGCGCGCGTCGAGCGAGAACGACCCGGGCGTGCTGGTCGTGCCGCCCGTGCACACGGTCTATGAAGACCAGCCGACCTACATCGGCACGGGCTTCGTGGTGTCCGACCCCGAGTCGGCCGCCTTCGGCACGCCCATCACGCTGCGGCTGACCGTGCCCAACGGCACGCTGGGCATCGGCGGCACCGGCGGGCAGACGAGCTTCACGCTGCCCAGCGGGCGCGTCGTGACCATCGCCGGCGACAACACAGGCGCACTCACGCTCACCGGGCGCGCCAGCGACATCCAGGAGCTGATCACCAGCGGCGCCGCCACGGGCCTGACCTACCGCAGCGCCACCCACGTCAACCACGACCTCAACGGCGCCGACGCCGGCGACGTGACGCTCACCGTGTCCTTCGACGACACCGGCTCGCAGATCGGCGGCGACACCGGCGGCGGCAGCGTGTCGAACAACCCGCCCGACATGACGATGGCGCTGACCATCGTGGCGGTCAACGACGCGCCGACGGCCGGGCTCACGCCGGGCACCAACCCGAACACGCCGCTGTACCTGACGGGCGGCAGCACGCCGGCGGCCGTGCCGGGCTTCGTCGTGCGCGACCTGGACATCGACGGCGACGGCGGCGGCATCGCGCCCGGCGAAGCCGATTTCCTGCAGGTCACCGTGCGCATCACCAACGGCACGGGCGCGCCGCTGGGCGCGGCGCAGTACACGGACGGCGGCAGCGACGCCATCACCATCACCTCGAGCAATGCAGCCGGCTCGGGCGTGACCATCGACAGCACCTACGACGGCACCGGCAGCGCGCTCGTCATCCGCGGCACGCGCGCGCAGGTGCAGGCCTACCTCGATGGCCTGCAGGTGGCGCTGGGCGGCAGCCTGGCCAACACCGACCAGACCTACCGCGTGCAGGTCATCGTGGACGACCGCCTGCGCGAGAACAGCAGCGGCGCGCTGGCGGGCGGCGCCAACGGCGGCGAGAACAACAACGCGAACGGCGGCACGGTGGCGGTGCCCACCACCAACGTCAACCCCTACGCGCTGATCCCCGCGGGGCTGACGGCCAACGTGGCCTCGGCCTACCGCACGCTGTTCCCGTCGTCGATCAACGACCCGGCCCACATCGCGGCCGGCAACCCGACGGTGGACGAGGGCAACGGCAACGGCAGCGTCACGCTGTCCGGCCTCACGGTCACCGACCAGGACGCGGCCGCCACCGACGTGCTGACGGCCACGGTGTCGGTGCCCCCCGGCTTCGTCATCAACGGCGTGGGCGGCAGCGGCGGCTCGGTCGGCCCGTTGGGCGGCGCCAGCATCACCATCACCGGCACGCTGGCGCAGATCAACAGCCGCATCAACGCCATCTCGATCGCGCTGCCCGACGCCCCCGGCGCCGCGCTGCCGGCCGACTGGAACGGCGCCTTCACCGTGACCGTGGTGGTCAACGACGAGGGCCACACCGGCGGGCGTCCGGGCGTCCTGGCGCCCGGCGACAACAGCACGACCGGCACCTTCGCCTACGAGGACGGCGTCAGCAACCACCTGGTCACCACGCGCACCTTCGTCTTCACGGTGGCGCCGGTCAACGACGCGCCGGTGGTGGTGGGCGGCACCACCCAGACGCTGCCGAACGTCACCGAAGACGTGGGCAACAACGCGGCCGGCACCCCCGTGGGCACCCTGTTCGGCTCGCACTTCGACGACGGCGCCGACCTGATCGACAACAGCGGCAACGGTGGCACCGGCGGCAGTTCGTCCGACACCTTCTTCGGCGTCGCGATCACGGGCCACGTCCCGGACCCCGCGCAGGGGGCCTGGCAGTACTCGCTGGACAACGGCAGCACCTGGATTCCCGTCGGCGCACGCACCGACAGCACGGCCCTGGTGCTGGCCGCCGACGCGCAGCTGCGCTTCGTGCCGGCCGCCAACTTCCACGGCACGCCCACCACGCTGACCGTGCGGCTGGTCGAGACCGACACCAACAACGACAGCGCCACGGCCGATCCCATCTCGGGCTCGACGGTCAACGTGGCGGGTGCCAACAACGGCGGCACCACCGTCTACAGCGCCGGCACCATCGTGCTCAGCACCACGGTGATCAACGTGAACGACCGGCCGACGGCGACCGATGCGACCGTGCCCGCCGGCGTCGAGGACGTGACGGGTGCTGGTGTGCGCGTCGACACGCTCCTGGGCGGCGGTTACGGCGACGCGACCGACAACCAGACGGCCATCAGCGGCGGCGGCGATGCATCGACCTCGTTCGGCGGCATCGCCATCGTGGGCAACAACGCCAACGCCGCGCAGGGCGCGTGGGAGTACAGCCTGAACGGCACCGACTGGCTCGCCGTGCCGACGGGCGCGTCCGACACCAGCGCCTTGCTGCTGCCCACCAGCGCGCAGCTGCGCTTTGTGCCGGCGGCCGACTTCAACGGCACGCCCGGCGGGCTGGTCGTGCGCGTGTCCGATGCGCCGGTGGCGGCGGGCAGCGGCGACATCAGCGCCACCGTCAACGACGCCACCAGCCAGTGGTCGGTGCTGCGCAACGTGTCGACCACCATCGCGCCGCGCAACGACGCGCCGGTGATCGGCGGCACCACCGGCGCGACCGCGGTGGAGAACAACCAGACCGGCACCGGCGTCAGCATTCCGCCGGTGGCGCTGGTCAGCGGCGGCACGGTCGGCGACCTCGACCTGGCGACCACGCCCGGGCTGGCCGCGGGCGTGTTCGGCGCGGGCTCGCTCACCGTGAGCCTGGACGGCTACCAGCCGGGCGACCAGCTGTTCGTCAACGGCGTGCTGCCCCCGGGCGTCAGCGTCTCGGGCGGCAACGGCGCGCCGCTGGTGGTGCAGTTCGACGCCGACACCACCGTGGCCGAGGTGCGGGCGGTGCTCGACCAGCTGTCCTACCGCAGCAGCAGCGACAACCCGACGGCGTTCGGCACCGACAACGAGCGCGTCTACACCATCGTGCTCAACGACGGCAACAACGTGCAGCCCGGCGGCAACGCGGGCGGCCCGCAGCCGCTGAACAGCAACGTGCTCACCGGCACGCTCACGATCACCGCCGTGAACGACCCGCCGACCGCGGTCGACGACACGCACAGCATCGACGAAGACACGCCCTCGGTGGGCAGCAACGTCATCAGCGGGCGCATTCCCGGCGAGGCCGACCACGACCCCGACAGCACCACGCTCACGGTCACCAGCATCCGCACCGGCCCCGAGGCCGGCGCCGGCACGGCCGGCACGCTGGGCAGCCCGCTGACCGGCACCCACGGCAGCATCGTGCTGAACGCCGACGGCAGCTACACCTACACGCTGGACAACAGCGACCCGCGCGTGCAGGCGCTGATCGCCGGCGAGACGCTCACCGACCTGTTCACGTACACCATCTCCGACGGCGCGGGCGGCACCGACACCGCGCAGATCACCATCACCATCCGCGGCGCCAGCAACGACGTGCCGGGCATCACGGTGACCGACGCCAACGGCAACGCGACCGGCCAGGTGACGGTGCACGAGTCGGGCCTGACGAGCGTGGGCGACACCAGCGAGACGGCGGGCGCGGGCTTCAACATCACGGCGGCCGACGGCGTGGCCAGCATCAACGTGGGCGGCACGATGGTGACGCTGGCGCAGCTGCAGGCCCTCACGCCGGGCGCACCGATCACGATCACCACGCCCGACGGCCAGATCCGCCTCACGGGCTTCAGCGGCACCACGCTGCCCAACGGCGTCGTGACCGGCGGCACGGTCAGCTACACCTACACGCTGACCTCGGCGCAGAACCACAGCGCGGGCGAAGTGACCGAGGCGGTGGCGCTGAGCGTGACCGACCGCGACGGCGACGTGGCCAGCGGCACGCTCACGGTGCTGATCGTGAACGACGTGCCCACCGCGAACCCCGACACGAACAGCGTCACCGAAGACACCGCGCCGAACCCCGTGAGCGGCAACGTGAAGACCAACGACCGCGAGGGCGCGGACACGGCCGTGCCGGTGACGGGCGTGAGCTTCGGCGGCACGGCCGGCACCGTGGGCAGCGCGCTGGACACGGAATACGGTTCCATCGTGCTGAACGCCGACGGCAGCTACAGCTACACGCTGGACAACACCGACCCGCGCGTCAACGCGCTGAAAGACGGCGAGACGCTCACGGACACGGTGAGCTACACCCTCACCGACGCCGACGGCGACACCTCGACCACCACGTTGACGATCACCATCCACGGCCGCTCCGACGCCAGCCCTGAGATCGTGCCGGTGGACGGCAACGGCGCGGCCACGGGCCAGACCGAGGTCCACGAGCGCGGGCTGGTCGACGGCCCGGCCGGTCCCGATGCGCGCGAGAACGGCAGTGGCGTCGTCACGGTGTCGGCGGCCGACGGCCTGCAGACCGTCACCGTGGGCAACCGCACGCTGACGCTGGCCGAGCTGGCCAACCTGGGCACCACGCCGGTCGTCATCACGACGCCGCTGGGCACGCTCACGCTGACGGGCTTCACGGCCACCACCTCGGTGGGCGGCGTGCCCACGGCGGGCAACCTGGCCTACACCTACACGCTGCGCGCGCAGGTGCCGCAGCCGGGCGCGACCGAGAGCACCGAAGCCATCGACCTGCAGGTGACCGACGCCGGCGGCGCCACGGCCACGGGCACGCTCACCGTGCGCATCGTGGACGACGTGCCGCAGGCCACCGACGACACGGCCGCCATCACCGAAGACGCCGCGCCGAACACGGTGTCGGGCAACTTGGCGACCAACGACACCATCGGCGCGGACGATTTCAACGTCGCGCCGGTCACGGGCGTGAGCTTCGGCGGCGCGGCCGGCACCGTGGGCGCGTCGATCACCACGACCTACGGCGCCATCGTGCTGAACGCCGACGGCAGCTACACCTACACGCTGAACAACGCCGACGCGCGCGTGCAGGCGCTGTCGGTGGGCGAGACGCTGACCGAGCGGGTGCGCTACACGATCACCGATGCCGACGGCGACACCAGCACCGCCACGCTCACGATCACCATCCGCGGCGCCAACGACCTGCCGGGCATCGCCGTCACCGACGCCAACGGCGCGGCGACCGGGCAGGTCACGGTGTTCGAGTCGGGCCTGGTGAGCATCACCGACACGGGCGAGCGCGCCGCCAGCAGCTTCAACATCACGGCGGCGGACGGCGTGGCCAGCATCAACGTCGGCGGCACGGTGGTGACGCTGGCGCAGCTGCAGGCGCTCACGCCGGGCGCGCCGATCACGATCAACACGCCCGACGGCCAGATCCAGTTGACGGGCTTCAGCGGCACCACGCTGCCCAACGGCATCGTGACCGGCGGCGCGGTCAGCTACACCTACGTGCTGGGCGCGCCGCAGAGCCACCGATCCGGCGGCGTGCTGACCGAAGTGACCGAGCAGATCGCGCTGTCGGTGACCGACCGCGACGGCGACGTGGCCAGCGGCACGCTCACCGTGCTCATCGTCAACGACACGCCGCAGGCCACCGACGACACGGCCGCCATCACCGAGGACGCGGTGCCCGACACGGTGAGCGGCAACGTGAAGGCCAACGACCGCGACGGCGCGGACAACGGCAACGGCGTGCCGGTGACGGGCGTGAGCTTCGGCGGCGCGGCCGGCACGGTGGGCGTGTCGCTCACGACCACGTATGGCGCCATCGTGCTGAACGCCGACGGCAGCTACACCTACACGCTGGACAACGACAACGCCGCCGTCAATGCGCTCAAGACCAACGAGCAGCTGACCGAGACGGTGCGCTACACGATCACCGATGCCGACGGCGACACCAGCACCGCCACGCTGACGATCACCATCCACGGCCGCCTGGACGGCGACCCGGCCATCGGCGCGGTGGACGGCAACGGCGCAGCCACGGGGCAGGCCGAGGTGCACGAGCGCGGGCTGGTCGACGGCCCGGCCGGCCCCGACACCCGCGAGCACACCACCGGCACCATCGTGGTCTCGGCGAGCGACGGCATGCGCAGCATCACGGTGGGCAACCGCACGCTGACGCTGGCCGAGCTGGCGAACCTGGGCACGACACCGGTCACCATCGACACGCCGCGCGGCACGCTGGTGCTCACCGGCTTCACGCCCACCCGTTCGGTGGGCGGCGTGCCGACGACGGGCGAGCTGGCCTACACCTACACGCTGGACGGGCAGGTGCCGCAGCCGAACGCCACCGAGAGCACGGAAGACATTGCGCTGCTCGTGACCGACGCCGGCGGCGACACGGCCACGGGCACGCTCACCGTGCGCATCGTGGACGACGTGCCCGAGGCCGTGAACGACACCCACGCCATCACCGAGGACGGCGTGCCGAACACGGTGGGCGGCGACGTGAAGGCCAACGACACCCTCGGCGCCGACGACGCCAACGGCGTGCCGGTGACGGGCGTGAGCTTCGGCGGCGTGGCCGGCACGGTGGGCGTGCCGATCACCACCACCTACGGCCGCATCGTGCTGAACGCCGACGGCAGCTACACCTACACGCTGAACAACGCCGACCCGCGCGTGCAGGCGCTGGTCGTGGGCGACACGCTGACCGAGGTGGTGAGCTACACGCTCACCGACAACGACGGCGACACCAGCACCGCCACGCTGACCCTCACCATCCACGGTGCGAACGACGGCGTGACGCTGGTGATCGGCGACAACAACGGCCCCGACACGGCCGGGCAGGCCACCGTGTACGAGCGCGGCCTGGTCGAGCCGGGCGACGCGAGCGAGACGGTCTCGGGCAGCTTCTTCGTCACGGCGCCCGACGGCCTGGGCAGCATCGCGGTGCACGGCACCACGCTCACGCCGGCGCAGCTGGCCGCGCTCGGCACGAGCCCGGTCACCATCGCCACCGACCGCGGGCGCATCACGCTCACCGGCTTCGATGCGGCCACGGGCACCGTGCGCTACACCTACGTGCTGGGCGCCGCGCAGAACCATGCGGGCGGGCAGGTCACCGACGACATCGCGCTGCAGGTGACCGACCGCGACGGCGACACCACGCAGGGCACGTTGCGCGTGCTGGTGATCGACGACGTGCCCACGGCACGCAACGACGCCACCGCCATCGGCACCGCGCGCCCCGGCGCCACGGCGACCGGCAACGTGTTCGGCGGCAGCGGCATGGGCGCGAACGACATGGCCGACCGCCTGGGTGCGGACGGCACGCCGACGCCGGTCACGGGCGTCTCTTTCGAGGGCGTGGCCGGCACCATCGGCGGATCGACGGCGGGCCGCTACGGCAACCTGCGGCTGAACGCCGACGGCAGCTACAGCTATTCGGTGAACGCCAGCAACGTGCGCGTGGCCTCGCTGGGCGACGGCCAGACGCTGACCGAGGTGTTCGACTACGTCATCACCGACGCCGACGGCAGCACCAGCACGGCGAAGCTGGTCGTCACGATCAACGGCACCTCGCAGCACCGGCCGCTCACGGGCGACCAGGTGTTCCCGGCGGACTTCGGCGACCCCAGCCGCCGCATCGACCAGTCGATGACGCCGGCGCTGTTCGTGCAGATCGCGGTGCAGGAATCGCAGCGCCTGAGCCAGATGCTGTCGGGCGCGATCGCCGCGCGCGCGCTGGGCGGCGACCGTCTCTTCGGCGAAGACCGTCCCACCGACCTGTGGGGCGAGCCGCAGGGCGTGGACTACGCCGAGCACGTGAGCCGCGACGGCGTGGCCTTCTCGCTGCGCATGGTGCGCGACGTGGAGCAGACGCTCGCGCTGCGCGGTGTCACGGCCGGCAAGCTGGTCGACGGCGCGAGCCCGCTGTTCGGCGACTTCGACAGCTTCTCGGCGCCGCATCAGCCGCCGCCACCCGAAGTGTCCGAAGCACCCGCGCGCGACGGTGGGCGCATCGTGGTGCCGCGCGCCGATGCGGCGCATCCGTCCGCCGAGGCGGCGCAGGCCGATGCGGCGCCGCCAGCCGGTGCCGCCGCGCCGGTGGCCACCGACACGGCGCGCTCGTTCTCCAGCCGCGTGGCCGCGGCCGCCGCGGAGCGCGACGCGGTGCGTGAGCTGCTGCGGCATCCGCAGCGCGCCACGCCCACCGTGCGCGTGCCCACGAGCTGATCGACGCAGAGAAAAACGCCGGAGCCATCGAACCATGTCCTACCCATCGAGCACCATGACCGACATTCACAAGCACCCCGCGTCGACCTTCCGTTTCCCCCTGTCGTGGACCGCCGCAGCGGCCGCGCTGATGCTGGCCGGCTGCAGCATGACGCCGGTGCAGCTCACGCGCGACGAGATCGTGGTGCGCGTGCGCCACGACCAGAAGCAGCTGTACAAGGACCAGGCCACGGTCGCCACGCCCATGACGTATTCCGAGGTGCTGGCGCGCGCGCTCAAGTACAACGCCGACTACCGCCTGAAGCTCATGGAATCGGCCCTGGCGCGCGGCCTGCTCGACGTGTCGGCCGCCGACATGCTGCCCAAGCTGGTGGCCGACGCCGGCTACAACGACCGCAGCAACGACTCGGGCGGCACCAGCATCGGCATCGAAGACCGCGTGGTGAGCCTGCGGCCCTCGACCTCGGAGCAGCGCTCGCACTACTACGGCCGCGCCACGCTGTCGTGGAACGCGCTCGACTTCGGCATCAGCTACTTCCGCGCCAAGCAGGCGGCCGACGAAGTCAACATCGCCGAGGAGCGCCGCCGCAAGATCCTGCAGAACATCGCGCAGGACGTGCGCAGCGCCTACTGGCGCGCCATCGGCGCGCAGCAGCTCATCGGCGACGCCGACCGGCTGGCCGTGCGCATCGAAGATGCCCTGAAGAAATCGCGCGAGGCCGAGCGCGCCGGCGTGCTGCCGCCCGCGCAGGGCCTGGCCTACCAGCGCGCGCTGCTCGATGCGATGTCGCTGGTCAACGCCAAGCGCCAGGAGATGCAGTTCGCCAAGCGCGAGCTGGCCGCGCTCATGAGCCTGCCGCCGGGCGTCGACTTCACGCTGGTCGAAGGGCCGCAGGACGGGCGCGCGCCGGTCACGCTGGACATCGACAAGCTCGAGATCGCCGCGCTGGAAAACCGCGCCGAGCTGCGCGAAGAAGACTACAAGGCGCGCATCGGCATCGCCGAGACCAAGAAGCAGATCGCCTCGCTGTTCCCCAGCCTGAACCTGTACGCCGGGGCGCGCTACGACTCCAACTCCTTCCTCTACAACAGCAACTGGAGCGACGCGGGCGTGAGCCTGTCGATGGACCTGTTCCGGCTGGCGGCCATCCCGGCCATCAACCGCACCAACGACGCGCGCAAGAAGACCGACGAGGCCCGCCGCCTGGCGCTGACCATGGCGGTGGTCACGCAGGTGCGCGTGTCGGCCGAGCGCTACAAGCTGGCGGTGGTCGACCAGGAGTTGGCGGCCGAATCCAGCCGCGTCGACCAGCGCATGGCCAGCGTGGCGCGCGCCGGCGCCAGCAACCAGCTCGAGAGCGAACTCGAGGCGCTGCGCGTCGATGCGCGCGCGCTGGTGTCGCGCTTCCAGCTCGCCACGGCCTATGCAGCCACGCAGACCTCGTACGGCCGGGTGCTCAACTCGGTCGGCATCGACCTGATGCCGGCCACGGTGGCCAGCACCGACATCAAGACCGTCGCCAGGGCCATCGAGCAGAGCATGGCCGAAGGCGAGAAGGCGGTGTTCCTCGAGGCGGCGCTGATCCCGGTGCGCAACCGGCCGGTGAGCGTGCGCGTGCGCGACCTGCCATCGGGCGTGAGCGAAGCGGCGGTGCGCGGCGCAGTCGAGCGCATCGTCACGCGCAACGAGCTGGTGGCCTCGGGGTCGGCCGATGCGCTCGTGCTCACGCTGGCCTTCCAGCGCAATGTGCCGCAGCAGCGCGGCACCACGCGCGCCCAGTGGCGGCTCACGCTGGCCGAGCCGGGCGGGCGCGAGCTGCTGTTGCAGAACTACGCGAGCTACGTGCCGGCCGTGACGACCGAAAGCGCCGTGAGCGCCTTCGCCGAGGCGGCGACGCTGTCGGTGATCACGGACGTGCGGCGCCTCGCGCGCACGGGCGCGACGGTGACGCAGAAGTGAAAGCGAGCCCGCCCTTGAAACCGTCGTCCTTCTCCGCGCTTCGCATCGGCGTGCTCCTGGCCTGCGCTTTGGGCGGTGCCCTGCAGGCCGGCGCCCAGCCGGCACCCGCGCCGCGCAGCGCCCCGGCGGGCGCGCCGGGCAACCTGGCGCCGGTGCGCTTTCTCGTGGTGGCCGCGCAGGAAAGCGTGCTCTCGGCCTCGGCCCCGGGCCGCTTCGCGAAGGTGCCGGTGAGCCTGGGCGACACGGTGCGCGCGGGCCAGGTGCTGGCCGCCTACGAATGCGACGAGATCCAGGCGCGCCGCGCCGCCGCGCGGGCCGAGCACGAGGCCGCCAAGGTGCAGTACGTGGGCAAGCTGAAGCTGCAGGGCCTGCAGTCGGCGGCCGAGATCGAGGTCGAGCTGGCCGCGGCCAACGTGAACAAGGCGCAGAGCCAGGTCCGCATCTTCGATGCGCAGATCGCGCAGTGCAATTTCGTGGCGCCCTTCGCCGGCAAGGTGGCGCGCGTGCATGTGAAGGTGGGGCAGGGCGTGAACCCCGGCGCGCCGGTGGTCGAGCTGGTCGGCAACGGCCCGCTGAAGGCGCGCATGAACGTGCCCTCGCAATGGCTCGCGTGGCTGAAGACCGGCCAGCGCCTGGACGCCACGGTCGACGAGACCGGCGCTGCGGTGGTGTTGAAGGTCACGCGCGTGTCGGGCCGCGTGGACGCGGTGAGCCAGACCATCGAGATCGAGGCCGAGCTCGCGGGCGACGCGGCCGGCCAGGT
Organism: Variovorax sp. GW821-FHT06D12; assembly: GCF_059419205.1. Taxonomy (NCBI): domain Bacteria; kingdom Pseudomonadati; phylum Pseudomonadota; class Betaproteobacteria; order Burkholderiales; family Comamonadaceae; genus Variovorax; species Variovorax sp. GW821-FHT06D12. The sequence continues at coordinate 1,104,459 of NZ_JBWKRI010000001.1, read as the reverse complement.
GCTGCCGGGCATGAGCGGGCAGGTGCGCGCGCCGGTCGGCAGGGGATGAGCGCCGCGCGCGGCAAGGGCGGAGCGTCGTGACCGATCTCGCGTTCCATGCGCTGGCCGCGAAGGTGCGCGCGGCGCAGCGTCCGGCCGACCTGGCCTTCCTGATCTGCAACGAGACCCACGCGCTCGCGCCGTACCGGCAGGCCGCGCTGGTCGGCTTCTTCGGCGCGCGCCGCACGCGGCTGGTGGCGCATTCGGGGCTGGCCGATGTCGAGTCCGACTCGCCCTATGCGTTGTGGCTGGCCTCGGTGGCCGACCACCTGAAGGCGCGGCTGGACGAACTGCCGGCCGCCGCGCGCGTGCTGGCGCTGTCGCCCGGCATGCTGCCGCCCGCGCTCGCCGCCTCGTGGGCCGACTGGCTGCCCGACCAGGTGTGGGTGCTGCCCATGGCCGACCCCGACGGCCGCGCGCGCGCCGCGCTGTTCCTGGCGCGCGAGGCGCCGTGGCCTACCGAGTTCGATGCCAAGGCGCCGGAGTTTTTGCTGCTGCAGGCCGCCGCGATGTACGGCCACGCGTGGTGGGCGCTGACCGGTCGCCGTCGTTCCATCGGCACGCTGCTGCACGAAGCGTGGGCGCGCAAGCCGCTGCGCTGGGCGCTGGCCCTGCTGCCGCTCGCGCTCCTGGTGCCGGTGCGCGAGTACGCGCTGCTGCAGGCCGAGGTGATCTCCACGCGCAGCCAGGTGATCGCCTCGCCGCGCGACGGCGTGATCCGCCGCATGACCGTGCCGCCCAACACGCCGGTGGTGGCCGACCAGACCATCGCCGAGCTCGACGACACCACGCTGGACAACCGGCTGGCCGTGGCGCGCGCGGCGCTGTCGACCGCGCGGCTGGAACTGCACCAGGCCTCGCAGCGGGCCATCGAGTCGCAGTCGGCCAAGGCCGAGCTGAGCCTGGCCGAAGGCAAGCTGCGTGAGCGCGAGGTGGAGGTGGGTGCGCTGCAGCGCGAAGTGGCGCAGCTGCAGATCAAGGCGCCGGCGGCGGGCGTGTTCGTGTACTCCGACCCCGACGACTGGGCCGGCCGCCCGGTGCAGACCGGCGAGCGCGTCGGGCTGCTGGCCGACCCGGCCGTGCTCGGCGTGCAGGCCTGGGCGCCGGTGAGCGAGGCGGTCAACCTCGCGCCGGGCGCGCCCATGACCTTGTTCCTGCGCGTGGCGCCGCTGGACCCGGTGTCGGCCCGGCTCGACCACGCCGGCTACCAGGCGGTCGAGGCGCCCAATGGCGTGGCCAGCTACCAGCTGCGCGGCCACCTGAGCGAGCCCTCGGGCGTGGCGCGCATCGGCTTGCGCGGCACGGCGCGCGTGTCGGGCGAGTGGACCGTGCTCGGCTACCTGCTGCTGCGCCGGCCGTTCGCGGCGGCGCGGGAGTGGTGCGGGTGCTGAGCGGCACGGCGCTCGCAGGCCGTGGCGCCCCTGCGGGGGCCGCAGCGCCGCCGCCGTGGCCGGCGCTGCGCGAGGAACTGCAGATCCATCCGGCCGGCGACAACGGCGACGGCTCGCCGGCCTGGCACGTGTGCGACCCGGTGCGCAACCTGTTCTTTCGCATCGGCTGGCTGGAGTTCGAGATCCTTCAGCGCTGGCCGATGGCCGACGCCGCGCGCATCGCGCAGGCGATCGAACGCGACACCCCGCTGGCGCCCGACGCCGACGACGTGGCGCGCTTCCAGGGCTTTCTCGAACAGCACCAGCTGCTGCGCACCGTGCGCCGTAAACCGCCGATGCCGGCGTGGCGCTGGCTGCTCAACAACTACCTGTTCGTGCGCATTCCGCTGGTGCGGCCGGCGCGGCTGCTCGAGAAGATGCTGCCCTGGGTCGAGTGGCTCTACAGCCGCTGGTTCGTGGCGCTCAGCGCGCTGGCCGCCGGCGTCGGCGTGCTGCTGGCCGCGCGGCAGTGGGACACGGTGGCGGCCCAGTTGCGCGGCGCCATCAGCTGGGAGGGCGTGCTGGGTTTTGCCGGCGCGCTCGTGGTGTCGAAGCTGCTGCACGAGATGGGGCACGCGCTCATGTCCACGCGCCACGGCGTGCGCGTGGGGCACATGGGCGTCGCGCTGCTCGTGATGTGGCCGATGGCCTACACCGACACCGGCGAGAGCTGGAAGCTGGCGCGCTCACAACACCGCCTGGCCATCGCGTCGGCCGGCATCTGCGCCGAGCTGGTGCTGGCCGCGTGGTCGACGCTGTTGTGGGCCTTCATGCCCGACGGCGACCTGCGCAACGCGCTGTTCTTTCTGGCGACGACGGCCTGGGTGCTGACGCTGGCCGTCAATGCCAGTCCCTTCATGCGCTTCGACGGCTACTACATGCTGACCGACGCGCTGGATTTTCCGGGCCTGCACGAACGCGCGGGACAGCAGGCGAAGCGCGCGCTGCGGCGCTGGCTGCTGGGCTTCGACGATCCATCGCCCGAGACGCTGACGCCGGGCTTCCGGCGCTTTCTCATCGCCTTCGCGTTCGCCACCTGGGTCTACCGGCTGGTGCTGTTCATCGGCATCGCGGTCGTCGTCTACCACGCGTTTTTCAAGGCGCTGGGTGTGTTCCTGTTCATCGTCGAGATGGGCGTGTTCGTGGTGCGGCCGGTGATGGCCGAGTTGCGCGTGTGGCACGCGCGGCGCGGCGAGATCAGGCCGCGGCGGCGCCTCGGCGCGGTGCTGCTGCTCGCGTTCGCGGCGGCGGTGCTGCTGGTGCCGTGGCACGGCGGCATCTCGGCGCCGGGCGTGATCCGGGCCGGCGTCGAACAGCCTGTGTTCTCGCCTTACGCGGCGCGGCTGGCGGCGATGGAGGCGAACGACGGTGCGGCCGTGGCCGCGGGGCAGTCGCTGGTCACGCTCGAAGCGCCCGGCCAGACCGAGGAGCGCGAGAAGGCGCGCGTGATGTCCAGCGCCTACGCGCGCGCGGCGCGCGGCGCCATGGGCCTGGAAGAACGACCGGCGGCGCAGCAGGTGCTGGCCGAGCAGCAGGCCAGCCGTTGGGACACCGAACGCCGCGCGCGCGACGCCGAGCTGCTGCGCCTGCGGCTGGTGGCGGCGCACGGCGGCACGCTGCGCGACGTCGATCCGCTGCTGCAGTCCGGCACGTGGGTGGCGCCGTCGCAGCTCATGGCGATGGTGGTCGACGGCCGGCGCTGGCGCGTGGAAGCGCTGGTGCCCGAGCACGACCGCCAGCGCCTGGCGGCCGGCAGCCGCGCGGTGATCCTCGTGAAGGGCCGCACGCGCAAGCTCGAAGGGCAGGTGCGTGCCATCGACAACAGCCCGGTGCGCCGGCTGCCGCACCTGCTGCTGGCGCAGGACCACGGCGGCCCGATCGCGCTCAACCCGACCGCGCAGAAAAAAGACCTGCGCCCGGCCGAAGCCTGGTTCCGCGTGACGGTGGAGGGAGAAGACGACGCGCCGGTCGACGGGGTGCGCGAGGTGCGCGCGCATTTCGAAGGCACCCGCGAGAGCCTGGCCCGCCGTTGGGTCCATGCGGCGACCGCGGTGCTGATCGAGCAGTCGGGGTTCTGAACAAGCGCGCCCGCTTGCGCCGGCCGGCCACGTGCCGGCAGGCGATGCCCGCGGTCTGCCTTACAGCCGGGTGTGCTCGGAGCGCGGCAGGCGGTCCTGGTCGGAACGCAGGACCGCCAGCATGCTCATGAGCGTCACGCCCGCGGCAAGACCGACCAGGAAAGCAAGCACAACGAGGGAGGGGTCGGTTGTCATGCGGTTCTAACGCCGACCCATCCCGCAAGGTTTACGAGTGTTTACACTTATTTGTCATGTCTGCAGGTCCGGGGTAAACAGGCGTCTGCAAAAGGGTCCCTGCGCGCTGGCACCCACCTGCCACACGGCGTGGCTATAGTCGTTCGACCATGCAGAAACGGATCGAGGTTGTCTTTGTCTCGCGGCGCAATTCGCTGCGCAGCGTGCTGGCCGAGGCCTGTCTTGCCCACCTCGATGCGAAGCGCTTTTCGGTGCGCTCGTGCGGGCAGCCGGGGCGGCTGGCGGCGGACGTGCACCCCGCGGCCGTCGAGGCATTGGGCAGCGCCGGCATGGCCCTGCCGATCTCGCCGCCGCGCAGCTGGGACCTGCTGGCGCGCGCGGGATCGCACAACGCCGATGTCGTCATCACGCTCGACCCCGCGCTCGAACCGCTGCAGCCGCGCTGGCCCGGCCAGCCCGATGCGGCGCTGTGGCCTTACCCCGACGTGGCCGGCGCCAACACCGGCCCGGACGACGCCGCGCATGGCGCGCTGCAGGTGCTGTATTCGCTGCGCCGCCGGCTCGAATTGCTGGTCAACCTGCCGCTCGTGGGCGCCGACCGCAGCGCGCTGCGCTCCGACATCCGCGACATGGCGCACATGCGCTGAGGCGATCTAGGGAGCGGCCAGCCGCAGCACGAAGGTCTTGGTGTGCGGGTCGGTGAGAAACACCTGCGCCACCTGCCAAGCCTGCGCATGCGCGTCGCGCCAAGCGGTGGCGTACTTGATGTCCAGGCGGGTCATGGGGGGCTCGTCGAGCCGCTCGAGCCGGCGCCAGAGCCGGTAGCAGTGCGCGACCTGCCGGGGCGAGCCGAGCAGCTCCTCGAGTTTGATGCGGTAGGTGAATGCCGCCACCATCACGTCGCGCACCGTGACGTTGCGGCCCTCGACTTCGATGGTGTAGAGGTGCTCGGCGGAGTGGATCTCGTCCTTCATGCGGCGGCGCGGAAATCGGGGCGGACGGTGTCGACCTGCGGGGCAGGCCGGTCGGGAGGATGCGCAGAAAGAGGGAGACGGATCACGGCCGCTCCATCCTAGATGGCACGCTGTTTCGGCGCGAGTGCCGAAAGTCATGCGGATGTTCACACATGGTGTCCCTTTGCGCGAAGCGCGTGAAATTGTTATTAAACGAAATTAAATGCTAATACCTAGGAACTATGTCCTAGGGCGGCGCCGGCAGTAGCCCTAAGCTCCTCACTGACATGAGCGCCACACAGCAACATCTTTTCGTCGAACTTTCCGACGGTTGGTCCAGCGAGATCGACATCCGCCAGACCACCGGCGGCCGCTATGCCGGCGTGGCCGAACTCCGCCTGCGCGGGCTCAAGCGCGGCGTGCTCGTCTTCATGCAGCAACCCTCGCTGGACGCCGCGGTCGCGCGCGTGCGCCTGCGGGCCAGCCAGTTCGCCCGCGAGCGCCTGTCGCTCGCCGAAGCCCGGACCGGCGCACGGGCGAGCTGAGCGGGTTCATCCGCACCCCGCGGTTGAAGTTTTTCTATCCCGGCCATCGGGATTGCCAAACCCGCTGCACCCGCAGGCGGCGCACCATCGAGGCTCACGGATCTCACCGATGGAGCACACGACATGTTGAAGACCTTCAGGAAAGCCATGGGCGTCGCCATTTCGCTGGCCGGGTTCGTGGTGCTGGTGACCCAGCAACTCTGAACGCCCGGCCTCTTTTCCCGCATGGCCTCGCTCAGGGCCGCGCCGGCAGCAGCGGCGAGGTGTACACCGCTGGCGGCGGACGCTGCGGATACACCGAGGTGCCGAAGGTGTTGCCCATGCGATGCCCGGTCGCTGCGCGGTTGAACAAGCCCAGCTGATTGCCGGGCCGTTGCGTGATCGCTTCCGACGCCAGCCCGGGCGCGGCGTCGTCAGGTCCGCGTGCCGGCATCGTGGGCGCGAGCTTGCGGGTCAGGCAGTCGTAGGCGGGCGTGCGCTCGCCGTTCACCACCACTTCGACGCAGCTGCCGTCGGCCTCGCCGCCGCCGGAAGGCGTCGTCTGCGCCGCCGCGCCAGTGCCGATCACCGAGAGCATCACGCCGAACAGCCACACACCGACGCGCATCGTTGCACCCCAGGAAAAAAGAAGAAGAAACGCCGTGCCGCGATCACGGCCAACCGGGCAGTCTGGACCGCGTGCAAGTCAGGAAGAAGACGGAATCTCGCGAGGTCGGAAGTGTGAACGAAACGTCACATGTCGGTCATGCACGGTCGCTAGTCTCGCCCGCACGCTCACCCGGGCCGCACGGCGGACGGCCGCTTTCCAGACCCTTCGTTGCTGCTGTTGATCCTCCGTCACATGACACGTACTTCCGCATCGGGCGGTGGCCTGACACGGTCCTGGTGCCTGGTCATGGCGCTGGTGATGTGCGCCGCCCACGCCGCGGCAGCCGACGACATGGCGAGCGACGCGCCGGCGCTGCATTTCGACCTGCCGGCGCAGCCGTTGGCGCGCTCCCTCGCCGTCTTCGGCCACCTCACCGGTCACTCGGTGCTCGTCACCAGCCGCCTCACCGACGGCCGCGAGGCGTCGCCGGTGCAGGGCGACTTCGCGCCGCGCGACGCGCTGCAGCGGATGCTCGTGGGCACCGGGCTGGTGGCGCGCTACACCGGCGCCAGCGCGTTCACGCTCGTGCCGGCACAGCCGGCGACCGCCGTCCCCGACGAACGCGCGCCGGCGGGCGCCGCCCCGGCCGGAAACGTCCCGGCCTTGCAGGCCTACGCGGCCGTGCTGCAGGGCGCGGTCACGCGCGTGCTGTGCATCGCGCAGCCCGACGCCTTCGGCCGCTACCGGCTTGCGGTCCAGTTGTGGATCGACCCGGCAGGCGCCGTCACCGAGGCCCGCCTGCTCGAGGGCAGCGGCGTGCCGGCGCGCGACGCCACGGTGCTCGCCAGCCTGCGCACGCTCGGCCTGGACACAGCGCCGCCGGCCGCGCTGCCGCAGCCCGTCACGCTGCTGCTGACCCCGCGCCCCGACCCGGCGCGCGATTGCCGGCCGTACCTGCGCGCGCGCGCAGGCTGAGTCGCATGTCCGAATCGATCAAGGCCTCGCTGCGCGCGCTGTTCCTCGCGCGCTATGCGCAGTTCCGCAAGCACCTGCACCACCGCCTCGGTTCGGAAGACCTCGCCAACGACGCGCTGCAGGAAGCCTACCTGCGCGTGGAGAACTCGACCGTGCGCAGCGCCGTGCGCTACCCCTCGGCCTACCTGTTCCGCATCGCGCTCAACGTGGCGGAAGACCAGCGCAAGAGCAATTCGCGGCTGCTGAGCGTGGGCGAGGTCGAGGCGCTGTACGACATGGCCGACGAGGCCGCCGACCCCGCGCGCGGCGCCGAGGCGCGCAACGAACTCGAGGCGCTCGAGCGCGCGCTGGCCGAGCTGCCGCGCCGCCGCCGCGCCATCGTGCTGGCCGCGCGCGTCGACGAGATGCCGCACAAGGACATCGCGGCGCGCTACGGCGTGTCGGCGCGCACTGTCGAGAAGGAATTGCGCGCCGGCCTGGAACATTGCTGCGAGCGGCTCGGCCGGGATTTCATCCAGCGCTTCGGTCCTGGCGCCGGAAAACAGTCTCCCCATGATGACCGCTGAAGAATCCCAGGCGACCGAGGCCATGAAGCAGACCCTGCAACGCGAAGCGCAAGCCTGGGTGGTGCGGCTCGGCTCGCAACAGGCCACCGAAGACGACGCCCAGGCCTTCCGGTGCTGGTGCGCGCGCAGCCGCGAGCACGCGCAGGCCTTCGTGCAAGCACGCCAGGTGTGGCAGGCCATGGCGCCGGCCGCGCAGCGCGTGCGCCAGCAGGAAGCGCGCGAGGCGGCCCACCGCCGTTTGCCGGTGCCCGGACGCCGTGCCTTCCTGGGTGGCGCGGTCGCGGCGTCGGTCACCTACCTCGCGGTGTCGCCGCCGCTGGCGCTGTGGCCCTCGGTCGCCGAGTGGGGCGACGACTACCGCACCGCCACCGGCGAGCAGCGCGAGGTCGCCATGGGCGACGGCGTGGTGCTGCAGATGAACACGCAGACGCGCATCAACCTGCGGCGCGGCACGACGGAGAGCGCGGGCGAAGCCATCGAACTGGTGTCCGGCGAGGCCGAGGTGCTGGCCGGCGGCCCGGCCTCGGCGCGCGTCACGGTCGCGGCGGGCGGCGGCACGGTGTCGGCCGTGCGCGCGCGCTTCAACATCCGCCATCTCGACGGCGAGGTCTGCGTGACCTGCCTCGCGGGCCAGGTCGACGTGGCGCAAGGCACGCAGCAGGCGCGGCTCGATGCAGGCCGGCAGCTGCGCTACGGCCCCGCGGGGCTCGGCGTCGTGACGGGCGTGGACACCGGCCCCGTCGTCGCGTGGCGCCGCCGCCAGCTGGTGTTCGACCAGGTGCCGCTGTCCGAGGTGGTGGCCGAGGTCAACCGCTATCGCCACGGCCGGCTCATCCTCACGAACGAGGCGCTGGGCCGCAGCCGCGTGCAGGCCAGCTTCTCCATCGACCGGCTGGACGACGTGGCCTTTCTCGTGCGCGACGTGTACGGCGCCGAACTCACGCAGCTGCCCGGCGGCATCGTGCTGCTGGGCGCCGCCAGCGCCTGAAGTGCGTTGCAGCGTGCCGATCCGCGTGTTCGTGAAGATTTCGTGACATGGTGCAGTCGCGCCGGACCTTCGCTGTCATAGCTCGGTAGTCCACGGGCCCTTGCGCTTCGTGGCCCCGATCGAGCAACGAAACACGAACCCATGGAAGTCCGCATGCAACGCAGCAGCCGCCGCACGGTGTCCCGGCGCAACCCGCCGAACGCGTCCTCTTCTTCTTATTCGTCTGCCGCATTCGCGCAGGTCCGGCTCACGCCGCTGGTGCGCGCCATCGCGCTGCTGCTGGCCGGCGGCGCCGCGTTCGACGGCGCGCAGGCGCAGCAGGCGTTCAGCGGCGCCTGGATGGCACAGAAGAACATGGCGCAGAGCACCGCGCTCGCCACCGGCCGCCTGCCCAACGGCCTGCCCGCCGCGATGCTCGCGGGGCCGCAGGCGCAGCAGCAGCGTGCGAACGAACAGCTGCAGCAGTCCCTCGGCAACCTGAACCTGGCGGCGCGCGCCATCGCGGCGCAGCAGTCGGCGCAGGCCGCGGCGCGCGCCGCCGCGCAGCACGATCCGTCGGTGCCCGACGGCCTGGCCGAAGGCGGCCTGAAGGTCGACACGAACGCGCTCACCGCCGGCTGGCACAACGCGCGCCCGCTCACGACCGATTCGCAGCGCCAGGCCGCGGGCCGCACCGTGGTCACGGTCGAGCAGACGGCCGACAAGGCGATCCTCAACTGGGAGACCTTCAACGTCGGGCGCAACACCACCGTGAAGTTCGACCAGCAGGCCAGCTGGTCGGTGCTCAACCGCGTGAACGACCCGAAGGCGCGGCCCTCGCAGATCCAGGGGCAGATCCAGGCCGATGGCACGGTGATGGTCGTGAACCGCAACGGCATCGTGTTCAGCGGCAGCAGCCAGGTCGACACGCGCAATCTCGTGGCCGCGGCCGTGGGCATGAGCGACGCGCAGTTCAAGCGAGGCCTGTACAGCGAAACGCGCGGCAGCACCCAGGTGCCGGTGCTGGCCAACGACCTGGTGCTCCACGCCACCGGCGCCACGCACCGCGCGGCCACCGCCGACGTGGTGGTGGAGCCCGGCGCGCGCATCGCCACGCGCCGGCCCACCAGCGTCACCGAGGGCGGCGGCTATGTGCTGCTGGCCGGGCGCGAGGCGCACAACCACGGCAGCATCACGACCGCCAACGGCCAGACCGTGCTGGCCGCCGGCGACGCCTTCGTGATCCGCAAGGGCATGGGCACCGACGGCAACAGCGACTCGAGCACGCGCGGCAACGAGGTCGATCCGCTGCGCCTGGCCGGCAGCGCCGCCGGCCGCGTGCGCAACACCGGCCTGATCGCCGCGCCGACCGGCGACGTGACCCTGGTCGGCAAGACCGTGGAGCAGCAGGGCGTGCTGCTGTCCAGCAGCTCGGTCAACACGCGCGGCACGCTGCACCTGCGGGCGGTGGGCGAAGCGGGCGAGGCGCGCGTGACGCTGGCGCCGCAGAGCACCAGCGCGATCGTGCTGGAGAACGACGGCGCGACCGCGCTCGACGTGCAGCGCGACACCCTGCTGAAGGACTCGATGCGTCTGAGCGACGGCGGCTACAACCGCCGCGACCAGTCGCTGGTGAAGATCGACTCGGCCGGCGACATCGACTTCGACGGCGGCTCGCTCACCCTGGCCACCGGCGGCCAGGTGCAGGCGCGCGCCGAGCGCCGAACGCGCGTGGCCAGCGGCGCCGCCATCGACGTGGCCGGCGCGGTCGGCGTCGGCGTGGCCATGGCGTCCAACAACGTGAAGATCAACGTGCAGGGCAACGAGCAGCGCGACGCGCCACTCAACCGCGACGGCAAGCGCCTGAACAACCTGGACATGTGGATCGACCGCCGCGACCTCGTGCGCGTGGCGGCCGGCGTCAACGGCTACGCCGGCGAGCGCTGGTACACCGGCGGCGGGCTGCTGGAGGTCGGCGGCTACCTCAACACCGACGGCCACACCGTCGGCGAATGGGCCGCGTCGGGCGGCACGGTGGCCTTCGCCGGCGGCGAGCTGGTCACGCAGCGCGGCTCGCGCATCAACGTGGCCGGCGGCACGCTCGACGTGCAGACCGGCCGGCTGCAGCAGAGCTGGCTCAAGGGCCCCGACGGGCGCCTGTACAACCTGTCGACCGCGCCGGCCGACATCGTCTACACCGGGCTGTACCGCGGCTTCGAAGACGAGCACGCGCGCTGGGGCAAGACCACCACCGGCTACTTCTATAACCCGCTGATCGCACCGCGCGAGCGGCTGGAAAACGGCTACACCGTGGGCCGCGATGCCGGCCAGGTGCAGGTCGGCACGCGCGCCGCGGTGCTCGAGGGCGACATTGACGCCACCGTGTTCCAGGGCGAGCGCCAGCAGCGCAAGCGCGATGCCGGCCTGGACAGCTACCGCCAGCTGCAGACCGCGGCCCCGCTGGCCGGGCGCCTGGTCATCGGCGGCGTGGCGCCGGTCTACGACGCCGCCACCGGCCTGCTGCGCGACAACCCCTCCGCGCGGGTCGACCGCGTCACCTTCGCCGAGGCGCCGATCTCGCCCGCCGCGCTGGCCGATGCGCTGGCCGCCGGCGAGGCGCTGCCGAAGGAGCTCGCGGGCCATGTGCGCATCGACAGCCAATGGCTGCAGCGCCAGCGCCTGGGCGGCGTCGTCGCCTATGCGAACGACACGGTGGCGGTGACGTCGGCCCTCGCTGTCGCGCCCGGCGGCGGCATCGCACTGCACGCGCCCACGGTGACGGTGGAGGCCGACCTGGTCGCGCGCGGCGGCAGCATCGCGCTGGGCGACCTGGTCAGCCGCTTTGCCAGCGCCAACGGCGGCAGCTGGGTCGACATCTCCATTGCCGACGTGCTGCCGATCGGCTACGCGCCGCGCGTGGTGGTGGGCGAGGGCGTGCGGCTGGATGCGCGCGGCCTGTGGAGCCACATCGCGCAGTCGCCCGACCGCATCGAGGGCCTGCCTTACGTGGACGGCGGGCAGGTCACGCTGCGCAGTACCGGCGATGTCGTGCTCGGCGCGCGCAGCCTGGTCGACGTGTCGGGCGGCGCGGCGCTGCTGGCCGGCAACGAACTGCGCGGCGGGCGCGGCGGCGACGTGACGCTGATGGCGGCCCAGCCCGGCAACGAAGGCGCGGGCCCGGGCACGCTGCGCATGGACGGCGAGGTGCGCGGCCATGGCGTGAAGGGCGGCGGCAAGCTGACGCTGGCCAACGGCGCGGCCATCGGCATCGGCGAATTGCCTGCGGGCGGCGACGGGCAGCTTGCGGCGGGGCGCAGCAGCACCGTGCACCTGCGGCTGGCCGGTGACTACGTGATCGCGGCCGGCAGCGAGATCCCGATGGACTTCGCCGTCACGGTGTCGCGCGCGCTGCCGGGCGAGGCGCTCAAGGAGAGCGTGCAACCCGGCGTCAGCAACGCGCGCACCGTCATCACCGGCGCCGACTGGGTGGTGCCGCCGGGCACGCAGGCGTTCCTGCTCGACGGCAAGGGCTACGAGCCGGGTCAGACGGTGCCGGCCGGCAGCGTGCTAGCGGCCATCACCCTGCTGGCCCAGGGCTACGTGCTGCCCAAGGACGTGTTCCCCTCGGGCCTGCCGATTCCGCCCAAGACCATGTCATACAAGGCCGGCACGGTGGCCGCCGCCGACACCGTGATGCCCGCGGGCACGCCGATCGTCGCCGGCAACGCGCTGCCGCGCGCGGTCGCGGTGCAGCCGCTGCTGCGCCTGGACACCGGCCTGTTCCAGAGCGGCTTCGCGCAGTACACGGTGCGCGGCCAGGACGGCGTGGCCGTGGCCGACGGCGCGCGCGTGGACGTGCGCATGCCTGTGCAGCGCTTCGACCCCGTCGCCGGCGCGCTCGCGCCCACCGGCGCCGACCCGTCCACCGCGCTGCCGCTGTGGACGCCGCCGGTGTACCAGGACGATCCGGTGAAGCAGAAGCTCACCCAGCGCGCCGGCGCCGACCTGACGCTGGAGGCCGGCACGCTCTACCAGCGCGCGCCGCTGGTGGTGGGCGAGGGCGCCCACATCGCGCTCGACCCCGGCCGCACGCTCACGCTGCGCGGCAACGACCAGATCACGGTCGATGGCACGCTGTCGGCCTGGGGCGGGCGCGTCTCGCTGCTGCCGGGCGATCACGGCACGGGCAACGCACGCAACCTGGCCGACGGCATGCCCAACGCACGCTCGTACTGGATCGGCGAGCACGCGCTGATCGACGTCGCCGCGCGCCCGGTGGTGGCCACCGACGCGCGCGGCCACCGCTACGGCCAGGTGGCCAACGGCGGCACCATCGAGATCGGCGCGCGCCATGTGCTCGATGCCACGCAGCTGGACGCGGCCGATGCCTTCGTGGTGCTGCGCCCCGGCGCGCGGCTGGAGGCCTCGGGCACCTCGGCGACGCTCGACCTGGCGGGCCGTGGCGCGACCGAGGTCGCCAGCCACGGCGGCACCATCGCGCTGAGTTCTTTCCGCGGCCTGTTCCTGGACGGTGACCTGCGCGCCGCGGCGGGCGGCGCGGGCGCGGCCGGCGGCATGCTGGCGCTGAACCTGGACACGCCCATCTACGGCACGGTGGCGCGCTACAACCTGAAGGGCGAGAACGTCGACGACGCGGTGCGCGTGCCGCGCGAGATGCTGCTGGCGCAGATGCAGGGCCGCAGCGCGGTGGCCGATGCCGCCGGCCTGCGCCCCGGCCAGGCGCACGGCGCCCTGGCCTACGGCACGGCGCGCATCGGCGTCGACCGCATCCACGACGGCGGCTTCGACAACCTGTCACTGCTCAGCCACGGCATGCTGTCCTTCGACGGCAGCGTCGATCTCTCGCTCGGCCAGAGCCTGCGCCTGACCACCACCGCGCTGGCCCTGGCGGATGCGTCCGCGCCCGATGCGCGTGTGGCCCTGGCGGCGCCTTACATCCGCCTGGCCGCCAGCGGGCGCACCCAGATCGACGACTACATCCTGCCCAACCCGGTGCTCGGCTCGCGCAACGCCGGCGGAGGGGCCGGCACGCTGGGCGTGCCGCTGGTGTCGGCCGGCAGTTCGCTGCGGCTGGACGCGCAGCTCATCGACCTGGCGGGCATGGTGCAGCAGGGCGTGCGCGGCACCATCGTGCGCAACGTGCCCGAGGACCTGGTCGTTGAGCGCAACGCCTTCGACCACACGTTGCTGCGCAGCAGCGGCGACCTGCGCCTGTCGAACAACGCCAGGTTCTACGTGCCGGGCGACCTCACGCTGGCGGCGGCGCAGATCTACCCGGCCACCGGCGACAGCGGGCTGGTGCAGGTCGGCCAGCGCAACGTCATCGACAAGTGGGGCACTCGCCAGGCCGAGATGGACATGAACCGTCGGCTGGTGATCGAGCGCGTGGGCGACACGCCGGCCATGCCGCAGTCGGCCTTCGGTTCGCTCACCTTCCACGCCGCCCACATCGAGCAGCGCGGCGTGCTGCGCGCGCCGCTGGGCGGCATCGCGCTGGGCAGCGTCTTCGGCGACACCTCCACCAGCACCGTGCAACTGCATGCGGGCAGCCTGACCTCGGTCAGCGCCGACGGGCTGCTGATGCCCTACGGCGGCACGCAGGACGGGCTGACCTACCTCTTCAACGGCAAGGACGTGGCCTACCGCGTGCCCGGCGTCGGCCCGGCCATCACGCTGTCCGGCCATGCGGTGGACGTGCGCGAGGGCGCGGTGCTCGACATGTCGGGCGGCGGCACGCTCACCGGCACCGCCTTCCTGGCCGGGCGCGGCGGCTCCACCGACGCGCGCATGCACCCGCTGGTGCAGGTGGGCGCGCAGCGCAAGGGCTTCGTGCTGCCCGGCCTGGCCACCAACCCGGTCTATGCCATCGTGCCGGGCGTGCAGCCGCTGCAGGCGCCGCTCGGCGCCGAGAAGGGCGCGAGCGATCCGGCAGTAGGCCGGCAGATCACCGTCGGTGCTGGCGTGCCCGGCTTGCCGCCGGGCCGCTACACGCTGATGCCCTCTGCCTACGCGCTGCTGCCCGGCGCCTTCCGCGTCGAGCTCAACGGGCTGGCCGCGCAGGTCGGCGCCCCGGGCAGCGCGACGGCGATGCGCAACGGCTCCTACACCGCGCCCGCGCAGCTGGGCGTGGCCGGCACCGGCATCCACGACGCGCTGCCGCTGCAGGCGGTGTTCACGCCGGGCGACGTGCTGCGCACCTACGCGCAGTACAACGAGACCGGCTATGCCGACTTCGCCGTGGCGCAGGCGCTGCGCGACGGCGTGCCGCGTCCGCTGCTGGAGCGCGACGCCAAGGCGCTGCGCTTCCAGTTCGGCCTGAAGGGCTCGGCGGGCGAGATGCCCGGCGAACCCGCGCTGCGCTTCGCCGGCACCGCGCGCTACGCCACGGTGGGCGACGGCATGGGCGGCACGGCGCTGGTGCTCGGCGGAACGGCGCGCTCCTTCGAGGTGCTGGGCGACGGCGCCGCGCCCACGCCGGACTTCAAGGGCACCTCGCTGCATGCGCGCGACCTCAACGCCATCGGCGCCGCGCAGCTGGCCATCGGCGGCGCGCCGGCGGGCACCTTCGTGCAGGACGCCACCGCGGCCGACCGGCTGAGGGACGCCAACCGCCTGGGCTTCAGCAGCGCGGCCGAGGGCATCGTGCTGCGCGAGGGCGCGGTGCTGCGCGCGGGCGAGGTGTTCCTGGTCACCGACCGCCGCGACTCGGGCATCACCGTCGAGTCCGGTGCCGGCATCGACACGCTGGGCCGCGGGCCGGCGGCCTGGGACTCGCGCCGCGGCTACATCTACGAGCCGGGCTTGCGCAGCGTGCTGGCGGTGTCCAACGGCTGGATCGACATCCAGCCGCCGTCCGCGTCCAGCGGCGGACAAACGGGCCCCGGCCGCATCGACATCGGCGTGTGCGCCTCCAGCGGCAGCTGCAGCGCCGGCGCGCGGCTGTATTCCGAAGGCACCATCACCGCCGCCACCGACCAGGCCTTCACGCTGGGCGAGAGCACGCGCTACGGCACGCGCAACCTGGTGCTGGCGCTGGGCGGCATCAACGTGGGCGGCGAACGCGCGCTGGGCGACGCCGCCGCGCGCGGCGCGCTGCCGCCGGGCCTGACGCTGAACCAGTCCGTGCTCGACCGCCTGCTGCGCGGCGACACCAGCACCGGCGCACCGGCGCTGGAAAACCTGGTGTTCACCGTGCGCGACGCGGTCAACTTCTTCGGCTCCACGCAGCTGTCGACCATCGACCCCGCCACCGGCCAGTCGACGATCGCGCGCCTGATGCTGACCACGCCCGCCATCTACGGCTGGGGCGATGCCGACAGCGTGGCGCGCATCCACACCGACGTGCTGGTGTGGAACGGCACGCGCACGCCGCCCGGCCTGGTGGCCACCGGCGGCGCGGGCACCGGCAGCGGCCGGCTGCAGATCGACGCGCGGCGCATCGAACTGGGCGCCGCGCGCGACATGCGCGTGGACACCGTGCACGACATGGACCGGCTGGTGCTGGGCTTCGGCGAGGTGCAACTCAACGCCAGCGAGCAGGTCACGGCGCGGCAGAAGGGATCGCTCTCGGTCTACCAGTCGCAGGGCGCGTGGGACGAGGCCGCCAAGGGCTACGTGCGCACGGGCGGCACGCTGCGCATCGACACGCCGCTTTTGACCGGCGAGGCCGGCTCGGTGATGCGCTACACCGCCGGCGGCGACGTGCGCGTAGCCGTGCCGCAAGGCATGCAGCCGGGCGCGATGACCGACGCCGAAGCATCGCGCGCGCTCGGCGCCGAGATCGCCATCGACGGGCGCAGCGTGACGCTCGACACCGCGGTGGTGCTGCCCAGCGGCAAGCTGGTGCTGCGCGCCGACGGCGACGTGCAGCTGCACGACGGCGCGCGGCTGGACCTGGCCGGGCGGCGCCTGCGCTTCTTCGACGTCGACAAGTACAGCTGGGGCGGCGACGTGGAGATCGAAAGCCGCACGGGCAACGTGCGCCAGGCCGCGGGCGCGCAGATCGACCTGTCGGCGCAGAACAACCGCGCGGGCCGGCTGGCCGTCACCGCGCTCGGCGCGGGCGCCGGCCAGGTCGAGTTGCTGGGCCGCATCGCCGGCGGCAGCAGCGGCGAGTACGACGCGGGCGGCACCGCGGTGCCCTACGCGGCCGGGCGCATCGACGTGCGCGCGCAGCGCCTGGCCGACTTCGCCGGCCTGAACCACCGCCTGACCGATGGCGGCGTGGTCGGCGAGCGCAGCTTCCAGCTCAAGCAGGGCGACCTGGTGGTGGGCGACGAGCTGAAGGCGCGCGAGATCAACCTCTCGGTCGACGGCGGCCACCTCACCGTGGCCGGCACTGTGGACGCCGGCGGCGTGCAGGTCGGCAGCATCCGGCTGGCGGCGCGCGACGGCGTCACCCTCGGCGGCAACGCGCTGCTCGATGCGCACGGCACGCGGCTGCGCGTGGACAGCTACGGCCAGGCCATCGAGGCGCCCAACCGCGCCACCATCGAGATCGACAGCGGCAAGGGCCGTCTCGTGCTGGAGAGCGGCGCGCGTATGGACCTGCGCGCCGGCACCGACGGCACGCCGCGCGCCTTCGGCACGGTGGAACTCAACGCGCCGCGCCTGGGCGGCGCGCGCGGCAACGACATCGACATCGACGCCGGCGGCACGCAGCGCATCGAGGGCGCGCGCACGATCACCGTCAACGGCTTCTTCCGCTACGACGACGCGCCCACGGGCACCGACCCGGACATCAGCGGGCGGCCCTACCAGCGCATCGACCAGGCCTACCTGCAGGCCAAGCACGAGGACAGCACGGCCTTCATGCGCAACGTGCTGGCCAACGGCGCACTGGTCGACGGCCGGCTGGCCGGCCTGCGCGCGTACGGCGATGCCTTCCACCTGCGCCCCGGCGTGCAGATCGTGAGCCGCACGCCCGATGGCGACCTGCAGATCGACGGCGACCTCGACCTCTCGGCCTTCCGCTACGACAGCCTCAACGCGCGCACGCAGCGCACCGGCGTCTACGGCTCGGGCGAGGCCGGCGCACTGGTGATGCGCGCGGGCGGCAACCTGAAGATCCACGGCAGCATCAACGACGGCTTCGACACCTCGGCGCTGCCGGCCACGCGCGACGACGACGGCTGGGTGCTGCTGAAAGGGCGCGTGCCCTTCGGCGGCGACGTGGTGGTGCCGCGCGGCGGCGTGGTCACGCTGGCCGAGAACACCTTCCTGCAGCCCGGGCGCGCGCTCAACTTCCAGGCGCCGCTCAAGGCCATGAGCCTGGCGGCCGGCACCGTGCTGCCGGTGCGCGCGGTGCTCACCGAGGGCTACACGCTGCCCGCGGGCACCGTGCTCGGCGGCGCGGTGCGCGATGCGTCCGGCCAGGTCCTTCATGCGGCCGGCACCGTGCTGGCGCAGCCGCTCGTGCTGGGCGCGAACATGCAGCTGGACCCCGGCGTGCGGCTGGCGGGCGCGGCCAAGGTCGGCCCGATGCTGTGGCCGGTCGGCGTGCCGCTGCCGTTCCCCGACGGCGCCGTGCTGGACGTCAACCAGCCGCCGTTCTACCGCTACAACGGCCCGGTGCTGGCGCGCGAGGTGCCGCTGCAGCGCGGCGCCGTCATCCCGGCTGAGACGGTGGTCGTGCTGCCCGGCGGCGCGGCGTCGGTCCGGCTGCGCCTGGCCGACGGCGACGGCAACCAGGGCCGCAACTTCGCCATCGCGCCGATGCTGGCCGAGGGCTCGCAGTCGTGGTCGATGCGCCTGGTGGCCGGCGCCGACACGCAGGCCGCCGACAGCCGCGCGCTGCAGCCGCGCGGGCCGCAGCGCGACCTGCTGCTGGCCGACACGCACTACGGCAACGCCTTCACCAAGGAGCTGGTCTCCGGCGGCAAGGTGTGGTCCTGGAACCAGCAGGCGGAGGACGAAGGCCTGGGCGGAAAGGGCGTGATCCTCACGCCGGAGGAGGTGTCCTGGGGCATGTGCGACATCGGCTATTGCGACCTGGTCTCCGAGACCCCCGAGGTCTGGGACTTCAAGTCCTACCCCGTGCGCCAGCCGCTGTTCAGCGTGGTGCGCACCGGCACCGGCGACCTGGACCTGCTGGCGGGCAACGACTTCACGCAGCGCTCGCCCTACGGCATCTACACCGCCGGCACCCGCGCCGCGGCGCGCGCGGACGACGCCGACTTTCACCTGCCGCGCGCCAAGGGCCCGCAAGGCACGGTGCTCAACGGCGGCTACGACATCTTCGAGCAGTTCGTCGACAGCCAGAGCCTGTACCGCGCCTGGTACCCCGACCACGGCGGCAACCTGCGCATGCGTGTGCAGGGCGATGCGCGCGGCGACACCATCGGCGTGCGCGGCAACATGCGCCGCACGACCGACGAACTGGGCATCTTCCGCAAGCAGATGCCCAGCGCCATGCTCGGCAACTGGCTGTGGCGCCAGGGCACCGGCAGCGTGGTGCCGGGCGCCGAGGGCGTGCCCACCGCGTGGTGGATCAACTTCGGCAGCTACGTCGCGGGCCACGAAGGCACGACCTACGACCTCGGCGGCCTCTGGCCCTACCTGGTCGGCTTCACCGGCATCGGCACGCTGGGCGGCGGCAACCTGGTGTTCGAGACCGGCGGCAACGCCGGGATGATGGAGCAGATGGGCGACCACAGCGCCACCTACGTGGCACGCAGCCAGGGCCTGCATCTCGCCGTGGGCAGCACCGGCCGCGTGACGCGCGCGGGCGAGCTGCTGCTGACCGGCGGCGGCGACCTGGACGTGCGCATCGGCGGCACGCTGAACCCGGCGCCCGAGGTGCGCGCCGTGCCCGCCAGCACCACCTGGCAGGCCGGCAGCCTCCAGCGCTACGACCGCATGCGGCTGGACCTGAACGGGGTCTTCGCCAACCTGCGTGGCGCGCTGCGGCTGGAAAGCGGCGCGGTGGGCGGCATCGAGCTGGACTTCGGCACGCCCGGCCCGAAGGACTCGCGCGCGCTCAGCCCCTACGTCGCCGGCTCGTCGATCGCCTCGGGCGGCCCGGTGCTGATTCCCGGCGATGCCGGCGTGCGTCTCGACGCGCGCGGCGACCTGGTGCTGGGCGGCGTGGCCGATCCGGGGCGCGTGCCCACGCTCACGCACGGCACGCCCTTCAGCGCCAACGGCACGCAGCACCCGGGCGAGGGCTGGACCTGGTTCTCGCTGTGGACGCCGTCGACCGCGATCGACCTCTTCAGCGCCGGCGGCAACCTCACGCCCACGCTGGGCTGGACCGACCTGGGCGATCGCACCAACCACCAGGCGACCGACGGCCGCTTCGTCTACCCGGCGGTGCTGCGCGCGCTGGCGGCCAGCGGCAGCCTGTACTACGGCAGCGCGAGCTCGGGCGTGCGCGACGAGTCGAGCAACGGGCCGGTGCTGTCGCCCTGGAGCCTCACGCTGGCGCCGTCGCCGGTCGGCCCGCAGTACGCGGTGAAGCGCACCGCGCAGCTGGAGCTGCTGGCGCGCGACTCCATTCACGCGGCGGGCTACACCATCACGCCCTCGGGCGCCGATCCGTCGCGGCTGGTGGACCCGTTCCAGCCGGGCTTCGCCGCGCTGGGCGGCGAACTCTGGTACGGCCGCGAGCTGATCCACAACACGGCCGCCGACGCGCTGCTGCCCTCCATTGCACTGGACGGCCAGAATTCGTGGCTGCGCTTTCCGCTGTTCACGCTCACCTCGCCCAGCGTGGCCGACGTGGCGCCGGCGGGCCAGCCGCCGTCGCGCTTCTATGCGCTGGAGGGCGACATCGTGGGCCTGCGCACCGGCTCGATCGTCTACCGCGGCTCCAACACCGGCGTGGCGACGCCGAACGGGCTCTGGTACGAAGGCGCCGGCCCGGTGGCGATCCGCGCCGGGCGCGACATCGTCGGTGCCGGCACCGCGCTGGGCGAGGTCGATCTCGTGCCGTCGGAGGGCGCGGGCTGGCGCGGGCGCGACTTCCCCGGCCGGCCGGAACTGCCGTCGCAGCCGCAGACGCTGAACGCCGCCTCGGCGCGCGGCAACCTGATCGTGCACCGCCACGCCGACGACGTGTCGGTGGTGGAGGCCGGGCGCGACATCCGCAACAGCAGCTTCCACATCGCCGGCCCCGGCGAGCTGGTACTGAGCGCCGGGCGCGAGCTGTACATGGCCGACAAGGGCGAGCTCAAGAGCCTGGGCGCCATCGTCAACGTGAAGCCGGGCGACCGCAGCAGCGGCGCCGGCATCTCGGTGGCGGTGGGCGTGGGCCGCGACGGGCCGGACTGGGCCGGCTTCGCCGCGCGTTACCTCGACCCCAAGCGCCGCGCCGCGAGCGGCCAGCCCTTCGCCGACCAGCCCGGCACCGCGCTGTACAGCTACGGCGGCGAGCTCACGCTGGCCGGCTGGCTGTCGCAGCAGTTCGGCTACGGCGGCGACGAGGCCGGCGCCGATGCCTACCTCAAGCGCAAGCAGGCCGAGATCGACGGCCAGCGCAGCGAAGGCGGCGGCAGCACGCGCCGCGACCTGGTGCGCGAGTTCGGCCTGGCCGAAGGCCTGCACCTGGTGAACTGGCTGCGCGACCGCTTCGGCGGGCGCAACAGCCAGGGCCGCCACTTCGACGCCGCCACCATGGACGCGCAGGCCTTCTTCGCCGCGCTGCCACCCGAGCAGCAGCAGGTGTACCTGCGCAACGTGTACTTCGCCGAACTGCGCGCCGGCGGGCGCGAGTACAACGAGGAGGGCGGCCCGCGCCGGGGCAGCTACCTGCGCGGGCGCGAGGCCATCGCCACGCTGTTCCCGGCGCAGGGCGCCGACGGCAGCGCGCGCTGCTACCAGGGCGACCTGACCATGTTCAGCAGCGCCAACTACTACGCGAGCAGCTCGGACCCGTTCACCAAGCGCCCGCAGGCCGGCAAGAGCTACCTGCGGCGCGACGCCTGGACGGCCGCCGGCCGGCCCAGCGACATCGGCGTGTACGACGCGCTCGATGCCGGCATCCACACCAACTTCGGCGGCAACGTGAACATCCTCGTGCCGGGCGGGCGCACGCTGGTGGGGGTGGACGGCGGCTTCGTGCCGGGCGAGGGCTCGGGCGTGCTGACGCAGGGCGCGGGCGAGGTGCAGATCTATTCGCTGGACAGCATCCTGCTGGGCCAGAGCCGCATCTTCACCACCTTCGGCGGCGGCATCCTGGCCTGGTCGGCGCAGGGTGACATCAACGCCGGGCGCGGCTCCAAGTCGACCGTGGTCTACACGCCGCAGCGGCGCCTGTACGACGACGCCGGCAACGTCAGCCTGTCGCCGACCACGCCCAACACCGGCGCCGGCATCGCCACGCTGAACCCGATCCCCGAGGTGCCGCCGGGCGACATCGACCTGATCGCGCCGCTGGGCACCATCGACGCCGGCGAGGCGGGCATCCGCGTGTCGGGCAACGTGAACCTGGCGGCGCTGCGCGTGGCCAATGCCGAGAACATCCAGGTGCAGGGCAAGTCCACCGGCGTCCCGGTGGTGGCGGCGGTGAACGTGGGCGCGCTCACCAACGCCAGCGCCGCCGCCTCGCAGGCCGCCACCGCGGCGCAGGACGCCGTGCAGCGCGACCGCGCGGCGCAGCGCCAGGCGCTGCCCTCGGTGTTCACCGTGCGCGTGCTCGGCTTCGGCAACGAACCCGCGGGCGGCGAGGGCGGTGGCGGCGGTGCCGGCCGCGAGCGCAGCGGCGCGGCCTACGACCCCAGGGGCGTGGTGCAGGTGCTCGGCGCGGGCGCGCTCACGACCGCGCAGATGCAGTCGCTCACGCCGGGCGAGCAGCGAGGGCTGAAACGCTGAGGCGCTGAACCTTTGCGCTACCCGCGCAGGCGGAAAAAACAGAAGGGCCTCCCATGCGGAGGCCCTTCTTCTTATGTGCGCGAAACCCGCCGCGCCGGACCTCGTGCCGATTTCTTGATGAAGTTTTCGTGACAAACGACAGTCGCCGCGCACGCCGTGCGTCTAGGTATCGGTACGCAGCAGCGACATGAAGGCTCTCCACCATGAGCCGCTGCCACGCGAGCTTCATCCTTGAGAACCGAGCTGTAAATGCATGACATGAAGAAGAACGCCCCACCGACCTGCTGGAGAGCGGTGTGGCTGGCGGTGATGGCGATCGGTGCCCCGGCGGCAGCGTTCGCACAAGCACCTGCCGCTGTCTCCACGCCGGCCGCGACCTCGGCCACCCCACCGGCCGCGCCCGCGGCCACCGAACCGGCCCGCAAGGTCGACATCGCCGAATACATCGTGCGCGGCAACACCGTGCTCGATGCCCGCGCCATCGAGAAGGCGGTCACGCCCTTCCTCGGCCCCGAGCGCACGCTCAAGGACGTGGAGGGCGCGCGCGACGCGCTGCTCGCGGCCTACCAGGCGGCGGGCTACCAGTCGGTGTACGTCGACCTGCCCGAACAGCAGGTCACGCAGGGCGTGGTGTTCCTGCAGGTCAACGAGACCCGCGTGGGCCGCGTGCGCGTGGTGGGCGCCGAGTACAACTCGCCGCTCGACGTGCGCGACCAGGTGCCGGCGCTGAAGGAGGGCGGCGTGCCCGACTTCAACAAGGCCCAGGCCGAGCTCACCGCGCTCAACCGCAGCCCCAAGCGCCAGGTGATGCCGCTGGTGCGACCGGGTGCGATGCCGGGCACGATGGACGTCGACCTGAAGGTCGAGGACCAGAGCCCGTGGCGCGCCAGCGTGGGCCTGAACAACGACTACAGCGCCGACACGCGCAAGCTGCGCGCCAGCGCCTCGCTGGGCCACGACAACCTCTGGCAGATGGGCCACAGCGCCTCCATCAGCTTCTTCGGCGCGCCGCAGGACCTGAACCAGACGCAGGTGTTCTCGGCCTCGTACAACGCGCCGCTCAAGGGCACGAACTGGAGCCTCGAAGCCAACGCCTTCGTGTCCGACAGCAACGTGGCCACCGTGGGCGGCACCACCGTGCTGGGCAAGGGCCACTCGATCGGCCTGAAGGCCACCTACACCGTGCCCAACACCGGCAACTGGTGGCATGCCTTCAGCGTGGGCGTCGACTTCAAGAACAACAAGGAAGCGCTGACGCTCAAGGGCAGCGGCGACACGGTGCCGCTCAAGTACGCGCCGATCACGCTGTCGTACTCGGGCTTCCGCCAGACCGACAAGAGCCAGTACGGCGTGGGCGTGTCGCTGGTGGCGGGCACGAGCAGCTCGTTCAAGTACGGCAGCGACTGGGCGGCCTTCGACTACAAGCGCTACAAGGCCTCGCCCAGCTTCATGGTGCTCAAGACCGACCTCAACGGCGCCCACAGCTTCGAGGGCGGCACGCAGGTGGCCTTCCGCGTCAACGCGCAGATGACCGATTCGCCGCTCGTCTCGAGCGAGCAGATCGCCGCGGGCGGCATGAACTCGGTGCGCGGCTACCTCTCGGCCGAGGCCACCGGCGACTACGGCGTGGTCGGCTCGGTCGAGCTGCGCAGCAAGCCGCTGGCCTTCCTGGGCAGCACCGTCGAGAACTGGCGCGTGTACGCCTTTGCCGACGCCGCGCGGCTGCGCCTGAAGAGCCCGCTGCCCGAACAGGCCGAGCGCTTCTCGCTGTATTCGGTGGGCGTGGGCACGACCTTCAAGGTGGGCACGTATTTCTCGGGCCGCGTCGACATCGGCTATCCGCTGGTCGACGGGCCGCGCACCAAGAAGCACGACACGCAGGTGAATTTCAGCATCACCGCGAGCTACTGACCGAACGAACGACCGACGGCAACAGCCATTCCTCTTTTCGATTTTTTTCTCATTCCACGAGCTTTCCGGAGAACCCTGTCATGCGACGACTTCTTTTCATCGCGCTCACGCTGCTGAGCACGCTCCTGCCGGGCCTGGCCCATGCCTGGTGGCAGGCCGAGTGGGCCTACCGCAAACCCGTCACCATCGACGGCGGCCCGCAGGCCGGCGCCATCGGCAGCGATGCCGGCCGCGTGCCGGTGCTGGTGCGCCTGCACACGGGCAACTTCAAGTTCGAGGGCGTGAGCGAGACTGGCGCCGACCTGCGCTTTGTCGCGGGTGACGACAAGACCGTGCTCAACCACCAGATCGAGCAGTTCGATCCGCTGCTGGGCATCGCGCTGATCTGGGTCGACGTGCCCAACGTCTCGGCCGGCACGCCGCAAAAGCTCTGGATGTACTACGGCAACCCCAAGGCCCCGGCCTCGGGCAACGGCCAGCGCAGCTTCGACCCCGACTACACGCTGGTCTACCACTTCGCCGAAGGCGCGGTGCCGCCGCGCGACACCACCGCCTACGGCAACAACGGCCAGACCGCGGCGGTGCCGGTCGAAGGCACGGTCATCGGCAAGGGCGCGCAGCTCGGCAACGGTGCGCTGATGCTGCCCGCCACGCCCTCGCTGGCCGTGACGGCCGGCGGCACGCTGACCTTCTCGGCCTGGATCAAGCCCGATTCGCTCGGCGCGCGCCAGGCGATCTATGCGCGCCGCGACAGCGCCGGCGAGCTCGTGGTCGGCATCGACCAGGGCGTGCCCTTCGTGCAGGTGAACGGCCAGCGCAGCACGCCCGGCCAGCCGGTGCAGGCCGGCCAGTGGTCGCACCTGGCGGTGAAGGCCGAGGGTGACAGCGTCGCGCTGTATGTGGGCGGCCGTCCGGCCGTGTCGCTGGCCGCGAAGCTGCCCGCGCTGAACACCGCCGCCGCGCTCGGCGCCGATGCACCGGCTGCCGCACCCGCTGCACCGGGCGCTGCGCCCGTCGCCGGCTTTGCGCCGTTCACCGGCGCGATCGACGAAGTGCGCCTGTCGAAGGTCGCACGCCCCGACGCGCTGCTGCTGGCCGATGCCGTGTCGCAAGGCGCCGAGTCGCGCCTGGCCGCTTTCGGCCCCGACGAGCAGCAGGCCGGCAAGAGCCACTTCGGCTTCATCCTGGCCGCGATGCCGCTGGACGCATGGATCGTGGTCGGCCTGCTGGGCCTGATGATGGCGCTGTCGTGGGCCATCATGATCGGCAAGGGCCGCAACTTCGGCGCCACCTCGCGCGCCAACGCCACCTTCATCGAGCACTTCCGCGAAGCCGCCGGTGCGCCGCTGGACCGCCTGGCCACCAACAACACGGTGCCGCAGGAAGTGCGTGCCGATTCCTCGCTGTGGCGCCTGTACGAAGTGGCCATCGAGGAGATGCGCCGCCGCCATGACCGCGGCTACGACCTGAACGCCGTGTCGGCCTCCACCATCGGCGCCATCCGCGCCGCGATGGACGGCGTGATGGTGCGCGAGACCGAGCGCATGTCCAAGCGCATGAACTGGCTCTCGACCACCATCGAAGGCGCGCCGTACGTGGGCCTCTTTGGCACCGTGATCGGCATCATGCTGGTGTTCGTGGTGGCGGCCATGGCCGGCGCCGTGGACATCAACTCGGTGGCGCCCGGCATGGCCGCCGCGCTGCTGTGTACCGCCGCCGGCCTGGGCGTCGCGATCCCCGCGCTGTTCGGCTACAACTGGCTGGCCTCGCGCTCGGACGCCATCGGCGCCGACATGGCCGTGTTCGTCGACGAGTTCGTCACGCGCCTGGCCGAAGAGCAGGGCGAGGGCCGCTCGCTGCCGGTGGCCGTGCAGGCGCGCCGCGCCTGAGGACCGCGCACCATGGCAAACACAGCCGCGAAGTTCGCCGTGCGCAAGCGCACGGGCGGCATCAACATCACGCCCTTCGTCGACGTGCTGCTGGTGGTGCTGGTGATCTTCATCCTCACCAGCAACGCCAGCATCCCGGGCATCAAGGTCGACCTGCCCAAGGCCAGCGCCTCGGTGGCGCTGGAAAAACCCAAGACCAAGGCCATCACGATCGACAACGCCGGCAACGTGTTCCTGGACGCCTACCCGGTCACGCTGCCCGAGCTCGAGGAGCGCCTGCGCACCGAGAAGGCGCTGTCGCCCGACTTTCCCGTGATCGTGCGCGGCGATGCCAGCGTGCAGTACGCGAAGGTGGTCGACGTGCTCGACCTGCTGCGCCGCATCGAGCTGAACCAGATCGGCCTCGTGACCGGCAAGCAGAAGTGAGGACCGGAGCGTGAACCCTCGCGACCCGATTTCTTCTGCCTCGCCCGCGCCGCGCTCCAGCGGCACGGGTGGAACGGCCGCGCTGTGGCGCCGCTGGGGCGGGGTGGTCATCGGCCTGGCGATCGTCGTGGCGCTGGCGCTGCTCGTGTGGCGGCTCCTGTCCGACACCGCGAGCCAGAAGCGCGTGGTGGCCGACGCGCCCACGCTGATGCTGCCGCCGCCCCCGCCACCGCCGCCCGAACCCGAGAAGCTGCCCGAGCCCGAGCCGGAAAAGATCAAGCCCGAAGTGGTCGAGCCCGAGCCCAAGCCGGTCGAGCCGCTGGAAGCGCCCAAGGACGACGCGCCGCCCAGCCCCTCGAAGGACCTGGGCGACCCGGTGACCATGGACAGCGCCGGCCAGGCCGGCAACGACGCCTTCGGCATCCAGGCCGGCAGCGGCGGCGGCATGAGTGGCACTGGCGCCGGCGGCGGCCTGGGCAGCGGCTCGTATGCGCGCTACGTGTCGAGCATGTTGCAGCAGGCGCTGTCGCGCGACCCGCGCACGCGCCAGCTGGTGTTCGACGACATCCAGATCGACCTGTGGCTCGGCGCCGACGGCAAGACCACGCGCGCCCAGCTGGTGCGCGGCACCGGCACCGAGGACATCGACGAGGCCGTGCTGGCGCTGGTGCGCGGGCTCGATCGCGTCGACGAGCGTCCGCCGGCCTCGATGCGCTTTCCGATGCGCGTGTCGATGAAAGGCCGCCGGCCATGACTTTCCACACCTGTACGGCCGACGCCCGGCCCGACTCCTTTCCTCCAGTGAACGAAGCGATGAACACCCTGCACAACACCCTCCCGCGCCGGGGCGCGATGCCGGCCCTGCGCCAGTGCGCGCTCGCGGCAGCCGTGGCCTCCGCCTTCGTGCTGTCGGCCGGCACCGCCATGGCCCAGATCGCCGCCGCGCCCGCGGGCGAATCCGCCATGGTCAAGCTGATCCGCGGCCTCATTCAAAGCGGCACGCTCGCCAAGGACGTGGGCGAAGCGCTGCTGGCCCAGGCCCAGACTGAAGCCATCGCCGCGCAGCAGGCGCAGCGCCAGGCGGCCGTGTCGGCCACCGCTGCGTCTGCCACCGTCGCGGGCGGCATGCGCCTCGAAGCGGGCGACGTGCGCGTGCCCTACATCTCGCAGACCGTGCGCGACCAGATCCGCGACGAGGTCAAGGCGCAGGTCATGGCCCAGGCCAAGGACGAAGGCTGGGCCGCGCCCAACGAGACACCCGAGTGGAGCAAGCGCATCCGCTTCGAAGGCGACGTGCGCGTGCGCAACGAATCGCGCAGCTACGCCGGCAACAACAGCGACATCGAGATCAACTGGCCCTCGCTCAACCAGGGCAGCGGCTACGACGTCAACCCGAACACCAACCTGTCGCTGCCGTCGATCCTGAACACGCGCCAGGACCGCCGCAACCTGTTCCGCGCCCGCGCACGCGTGGGCCTGCTGGCCGACCTGTCGGAGAACACCAAGGCCGGCGTGCGCCTGGCATCGGGCAGCGACGACAGTCCCGTCTCGACCACCACCACGCTGGGCGGCGGCCTGGGCAAGAAGAGCGTGTGGCTCGACCAGATGTGGATCTCGCACAAGCCGACCGACTGGCTCACCGTGACGGGCGGTCGCTTCGGCAACCCCTTCATGTCGACCGACCTGCTGTATTCCAGCGACCTGAACTTCGACGGCATTGCCGCGCAGTTCGACAAGAAGCTGGCTGCGAACCGCGACCTGTCGCTGTTCGGCACGCTGGGCCTCATTCCGCTCGAGTACTCGGCGGACGGTTCGCCCACGCGCAGCCAGCGCAAGATGAAGAGCGAGAACAAGTGGCTGCTCGGCGCGCAGGTGGGCGCCGACTGGAAGATCAACGAAGACAACCGCGTGCGCGGCGCGCTGGCGTACTACAACTTCCGCAACGTCAGCGGACAGGTCTCCGAGCCCTGCGCGCTGTATGCGGGCGCCGACGGCTGCAGCACCGACTGGTCGCGCCCGGCCTTCATGCAGAAGGGCAACACGCTCATGCTGCTGCGCGACATCTCGCTCGACCCGCTCAACCCGGCCGGCACGCCGCAGCCGCAGTACGTGGGCCTGGCCTCGAAGTTCCGCCTGATCGACCTGAACCTGCGCTGGGACACCCAGGTGGCCGGCAACAACCTGCGCCTGGACGCCAACTTCGTGCGCAACACCGCCTACGACGCCAGCGACATCTGGAAGCGCGGCGGCATCCGCGGCGCCATCGTGAACAACTTCGGCCCGACCGGCGGCACCACCCAGTCCGACTTCAAGAGCGGCGGCAACGCCTACATGCTGCAGGCCACCTACGGCAAGCCGGCACCGGCCGCACGCGGTGACTGGAACGTGCTCGCGGGCTACAAGCGCATCGAGCCCGACGCCATGCCCGACGGCTACAACGATTCGAGCTTCCACGGCGGCGGCACCAATGCGCGCGGCTACTTCCTGGGCGGCTCGTACGCGATCGACAAGAACATGTGGTTCACCGGCCGCTGGATCTCGACCAAGGAGGTCTACGGCCCGCCGCTGTCGATCGACACCCTGCAACTCGAATTCAATGCGCGTTTCTAAGAAGGAGTCCGCCGTGTCCCGAACGATCTTCCCGGCGCTGGCCCTGGCCGCGCTGGCCGCCACGGCCGGCGTCGCGCAGGCCCAGCAGCCGCAGGGCCAGAGCATGGAGGAGCGGCTGCGCGCGCAGCTGCGCACCACCACCACCCAGCTGCAGCAGGCGCAGAACGAGCTGGCCGCGCTCAAGGCCGGGCAGCCCGCGGGCAAGGCGCCCGCGGCACCCGGTGCGGCGCCGGCCGCATCCGAGCTCGAGACGCTGAAGAAGGAACTGGCCGCCAGCCAGGCCCAGCTTGCGTCCGAGCGCCACGCGCGCGGTCAGGCCAGCGCCGGCAACGCGCAGCTGCGCGAGCAGGCCCAGGCCGCCAGCGAGAAGGCGGGTGCGCAGATCGCGCAGTTCCGCGGCGCCTACGACGAGCTGCTGAAGATGGCGCGCGCCTCCGAGGCGGAGCGCCAGCGCCTGGCCGGCGAGGCCGTGCTGCAGCGCACCGCGCTCACGCAGTGCGAGGCCAAGAACACGCAGCTGTATGCCGTCGGCCAGGAAGTGCTGCGCGCCTACGAAACCATGGACGTGGGCAGCGTGCTCGCCTCGCGCCAACCCTTCGCGGCACAAAGCCGCGTCAAATACGAACAGATCGCGCAGCAGTACGGCGACAAGCTCTACGAGAGCCGCTTCGACGTGCGCGCCGTGAGCGCGCCGGCGCCTGCGGCTGCTGCATCCGCCACGGAAGGAAAGCCCCAATGAACCCCGCACAAGCCACTCCCGCAGCCGGCCTCGGCCGCCGCCTGCGCGCGGCAGCCGGCGTGCTGCTCGTCTCGTCGGTCGGCGTGGCCGCCGCGCAGCAGCCCGCTGCACCCGGCCCCGCCGTGGTCGCACGCATCGGCGAAGTGACCATCGGCCAGGACGAGATCGAGAAGCTGCTGCAGACCCTGCCCGAGACCGAACGCGCGGCCGTCAAGGCCGACCGCGCGAGCCTCGACGGCTGGCTGCGCCAGCGCCTCGTGAGCGAAGCGCTGCTGCGCGACGCCCGCGCCAAGGGCTGGGCCGACCGGCCCGACGTGAAGGCCAAGATCGACGCCGCCACGCGCGAGATCACCGCGCGCATCGTCGCCACCAGCTACCTCGAATCCGTGAGCCAGGTGCCCGCGGGCTTCCCGTCGGACGCCGAGGTGAAGACCGCCTACGACCAGGGCAAGACCGGCTTCAACCTGCCGGCCGCCTACCGCGTGGCGCAGATCTACCTGGCCACGCCCGAGCGCGACCCGGCTGCCATCGCCAAGGTGCGCGACGAAGCCAACCGCCTCGCCAAGCAGGCCCGCAGCGGCGACTTCGCCGCCGTGGCGCGCGCCAGCTCGCAGGACCGCCGCAGCGCCGAGCGCGGCGGCGAGGTCGACACGCTGCCGCTCGCGCGCATCCTGCCCGAGCTGCGCGACACCGTGGCCAGGCTCAAGCAGGGCCAGGTCAGCGAACCGGTGCAGGCCGAGGCCGGCTTCCACATCGTCAAGCTGCTCGACACCCAGCCCGCGCGCACCGCTACCCTCGAGGAAATGAAGCCGCAACTGCAGGCCGCCCTGCGCCAGCAGCGGCAGCAGCAACTCGTGCAGGCCTACATGGCCCAGCTGGCGCCGCCGGCGCAACTGAGCATCGACAGCGCCGCGCTCGACGCCGCGCTCAAGAAAACCAACTGAACACATTCCCCCTTTTTCCTGAAAGAACAACCACACCATGAACACCACCGTCACGACCCCGCAAGCCGACGACCAGGCCGCCACGCCTGTGCCTTTCGACATGCTCGACGCCGTCACGCCCGACCAGGTGTCGGACGCCATCAAGGCCGCCGGCGGCGCCGTCACCGCCATCGAACAGGATGGTGTGGTGCGCCTGCACAGCGCCAGCCACGGCATCGGCTTCCAGGTGCTGTGGGGCAATGCCGTCACCACCACCCAGTACACCGACTTCACCCTGAGCTGCCCGCTGCGCGTACAGGGCGGCACGCTGCCCGAGGCCGTGCTCGCCGCCTGGCACCGCAGCAAGCGCTTTGCGCGTGTGGCGCAGCACGGCGACTTCGTCGTGCTCGAGATGGACGTGGTCGTGGCCGGCGGCGTGAGCCCCGCCTACCTGGCGTTTGCCGTGCGGCTGTGGATGCAGATGATGGGCGAGTTCTTCCTGCACCTGCGCAACTACGGCCCCGCCGCCGAGACGCGCGGCGATGCGGCGAATGCCGACGCCGCTGCTGCTGCCACCGCCGCCGTCCAGGGTGTGCCCGCCGCCGCGTGATGCCACTGCCCATGCGCGCTGCATCCGGCCTGTCCGTGGACGACCACCACCATCCCTCGCACGACTCGCCCACGGGCCGCGCCATCCAGGCCGCGGCGCGCCAGGCCCAACGCGCGCGCCGCGCCGAGACCGTGCGGCTGCGCCAGCGCGCCGCGCTGCTAGAGCTGCTGGTGCAGACCATGGCGGAGCTGCACATCTCGATGGCCGAGCTCAATGCGGCGCGCAAGGCGCTGGCGCCTGCGTGGCGGCAGGTGGGGGACGGAGGCACCTCGCTCGATCGCGATCTGGAGCGTTGACGCAAGGCGGCGAGGCGGCGCAGGGTAGGGCAGAATCGCGCGCCCCACGCTCCCGAAAGGCCGCACCCGTGACGACGCCCGCCCGCTCTGCCCAGATCGCCCAGACCACGCCCACGGGCGCCGCCATCGCAGAGAAGGTGGCGCAGGCCTACGACTTCGGCGAGGTCCGGTCGTGCGAGCTGCTGCGGCGCAGCTTCAATCATGTCTACGGCCTGCAGTTTGCCGACGGCCGCCACGCCGTCGCGCGCCTGAGCGCCGACCGCCCGCGCGGCGCCCCCAACATCGGCTACGAAACGGCGCTGCTCGTGCACCTGAAGGCCAGGGGCGTGCCGGTGGCCGGTGCATTGGTGGCACGCGATGGCGCACATGCTGTCGCGATGGACCTGCCCGAGGGCGAGCGTCCGCTGATCCTGTTCGAGCACCTCGACGGCGACGTGCCCGGCGACGTGCTGCCCGACGTCGAAGCCACCGGCCGCGGCCTGGCGTTGTTGCACGAAGCCGCGCAGGACTACCACGGCCCCGCCAGCCGCTACACCCTGGAACTGCCTGACCTGCTGCACGCGTCGCTCGAGCGCCTGCACGCCGCGCCCACCATGACCGACGCGCTGCGCCCGGAGTTCAGCGCCATCGCACGCACGCTCGAAGCCCGCATCACCGCGATGCCGACCCTGACGCGCGTTCACGGACACGGCGATTGCCACGGCATGAACAACTTCGTGACGGAGGGTCTTGACGGCGCGCGCGTCGCCTCGTTCTTCGACTTCGACGACGCGGGCCCCGGCTGGCTGGCCTACGACCTGTGCGTGTACCTGTGGGCGATGCACCCGCGCACTGCGGGCGGAACGCTCGATGCGACGTCGCTGGCGCGTTGGCGCAGCTACCTGGCGGGCTACCGCAGCGCGCGTCCGTTGCCTTCGGCGGATGTCGACGCCATCGCCGCCTTCATGGCCGTGCGGCAGTTCTGGCTCATGGGCGAACACGCGGGCCGCATCGCGGTGTGGGGCACGCAGTCGATGCCGACGAGCTGGCTGCGCACGCAGGTGAAGATGTTGACGGCGTGGGCGGAGTTGCAGACGCCGGAGTGAGGATTCGGCTCAGGCTTGCGCGACCCAGCCTCTGAAGGCCATGCCTGCATAGAACAAACGGACGTTGGTGAAACCCGTCTCTTCGAGCAATGCCTCTTCCTGTTCCGGGCTGAGCAGCGTCAGCGTCGAACCGATCGCGGAGGCCGCCTTGCGTGCGTTGTCCGGATCGACGCCGGAAGCCGCCGCGAAAGCGACGTAACGCGAGAGCCACAACTCCCGTTCTCCATCGGCCTGAGGAAAACTGAGATGCGCCATGACGAACGGCGCACCGGGTTTCAGTCGGCGACGAATTTCCATCAGCGTCGACTTGCGTTCATCGAGCGTCAGGAAGTGCATCGTCAACAGGCAGGTCGCTGCATCGAACGGGCCTTCGGGTGCGGTGTCGGTGTAGCCGTGGTGCAGCGCGACCCGCTCGGCGAGCGGACCCAGCGTTGCCGCGGCGAGGTCGAGCATGGGCTGCGACGGATCGACGCCGACGAAATGCCATCGGGGATGCGCCTGCGCGAGCACCTTCAACTCCATGCCACCACCGGCGCCGATGACCAGCACGTTCGCTGCATCGGGCGCGCGTTCGGCGATGAGCAGCACTGCCATCGTCTGCAGGTCGTGCAGGCCTGGCACCAGGCGGGCGGTCTTCTCGGCGTAGTTGTTGGTGGTGGACGACGTGCTGAAGGCGGGCGTGGGTTGGGACATTTCCACAGTCTATGTGGGCGTCGCGCGCTTCGCAGGCGCAGGGCTGCGGGAGAATCCAGTCAGAAGCGGGCCTCGCCCGAACCCGACGTCATTTTGCGGAGACCGCCTGCATGCCCATCCCGTCCCTCAGCGTCCGTCGCGCGGTGTCCGATGACGCCGCGCGCATCGATGCGCTCTACGGCCAACTGGTCGCAGACACGGCGCGCTGCGTGCTGCCCGAACGCCTGCAGGCGTTGTCCGAAGACCCGAGGACGGCGCTTCTTGTTGCGGAGATCGATGGCCAGGTGTGCGCCACGGTGCTGGTCTCGCTGTGCGAAGACGTGATGTACGGGCGACAGCCGTTCGCTGTCGTGGAGAACGTCGTCGTCGACGTGGCCGCTCGCAATCGAGGGGTCGGGGCCGCGCTGATGCGGGAGGTCGAGGCGTTCTGTGCGGCGAGCGATTGCTCGAAGATCATGTTGCTGAGTTCGGTGGATCGCACGGATGCCCATCGGTTCTTCGAGCGCTGCGGCTTCGATGCCTCGATCAAGCGTGGGCTCGTCAAATATCGACGGTCCTTTGCTTGAAGAGCGACCTCGGGAGCGCATGACAACGATCCTTCATCTCATCGGACCCGGCGGGGCGGGGAAAACCACTGTGGGTCCGTATCTGGCTCGCCGACTGGGCTGGGCGTTCGTCGATCTCGACCAGCACTTCATGTCCCGCGAAGGAAGCATTGACGCCGTCATCGAGGCGTCTGGCTACTTGGGCTATGCAAGGCGGAACGTGGCCGTCTATCGGGAGGTTCGATCTGCGTTGACCAGTCCCACCGTTCTCGCGCTTTCGTCCGGATTCCTCACGTATCCGGAAGGCGTGGAGGAGGGGTATCCCACGTTGCGTTGCGCCATCGAGACCGACGCGCTGACTTCGCTGCTGCTGCCAGCCTTCGAACTCGAGGCATGCGTGGAGGCGATCGTGCAACGCCAGCTTTCGCGGCCGTATTTGCGCGGTGACAGCGCGAGCGAGGAGCGGCGGATACGGGAGCGATTCCCAAAGTTCATGGCGATGCCGTGTGCCCGTTTCCGCAGCGACGCTGCGCCAGACGACGTCGCGTCGCAGATTGAACGATTCGTGCGCAGGTGACGGATGCCGCTGCCGAAGAGAGAGCCAAGCGGCTCTCTCTCATGCCGTCTCAGGCCAGCGTCGAAGCGCGCCCCGCCTGTGACACCCTTGCCAGCCGCCACGTCATCCCGATCCCCACAACCGTCGCGATCAGCCCCACCAGGAACACACTGGCGTGACCGTAGTGGTCGGCAATCAGCCCCGCCATCGGGCCTGTGACGCCGTACGCCAGATCCTGGAACGCCGCGAAACCGCCGATGGCCGTTCCGCGCAGGTGGGCGGGCACGCGCTTGACGGCCTCCAGTCCCATGGCGGGGAAGACCATCGAGCACCCCATGCCGGTCAGCAGTGCGCCCACCATCGCCACGACGGGATGGGGAGCCAGCCACAGCAGTGCTTGACCCACGGCCTCGATCGCGAGGGAGACCAGCGCCACTTTGATTCCTCCGATGCGGTCGGGCAAGCGACCTGCCAGCAGTCGCACCAGGACGAAGCCCAGGCCGAAGCATGTCAGTCCGTAGCCGGCACCCTGCCAGCCATGGGCCAGGAAATACAGGGGAAAGAACGCGCCCAAGGCGGCAAAGCCGACGCCTTGCAGGCCCACGACCGCGCCTTGCTTCCAGATGAGTCCCAGCACATCCGAGAACGGTGCGCGGCGCCCCTGTGCCGACATGGCGGGCGCGATGGACCACAGCATCGCGCCGCTGACCAGCGGCAGGGCGATGCTGCCCGCCATCAGGCCGGCGAAGCCGAGCCTTTCAAGCAGCCAGAGTCCCAGGGGGCCGCCCACCGCGAAAGCGCCGTACATGCCGGTGCCGACGAGTGCCATGACCTGCCCGGAACGCGCGGGGCCCATGGCCGCCATCGCCCAGCCCAGCATGCCGACGAGCGCGAAGCTTTCGCCGAGGCCGAGCACGAGACGCCCCACCAGAAGAACCAGGTACGCGCCGACGCCATGGCCCAGCACGGGCAGCGAGGACGCCCAGCACAGGAGCGATGCCGCCGCATAGAGGACAAGGCCCCAGAACATGGCGACCTTGCCGCCGCGTTCGTCAGCGAGCCGACCCGCCCAGCCGCGACTCAGGATGGTGGACAAAAAGGCAATGCCGACGCCCAGGCCGGACGCGACATTGCCCATGCCCAATGTCTGCGACACGTGGAGCGTCACGGCCGGCATCGACATGGCGACAGACAGGTAGGCGAGGAAAAGCGCGAGGGTCATCCAGACCAACGTGCGCAGGGAAGAAGAGTTTGTTTGGACGTTCGTCATCGAGCGCCGCTCCTTGAGTTTTCAAAGGCGGCACCAGCCGGTCGAATGGACGGGACGATGAGCACCGAAGCGACCAACGCACACCGCCAGTCGGCATGCGGGTGCCACTGGTGATGCGTTGGTTGACGTAAACGCTTACGGCTGGATGGAGCTCTGAACAGGTCAGAGTCGATTTTTGCAGCGGCGATTCTAGCAACGTGATTTCGATACGGGATCGTTCGTTCGCAGACGTCGGCCTCGGTCTTCAAGCGCTTGCCGCTCGCCGGCGCTCCCTGTCCGGCTACAGTCGGATGGCTCCATGTCCCTGACCCTATGAACAGCATCACTCCCTGCGATTCCGCCCGAACGGCGCGGCGCTTCGCTGCACTCCCTCTCTTGCCGACGCCCACCCTGACGATGGAGCGTACATAGCCATGCACGAAATCATCTGCCCCCATTGCAGCAAGGCATTCAAGATCGACGAAGCCGGTTACGCGGACATCCTGAAGCAGGTGCGCGACGGCGATTTCGAGAAGCAGCTGCACGAGCGGCTGGAACTGGCCGAGCGCGACAAGCGCGCCGCCGTCGAACTCGCACAGACCCGGGCCGCCGGCGAACTGCAGAAGGCCGCCGCCGCCAAGGACGGCGAGATCCAGGAACTCAAGGCGAAGCTCGAGGCCGGCGATGTCGCGCGCAAGCTCGCCGTGAGCGAAGCCCTGGGCGCCGTGGAACGGGAGCGCGACGCGCTCGCCAACGAGCTTGAAAAGGCCAAGCAGGACAAGCTGGCCGCCACCGCGCTCGCCGAGGCGCGGCACGTGGGCGAGCTGCAGAAGAGCGCCGCCGCGAAGGACGTGGAAATCCAGGAACTGAAGGCCCGGCTCGACGCCATCGAGGTGGCGAAGAAGCTCGCGATCAGCGAGGCCGTCAACGCGGTCGAGAAGGAGCGGGACCAGTGGAAGAGCGGCCTCGAGCGGGCGGAGCTCGAGAAGCAACTCGCCGAGAAGTCGCTCAAGGACAAGTACGAAACGCAGATCAAGGACCGCGACGACGCGATCGAGCGGCTGCGGGACATGAAGGCGCGCCTGTCGACCAAGATGGTGGGCGAGACCCTGGAGCAGCACTGCGAGACCGAGTTCAACCGCATCCGGTCGATGGCGTTTCCCCGCGCCTACTTCGAGAAGGACAACGACGCGCGCACGGGCAGCAAGGGCGACTACATCTTCCGCGACGCGGACGAGGCCGGCACCGAGATCGTCTCGATCATGTTCGAGATGAAGAACGAGAACGACCGCACGGCCACGAAGAACAGGAACGAAGACTTCCTGAAGGAACTCGACAAGGACCGCAACGAGAAGGGCTGCGAGTACGCGGTGCTGGTGTCGCTGCTCGAGCCCGACAACGAGCTCTACAACACCGGGATCGTCGATGTGTTCCATCGCTACCCGAAGATGTATGTCGTGCGCCCGCAGTTCTTCCTGCCCATCATCACGCTGCTGCGCAATGCGGCGATGAATTCGCTCAAGTACAAGTCGGAGCTGGCGCTGGTCAAGGCGCAGAACATCGACATCACGAAGTTCGAGACCGAGCTGGAAACCTTCAAGGCGGCCTTCGGCAGGAACTACGACCTGGCCCACGGCCACTTCCAGAAGGCGATCGCGGAGATCGACAAGTCGATCGATCACCTGCAGAAGACGAAGGAAGCGCTGCTCGGCACCGACCGCAACCTGCGCCTTGCGAACGACAAGGCGCAGGACGTGACGATCAAGAAGCTGACGCGCGGCAACCCGACGATGGCGGCCAAGTTCGCTGAACTGAAGAAGCTCGGGTCTTCCGAGACGGAATGACGCTGGCGCAGGCGCTGCCCAGGAAATACATGAACAACATCACCATCGACTACCGCCAGGACGTGCCCCTGGACCCGGCCGACGTCGCTCGCGTCTTCGACCGCTCCGGCATCAAGCGCCCCACGAACGACCTCGCCCGCATCGCGCGGATGTTCGCCGCGCCCAGCCTCCTGCTGTCGGCATGGGTCGACAACGAACTTGTCGGGCTGTCGCGGTCGCTGACCGACCATGCGTACTGCTGCTACCTGTCGGACCTGGCGGTGGACAAGAAGTACCAGGGCCATGGCATCGGCCGGGAGCTCGTGCAGCGCACGCAGGCGATCATCGGCGACGAGGTGTCGCTGATCCTTCTCTCGGCGCCCGACGCGATGTCTTACTACCCGACGCTCGGCTTCGAGCTGGCGCAGAACGCGTACGTCATCCGGCGCAAACGCTAGAGGCAGGCCGCACTACGCCTCACGGCGTCCGCCGTGACCCCGCCAGCCCGGCCTTCGCATCCAGCAGGTGCCCGAGCGGCAGCGCCGTCTCCGACTTGATCTCGCGCAGCACGATGCTCGAGCGCACGTGCGTCACGCCGGGCAGGCTGAACAGCACCTCGTGCAGGAAGCGCTCGTAGTGCTTCATGTCGGGCACGGTCACGTTGAGGATGTAGTCCGCGGGCCCGGTCGCCGACACGCAGCGGATGATCTGCGGGCTTGCGGCCACGACTTCTTCGAAGCGTTGCACCATCGCCTCGCTGTGGCGGTCGAGGTTCACCTCGGCCACGGCCGACACGTGCAGGCCCACGTGCTCGGGGTCGACGAGCGCGGTGTAGCCGCGGATGACGCCGGCCGCCTCCATGTCCTTGATGCGCTTCCAGCAGGGCGTGGGCGACAGGCCCACGGCCTCGGAAATCTGCTGCACGGTCTGTCGGCCGTCATGCTGCAGTGCAGAAAGAATCTTGAGGCAATGCTCGTCAAGAGAAACAGAACCGACGTTCATCTTGGTTTTTGAGTGAATTCTTCTTCAAACAAGGGTCTGCGCCAGTGTATTGAAGAAACACTTACTTGGGGGGGCGCAGAACAATTCCGGGCATGAACGCCCCACTTGAAGCGACCGCACTCCGACGGCCCGACTACCAACTTTCC
The DNA here is from genome assembly GCF_059419205.1 of Variovorax sp. GW821-FHT06D12. Lineage (NCBI taxonomy): Bacteria > Pseudomonadati > Pseudomonadota > Betaproteobacteria > Burkholderiales > Comamonadaceae > Variovorax > Variovorax sp. GW821-FHT06D12. Next base: position 1,065,789 of record NZ_JBWKRI010000001.1, on the reverse strand, counting down.
GACAACCTCTGGGCCGATGCCGGCTCGGTCTTCCTCACCGGCACGCAGGCGCTGATCCGCATCCTGGCGATGCAGGGCCAGCGCGACGCGGCGCGCGGCCTGCACACGCAGGGCTTCGTCAGCGGCTACCGCGGCTCGCCGCTGGGCATGGTCGACCAGGCCATCTGGAAGGCCGGCGAGCGCTTCAAGAAGACCGGCATCCGCTTCGTTCCTGCCGTGAACGAGGAACTCGCGGCCACGCAGGTGCTGGGCACGCAGCGTGTCGAATCGGACCCCGAGCGCACCGTCGATGGCGTGTATGCCATGTGGTACGGCAAGGGCCCGGGCGTGGACCGCGCGGGCGACGCGCTCAAGCACGGCAATGCGTATGGCTCGTCGCCGCGCGGCGGCGTGCTGGTGGTGGCGGGCGACGACCACGGCTGCGTGTCGTCGTCGATGCCGCACCAGAGCGACCACGCCTTCATGGCCTGGCGCATGCCCGTGATGCAGCCCGCGAGCGTGGCCGAGTACCTGGAGTTCGGCCTGTACGGCTACGAGCTGTCGCGCTACTCGGGCGCGTGGGTGGGCATGGCGGCGCTGTCCGAGATCGTCGAGAGCGCGGGCACCGTGGACCTCGATGCGGTGAACGCGCGCGTGGCCGCCTGGGAAGATGCCGATGCCGTGCGCGCCGCCACCGGCCATGCTGCGCCGCCCGACGGCCTGCACTACCGCTGGCCCGACCTGCCGTCGCTGCGCATCGAGTCGCGGCTGGAAGACAAGCTCGCCGCCGTGGCCGCCTTCACACAACGCAACAGCATCGACCGCCACGTCATCGTGAGCCCGCATGCCAAGGTGGGCATCGTCACCTGCGGCAAGGCGCACCACGACCTGATGGAGGTGCTGCGCCGGCTCGAACTCTCGCCCGATCAGCTCGCGCGCGCCGGTGTGCGGCTGTACAAGGTGGGCCTGAGCTTTCCGGTCGAGCAGACGCGCCTCAAGGAATTCGCGCGCGGGCTCGGCGAGATCCTCATCGTGGAAGAGAAGGGCGCGGTGGTCGAGACGCAGCTGCGCGACATCTTCTACAACGCGCCGCCCGAGGCGCGCCCCGTGCTCGTGGGCAAGCACGACCGCGAGGGCCAGCCGCTGGTGTCCGCGCTCGGCGAGCTGCGTCCGTCGCGCCTCATCGAACTGGTCGCGCACTGGCTGGCGGTGCACTTTCCCGACAACCACGACCTCGGCGACCACCTGCAGCATGTGCGCGACTTCACGCCGCCCGAGCTGCTGGGCAACGCGAGCGATGCCGTCAAGCGCCTGCCGTACTTCTGCGCCGGCTGCCCGCACAACACCAGCACCAAGGTGCCCGAAGGCTCGACGGCGCGCGCGGGGATCGGCTGCCACTTCATGGCCAACTGGATGGACCGCAGCACCGCGGGCTTGATCCAGATGGGCGGCGAGGGCGTCGACTGGATCTCGCACGCCATGTTCACCAGGACGCCGCACGTGTTCCAGAACCTGGGCGACGGCACCTACTACCACTCGGGCTACCTCGCGATCCGCCAGGCCGTGGCGGCCAAGGCCACGCTCACCTACAAGATTTTGTTCAACGACGCGGTCGCGATGACGGGCGGCCAGCCGGTCGACGGCGTCATCAGCGTGGACGCCATTGCGCGGCAGGTGGAGTCGGAGGGCGTCACCAAGGTGGTGGTGGTGAGCGATGCCATCCATCACTACGACGCGATCAAGAACAAGTTTCCGGCGGGCACCGAGTTTCACGACCGCGCCGCGCTCGACGAGGTGCAGCGCCGCCTGCGAGAGATGCCCGGCGTGACCGTGCTCATCTACGAGCAGACCTGCGCGGCCGAGAAGCGCCGTCGCCGCAAGAAGGGCGAACTGGCCGATCCCCCCAAGCGCCTGTTCATCAACGAGGCCGTGTGCGAAGGCTGCGGCGACTGCACTGTGCAGAGCAACTGCGTGGCCGTGCTGCCGCACGAGACGCCGATGGGCCGCAAGCGCAAGATCGACCAGACCAGCTGCAACAAGGACTACTCCTGCGCCAAGGGCTTCTGCCCCAGCTTCGTGGGCGTCACCGGCGGCAAGCTGCGCCGCAAGAGCGGGGCGCTGGCGGCCGGGCGGGATGCCTTCCTGCACCGCGTGGGCGCGCTCGCGCATCCCGCGCCGCATGCATGGACCGGTCCGTACGACCTTCTCGTGACCGGCGTGGGCGGCACGGGCGTGGTGACGGTGGGCGCGGTCATCGCGATGGCCGCGCACCTCGAGGCCAAGTCGGCCAGCGTGCTCGACTTCATGGGTTTCGCGCAGAAGGGCGGTTCGGTGCTGAGCTTCGTGCGGCTGGCCGACACGCCCGAGCGGTTGAACCAGGTGCGCATCGACACGCAGCAGGCCGACGCCATCCTCGCCTGCGACGTGGTGGTGGGCGCCTCGGCCGACGCGCTGCAGACCGTGCGGCACGGACGCACGCGCGTGCTCGCGAACATCCATGAGATTCCCGTGGCCGAGTCGCTTCGCAACCCCGATGCGGACCTGCATGTCGACCTGCTGCTGGAGAAGATGCGCTTCGTCGCGGGCGAAGAGCAGGTCGAGACCTTCGATGCGCAGAGCCTGGCCGAAGAGTTCCTGGGCGACACGCTGGCCGCGAACATCGTCGCGACCGGCTATGCGTGGCAGCGCGGCCTCGTGCCGCTGAGCCTCGAAGCGCTCATGCACGCGATCGAACTCAACGGCGTGGCCGTGGCGGCCAACCAGTCGGCGTTCTCGCTGGGGCGGCTCGCGGCCGGCGACCCCGCGGCGCTCGACCAGCTGCGCGCGGCACCGGTCGAGGCTGCGGCGCACCAGGTCGACGACCGCCCACTGGAAACGCTGATCGCCGATGCGCGCCGCCATCTCACCGGCTACCAGAACGCCGCGTGGGCCGCGCGCTTCGAGCAGCGTATCCGCGCAGTGCAGGCGGTCGAATCCGCAATGCCGGGTGGCGATGCGAGCCTGCCCTTCACGCGCAACGCGGCGCGCAGCCTCTTGAAGCTCATGAGCTACAAGGACGAGTACGAGGTCGCGCGCCTGTACACCGACGGCGCGTTCCTGCAGAAGCTGAAGGACCAGTTCGAAGGCGACCTGAAGCTCGAGTTCCATATGGCGCCGCCACTGCTCTCGCGCCCCGCGCACGGGCAGGCGCCCGCCAAGGTGCGCCTCGGTGGATGGATGCTGCCAGCGATGAAATGGCTGGCCCACGGCAAGCGCCTGCGCGGCACGCCCTTTGACCTGTTCGGCCACACGGCGGAGCGCCGCACCGAGCGCGCGTTGATCGACCACTTCGACCGCCTGCTGAAGGAGATGGCCACCGCGCTGACCCCCGACAACCAGTCGACCGCCGCACGCATCGCGGCGCTGCCGCTGTCGGTGCGCGGCTTCGGCCATGTGAAGCTGGCGAACCTGGACTCGGCGCGCGTTCGCGAGGCCGAACTGCTGCACCGCTTTGCGCCATCGCGCTACGCGAAGCCCGTGGAGGCGCCCGGCGCCGGGCAGATTCGCGGCATCGCCATCGTGGCCAGCGCGCGGTAGCGGGCGCGGGTGGCGAGCGTGAGTTGCTCGGCTACGATCCTTGCCGAAGCACTCACGCCCGCCACACCCCGACGATCACAGGACCCATGCGCGCTTTCCTCTACTACGCCCTGATGCTCCTGCTCGGATATGCCTGGTACAGGTACGGACAGAACCTGCTGCGCAAGGGCTATCGCGATGAGAAGGGCGAACTCACCCAGGGGCTCGTCGGGCCCGTCGGATTCCTGTTGACCGCTGGTGTGGCGTGCTACCTCTTCTTCGCCATGCTGCGCGCCCTGGTGCGGGGCGAGGTGCCGTGCGTCGGAAAGGGCTGCGTGGGGCAGGTCTACACGCTGGCGGCGCATGCGGGCGACTACTGGGCCAACATGTTCTTCCTGGCGTGGTGCGTGCTGGGATTGGCCTATGCGATGCATGTGACGCTCAGGATCTGGTTCCGGGCTTAGCGCACGGTGCGCACAGTCGGCTCCCGCGCCATCATCTGACTGGGTACCATCGGCCACGACCGGCCGTTCGCCGGGGAGGGTTGAGCCGACGATGTTGAAGATGCTCGCAGCAGCTGAAGGGCGTTTGCTTGGGTAGCACGCGAATCCCTTTCCACACCACCACGATCCGCACGTCCGCAGCGGTGGTTCGCGCGGCAGTCGCAGCGGTCGTCCTGCTGGGGCTGGCCGCCGCGCCCGCCGCTGCGCAGTCGCCACCGGCCACGGCCGGACCGACCACAGTGAAGGTGCCGCCCACCGGCGCGCGCACGTGCCTGGGCTTGCAGCAAGACGGCAGATCCGCCCCTCAGTCCTGCACGGACGCGGGACCGCTGGCCTTGATCCCCAAGCAAGACGGCATGTTGCGCGCGGGCCCACCCCACTACGAGGCGGTGGCCGGCCAACCCTTGACCTCCTGCGTGCGCGACCGGGTGTCCGGACTGGTCTGGGAGGGCAAGCCCGACAGCGGCAAGCTGGCGTGGATGAGGACACAGGCCGGTCCGCCAGGCACCGGCAAGCTGATCGACAGCTACGGTCCGCACAATGAGCCAGCGCCCGGCAGCCGGGCCAACACCGACGCCTATTCCTACTACGGCGACGGGCGGCCGGGCGATGCCATGGCCTATGTGGCGCAGGTGAACGCGATGCGCCTGTGCGGCTTCACCGATTGGCGCCTGCCCACGGTGGCCGAGCTGTACGGCCTGATCGATCTGGGGGAGCTGATCAACGAACGGACGGGGCGATGGCCCGCCGAGCAGGCCGCCGTCGATGCGCGATGGCTGCCCAACACCGTGCCGGGCAACTACATGAGCTCCGAGCCGGACGACCAGACCCGCATCTGGTGCGTGAGCTTCAAGCTCGGGTTCGTCTACAGCTGCAACCGCAGGATGGAGAGAAAGCCGCAGCCGTTGTTCATTCGCCTGGTGCGCGGCCCCGAAGTGCCCGAGACCGGCCGCTGGCGCGAAGTGCCCGACGAGCGCGGCGTGCCCGGCGGCGTGGTCGAAGACCGCCACACCGGCCTGGCGTGGCGCCGCTGCGACGAGCCGCAGGTATGGAACGGCCAGCGCTGCACCGGGACGGCCGGACGCTACCGCTATGTGCAAGCCCTGCAGCACGCCAGCACACAACCGGGTTGGCGCCTGCCCACCATCAAGGAGGTGAACAGCCTCGCAGAGCGCTGGTTCAAGAAGCTCGACATCCCCGCCGCCGATTTCCCGGCGTCCGGCACACAGCCGCTGCGCGAAGGGTATCGGTCCTCCACCGTCTGCACCGCGGGCCCCGCGACGCGGGAGGCCCGTGCATGGATCGGCGGATGGGTGCTGGGGGGTGGGGGCGATATCTCTTGCGAGGCGCAGCCCATGCCCCTCGGGGTCCGGCTCGTGCGCGAGTGACGTGCGATGCGCATCTGTCTCGACGCCATGCCATGAAGCTGGTCCTGGTGGAAGGGCTGCTGGGAACAGGCAAGACCACATGGGCCGAGCGCCTCTGTGCCTTGGCGGTCTCTGCCGGACAGCAGGCGGTGTGGCACCGGGAGGAGGACAGGAACCACCCGGTTCACCCCGTGTCCTTGACGACATCCCGGGAGCAGCCGGGATTCGTATCGAGGTGCGTGCAGAACTGGCGGGCATTCGCACAGCGGGCGCCATCCTTCGACGGCTTGTGCATCCTCGAAGGCAGTGCGTTTCAAAGTACGGTGCGCTTCATCATGGAGCAGGGGCGCGAGGATGTGCATGGCTACGTCGCACAGTTTCAATGGGGTTCTTTGACGAGCCCTCTGGCGATCCATGTTTTGAAGCGTCGTCTGAGCCGTCAGGCATAGCCGTCGACGGCCAGGCGCCACTGGAGCAGTGGGCTGCGAGAGATAGAGCGTTCAGAGCGGCAGTCGTCGAGGCCAAGCTGCCGCGCTTCCCTGCATAGAGGCGTAGGGAAGCTTTGGTGCGCTTTGCTCTGGAAGCTCGTGCAGCTACAGTCGGCCAGCGGCTGACATTTTTCGATGGCCTGCGATTGCCCGTGTCGCACGGATGCCTCGGCGCTTCAGCCGAGATGTGCGCATGCTCAATGTTCGACATGAATCCTTAACAATCGACCTACAACACGCTCGCGGTCTCACACATAACTTCAGAGGTTCACAAGCATGGCCAGTCATCTGCTCTCGCAACTCACGCTACCTGATCGCTATGAGCGATTGGAGAAACACCTTGGGTCCGAGGTTGCCAACCTCTTGATTTCGCCCGCCGGGCAGAACGTGGATAGCCTTCGCGCGCTCGCAAACGAGGTCTTGACCCGCGATGAAGGTGTACTTGTTCCATTGGCGGGACAAACTGGCGTAGGCAAGACAACATTCGTAATGAACGCCTCACAATGGTTGCCGGCGCTTTATGGGCCAACCTGCGCGTATGACGGCGAGCTTTCGTTTGACGGGCTGGTTCACGCTGTCAAAGAATTCGTGAAGTCGCTCCCAGCGAACAATCGAAGGATCATTCCGATCAACATTGACCACCGTGAGAATGCTCCGCCCACGGATACTGAGCTTGCCGCGATCAAGCGATTTCTTCGAACCAACGCAGGCAGCGTTCCGTCGATCGTCTTTTGGCCAGAGACGAACTCCGAAATTGCAGAAGCGCTCTCGAAACGCTATGTAGATATCGCCGGCGAAACGTCGATAAAGCTTCCTCTTGTCTGCGAAGGACCTCATCAAAGCACTTGGCAAGACACCGCGAAGCACACGCTCACGTTGGCGAATCACATGAACAACCTCGAAGAGCTTGGGGTTGACCCTGCGAACTACGTGCCGAGTCATTTCTTCACTCTTGGAAGCTTTCTTCGCCGCATCTCTCACGACTTCAATGCGAGGGTTCGGTCCCTTGAGGCTGAACTAGAAAAGCCGGTTTCCATGCTTATCGTGTTTGCCAGCGAAAGTGCCGACCCTGGCGTTCTCACGCAATTGACGTCACCTTCACGGTATGGGCTTCTCGATGCCCACGCGTTGATATCTGTGACCTCGCAAAGCGAAATCGGGAAGTGGTGGTCCGCGCGCAGGGGGCTGCTCACAAGAACTATTGTTCAACTTGATGCGCATGCACTTTGTTTAGCGCCAACTGCCGCCGCCTCCTGCATCAGGAACTTTTCCGACTCAATGGAACTGTTCGATACTGCTGGCTATAAGCGATACGGTCCAGCTCGCGGGGTGCGCGATCTAGGGCGCTCCGACCTTGGCAAGATCATTTGTGGGGGGGAGCTTTCCAGGTTTGAAGCTCGCGGCACGCCTGGTGAGGATGCTGCAGCAGCTTTCCAACTTCTTGCGGAGACGGGATTCAATCTCGGCAAAGACAAAAACCTTAACCGCTTTATGAAGGCAGCAATCGAGGGAATCTTGAAGGACTCTGACGTTCCCTTTGAAAAGGCCACGGCGGAGCAGAAGCTCCCCTTCTGCGGATTGATCCCGGACAACGGCATCTATTTCGAAGACAGAGTTCAATGCATTGAGTACACATGGCGAAAAGGAGATTTTCTGGCTTCAGGCAATCGCTCAACGGTCGCGCAATACGTCCTCAACAAGCTTCAGAGCTACGCACGCCAACTCAAGTGGACAGCAGACTAAGGCGGCTAACCCTTCTATTGAGCACATCTGCTCACGATAGGCCCCTCATGGAAAACGTCGAGAGTCACTTCGGCGCTCTGATTTTGGCCCTGCTCTTTGACCGATTTGGGCCCCAATCACCCATCACCCACGCAGCCGCCACCGCCGACAACTGATCAGCGCAACCAACGCGATGCAGGCCACGCCCCCAGCCAACGGAAACAGCACCGTCGTCACCGAGTAGTGCTCCAGCGTGAGGATCACCAACACATTCCAGGCTGCGCCCAGCGCAAAGAAGGTGGTCTGTTCGCGAAATGGCTGGGTGTAGGCCGCGCGAAAGGTCGGGGCGAAGCCGGCGAGGTCGACAGCGGTCAGGATCACCACCGCCCATATCGCATCGCCGGTCAGGAACCAGGTGGGCAGCACCGAGAGCGAGGTCAGCAGAAAGATTCAGTCCGCTCGCGTGATCGCCAGATCGGTTCGCCTCGAATAAGACAGCACGCAGATATAGAACGCGATCGCGCCGGACAGCCCGATGGACCAGGTGCCTGTGCCAGCGCCTCCTGCGAGCTGCGCCCAGAACACCACCACGGTGCCGAAGCCCCAGATGATCCAAGAGAAGAAGTGCGGCCTGACGGTTCCGCGCTTGATCGCGCGCACGTAGGGAACGTACGTGACGAAGGTCAGGATCGTCGCAACCGCACTCAACAGCTGCTTGGTGGACATCAAGGGCCGGGGAAGAAGTTCTCGGGTACTTTCGCACGATCCCGCAATCCGCATGCCCTCACCGCAACCCCGATTGCCGATCCGCCGCCTCCACCAGCTGCATCAACCCCGGCCCGATGGTGTCCAGCAGCTGCGCCTTCTTCCAGCGGAATCCCGGCACCGCGCAGTTGAACAGCAGCCGGCGCGGCCCGTAGCGGATGCGCGCCGCGGCGCCCGCGGCAAGCACGCCGAAGCCTGAATCCCCAAGATTGATCGCGAAGCCGCGCTTGCCGTAGTGCGCCACGCTCTCGCGCACGCCTTCGAGGCAGCGCGCGTGCTCGTCGGGCCGCTCGTGCTTCACGCGGGCCAGGAACTCCTGGCGTTCGCCCGCGGGCAGCTGCGCGAGCCACGCACGCCCCATGGCGGTTTCGACGATGCCGCGCACGGCGCCCACGCCGGGGCGCTTGAGGGTGCCGCCCTCGTGGGCACAGGTCTCCAGGTAGACCACGTCGAGGTCGCTGGTCACGCCGACCGACACCGCGCCCTCGACGCGGTCGGCCAGCTGCTGCATGGCCGGGCGCAGCAGGGCCAGCATGGGCGTGTTGATGACGTAGGGGTAGCACAGCGCCACGGCGGCGGGGCCGATGAAGTAGCGGTCCAGGCGTTCGTCGTGGTCCAGGAAACCCATGGTCAGCAGGGTGCGGCACAGGCGCGAGACGGTGGGGCGCGACAGGCCGAGCTTGGCCGCGAACTCGCTGTTGGCGTGCGCGCGCGGGTCCCCCACGAAGGTCTGCAGGATGAGCAGGCCCTTGGCCAGGGTGCCGGCGATGTACGGGTCTTCGTCCCGCACGCGGCGCAGGTCGTCGGAATGCTTCATGGGCTGGCGGCGATTCTGGGCAGAGCGGGGCATGGGAGTGAATCGCAGTTTCAATGATTGAAATTCAGTGCCGGCAATTGTGGACCTGCTTCCTACAGTCGCGGCCACCATGATCCGAGACACCCCCCACTTCGAGGCCCTGCGGGCCGACATCCGCGCCTTCGTTCGCGAACGCTGGCATCCGCTGGAAGACCAGGTCAGCCGCGACAACGACATCCCGCCCGACGTGGTCGACGAACTGCGGCGCAAGGGCTACTTCGGCTGGAGCATTCCCGAGGCGTACGGCGGCCTGGGCCTGACGACCGAGGAGCTGGTGCTGTGCGCGATGGAGCTGTCGCAGTCGTCGGTGGCGCTGCGCGCCCGCGTGGGCACCAACACGGGCATCGGCTCCGAAGCGCTGGTGGCCGACGGCACCGAGGCGCAGAAGCAGCGCTGGCTGCCGCGCATGGCCACGGGCGAACTCACCGGCTGCCTGGCGCTGACGGAGCCCGAGGCGGGATCAGAGGCCAGCAACGTGCAGACCATCGCGCGCCGCGAGGGCGAGCACTACGTGCTCAACGGCAGCAAGCGCTTCATCACCAACGCGCCGGTGGCCGATGTGTTCACCGTCATCGCCCGCACCGAAGACGGCTCGAAGGGCAGCAAGGGGGTGTCCGCGTTCCTGGTCGAGCGTGGGCCGGGCCTGACCACAGGCGCGCCCTACCGCATGATGGGCCAGGCCGGCTCCTTCGTGTCGGACGTGCATTTCGACGAATGCCGCGTGCACGCCGACCAGCTCATCGGCGGGCGCGAGGGCATGGGCTTCCAGACGGTGATGAAGGTGCTCAACAAGCAGCGCCTGCACCTGGCGGCGCTGTGCACGGGCCCGGCCATCCGCATGCTGGACCTGGCCATGGCGCACACCAGCAGCCGCCATCAGTTCGGCCAGGCGGTGGCCGACTTCCAGCTGGTGCAGGCCATGATCGCCGACAGCCGCACCGAGATCTACGCGGCGCGTTCGATGATCCTCGAGGCGGCGCGTGCACGCGATCGCGGCGAAGACGTGGCCATGTCGGCCTCGATGTGCAAGTACTTCGCATCGGAGATGTGCGGCCGCGTGGCCGACCGCGCGGTGCAGATGTTCGGCGGCTCGGGCTACGTGGCCGACTTCAGCCCCATCGAGCGCTACTACCGCGACGTGCGCCTGTTCCGCCTGTACGAGGGCACGAGCCAGATCCACCAACTGAACATCGCCAAGCTGGCGCTGCGCGAGGCGGGTGCGCGATGAGCGTGCGCACCGACCTCGTCGCACGGGTGCGCGACTTCGTCGAGCGGCATTGCATCCCGCTCGAATCGACGGTCCACGTGCACGACCCGCGGGCGATGGACGCGGCGCTGTCGCAGCTGCGCCCGGTTGCGCGCGAGCGGGGCCTGTACCTGCCGCAGATGCCGGTGGAGGAGGGCGGGCTGGGCCTGTCGTGGGTCGAGCGCGCGGCGGTGTTCGAGGAGGCCGGCCGCAGCTACCTGGGCCCGGCCGCGCTCAACTGCGCGGCGCCCGACCAGCCCAGCATGATCAGCCTGCTGCGCCAGGGCACGCCCGCGCAACAGCAGCGCTACCTGCGGCCGCTGGCCGAGGGTCGCATCCGCTCGTGCTTCGCGATGACCGAGCCGGCGCCCGGCGCGGGCTCCGACCCGTCGATGCTGCGGACCACCGCGCGGCGCGAGGGTGACGGCTGGGTCATCGATGGCCACAAGTGGTTCATCACCGGTGCGGTGGGCGCGGCCTTCTGCATCGTGCTGGCACAGACGGAAGAGGGGCCCACGCAGTTCATCGTGGACATGGACCACCCGGGCCTTTCGCTGGTGCGCGCCATCAAGGCCATCGACCCGTTCGCAGTCGGCGGGCACGGCGAGCTGCGCTTCACCGCCTGCCGCGTGGGCGCCGACGCGGTGCTGGGCGAGGTGGGCTCGGGCTTCGTGGCGGCGCAGCAGCGGCTGGAGCCCGCGCGGCTGTCGCACTGCCTGCGGCTCATGGGCCGCGCGCAGCGCGCGCTCGAGATCGCGCAGGCCTACGTGGGCGAGCGCACGTCCTTCGGCGATCGGCTGGCCGACCTGCAGCAGATCCAGGCGATGGTGGCCGACTGCCACATCGACCTGCATGCCAGTCGGCTCATGAGCCTGGACTGCGCGCGCCGCATGGACGAGGGGCTGTCGGTGAAGACCGAGTCGGCGATGACGAAGGTCTTCGTGTCCGAGGCCCTGAACCGCGTGGCCGACCGCGCGGCGCAGATGTGCGGTGCGCTGGGCATGTCGGAAGACGCGCCCGTCGCCCTCATCGTGCGCGAGCTGCGGCCGTTTCGCATCTACGACGGCGCCTCCGAGCTGCACCGCGCCACGCTCGGGCGCCGCTTCCTCACGCACTGACACGCTGAACACACCGAGAAACTGGAGACTGACGATGACGTCCTTGATCAAGAAAATTTCGCACCTGACCGCGGGCCTTGCCCTAGGCCTGGCCGGCTCGCTGGCGATGGCCGCCTTCCCCGACCGCCCCGTGAAGCTGGTCGTGCCTTTCCCCGCCGGCGGCAGCACCGACCTGGTGGCGCGCGAGGTGGCGCTGGAACTGGGGCACGCGCTGGGCCAACCTGTCATCGTGGAGAACAAGCCCGGCGCCGGCAGCCTCATCGGTTCCGAACTCGTGGCCAAGTCGGCGCCGGACGGCTACACACTGCTCATGGCGGGCCTGACCAACATCTTCCTGCCCTACGTGCACAAGGGCCTCGCCTGGAACCCGGTGGACGATTTCGTGCCCGTGGGCCTGGTGGCCGACCTGCCCAACGTGATCGCGGTCAACGCGAAGACGCCGTACCAGAAGCTGCCCGAGCTCATCGCCGCCGACAAGGCCAAGCCGGGGCAACTCGCCTTCGGCTCCGCCGGCCCGAGCACGCCGTCGCACCTGGTGTGCGAAATGATCAACCACCAGGCCGGCATCAAGATGCAGCACGTGCCCTACAAGGGGAACGCGCCGGCGGTGAACGACCTGATCGCCGGCCACATCCCGGTGATGTGCAACAACCTCGGCGGCACGCTGCCCTACATGAGCAGCGGGCAGATCCGCATCCTGGCGCAGACCGGCCGCACGCGCTCGCCCTCGGCGCCCGACGTGCCCACCTTCGCCGAGCTGGGCCTGCAGGGCTTCGACAGCGGCCTGTGGGTGGGCATCGTCGCGCCCAAGGGCACGCCCGATGCCGTCATGCGTCCGCTGCGGGCGGCATTGGCCAAGGCCTTGCCCGCGGTGAAGGACAAGCTGGCCAAGCTGGGCGCGGCCGCGCTCGACCCGTCGCTGCCCGCCTACGGCCAGCGCATTGCCGCCGACCGCAAGCTGTGGGACCCGGTGCTCAAGCGCGTCGACCTGAAGGGCAACTGATGGGCCAGCCTGCCGACCACGCGCCCCTGCACGGGGTGCGCATTCTCGACATGGCGACCGTGCTCGCGGCGCCGTTCTCGGCCACGCTGTGCGGCGACATGGGCGCCGACGTCGTCAAGCTCGAGCTGCCGGGCGGCGGCGATCCGCTGCGCGGGCTCACGCCGGTGCACGAGGGCCATCCGCTGTTCTGGAAGACGGCCAACCGTGGCAAGAAGGGCATCTCGCTCGACGTGCGCAAGCCCGAGGGCCGCGCGCTGTTCCTGCGGCTCATCGCCGGCTTCGACGTGCTGGTGGAAAACTTCCGCACCGGCACGCTGGACGGCTGGGGCCTGGACATCGCCACGCTGCACGCGGCCAACCCGCGCCTCATCGTGCTGCGCCTCACGGGCTTCGGCCAGACCGGGCCGTATGCGCGCCGGCCAGGCTTTGCCCGCATCTTCGAAGCGATGAGCGGGTTCACGCACCTGACCGGCGAGCCCGATGGTCCGCCGCAGCACATGAACTACCCGCTGGGCGATGTGGTGGCGGGCCTGTTCGGCGCTTTCGCCATCAGCACCGCGCTGGCCGAGCGCAACGCGTTGCCGCGCGATCAACAGCGGGGCGCCGAGATCGACCTGTCGGCCACGGAGGCGATGTCGCGCCTGCTCGATCCGCTGGCGGCCGAGCATCGCATCGGCGGCGTGGTGCGCGAACGAACCGGCTCGCGCGCCACCTACACCGCGCCGTCCAACGTGTTCCGCGCGCTCGACGGCGTGTGGTTCACGCTGGTGGGCACGGGCGGGCCGATCTTTGCGCGCATCTGCCGTGCCATCGACCGCGACGACCTGCTCACCGACGCACGCTTTGCCGACAACGCCGCGCGCATCCGCCACCTCGAGGCGCTGGACCGCATCATTGCCGACTGGTGCAGCAGCCTTCCATTCGCGGAACTGGCCGTGCGGCTGGACCGCGAAGACGTGCCCTACAGCAAGGTGTATTCGATCGCCGACCTGCGGGCCGACCCGCACATGCAGGCACGCGGCGCCTTCATCGACGTGCCCGACGAACAGTTCGGCTCCGTGCCCGCACCGGCGGCCGTGCCGCGCTTCGTGGGGCGCGAAGGCGTGCGCCCGGCCGCCACGGGGCCGCGCACGGGGCAGCACAACGCCGAGGTGTATGGCGGGCTGGGCCTGGACGAGGCACAGCTCGCGGCGCTGCGCGACGCGCAGGTGATCTGAAGCGCGCCCGCGTTCTCGCCTGCCCGGCCGGGTAGGCGTTTTGTCATGCCCGTCCCCGTGCCGTCGCGGGACACCTGACTCCCCCAGAAAAGGGCGCTCCGCTCATGTGCGAAAGCGGTGCGATTCCTACAGTCATCCCCATGCCGAACGCTTCTTCCCACGCCGGGAAGGCCAGCGGTTTCGGCCGGCCACGACCACCGGGGACACCGCATGGAACCGCTCGAAGTTCTGCCGAGAACCGCCCTGAGCCTGCTGCGCGAAGACGCCGGCATGTCGTTCATGGAGGTTGCGCTGATCGGTGCGCTGGTGATGGTCGTGGCCATTTTGCTGGTGCTCGCCCTGCGGCGCAGTGCCTGAACACGGGGAGCCCGCCATGCAGGAATTCAACGCTGTTCTCGAACTGCTCGCGATGCTGGCCACCGACATCCGCATGCTGGCGCTCTTCGCGCTGCTCGGCGTGGCGGCTGTGAGCGACTGGCGCTTCTATCGCATTCCCAACTGGCTGACCTTCGGCGGCGCGTGCTTCGCCCTTATCTACGGAACGATGGCGGCACGCACGCCGGCGTCGGGCGCGGCGAGTGCATTCGGTGGCCTGGCCGTGGGCTTCGCCGCGATGCTGCCGTTCTATGCGCTCGGGATCATGGGCGCCGGCGACGTCAAGCTGATGGCCATGACCGGGGCCTTCCTCGGGCCCCAGCAGACGCTGATGGCCTTGCTCTTCACTTTCATCGCGGGCGGCGTCGCGGCGCTGGCCTTCGCGATCCATCGCCGCCGCCTGGTCCACATGCTTGGCAACGTCAAGGCCACAGCGCAGGGCATGGTCATTTCCACCATCGCAGGCATGCGGCCCGACGGGCGCCTGCAGGCGGGCCAGTCCGTGGGCAAGTTGCCCTACGGCGTCTGCATCGCGGCGGGCACGGTGGTCCAAGTGCTGGCGCACCAGCTGGGCTTTGTCTAGCTCCTACATGTTTCACCCCTGGCGGAGGTTCGTATGAAGAACATCAAGGCGATCGGGCTGATCTTTCTGGCCCTGCTGTTCGGGCTGGCGGCCGCGGTCTACGCGACCGGCTGGATCTCCCGACAAAGCGGCATCGCGTCCAACAAGGTCGTGGTGGCCGCCGTCGACATCGACCTGGGCAGCCGCGTCAACGCGCAGATGCTGTCCACGGTCGACTGGCCCAGCGGCTCGGTGCCGAACGGCTCCTTCAGCGACATCAAGGCGCTGAACGACCGCGTGGTGAAGGTCGGCGTGCTGCGCGGCGAGGCGCTCATGGAGGGCAAGCTGGCGCCGGTGGGCACGCAGGGCGGGCTGTCGGCAGTGATCGCCAGCGGCAAGCGGGCCATGACGGTGCGCGTCAATGACGTCGTCGGCGTGGCGGGCTTCGCGCTGCCGGGCAACTACGTCGACGTGATGGTCAACGCCCAACAGGACAAAGGGCGCGGCGAAGACGCGCTGCAGATCAGCAAGACCGTGCTCGAGAAGGTGCTGGTGCTGGCGGTGGCCCAGGAGGCCAACCGCGACGACACCAAGCCGAAGGTCGTGAGCGCGGTGACGCTCGAGCTCTCGCTCGAAGACTCCGAGAAGCTCGACCTGGCGCGCAGCGTGGGCACCCTGTCGCTCGTGCTGCGCAACCAGATGGACAAGACCACGGTCGCCACCCTGGGCATCACCAAGGGGCAGCTGTTCGGCGAGAAGAAGGACATCGTGCCGGTCTCCACCGCGGCGGCTCCGGATCGCCCGCGGGTGCGGCTGGCAGGTCCCGCCACGCCGCGAGCCACCGAATGCGTGGAGGTGATCCAGAGCGCCGCCCGTTCGGTCACCTGTTTCTGATCGTCCATCAGGAGGAACACCAAGTGCGCCCACTCACAACAACCATCGCCCGTCTGCTGGCGACCCTCGCGACAGTGGCGACCCCCGCCATGGCCGCGGAGGTCGTGGCAGCCGCCCCGGCCACGGCCGTCGCCATGCCTGCGCCTGCTGCAACCGCTGCAGCAGCAACTGCTGCGGCAGCACCCGCAGCCCCGGCCAGCCGGCGCTGCACCGCCATCATCCCGGACTCCGAGCCGACCTATGCCGTGCTCGGCAAGTCGGTGGTCATTCCGTTGAAGGCGCGCGTGGTGCGCATCGTGTTCGGCGGACAGCCGCAGGGCCGGGCGACCGCGCCAGCAGCACCGGCGCAGCCCGGAGCAGCGATGCCGGCGCCCAATGCGAACGTGGGCGACGGCGTAGCTGACATCGAGGTCACGCTGCTGAGTCCGACCGACCTGTTCTTCCGCGGCCGCCAGGCCGGCTCGATGAACGTGGTGCTGCAAAGTGCCGACGGCACCTGCTACATCAAGGATGTGGTCGTTACCGTCGACCCCGGGGCGCTGCAGTCCAAGCTGGCGGAACTGATGCCGGAAGAGAGCCGCATCCGAGTGCGCAGCGCGGAAAAATCCATTGTGCTCACCGGCGAGATCAGCGACGCGCTCAAGCTCGATGACGTGATGAGTCTGGCCTCGGCCTACGGCGCCGACGGCAAGAAGGTGGTGAACCTGCTGCGTGTCACTGCGCCACAGCAGGTCATGCTCGAAGTGAAGATCGCCGAGATCAGCAAGAACTTGCTGGACCGCCTTGGCGCACGCGTCGGGCTGGCCCGCTCCGGCAACGGTGGTCTCAACAGCTATTCGCTGATCTCCAATTTCCTGAGCGGCGGTGGCGGCCTGATCGAGGCGTTGAGGATCGGTCGCACGTCGATCGCCATCGACGGTCAGAAGGACGACGGCCTGGTGCGCATCCTGGCGGAGCCCAACATCATGGCCATCAGCGGCCAGCAGGCGAGCTTCCTGTCGGGCGGCAAGATCTTCATTCCGGTGGCGCAGAGCTCCTCCAGCGGCAGTGGCACGAACATCACGCTGGAAGAAAAGGAGTTCGGCATCGGAGTCAAGTTCACCCCGACCGTGCTCAACGGCGGCCGCGTCAACCTCAAGATGGTCTCGGAGGTGTCGGACCTGTCGCAAACCGGCTCGCCTTTCACCACCATCGGCGGCGTGACCGCCGTGCTGCCATCGCTCACGGTGCGCCGTGCCGACACCACCGTGCAACTCAACGACGGGCAGAGCTTCGTCATCGCGGGGCTCATCAAGAGCAACGTCACGGAGTCCATCAAGCGCTATCCCGGATTGGGCGAAGTGCCGGTGATGGGTGCGTTGTTCCGCAGCACGGAGTTCCAGAACGACCAGACCGAGCTGATGTTCGTGATCACGCCCCGCCTGGTCCGGCCGCTGGCCGAGTCGCCTCGCCTGCCGACCGACAACCACGTCGTTCCCAGCCGTGCGGAGGTTTATCTGAACGGCAGCCTCGAAAGCGCCACCCCGGCACCGGCCGCACCGGCCACCAATACCCAGTGAGGAGCATCACCATGTTCATCAAGTCGACGACTCTCGCATTGACGCTGCTCCTGGGCACCGGATGCTCCCACGTCACTCCCAACTACGACGCGCGCTTTGGCGACGCGGTGCGCGACGCGAAAAGGAAGATGACGATCAATCCCGATGCCGGCAAGGACGGCAATCCGGTGGCGGGCATGGACGGCCGGGCGGCGCGGGAGTCGATGGTGCAGTACCAGAAGTCCTACAAGGCGCCGCCGCCGGCGGTGAACGTCATCAACATCGGTGGCGGGATTGGTGGTGGAGACAACGGCGGCGGGGGTCGTTAGGCGGCCCTCGAACGATTCTTGAATTCGATCAGAAAGGAGTTGCCACGCAAAGATAGAAGTCAATCAACCCAAGAACCAACGCAAGATTTTTCTGTTTTCTTACTGCAATTCAAAGGTGAAAAAAATGAACCAACTTTTTGTCCGTGCCGGCAACTTCATGTCCTCGTTCGTCAAGGAAGAGGATGGTGCTCAAGTGATCGAGTACGCGCTCATCATCGCAGTCGTGTCGATCGCCCTGGTCATTGCACTGCAGGGCCTGACCACCGGAGGTTATTTCACAACCTTCATTAACCGCGTGGCCGCTTGCCTCCAGGGCAACATGGCCGTCTGCAACCCTTAAGCCCGGCAATCGCATCTATTGGAACGATGGCTATGGCGGTGGCGGTGGCGGTGGCGGGGCCGGCTTGTCCGTTGCCCGCCGCCGCCCAGTACAAAGCGAGGTACTCATCATGTTCAAGTCATTCTTGCGGGATGAGAGCGGCGCCCAAGTGATGGAGTACGCGCTGGTCATTGCCGTGATCTCGATCCTGCTGGCCATCGCGTTGCGGCCAGTGGTGACGGACACCGACCTCAGCAATGTTGTCGATCTCGTCCGCACCTGCCTTGGCGGCGTGACATGTGGCTGAAGCACAGGGCTTTTTCGAACCGCCACCCACACACAGGAAGCCGATCATGAAAGTCCACACTTCCGGCCACAGCCAAGGCGGCGCGGTAATCGTCACCGTCGCTCTGGTCCTGCTGTTCCTCCTCGGGTTCATGGGCATCGCACTGGACTTCGGTCGCCTCTTCATCGTGAAAACGGAGTTGCAGACCGCCATGGACAGCTGTGCCCTGTCTGCCGCGCAGGAGCTCGACGGCGCCACCGATGCGTTGACGCGTGCCACCAGCGCAGGAAAGACTGCGGCCGATCTCAACAAGATCAATTTTCAAGGTGGGGCGACCGGCATCGCCCAGACCGATATCGTGTTCAGCGACTCGCTTATCGGCACCTACAGCCATACCTTTACGCCCGTTGAGAAGGCCAAGTACGCCAAGTGCCTGCATACGAAGTCGGGCATCGCGCCTTGGATCCTCAATGCCCTGGGCGCGTTCAGCGGAAGTGCTACTTATGGGGCATCGCACAGCGTGGCCGCAGTCGCCGTTGCCACCAGGGCTCCGTCCCAGTCCAATTGCCTCATTCCCGTCGGCATCTGCCAAAAATCCACCGCCCCCGGCTGGGGGTTCGCGCGGGGGGATTGGGTCGAGGGCGTGACCAATGACAACGACGATGTGGAGTCCGGTCAGTTCCACTGGGTGGATTTCACCGGCAGCGGCGGCGGGGCGCGTGAGATCAAGGATCTCCTGACCAGCAGTGGGCAATGCGGTCTTCCCGGTATGGATACGAACATCGGCAAGGCGGGCAAGACCAATGGAGCGGTTGCAGCGTGGAATACCCGCTTCGGCATCTATCAGGGCAGCCTCAACCCCGCGACTGCCATTCCCGATCAGACCGGGTACGCCTGGTATGCCGACAGCTCTGCCGACGTGAAGCCAGGCAGGTATGACGACCTCGGCTCGAACGGATTTACTGCCAAGCGCAATTCATTCGCGCCTTACGAAGGGGACAACAAGAACCCCGACACCAAGAACCTCAAGACTCAGGGAAATTTCAATGCCACCGACTACACCAAGGGTGCCAATCGACGTGTGGTCACGACCGCGGTGGTCGACTGCCCGTCGATCACGCTCAAGGGTTTCGGATGCATGCTGATGCTGCATCCGCTGGAAAAGAATGCGAGCGGAAAGAAGTCGAAGATGTGGCTCGAGTTCATTGGCGATGCGACGCGCGCCGACAGTCCATGCGCCACCGCGGGTTTGGCCGGCGGCACAAACGGGCCCAGGGTCCCGACGCTCGTTCAGTAGGAGCTGGCATGAAAAAGAAACAGAACGGCGTGGCACTGGTCGAGTTCGCCCTGATTCTTCCATTGCTGCTCATTCTGACGTTCATCACGACCGAATTCGGGCGGGCGCTGTACCAGTACAACACCATCGCGAAATCGCTGCGCGACGCCTCTCGCTATCTGTCCACCCAGGACCCGTCGATCGCAACCACGGATCCCTCCAAGATCACGACTGCCAGGAACCTGGTGGTCTATGGCAACCCGGCCGGGAACGGCTCGCCATTGGTCCTGGGCCTGAGCACTTCTCACGTCCCCGCCCCGACCTGGCAATTCAAGGGCAGCGGCCCGGCCATCAATACCGTGACCATCAAGGTCACGGGATACAAGTTCCGCCCGCTGCTCACCGGCGCGTTCGGGCTTGGTTTTGGTGATGCGAACGGAGAAATTCCCTTCGGGGATATCAGCGCCACCATGCGAGGTCAATCATGAATCGAACAAGGCAGATGGGGGCGACCGCGGTGGAGTTCGCGCTGGTCCTGATGTTCTTCCTGACCTTCCTGCTGGGCATCATGGATTTCGTGCGCATGTTGTGGACGTGGAATGCAGCCGCCGAAGCGACGCGCTGGGGTGCGCGTGCGGCCGTCGTGTGCGACCGAAACGCCACGGTCGTGCTTTCCAACATGCAGAAATTCCTGCCCCAATTGACGGCAGCCAATGTCAGTGTCGACTGGTACGACGCGGCAGGCAGCATCAGCGCGACCTGTACTTCCGCCAATTGCAGCGGCGTGAACGTCCGTATCGTCGATCTCGACTACCAATGGATTTCGCCCATCGGATTCGGAACTCGTTCTCCGATCCCGATGCCGGGTTTTTCCACCTATCTGCCGCGCGAAATCATGGGGCAGGACCCGAACAGCAACGCCGTCTGCTCCTAGCAACACACCGGACACGACCATGACCATGAAGATCGCCATCGTTTCCC
The DNA here is from genome assembly GCF_059419205.1 of Variovorax sp. GW821-FHT06D12. Classification (NCBI taxonomy): domain Bacteria; kingdom Pseudomonadati; phylum Pseudomonadota; class Betaproteobacteria; order Burkholderiales; family Comamonadaceae; genus Variovorax; species Variovorax sp. GW821-FHT06D12. The sequence continues at coordinate 1,045,410 of NZ_JBWKRI010000001.1, read as the reverse complement.
CCAATCCGAACCACCTGCAGGACATGCGCAAGGTGCTGGAGCCGCGCGGCCATGCCGTGTCGCTCTTCGAAGGCGGCAAGAGCCGGATGCAGGCGGTCGTCGACAAGGTCGCACCCGACCTGCTGCTGGTCGACGGCATGTGCTGCGACCCGCAGGAGCTCTCGCTGGTGGAGGCCCTGACGCTTCGGCATCCGGCGGTGGCGGTGGTGCTGCTGTGCGCGATGCAGACGCCCGAGTTCCTGATTCACGCGATGCGCGCAGGCGTGCGCGAGGTGCTGCCGTCGCCCGCCGACACTGCCGCGCTCGAGGCCACCGTCGATCGCATCGCGCTCAAGATGGCCGGTTCGCAGGCGCGCAGCCCCGGGCGGGTGGTGGCGTTCATGCCCTGCAAGGGCGGCAGCGGCGCGACCTTTCTCGCGACCAACGTCGCGCACCAGCTGTCGCGCGAGCGCTCGGTGCTGCTGATCGACCTGAACCTGCAGTTCGGCGATGCGTTGTCGTACGTGAGCGACCTGCGCCCGACCGCGACGATGGCCGACGTGGCGCGCGACATCGGGCGCCTCGATGCCTCGCTGCTCGCAGCGAGCGTGGTGCGCGTGTCGCCCAGCTACAGCATCCTGCCCGCGCCCGAGGACCTGGCGCGCGCAATGGACGTCAAGGCCGAGCACATCGACGCCATCCTGCAGGTGGCGCTCGCGCAGTACGACTTCGTGATCTTCGACCTCGGCACGCGCATCGACACGCTCACGCTGCGCGTGCTCGACCGCGCGGAGCGCATCTTTCCCGTGATGCAGACCAGCCTGCCGCACATCCGCAACGTGACGCGCCTGATGCAGGTGTTCAAGTCGCTCGGCTACGCCACCGGCAAGGTCGAGCTGCTGGTGAACCGCAGCACCGGCGGCGGCGAGATCGGGCTGTCGGACATGCGCCGGTCGTTGCCCGGCGCGACGTTCACAACGGTGCCGGACGGCGGCAAGGACGTCGACGCCTCCATCAACCGCGGCGTGCCGCTGGCGGAGATGTCGCGCGGCAGCGCACTCGCCAAGCGCCTCGACGAGATCGCCCACACGCTCAGCCCGCGGCCGGAGGCGACGCCCGGCTTCATGGGGCGGCTGTTCCGCCGTGCCTGAGACAGGGCGGATTCCCATCAATACCCAGGCGGAGGTGCCAACATGTCATTCAGGGACCAACTCAATGCGATCGACAGCGATGCGGGCGCGCGGCCGGCGGGGCCAGCAGGGCCGGTCCTCGAGCTGACCACGTCGCCTTTCGCCTCGGACACCTACAAGCTGCTGAAGGAGCGCATGCACCTGAAGCTGCTGGATCGCTTCGACCTGGCGGCGCTCGAAACCCTCCAGCCCGACGCCCTGCGGCAGGAAATCTCGACCATGGTCGGGCGGCTGCTGCAGGAAGAGCCCGAGGCGCTCAACGACATCGAGCGGCGCACGCTGATCCGCGACATCCAGCACGAGATGCTGGGCTTCGGCCCGATCGAGCTGCTGATGGCCGACCCGACCGTCTCGGACATCTTGGTCAACTCGCCCACTAGCATCTACGTGGAGCGGCGGGGCCGGCTGGAGTTGACCAACGTGAGCTTCACCGACGAGAAGCACCTGCTGCGCATCATCGACAAGATCGTCTCGCTGGTCGGGCGCCGCATCGACGAGTCCAGCCCGATGGTCGATGCGCGGCTGCCCGACGGTTCACGGGTCAACGCCGTCATTGCGCCGGTGGCGCTGGACGGGCCGATGATGTCGATCCGCCGTTTCGCGAAGATCCCGCTGCGCATGAACAACCTCGTGAACGATCTCAAGTCGCTCACGCCGCCGATGGCGCAGATGCTCGAAGGCCTGGCCCAGGCCAAGGTCAACATGCTGATCTCGGGCGGCACCGGGGCAGGGAAGACCACGCTGCTGAACATTCTCTCGGGCTTCATCCCGGAGTCCGAACGCATCATCACCATCGAGGATGCGGCCGAACTCCAGCTGCAGCAGCCGCACGTCGCGCGCATGGAGACGCGGCCGACGAACATCGAAGGCAAGGGCGAGATCACGCAGCGTGCGCTGGTGCGCAACGCGCTGCGCATGCGGCCCGACCGCATCGTGATCGGCGAGGTGCGCGGCGCCGAGGCGGTCGACATGCTGCAGGCGATGAACACCGGCCACGAGGGCTCGCTCACCACCATCCACGCCAACTCGCCGCGCGATGCGCTGGCCCGGCTAGAAAACATGATCGGCATGGCGAACCTGAACCTGCCCCACCGCACGGTGCGCCAGCAGATCGCCTCGGCGATCACGGTGGTGGTCCAGGTGTTGCGGCTGATCGACGGGCGGCGCAAGGTCACCAGCATCCAGGAGATCACCGGCATGGAGGGTGAGATCGTCACCATGCAGGAGATCTTCACCTTCCACCAGACGGGCATGGGTCCCGACGGCCAGGTGCGCGGCCATTTCCACGCGACCGGTGTCCGGCCGAAGTTCATGGAGCGGCTGCATGCGTACGGCGTGGAACTGCCCGACAGCATCTTCGATCCCGAAAAGCACTACGAATAGGAGCGCGCCATGTTCGACAACCTGGGGGGTGACACGCTGATCACGGTCGCGGTGCTGGTCTTCGTGACCGCGCTGCTCATGATCGAAGGGGTCTATCTGCTGTGGCGGTCCTACAAGGGGCCCGACGCGCGCAAGATCGAGAAGCGGTTGCAGGCGATGTCCGCCGCGGTCGACCGCACGCCGCAGGCCCATCTCGCGAAGGAGCGCATGCTCAGCGACGTGCCCTGGATGCAGCGCCAGTTGCTGGCGCTGCCGCGGGCGCACCGGCTGGACCGCTTCATCCTGCAGGCAGGGCTGGACTGGACGGTGTCCAGCTTTCTGCTGGCCTGCGGTGCGCTCGGCGTGTTCGCGTTCTGCGCCGTGTGGTTGGCGCACCAGCCCGCGTGGCTGGCGCTTCTGGCCGGGGCCGTGGCGGCGGTGCTTCCCGTGCTGTACCTGCAGCATCAGCGCAGCCGCCGGCTGGATCGCCTCGAAAAGCAGCTGCCGGACGCGCTGGACCTCGTGACACGCGCCCTGCGCGCGGGCCATTCCTTTGCCAGCGGCGTGCAGATGATCGGCGAGGAAATGCCCGACCCGATCGCGACCGAGTTCCGCCTGGTGGCCGACGAGGTGAATTTCGGCGTCTCGCTGCAGCAGGCGCTGACCAACCTCAGCGAGCGCGTGCCGCTCACCGATCTGCGCTACTTCGTGGTGTCGGTGCTGATCCAGCGTGACTCGGGCGGCAACCTGACCGAGGTGCTGGGCAACCTGAGCCGGCTCATCCGCGCGCGCTTCAAGTTGCTCGCGCGGGTGCGGGTGCTGTCGTCCGAAGGGCGGCTGTCGGCCTGGATCCTGGGCATCATGCCGTTCGCCCTGGCGGGGCTCATGAACATCTTCAATCCCGAGTTCATGTCGCCGCTGTGGACCGACCCGATCGGCCAGACGGTGCTGCGCTACATGCTGGTGCTGATGCTGGTGGGCATCGTGCTCCTGCGCAAGATCGTGAAGATTCGCGTCTGAAGGAGAAGCGTCATGGCCATGTTGTTTCCCATCCTGGTTTTTCTGTCCGTGTCGCTGACGGTCATCGGCCTGGCGGTGTGGTTCTCCCCATCGCGCACCGCGCAGCGGCTGCAGGCGGTGGCGCTGCCGTCCGACAAGTCGGCCTGGACCGAGACCGCCGTCAAGCTCGTCGGGCCGTTCGCGCAGCTGTCGTCGCCGACCGGCGACGCCGAACTGTCGCCGATGCGCGTGCGCTTTCTCAATGCCGGCATCCGCCATCCGGATGCGTACCTCATCTACTTCGGCCTGAAGACGCTGCTGCCGCTGGGCTTCGCGGCCGTCGTGTTCCTCATGCTGCGCGCGGCGGGGTCGGCGGGCGGCATGACGATGCTGCTGTGGCTCGCGCTGGCGGCGCTGGCCGGCTGTTACTTGCCCAACGCGCTGCTGTACCTTCGCATCCGCGCGCGGCGCCGCGAGATCTTCGAGAACTTTCCCGACGCCGCCGACCTCATGCTGGTGTGCGTGGAGGCGGGGCTCGGACTGGACGCCGGGCTGGCCAAGGTCACCGAGGAAATCCAGATCAAGAGCCGGGCGCTCGCGCAGGAACTGCACTGGACCAACCTGGAAATGCGCGCCGGCGGCACGCGCGAGAAGTCGCTGCGCAACCTGGCGCTGCGCACCGGTGTGGAAGAAATAGGCACCTTCGCCACCATGCTGACCCAGGCGGACCGCTTCGGCACCAGCATCGGGGAGTCGCTGCGCGTGTTTTCGGACGACCTGCGCCACAAGCGCCAGGTGCGCGCCGAGGAGCTGGCGGCGAAGGTGCCGACCAAGATGCTGCTGCCGCTGGTGCTGTGCATCTTCCCGTGCATCTCGCTCGTGATCCTCACGCCGGCGGCGATCCGCGTGATCCGGATGATCGGGCCGATGCTGACCGGGCATCAATGAGGAGGCGACCGGGCCGGAAGGCCGGCCAGGCGCCGCCGCAGCGGATCAGGCCGCCAGCGTGTCGAGCTGGTGCTTGATCGCGTAGATGTACAGCTCAAGCCGGTTCGTGACGCCCAGCTTCTGATAGATCGCGCACAGGTGGTTGCGCAGCGTGTGCTCGGTGACAAAGGCGCGCTCGGCAAGCGCCTTGTTGGACGCGCCGCAGCCCGTCGCGACGATGCGGATGATCTCGCGCTCCTTGTGCGTCAGCGTGGCTTGGCGCGCCGTGTCGGGGTCGGCCTTCGGCGGCTTCCTGGCCGACGTGAGTTCGGAGAAGACGCGGCCCATGGTCTGCGCGTCGACGCAGAGCTCGCCGCGGAACACGCGCTCGATGGCGTCGAGCAGCTGCTGCGCCGAGGCGTCCTTGCCCACCACGCCGCGCGCGCCGCGCAGTATGGCCAGGTCGAGCGTGCGCTGTTCTTTCTCGGCCGTCAGCACCATCACGCGCGACACCTCGTTGGTCAGCAGCCGGGGCAGGATGTCCAGCGCGCTGTGGCCGTCCAGGTCGAGGTCGAGCACGATGACGTCGGGTGCGAGGCTGTGCGCCGTGGCCACTGCTTCGTCGCAACAGCTGGCCGTGCCGACCACCTTCATGCGCGGCTGTTCGCCGTCGATCAGCTTCGACAGGCCCCACAGCATGGTCTTGTGGTCGTCCACGAGCAGCACGGCAATGGGATGGTCGGGATGGTCGAGGGTTTGCATGACGGACTCCTTCCTGTGTCTGCGGCGGGCGGTCAGATCGGGATTTCGATCCGCACCGCCGTGCCGCCATTCGCGCATCGGTCGACATGCGCCTGGCCGCCCAGGGCCGCGGCGCGCTCGGTGAGGGAGCGGGGGTGGAAGGCGGTGAAGCTTTCCTGGCAGGCGTCGTTCTCGATGCACAACGCCAACTGGCCGTTCTTGCAGTCGATGCGCACGCTGCCGTGGCGCGCATGGGTGTGCTTGCAGATGTTGTTCAGCCCTTCGCTGACCATCTGCAGCAGCTCCGCGGTCACGCGGTCGTCCAGGTGCAGCGGGCCGTCGACGGCCATCACGATGTCGATGTCGATGCCGTACAGGCCCTTGATCCGCGCGGCTTGGCGTTCCAGGTGGGGCCGCACGAGCCCGCCGGGATCGTCGTTCGCACCGTGCCTGACTTCGCCGGCGTAGCGGCGCAGGTCGGCGATCACGCCGTCGGCCACGTCCGCGAGCTTGTCCAGGTCTTCGCGCAGCGGGTTGTCGGCGGCGGCCCGCTTGCGCAGCGCGCACAGGCCCATGCGCAGGCCGATGTAGGGTTGGATGGCGGTGTCGTGCAGGTTGAGCGCGATCTTCAGGCGCTCCGTCGACGCGGCTTCGGAGGCCATGCGGTCGAGCACCTCGATGGTCTCGATGACCGGGAAGATCTGTTCCATGAGGTGGGCGAGGAACAGCGCGTCGGACTTGCCCAGCCGCCCGTCGCGCGACGAGATGAACACCCGGCCTTCGCCCAGGCGCATCGGCAGCGGCGCGCTGATGAAGGCCCGCGCCTCCAGCAGGGCGGCGATGGTGGTGCAGCGCTGTGCGCCGGCTTCGTCGGCGCTGCGCCAGGCGGTGGCGCCCGCTTCGAAGACACGGTGCTGCGCGCGCAGGTGGTTCAGCGGCCAGGGCAGGCGGTTGCTCAGCACGACGCTGTCGGGCGCCAGGGCCATGAGCGGCGATTCCGCGAGGCGGCCGATGGTCTCGATGCTCACCTGCTCGCAGGTGTCGTCCTCGCGCAGCGTGCGCAGCAGCCAGGTGCCGGTGGCGCGGTCGCGCGTCAGCAGGATGCAGTGGCTGGCCCGGAAGAAGGCCAGCGTGCGCTCCATCGTGCGGGCGATGGTGCGTCCGGCACCGAAGCGCGGGTTCGACAGCTGGCTCACTTCGCCCAGGAGCGCCAGGCGCCGCTGCAGCGCCAGCTTGGAGCCGCCCCAGTACACGATCATGTGCCCGAGCGCCAGCAGGAAGGCGGTGCGCATCAGCAGCTGCGGCGTGTCGTCCGTGCCCGTGGCCAGTCCGCAGGCGGCGAAGGAGGCGACCGAAGCGATCGTCACGCGGGCGCCTTCCTCGAAGCCCCAGCGGAACGACGAGGTGAGGATGGCGAAGAAGTAGAAAAGGAAGAACAGGCTGTGGGTGCCGTCGGTCACCGCCATGATCAGCGTGAACCACAGCACGTCGGACCAGTGGATGGTTCGGCCCTGGAAGTAGGGCCGCCCCATCGCCGTGCAGACGTGGATCAGCAGGCTGTGAAGGATGTAACCGAAGAAGGCCAGCCAGACCGCTGCGGGGACCTGCTGCCGGCTATCGGCGGCGTCGACCGTGATCGCCAGCAGGGCCGAGATCGACAGCACGAGCCGCATGCGTCCCACCATGAGCGCATCCGCCGCCAGGCTGGCGTCGATGCTGGGGGCGGAGCCGTGCGCTCGCATGGGGATGCATCCGGTGCATGGACCATGTCAGGCACCGCGGGAGATCGCGGTACGGACGGGAGCGCTCGGCAGTGACAGTTTGGAATACATTTTTCTTGCCAGAGACCACAACGTGTGACGAGTTCACATTACTACTTTGGTGTTCAGATGCAATTGAAATCTCGTTCCATTAACGTTTGGTAACTATATTTGCATTGGATTGCATGCGGATAAATGAGGCCGCTGCACAGGGCGGCGAGAGGGCGTGGTGCCGGTTGGGGAGGCCCCGGAGAGGGCGAGGTACCTCAACGGGGCGTCCCGCCTGCCTTGGCGAAGGCGCAGGCCGCGGGGTAACCCCGTTGCGCGGCCTCAGGGCAGGAACAACAACATCCCGTACACCGCAAACAGCATCAGGTGCATGAGCCCCTGGATCGGCGAGGTGCGCTGCCCGTTGAAGCTCAGCAGGCTCAGCACCGCCGTCACCGCAAACAGCAGGGTTTCCGCGCCCGAGATGCCCATGAGCACCTGCTTGCCCGTGACCAGCCCGATGACCAGCACGGCCGGCACCGTGAGCCCGACGGTGGAGACGAAGGCGCCCAGGCACAGGTTGATGGCACGCTGCATCTCGTTGTTCATCGCGGCGCGCACGGCGGTGATCGACTCGGGCGTGAACACGATGATGGCGATGAGCACGCCGCCCACGGCCGCGGGCACGCCGGCCGCGGCAATGCCGTAGTCGGTGACCACCGCGAGGTAGTGCGCGAGCAGCACGATGGGCAGGATCATCGCGAGCAACAGCAGCGAGCGAACGACCACGGCGCGTTTGTCCAGGCGGGCGTGATCGGCCTGCACCGCAGGCGAGGGCGCGACCGCCCGCACCGACATCTGCCCCGGCGCCGGCTGGATGAAGAAGCGCTGGTGGCTGCGCATCTGCATCCAGAGAAACGCGCCGTACAGCACGGCCGTGAGCACCGACATGCCGATCGCCTGCACCGGCGTGAACTCGCCCGCGCCCGAGCTGTGGTTGGGCAGCACCAGCGCCGTGCCGGTCAGCAGCACGATCATCGACAGGTAGGCGCCGGCGCCCTGCGCGTTGTATTCCTGGTCGCCGTGGCGGGCTGCGCCCGCGATCAGGCAGATGCCGATGACGAGGTTCAGGATGATCATCATCACGGCGAAGATCGAGTCGCGCCCGATGGTCGGAAACTCGCCCGGGCCCAGCAGCACCGAGGCGATGAGGATCACCTCGATCGACACGATCGAGAGCGTCAGGATCAGCGTGCCATACGGCTCGCCCAGCTGGTGCGCCAGGTGGTCCGCCTCGCGCACCACGCCGAACGAGGCGGCCAGGATGGTGACGAACAGCGCCAGGAAGACGCAGCCGGCCACCACGGGGCTGATCGGCGCAGCCAGCCAGCGGTCGCCGAAGGCCACGAAGAGCCCGACCACGAGCCAGGCGGCGGCGATCAGGGCCCAGGTGGCGGGCGGGACGAGGCGGGCGGGGGAGGGTGTTGTTGTCATGGGCGTTGTCACTCCGACATCAAGAGGGGAGCCAGGGCCAAGAGGCCGCTGCCGGCGAGGCTCAGCCCGCTCGCGGTCCACAGGGCCTTCACGTCGCGCGGTTCGCAGCCTTCGCGGCGCGCATGCCAGGCAGCGTAGGCCAGGGCCACCGCCATGGTCAGCGCGGGCCAGTGCAGATCAAGACCGTTCATCGCGCGGCCCCCGATGCGGTGCGCGCGCGCGGGCATTCGGCGCGGTAGCACAGCCGGGTTGCGCCCGTGCGCACGTGCAGGCGTACGGCGCCGAGCGTCAACCGGAAGGCATCCGGCACGGTGGCGCGAGCGCGAGGAAGGCGGAAACGGAAGAAGAAGCGTTGCGCGGCGAGGCGCCAGGAAGGGAGCAGTGCGGCCATGTCGAAACTTCGCGAGAAGTCAGGAAAGGGCCGTCCCTTGCAAGGTGAGGGTGCAAGGCCGAGGTCGTCCTCGGCCCGGTTCGCGCAGGGCGCGCGAACGAAAAAATGATAGCAGGGAAATCGGAACTGGCGCCCTCAGCCCCCGCGTGCGCGCACCTGGGCAGCATGCAGGAGGCGGGCGCTGTCCACCTTCTGCTTGGACAGGAGCCGCATCCTGCTGCAGCTCGAGCAACGGTACAGGCGCAGCCAGGGCAACAGGCGCATCCACCCTCTGCGCGGCTGGCGGTCCATGTCCTGAAGGTGGCAGGGGCAGGCGGAAACCGAATGAGTCGACGACATTTGTCAGAGTGACCAAGCTGTCCAGATCCCACCCTGACCAAGCTCTGCGGCTCTTCGGCTACTGGGAATTGAAAGTATTCATTCTTGCGACAAATGTAAACAAGCACACTCACCTGATTTAGGTATTCGCGCCCCGTTTTCCTCGGTTTCGGTCACACCCCGTTTCACTTCTCCCGCGCTTCCTGTGCACCAGTTCACAGAGGGAAAGCCGCCAGTTGACCGGTGTAAACTGCCCGGTTTTCTCCCTCTCTCGCGGTATGGTGCAAGTGTCACGGCGCACAGGCTTCACCGGCTCGGCGCTCACTCGCTTGCTCGCTCAATTGAGCGACATCGACGTTCCCGAATCCAGGCAAGCCCTCGCGGATCGTTTGAGTCAGTGGTTCAGTTGGACCGACGCCATCTCCTTGTCTGCAGCTTTGGATTCCGATCTGGGCGTCGCCGTGTCCGGCGTCCGGGCGTCCGAGGGCGCCGAGGAGGCGCAGGAGTGCGCGCGCCTGAAGGCTGCGCTGGCCAAGGGCAATGCCGACGGCGGCGTGGCCTCGGTGCTGCCGGGCGCGAACGACGACTTTCCGCCGTACCGCCGCCGCTACTTCGCGCGGCAGCAGGCCATGGAAACGGCCATCGAACCGCTGCGCGCGCGTCTGCGGGCCCGGCTCGCCACCCGCTCGCCCGAGCTGGCCCGGCTGGCCGCGGTGGACGCCATCCTGGAACAGGTGGTGGGCGCGCGCGAACGCAGCCTGCTGGCGAGCGTGCCCACGCTGCTGGAGAAACACTTCAAGCGTTTGCGTGAGGCCCATCAGGCCGCGCAGGACGCCAACCCCGACAACCCCCAGCCGCCAGCGACCGCCGCCGCCGGCTGGCTGGACGTGTTCGGCCGTGACATGCAAAGCGTGCTGCGGGCCGAGCTGGACATTCGCATGCAACCGGTCGAAGGCCTGCTAGAAGCCCTTCGCGATCGCTAGCCCCATAAGAGACAACAAGCTTCCATGAACAGATTTTTCCATTACGCCGTCTTCCTCGTGGGCCTGGCCGTCGTGTGCTGGGTCGGTGCCAGCTATGTCGGCCACAACCCGCTGGCCCTGGTGATCACGGCGCTGATCGGCGCGTTCTACCTGATGGGCGCGCTGGAGCTGCACCGCTTCCACCAGGCCACCGGCACGCTGTCGCATGCGGTGAACGACCTGTCGGCGCCGCCGGCCAGCCTCGGCGACTGGCTTGCGGGCCTGCATCCCTCGCTGCGCAACGCGGTGCGCCTGCGCATCGAAGGCGAGCGCGTCGGTCTGCCGGGCCCGGCGCTCACGCCGTACCTCGCGGGCCTGCTGGTGCTGCTGGGCATGCTGGGCACCTTCCTGGGCATGGTGGTCACGCTCAACGGCACGGGGCTGGCGCTCGAAAGCGCGACCGACGTGCAGGCCATCCGCAACTCGCTGTCGGCGCCCGTGCGCGGCCTGGGCCTGGCCTTCGGCACCTCGGTGGCGGGCGTGGCCGCATCGGCCATGCTGGGCCTGGCTTCGGCGCTGTGCCGGCGCGAACGCCTGCTGGCCGGGCAGTCGCTCGACACGCTCATTGCCACGTCGTTGCGCGGCCATTCGCTGGCGCACCGCCGCGAAGAGTCGTTCAAGCTGATGCAGCAACAGGCCCACGCGATGCCCGCGCTGGTCGACCAGCTGCAGGCCATGGTGGCCGCGATGGACCGCCAGAGCCAGTCGATCAACGAACGCCTCGTCGCCAGCCAGGACACCTTCCACCAGAAGACCGAAGCCGCCTACACGGGGCTCGCCGCCTCGGTCGACCGCTCGCTGAAAGACAGCCTGGCCGACAGCGCCCGCATCGCCGGTGAAACCATCCAGCCCGTGGCGAAGGTGATGCCCGAGCTGGTCGGCCAGCTGCAGACCATGATGGCCGCGATGGAGCGCCAGACCCAGACGCAGAACGACCGCTTCGTGGCCAGCCAGGACAGCTTCCACCAGAAGGCGGAAGCCGCGTACACGGGGCTCGCCGCCTCGGTCGACCGCTCGCTGAAGGAGAGCCTGGCCGACAGCGCCCGCATCGCCGGCGAAACCATCCAGCCGGTGGCGAAGGTCATGCCCGAGCTGGTCGGCCAGTTGCAGACGATGATGGCCGCGCTGGAACGCCAGGGCCAGGCACAGAACGAGCGCCTCGTCGCCAGCCAGAACAGCTTCCACCAGAAGGCTGAAGCCGCCTACAGCGGCTTGGCCGCCTCGGTCGATCGCTCGCTGAAGGACAGCCTCACCGACACCGCCCGCATCGCCGGCGCGACGATCCAGCCCGTGGTCGAAGCAGCCATGCTCGGCATCGCGCGCGAAGCCGCGTCGCTGCAAGGCGGCATGGCGCAGGCCGTCGAACGGCAGCTCGAAGGCCTCACGGGCCGCTTCGAGGCCTCGACCGCCGGCGTGGCCGACACCTGGAAGGCCGCACTGGCCGAACACGAGCGCGCGAGCGGGGCGCTGTCGAGCGACCTGCGCGGCACGCTCGAACGCTTTGCCGAGACCTTCGAGCAGCGCTCGGCCGCGCTGGTCGAGGGCGTGTCGGCCCGCCTCGAAAGCACCGTGGGCAGCGTGTCCGACACCTGGGGCAGCGCGCTCGCGCAGCACCAGCGCGTCAGCGAAAAACTGTCCGGTGATTCGCACCAGGCGCTCGCCGCCGCTGCCGCCACTTTCGAACAGCATTCGGTCGCGCTGCTGCGCACCGTAGGCGAGGCGCACACCAGCCTGCAGACCGAACTGGCGGCGCGCGATGCGCAGCGCCTGTCGGCCTGGAGCCAGTCGCTCGAAGCCATGGCCGCGTCGCTGCAGAAGGAATGGCAACAGGCCGGCGCGCACACGCTGAGCCAGCAACAGCAACTGAGCGACACGCTGGCGCAGGCCGCGCGCGACGTGTCGGCGCAGGCCGAAGCGCATGCCAAGCAGACCGTCGCCGAAGTCGCGCAGCTGCTGCAGGCCGCGTCGGACGCACCCCGCGCCGCCGCCTCGCTGCTCGACACCGTGCGCGAGGCGCACGTCAACCTGCAGACCGAACTCGCCACGCGCGACGCGCAGCGCCTCGCGGCCTGGAGCGGCTCGCTCGAAACCATGGCCGCCTCGCTGCAGAAGGAATGGCAGCAGGCCGGCGCGCACAGCCTGAGCCAGCAGCAGCAGATGAGCGAGACGCTGGCGCAGACCGTGCGCGACATGTCGGCGCAGGCCGAGGCCAACGCCAAGCAGACCGTGGCCGAAGTCGCGCAGCTGCTGCAGGTGGCGGCCGAGGCACCGAAGGCCGCGGCCGACGTGATCGCCGAGCTGCGCCAGAAACTGTCGGACGGCATGGCGCGCGACAACGACATGCTCGAAGAACGCGGCCGCATCCTCGGCACGCTCGAAACCCTGCTCGGCGCGGTGAACCATGCCTCGACCGAACAGCGCAGCGCCATCGACGCGCTCGTCACGGCCTCGGCCGACATGATGGAGCGCGTGGGCAGCCGCTTCACCGAGAAGGTCGAGAGCGAGACCGAGAAGATGGCCGGCATCGCCGCGCAGATCACCGGCGGCGCGGTCGAGGTGGCGAGCCTGGGCGAGGCCTTCGGCTTTGCCGTGCAGCGCTTTGGCGAATCGAACGACAAGCTGGTGGCGCACCTGCAGCGCATCGAAGGCGCGCTGGGCAAGTCGCTCGCGCGCAGCGACGAGCAGCTGGCCTACTACGTGGCGCAGGCGCGCGAGGTGATCGACCTGAGCATCATGTCGCAAAAGCAGATCGTCGAAGACCTGCAGCAGTTCGCCAGCCGCCAGACCGCCGTGACCAGCGAGGCCTGAGATGGTGCGCGACGAGATCGACCTCGACGCCGGCCTGGAGCCGACCGTCCCCGTGTGGGCGGTGTTCGGCGACCTGATGGCGGGCATGCTGGGCGCGTTCGTGCTGATCCTGGTGTGCGTGCTCGGCATGCAGCTGGACCTGGCGAGCCGCCTCGAAACCGAGGTGCAGCAGCGCCGCGCCGAATCGCAGCGCCGCGAGGCGCTCGAGCAGGCGCTGGCCGGCCCGCTTGCGGCGGGCCGCGTCACGCTCAACAACGGCCGCATCGGCATCAGCGGCAGCGTGCTGTTCGCCTTCAATTCCGCCGACCTGCAGCCCGGCGGCCGGCAACTGCTCAAGAGCCTGGCCGGCCCGCTGGGCGCCTACCTGAAGGCGCGCGACGAGATCCTGATGGTGAGCGGCTTCACCGACGACCGGCAGATGCGCGACGGCGCGCGCCTGTTCGCAGACAACTGGGAGCTGTCGGCCCAGCGCGCGCTCACCGTGACGCGCGCGCTGATCGAAGAGGGCGTGCCCTCGTCGTCGGTGTTCGCCGCCGCCTTCGGTGCCGAACAGGCCGTGGCCTCGAACAGCGACGCCGAAGGGCGCGCAAAGAACCGCCGCGTGGAGATGGCGCCGACGCCCCGGCCCAAGAACGCCCCCGACGCTGCGAAGTCCCGTGAGTAACGACGGCGCACCGGACGATCAGGTCGACGCGATCGCGGCGCTCGACGCCTGGCGCACGCGCGGCGACGACCGCTTCGACCCGGTGCGCTTCCGCTTCATCGAGGCGATGGCGCAGCGCGCGGCGGCGCACGAGGGCGAGGCGCGGCGCTTGCTCGATGCGCGGCTGGCCAGCCTCATGGCGACCTATCGCGCCGATCTGGAGAAGGTCGCGCCCGAGGCTGAAGCGCCGGCCGATGCGCCGCTGCACACCGCACTCGCGGAGCTGATGAACCACATCGCCCAGCTCGCGCCGCTGCCGCCCCCGCCCGACGCGGAGGCGACCGACGGTGACACCGTGCCCAGCCTGTCCACGGCGCCCGAGCTCAAGACGCTGAGCTACTTCCGCGGCACCTGGTCCAAGCTCGCCGCCGACCAGCGCGTGACGCAGTCGCTCGCCAAGGTGCCGAAGAACGCCGGCCCGCTCAACACGCACCACCTGGTGCAGCGCGCGCTCACGCTGATGCGCGACCTGTCGCCGCAGTACCTGCAGCGCTTCATGGCGCACGTCGACGCGCTGTTGTGGATCGAGCAGGTGAACGCCGCCGCCGAGGCCGCGCGCGTGGCGCGCACCGAGAGCCCGCGCAAGAGTTCGCGCAGCCGCGCGAGCTAGAAGCTCAGCCCGCCGCGTCGTGGCACACGACGCACAGCTTGTTGCCGTCCGGGTCGCGGAAGTACGCGCCGTAGTAATCGGGGTGGTAGTGCGTGCGCAGCCCCGGCGGGCCTTCGCAGCTGCCGCCGTGCGCGAGCGCGATGCGGTGCACCGCGTCGACCATCGCCCGCGTGCCGGCGGTGAACGCCGCCATCTGGCCGTTGCCCGCGTCGTGCGGCCGGCCGTCGTGGGGCTGGCAGATCACGAAGAAGGGCCGCGCGCGCCCCGCGCTGTGCCAGCCCGCCCAGGGCTTTTCGGGCTCGCAGAAGCGGCGCTCCAGGCCGAGGCCGTCCATCACCGCGTCGTAGAAGGCCAGCGCGCGGTCGAAGTCGGAGACGCTGAAGAAGACATGAGAGAACATTTCGGCTCCTAGTGAAGCGGGGGAACGGTCGGCGTGAAATCGTCAGCGCGGCCAGAGCCACCAGGCCAACCCGGCCGCCACCAGCACCCAGATGCCGATGACCAGGGCCATGCCAGTCTTGCTCGTCGGCTTGCTGCCCGTGCGCGCCACCCATTCCTCGGCCCGCACGCGGCTGCGCGTGACGACCTCGGGCGGCAGCAGGCGCACCGCGAGCCAGATCAGTGCGGGCAGCAGCAGCACGTCGTCGAGGTAGCCGAGCACGGGAATGAAGTCGGGAATCAGATCGATGGGGCTGAGCGCATAGGCCACGGTGAACCAGCACAGCGCCTTCGGCCCCCACGGCGTGGCCGGGTCGCGGCAGGCGAACCAGAGGGTGAGGGCATCGCGCTTGATGCGGCGCGCCCAGTCGCGCAGGTTCATGGTGGTCACGCGCCTCAGGCCGCGCTGCGCGGACCGAACATGATGATGCCCATGCCGACGAAGCACACGGCCACGCCGACCCAGTCGCTGGCCGAAGGCGTCACCTTGTCCACCGCCCAGAGCCACAGGATGGCGACGCCGATGTAGACCCCGCCGTAGGCCGCATACACGCGGCCCGCGGCGGTCGGGTGCAGCGAGAGCAGCCACGCGAAGAGCGCCAGGCTCAGCGCGGCGGGCAGCAGCAGCCAGGCCGACTGGCCCTGCTTGAGCCACAGGTAGGGCAGGTAGCAGCCGACGATTTCCGCGAGCGCGGTCGCGATGAAGAGGCCGAGGGTCTTGAGCAGGTCCATGCCCGCCATTGTGGCGGCCGCCTGGCGACTAAGGCTGTCGTCCGGGCCCGGTGCCTGGGCGCGACGACGGCTCCCACACATCGGGCGTGGTGGCGACCAGCGACTTGAAGTCCTTCCATGGCCGCGCGCCCGGCACCGTGCGCCCGCCGACGATCACGACCTTGGCGTAGGCCACCATGCGCTCGCGCAGGTAGCGGCGCTCGGACTCGGGCCAGGTCTCGATGGCGTGCGGGCCGCGCGACAGCACGATCTCCTTCACGCCGCGGATGCGGTTGTAGGCGGCCACGGTGCCTTCGAGCGATTCGGCGCGGTCCCACAGGCCCTTGCCGAAGAAGGCGGCGGGCCAGCGGTCCATGCCCGCGAGTGTGGCGGAGTTCGGATAGAACAGGATGTGGTGCTCCGCCGCCATGCCGCCCAGGAACAGGTTGCGGTCGGCCAGGTCGGGCGCGTCGGGCAGGTAGCCCGCGCCGCTGGCGAACGACGACAGCAGGATGGCCCCGCGGATGTTGCGCCAGCCGCGCGCCGGCGTGCAGTTGGGCACCGGCATGTCGAAGCTGCAGGCGGCCACGTAGTTGCGCGTCATGGCCCAGGCGGTCGACATCGAGCCGCGCGAGTAGCCGCCCAGCACCAGCGGAATCTCGCTGGCCTTCTGCCCCGCCAGCAGCCGGCCGCGCGCGGCGTTGCCTTCGAGCAATTGGCCCGCCGGCGTGAGCAGCCGCAGGCCCTGGCCGTGCTCGAGCTGGGCGAGCACGCGGAACACGTCCTCGCCTTGCTCCAGCGTGTTGGTGTCGCTCACGCCGCCCGACAGGCCTTCGCCGCGCCGGTCGTAGGCCAGCACGTCGAAGCCGGCCTGGTTCAGCGCGTGCAGGTTCTCGCGCCACCAGCGCTGGCCCATGGCCTCGGTGGTGCCGTTGGGGAAAGACACCGGCACGGCCTTGCCGCTGGCGCCCTCGATGCGGTAGGCCACTTCGTCCGGGTGCTGGAGGGCCGTGAGCTGCCCGCCACCGCCCGCCGCCATGACGGCGAGGGCGCGCACCTTGCGGCCGCGCCCGTCGTCCACGCCCGCGCCTTCGAGGTACCAGCCGCGCAGCTTGATCGGGTCGGTGAGCTTCAGGTCGAGCCGTTCGAAGGTGTCGCGCGGTACGGTGAACTCGACGATGTGGGTGCGCGCGTCGGCCTCGGCAATGCCTTCGCGGTAGGGTGCCTTGGCGAAGAAGGCGGGGCGGCGGATCTGCTTCAGATCGACTGTCGGGCTGTCGGCATCGATGCGTCCGGCCGGATCGACCGCGCCCGTCACGCGCGTGGCCCGGGCCTTGTTGGGCGGCAGCCAGCGTTGCATCTGCGCGTTCACGCGTTCGAAGCAGGCCGGCTCGGCCTTGCAGGTGCGCCAGCGCGCCTTGAGCTGGTCGTCGGTGAACGCGCCGACGTGGTAGTCGCCGCCCGCGTAGCCGGTGGGCACGGGGTAGGCGCTCATGAGCACCGGCACGCACACGCGCGGGCCGCCGGCGTTCACCGCGGTACCGGCCTGCGGCAGCAGGTAGCCGCCCACCCGCGCGTTGCGGTCGGCGCCGACCCAGGCCATGCAGTCGGTGGGCGGCGGCTTGCTGGCGGCGGCCTGGCGCTGTTCGGCGGTGGTGCCGGTGGTGCAGGCGGACAGGCCCAGCAGGGCACCGAGCAGGGCGAGCGGAAGGGTGGCGCGGGAGGAACGCATGGGGCGGGAAACGCTCGCGGAATGAAGAACCATGTGATTGGAACGCAGCCGAGGCGCAAAAAGGGACCGCACAGGACCAAGCGTGAACAAATGGATGCCGATACTGTTGCAGAAGGCATGCCAGCGCGGCGGGTGTGAACGCCGCGTTCTGGCGCAGGAGGGTTCCTACTGCTTGTGACCGGACGCTGCTTCCTGAAGCAGGGGCTGGCGCGCCATCACCTCGTCGCGCGGGCCGTGGTCGCGCACATGGCCGGCTTCCATGAGGATCACGGTGTCGAAGCGCTCGAGCAGGCTCAGCCGGTGCACCGACGCGATCACGCAGGCCTGCGGGAACGCCGCCGCGATGCGCCCGAGCACGCGCGCCTCGGTGGCAGCGTCGAGCGCGCTGGTCGGCTCGTCGAGCAGCAGCAGCGAACTGCCTTCGGCGGCGAGCACGCCGCGCGCCAGGCACAGCCGCTGGCGCTGGCCGCCCGACAGGTTGAAGCCGCGTTCCGAGATCGCGCTGTCGAGGTCGCCGTGCGTGGCCTGCAGCACCTCGTCGAAGGTGCTCGTGTGCAGCGCGGCGCGCAGGCGCGCGTCGTCGCAGGGACGACCGAAGGCCAGGTTCTCGCGCACGCTGGCCTCGAACAGCTCGGTCTCCTGCGGGATCAGCGTGGCGAGCTGGCGCAGCCGGGCCCAGTCGGTCCGCTCGCCGTCGAGCGAGAGTGTGCCGCCATGCGGTGCATACAGGCCGGCCAGCACGCGCAGCAGCGTGCTCTTGCCGCCGCCGCTCGGGCCCACGAGCGCCACGCGCTGGCCCCGGCGCAGCGTGAGCGCCACGTCGTGCAGGCCGCTGCGCGTGGGCGCGGCCGGGTCGTCGGCGACGGCACCGCGAGGGGCGTAGCGCCATTGCAGCTGGGCGACCTGCAACTGCGTCCACGGCGCCTGCGCGTCGATGCGTTCATGCGCCGGCACTTCCTCGGGCGGGGCCTCGAGCGTGGGGCTCGTCGGCGCATGCCAGATCGGTTCGGCGCTGCTGTAGTCGGTGTGCATGCGCGCAAAGAAACTGAAGTTGGCCGCCACCGAGGTGACCACGCCCGCCGCCTGCTGCGCGTACTGGTAGATCATGAACACCGCGCCCAGCATCACGGCCTGGCCCGGTGCGCGTGCCTGCCACACATAGATGACGACCAGGCCCCACGTCAGCGCCAGCCCCATCAGGTCGACCGCGAACCACTTGCCCTCGTTGAGCACCACGGTGCGCTTCAGCGGCAGCGACACGGCCGCCATGCGACGGCGCAGCAACAGGCGCGACGCGCCCTGCAGCCGCAGGCCGATCACCGTGGAGGCATTGCCCAGGAAGTCGAGCAGCGCGGCCACGTAGCGCCGGTCGGCGTCGTTCTCGGCGCGCGCGAGCTTCATCAGGGCGCGGTCGATGCGCACGATCACCACGCCGATCAGCGCATAGCCCGCGAGCGCCGTCACGCCGCTGGTGCGCGACAGCAGCGCCAGCGCCACCAGCGGCCCGACGAAGTTGACGGCGTTGGTGAGCCAGATGAACTGGTTCTGCGCGAAGTCGGCGAGCGCGCGGCTGGCCTGGTGCACGCGGTGCTGCAGCTCGCCCGAGTGGTGGCTGTCGTGCCAGGCGAGCGGCGCGGCGGCGATGCGCGCATAGAGCTGGTCGGCCAGCGTCTCGCGCACCTTCAGGCCCACGTTGCGCTCGAGGATGCGGCCCGGTCCGTGCAGCGCCCAGGCGCCGACATACACGGCCGCGAGCGTGGCGATCCAGCGGCCCGCCGCGGGCAGGTCGCCGCGTTGCAGCGCGTTGATGGCCTGGCCGGCGAGGTAGGGCAGCGTGAGGCGGATCAGCTGCGAGCTGGCGAGCAGCGCGGTGGCGGCCAGCAGCTGCGCACGCGCACCGGCCGCAAAGTGCCACAGCGCGGCGTAGAGCGCGCGGATGGCGCGGCCGGGGGATTCGGTGGAGGAGGTCGTCGAGCCCGTCATGCGCGCTTCACCCCGCCTTGCGGAAGGTGAGGTTGATGCGCTGCGCGCCGAGCCGTGCCTGCAGCGGATGCGGTGCGTCCTTGAGCGGCAGCACGCCATGAAAGCGCAGCCGGTCCACGCCGCCCCACACCACCACGTCGCCGTGCACCAGCGGAATGCGGGTGGTCTTGTCGGTGCGCGCGAGCCCGCCGAACTGGAACACCGCCGGCATGCCCAGCGACACCGACACGATCGGCGCGCCGTGGTCGCGCTCGTCGCGGTCCTGGTGCAGCGAGAGCCGGCTGCCCGGCTGGTAGCGGTTGACCAGGCAGGCGTCGGGCGCAAAGCCGTCGAAACCGGCCAGCGCCGCCGCGTCGCGCGCGAGCTGCGTAAACGCTTCGGGCATCGCGGGCCAGGGCGCGCCGCTGTCGGGGTCGACCGCGCTGTAGCGGTAGCCGCGCCGGTCGCTGGTCCAGCCGAGCGCACCGCAGTTGGTGAGCGCGACCGACATGGTGAAGCCGCCCGGCGTGACCAGGTGGCGGAACGGCGCGCGCGCCGCCACGTCGTCGATGGCGTCGAGCAGCGCCTCGGCGCGCGGCAGCGCAAAGCCCGGCAGCACGAAGGCGGCCGGGCCGATCGGCTCGCGCGCGGCGCGCGGCGGCGCGTCGAAGAGGTCGAACGTCATGGGGGCATTGTCGCCAGCGACAGGGGCGCTTCGGACCGTGACCGTGGCTGCGATGCATTCAAGCTGTCACAAAGCGTCACTAGCATTCCGAGCACCAAAGCAGTACCCGGCACCGACCCGGCGCCTGCGATTCCTCCTTCGTCACAGGACCCGGCATGTCTCGCGTTGCTCGGTCACGGTGGGTGTGTGTCTTGACCCTGATCCTCGGAATTCTGTCCCTCGCGGCCGTGTCGCATGCCGGCGAACCCGCGCCTTCGCCCGATGCGGCGGGGCGCATCGCCTTCGACCTGCCGGCCCAGCCGCTGGCCACCGCCGTGCAGGTCTACGCTCAGGCGACGGGGCAGTCCGTGTTCTTCGACGGGCAGCTCACCGCCGGCCTCGAATCCGCCGCGTTGCACGGCCTGTTCACCCCGCGCGAGGCGCTGCAGCGCCTGCTGGCCGGCACGCGGCTGGCCGCGCGCCACACCGACGCGCGCACCTTCACGCTGGTCGAGGCCGAGGCGCCGCCGCCCGCGGTTGCGACGACACCGGCCGCGCCCGCCGCCCCCGCCATGTCTTCGCGCGACGCGCGCGTGGTGCAGCAGGCGCTGGAACGCACGCTGTGCCGCTGGCCGCATGCGCGCCCCGGCACCTACCGCGCGCTCGTGCAGCTGTGGGTGGGCCCAAGCGGCCATGTGCGGCGCACGCGGCTGCTCAGTTCCACCGGCCTGGCGCAGCGCGACGCCGCGCTCGAAGCGGCAATGAACACCTTGGTGCTCGACCGTCCGCCCGAAGGCGAGGCCGACCAGCCGCTCACGGTGCTGCTGCTGCCGCGCACCGGCGACCGCCCCGACGTCTGCGACGCAGCGGTTTCTCCCTGAGCACGCCGTGGAACAGGACACCCCCGGCTTCCTGCGCAGTCTGCTGACCAGCCGCTACATCGACTTCCGCAACCGCCTGCGCCGCCGCCTGGGCTCGGAAGAGCAGGCCGACGACGTGCTGCACGAAACCTGGCTGCGCGTGCAGCGCATGAGCGACCCCGGCCCGGTGCAAAGCCCCATGGCCTACCTGCTGCGCATCGCGTCGAACGTGGCGGAAGACCGGCGCATCTCCCACGGGCGGCTGCTCGACTTCGTGGAGGTCGAGGAGCTGCTGCATTTTTCGGACGACAGCCACGACCCGGCCCGCGTCTCGGAGGCGCGCAGCGAGGTGCAGGCGCTGGAGCGCGCGCTCGAGGAGCTGCCGCGCCGCCGCCGCGACATCTTCATCGCCTCGCGCGTGGACGAGACGCCGCATGCCGACCTGGCGCGGCGCTACGGCGTGTCGGTGCGCATCGTCGAGCGTGAAGTGAAGGCCGCGCTGGTGCATTGCGCGGGTCGTTTGGGACGCGATGTGATCCAGAGGTTCGGTCCCGGGGCCGGAAAACAGTCTGAGAAGACATGATGGCCGCACCCACCCCGACCGACCGCGATCGCGCCGCGCTGGAAACGCAGGCGCACGACTGGCTCGTGCGCCTGACCTCCGGCCGCGCCACCACCGGCGACGCGCAGGATTTCCGCCGCTGGTGCGCCCGCAGCCCGCAGCACGCGCAGGCCATGGCCGAGGCGACGCGCCTGTGGGACCTGACCCGGCCCGCCGCCGAGGCGGTGGCGAAGCGCATGCCCGCGATGGACACGCCGCCGCGCGCGGCCATCGCCATGTCGCGCCCGCCGATGTTCGGCCGCCGCCAGTTCCTCGGCGCCGCGCTCGCGGCCGGTGCCGCCGCCTTCGTGGTGGTGCGCCCGCCGGCCGGCCTGTGGCCCGCGCTGTCCGACATGACGGCCGACTACCGCACCGGCACCGGTGAGCAGCGCCGCGTGGTGCTCGCCGATGCGGCGGCGGTGGTCGAAATGAACACGCAGACCAGCCTCAACCTCGCGCGCGGCGCCGAGGGCGAGCCGCCCGTGCTCGACATGCTCGGCGGCGAAGCGCAGGTGCAGCTCGACGCGGCGCGCCGCGCGCCCTTCACCATGACGGTGGGCGGCGCGCGCCTCGTGGCCGCGGCGGCCAGCCGCTTCAATGTGCGCGCCACCGGCGGCGAGGTGTGCGTGACCTGCTTCGCGGGCTCGGTCGAGCTGCGCGACGGCGAGCGCGTGCTGGTGGCGGGCGAGGCGCAGCAGATCCGCTACGGCGGCCGGCGCGAGGCCGAGGTGGCGCGCGCGCCCGACCTCGCGGCGGTGGCCGCCTGGCGCGAGCGCGTGCTGGTGTTCGACGACACGCCGCTGGCGGCCGTGGTCGACGAGATCAACCGCTACCGGCCGGGCCGCCTCATCGTCACGCGCGCCGAACTCGGCCGCCGCAAGGTGCAGGCGCGGCTGCGGCTGGACGAGCTGCCGCATGTCGAGACGCTGATTGCCGTGAGCTACGGCGCGAAGCTCACGAGCCTGCCCGCCGGCATCGTGCTGCTCGGGTAGCCGCGCTGTGTGACGCGGCTGTGAAAAAAGCGGCGCGTCGTCTTCGTTCGCAAATTCTCCCGAACTTTTGCAGCGCGCGTGTCGGTCGCATCCGGTGAGCCCGGTCTCTTCTCCAGAACGGTTTTTCTCTGGGGTATGACATGAGCAACAAGACATTCCGCCGCGCGCCGGTCGCGCACGCCGCCGCCCTCGCGCTGGCCATGGCCGGCCTGGCGGGCAATGCACAGGCGCAGCGCGCCTTCAGCGCCGCGTGGATGGCGCAGAAGAACGTGGCGCAGGGCACCGCCGTGGTCACGGGCTACCTGCCCAACGGCACGCCGGCCTCGATGCTGACGAACCCGCTGGCGCAGCAGCAGAAGGCCAACGAGCAGCTGCGCCAGTCGCTCGGCAACCTGGGCCTCGCGGCGCAGGCGATCGCCGCGCAGCAGGCCGCGCAGGCCGCCGCACGCGCCGCCGCGCTGAACGATCCCTCGGTGCCCGACGGCCTGGCCGACGGCGGTCTGAAGGTCGACA
Organism: Variovorax sp. GW821-FHT06D12; assembly: GCF_059419205.1. Lineage (NCBI taxonomy): Bacteria > Pseudomonadati > Pseudomonadota > Betaproteobacteria > Burkholderiales > Comamonadaceae > Variovorax > Variovorax sp. GW821-FHT06D12. The sequence goes on along the minus strand of NZ_JBWKRI010000001.1, from coordinate 1,022,645 downwards.
CGAATTCGCTCAGCGCCGGCTGGCTCAACGCCCGCGCGCTGAACCGCGATTCGCAGAAGCAGGTCGATGGCCGCACCGTCGTCACCGTGGAACAGACGGCAGACAAGGCCATCCTGAACTGGGAGACCTTCAACGTCGGGCGCAACACCACGGTCGATTTCAAGCAGCAGGCCGACTGGGCCGTGCTCAACCGCGTGAACGACCCGAAGGCGCGGCCGTCGCAGATCCAGGGCCAGATCAAGGCCGACGGCACGGTGCTCATCGCCAACCGCAACGGCATCGTGTTCAGCGGCACCAGCCAGACCGACACGCGCAACCTCGTGGCGGCCGCTGCCCACATCGGCGACGACCAGTTCAAGGCGCGCGGCATCTACTCGAACGACACCGCACCGAGCTTCACCACGGCGAAGGACGACCAGGGCAAGGTCGAGGTGCAAGCCGGCGCACGGCTGACCACCAAGGAGCCCGGCTCCGTCACGCAGGGCGGCGGTTATGTGCTGCTGCTGGGCAAGGAGGTGGCCAACGCCGGCGAGATCGCCGCGCGCAAGGGCCAGGCGCAGCTCGCGGCGGGCGACAGCTTCGTGATCCGCAAGGGCATGGGCACCGAGGCCAATGCCTTCTCGACCACGCGCGGCAACGAGATCGCGCCGCAGTTCGCGGCCGACAGCACGGCGGGCACGGTGCGCAACACCGGCCTCATCGTGGCGCGCGAAGGCGACATCACGCTGGTCGGCCGCGACGTGCGCCAGGACGGCGTGGCGCTGGCCAGCTCCACCGTCGCCGTGCGCGGCACGGTGCACCTGCTGAACTCGGCCGCCGACACGCGCGGCAACGTGGCGCTGGGCAAGGGCGCGGTCACGGCCGTGCTGATCGAGGACGACGGCAAGGCCAGCGCACTCGACAGCCAGCGCGACGCGCTCATCAAGGAGTCGGCCGCGCAGGACGCCGCACGCGCACTCGTGCCGCCTGCGCTCTTCGACAACCTCTCGCGGCTGTCGGACCGCCGCGACCAGTCGCGCATCGAGATCGTCTCGGGCGGCGACATCCGCTTCGAGGGCGAGTCGCTCACGCTGGCCACCGGCGGGCAGATCGCGGCCAGCGCCACGCGCCGCAGCTTCGTGGCCGACAAGGCGCGCCTCGATGTGTCGGGCGCGGTGGGCGTGAACGTGACGATGGAATCGAACAACGTCAAGGTCAACGTGCAGGGCAACGAGATGCGCGACGCCCCGCGCAACCGCGAGAGCGGCAAGCTGTTCAACAACGACGTGTGGATCGACCGGCGCAAGCTCGTGCGCGTGGCGCCCGGCGTGGGCGGCTACGAGGGCGAGCGTTGGTACGCGGCGGGCGGCCTGCTGGAGGTCGGCGGCTACCTGGGCAACCAGGGCCACGGCATCGGCGAATGGGCCGCGCAGGGCGGCACCGTGGTGCTGGGCGGCGCTGAGGTGCTGACGCAGGCGGGCTCCAGCGTCAACCTGTCGGGCGGCTCGCTGAACGTGCAGACCGGCTTCCTGAACCAGACCTGGCTCAAGGGCAGCGACGGGCGCCTGTACAGCCTGGACAAGGCCCCGTCGGACATGCTCTTCGACGGTGTCTACAAGGGCTTCGAGGCCGAGCACGTGCGCTGGGGCAAGGCGAACACCGACTATTTCTACAACCCGCTGATCGGGCCGCAGCGCAAGCTGGAGAACGGCTACACGGTCGGGCGCGACGCCGGCCGGCTGGTGGTGAGCGCGCCCACGGCGGTGCTCGAAGGCGACATCGTGGCCGAGGTGTTCAACGGCGCGCAGCAGACGCGCGCCCGCGACGCCGCGCTGGACGACGGCTACCGCCAGTCGCAGAGCGCGGTGGCGCGCGGCGGCGTGCTGGCGTTGGGGCGCTACGGCGCGCTCGGCCGCATCGACCTGTTCGACACCGACGTGCGCTTCGGCGACGTGGCACCGGTCACGCAGCAGATGGCCGCGGCCGACGCGCTGGCCGACGAGCGCATCGGCACGCTGTGGCTCGACGCGGCGCACCTGAATGCGCAGCGCCTGTCGGTGCTCGACATCGGCACGCGCGGCAGCATCAACGTCGAGAAGGCGCTCACGCTGGCCGACGGCGGGCGCATGGCCCTGCTCGGCGCGTTCATCGACATCGGCGCCGACGTCACGGTGCGCGGCGGCGCGCTGGAAGCCGGCAATGTCTTCATGTCGCCGGTGGCGGGGGCCCAGCCGCGCGTGCTGGCGAAGGACGCCGATTCGTCGCTCACCGTGCGCGACGGCGTCACGCTCGACCTGCGCGGACGCCGCGTCGACATCGGCACGGCGCCTGAAGACTCGGCCACGCTCGCGGTCATCGACGGCGGCACGGTGCGCCTCGAATCGACGCACGGCGTGACGGTCGGGCAGGGCAGCCTGATCGACGTGTCGTCGGGCGCGGCGCTGCTGGCCAAGGGCAAGCAGAAGGGCGGCAAGGGCGGCAACGTGACGCTGGTGGCCGACTCGGCCGCGTCGCCCACCGATGCGAAGGGGCGCCTGTCGCTCGGCGGCGAGATCCGCGGCCATGGCGTGACCGGCGGCGGCACGCTGAAGATCGAAACGGGCCACGCGCTGCTCATCGGCCCCGACCCGGCGCTGTCGGACGCGACGCAGCTCGTGCTCGACGCGTCGCGCCTGCAGTCGGGCTTTTCCACCTACGACTTCAACGGCCACGCGGGCCTCACGGTCGCGCCGGGCGCGCAGCTCGACGTGCTCATGCCGGTCTACCGCATCGCGCCCGGGGCCGGTGCCGACCATGAAGGCGGCATCGCGCTGCAACTATGGACGCCGCCGCTGCTGCAGCAGGACACGGTGAACCGCCAGGCCGTGCAGCGCCAGGGCGCCGACCTCGTGCTGCGTTCGCAGCGCCGCATCACCGAAGGCGGCAACATCGCCATCGGCGCGGGCGCGGTGGTGACCGTCGATCCGGGCCGCTCGATCCAGCTGCTCGGCGGCGGCCTGAGCAGCTTCGTGGTCGATGGCCGGCTCAACGCCTGGGGCGGGCGCATCGCCATCGACATCGAGGCACCGTCTTTCAACTCGCCGCTGAGCACGTCGCTGCAGCCGCACAACCGCTCGATGTGGATCGGTGAGGGCGCGGTGCTCGACGTGGCGGCGCGCGCGCAGACCGGCATCGACGACGACGGCCGCCGCTACGGCACGGTGCGCAACGGCGGCACCATCTCCATCGGCGGCGCGCTCGACTGGGAAGCCAAGGGCGCGGCCAACGCACCCGACGTGGCGATCGTCATCCGCCCCGGTGCGCTGCTCGATGCCTCGGGCAGCCACGCGCGCATCGACGTGCCGGCCGTGGGCGGCCTGTGGCGCGAACTCGACGTGGCCAGCGACGGCGGCAGCATCGTGCTCAAGTCGGCGCACAGCCTGTACCTGGACGGCACGCTGCGCGCCCACGCGGGCGGCGCGAATGCGGCGGGCGGCACGCTCGCGATGGCGCTCGAAGCGCCGGTGTTCTCGAAGATCTACACCGTCGACGACGCCGTGCGGCAGGCGCGCGAGCTGGTGATCTCGCAGGCGCAGCAGCCCAGCGGATTGCCGGCCACCCTCAAGCCGGGCCATGCCGATGCGGCACTGGCCTACGGCAAGGGGCGCCTGAGCGCGGACCAGGTGCGGGACGGCGGCTTCGGCAACCTCTCGCTGCTGGTCAACGGCCTGCTGAGCTTCGACGGCCACGTCGACCTCACGACCGCGCAGAGCCTGCGCCTGTACGCCGGCAGCTTCGCGCTGGCCGACAGCGCGGCCACCGATTCGAGCGTGCGGCTCGCCTCGTCCTACCTGCGGCTGGCCGGCGTGACCGGTGCGCCCAAGCAGGACAACGAGGTGATCTACACCACCACCTGGCGCCACGGCGCATCGACCCGCGCGAGCGAGGCCACCTTCACGGCCGAGGCCGACCTGATCGACATCCGCGACCGCGTGGGCTTCGGCGCGCACGGCGAGATCGCCATGAAGACCGGCCCCGCGCAGGTGGTGGACCGCCGCGGCTTCGACGCCGTGCACATGACCAGCCGCGGTGACCTGCGCCTGCTGGGCGGCACGCCCACGCTCGGCCTGCTCGGCGCGACCACGACCGAGCTGGCGACGCTGGGCGACCTCACGCTCACCGCCGCGCAGATCTACCCCGCCACCGGCGCCAACGCGCAGATCCGTGCGGGCTACGACGAGGGCCGCGTGCTCGACATCCGTCGCCAGGTCGAGGGCGACGTGGCGATGCCGCAGTCGGCATTCGGCACGCTCGCGCTCGGCGGCGGCACGGTGCGCCAGGGCGGCATCGTGCGCGCGCCGCTGGGCAACCTGATCGTGGGGCAGGACGGGCGCAGCACCTTCGAGGCGCGCGCCACCGTGGTCGACCTGCTGCCGGGCAGCATCACCTCGGTCAGCGGCGCCGGCCTGCTCATGCCTTATGGCGGCACGACCGACGGCATCGGCTACAGCGTCGCGGGCGCGCCCATCGACAAGCGGGCCATCGGCAGCAGCGGCATCCTGCTCACGGGCGACAGCGTGGTCGGGCACCAGGGCGCGCTGCTCGACCTGTCGGGCGGCGGCGAGCTCACGGGCGCGGGCTTCGTGAGCGGTCGCGGCGGTTCGGTGGACGTGCTGCGCACGCCGCTGGCCAATGCCAATCCGGCCAACACCTTCAGCAAGGCGGGCAACGGCGTGTACGCCATCGTGCCGGGCTTCCAGGGCGGCTACGCGCCGGTGTCGCCCGATGCCGGCGCCGGCGAGCCGGCCATCGGCCGGCAGGTCACGCTCGATCACGACGTGGGCGGGCTCAAGGCCGGCACCTACACGCTGCTGCCTTCGACCTACGCGCTGCTGCCCGGTGCCTTCCGCGTGGAAGTGGGGGCGCAAAGCGCGCTGCCCGCGACGCCGCTGGCGGCCGGCTATGGCTCGTACGTGGCGAGCGGCTACCTCGGCGTGGCCAACACGGCGGTGAAGTCGTCGCTGGCCAGCCAGCTGGTCGTCACGCCGGCGGCGCTGGTGAAGCAGCACGCCAGCTACAACGAAATGGGCTACGACACCTTCGTGGTGGCCGACGCGGCACGCCGCGGCGGCGTGCGCGGCGAGATCGCGGCCGACGCCCGCAACCTGCTGCTGGACTACTTCTATTCCAAGCCGAAGGACGGCGTGTCGATGCTGCAGTTCGACGGCACGGCGCTGTTCAATCCGGCGGCCGGCAGCGCGGGCTTCGGCGGCACGCTGTCGGCGAAGGGCATCGCCATCGAGGTGACGGCGCCGGGCGCGCAGCGCACGGCCGGGTTCACGGGCGCGTCGCTGCAGGCCGACCAGCTCAACGCCTTCGGCGCGCCACGGATGATCCTGGGTGGCCAGATCGATCTGCCGTATGCCGACAACTACGCGACCTTCAAGTCGAACACTGGCCATGTCGTCGTGCGCAGCGGCGCGACCTTGCGCGGCGCCGAGATCTTCCTCGTGGCCGGCGGCTACGGCGACGGCATCCAGGTGGAGCAGGGCGCGTCGCTGAACACGCTGGGCGCCGGTGCGCCGGCCTACGATTCCACCGACGGCGTGGTGTTCTCGGCGGGCCTGGGCGGGGTGCTGGGCCTGTCGAACGGCTGGATCAACCTGCTGCCGCCCGTCGCCGGGGGGATACCCGCCACGGTCCAGATCGGCGGGTGCCCCAGCGGCGCCTGCACCGGCCACACCACGCTGTACGGCGAGGGCACGCTGGCCGTGGCCACCAACCGCGCGTTCACGATGGCCGACAACGTGCGCTACGGCGCAAAGAACCTGCTGCTGGCGGTGTCCGCGGTCAACCTGGGCAGCGACGCGGCGCTGCAGCAGGCGGCCGCCAACGGCCAGCTGCCGTCGGGCCTGTCGATGAACCAGGGCATCCTGGCGAACCTGCTGGCCGGCAACAAGGGCGAAGGCGTGCCCGCGGTCGAGACGCTGGTGCTGAACGCGCGCGAGTCGGTGAACATCTACGGCGCGGTGTCGCTGGACACGCTCGACCCCGCCACCGGCGTGTCGTCCATCGAACGGCTGGTGCTGGGCACGCCCGCCATCTACGGCTACGGCGGCGCGGGCGACACCGCGAAGATCACGACCGGCGAATTCATCTGGACCGGCCTCACGCCGCGCCCGCCCGGCAACGACGAGATCTTTCCCGGTGGGAACGCACCGGGCGGCGCCATCGGCAGCCTGCTGGGCCACGGCACGCTCGACGTGTCGGCCGCGCGCATCGTGCTGGGCCACGCGCCCAACACGCAACCCGACGCGGGCTACTCGGCGGACCGGCTCGCGCTGGGCTTCGGCACGGTCAACCTGAACGCGAGCGAGCGCATCACCGCCAACGGCAAGGGCACGCTAGGCGTGTACCACCAGCAGGGTGCGTACGTGACGGGCAAGGGCTACGACCACACGGGCGGCCAGCTGAACCTGCGCACCCCGCTGCTCACCGGCGAGGCCGGCTCGAACAACCGCATCACGGCGGGCGGCGACATCGTGGTGAGCGCACCGGCAGGCGCGCAGCCGGCCGGCGATGCGGCGCTGGGCGCGCAACTGGCGCTCACGGGCCGCAACATCACCATCGACGGCACGGTCGGCCTGCCCTCGGGCAAGCTGCAGCTCACGGCCAGCGGCGACGTGACGCTGGGCGCCAATTCGCGCATCGACCTCGCGGGCCGCGCCGTGAAGTTCTTCGAGCAGACGCGCTACAGCCGCGGCGGCGACCTGGAGGTGACGAGCACGGCCGGCAACATCGCGCAGGCGGCGGGCGCGGTGATCGACCTGTCGGCCACGCACAACCGCGGCGGCACGCTGCAGGCGACGGCGCTGGGCACCGGCGCGGGCCGCATCGACCTGGGCGGACGCATCCTCGGCACCGCGAGCGGCACGTATGACGCGGGCGGCACCATCGTGCCCTACGACGCGGCCGAGATCAGCCTGCGCGGCCAGACCGTGGCCGACTTTGCAGGCCTGAACACGCGCCTGAACGAAGGCGGCGTGACCGGCGCGCGGCGCTTCCAGATCAAGCAGGGCGACCTCGCCATCGGCGACGAAGTGAAGGCGCGCGTGGTCGAGGTCACGCTCGATGGCGGCAGCCTCACGGTGAACGGCCGCATCGACGCCAGCGGCTTCCAGGTGGGCGCGATCCGCCTCGCGGCCAAGGGCGACCTCACGGTGAACGGCACGCTCGACGCGCACGCCACCGGCCTGCGCGTGGACAGCTACGGCAAGATCATCGACAGCCCGAACCGCGCCATCGTCGACCTCACGAGCACGCACGGCACGCTGACACTGGGCGGCGGCGCGGCCATCGACCTGCGCGCCGGCACGGCCGTGAGCGCGGCACAAGGCAACGACGGCATCGCGCGCGGCACGCTCGCGCTGAACGCGCCGCGGCGCGGCGACAACGACGTGGCGGTGAACGTCGCCGGCACGCCCGCGATCCAGGGCGCGAAGACCATCGCGGTCAACGCCTTCCGCACCTACAGCGACGCACCGCTGGCGAGCGCGCCCGACGTCACGGGCCATGTGCCGCAGCTCATCACGCAGAAGTACCTCGACGAGATCGACGGCCACAGCAGTGCCTTCATCGACAAGGCGCTGGCCAACACCTCGCTCTCGGCGCGCCTGGCGGGCCTGGGCAGCTACCACCTGCGCCCCGGCGTGGAGATCGTCAGCAGCACCGGCGAGGGCGACCTCAGCGTGGTCGGCGACATCGACCTCTCGGGCTACCGCTACGGTCCGGGCGCGAACCGCACCGACCCGGCGCGGCGCGGCTTCGGCGAGCCCGGCGTGCTGGTGATCCGCGCGGGCGGCAACCTCAACGTGTACGGCAGCATCAACGACGGCTTCGCGCCGCCGCCGGCCACGCCCGACGACAAGGGCTGGTACCTCACCGAGCAGCGCACGAAGTTCGGCACGCCGTTCACGCCCGACGGCGGCGACATCGTCGTGCCGATCGACGGCGTGGTGCTCGACAAGGGCACCGTGTTCCCGAAGGACGCGCTGCTGAACTACGACGTGCCCGCCGAAGCCATGGCGCTGCCGGCCGGCACGGTGCTGCCCGTGACCGTGACCTTGGGCGCGGCCTACACGCTGCCCGCCGGCACGGTGCTGCGCGCCAACGTCTACAACGCCGACGGCAGCGTGCGCCTGAAGGCCGGCACGGTGCTGGGCGAGGCCGTGGTGCTGGACAGCGGCATGAAGCTGGGCGCGGGCACCGCGCTGCGTGCCGAGGCCAGCGTGCAGGCGATGGTGTGGCCCAAGGGCGTGCGGCTGCCGGTCGCGATGAAGGCCGACGGCACCATCGCGCTGGCGCGCGGCGCGGTGATTCCGTCGCTGACCGATGTGCAGCTGCCGAACGACGCGGCCGTCAACCTGCGGCCCGAAGTCGACGGCGTGCAGGGCCGCAACTGGGCCGTGGCGCCGATGCTGGGGCAGGGCGCGACGAGCTGGAGCCTGCAGCTCACGGCCGGCGCCGACCTGGATTCGGCCGACCGCCGCGCGGTCGATCCGGCCAAGCACGGCGCGCTCATCCTGGCCGACAGCCACGCGATGTACAACGTCAAGCTCACGCCGGGCGGCAGCGGCTTCCTGTGGGGTCCGAACGGGCCCATGTGGGGCCACGACGAGGGAACGCCGATGGACCCGCTGGATTTCGAGGCAGGCTACTGCGACTGGGGTGGTGAGGGCACCTGCGTGGTCGACCCGGCGCGCCTTTCCTACTTCTGGGGCCCCAACGGCGACGACTGGGACCCGAGCTTCGTCGAGGGCACGCCGGTGCTGCCCGAATACGTCACGATCTGCGAGTGGGGGCCGGGCATCTGCACGACGGTCATCAACCCCGTCAAGGACGTCACCAAGTACACGCCGCTGTCGCCGATGTTCAGCGTGCTGCGCACCGGCACGGGCGACCTGGGCCTGGCGGCGGCCGGCAACTTCGTCATGGAGTCGCCGTTCGGCGTCTACACGGCCGGCACGCGCTCGGCGCCGCTGCTCGACGCCAACGGGCTCGACCCCTTCAACCTCGCACGCGGCAAGGCCGTCGGCGGCTCGGTGATCGGCCCGCAGACGGCGGACTACAGCGCCGCGCTCGCGGCCTACCAGGCCTGGTACCCCGAGCAGGGCGGCAACCTCGACATCACGGTGGGCGGCAACGTCGTCGGCGACGTCTGGGGTCATTTCGGGGGCGAGCGCGGACAGGCGCCGAGCGCCGCGGTGGGCAGCTGGCTGTGGCGCCAGGGCTCGGGCACGGCCCTGCCCGGCAGCGACCGCATCGCGACGTCGTGGTGGATCAACTTCGGCACCTACGCGCTGCCGGCCGGTGCGCAGGTCAGCACCGACAGCAGCCCCGAGCCCTTCCTGGTGGGCTTCACCGGCATGGGCACGCTGGGCGGCGGCAACCTCACGCTGCGCGCGGGCGGCGACGCGGGCCTCACCACGCGACTGGGCAACGGCCAGGTCTGGCAGCGCAGCGAGGCCATCGTGGCGGCGGTCGGCAGCACGGGCCGCGTCGATGCGAACGGGCAACTGACGCTCACCGGCGGCGGCGACCTGCAGCTGCGCATCGGCGGCGTGGTCAATCCGAACCTGGCCGCGGCGCAGTACGGCAGCTCTGGCACCAATACGCAGTACCAGGACCTCAACGGCGCCCTGGTCAACCTGCGCGGCGCGGCCACCGTGTCGGCCTCCGCCATCGGCGGCGTCGAGGTGCGCTACCGCAAGTACGCGTTCTCGCTGCCGGGCCAGGAGGGCGATGTGAAAGACACGCGCCCCATCGACCCCTTCACCCCGACCATCGGCGTCGGCAATGCCGGCATCGTGCTCGTGCCGGGCGATTCGGCGATGTACCTGGACACGCCGGGCGACCTGGTGCTCACCAGCGTGGCCGACGCGGGCCGCGCGCGGGTGCCGAACAGCTCGGCATTCAAGTTCGGCGGCACCGAGTACGGCATCGGCCAGGGCTGGTTCACGCTGTGGACCGACCGCACCGCGATCAACCTGTTCAGCGCGGGCGGCAACCTCACGCCCGGCACCGACCTGGCGAACCGGGAGGCCGCCGGCCGGTACCTGGGCAGCATCAACATGAGCGACAACGTCACGGTCTATCCGTCGATCCTGCGCGCGACGGCGGCCTCGGGCAGCCTGTACTACGGCTTCTCGGCCACGCCGGCCAAGGAGGCGCCCGGCCGTGCGCTGGTGCTCGCGCCGTCGCCCTCGGGCGCGCTCGAGTTCCTGGCGGGCAATTCGTTGTTCGGCGGCGGCTATCCGGTGGGGATGTCGGGCGCGGTCACGCCGCTGCCCACGCCCTGGGCGCCCGCCTTCGTGGGCTACAACTCGCGCCAGCAGCCGGTGGTCTACAACACCAGCCCGGAGGGCTCGATGGTCGGATCGCCCGGCGTGCCGAACTACGGGGTGGTCGACAACCACCCTCTGTTCGCCTTCGGACCGGACACGCTGGGCCCCCGCGCGCTGCACGCAGCCGATGCGCCGCCCTCGCTGTTCTATGCCGTGCGCGGCGACATCCTGGGCCTGGCCAGCGGCACGGCGCGCAAGGTGCAGGCCAGCGGCGAACCCGCGCCCGAGACCTGGTACCGCTCGGCCGCGCCGGCACGCATCCGCGCCGGGCGCGACATCGTCGGCACCGAGGCGCTGATCGTGAACAACGACCCGCGCGACGTGTCGCTGGTGCAGGCCGGGCGCGACATCCTGTACGCGAACCTGCAGGTGGCGGGCCCCGGCACGCTGGAGGTGTCGGCCGGCCGCCACATCACGCAGGACGACCGCGCCAGCGTGGTGAGTCGCGGCGCACTGGCCGAGGGCGACACGCGCCCCGGCGCGAGCATCGCGATGATGGCCGGCATGGGCCCGATGGGCGTGGGCGGGCCGGACTTCTCGGCCATCGCCGACCGCTACCTCGACCCCGCGAAGCGCGCCGAGTCGGGCCCCGGCCAGTCGCTGGCGAGCCAGCCGGGCCGCGTGGTGAAGACCTACGACGCCGAGCTGGCCGCATGGCTCAAGGAACGCTACGGCTTCGTCGCCACCAGCGCCGACGCGAAGGACCCGGGCAGCGCGCTCGCGTACTTCAAGGCGCTGGCACCCGAGCAGCAGCGCGTGTTCCTGCGCGGCGTGTACTTCGCCGAGCTGCGTGCGGGCGGGCGTGAGTACAACGACGTGGACGGCCCGCGCTACGGCAGCTACCTGCGCGGGCGCGGCATGATCGCCACGCTGTTCCCCGACCTCGACGCGGCGGGCCAGGAGATCGTGCGCACCGGCGACATCATCCTGTACGGCCCGTCGGGCGTGCACACCGACTTCGGCGGCGACATCCAGATGATGGCGCCGGGCGGGCAGATCGTGGTGGGCGTGCAGGGCGCGGTGCCGCCAGGCAGCGCGGGCGTGATCACGCAGGGCATGGGCCACATCCAGTTGTTCAGCGAAGGCAGCCTGCTGCTGGGCCTGTCGCGCGTGATGACCACCTTCGGCGGCGACGTGCTGGCCTGGTCGGAGCAGGGCGACATCAACGCCGGCCGGGGTTCCAAGACCACGCTGGTCTACACGCCGCCCAAGCGCGTGTACGACAACATCGGCAACGTGAAGCTGTCGTCGCAGGTGCCCAGCTCGGGCGCCGGCCTGGCCACCTTGGCGCCCATCGCCGAAGTGCCGGCGGGCGACATGGACCTGATCGCGCCGCTGGGCACCATCGACGCGGGCGAGGCGGGCATCCGCGTGTCGGGCAATGTGAACCTCGCGGCCCTGCAGGTGGTGAACGCGGCCAACATCCAGGTCAAGGGCGAGTCGGCCGGCCTGCCGGTGGTGGCTTCGGTGAACGTAGGCGCGCTCACCAACGCCAGCGCGGCGGCCTCGCAGGCCGTGGGCGCGGCGCAGGAGGCGATGCAGCGCGAACGCGCGGCGGCGCGCCAGGCGCTGCCGTCGGTGTTTTCGGTGCGCGTGCTGGGCTTCGGCAACGAGGCCCCCGACGGCGCCGCCGCGCCGGCCGATGCGGGCCGTTCCACGGCGCGTCCGGTGGGCTACGACGCGCACAGCCCGGTGCAGGTGCTGGGGCGCGGGCCGCTGGGCGATGCGCAGAAGACCAAGCTCACGGCGCAGGAGCGGCGTTTGCTGGGGCAGTGAGAGGGAAGGGCGGCAGATGAAATTTTTGTGACAAACGACATTCCGGGGCGCGCAGTTCCGTCTTTGTCTCAGAGCTTTCGTGACTGTCCGATGCCCCCTCTGCTGTTGTCTTCTGCCGGCCCCCGCCCGCGCCCGTGGGCGTCGTTCCTGTTCGCCCTGGCGTTCGCCGTCCTGGCCGGTGCGGCGCATGGCGCGCCGCCCGAGGCCAACGCCAGCGGCGTGTTCCTCAACGCCGCCGGCGACGTGCTGACCGCGCGCCATGCGGTGGCGGACTGCCGTTCGCTGTTCGCCCTCAAGGACGCGCAGGTGGCGCAGGCCCGGGTGATCGCCGAGAGCACCGAGCTCGACGTCGCGGTGCTGCGCACCACCCTCACGCCGTACCTGCACGCCACGCTCGCGGCGGACGCGCGCACGCCGGCTTCGGGCAGCGTGGGCGTGTTCACCGAGGCCTACACGGTGCTGCAGCGCATGCCCGATCGCGCGGCGTTGCTCAGCAATGCCATGACCGTGCCTGGCGTGGAAGGCCTGCAGCTGCTGTCGGGCGTGCAACCCGGCGCCAGCGGCAGCGCGGTGCTGGGCGCCGACGGCCTGCTGCTCGGCGTGGTGGTCGAGCGTGTCGCCGCCGCGCCGCATGCGTCGGGCATGGTGCTCAGCCGCGCGGCCTCGGCCGCGGGCGTGGCGGGCGGCGTGACGCGGGTGCGCGCGGTGCCGGCGGCGCGCCTGCGCGACTTCCTGGACGCCCACGGCATCGCCTACACGCAAAGCCGCGAACCGCAGCTCGGCCCGCAGCAGTCGCCCGCCGCACGGGCCTCGACCCTGTCGGTCGGCGTGCTGTGCGGGTGAGCGTCCTTCTTCGACTTTTCATTGGAACTCCCATGACCTCTTCTTCCGGCAAGACCCGCGGCTGGCGCCGCCTGCGCCTGGCGCTCGGCGGGCTCGGCCTCGGGCTGTCCGCCGCCGCCGCGCCCCTGGCCGCATCGGCGCAGGCCCAGCCGCAGGTGCCGCAGCACTGGATCAGCTACGCCAACCTCGCGAGCAACCAGCTGCAGTCGTCGCTCAGCGACCCGGCCAGCGACACCGTGGTGCGGCTGCACACGTGGATGCAGGAGCGCATGCTGAAAGAAGGCCAGCCCGTGCCGCCCGCGCCGGTGGTGGTGCGCGTGTGGGTCGCGGGCAGCGGCAAGGTCGAGCGCGTGGCCTTCGACTCGCTGGGCGATGCGCAGGCCGACACCGACCTGCGCGCGCTGCTCACCGCGCAGCCGCTGGCCGAGCCGCCGCCGCGCGACATGCGCCAGCCGATGGTGCTGCAACTCACGCTGAGCTTTGTCGCGCGCACCTGACCGATCGCGGCGCCGCCGCCTGATCTGTGTGGCGCTGCTGGGCCTTGCGGCGGTGCCGCTGCACGCCGCCATGCCGTGGCCCGTGCCGGGGCTCGCGGCGCTGGTGAAGGCCTACGGGCCGGCCGTGGTCCACATCGGCGTGGAACGGCCGTCGGTGCCGGCGCGCCGCTTCAGCGACCGCTGGCTGCTGCGCGCGCCACCGGCCGAGGCCGATGAAAGCAGCCTGGGCAGCGGCTTCCTCGTGAGCGCCGACGGGCTCATCTTGACCAACGCGCACGTCGTCGCGCACGGCACGCAGATCCGCGTGAAGCTGCCCGACCGGCGCGAGTTCCGGGCGCGGCTCATCGGCCTCGACGCACTGGCCGACGTGGCCTTGCTGAAGATCGACGCGACCGGCTTGCCCACCGTGCGCATCGGCGACCCGGCGGACGTGGAGCCCGGCGACGGCGTGGCCGCCATCGGCTCGCCCTACGGCTTCGGCAACTCGGTGACGGCCGGCATCGTCAGCGCCAAGGGGCGGCTGCTGCCGGGGGCGGAGTCGATGCAGTTCTTGCAGACCGACGTGCCGATCAACCCCGGCAATTCGGGCGGGCCGCTGTTCAACCTGCGCGGCGAGGTGATCGGCATCAACTCGCGCATCTACAGCCGCAGCGGCGGCTACCAGGGGCTGTCGTTCGCCATTCCCATCGACGCCGCCATGCGCATCAAGGACCAATTGCTGGCCACCGGCACCGTCACGCGCGGGCGCATCGGCGTGGCCGTGCAGGAGGTGGGGCAGGCGCTGGCCGACACCTTCCGCCTGCCGCGCCCGGCCGGCGCGCTGGTGACCGACGTGGAGCCGCGCGGCGCGGCGGCGCGCGGCGGGCTGAAGACCGGCGACGTGATCCTGTCGGTGCAGGGCCGCGAGGTGGTGCAGGCGGCCGACGCGCTGGGCTTCATCGCCGAGCAGGTGCCGGGGCAGCGCGCGCGCCTCATGGTGTGGCGCGACCGCGCCGAGCACGTGGTCGAGGTGAAGGTGGAGGGCTACGACACGCCGCGCCTGCAGGGTGATGCGGCGACGGCGGCCTCGGTGCCTTCGCGCCTGGGCTTCGCGGTGCGCCCGCTGGCGCCGGCCGAGCGGCAGTTCCTGCGTGTCGAGGGCGGGCTGCTGGTGCAGCGCGTGAACGTCGCGGCGTCGCGCGCGGGCGTGCAGCCGGGCGACGTCATCCTGGCGCTCAACGGCCAGCCGATCGACAGCGCCGAAGCCCTGGCCCAGGCGCTGGAGGGGGCCGACGGCACGGCGGCGTTGCTGGTGCAGCGCGCGGGGGCGCGGATCTTCGTGCCGATCTGCGCGCAGGCCGGGTCGCCGAAGTGCTGAACCGGGCGTCGCGCTGACCGGCCGCGTCATTCGAGCGTCACGAAGCGAACCTAGCATCCGCTTCGACATGCCCCCCGGGCGGCGGCTTTCGCCGGGCGTATCGAACTCATGCGGCATGCACCTCCTTCCTTTCCTCTCGTCTCCCTGGTCGGCATCGCGCTGGTCGCCTGCATGACCGGGCCGTGGATGAGCGCTCGCGCGCAGTCCGACGCGGCGCCGCCTCGGCCGCAGGCCGCGCGCATCGCCTTCGACATCGCGGCCCAGCCGCTGGCCGCGGCGCTGGAGCAGTACGGCCGCGCCACCGGCCTGCCCGTGTTCTTCGATGCCGAACGCGTGGCCGGACGTCACGCCGCGCCCGTGCACGGCCTGTTCGATGCGCAGGCCGCCCTTGATGCGCTGCTCGCGGGCACGGGCCTGGTCGCCGACGACGCCGGCGTGGGGGGCGCGACCGCCTTCGTGCTCCGGCTCGCGCCGGCTGTGCCCGCGCCGGCACGGCCGTTGGACGCGGCGCAGGCCGCGCCCGCCACCGCGCACCGCGGCTACGACGGGCTGGTGCAGACCCGCGTCTGGGAAGCCCTGTGCGCCCACCCGCGCGCAGCGCCGGGCGGCTACCGCGCGGCGATGCGCTTCGTGATCGACGGCACCGGCCGCATCGCCCATGCCTTCCTGCTGCACACGAGCGGCGAGCGCGCGCGCGACGAGGCCATTCTCGACACGCTGCGACAGCTGCGCATCGACCGCGCGCCGCCGCCGGACATGGCGCAGCCGCTCACGATGCTGATCCTGCCGCGCTCGCAGACGCCCGGGCTCGAGTGCCCGGTGCGCCACTGACGCCACCGCCATGCCCGAGAACGCGCTGCCCGCGTTGCGCGACTTCCTGGTCGCGCGCTACGACGAGCTCAAGCAGCGGCTTGCGCGGCGGCTGGGCAATGCCGAGCGCGCCGGCGATGCGCTGCAGGACACCTGGCTGCGCCTGGAAAGCCGGGACGACATCGACGGCGTGCACGATCCCGCCGCCTACCTGCTGCGCGTGGCCGTCAACCTGGCCTACGACCAGGTCGCGAAGCAGGGGCGCCTGGCCACGTCCGACGAGATCGAGGCGCTGCTCGACGAAACGCCCGACCCCGCGCCGGGGCCCGCGCAGATCGCGCAGGACCGCGCGGAGCTGGCCGCGCTGCGCGCGCTCATCGAGCGGCTGCCGCCACGGCGCCGGCAGGTGCTGGTGATGGTGCGCTGGCAGCACCTGCCGCAGCGCGAGGTGGCGGCGCGGCTCGGCATCTCGCTGCGCACGGTGGAGAAGGAACTCAAGGAAGCGCATGACCACATCGCCGCCCGCATGGGTCGAACGCCCGAAGCAAAGGAGCCGCATGAAAAATAAAGTGCGGTTCACCGCGTCGAGAGCCGTCTCATGGGTATGCGACATCTTTCAACGCGCACGGGTTGAAGCCCCGATGACCCCGTCCGATGCACAGGCACAGGCCTTGCGCGAAGCGCAGGCCTGGCTGCGCCGGCTGTCGTCCGGCGCGGCCACGCAGCACGACGTCGAGGGCTTTCGCCGTTGGCGCGATGGCAACCCCCAGCACCAGCCCGCGCTGGCGCAGGCCCGGCGCCTGTGGCAAGCGCTCGACCCGGCCATCGGCGGCATGCCGGCCGAGGTCCAGCGACCTCCCGTGCTGTCGGCGCGGCCGGTGGCCGCACGCCGCGCGTTCCTCGGCGCGGCGGTGGGCGCGGCCGGCGCCGCGGGCGTGGCGGTGGTCTCTCCGCCGCTGGGCCTGTGGCCGTCGCTCGGCGAGTGGAACGCCGACTACCGCACGGCCACCGGCGAGCAGCGCGCGGTGCAGGTGGCCGAGGGCGTCGACCTGGTGCTCAACACGCAGACCAGCGTGCAGCGTCGCAGCGTCGAGGGCCGCGTCGTCGGCATCGACCTGATCGCGGGCGAGGCGGCGGTCGATCTGGCGGCCGGGCTGCAACCCTTCGGCATCGTGGCGGGCGCGGCCCGCAGCGAGGCGCAGGCCGGCCGCTTCGAGGTGCGCTACCTCGCGGGCAGGGGCTGCGTGACCTGCCTCGAAGGGCGCGTGCGCGTCACGCACGCGAAGGGCACGCGCGAACTGCAGGCCGGCGAGCAGGTGCTGTACGACGCGGGTTCGCTCGGGCCGGTGGCGGCTGTGGCCACCCGCGAGGCCTCGGCCTGGCGCAGCGGCGTGCTGGTGTTCCGGCAGACGCCGCTGGCGCACGTGATCGAGGAGATCAACCGCTACCGGCCGGGCCGCGTGGTGCTGCTGGCGCAGCGCCTGGCCGGGCGCGAAGTCAGCGGGCGTTTCGCCATCGCTTCGCTCGACACGGTGCTGGTGCAGATCCAGCGCTCGTACGACCTCGAGGTGCGCGCGCTGCCGGGCGGCGTGCTGCTGCTTAGCTGATGAATGTGACAGCCTGATTGGCCCTCGCGTGCACTCAGGATTGGTCCAGAAACTTAGCGGTTTTGTTTGCGTCCGTCGGTCTGTCCCGTAAGGGGCACGGATTCCGTGCCTGTGCATTTCATTCTTTACGGGTCGTCAGATGAACACACACGAGGGACACCGCAGCCGCCGCCAGGGCGCTGCCGTGCATGCGAGGAGCTTCCGGATTTCGCCGCTGGCACAAGCCATGGCGCTGGCGCTGGCCGCCGGCGCGGCCGCCGCACCGGCGCATGCGCAGCGCGCCTTCAGCCCGACCTGGTTCAACGCCAAGGGCGCGGCGCAGGCCACGGCCACGGCCACCGGCCTGATGCCCAACGGGCTGCCGGCGGCGAACCTCACGAGCCCGCTCGCGCAGCAGCAGCGCGCCAGCGAGCAGCTGCAGCAGTCGATCGGCAACCTGAACCTGGCGGCGCGCGGCATCGCGGCGCAGCAGGCGGCACAGGCGGCCGCGCGGCGCGCCGCGCAGAACGACCCCTCGGTGCCCGACGGCCTGACCGAAGGCGGCCTGAAGGTCGACACGAATTCGCTGACCGCGGGTTGGTCGAATGCGCGCGCGCTGACCGGCGATTCGCAGCGGCAGGTCGACGGCCGCACGGTCGTCACCGTCGAGCAGACGGCCGACAAGGCCATCCTGAACTGGGAGACTTTCAACGTCGGGCGCAACACCACCGTGGCCTTCGCGCAGCGCAAGGACTGGGCGGTGCTCAACAAGGTGAACGACCCGCAGGCGCGGCCTTCGCAGATCCAGGGGCAGATCAAGGCCGACGGCACGGTGATGGTCGCCAACCGCAACGGCATCGTGTTCAGCGGCAGCAGTCAGGTCGACACGCGCAACCTCGTGGCCGCGGCGGCGCAGATCGACGATGCGCAGTTCCAGGCCCACGGCGTGTACGCCAACGGCAGCGCGCCCAACTTCAAAAACGCGCAAGGCCGCGTCGAGGTGCAGGCCGGTGCCAGGCTTTCCACGCCCGCACCCGCTTCGGCCACGCAGGGCGGCGGCTATGTGCTGCTGCTGGGCGCCGAGGTGCACAACGCCGGCGAGATCGCCACGCCCGGCGGGCAGACGCTGCTGGCGGCGGGCGACCACTTCACCATCCGCAAGGGCGTGGGCACCGACGGCAACCTGGGCTCGACCACGCGCGGCAACGAAGTCGCGGTGACGCTGGACACGAACAGCCCGGCGGGCACGGTGCGCAACACCGGGCTGATCCAGGCGACCACCGGCGACGTCACGCTGGCCGGGCGCGAAGTGGTGCAGGGCGGCGTCATCCTGTCCAGCACCTCGGTCAACACACGCGGCACGGTGCACCTGAATGCGACGGGCGCCACGGGCCAGGTCAGGTTCGGCGAAGGCAGCACCACGGCCATCGTGCTCGACACCGGCGGCGCGACCGCGCTCGACAGCCAGCGCGCCGGGCTCATGGCGCCGGCGGTCCAGCTGGGCACCGGCAGCATCGTGCTGGCGGGCAACGACCGCCGCGACCTGTCGCGCGTCGAAGTCGCCAGCGGCGGCACGGTCGAGTTCCAGGCCGGCTCGCTCACGCTGGCCACCGGCGGCCAGGTGGTGGTCGACGCGAAGCTGCGCAGCCTCGTGCGCGAGGGTGCGCGCATCGACGTGTCGGGCGCGGTGGGCGTGAAGCTCGCGATGGAATCCAACAACATCAAGATCAACGTGCAGGGCAACGAGCAGCGCGATGCGCCGCTCAACCGCGACAGCAAGAACCTCAACAACAACGACCTGTGGATCGACCGGCGCTCGCTGGTCTTCGTGCCCGGCGGCACCGGCGGCTACCAGGGCGAACGCTGGTACACCGGCGGCGGCCTGCTCGAGGTGGGCGGCTACCTCGGCACGCAGGCGCACGGCGTGGGCGAGTGGATGGCGCAGGGCGGCGTGGTGGGCTTCAGCGGCGGCGAACTCGTCACGCAGCGCGGCGCGAGCATCAACATCTCGGGCGGCACGCTCGACGTGCTCACGGGCAGGCTCAACCAGAGCTGGCTCAAGGGCGCGGACGGGCGGCTGTACGAAGTGTCGAAGGCGCCGGGCGACCTGCGCTACACGGGCGTCTACAAGGGCTTCGAAGACGAACACGCGCGCTGGGGCAAGAAGACGACGGGCTTCTTCTACAACCCGCTGATCGGCCCGCAGACGCGGCTGGAAAGCGGCTACACCGTGGGCCGCGATGCCGGCCTGCTCATCGTCGGCACCCAGGCCGCGGTGCTCGAGGGCGAGATCGTCGGCGAGACCTTCCAGGGCGAGCGCCAGACGCAGGCGCGGCAGGCCGGGCTCGACGGCTACCAGCAGTCGACCGGCGCGGTGGCGCAGCGCGGGCAGCTCGTCGTGGGCCGCTACGACGCCTACTACGACAAGACGGCCGGTGCGATCCACCGGCGGCTCGACAGCGCCGGCATTAAAAGCGTGGTGCTGGGCAATGCGGCCGACGGCATTGCCGCGGGGCTCGACCTCGCGACCGTGTTGCCCGCGGAACGCCGCGACACGCTGGTGCTCGATGCGGCGCAGCTCAGCGGCTTTGGCCTGGGCGCGGTGCGCATCGCGGCCACCGACAGCATCGCGGTCGACAAGGCGCTGCAGGTCGGCGACGGCGGCCACCTCGTGCTGTACAGCCCGAACGTGAAGGTCAACGCCGACCTCGTCGCGCGCGGCGGCGGCATCCAGTTGGGCAACGTGCTCGAACAGGTCAGCCTCAACTACCTGAAGGACACCAGCACGCTCACCGCGCCCGACGGCGGCACGAGCTCGGTGGTGCTCGCAGGCGGCGCGACGCTCGATACCCGCGGCCTGTGGACCAATCTGCCGAAGAACCCCGCAGACGCGGGCGGCGTGGCCTACCGCAACGGCGGCAGCGTGTCCGTGCGCAGCACCGGCGACGTGGTGCTGGGTACCGGCAGCGTCATCGACGTGTCGTCGGGCGCGGCGCTGTTGTCGAAGGCCAAACAGCAAGGCGGCAAGGGCGGCAGCGTCACGCTCGAGGCGGATGGCTTCAACACGGGCAGCGGCCATGTCGCGCTCGACGGCGCGGTGCTGCGCGGCCACGGCGTGGACGGCGGCGGCACGCTGAGCGTGCAGACGATGCGCGTCGCCATCGGCGACACCTCGGGCGCGGCGCAGGCCGACACGCTGATGCTCGACGCCGGCTTCTTCGACAAGGGCTTCAGCCGCTATGCGCTCATCGGCAACCATGGCCTCACGGTGGCCGACGGTGCGCAGATCGACGTGACGATGCCGGTGTACCGCTTCGGCGCCCACGCGCAGGACATCGTCACCGGCAGCCGTCCGGCCGACGCGCTCGAGGTGTGGACGCCGCCGCTCTACCAGGAAGACGCGACCCAGGCCGTGCTCACGCAGCGCAAGGGCGCGAGCCTGTCGCTGCAGGCCGGCACGACGACCACGCTCGCCCAGGAATTGCCGACGGTGCAGGCCGCGGTGGGCAAGGGCGCGGCCATCCACGTCGACCCGGGCCAGGCCATCGAGGTGCGCAGCGCCGGTCAGCTCACGGTGGACGGCACGCTGCGCGCGAACAGCGGGCGCATCGTGCTGAAGACGGTGGACATCACCGACCTCGAATCGGACATTGCCAATGCAAAGGCCCATGCCCGCTCGATCTGGATCGGCGGGCAGGCGGTGCTCGATGCGTCGGCACATGCGGCCACCGCCACCGACACCACCGGCAAGCGCTACGGCCTGGTGCGCGACGGCGGCAGCATCGTGGTCGGCGGCGAGATCGATCCGGTGGGGAGCAAGGCCACCGCGTCGCAGAACTTCGTCGTCGTGCGCCCGGGCGCGCTGCTCGATGCCTCCGGCACGCATGCGGTGCTCGACGTGCCCGGCATGGGCGCCACCGATGTGGGCAGCAATGGCGGCAGCATCTCGCTCGCGTCGTACAACGGGCTGCAGCTGGACGGCAGCTTGCGCGCCGTCGCGGGCGGCGAGCGCGCGGCCGGCGGTACGCTGGCCGTGGTGCTCGGCACGCCGGGCCTGCGCCTGCACCTGGACCCGCTGCAGCAGGCGGAAGACCGCGTGCGCCGGCACCGCGTGCTGGTGCTGGGTGTGGAACAAGGCGCACCGCTCGCGCCCGACACCCTGCAGGCCGGCGTCGACGACGGTGCGCTCGCATACGGTGAGGGTCGACTGGGCACCGACACGGTCCGGCGCGGCGGCTTCGACAACCTCTCGCTGTTTGCAGGCTCCACGCTCGCCTTCGAAGACGGCGTCGACCTGCGCCTGCGGCAGGGCCTGCAGGTCTACGCCGGCGGCCTCGCGCTCGGCAAGGACGCACCCGATGACGCGCACGTGGCGCTGTCGGCCGCGCACGTGCGGCTGGCCGGCGCGATGCCGTCGTTCACGCGTGAAGTCCTGAGGGCGCCCCTCGCCGAAGGCGGTGTGGTGCGCGTGCCGTCCGGCGCCCGCCTCGATGTGGCCGGCGACCTGATCGACATCCGCGACGGCATGGGCTTCGGCGTCAATGGCAAGGTCCCCGTGCTCGACAGCGCGAGCGAGTCGCCCACGGTCGACCTGGCCGCCTTCGGCCATGTCACGCTGGCCAGCACGGGCGACATGCGCTTTCTGCAAGGCCGGCAGGACGTCGGCGTCTCCACGAGCCTGGTCGTGCCCGGCAGCCTGACCCTGCGCGCCGCGCAGATCTACCCGGCCACGGGCGTGGTGGCGCTGGTGTCCGCGGGCCTGGCGCCGGACGGCACCTACCGGCCCGACACGGCGCTGCGCATCGAGGGCACCGGCGCGAGCCCGCAGGTGCCGTACTCGGCCTTCGGTGACCTGTCGCTGCGCGCCGGCGTCATCGAGCAGGGCGGCGTGGTGCGGGTGCCGCTCGGGCAGCTGACGCTCGGCGATGCGCTCACCACGCAGGTCAGGCTGATGCCCGGCAGCCTCACGTCGGTGAGCGGCGAGGGGCTGGACATGCCCTATGGCGGCACGGTCGACGGCATCAACTACCTGTACGACGGCAAGCAGGTCAAGCTCACCGGCGTGGGCGCGGGCGACACCTACAAGCGCAACCAGACGATCGGCCTCACGTTCATGGGGGCCAGCGTGCAAGGCCAGGAAGGCGCCACGCTCGACCTGTCGGGCGGCGGCAACCTCCGGGGCGCGGGCTTCGTGAGCGGACGCGGCGGCTCGACCGACGCGCGCTTCAGCCCGCTGATGCAGGTCGGCGCCCGCGGCGGCTTCACGCTGCCGGGGCTCGCGACCAACCCGGTGTATGCCATCGTGCCCGGCGTGCAGCCGGCGGTGGCGCCCACCGGCGCGGAGAAGGGCGCGGTCGATCCGCTGGTCGGCCAGCACATCACCATCGGCGCCGGCGTGCCGGGCCTGCCCGCGGGCACCTACACGCTGATGCCCTCGACCTATGCGCTGCAGCAAGGCGCCTTCCGCGTGGAGCTGAACGGCGCGGCCGGCCTGGGCGCGTCCACCGGCACGCTGGCGATGCGCAACGGCTCGTGGCTCGCGGCCGCGCAGCTGGGCGTGGGCCGCACCGGCATCGGCGACACGCTGTTCCGTCAGGCCATCGTGACTTCGGGCGAGGTGCTGCGCAGCCATTCGCAATACAACGAGATGGGCTACGGCGACTTCGTGCGCGCCGACGCGCTGCGCGTGGGCGTGCCGCGCGCCATGCTACCGGCGGACGCGCGCAACCTGCACCTGAAGCTCGCGCCCGGCGCGGGCGCCGAGGCCTTGCGCTTCGACGGCACGGCGCGCTTCCGGGTGGGCGCGGGCGGGCGGGGCGGTTCCGTGGTGGCCACGAGCAGCGAGGAGCAGCTCGGTCTCGAGATCGTCGCGGCCGGCGCGCCGGCGACGGCGGGCTTCCAGGGCGTCACGCTCGATGCGGGCGCGCTCAGTGGCATGGGCGCGTCGCGCCTGGTCATCGGCGGGTTGCAGGGCGCCGACTATGGGCAGAGCGGCAACGTCATCCAGACCGGCGACGGCGGGCAGAGCGTGGTGCTGCGCCAGGGGGCGGTGCTGTCCGCACCCGAGGTGTTCCTGGCCGCGGTGGGCGCGACCGAGGGCACGCCGCTCAGCGTGGTGGTCGAGCAGGGCGCGCGCATCCACACCCTGGGCCGTGGCAAGGCCGCCTACGATGCCGGCGACGGCTTCGTCTACGCCGCGACCGGCCAGATGCTGATGGTCTCCAACGGCCGGGTGAGCACGCTGCCGGTGCCGCAGACCCAGGCCACCTCGGACAACCGCAGCCTGCAGATCGGCGTGTGTGCCAGCGCGTCGTGCAGCGGGCAGACCGAGCTGTATTCCGAGGGCACCATCGCCATGGTGACGCCCGACCGCTTCGAGATGAACGAGGCGGTGCGCTACGGCACGCGCCACCTCACGCTGGCGGTGCGCGGCATCAACGTGGGCGACAGCGCCGCGCTGGCCGCCGCCGCGCAGAACCACACGCTGCCGCCGGGACTGGCCATGAGCCAGGCCTTGCTCGACCGCCTGCTGCGCGGCGACCGGCAGTACGGCGCGCCCGCGCTCGAAACACTGGAGTTGAGCGCCAGCGGCGGCGTCAACTTCTTCGGCACCGCGGCGCTGGACACCATCGACCCCGCCACCGGCAAGGCGACGATGGCGCAGCTGGTGCTGGCCACGCCTGCCATCTATGGGCAGGGCGGCGCGGACGACGTGGCCACCATCCGCACCGGCCGCCTGGTGTGGCAGGGCGCGACCACGGCGCCTTCCGCCGTGGTGCGCGAAGGCGCGGGCACCGGCAGCGGCACGCTGAACATCGAGGCCGAGCACATCGAGTTCGGCTACGGCCCCCACAGCCAGCCGAGCGGCCTGGAAGACGCGGGTCGCCTGGTGCTGGGCTTTGCCGACGTGAACCTCAAGGCGTCCGAGCGCGTGAGCGCCAACCACAAGGGCAGCCTGTCGGTCTACCAGTCGCAGGGCACGTACGAAGCAGGCAAGGGCTACGCGTACAGCGGCGGCAACCTGAACATCGTGGCGCCGCTGCTGACGGGCGAGGCGGGCTCGGTGAACCGCATCACGGCGGGTGGCACGCTGCGCGTGGCCGCACCGGCCGGTGCGCCGGCGGCGGCCACCGGCGATGCGGCGCTGGGCGCCGAGCTGAGCCTGCGCGGACGCGACGTGACGCTCGACACCGCCGTGGCGCTGCCCAGCGGCAAGCTCACGCTGAGCGCCGAACGCGACCTCACGCTGACCGACCGCGCGCTGCTCGACCTGTCGGGCCGCCAGGTGGTGTTCAACGACGTGAGCAGGTACAGCGCCGGTGGCGACGTGGTGCTCGAAAGCCTGCACGGCAATCTGCGGCAGGCGGCGGGGTCGGTGATCGACATCTCGGCGCAGAACAACCGTGCGGGCACGCTGAAGGCGATGGCGCTCGACGATGCCGCCGGCCAGGTCGATCTGCAGGGCCGCATCCTCGGCGCGAGCAGCGGCCACTACGACGCGGGCGGCACGCGGGTGCCGTTCGCGGCGGGCAGCGTGGACGTGCGCGCGCGGCAGCTCGGCGATGCCGAGTTCGCGGCGCTCAACCAGCGCCTGAACGACGGCGGCGTGTTCGGCGCGCGCAGCTTCCAGTTGCGCCAGGGCGACCTTGTCATCGGCGACGGTTTGAAGGCCGGCGAGGTGAACGTGTCGCTCGACAACGGCAGCCTCACCGTGAACGGCACCATCGACGCCAGCGGCGAACGCGTGGGCCGCATCAGCCTGGCCGCGAAGCACAACCTCACGCTGGCCGGCAGCGCGGTGCTCGATGCGCACGGCCGCACGCTGCGCGTGGACAGCCACGGCCAGATCATCGATTCGCCGAACCGCGCGATGGTGGAGCTCACGTCGAACGACGGGCAGCTCACGCTGGCCTCGGGTTCGCGCATCGACCTGCGCCACGGCACCGACGCCAAGGTGGGCGGTGAACCGGGCCAGAACGATGGCAGGGCGCGCGGCACGCTGGAGCTCAACGCGGGCCGCACCGGCGAGACGGCAGGCGACATCCGCATCGACGCCAGCGGCAACATCGCCATCGAGGGCGCGCGCTCCATCGCCGTGAACGGCATGTGGCGCTACGACGATGCACGCTTCGGCACCGATGCCGCGGCCACCGGCCGGCCTTACCAAGTCATCGACCAGGCGTACCTCGACGCCAAGCACCTGCAGAGCACGGCCTTCATCGACCACGCGCTGGCCAACGGCGCGCTGATGAACGGCAAGCTCGCGGGCCTGAACAACGCGCGCTATGCCGACGCCTTTCATCTGCGCCCCGGCGTGCAGATCGTCAGCAAGACGCCCGACGGCGACATGGTGGTGCAGGGCGACATCGACCTGTCGGGCTACCGCTACGCCAGCGCCAATCCGCACACGCAAAAGACCGGCGTGTACGGCTCGGGCGAGGTGGGCGCGCTGGCCCTGCGCGCGGGCGGCAACCTCGACATCTTCGGCAGCGTCAACGACGGCTTCGCGCCGCCGCCCGCCACGCCGGACGACGGCGGCTGGCTGCTGCTGCCGGGCGTCAACCTGCTGCGCGGCGACACCGTGGTGCCGCGGGGCGGCGTGGTGCTGGCCGACGGCACGACCTTCGAGGGGGGCGCCGGCACGCTCAACTACGACCTGCCGATCAAGTCGACAGCCTTCGGGGCCGGGCAGGTGATGCCGGTGGCCAGCGTGCTGGCCAAGGCGCTCGAACTGAAGGTGGGCACGGTGCTGAGCGCCGACGTGCGCAACGCCTCGGGCACGCTGCTGTTCGCAGCGGGCAGCATCGTGGGCGGCGCCAACGTGACGCTGCCGGTGGGCACGCGCCTGGGGGCCGGCATGCGCCTGCCGTCGGCGGCCACGCTGTCGGGCGTGGTGTGGCCCAAGGGCGTGCCGCTGCCCGGCAACGGCAAGAAGTTCGTGCTCAACGGCGCCCTCACGCTGCCGCTGGGTGCGCTGCTCCCGGCCGCGACCAACATCAAGCTGCCCAGCGGGGTGACTTCGGTGAACCTGCGCCCGGACGGCGCCGGCAGGCTGTGGGCCGCGGCGGCGATGCTGCCCGAGGGTTCGCAGTCGTGGTCGGTGCGGCTGGCCGCGGGTGCGGACCTGAACGCGGCGGACAATCGCATCGTGCAGGTGCATCCGGCGGCGGGCCGGGGCGACCTGCGGCTGGCGGACAGCCACTACGGGATGTTCGGCAAGCTGAAGCCCGGCGGCGCGTTGTGGAGCGTGGAAGGGTCCATCAACTTCGTGGGCGACGAGAGCATGGCTGGCAAGCCCATCGATTTCGCGGACATCCAGTACCCGGAGCTTTGCGTGGACCTTCCCAGCTATTGCGTCATCGCCGCCCCGGAGTACAGCTACCTGCCGGGCAGCACGCGTTTCAGCGTGGTGCGCACCGGCGCGGCCGATCTCGACCTGCTGGCCGCCGGCAACCTGCGCATGGATTCACTGTTCGGCGTGTACACCGCCGGGGCCTCGTCGCAGGCCACGCGTGCCGGCGACCCCTACAACCTGCCGCGCGCGGTGGGCGCCAAGGGCACGGTGCTCAACGACGCGAGCGGTGGCTACGAGAAGTTCGTCGATGGCGCCACGCAGAACCTGGCACGCGCCTGGTACCCCGCCTCCGGCGGCAACCTGACGCTGAAGGCCGGCGGCGACCTGACCGGCGACACGATGCTGGTCGCCGGGGGCAGCGGTGCGGGGCGGCCGAATCCCGCGGACAAGGGCTTCAGCAGCGGCGCCATCGGCAACTGGCTGTGGCGCCAGGGCACGGGCGACAGCTTCGGCGGCGCGCAGGACCAGCCCACGGCGTGGTGGATCAACTTCGGCTCGTATGTCGGCACGACCGGGGCGGCCGACAAGTTGCTCGGCTTCACCGGCTTCGGCACGCTGGGCGGCGGCGACCTGCGCGTGGACGTGGGCGGCAACGCGGGCCTGCAGGGACGGCGCGGCGCCAAGACAGATTCGTACGCCGACAGCCGGCGCAGCCAGGGCCTGGTGCTGGCGGTGGGCGGCACCGGCCGTGTGCTGGCCGACGGCAGCCTGAGCCTGACGGGCGGCGGCGACGTGCTCGTGCGCGTGGGCGGTGCCTTCAATCCGCTCCACAGGCCCTACGTCGAGGGTGCCGGTGGCGACACCGACGCCGGGCTCAACGGGGCGATCGTCAACCTCCGGGGCGACGTGCAGCTGCAGGCCGGCACCCTCGGCAGCCTGCCCCTGGTCTACGGCCTCACCGAACGGACGCAGTCGCCGCGCGAGACCCGCGCCTACGACCTCTACACGGCAACCCGCGGCATGGCGCAAGGCGGCATCGTGTTGGCCCCGGGCGATGCGAACTACACGCTCGCCACGCGTGGCGACCTGGTGGTCAAGGGGGTGATCGATCCGACGCGCGTCGACCTCCCCAATGCCACGCCGTTCAGCGCCAACGGCCTGGAAGGACGGGGCCAGAGCTGGTTCACCCTGTGGACGCCGCACACGGCCATCCGCCTCTTCGGCGCAGGCGGCAACCTGGTGCCGGTGACGGGTGGCGCGGGCGTGCCCGTGACCGACTCGGCCTTCGTGTACCCCTCGATCCTGAGTGCGGTGGCCGCCAGCGGCAGCCTGTTCTATGGCGATGCGGCGACCTTCGACAACACCGGCACGGGCACGCCGCTGGTGCTGGCGCCCTCGGCCCACGGCATGCTGGAGTTCCTGGCCAGCGACTCGATCTATGCGGGAGGCAACACCGTGAGCCAGTCGGGCGCGGCGGCCTCTGCGCTGGCGACGCCGTTGCGTCCGGCGTTCCAGGGCACCGCCAGCGACGGCACGGTGCTAGGCAACCTGTCGGGTGGCAACAACCTGGCCGGCGGCGGCGTGCGTCCGCTGTTCGCCTTCGGCCCCAACACGGTGTCGGGTGAAGCGGTGGGCACGCAGCCGGCGCGCTTCTACGCTGTGCATGGCGACCTGGTCGGCGTGAGCAGCGGGCGCATCCTGCGCTTCGGGCCGGACGACGCGACGCGTGCCGGCCAGACCTGGTACGAGGGCGCGCAACCGGTGTGGATGCGGGCCGGGCGCGACATCGTGGCGAGCGGCACGCCCGTCGGCCAGACCGAGCCCTCGAATGGCCTGGCACAGGCCTACTTCGAGAGCAGCGGCAACCTGTTCGCGCACGCACGGCCGGGCGACATCTCGGTGGTTTCGGCGGGCCGCGACATCCTGTTCAGCACCTTCAATGTGGCCGGGCCCGGCACGCTGGAGATCACGGCCGGGCGCGACATCCGCATGGAGAACAAGGCCTCGGTCAGCAGCCTCGGCGCGGTGGTGCCGGGCGACAGCCGGCCCGGTGCCGGCATCGCCATGCTGGCCGGCGTGGGCGCCCACGGGCCCGACTACGCGGGCTTTGCGCAGCGTTACCTCGATCCGGCCCACCTGATGCAGAGCGGCCAGCCGCTGGCCGACCAGGCCGGCAAGGTGGTGAAGAACTACAACCGCCAGCTCACGCTGGGCGACTGGCTGCGCGCCGAGCATGGCTACAGCGGCGACGACAACGGCGCGGCGGCCTGGATGGCGCAGCGGCAAGCCCGCCTCGACGCGGACACCGGCACGCCGCGCCGCGTGCTCGCCAACGACTACCGGCAGGCGAGCCAGCTGTACCTGGTGAACTGGCTGGAAGCCTCGCAGGGCTACAGCGGCAAGGGCGGCGCACAGGAGGCGCTCGCCTTCTTCAACGCACTGCCGCCGGAACAGCAGCGCAGCTACCTGCGCGGCGTGTACTTCGCGGAACTGAAGGAGGGCGGCCGCGAATACAACGACGAGGCCGGCGTGCGCTACGGCAGCTACCTGCGCGGGCGCAACGCCATCGCGTCGCTGTTTCCGGGAACGAGCTACAGGGGCGACATCACGATGTTCGGCGCGGCCGGCATCAACACGCTGTTCGGCGGCGACATCGCGCTGCTCACGCCGGGCGGACGCCAGGTGTTCGGCATCGAGGGCGCAGCGCCCCAGGCCGTGGGCACGCTGATTCCGGGCGTCATCACGCAGGGAGCGGGCGACATTTCTCTGTACGCGCTGGGCAGCATCCTGCTGGGCCAGAGCCGGATCATGACCACCTTCGGCGGCAGCGTGCTGGGCTGGTCGGCCGAAGGCGACATCAACGCCGGTCGCGGCTCGAAGACGACGGTGGTCTACACGCCGCCCAAGCGCGTGTACGACCGCTGGGGCAACGTGGTGCTGTCGTCGGACGTGCCGAGCACGGGCGCGGGCATCGCCACGCTGAACCCGATTCCGGAGGTGCCGGCCGGCGACATCGACCTGATCGCGCCGCTGGGCACCATCGACGCGGGCGAGGCGGGCATCCGCGTGTCGGGCAACGTGAACCTGGCGGCGCTGCAGATCGTGAACGCCGACAACATGGCGGTGCAGGGAAAGAGCACGGGGCTGCCGGTGGTGGCGTCGGTGAATGTCGGTGCCCTGACCAACGCCAGCGCCGCGGCCTCGCAGGCCACGGCGGCGGCGCAGGACGTGATGCAGCGCGAACGCGCGGCGGCGCGCCAGAGCCTGCCGTCGGTGTTCTCGGTGCGCGTGCTGGGCTTCGGCAACGAGCCCGCGTCCGGCGCGCCCGAGGCCCCCGAGGTGCGGCGCAGGCCGGCGGAGCAGGCGAGCTACGACCCGTCGGGTTTCGTCCAGATGGTGGGGCACGGTGCGCTCACCGACGCGCAACTGACGCGGCTGAACGAGCCCGAACGGCGCGGCCTGCCGCGCGGCCGCTAGGCGGCGACGCACCATGTCGCACGCCTGCCTGCTGCCCCGCGGCGACGCCGTGGGGACCGCCCCTGCGCCACCGGACGTCCAGCAACTGCTGGTGGCGCACTACGCGCAGTTGCACCGGCGGCTGTCGCTGCACCTGGGGTGTGCCGACGCCGCCACAGAAAGCCTGCACGATGCCTGGCTGCGCCTGGCCGAGGCCGCCTTCACGGATGCCTTGCACAACCCCGTGGCCTACATCTTCCGCGTGGCCTGCAATGCCGCCATGGACCGCCTGCGCGCCGAGCGTCCCTGGCAGTACGCCGGCGAGGCGGACGACACGCTCGCCCAGCTGGCCGACCACGCGCCGGGGCCCGAGCTGATCGCCGAGGCGCGCTCCGACCTGAAGGCGGTCGAGCGCGCGATGCAGGGGCTGCCGCACCGCCATCAGGACATCTTCGTGGCCTTGCGCGTGCACGAGCTGACGCGGCACGAGGTGGCGGTGCGGCACGGGCTGTCGCTGCGGCGGGTGGATTCCACGCTGCGCCAGGCGCTGCAGCGGCTGCCGACCGGTCGCCGCTCGGACATGCATGCCTGAGTCGTTGCTTTTGTATGCAATGTTTGCAAATGAAAACTAAAGGCCTATGATGAATTCATCATGGACTCCGCCCGACTCGACCTTCACGTGCCAGGTGGCTGGACGGGATGGTTCGAACTCACGCGCACCCCGAAGGGCACCTACGCCGGCATCGCGGCGCTGAGCCTGGACGGCATTCCGCGCTGCGCGCTGGTCATCACCCAGCAGCTGTCGTGGGACTCGGCCGTGGCGCGCGCGAACGTGCGCGCGGAGCACTTCGTGCGGCAGTGGTCCGAGCGCGCGCACTGACGAAGGCATTGGCTGCGCGCTCGCGCCGCGCGTGGTAGAAACCGCCACCCGTGGGCGCGGTCGTGCACCGCGCCGCGCGGCAGCGGCGTTTTTTCTCCTTCGCTCCCGTGCCCTTGCCCTCCCTCTTTTCTGTCGTTCATGCGCAACCTGTCCCCCCGGGCTGACGTGCCGCGCGCCCGGTGGTTCGCCTGGCTGCTGTGCAGCCTGGCGATGCTCGTGCTCGCCGGTTGTGCCGGCCTGCCGACCGAGGTGGTGCGCAAGCCCTCGAGTGCCATCACCGACGGTGCGGACACTGCGCTGGGCCGGCTCGTGCGGGCCGCCGCGCCGCCGGGCGAGCCGCTCAGCGGCTTCCGCCTGCTGCCGATGCCGCAGTTCTCGCTGCACGCGCGCATCGAGCTGGCGCGCCGCGCGCAGCGCTCCATCGACGTGCAGTAC
Organism: Variovorax sp. GW821-FHT06D12; assembly: GCF_059419205.1. Lineage (NCBI taxonomy): Bacteria > Pseudomonadati > Pseudomonadota > Betaproteobacteria > Burkholderiales > Comamonadaceae > Variovorax > Variovorax sp. GW821-FHT06D12. Next base: position 991,349 of record NZ_JBWKRI010000001.1, on the reverse strand, counting down.
TACCTCGTGCAGAACGACGAGACCGGCCGCTACCTGCTGCGCACACTGCGCGACGCGGCCGACCGCGGCGTGCGCGTGCGCCTCCTGGTGGACGACCTGTACACGGCGGGCGCCGACCCGCTGTTCACCAGCTTTGCCTCGCACCCGAACGTCGAGGTGCGCCTGTTCAACCCGTTCCCGGCCGGGCGTTCGCGCTTCGGCACGCGCTGGGCCTGGTCGATCCTGGACTTCGACCGCGTGCACCGCCGCATGCACAACAAGCTGTTCGTGGTCGACAACACGATGGCGGTCATGGGCGGGCGCAACATCGCCAACGAGTACTTCCTGCGCGACGGCGGCTCCAACTTCATCGACATCGACACGCTGGTGGCCGGCGCCGTGGTGCCCCGGCTGTCGTCGCTGTTCGACATGTACTGGAACAGCCTGTACGTGTACCCGATCGAGTCGCTGGTGCCACGTGGCAACGAGTCGGCGCAGGCGCTGCGCGAGCGCTTCGACCGGCTCACCACGGGGCCCGAGACGCTGCACCCCGAAGAGCCCGAATCGACCGACCTGCTGGGCCACAACCCGCTGGCCAAGGACCTCAACGCCGGCAAGCTCGCGCTGAGCTGGGCCCGCGCCGAGGCGTACGCCGACGCGCCCGCCAAGGCGCTGGCGCCCACCGACGAAGGGCGCGGGCTGCCGGCCGACCAGGCCGCCGACAGCGTGCTCTACAACGTGCAGCGCTACCTGCGCGGCGCGCAGCACGGGGTGCTGTTGACCACGCCGTACCTGATCCCCGGGCGGGGCGGCATGGAGACGATGCAGATCGTGCGCGGCAACGGCGTGGGCTACACCATCGTCACCAACTCGCTGGCGGCCACCGACGAGTCGCTGGTGCACATCGGCTACCGGCGCTATCGCGCGCAGATGCTGCGGCTGGGCGTGGAGCTGTACGAGCTGAGCCCCAAGCGCGTGGAGCAGACCAAGCGCTTCGGCATCTACGGCTCGGCCAGCGGGCGGCTGCACGGCAAGTCGGCCGTGATCGACGGGCAGGTGGTGTTCGTCGGCTCGATGAACTTCGACCCGCGCTCGGCGCTGCACAACACCGAGATCGGCCTGTTCATCTTCAGCCCGCAGATCGCTCAGCAGCTGACGAGCCTGATCGGTTTCATGCGGCTGGACGGCGCCTACCAGCTGCAGCTGGGGCCGCGCGGCGGCATCGAGTGGGTGAACCCGGCGTCGGGCGACGGGGCGGACACCATCCTGCACACCGAGCCCGAGACCCATTTCTGGGCCCGCTGGCGGCTGGAGCTGCTGGCGCCCCTGGTGCCCGAAAGCCTGCTGTAACGGCTTTTACGTTTACTGCTGCAAACGGCCGTTGAGGTACGGCTCGGGATCGACGGCGGTGCCGTTCTTGCGGATCTCGAAATGCAGCTTCACGCGGTCGGATTCGCTGTTGCCCATTTCGGCGATCTTCTGGCCCTGGCGCACCACGGCGCCTTCCTTCACGAGGATGGTCTTCGCGTGAGCGTAGGCCGTGAGGAAGGTTTCGTTGTGTTTCACGATGACCATGTTGCCGTAGGAGCGCAGTTCGCCGCCCACGTACACCACGCGGCCATCGGCCGAGGCCACGATGGGGTCGCCCAGGTTGCCCGCGATGTCCAGGCCCTTGTTGCGCACGCCGTCGAAGCGGCCCACGGTGGTGCCGGCGGCGGGGCGGATGAAGAGCGCCTGGCGCGGTGGCGGCGGCGTGGCGCCTGGAACAGGCTGCTGCGGCGGCGTGGGGCCGGGCGTGGTGCAGGCGGCGATGCCCCCAGCCACGAGCAGCGTGGCGGCGGTTCGGAAAACAAAAGTCTGAAGGTGCATGACGCTGTTGGAACGGATTCGTTGCGGAGGGTTCCGTCGAAGGCCGACATCTCGGTGTCGGCCGCTCGGACGATGCTAGCAAACTCGCATCGCCGAGCCCTTCAGCAGCCCCTTCACTTGAGCGGAATCGGCGTGCCGCGATCGACCGGCACGGCCGTCACGCTGTTCTTGGGCGAGCCGTCGATCAGCAGGTCGGAGTAGGTCAGGTAGACCAGCGTGTTGCGCTTGGGGTCGACCATGCGCACCACGCGCAGGCGCTTGAAGAGCACCGACAGGCGTTCGCTGTAGACCTCTTCGCGCTTGGGCAGCGGCTGCGTGATGCTCACCGGGCCGACCTGGCGGCAGGCGATGGAGGCTTCGGCCTTGTCCTCGGCCACGCCGAAGGCGCCGGCGATACCGCCGGTTCGCGCGCGCGAGACATAGCAGGTGACACCGCTCACCTTGGGGTCGTCGTAGGCCTCGACCACGATCTTGTGGTCCGGGCCGATGAGCTTGAAGGCGGTGTCGACCTCGCCGACCGTGTCGGCCTTGGCCGCCGAAGCCGCCAGGGCGAAGCCGAGGCTGGCGCCACAGAGGAGGGTGGCGCGCAGGGTCTTGAGCATGGGGAAATTTTTCAAACGATGCTGAGTTCGTGGACGCGGTCGAAGCTGCCGCGCTTGCGGTCTTCGAAGTAATGTTCGAGCGCCTGGCGCACGGTGCGAAAGGCAATCTCGTCCCAGGGAATCTCGTCCTCGGTGAACAGGCGCGCCTCGATCGTCTCGTGGCCCGGGTCGAAGCGGTCGTCGAGCAGGCGGGCGCGGTAGAACATGTGGACCTGGCCCACGCGCACCACGCTGATCACGGCGAACAGGCCCTCGATCTCGAAGTTCGCGCCGGCCTCCTCGTCGGTCTCGCGGGCCGCGCCCTCGGCGGTGGTTTCCTCGAGCTCCATGAAGCCCGCGGGCAGCGTCCACTTGCCCCAGCGCGGCTCGATGTTGCGCTTGCACAGCAGCACCTTGTCGCCCAGCACGGGGATGGTGCCCACCACGTTCAGCGGGTTCTCGTAATGGATCGTGTGGCAGGCCGGGCACACCGCGCGCTGCTTGGTGTCGCCGTCGTCCGGCACGCGGTAGACCACCGCCGTGCCGCAGTTCTTGCAATGCTTGATGGGTACGCGAAGGAGCATGAAGCGGGACCGCGCGGGCGTCAGACGATCTTGACGGTCAGCGCGGGCAGGCCTGCGACCTGGCCCACCAGCGTGTCGCCGGCCACCACGGCCGCGACGCCTTCGGGCGTGCCCGTGAAGATCAGGTCGCCGGGCTGCAGCTCCCAGGCCGCCGACAGGTGCTCGATGGTCTCGGCCACGTTCCAGATCAGCTTGCTCACGGTGCTGCGCTGGCGGTCTTCGCCGTTCACCTGCAGCGAGATTTCGGCCTGCTCGGCGTTGCCGGCCTGCGCCACGGGCACGATCGGGCCGATGGGCGCGCTCTGCTCGAAGCTCTTGCCGATGTCCCAGGGGCGGCCCTGCTTCTTCATGTCGTTCTGCAGGTCGCGGCGCGTCATGTCCAGGCCCACGGCGTAGCCGTAGATGTGCTTGTGGGCGTCGGCCGCCTGGATGTTCTTGCCGCCGGTGCCGATGGCCACCACGAGCTCGATCTCGTGGTGCAGGTTTTTCGTGAGCGTGGGGTAGGCCATGGTGCCGGTCTGGCCCGCATCGACCGTCACCAGCGCATCGGCCGGCTTCATGAAGAAGAAGGGCGGCTCGCGGCCGGTGAAACCCATTTCCTTGGCGTGATCTTCGTAGTTGCGGCCCACGCAGTAGATGCGGTGCACCGGGAAGCGTGCGGGCTGACCGGCCACCGGCACCGAAACGGTGGCCGGCGGGGCGAAAACAAACTCGGAAGCCATGGGAAGGTGTCCTTTTTCAGCGAAGCGGGAGGGGAGACCGGCAGTGTGCCAGAGGCGGCACGGGCTTGCCGGCACGCCGGACTCGGGATTTTGCGGCGGCCCACAATAGGCGCTTCTGCGCGTTTCCCCGATCTCTTTTCTCCCTCGCTCCACCATGCCCATCCGACTCGGCAAAGCCGGCAAGGCCACCGCCCTCAACGAACTCGGCCGCGAACGCGACGAGGCCGGCGACCAGGACGGCGCGCTGGCCGCCTACGCGCAGGCCAGCGCGATCCATCCGTACTGGTCGGCGCCCTGGTACAACGCCGGGCTCATCCACAAGTACCGCGGCGACTGGGCCGCGTCGTTGCAGGCCAACGCCCGCGCCGTGCAGTGCGAGCCGGGCAACGAAGGCGCGCTGTGGAACCTGGGCATCGCGGCCACCGCGCTGGGCGACTGGCCCACGGCGCGGCGCGCGTGGCGCCAGTACGGCATCGGCATCCCGGACGGCGAAGGGCCGGTCGATTATTTCGTCGGCCTCACGCCCATTCGCGTGCACGGCGATGAGGCCAGCGAGGTGGTCTGGGCCGACCGCATCGACCCGGCGCGCGCCATCCTGCGCAACGTGCCCACGCCCGCCAGCGGCCACCGCTACGGCGACCTGGTGCTGCACGACGGCGCCGCCAACGGCTACCGCCGCCGCGGCGAGCGCGAGGTGCCGGTGTTCGACGCGCTCGCGCTGATCGCGCCGTCGGACCACGCGACCTACGAAGTGTTCGTCGAAGAGGTGCAGGCCGAAGCGATCGATGCGCTGGTGCGCCGCTTCGAGGAAGCGGGCCTCAGCGCCGAGAACTGGACCAGCAGCATGCAGGTGCTGTGCAAGGCCTGCTCCGAAGGCCGCCCCGACGACCAGCACAACCACGCGCCCGGCGAACCGCCCGCGGCCGAGGGGCCGTGGCACCTGGGCATCGCCGCGCGCGAAGAAGCTGCGGCGCGCGGCCTGCTCGATGCGTGGCAGCAAGACAACCCCGAAGCCCGGCTGCGCGATTTCCGCTGCGCATTGCCGGCCACACCACGCTCCTGAAGGTGAAATCCAAGGGCGCTATCCTCGAGAAATCATGAAGCTGCATAACTATTTCCGCTCCTCCGCCTCGTTCCGTGTCCGCATCGCCCTGAACCTCAAGGGCCTGGACTACGACTACGTGCCCGTGCACATCGCGCGCGGCGAACACCGCACCGGCCCGTACTCGGCGATCTCGGCCGACATGCTCGTGCCGCTGCTCGAGGACGAGGGCGAGCGCTTCTCGCAGTCGATGGCCATCATCGAGTACCTGGACGAAACGCACCCCGAGCCGGCGCTGCTGCCCAGCGACCCGGTGGGCCGCGCCCACGTGCGCGCGCTGGCGCAGTCGATCGCCTGCGAGATCCATCCGCTGAACAACCTGCGCGTGCTCAAGTACCTCGTGAAGGAACTGAAGGTCGACGACGAAGCCAAGAACACCTGGTACCGCCACTGGGTGCGCGACGGCCTGCTGTCGTTCGAGCGCCAGCTCGCGCAGCACCCGGGCGGCACCTACTGCTGGGGCGACACGCCCACCATCGCCGACTGCTGCCTCGTGCCGCAGATCTTCAACGGCCGCCGCTTCGACTGCGACTTCAGCGGCCTGCCGCGCACCATGGCCGCCTTCGATGCCTGCATGAAGCTCGACGCCTTCCAGCGCGCGCAGCCCTCGCAGTCGCCCGACGCGGAACCCTGAGCCGGCGCGTCGCGATGAATCCGCAATGGCTGGTGCCCGAGTGGCCCGCGCCGCCGAACGTCCGCGCGCTGTGCACCACGCGCGACGGCGGCGTGTCGACCGGGCGCTATGAGAGCCTGAACCTCGGCGACCACGTGGCCGACGATGCCGCGCACGTCGCCGAGAACCGCCGGCGGCTGCAGCAGGCGATCGGCACGCGGCCGGTGTTCCTGCAGCAGGTGCATGGCACGGGGCTCGTGTCGCTCGACGATGCGGTGCACGACGGCACCGTCGCCGATGCCTGCACGGCCACGACCACCGCACGCGCCTGCACGGTCATGGTGGCCGACTGCCTGCCCGTGCTCTTCACCGACGAACGCGGCCACCGCGTGGCCGCCGCGCATGCGGGCTGGCGCGGGCTGGCCGGCGGCGTGCTCGAGCAGACCGTGCGCGCCTTCGCGCAGGATGAAGGCGCGCCGCGCCTGATGGCCTGGCTCGGCCCCTGCATCGGCCCGAAGGCCTTCGAGGTCGGGGCCGAGGTCAAGGCCGCCTTCGAGGCGCAGTCGCCCGAGGCGGCGTCGTGCTTCACGCCCGCGGCAGGCGAAGGCAAGTGGCTGGCCGATTTGCCTGCGCTCGCGCGGCAGCGGCTGCGTGCGACGGGTGTCGAATCGCTCTATGGCAACGACAGCGGCGATGCGTGGTGCACCGTCGCGCAGCCGTCACGGTTCTTTTCGCACCGGCGCGACGGCGTCAGCGGGCGGTTCGCTGCGCTGGTCTGGAAGGTCTGAAGCCGCAGCCTCTGCGGCGGCGCGGCGCGCGGCCTCCTGGGCCTGCGCCTCGCGTTCCTTGATCGCCCGCCGGCGCGCCGGCGTGGCCATCAGGTAGATCACCAGCGCCACCGGCGCGAGGCCGTAAAGAAGAAATGTGAAGATGGCGCCCAGCACCGTGCCCGTGGTGTTGGTGGCCTCGGCCACCGCCATCATCACGGCCACATAGAGCCAGCCGATCACGATCAAATGGATGAACACAGGCGCAGACGTTTTGTTTCAAGGGATTAGTGAAAGCGCGGCGTTGTGAGTGCCTTGCGAATGCAGCATACTCAAAACACGCAAGCCATCCGTTCGTATCGACCCAGGCCACGGCCAGGAGACATGATGAAGCAACAAGACACGGGGGCCGATGCGTTCGCGCCCTTTCAAAAAGCCCTCACGCAGGGCTGGACCCAGGCCATGGAGGCTTTCCAGAAAGCTGCAGGTCCAGGAGGTTCCGCCGCTTTCGACGTCGGCGGCACGCCGCTATGGCAATTGCCACAAATGGCGCAATTCCCGGGCGCAGCCGCCATGCCCGAGCTGCCCAAGTTCTCCATCGATCCCGAGCAGCTCCAGTCCATCCAGCAGCAGTACCTGAGCGACGCCACCGACCTGTGGCGCCGCGGCTTCGGTGCCCGGCCCGAGGGCGACAAGCGCTTTGCCGCCGAGGCCTGGGGCAGCAACCCGCTGGCGGCCTTCTCGGCCGCGGTGTACCTGCTCAACGGCCGCACCATGATGCGCATGGCCGAGGCCATCGACGCCGACGACAAGACCAAGGCGCGCCTGCGCTTCGCGGTCGAGCAGTGGATGGCCGCGGCCTCGCCCAGCAACTCGCTGGCCTTCAATGCCGAGGCGCAGAAGAAAGCCATCGACACGCAGGGCGAGAGCATCGCCAAGGGCATCCAGAACCTGCTGCACGACATGAAGCAGGGCCACGTCAGCATGACCGACGAGAGCGCCTTCGACGTGGGGCGCAACGTGGCCACCACCGAAGGCGCCGTGGTGTTCGAGAACGACTATTTCCAGCTGCTCGAATACAAGCCGCTCACCGCCAAGGTGTACGAGCGGCCGTTCCTGCTGGTGCCGCCGTGCATCAACAAGTTCTACATCCTCGACCTGCAGCCCGACAACTCGCTCATCCGCTATGCGAACGAGCAGGGCCACCGCGTGTTCGTGGTGAGTTGGCGCAACCCCGACGAGTCGCTGGCCCAGGCCACCTGGGACGACTACATCGAGAACGCCGCCATCAAGGCCATCCATACCGTGCAGGAGATCAGCGGCAGCAAGCAGATCAACACGCTGGGTTTCTGCGTGGGCGGCACCATCCTGAGCACCGCGCTGGCCGTGCTCGCGGCGCGCGGCGAGAAGCCGGCCGCGTCGGTCACGCTGCTGACCACCTTCCTCGACTTCAGCGACACCGGCATCCTGGACATCTTCGTGGACGAGCCGATGGTGCAGTACCGCGAGATGCAGCTGGGCAAGGGCGGCCTGCTGCCCGGCGGCGACCTGGCCTCGACCTTCAGCTTCCTGCGCCCGAACGACCTGGTGTGGAACTACGTGGTCGGCAACTACCTCAAGGGCGAGACGCCGCCGGCCTTCGACCTGCTGTACTGGAACAGCGACGCGACCAACCTGCCGGGCCCGTTCTACGCCTGGTACCTGCGCAACACTTACCACGAGAACAAGCTGGCCAAGCCCGGCGCGCTCACGGTGTGCGGCGAGAAGGTCGACCTGGGCAAGATCGACATCCCGGCCTACATCTACGGCTCGCGCGAAGACCACATCGTGCCCATCGGCGGCGCCTACACCTCCACGCAATTGCTCACGGGCAAGAAGCGCTTCGTGATGGGCGCCTCGGGCCACATCGCCGGCGTGATCAATCCGCCCGCCAAGAACAAGCGCAGCCACTGGCTGCGCGAGGACGGCAAGTTTCCCAAGACCCAGCCCGAATGGCTGGCCGGCGCGCAGGAGCAGCCGGGCAGCTGGTGGACCGACTGGGCACAATGGCTCAAGGGCCACGCGGGCAAGCAGATCCCAGCGCCCAAGGGCTACGGCAACGGCAAGGCCTACAAGGCCATCGAACCGGCGCCGGGACGCTACGTGAAGGCCAAGGCCTGAACGGGCGCCAGCTCCCGCAAGATCGCAACCGATTTCAAATCACCTCAACGGAGAGAACCTCATGGAAGACATCGTCATCGTTTCGGCTGCGCGTACGGCGGTCGGCAAATTCGGCGGCTCGCTCGCCGGCATTCCCGCCACCGAGCTGGGCGCCCTCGTGATCAAGGAAGTGATCGCGCGCGCCAACCTCACGGCCGACCAGGTGGGCGAGGCCATCATGGGCCAGGTGCTCGCGGCCGGTGCCGGCCAGAACCCCGCGCGCCAGGCCTGGCTCAAGGGCGGCGGCACCAAGGAAACGCCGGCGCTCACCATCAACGCCGTGTGCGGCTCGGGCCTGAAGGCCGTGATGCTGGCGGCGCAGGCCGTGGCCACGGGCGACTCCGAAATCGTCATCGCCGGCGGCCAGGAAAACATGAGCATGGCGCCCCACGTGCTGCCCAACTCGCGCAACGGCCAGCGCATGGGCGACTGGAAGCTGGTCGACACCATGATCGTCGACGGCCTGTGGGACGTGTACAACCAGTACCACATGGGCATCACGGCCGAGAACGTGGCCAAGAAGTACAACATCGACCGCGCCTCGCAGGACGAACTGGCCCTGGCCAGCCAGACCAAGGCCGCCGCCGCGCAGGACGCCGGCAAGTTCAAGGACGAAATCGTCGGCGTGAGCATTCCGCAGAAGAAGGGCGACCCGCTCGTCTTCAACCAGGACGAGTTCATCAACCGCAAGACCAACGCCGAAGTGCTGGCCGGCCTGCGTCCCGCCTTCGACAAGGCCGGCGGCGTGACCGCGGGCAATGCCTCGGGCCTGAACGACGGCGCCGCTGCCGTGATGGTCATGACGGCCAAGAAGGCCGCCGCCCTGGGCCTGAAGCCGCTGGGCCGCATCGCCAGCTACGCCACCGCCGGCCTGGACCCGACCATCATGGGCATGGGCCCCGTGCCCGCATCGCAGAAGGCGCTGCAGCGCGCCGGCTGGAAGGCCGCCGACCTCGACCTGCTCGAGATCAACGAAGCCTTCGCCGCACAGGCCTGCGCCGTGAACCGCGAAATGGGCTGGGACGTGAACAAGGTGAACGTGAACGGCGGCGCCATCGCCATCGGCCACCCCATCGGCGCGTCGGGCTGCCGCATCCTGGTGACGCTGCTGCACGAAATGCAGCGCCAGAACGCCAAGAAGGGCATCGCTTCGCTGTGCATCGGCGGCGGCATGGGCGTGGCGCTGACGATCGAGCGCTGAGCCTGATCACCGGGTGAACCGGTACGGGGAGGGGAGACAGGGGCTCGCAAGGGCCGCTGCCTCCCCTCCCTTTTTTGTGCGCGCTGTTTGCGGGTTTCGCCTGCGGCTTACTTCGACCGGTCCGAAGCCACGAGGTCCCAGGCCAGGCCCGCGAGCCAGCCGATGCCCACCAGCCACGCGCCGGCGTGCACCGTGTCGATGTCCGTCGGTGCCAGCCAATGAACCCCCAGGGCGATCAGCAGCCCGGCAACGGCGCCGAGGCAGGACCAGGGGGAGCTGAGGGCTTCGAGCATGTCAGGGCGACTGTAGCGACCCTCTTTCGCGCCTCGCATCGACCCGATTCGGCGTGCTGAGAACCTTTGGATTCATTTGGGCGACGGTCACCCGACTGGCTGACGCTCTTGTTCACCGCTCAAAAATTGAGCAAAGTGTGGAATCCCTTTGTAAAACAACAACTTGCATCCGTTTTACAAAGCTCCACCCGAGTTACCCCCAAAGTTGCCCACAGAAAGTGGGGATTGCAGTGGACTTCTTCACAACCCGCCGCAAGTCGTTGGTTTCAAAGGGCGGCCTAGCACAGGCCACCCCCTGTTTTTTCGCTTGACTTTCCTGTTTTCAAGCGATTTTCAGGCCCCTCGGCGGCCTGACTTGTGCACTGCAAAATTTTTAAGCAGACTAACTATTCTCTTTATAAAACAACAACTTGCGTTCGCTTTACAACGCTGCCCCTGACTTACCCCCAAAGTTGTGCACAGAAAATGGGGAAGACATCGGGTTTCTCACAAGCCGCCTGCAAGTGCCTGTTTTTGGCCGGAAAACGAGCCGTCAGCCGGTTTCGGCCTGCGCGTCGGCGTAGTGCTTGCACAAGGTCTCGACCAGCGCCTGGGCGTACACGGGCAGGGCGGCGCGGTCGCGCACGAGCAGGTAGCGCTCGCGCACGCACCACGGGTCGCTGAGCTCGACCAGCGCGAGCCGCATGCTGTCCTGGTTGCGCCGCGCGGCCGACTCCGGCACCACGCCGATGCCCACGCCGCTGCCGATCATCCGGCACATGGCGTCGAAGCTGCCGAGCTGGATGCGCAGCTTCTGGCGCTTGCCCAGGTGGTCGGTGATCTGCCCCAGGAAGGCCTGCAGCGTGCTGCCCTGCTGCATGCCGATGGCGTCTTCGTCGAGCGTTTCGGCGAACGAGATGCGGCGGCGTCGCGCAAAGCGGTGCTGGCGCGAGGTGACGAGCACCAGCCGGTCGGTGCTGAAGTGGATGGTGTCCAGGCCCAGCGTGTCCATCTGGCCCGCGACGATGCCGATGTCGGCGCGCCCGTCGCGCACGCCGCGCGGGATCTGAGCATTCGGTTTTTCCTGAAGGTCGACGTTGATGCGCGGGTTGGCGGCCAGGAAGCCGGGCAGGATCTCGGGCAGGAAGTCGGTCACCGCCGTGGTGTTGGCGAACACGCGCAGGTGGCCGCGCAGGCCGCCGCCGTACTCGAGCAGGTCGGCGCGCAGCTGGTCGGCCTGGTGCAGCACCAAGCGGGCGTGGTGCAGGAAGGCTTCGCCCGGCGGCAGCAGGCGCACGCCGCGGGCCTCGCGCTGCAGCAGCTGCAGGCCGGCCTGGGTCTCGAGCGCCTTGATGCGCGCGCTGGCCGCCGCCAGCGACAGGTGCTGGCGCTCGGCCGCCCGCGTGAGGTTGCCGAGTTCGGCCGTGGCCACGAACAGGCGCAGGTCGGTGAGGTCGAAGAGCATGGGGCGATGGTAGTCAAGCCTTCGGAATTTCAGAAGCCTGGCTTCCGAAATCGCAGATTGCGCCGGCGGGGCGGGCAGAAGACCATGCGGCCATGGAGACACACGACACCACCCCCGCCTTGCGGCTTCGCGCCAAGGCGCTGATCGCCTTCGGCCTCGCCGCCACCACCTTGCTGGCCACCAGCGCCGCCACTGCCCAGACCTACCCCTCGCGCCCCATCACGCTCGTCGTGCCCCAGGCCGCCGGCGGCACCAACGACATCGTCGGCCGTCTCGTGGGCCAGAAGCTCGGCGAGGTGTTGAACAACGCCAGCGTGGTGGTCGACAACCGCCCCGGCGCGGGCGGCAACATCGGCACGCAGCTGGTCGCCAAGGGTCCGAAGGACGGCTACACGCTGCTCATGACGATCAGCAGCAGCCAGGCCATCAACCCCGCGCTGTACAAGAACCCGGGCTTCGACCCCGAGAAAGACTTCAAGCCCGTCGGCCTGGTCGGCGCCGTGCCCAACGTGCTGCTGGTGAACCCGTCGTTCCCCGCGAAGAACTTCGCCGAATTTTTGAAGCTGGCGCGCGCGAAGGGCGCCAGCTACCAGTACGCCTCGGCCGGCAACGGCACGCTCAACCACCTGCTGGGCGAAATGCTCAACAGCATGGGCGGCATCTCGATGCAGCACGTGCCGTACAAGGGCGTGGCGCCCGCGCTCAACGACGTGCTCGGCGGGCAACTGCCGATCGTGTTCGCGAGCCTGCCTTCGGCGCTGGCGCACATCAAGGCCGGCAAGCTGCGCGCGCTGGCCGTGAGTGGTGAGAAGCGCTCGCCCGTGCTGCCCGACGTGCCCGCCATCGCCGAGCAGGTGCCGGGCTACAACGGCACGCTGTGGATCGGCCTGTTCGCGCCCGCGGGCGTGCCGGCCGACGTGCTCGCGACCCTGCAGGACGCCACGCGCAAGGCGCTCGCGGCCAAGGACCTGCGCGACAAGCTCGACCAGCAGGGCGTGGAGATCGCCGCGCCCACCTCGCCCGAGCAGTTCTCGGCGCTGCTGCATGCCGACCTCGCCAAGTGGGCGCGCATCGTCAAGGCCTCGGGCGCCGCGGTCGACTGACCCCGCCACTCATCCTTCTTCCCGACAAACACGACATGACTTCTCCCCTGATCGACGCCGAAGCCCTCGCGCACCTGCAGGCCTGGCAGGGCCGCAGCGAAACACTGCGCGACGACCTCACGGCTGCGCCCGTGCGCGGCTTGTCCGCCACGCTCGACCGCGACGACCCGCTGCCCGAGGCGGGCACGCACCTGCCCGCGCTGTGGCACTGGCTCTACTTCCTGCCGCACCACCGCCAGTCGGAGATCGGCGAAGACGGCCACGCGAAGCGCGGCGGCTTCCTGCCGCCCGTGCCGCTGCCGCGCCGCATGTGGGCCGGCGGCCGGCTGACGTGGGAGCCGGGCAATCCGCTGCAGGTGGGCGATGCGGTCGAGCGCACGTCGACCATCGCCTCGGTCACGCACAAGGCCGGCCGCACGGGCGAGCTGGTGTTCGTGCTGGTGCGCCATGAAGTGCGCAACGCGCGCGGGCTCGCGCTGACCGAAGAGCACGACATCGTCTACCGCGCCGCCGCCGCACCGGGCGAGGCCACGCCGCCGCCTACGCCCGCACCGAAGGACGCCGCCTTCAGCCGCGACCTCGTGCCCGACGACGTGCTGCTGTTCCGCTACTCGGCGCTGACCTTCAACGGCCACCGCATCCACTACGACCGCCGCTACGTGACGCAGGTCGAGGGCTACCCGGGCCTCATCGTGCACGGGCCGCTGATCGCGACGCTGCTGGTCGACCTGCTGCGCCGCAACGCGCCGGCCGATGCGCAGCTCGCGCGCTTCGAGTTCCGCGCCGTGCGACCGACCTTCGACATCGCGCCGTTCCGCGTGCACGGCAAGCCCGCCGAAGGCAGCACCGACGGCAAGACCTTCAGCCTGTGGGGCGAAGACGCCGACGGCTGGCTCACGATGCAGGCCACGGCCGTGCTCGCCTGACGCAAGGAAAGAAAGAAGAAGCCCATGACCAGACCCCTGGACGGCATCACCGTCATCTCGCTCGAACACGCCATCGCGGCGCCGTTCTGCACCCGCCAGCTTGCCGACCTCGGCGCGCGCGTCATCAAGGTCGAGCGCCCCGGCGGCGGCGACTTTGCGCGCGCCTACGACGAGCGCGTGAACGGCGAGGCCTCGCACTTCGTGTGGGTCAACCGCTCGAAGGAAAGCCTCACGCTCGACCTGAAGCAGCCCGCCGCGCTCGCCGTGCTGCAGGAGCTGGTGGCCGGTGCCGACGTGCTGGTGCAGAACCTCGCGCCCGGCGCCGCCGCGCGCATGGGCCTGGGCGCGCAGGTGCTGCAGGAGAAGCACCCCGCGCTCATCGTCTGCGACATCTCGGGCTACGGCGAAGACGGCCCGTACCGCGACAAGAAGGCCTACGACCTGCTGATCCAGAGCGAGGCCGGTTTCCTCTCGGTGACGGGCACGCCCGACGACCCGTGCAAGTCGGGCAACTCCATCGCCGACATCGCGGCGGGCATGTACGCCTACACCGGCATCCTCGCGGCGCTGATGCAGCGCGGCAAGACGGGCAAGGGCTCGCACATCGACGTGTCGATGCTCGAATCGCTCGCCGAGTGGATGGGCTACCCGATGTACTACGCCTACGACGGCGCACCGCCGCCGCCGCGCAGCGCCGCCTCGCACGCCACCATCTATCCCTACGGCCCGTTCCCCGCCGGCGACGGCGGCACCGTGATGCTCGGCCTGCAGAACGAGCGCGAGTGGCGCGCCTTCTGCGACAAGGTGCTGCTGCGCCCCGAGCTCGCGAGCGACCCGCGCTTCGACAGCAATGCCCGGCGCAACGAACACCGCGAGGCGCTGCGCACGCTCATCGTCGACACCTTCGGCGCGCTCAGTGCGGCGCAGGTGCTCGAACGGCTCGACACCGCGCAGATCGCCAACGCGCGCATGAACGACATGGCCGGGCTGTGGGCGCATCCGCAGCTGCAGGCACGCGAGCGCTGGCGCCAGGTGGGCTCGCCGGCCGGCGACATCCCGGCGCTGCTGCCCGCCGGTCGCCAGAGCGCGTTCGACTACCGCATGGACCCGGTGCCCGCGGTCGGCCAGCACACCGACGCCATCCTGCGCAGCCTGGGCCGTGGCGACGACGCGATTGCGGCGCTGCGCGCGGCCGGCGCGGTATGAGCGGGCCCGCGAACGCCGCGCTCGCCTTGGCGCGCGCCTTTCTCTTCGTGCCGGCCGACCGGCCCGAGCGCCATGCGCGCGCACTGGCGACGGGCGCGGGCGGCGTGATCATCGACCTCGAAGACGCCGTGGCCCCCGCGCGCAAGGCCGAGTCGCGCGATGCGCTCGGCGCCTCGCTGGCGGCGCTGCCCGCCGAAGGGCGAGAGCGACTTCTGGTGCGCGTGAACGCCAGCGGCACGCCGTGGCATGACGACGACTGCGCGCGCGCGGCGGGCTGGATCGCCGAGGGCCTGATCGCCGGCATCGTGCTGCCCAAGGCCGAGCACGCCGACGAATTGCATCGGCTGGCCGCGACCGTCGGACCGAAGGCCGTGCTGGTGCCGCTCATCGAATCGGCCGCGGGGCTCGCGGCGCTCGATGCCATCGCGGGTGCGCCGCAGGTGCTGCGGCTGGCCTTCGGCCACCTCGATTTCCAGGCCGACCTCGGCATGGCCTGTGATGCCGACGAGGCCGAGTTGGTGCCCGTGCGCCTCGCGCTCGTGCTGGCCTCGCGACGCGCCGGGCTGGCCACGCCCATCGACGGCGTCTCGCCCGACTGGCGCGACGCGCAGCGGCTCGCCGCCGACACCGCGCGCGCGCGGCGCGGCGGCTTCGGCGCCAAGCTGTGCATCCACCCCGAGCAGGTCGCGCCCGTGCAGGCCGCGCTCGGGCCCACGGCCGACGAGGTGGCCTGGGCGCACCGCGTCACCGAGGCCGTGCGCGCGGCCGGCGGCGGCGTCGTGAGCCTCGACGGCCGCATGGTCGACGGGCCCGTGGTGCGGCTGGCCGAGCGCTGGCTCGCGCTGGCCGCCTCGCACGGCCCCGGCGATTCATCCGTGACGCACTGATCCACAGACAAACCAAAAGGAGACAAAGAAGTGAACGCAACGAAGACCTGGAAACTGAAAGCCCTCATCGCGGCCTCGGCGGGCGCCTGCCTGCTCGCCGCCGCATCGCCCGCCGCCGCGCAGGCCGCGTGGCCCGACAAGCCCATCGTGATGGTCGTGCCGTACTCGGCCGGCGGTCCCACCGACGTGGTGGCGCGCATGCTCGCCGTGCCCATGGGCAAGTCGCTGGGGCAGACCGTGGTGGTCGAGAACACCGTGGGCGCGGGCGGCACCATCGCGCCGACCCGCGTGGCCAAGGCCGCGCCCAACGGCTACACCATCCTCATCCACCACATGGGCATGGCCACCGCGCCCGCGCTGTACAAGAAGCTCAACTACGACCCGCTGAAAGACTTCGAGTACGTCGGCCAGGTCATGGACGTGCCGATGACCCTGCTGTCGCGCAAGGACTTCCCGGCCAACAACTTCAAGGAGCTGCTGGCCTACGTGAAGGCCAACAAGGAGAAGGTCTCGCTCGCCAATGCCGGCATCGGGGCCGTCTCGCAGCTGTGCGGCATGCTCTTCGCGCACCAGATCGGCGTGCAACTCACGACCGTGCCCTACAAGGGCGCAGGCCCGGCGCTCAACGACCTCATGGGCGGGCAGGTCGACCTGCTGTGCGACCAGACCACGCAGACCGCGCCCGTCATCAAGGACGGCCAGCGCGTGAAGGTGTTCGGCGTGACCACGCCCAAGCGCCTGTCGAGCATGCCGGACATTCCCACGCTCGACGAGCAGGGCCTCAAGGGCTTCGACGTGAAGGTGTGGCACGGCGTGTACGCGCCCAAGGGCACGCCGCCGGCCGTGATCGAGAAGCTCAACGTGGCCCTGCGCGCCGCGCTGCAGGACGACAACGTGAAGAAGCGCTTTGCCGAGCTGAGCACCGAGGCCGTGCCGATGGACAAGGTCACGCCCGAGGCGCTGCGCAGCCACCTGGCGGCGGAGATCGAGAAGTGGGGGAAGGTGATCCGGGCTGCGGGGGTGCAGGCGGATTGAGCGCGACAGCTTGAGAGGTTCGGGGTCGGGGGCCGCAATGCCCCGGGCTCAGAGCTTTTTCTTCATGTAGGCGAGGTAGTTGCCGCGCGCGTAGTTGTCGATGCGCGCGAACTCTTCGTAGCCCTGCTTCAGGTAGAAGCCTCGCGCCTGCCACTCGAAGGTTTCGAGCGCGGCATTCCCGGCGCCCAGCGCCTTGCCGCGCGCTTCCGCCTCCGCGAGCAGGCGACGGCCCAGGCCGGTGCCCCGGGCTTCCTCCTCGACGAACAGCACGTCGATGCGCAGCCATTCGAGGAAAACGAAGCCACGCAGCCCGCCCATCAGGCGGCCCTGCGCATCTTTCGCGTTCAGCCACACGGGTTGCGTATCGGGGTACTCGCCGACGAAGCCGTAGTTGAACTCGCGCAACCGGCGGCCCAGGACGCCGGAGCGGACCTCTTCTTCGGAAGCGGTCGAAATCACTGTTTCGGTCATGCGTCGCCGTTCGCCAGCAAGGTCTCTTCGAACAACTTCAGCAACAGCCGCGCGAACACATCCATGTTCCATGGCCGGTCGGTTGCCCCGGTCTCGATCGTGCGGCTGACCACGAGGCCGTCCGCGCCGGTCACGGCGATGCAGACGTGGCCCGGCGCATCGCCGTACGGGCTGCCCGACGGCCCCGCCGCGCCGCTCTCGCAGATGCCCCATTTCGAGCGGTGGGCATCGCGGATGCGGCCCGAGATGAAGCGCGCGTAGGGCTCGGTCTCGCCGCGCATGTCGCCCATGTCCTCGGGCGTGAGGCCGAGCAGGGCCTTGCCGGCGCGCCGCGAATAGATGACCGCGCCGCCCAGGAAGTAGGCCGAGGCGCCTGGCAGGGCGAGCAGGGCGGCCGAGACCAGGCCGCCGGCCGACGATTCGGCGACCGCCACCGTCTGGCGCCGCTCGCGCAGCGTCGCCCCCACGCGGGCGGCGAGCACGGAAAGCGGTTCGAGGTCGGTGAGGTCGGGCGTGGACATGGAGGTCGAAAGAAGTAAGAAAGAAGAAATGACCGACCGTTCGATCGATCAAACAAACAAGCGAAAGAACGATCAGGCCGAGCCCATGCGCGAGCCCGGCCGCCGCACATACGACGGCGCGCGCTCGTGGCTCGAGGTGTGGCCGTACACCGTGTCGGCCGGGTAGTACTCGGCCTGCAGCTGCACCTTGGCCGCGGCTTCCTCGCCCGCCACATGGGCGATGAAGGCCAGCATCAGGTCGGTGCCGGCCGAGACGCCGGCCGAGGTCCAGACATGACCGTCCTGCACGAAGCGCTGCTCGACCACCTTCACGTCCCCGAGCGCGCGCAGGCGGTCGAGCGATCCCCAGTGCGTGGTCGCGGTGCGGCCCGAGAGCAGGCCGGCCGCATGCAGCACGAAGGCGCCGGTGCACACCGACAGCAGCGCCTTGCAGCCCGGCGCCTGCGCGGCCAGGAACTGCACCATGGCGGGGTTGTCGACCTCGCGCCGCGTGCCCATGCCGCCGGGCACGAGCACGAAATCGAGCGGCGGGCAGTCGGCAAACGAGACATGCGGGTTGATCGACAGCCCCTTGGCGCAGACGACCGGGCCATGCGTTTGCGCCACCACGAGGCAGTTGGCGGGGCCGCCGGCCAGCTTGCTCCACATGGTGAGCATTTCCCAGGGACCGACGAAATCGAGCTCCTCGACCTCGGGGAAGACGACGATTGCGAAATTCATGCGTGCGAACTCCTGGTGGGGTGGCCGGCAGGGGCCCTGTCACGGGCGCGAAGCCGCAAGCATATAGAGTGCCGCCGAGGTGATGTCCGTGACAGCTGGTTGCAAGCTTGGCTCAGTGTTCTCCCTCAGAGTTGTGTGGCCTGAAAATGGCTAGAGTGAAGGCGGCCGTTCAGGCTTTTTGCTAGCTTCAATCAAGGAAATCTCATGAGCAAGAAAGTTGCATATGTCACCGGAGGCATGGGTGGCATCGGAACAGCCATCTGCCAGCGTCTGTACAAGGACGGGTTCACCGTGGTCGCAGGTTGCGGCCCCACGCGGGACTACGCCAAGTGGCTGGCCGAACAGAAAGCCGAAGGCTTCGAGTTCCACGCGTCGGTCGGCAATGTCGGCGACTGGCAATCCACCGTCGAGGCCTTCTCCGCCGCCAAGGCGGCCCACGGGGCGATTGACGTGCTCGTCAACAACGCCGGCATCACGCGGGACCGCATGTTCCTCAAGATGACGCCCGAGGACTGGAGCGCGGTGATCGAAACCAACCTCAACAGCATGTTCAACGTCACCAAGCAGGTGGTGGGCGACATGGTCGAAAAGGGCTGGGGCCGCATCATCAACATCAGCTCGGTCAACGGCGCCAAGGGCCAGGCCGGCCAGACCAACTACTCGGCGGCCAAGGCCGGCATGCACGGCTTCACGATGGCGCTGGCGCAGGAGCTGGCCAACAAGGGCGTCACCGTGAACACGGTGAGCCCGGGCTACATCGGCACCGACATGGTCAAGGCCATCCGCCAGGAAGTGCTCGACAAGATCGTGGCCACGATCCCGGTCAAGCGCCTGGGCGAGCCGAGCGAAATCGCTTCCATCATCGCGTGGCTCGCCACCGACGAAGGCGGCTACAGCACCGGGGCCGACTTCTCGGTCAACGGCGGCCTCCACATGCACTGAGCATGCGCGCCACGCCCTGAAAACAAAAACCCGCTTCGGCGGGTTTTTTCATTTGGGCCGGAACCACACCCACAGGACACACGACTTCAACCATCGAAAGCAACCCGACACGAACCCTTTCTTCTGCGTTTTCCCTCATCTTTTCAGGAGGCAGTCATGGCACATACAACAAGCACAGTACCCAGGAAGCTCCCCCTTTACCGTTCCCTGTACGTGCAGGTGATCACCGCGGTGATCGTCGGCGTGCTCCTGGGGTACTTCTACCCCTCGCTCGGCGAGTCGATGAAGCCCTTGGGCGACGGCTTCATCAAGCTCATCAAGATGATCATCGCGCCGATCATCTTCTGCACGGTGGTGGTCGGCATCGCCGGCATGGAAGACATGAAGAAGGTCGGCAAGACCGGCGGCCTGGCGCTCTTGTACTTCGAGATCGTGAGCAGCATCGCGCTGGTGGTCGGCCTCGTGCTGGTGAACCTGCTCAAGCCCGGCGCCGGGATGAACATCGACGCGTCCACGCTCGACACCAAGGCCATCGCGGCCTACACCGGCCCCGGCAAGATGACCGGCACGGTCGACTTCCTGCTCAACGTGATTCCCTCCACCGTGGTCGATGCCTTCGCCAAGGGCGAGATCCTGCAGGTGCTGCTCATCGCGGTGCTGTTCGGCTTTGCGCTGCACCGTTTCGGCGGGCGCGGCACGCTGGTGTTCGACGTGATCGAGAAGGGCTCGCACGTGCTGTTCGTGATCGTCAACTACATCATGAAGCTCGCGCCCATCGGCGCCTTCGGCGCCATGGCCTTCACCATCGGCAAGTACGGGCTGGGCAGCCTGCTGTCGCTGGGCAAGCTCATGGGCACCTTCTACCTGACCTGCCTGCTGTTCATCTTCGTGGTGCTGGGGCTCATTGCGCGCTTTCACGGCTTCAGCATCTGGAAGTTCATCAAGTACATCAAGGAAGAGCTGCTGATCGTGCTGGGCACCTCGTCCAGCGAGTCGGTGCTGCCGCGCATGATGGAGAAGATGGAGAACCTGGGCGCCCACAAGACCTGCGTGGGGCTGGTGATTCCCACGGGCTACTCGTTCAACCTCGACGGCACCTCGATCTACCTGACGATGGCGGCGGTGTTCATCGCGCAGGCCACCAACACGCCCATGACGCTCACGCAGGAGATCACGCTGCTGGCCGTGCTGCTGCTCACCTCGAAGGGGGCGGCCGGTGTCACGGGCAGCGGCTTCATCGTGCTGGCGGCCACGCTGTCGGCGGTGGGGCATGTGCCGGTGGCGGGGCTGGCGCTCATCCTGGGCATCGACCGCTTCATGTCGGAAGCGCGTGCGCTCACCAACCTGATCGGCAACGGCGTGGCCACCATCGTGGTCGCCAAGTGGACCAACGAACTGGACACCGAGCGGCTGCAGGCCGGGCTCAACAACGAGAGCTGGGTCGAGTCGCAGGAGCCGGAGGAGCTGGTGAACGCGCGCGAATCGAAGATGGCGCAGTAGCGGGCGCAGGGCGCCGGCCCGCGCGTTTCGGTGCGGTGCGGCGCGTTTCGGTGCGCTTCAGTGCACCAGGGCCACCGCGAGCAGCGGCTGCGCCCTGGCATCGAGTTCGCGTTCGTACAGCGGGGCGGCCTTGGCGTAGGCGCCCTGGGCGCGATGGGCCGCGGCCAGGTTCTGCCGGCTGTACAGCACCGCGTGTGCGTCGGGGCGCCGCTGCTTCTCGTGGATCGCCAGGGCGCGTTCGTACAGCGCAATGGCCTGGTCGAAGGCCTCGCGGCGGTAGTGCAGGCCGGCCAGCGCGCTCAGCGTGAACGCCACCATCGGGCTGTCCGGCCCGGCGGTCTTTTCCTGGATGGCGAGCGCGGCCGTGTACGACTGCGCGGCCCGGGTCAGCTGCCCCTGCCGCTGGTGGACATGGGCCAGCAGCACGAGGCTGAGGGCCGTGTCGGCGGACTCGGGCCCGCCCGTGCGTTGCGCCGTCTGCAGCACCTGCTGCGCCAGCTCGAGCGTGCCGACGTCGTAGCAGTTGGCGTTGATGCGTTGCACGAGTTCCTGGCGCAGCGCGCGCCATTCGGGGTTGCCGTCCTGCGCGTACAGCGCGCAGAACTGCGAGGCCGCCAGGACGACGCCGGCGGCAAGCCATGCCTTCGCGAATTTCATGGGGCCGAATCTAGTGCCCCGGCCCGGAAACCGAATACCTCGTTCATGGGAGTCCGCGCCCGCGGGGCAGGGCCCCGGGGCGCGGACGGCGCTGGCGCCCCGCCTCAGGCGAGATCGAAGCGGTCCAGGTTCATCACCTTGGTCCAGGCGGCCACGAAGTCGTCGATGAACTTCTGCTGGCTGTCGGAAGCGCCGTAGACCTCGGCGATGGCGCGCAGCTGCGCGTTGGAGCCGAACACCAGGTCGACGCGCGTGCCGGTCCACTTGAGGGTGCCGGTCTTGCGGTCGCGGCCTTCGTACTCTTCCTTGGCGTCCGACACGGCCTTCCACTCCGTGCCCATGTCGAGCAGGTTGACGAAGTAGTCGTTGCTCAGCGTGCCGGGCATCTTCGTGAAGACGCCGTGGCGCGTCTGGCCGACGTTGGTGTCGAGCACGCGCAGGCCGCCGACCAGCACCGTCATCTCGGGCGCCGTGAGCGTGAGCAGCTGCGCCTTGTCGATCAGCAGCGCTTCGCCGGGCACGCTGTAGCGGCCCTTCAGGTAGTTGCGGAAGCCGTCGGCTGCGGGCTCCAGCGGCTCGAACGAGGGCACGTCGGTCTGTTCCTGCGAGGCGTCGGCGCGGCCCGGCGAGAAGGGCACCTTCACTTCACGGCCGCCATTGCGCGCGGCCTGTTCCACGCCCGCACCGCCGGCCAGCACGATCAGGTCGGCCAGCGAGATCTTCTTGCCGCCGGTCTGCGCCGCGTTGAACTCGCTCTGGATGCCTTCGAGCACCTTCAATACCTGGGCCAGCTGCGCGGGCTGGTTGACGGCCCAGTCCTTCTGGGGCGCCAGCCGCACGCGGGCGCCGTTGGCACCGCCGCGCATGTCGGAGCCGCGGAAGGTGGAGGCCGAGGCCCACGCCGTCGACACCAGCTGCGCAGGCGTGAGGCCCGAGGCCAGCACCTTCTTCGTCAGCGCCGCGACGTCGTTGGCGTCGACCAGCGGATGGTCGACGGCCGGGATCGGGTCTTGCCAGATCAGCTCTTCGGCCGGCACCTCGGGCCCGAGGTAGCGGGCGCGCGGGCCCATGTCGCGGTGCGTGAGCTTGAACCAGGCGCGCGCGAAGGCGTCGGCGAGCTGGTCGGGGTTGGCCAGGAAGCGGCGCGAGATCTTTTCGTAGGCCGGGTCCAGGCGCAGCGACAGGTCGGTGGTGAGCATGGTCGGCGCGTGGCGCTTGGAACCGTCGTGCGCGTCGGGGATGGTGCCGGCACCGGCGCCGCCCTTGGCCACCCACTGGTGCGCGCCTGCGGGGCTCTTGGTCAGCTCCCATTCGTAGCCGAACAGGTTCTCGAAGAAGTTGTTGCTCCACTTCGTGGGCGTGGTGGTCCACGTCACTTCGAGGCCGCTGGTGATGGCGTCGCCGCCCTTGCCGGTGCCGAAGCTGTTCTTCCAGCCGAAGCCCTGGTCTTCGAGGCCGGCGGCTTCGGGTTCCTTGCCGACGTTCGAGGCCGGCCCCGCGCCGTGGGTCTTGCCGAAGGTGTGGCCGCCGGCGATGAGCGCCACGGTTTCCTCGTCGTTCATGGCCATGCGGGCGAAGGTGTCGCGGATGTCGTGGGCCGCGGCGATCGGGTCGGGGTTGCCGTCCGGGCCTTCGGGGTTCACGTAGATCAGGCCCATCTGCACGGCGCCCAGCGGGTTCTCGAGGTTGCGGCTGTGCGGCACCTTGCTGTCGTCGTCCTTCACGAGCACGCCGCGGTCTTTCTCGACGCCGGGCGAGCCCTGTGCGTAGCGCACGTCGCCACCCAGCCAGGTCTTCTCGCGGCCCCAGTACACGTCCTGGTCGGGCTCCCACACGTCGGGGCGGCCGCCGCCGAAGCCGAAGGTCTTGAAGCCCATGGTCTCGAGCGCGACGTTGCCGGTGAGGATCAGCAGGTCGGCCCAGGAAATCTTCTGGCCGTACTTCTGCTTGATCGGCCACAGCAGGCGGCGCGCCTTGTCCAGGCTCACGTTGTCGGGCCAGCTGTTGAGCGGCGCGAAGCGCTGTTGCCCGCGGCCTGCGCCGCCGCGGCCGTCGCCGATGCGGTAGGTGCCGGCGCTGTGCCAGGCCATGCGGATGAAGAGCGGGCCGTAGTGGCCGAAGTCGGCCGGCCACCAGTCTTGCGAGTCGGTCATCAGCGCGGCGAGGTCTTTCTTCACCGCGGCGAGGTCCAGGCTCTGGAAGGCCTTGGCGTAGTCGAAACCGGCGCCCAGGGGATCGGATTTGGAGGAGTGCTGGTGCAGCAGGTCCAGGCGCAGCTGCTCGGGCCACCAGTCGCGGTTCGTGGTGCCGGCGCCGGTGGCCTGGCTGAACGGGCACTTCGCTTCGGTTTTCTCGTTGCTCATGGGGAGGCTCCTGTTGTTGGGGGGACGGGGGGACCGCTCAAATTCTGGATGAGAAAGGTGTCGATGCGAATAGAAGTGCTTTATGCCTACGATAGTTCGCGTCGCTTCCGTAGGGGTGTAGACGCAGGCCCGTAGAAGCCTGCGGGCTTCAAAGGTCGGGGGCCGTTCCTGCAAAATGGACCGATGCCCCATAGCGTCTCCCTCATCAATACGATTGCCGCCGGCCTGGGGTTGGCGCTGGTGTTCGGCTTTCTCGCGGCGCGGCTGCGATTACCGGCGCTGGTGGGGTACCTCCTGGCGGGCGTGATCATCGGCCCGTTCACGCCCGGCTTCGTGGCCGACGCGGGCATTGCCGCGCAGCTGGCCGAGATCGGTGTGATGCTGCTGATGTTCGGCGTGGGCCTGCATTTTTCGCTGGCCGACCTGCTCGCGGTGCGCAAGATCGCGCTGCCCGGCGCCATCGCGCAGATCGTCGTCGCCACGCTGCTCGGCGGCGGCCTGGCGGTGTGGTGGGGCTGGAGCTGGGGCGCGGCGCTGGTGTTCGGGCTGGCGCTGTCGGTGGCGAGCACGGTGGTGCTGCTGCGTGCGCTCGAGAGCCTGGGCATCCTCGATTCCTTCACCGGCCGCATCGCCGTCGGCTGGCTGGTGGTCGAAGACCTCGCGATGGTGCTGGTGCTCGTGCTGCTGCCGCCGCTGGCGGGCGCGTTGGGCAGCACCAAGGTCGACACCAGCGGCGACCCCGTCTGGCAGACGCTGGGCCTCACCTTGCTGCAGGTCGGCGGCTTCGTGGTGCTGATGCTGGTGGTGGGGCGGCGCGTGTTCCCGTGGATCCTCTGGCAGGTCACGCGCACCGGTTCGCGCGAGCTGTTCACGCTGTGCGTGGTGGCGGCGGCCGTGAGCATCGCCTTTGCCTCGGCGGCGCTGTTCGGCGTGTCGTTCGCGCTGGGCGCGTTCTTCGCCGGCATGGTGATGCGCGAGTCGCAGTTCAGCCACCGCGCGGCGCAGGAGTCGCTGCCGCTGCGCGATGCGTTCGCCGTGCTGTTCTTCGTGTCGGTCGGCATGCTGTTCGACCCCTCGGTGCTGCTGGAGCGCCCGCTGCAGGTGCTGGCCGTGGTGCTGGTGATCGTGCTGGGCAAGTCGCTCGCGGCCTGTGCGCTGGTGCTGGTGTTCCGCTACCCGCTGGCCACCGCGCTCACCGTGAGCGCGAGCCTGGCGCAGATCGGCGAGTTCTCGTTCATCCTGGCCGGGCTGGGCGTGTCGCTCGGCCTGCTGCCGGTGGAGGGGCAGAGCCTGGTGCTGGCGGGCGCGCTGATCTCCATCGCCACCAACCCGCTGTGGTTCAGCCTCATCGCGCCGCTGCAGAAATGGCTGCACGCGCATTCGAAGTTCGCACGCGAACTCGACGCGCGCAGCGACCCGCTGGCCGAGCTGCCCATGACCACCGAGGCCAAGTACCTGTCGCGCCAGGTGGTGCTGGTCGGCTACGGCCGGGTAGGCCGGCGCATCGCCGCCGAGCTCGAGACGAACGACATCCCCTACGTGGTGGCCGAGCAGAACCGTGAGCTGGTCGAGAAGCTGCGCGAGGCCGGCATCCCCGCCGTGTGGGGCGATGCGGCCGACCCGGCGGTGCTGATCCAGGCGCACGTGGCGCGCGCCCGCGTGCTCGTGGTGGCCACGCCCGACGCCATGAACGTGCGCCAGATGATCGAAACCGCGCGCACGCTGAACCCCACCATCCAGACCGTGGTGCGCAGCCACAACGAGCAGGAAGCCCGCCTGCTGGCCGCCGAAACCGACGCGAAGGTGTTCCTGGGCGAACAGGAACTCGCCCAGGCCATGGCCCGCGATGTGGTGCAGCGCGCCGCCGCGATGGCGGTGCCAGCTTGACGATTCAAAGGTCCTCGATCACCAGCGTGCGATAGCGCTCGGCGATCGAGTAGGGCACGGTACGCACCAGTTCCATCACGCGCTCGGCGATGGCGCCGTCCTTGGTGCGGATCAGCAGGCCCGTGTGGCCTTCGTGGGCCAGCTGGATGAAGGCGCGCACCGTGTCGCCGTCGGTGCCGGCGGAGGGCAGGGGACTGTGCGAGGCATGCACGGTCGGCGCGATTTCCGCCAGGACGGTTTCGGCCGGTATCAGGTAGACCTCGTCGCCGCTCACGATGCCTTTCGCGATCAGCCCGTGGCCGATGCGGCTGGCGTCTTCGACGCTCGGAAACATCACCAGGGAGTAACCGGTCGGGTAGAACGCGCCACCGAAGGCGGCGCGCATGTTGGGTTCAAGCGTGAAATGTTTCATGCTGACTCCTTGTTCTGATGCAACTCCCCACCCCTAACATTAGGCCGCGCGGCGTCCATGCACTGTAGGAGAAGCCCTAGTACTGACAACCGCGCCAGCCCCTTGCCCGTTCAAAGGCGGGTTCATTCCCTGTTTCATTTCTGACCGTCATGCCTTCGCCGAGAGACATCGCACTCACCGTCCACGAACTGGAAGAAGGGGAGTTCTACTGGGTGCTGATGGAGGCCGTGGACGGCTCGCCCGGCGACTCCACCCATGTGTACGTGCCGCTCGAAGCCGCCCACGAGCCCTACGCCACGTATTCGAATGCGCTGGTGGCCGGCGTGGCGGTGCTGCGGCGGCTGTTCGGGCCCGACGGCAAGCCCGTCTGACAGGGCCCGCAAGGGCGCCGCCGCAGGGCGCTCCCTATAATCCCGGCGGTTGGAAA
Organism: Variovorax sp. GW821-FHT06D12; assembly: GCF_059419205.1. Taxonomy (NCBI): domain Bacteria; kingdom Pseudomonadati; phylum Pseudomonadota; class Betaproteobacteria; order Burkholderiales; family Comamonadaceae; genus Variovorax; species Variovorax sp. GW821-FHT06D12. The sequence continues at coordinate 964,938 of NZ_JBWKRI010000001.1, read as the reverse complement.
CATTGGTTCACACCGGTGTCGTCCAACACCCCACGGTTCGAAGGTGCCCTGCACGACCAGTCACAGGATTGGCGGCGGGGTTAAACGGGAAGCAGGTGCGAGGCGTCGTTTTTTCGAACGACCCTTCCATTCCTGCGCTGCCCCCGCAACGGTCAGCGGACATCGACACCCTCAGGCCCCGGCGATTCTTCGCCCGGGCAGCCACTGCGCTTCGGCGTGGGAAGGCGAGGGCTTCGGCGCCGAGGTGCATGCATTGCACCCGACGCACTCCGCGAGCCCGGATACCGGCCTTCGCAACCGCCTTCGGATGCTGCGGGAGTGCGTGTCCGGGCCTGCCGCTTTTCCCTCGCGCGAAACGGCACCGCCCCTCGTCTCTTCTCCCTCGGCGTCCGCGATCGGTCAGGAGCCTGCGGGGACGCGGGCCGGAGGAAAAGTCGGATGAATCGCATTGCATCGCCATCGCGCGATCGCTCGAGCCCACCCCTGCAGCGGGCGCGCCTTTCGGGTCTTTCAGGTCTTTCGCTGGGGCTCGGCCTCGCTTGCGGGCCCGTTCTCGCCCAGTCGGGCGACACGGCCGGCCGTCCCAGCCTCACGCCCGTGCAGGTCGAAGCCAGCCGCCACACGCCGCTGGCCCTGGACGAGCCCACGCAGACCGGCAGCCGCCTGGGCCTCACGCCGCTCGAAACGCCGGCCAGCATCGAGGTGCTCACCGGCGACGCGATCCGCGCGCGCGGCGACGTGTCGGTGGTCGAGGCCGCGAGCCGCGCCACCGGCATCACGGGCTCGCCCGCGCCGGGCAATGGTGGCTCGTCGCTGTCGGCACGCGGCTTCAACGGCCACGGCTCGGTGATGCAGCTTTACGACGGCACGCGCCTGTACGTGGGCGCGGGCACCGTCACCTTCCCGTTCGACACCTGGTCGACCGACCGCATCGAGGTGCTGCGCGGCGCCGCCTCGGTGATGTTCGGTGAAGGCGCCATCGGCGGCGCGATCAACGTGGTGCCCAAGAAGCCCACGCGCGGCCCGATTCGCAACGAAGCGCTCGTGACCGTGGGCTCCGACGCCACGCGCCAGGTCGCCTTCGGCAGCGGCGGGGCGATCAACGACATGCTCTCGTACCGCCTCGACATCAGCCACCGGAAAACCGACGGCTTCATGCGGCGCGGCGAGGCCGAGAGCCTGGCGGTGGGCGGCGCGGTGCGGCTCGATGTGTCGCCGCGGCTGCAGTTCACGCTCTCGCACGACGAGGGCCGCCAGACGCCGCAGCGCTATTTCGGCGTGCCGCTCGTCAACGGCCGCCTGAGCAGCCTGAACCGCGAACAGAACTACAACCTGGACGACGCAGAGGTCAAGTACCGCGACCGCTGGACCCGCCTCGATGCGCAGTGGACGCCCAACGACGCCGTCACCGTGCGCAACCAGCTGTACCGCCTGGACAGCAAGCGCCACTGGCGCGACAGCGAAACCTACACCTACAGCGCCACGACGAACCGCGTGACGCGCGGCGACTACCTGGAGATCGGCCACGACCAGGAGCAGATCGGCAACCGCACCGACGCCACCTTCAAGCACGCGCTGTTCGGCCTGAAGAACCAGGTGCTGGTGGGCTTCGACGCCAATCGCATCGACTTCCGGAATTCGAGCGACACGCCCTACGGCGGGCGCTCGGTGGTCGATGCCTTCGTGTTCAACCCCGGCACCTACGTCTCGCCCACGCCCTACCTGCCGCGCTACAAGACGAAGACCAGCACCTACGCCTTCTTCGCCGAAGACAAGCTGGCCTTCAACGAACACTGGTCGGTGGTCGGCAGCCTGCGCTGGGACCACGCGAAGATCGTGCGCACCGATCCGCAGAACCGCGCCCCGCGCCTGGACAAGACCTTCGAGTACGCCACCGGCCGCCTGGGCGTGGTCTACGCGCCCGACGCCGCGCAGTCGTTCTATGCGCAGGTGGCGCGCGCGGCCGATCCGCTCACCGGGCTCATCAGCACCTCGGCCACACAGGTGCCGTTCGAGCTCAGCGTCGGCAAGCAGGTCGAGGTGGGCTACAAGCGCCAGCTGGCCGAGGGCCGCGGCGCGTGGAGCGTGGCCGCCTACCGCATCGAGAAGACCAAGCTGCTGTCGCGCGACGCGAACGACCCGACCGTCGTGCAGCAGATCGGCAAGCAGTCGTCCGAAGGCATCGAGGCCACGCTCGACCTGGCGCTCACCTCCACGCTGCGCCTCGAAGCCAACGCCGCGCGGCTGCGTGCGCGCTACGACGACTTCAACGAGGCGGTCGGCAAGTCGCTGGTCTCGCGCGCGGGCAACACGCCCGCCGGCGTGCCCGAGGTGGCGGCCAACCTGTGGCTGCACTGGCGCTTCCTGCCGCAATGGGAGGCCGAGTTCGGCGTGCGCCACGTTGGCGCGCGGCAGGTCGACGCGGCCAACACGCGCCGCATCGGCTCCTACACCGTGGCCGACGCGGGCGTGAGCTGGCAGGCGAACCCGTCGCTCAAGCTCGCGCTGCGCGCCTTCAACCTGGCCGACCGCAGGTACCCGGTCTCGTTCTCGAATGGCGGCAACCAGTGGCTGCTGGGCCGTCCGCGCTCGTTCGAGCTGTCGGCGTTCGTGACCTTCTGAACACGCACGGCCCCATGAGCACCACATGGCAACGCACATGGCCCCCGCTGCGGCGGGCGCTGTACTGGACGCACCGATGGCTGGGCATCGGCGGCTGCCTGCTGTTCGTCATGTGGTTCGTCTCGGGCGTGGTCATGATGTACGTGGGGTACCCGAACCTCACGGACGAAGAGCGGCTCGCGGGGCTCGCCCCGGTGCGCTTCGAACAGGCGGTGGTCACGCCGACTGCCGCGCTCGAGACGCTGCCGCAAGCGGTGCGCACGCAGCCGCCCAGGCGCATGGCGCTCGAAATGCAGGCCGGCGCCGACGCGCAGCCCGTGTGGCGCATCGTCGATGCGCGCGGCGGTCGGCATGCCGTGTCCGCGCGCGACGGTCGCGTGCTCGGCCCGGTCGATGCGGCGCAGGCCGAGGCCATCGCCCGCGACTTCTCCGCGCAGCCTGGCGCACGCTGGGCCGAAACGCTGGAACGCGACCAGTGGACGGTGCCGCAAGGCCTGAACCCGCTGCGCCCGCTGCACCGCATCGAAGTCGGCGACGCGGCGGGCACCGAGCTGTACGTGTCCTCGCGTACCGGCGAGGTGGTGCGCGACACCACGCGCGCCGAGCGCTTCTGGAACTGGCTGGGCGCCGTGCCGCATTGGATCTACTTCACGCCGCTGCGCGCCGACCCGCCGCTGTGGCACGACGTGGTCGTGTGGCTGTCGGCCGCCTGCATCGTCTCGGCCGTGACGGGCATCGTCATCGGCATCCTGCGCATCCGGCTGCGGCGGCGTTTTCGCAGCGGCGCGGTCACGCCGTACACCGGCTGGATGGCCTGGCACCACATCGCCGGGCTGATCGGCGGCTTCTTCGTGCTGACCTGGATCGTGAGCGGCTGGCTCTCGATGAACCCCAATGGCTGGTTCCAGCGCGGGCCCGCCGATGCGGCCGCGATGGCGCGCTACACGGGCGCCGGTGCCTCGCCGTTCCCCTGGCCACCGGCCGTGGTGCCGGCAGGCGAGGGCGCTGCCGCACCGCGTGAGGCGCTGCTGATGGGGTTCGACGGCAAGCCGCTGCTGCAGCTGCGCGACGCGCAGGCCCGCGTGCGCGTGGTGGATGCGGCCAGTGGCGCACCGGCTTCCATCGCCCGCGACGACATCGAACGCGCCGCCGCACGCCTGCGCCCCGGCGCCACCATCACACAGGCTACGCTGCAGACGCACGAAGACTTCCACTGGTACGGCCACCACCGCACGCGCGTGCTGCCCGTGTGGCGGCTCGAGTTCGACGACGCCGCGCGCAGCTGGCTCTACATCGACCCGACGAGCGGCCAGGTGGCCGGCAGCAACGACCGCAACGCGCGGCTGCGCCGCTGGCTCTTCAACGCCGCGCACAGCCTCGACTTTCCCTGGCTCATCCAGCACCGGCCCGCCTGGGACCTGGTGGTGTGGTTCCTGTCGGTCATCGGCGTCGTCGCTTCGGCGAGCGGCGTGGTGATCGGCTGGCGGCGGCTGCGGCGCAAGCCACAGCCTTCGCCTGTTCAACGGGGGCTGCAAGGCTCCCGGGTTTCATGACGGGGACTTGCGCAAGCCAGTCCATCCCCCAACAATCAACTTTCGCACTTCGGTGCATTTCAGGAGGTGCGCGATGCACATCGAACCCGGACTCGTCGACGGATCCAAGATCTTCCTCAGCTATGCCACGGGGGCGGCTGCACTGGCTTACACAGGCAAGGTCGCCTTCGACACCTTGCGCAAGGACGGCCCCATCGGCCTGCTGCTGCGCTCGGTCTTCACCGTGATGCTCGTGTTCTGCTTCTTCGAGGTGTTCCCGCACCATCCCGTGGGCGTGTCCGAGGTGCACCTGATTCTGGGCACCACGCTGATGCTGCTCTTCGGGCTTGCGCCCGCGGCCATCGGCCTGGCGGGCGGGTTGCTCATCCAGAGCCTGTTCTTCGCACCGCCCGACCTGCCGCAGTACGGCATGAACGTCACGACCTTGCTCGTGCCGCTGTTCGCCACCGCCGCGCTGGCCCGCCGCATCATTCCCGCGAACATGGCGTACGTGGACATCAGCTACCAGCAGGCCTTCAAGCTGTCGGTGGCCTATCAGGGCGGCATCGTGGTGTGGGTGGGCTTCTGGGCCCTCTACGGCCGTGGCACGGGCCTGGAGAACCTGGGCCAGATCGCCAGCTTCGGCGCGGCCTACATGACGGTCGTGCTGGTCGAGCCGCTGGTCGACCTGGGCGTGCTGGCCGCGGCCAAGGCCTGGCGCCGCCTGCAGGGCACGGCCCTCGTTGAGCGCCGCCTGTACAGCGCCGTCTGATTCGCGCCGGCTGCCCCTCGTTGAAGAGGGCGTGCCGTTCGCCGGCGCGTGCGCCACGCACGCGCCGCGCGCCCGATTCCCCGCGCGCCCTGCGCGCCTGAAAGCACCCATTCCATGACACAAAGCAACGCCAAGATCCCCGTCACCATCGTCACGGGCTTCCTCGGCAGCGGCAAGACCACGCTGCTGCGCCACATCCTCGGCAATGCCGAAGGCCGCCGCATCGCGGTGGTGGTCAACGAGTTCGGCGAACTCGGCATCGACGGCGACATCCTGCGCGGTTGCGGCATCGGCTGCGACGACGAAGGCAACGAGCGCGAAGGCGCGCTGTACGAACTCGCCAACGGCTGCGTCTGCTGCACGGTGCAGGAAGAGTTCCTGCCCGTGATGCTGCAGCTGGCCGAGCGGCGTGACCAGATCGATGCCGTGCTCATCGAGACCTCGGGCCTGGCGTTGCCCAAGCCGCTGGTGCAGGCCTTCCAGTGGCCCGACATCGCGAACATCTTCACCGTCGACTCTGTGGTCACCGTGGTCGACGGCCCCGCCGCCGCATCGGGCCAGTTCGCCGCGAACCCCGCGCAGGTCGACGTGCAGCGCCGCGCCGACCCCAACCTGGACCACGAATCGCCGCTGCACGAGCTGTTCGAAGACCAGCTCTCGGCCGCCGACCTCGTGGTGCTCAACAAGACCGACCTCATGGACGCCGCCGCGCGCGCGCAGGTCGAGGCGCTGGTGCGCGAGGAGCTGCCGCCCGAGGTGAAGATCGTCGGCGCCACCGAAGGCAAGCTGCCGCTCGCGCTGCTGCTGGGCCAGGGCCGCGCCGCCGAGAGCACCATCCACCTGCGCGAGAGCCACCACGACCACGAGGAAGACCACGACCATGACGAGTTCGATTCGCTCGTGATCGAGCTGCCGCCCGTGGACCGCGACGGTCTCATCGCCGTGCTGACCGCGCTGGTGGAACAGCACACCATCTACCGCGTGAAGGGCTTCGTCGCCGTGCCGCACAAGCCGATGCGCCTGCTCGTACAGGGCGTGGGCCGCCGCTTCGACCACCACTTCGACCGCCGCTGGCGCGACGGCGAGGCGCAGCGCACGCGGCTCGTGTTCATCGGCGAAGACCTCGATGAAGGCGCGCTGCGCAAGGCACTGGAAGGCGTGGCGGCCGTTCCCGCCTGACCGCATGCACCTGCTGAGCACCCAGCCCGGACGCTTCGTCGAGGACGATCCGAGCGTCGTCACCCGGCTCGACCAGACGCCGGGCGACATCGTGGTGCTCAGCTCGGCCGACACCACGCTCGCGCTGCTCGCCGCCGCGCGTACGGCGCTGGCGGCCACCGACCCCGGCTACCCCTCGCTGCGGTTGGCCAACCTCATGCACCTGCGCCAGCCCGCGTCGCTCGACCTGTACGTCGACGAGGTGCTGCGGCACGCGCGCGTGGTGGTGGTCGATCACCTGGGGGCCGAATCGGCCTGGGCCTACGGACTGCAGCAGCTCGAGAAGCTCGCGAAGCGCCAGGGCCAGCAGCTCGCGATGTTCTCGGGCGACCTGCAGGAAGACGAAGACCTGCTCGCGCGCGGCACCGCGGCGCGCGGCGTGAGCCGGCAGCTGTGGCAGTACCTGCGCTCGGGCGGCGCGGGCAACGCGGCGCAGTTCCTATGCGCGGTGGCCTTCCACGGACTGGGCCATGGCGAGGCCCCGTTGCCGCCGCGCAGCCTGCCGCAGGTGGCGCTGCATGTGCCGGGCGGCATGGACGCGACACACACGGTCGCGGGCATCGACGACCTGCGCGCCGGCTGGCATGCGGACGCGCCCGTGGTGGCGCTGGTGTTCTATCGCTCGCACCTGCTGTCGGGCAACACCGAGGCCTTCGATGCGCTGGCCGCCGCGCTGCATGCCGAGGGACTGAACCCGCTGCCCGTGGCGCTCGATTCGCTCAAAGACCCGTTGTGCCTCTCCGCGCTGCGCGCGCTGTGCACCGAACACGATGTGCAGCTGGTGCTCAACACCACCGCCTTTGCTGCGTTGGGGCAGGGCGTTTCGGATGAAAGCGGTGAGCCTCTGGCACTCGCGGGCGATGCCCCCGTGCTGCAGGTGATCGTGAGCGGCGGCAACCGCGAAGACTGGCTCGCCGACAGCCAGGGCCTGCGCCCACGCGACATCGCGATGCAGATCGCGCTGCCCGAGATGGACGGCCGCATCGTCACGCGTGCCGTGAGCTTCAAGGGCCTGTCGCACCGCTGCGAACTCACGCAGACCGAGGTGGTCGGCTACCGCCCCGAGCCCGACCGCATCGCCTTCGTGGCCGAGCTCGCGCGCCGCTGGTGCAGCCTGCGCCGCCTGCGCGCCGACGAGAAGCGCGTGGCGCTCATCCTGGCGAACTACCCCGGCAGCGAAGGCCGCATCGGCAGCGGCGTGGGGCTGGACACGCCGGCCTCGGTGATGGCCATCCTGCGCACGATGCAGGCCGATGGCTACACGCTCGACACGCTGCCCGCGGACGGCGACGCGCTGATGCGCACGCTGCAGGAGGGCATCGCCAACGACCCCGCGCAGTGGGCCGCGCGGCCCGCGTGGCAGAGCTACGCGCTCACCGACTACCGCGCCCGCCTCGCGGCGCTGCCCGAGGGCATGGCCGCCGCCATCGACGCGCAATGGGGCCCGCCCGAGCACGACCCGATGCTGCGCCAGGGCCGCTTCATGATCGCCGGGCTGCGGCTGGGCCGCGTGTTCGTCGGCATCCAGCCCGCGCGCGCCCTCGGCCCGCTCGGATTGGCCGACTACGCGAGCTACCACGACGCCGAGCTGGTGCCGCCGCACAGCTACCTCGCGTTCTATTTCTGGCTGCGCGACGTGTTCGCCATCGACGCGGTCGTGCACGTCGGCAAGCACGGCAACCTCGAATGGCTGCCGGGCAAGAGCCTCGCGCTCGCGGCCACCTGCTGGCCTGACGCCATCCTCGGGCCGCTGCCCAACGTCTATCCTTTCATCGTCAACGACCCCGGCGAGGGCGCGCAGGCCAAGCGCCGCACGCAGGCCGTGATCGTCGACCACCTGATGCCGCCGCTCACGCGCGCGGAGAACCACGGCCCGCTGCAGGACCTGGAGCGGCAGGTCGACGAGTACTACGACGCGCTGCTGGTCGATGCGCGCCGCGCCAAGGTGCTGCGCGCGCAGATCCTCGCGACCGTGCGCGCGCAGCACCTCGTCGAAGAGCTGGGCATGCCGGGTGCGGAAGACGATGCCGTGCTGGCGCGCGTCGATGCGTACCTGTGCGAGCTGAAAGAAACCCAGATCCGCGACGGCCTGCATGTGTTCGGCGATTCGCCGCGCGATCGGCTGCGGCGCGACACGCTGCTCGCGCTCGCGCGCTTTCCGGCCGGCGACGGCGCCGGCGAGAACGCCGGGCTGCTCGGCGCGCTCGCAGCCGACCTGCTGCCCGGCGAGGCCTTCGACCCGCTCGACATCGACGCGGCGAAACCCTGGCAGGGCGCGCGGCCCGCGCTGCTGGCGGCCGTGAGCGACGAGGCCTGGCGCCACCAGGGCGACACGCGCGAGCGGCTGGAGCTGCTGGCGCAGCAATTGCTCGAAGCGGACGCCTGCCCGGCCGGACTGCCGCGCACCGCTGCCGTGATGGGCCGCATCGCGCACCGTCTCGCGCCCGCGCTCGATGCGTGCGGCGGGGAAGAACTGCGTCAGCTGTCGCGCGCACTGCAGGGCCGCTTCGTGCCACCGGGCCCGAGCGGTTCGCCCTCGCGCGGCCGGCCCGACGTGCTGCCGACCGGGCGCAACTTCTACGCGGTCGACACGCGCGCCATCCCCACGCCCACGGCCTGGATGCTCGGGCTCAAGTCGGCCGCGCAGCTGGTCGAGCGCCACCTGCAGGAACACGGCGACTACCCGGTGGCGCTGGGCCTGTCGGTCTGGGGCACGGCCACCATGCGCACCGGCGGCGACGACCTGGCGCAGGCCTTCGCGCTCATCGGCGTGCGGCCCAAGTGGGCGCCGGGCAGCCAGCGCGTGGTCGACTTCGAGGTGCTGCCCACCGTGGGCCTCGGGCGTCCGCGCATCGACGTCACGCTGCGCATCTCGGGCTTCTTCCGCGACGCCTTTCCGAATGCCGTGCAGATGTTCGACGCCGCCGTGCAGGCCGTGGCCGCGCAGGACGACGAAGACGCCGAGCGCAACCCGATCCGCGCGCGCATCCTGCGCGAGGCTGCGGCGCTCGAAGCGCAAGGCGTGGCACCCGGCGAGGCACGCACGCAGGCCGGCTGGCGCGTGTTCGGTTCCGCGCCCGGCAGCTACGGCTCGGGCCTGCAGCCGCTGTTCGACCATGGCGACTGGCAGAGCGACGACGACCTGTCGAAGGCCTACGTCGGCGGCAGCGCCCATGCCTACGGCCAGGGCAGCGACGGCGTGCCCGCGGGCGATGCGCTGGTGCGCCGGCTGCGCGCCATGAATGTCGTGCTCCAGAACCAGGACAGCCGCGAGCACGACCTGCTCGACTCCAACGACTACTACCAGTTCCAGGGCGGCATGGCCGCCGCCGTGCGCCACCTGAGCGGGCAGCAGCCGGCGATGTACCACGGCGACCACGGCAACCCGCAGGCGCCGCGCGTGCGCACGCTGAAGGAAGAAATCAGCCGCGTGATCCGTGCGCGCGTGGTCAACCCCAAGTGGATCGACGGCGTGAAGCGCCACGGCTACAAGGGCGCCTTCGAGATGGCCGCCACGGTCGATTACCTCTTCGGCTTCGACGCCACCGCGCGCGTGGTGGGCGACCACCAGTACGCGATGGTGGCCGACGCCTACGTGCTCGACGAGGCCACCCGCGACTTCGTGAACGCGCACAATCCGCGCGCGCTGCAGGACATGCTCAACCGCCTGCTCGAAGCCATGCAGCGCGGCCTCTGGCAGTCGCCCGGCGACTACAAGGACCAATTGGAAAACCTGCTGCTCGACCACGAGCAGCAGATGGAAGGAAGCCCCCGATGACCACAGCCGCCCCGATGCCGGTGCCGTTCCCCTTTGCCGCGATTGCCGGCCAGCCGCAGCTGCGCCAGGCGCTCTTGCTGGCCGCGGTCGATCCCGCGCTGGGCGGCGTGCTCATCGAAGGCCCGCGCGGCACCGCCAAGACCACGGCCGCGCGCGCACTTGCCGAGCTGCTGCCCGGTGCACCTTTCGTCACGCTGCCGCTGGGCGCGAGCCTCGAAAGCCTCGTGGGCACGCTCGACCTCGGGCAGGCGCTCGCCGGCCACGAACTCAAGTTCGCGCCGGGCCTGCTGGCGCGCGCGCACGGCGGCGTGCTGTACGTCGACGAGATCAACCTGCTGCCCGATGCGCTCATCGACTCGCTGCTCGACGCGGCGGCCAGCGGTGTCAACGTGGTGGAGCGCGACGGCATCTCGCACCGGCATGCCGCGCGCTTCGTGCTCGTGGGCACCATGAACCCGGAAGAGGGCACGCTGCGCCCGCAGTTGCTTGATCGCTTCGGCCTGTGCGTGCGGCTGCGCAACCTGCAGGACGCGGCCGAGCGCCAGGCCATCGTGCGTGCGCGGTTGGCTTTCGATGCGGACCCGCAGGGCTTTCGTGCGGCGCATGCGAAGGAAGAGACCGAACTCGCGGCGGCACTGGTGCGTGCGCGCGCGCGCGTGGCGGACGCGGCGGCCTTGCCGTATGGCGATGCGGTGCACGACGCCGTCGGTGCGCTGTGCATCGCGGCCGGCGTGGACGGCCTGCGCGCCGACCTCGTGATGCTGCGCTCGGCGCGTGCACTCGCGGCGTGGGAAGGCGCGGCATCGATCATCGACGACCACGTGCAGCGCGTGGCCGAGGCGGTGCTGCTGCACCGGCGCCATCCCGAGGCCGAAGCGGCCGTGGCGCCCCCGCTGGCGTCACCCGCACCCCGTCGCAACCCAGGCGACGCGCCCGCGCGCAATGCTGGCGACAGCGATTGGGGCGCGATGCCGCCCGAGCCCGTCGGCATCGAGCGCGTGAAACCGCTGCGCCCGCTGATCTCCGCGTCCCAGGCCGCCCCAAAAAAAGCCTGAGCCTCCGGGACGCCGCACCCGCTGGCGCACGCCAGGGTGACCGGAGGCAGGGCACGCAACGGGACGCCTGGCACGGTGCCGCCGCGCGCGGCACCGCATTCGACTGGCCGCGCACGCTCGTCGCCCGCGGTGCGGACCGCCTGCAGGCCGCGCACCTGCGCCATCGCCCACAGGAGGCGCGCAGCGGCGCGTTGCATTGCTTCCTGCTCGACTGCTCGGCCTCGATGCGCCACGACGGCCAGCTCGCGCGCGCCAAGGGCCAGCTGCTCGCGCTGATGCAGGAGGCCTACCAGCGGCGCGACCATGTGGCGCTGCTGTGCTTTGCCGGCGACGTGGTCGAGCTGCGCCTGCCGCCGCGCCGCGCCAGCGCCTGGAACGACGACTGGGTTGCGCCCATCGCGGCCGGTGGCGGCACGCCGTTGGCACTCGGCGTGCAGCGCGCGCAGCAGCTGCTGGCGAAGCACGAGAGCCGCCAGCGCTGGCTCTGGCTGCTGACCGACGGCCGCAGCAACGAAAGCCCCGCGCGTCCCGTCGCGGCGGACGTCGCCTGCGTGATGGACTTCGAGCGCGCCCGCACGCCGCTGCACCGGGCGCGGCAGCTGGCCGCGCAGTGGGACGCGCGCTACCTCAGCGCCTGAATCACAGGATTGCGGGGCGCGCCTCGGCATCCACCGATCGACTTGGAGCGCGCAGGGACATCCGCTGCACGGCATGCCTGTGCACGCGGCGCCTTCGATACTGCCGCGCTCTCAACGAAAGGAAACCCCATGTCCGTCACTCCCCGCCGCGTGGTGCGCGAAGGCGCGTTCAAGCACATCATTGCCGACGGTGTGCAGGTCGGCGACACGATCTATCTCTCGGGTCAGGTGAGCGTGGACGGCGAGGGCCGCACCCTCGGCGCCGGCGACATCGCGGCGCAGGTGCGGCAGGCCTACGCCAACGTGCGCAGCGTGCTCGCATCCTTCGGCGCCTCGATGGCCGACGTGGTGGACGAAACCCTGTTCGTCACCGACATCGACGGCTTCCTCGGCCAGGCCGAGGCGCTCTTCGCCTTGCGCGCCGAGATATTCGGCGGCGAGCCGCAGGTCTCGCAGACGCTGGTGCAGGTGGCGCGGCTGGGCAGCCCGGACTGGCTGATCGAGATCAAGTGCATCGCCAGAACAGCTGCAGCCTGAAGGGCTGAAGGCCTGTTCAGCCAGGCAGTTCGGGTACCGTATGGCATGCGTCCGAAACCCCGTCTCCTGGCCCTTGCGTTGACCCTGGCCATGCCTGCCGCCTTTGCCCAAACCGAGCCGGCCGCGCAGCCCTTGAGTGCCGAAGAGTGCAAGGCGCAGGAAGCCGTGCTGGAGCGCGACATGGCCCTGGCCCGTTCGCGCGGCCAGATGCTGCGCCGGCGCGAGCTGGCCGACACCCTGAGCGCGCTGCAGCTGCGCTGCCAGGCGCTGGCGCCGATGAGCCGCGAAGCGCGCATCGAGAAACTGGAACGCGAGATCCGCGCGCTGCGCACCGAGCTCGAACGCGCGGAGGCGCAGCTGCGCAGCGTGAAGAGCGAGTCGCCCTGAGCCCTGGCGGCTCGCCGCTACCTCACCAGGGCAGGTCGCTGAGTTGCCTGCGCGGGTCCGACACAGCCGGCGCCGCGTCGACCGCTGTGGCCGGCCCGTCTTTCTCCGCCACGGCCTCCACCGGCGCCAGCATCGTCCCGCGGCAGTTCGGCGAGCCGCAATGGCAGGGGTACTTCGAGGGTGGCGAGCCGTCGTCGGCCGTGAGCGAATAGTCGATGAAGAGCTCGTCGCCGGCCTCCACCGCCTCCATCGTCTGGAAGCGCAGCACCATCTCGCCCGCCTCGTCGTACTCCTCGACCGCCTCGCAGTTCGGCTCGCACGAATGGTTCAGGTGGCGCGTGGCATTGCCGCCCTTGGCGCCGTCGATGGTCTCGCCGGTCGTCAGCGTGAACAGGTAGGTGAGCTGGTCGTCCCAGAGCTTGGAGGCGACTTCCTGCTTGGTGTAGCGGCGTCCTTCGTACAGGCCGAGGAAGGCTTCGGCCGGCAGGTCGCGCGTGGCGAAGGCGCCCAGGCCATGCACGCCGCTGGGGCCCACGCGGATGAAGGGAGTGGACGAGGTTCGCTTGGGGGACTTCATGAACGGACGGGGCGCGAGGAATCGGAAGAAAAGGTGGGCTGGGGCTGGAGTGTCGCGGTCATCTCGATCTGGCGTATGACAACGGTGGCGCCGCGTGCGGCCAGGGCGCGGTGCAGCGGGCTGCCCTCGGGCTCGTCGACCAGCCGCCAGCGCGCGCCGGGGCGTGCCTGCGCGAGCGCGTCGAGCAAGGCGTGGGCCGAGGCTTCGTCGGGCGCGGCGGCGTCGAGCAGCATGTGCAGCGGCAGGGCCGGCGGCAGGAGGATGGCGTAGCCGCCGGTTGGCGCGCCGAGGGCCACGGCACCGTCGTGCGCCAGCGCACCTTGCACGGTCGACCACTCGCGGCGCCAGGTCGGGCGCGAGAGGGCGGTGCAGGCCGCATGCATGGTGGCGAGCGTGTCGGTGTCGGGCGTCGTCGAGGCAGCATCGGCACGAGGCTCGAAGCTGCCTTCGAGCACCTCGAGCGTGCGGGTTTCGACGAAACCCGCCTGCTGGTACAGCTGCCGCGCGGGGTTCTGCTCGATGACTTCGAGCTGCACCTGCGCGATGCCGGCCGCCGACAGGTCGCGCAGCTGCGCCTCGATGAGCTGTTTCGCCAGCCCCCGGCGGCGCTGCGCGCTCGCGATGCCGAAGCCTGCGAGGTAGGCGCGCGGCCCGCGCCGGCCGACGAGCGAGAGGCCGCAGGCCTCGCCATTGACGACGATCACGCGCGAGAGGCCCAGGTCGGCCTGGGCGCGCCGCACGTGCCGCTCGAACATCGCGCGGTCGAACGCGATCGGCACGAAGTAGTCTTCGTACGAGCGGTTCCACAGGGCGGTGAGTTCGTCGGTGCCGAAGTTCGCGGCGGGAACGATGTCGAAGTTCATGGCGTGCCGAAGATCAGTTGCGCGGCGCGTCCAGCGACGCGAGGCAGTTCACGATGGCGTCGGCCGCCTCGTCGAGCCGGGGGCCGGGCCGCATCATCAGGTCGAAGCGTGCCGAGGCAAAGCTGCAGACGCGCCCGCGCTGGATGGCCGACATGGCCGACCAGCCGGGGCGCCCCGCCATGGCCGAGATTTCGCCGAGGGCCGAGACCATCAGCACGTCGGGGTTGGCGCGCACCACGAACTCGGGGTTCATCCTGGGGAAGGGGCCGAGCGAGCCCGGCACCGCGTTGGCCAGGCCCAGGCGCGCCAGGGTCTCGCCGATGAAGGAGCTTTCGCTCGCCGCCGCCACGCCGCCGTGCACCTCGAAGTACACGCGCCGCCCCTGCCAGTTCAGCGGCACGCGGGCGCGCGCCGCGTTCAGCCGGGCGTCGAGGCTGCGCCAGAAGGCCTCGCCCGCGCCCGGCTTGCCGGTGGCGCGGGCCACGGTTTCCATCACGCGGCGCATGTCGGCGTGGGTCTTGGCGTCGAGCGCCAGCACCTTGATGCCCAGGCGCTCCAGCGCTTCGGCGGCGCGGCTGCGCGGGCGCAGCAGCACGAGGTCGGGCTTGAGCGCCACGATGCGCTCGATGTTCGCGTCGTCCATGCCGCCCACCTGCGGCAGGCCCTTCACCGCCGCCGGCCAGTTGGCGTGTCGGTCGATGCCCACGAGCCGGTCGCAGGCGTCGAGCGCGCAGACCGTCTCGGTGAGCGAGGGCATCAGCGACACGATGCGTTTGGCGGGCGCCTGCAGTTCGAGCACCCGGCCACGGTCGTCTTCCAGCCGGATGGCACCCGCGTGTGCGGCCGGGCCGATTCCCAGTGCCACGAAGGCCGCAGCCCGGGCGATGTGGCGGAAGGCGGTCGAAAAGGGTGGGCGCTGGGGCAGGGCGTTGGAAGTCATCGGGGCGGGCGGAGTCAGCCCGCTATTGTCGCGGCGCTTGCATCCGCAGCTGGCGCGCCGCTTCTTCCGCCCGCGCGTCGTCCACTTCGCGCAGCACGTTGCTGAGATCGACCGGGCCGGTCTCGCGCACGAAGGTGCCCGTGAGCTCGGTCTCGGGCCGCAGCAGGCCGCGCTCGTAGAGCTGCCAGATCTCGTCGCCGTAGTGCGTCTGCAGCAGCGCGGGCGCGTACTGCCCGAAGAAGTTGCGCAGGTTCTCCACGTCGCGCAGCAGCATGCGCTTGGCGTGGTTGTTGCCCGCCGCATCGACCGCTTGCGGCAGGTCGATGATCACCGGACCGTCCTCGGCCAGCAGCACGTTGAACTCCGACAGGTCGCCGTGCACGATGCCTGCGCAGAGCATGCGCATCACTTCCTTGAGCAGGCTCGCGTGGTGCAGCAGCGCGTCTTCGGGCGAGAAGGCCACGTCGTTCAGGCGCGGGGCGGCGTCGCCGTTGGCGTCGGTCACCAGGTCCATGAGCAGCACGCCTTCGAGGAAGTTGTGCGGCGTGGGCACGCGCACGCCGGCCGCGGCCAGGCGGTAGAGCGCATCGACCTCGGCGCTCTGCCAGATGGCCTCGGTCACCTGGCGGCCGAATTTCGTGCCCTTGGCCATGGCGCGCGCTTCGCGCGTGTTCTTGACGCGGCGGTTCTCGGTGTAGTCGACGGCCTGGCGAAAACTGCGCTTGTCGGCTTCCTTGTAGATCTTGGCGCAGCGCGTTTCGTCGCCGCAGCGCACGACGTAGACCATGGCTTCCTTGCCGCTCATGAGCTGGCGCACGACGCTGTCGATCAGGCCCTCGTCGACGAGGGATTGCAGTCTGGGGGGTGTCTTCATGCGCGCGCCTCCGGCACAGCCAGGGGGCGGGTCGAGAGGAAGGCCCTCAGGCTTTCCGTGCCGATCTGGTAGGCGCCATCATGCCTGTGCGCGGCAAAGCCCAGCTGGCGGTTGATGGCGAGCATGGGCGCATTGACTTCCGCGTTCTGCGTGACGGCCATCACCACCTCGGGATGCCGTTCGCGCACGAGCTGCAACATGATCGCCTTCACGCCCTTGGCCAGTCCCTTGCCGCGCCAATGGCGGGCCACGCCTGTGAGGCGCTGGAACATCCGGTCGGGGTACAGCTGGTTCCAGCTGGCGTCGCACACGGCGACCACCTCGTCATTGGCATCGCGCAGCAGCACGAGAAAGTGCTCGCCGCCGCGCCGGTCGATTTCGGCGTACCAGGCGTGGAAGCCTTCGAGCTCGAAGCGCAGGGGCGCGCGCTCCAGCGCGCTGGTGGGCGCGTCTTCGAGCAGCGCGGACAGCGGCGCCATCAGCGTGGCCAGCCGATCGAAGGGCACGCGGCCCGCGTGGATCTCCAGGCGCAGCCCGTGCGTGGGCGCGAGGGCGTCGGCGCGCCAGCGTGCGAGCGCCGCCCAGTCGAGGCCGGCGAAGGCCATGCGGTTCTCGATGCTGCGGTGCTTTTCGGTCGCACCGATGGCCGCGAGGAACGCCCGGCCTTCCGGCAAGTGGGCCTTGAAGGTCGCGGTGGTGGGGGCGCGCGTCTCCATCAGCGCCAGAAGCCGGTGCAGCAAGGTGCTGGCCACGCCCTGGCGTTGGTGCGATCGCAGCACGCCGCCCCACACGTCGATGAAAGGCGCGAAGGTCGCATAGTCGGGCGAGCCTTCGCGGCGCACGCCCATGTTGAGGCTGCCGACGATGCGCCCCTGTGCGTCCCGCGCGAAGGCGCGGTGCACCACGTGCAGCGGCGTGTGCTGGCGCACGTCCTGCTGGGTGTGGGCGTCGTCGGGCTGCGGCTCGCCCGGAAAGTCTTCGTCGTGGCGCTGGCGCCAGTAGGCCAGGGCCTGCGCCCATTCTTCAGCGGACGCCCGCTGCGGATCGAAAGAAGAAGTCGTGAACTGCCGCGCATCGGCGGCACGGGTTTCAAGCATGGTGAGCCTTGATTCGAAAAGGGAACGGACCGCGCGCGGCACTCGTGTGCCGGCGTGGCGTTGTCTGAATCGGACGGCGTGTCGCGGCAGGACACCGCGAGGGTCGAACGGGCTGGCTGGTGGTGCCTTCAGCGGCACCGGGTGCGCGAAGAGCGCTTCAGCAGCAGTTCGGATGCGACCCGACGAACCGTACGTGGGAGGGAGAGTGAATAGCAGTGTCTTCCATCGCGCACCTCCAGTCCGGTTTGTTGATCGAGGCGTCGAATGTAGCGAGGTTCGCGCGGTCTGTGAAGTGCAAGGCGCGTGCGGCAGAATCCAAAAACCAACAGGGAGATGCCATGAATCCGAAGAAGATCTTCGACGCGGCGGGCGAAGCCGATGTCGACACGGTGCGTGCCTGCATCTCGGCCGGTGCCGACATGGCCGCCGTGAACAAGCAGGGCTTCACCGCGCTGCAATGTGCCGCGGCGGGTACGAACGAAGCCAAGCTCGAACCGATCCTCGCCGTGCTGCAACTGCTGCTCGACGCCGGCAGTCCGCTCGAATACACCGGCACCGGCGGCCGCACCGCGCTGTACCTCGCGGCCGAGTTCTCGCCGACCACAGAGCCGGTGCAACTGCTCATCGACGCAGGCGCCAACCCCGACGTGCGCGACAGCCACGGCAACCACATCACGGAGAACGCGATGGAGGAGGAGGTTGCCGAGTTGCTCTCGCGCATCACCGGCCACGCGCTGCCCGAACCGCCGCCGCCCGAGCCCGACCCGGTGAAGATGAGCGCCGCGCAGTGGCGCGCCGCCGAGGCTCGCATTGCCGAGGTGTTCGCCGCGCTGACGCAGGCAGGCCTGGTCGCGCTGCAGGATGCGGGCGACACGCAGTCCGACGGCTTCTCCGATTGCTCCGAAGCGTTTCGCGAGCGCGGCGGCAAGAAGGCCGGCGTGCACGGCTTCTGCTTCTACACGCGGCAGGACCAGAACCGCGCCAAGCGCACCAGCCAGCTCTCGCTCGCGTTCTGGGGCGCACCCGAAGGCGGCGATGCCGACATGCAGCGCGTCGGCGAACTGGTGGTCGGCCAGTTCCGCGGCGCGGGCTTCGAGGTGCGCTGGAACGGCGCGTCGTCGATGCGGCCTGAAGTCGATCTGCGCGCCTGAGCCTCAGCCCAACGCCGCGCGCAGCCGGGTCGCGAGCTGTCGCGCCTGAGTGGGCGAAGCGACGTTGGTGAAGCCCATCAGCAGCCCCTGGCTTTCGACGGTCGTGGTGCCCCGGGCCGACAGCGGCTGGCAGTTCAGTCCGGCCGATTGCGCGCGGCGCGCCAGCACCACGTCGCTGTCGCGGTGTCCTTCGAAGCGCGCGATCAGGTGCATGCCGCCGGCTTGCAGGTCGATGCGCACGCGGTCACCGAAGGCCTTGTGCAAGGCCTCGACCAGCAGGGCGCGGCGGCGCGCGTAGAGCAGGCGCATCTTCTTCAGGTGGCGCGAGAAATGGCCGTCGCGCATGAAGTCGGCCACCGTGGCCTGCGTGATCTGCGGGCAGCCGTTGGACGCGATGCGCGCCGCGTCCTCGAAGCGTTCGCGCAGCGATTCGGGCACCACCAGGTAGCCCAGCGCGAGGCCCGGGTAGAGCACCTTCGAGAAGCTGCCCGCGTACAGCACGCGGTCGTGCCCGTCGAGGCTCTTGAGCGCGGGCAGCGGCGCACCGGCGTAGCGGTACTCGCCGTCGTAGTCGTCCTCGACGATCCAGGCCTTCGCACGCGAGGCCCAGTCGAGCAGCTGCAGCCGGCGCGCCAGCGACATCGACACGCCCAGCGGCGCCTGGTGCGAGGGCGTGACGACCGCCATGCGCGCCTTCGGCGAGCGGCGCACGCCCCGCGCGACGACCAGGCCTTCGTCGTCCACCGGCACGGGCACCACGCGGTGGCCGGCGCTGTGCAGCACGTCGCGCGTGGGGGCGTAGCCAGGGTCTTCGATCCACACGCGGTCGTCCCTGACGAGCAAGGTGCGCGCCACCAGCGCCAGCGACGCGCGGTAGCCTCCGGTGACGAAGACCTGCGCCGGCTGGCAGTCCACGCCGCGCGACACCCGCAGGTAGGCCGCGATGGCCTCGCGCAGCGGCGCATGGCCTGCGGGGTCGCCGTAGAACAGGTCGGCCGCACTCATGGCGCGTGCACGGCGGGCCATCAGTCGCGCCCAGAGCTTGCGGGGAAAGGCGTCGAGTGCCGGGATGCCGAGTTGCAGCGGCGGTGGGGCGATGGGGCCGGCCAAGGCCGGCGCATCCGCGACGGGGCGTGAGCCGGCGCGCACCGGCCGCAGCACCGGCAGCGACGGCGACACCACCGTGCCCGCCTGTCCTTGCGCGCAGAAATAACCCTCGCCCGTGAGCTGGCTGTAGGCCGCTTCCACCGTGCCGCGCGCCACGCCCAGCTCGCTGGCCAGGCTGCGCGCCGAGGCCACGCGGTCGCCGGGGCGAAGCACGCCGTGTTCGATCGCCGTGCGAAAGCGCTCGTAGACCTGGCGATGCAGCGGGGTCGCGGTCGAGCGGTCGATGCCGGGGAGGGCGTTGTCTTTTGGATCGATCATGGCCCAGTCATTTTGACGATTCTTGGTTCTTTCATCTGGTGCATCCCGATCCTAAGCTCGTGGCTTCGAACAGCCAGCAGGAAAGAAGGACACGCAATGGGCGAGAAGGTATTCGTGGCGGGCGCGACCGGGGCCGTGGGCTCGGCGCTGATCCCGCTGCTGATCGAGGCCGGCCACACGGTGCATGGCGGCACTCGCCGGGCCGATCGTGCGGCGGCGCTGGAGGCACGCGGCGCCACGCCGGTCGTCGTCGATGTGTTCGACGCGCAGGCCTTGCGCGACGCGCTGGTGCGCATCGCGCCCACGGTCGTCATCCATCAGCTCACCGATCTGCCCCGGGACCTGGACCCGGCGCTCATGGCCGAGGCGGTGGTACGCAATGCGCGCGTGCGCATCGAGGGCACGCGGAACCTCGTGGCGGCGACGCTGGCGGCCGGTGCGAAGCAGCTGATTGCGCAAAGCATCGCCTGGGCCTATGCGCCGGGGCCGACGCCGCACACCGAGGACGACCCGCTCGACCGCGGGGCCGAAGGCGGTCGCCGCATCAGCATCGACGGCGTGGCGGCGCTGGAGCGCAGCGTGCTGGGTGCCGTCGGCCTCACGGGCACGGTGCTGCGCTATGGACAGCTGCATGGGCCGGGCACTGCGAACGCGGCACCGAAGGGCGCGAGCCCGGTGCATGTCGAGGCCGCGGCCTGGGCGGCGCTGCTCGCCATGCGGCATGCGCGCGGCGGCATCTTCAACATCGCGGAAGACGGCGCCGAGGTCAGCAGCGAGAAGGCAAAGCGCGAACTGGGGTGGCATGCGGCACTGCGGTCGTCGCAGGAGGTCGCGTCATGAAGGCCGCACGCTGGCATCGCATGCCTTCCGTCGGTGCAGGCCTTGCAGGGCTGTCGCTGGTGCTCGCCGCCGGCTGGGCGCTGATGCCGCGCACCGGCCAGCAGGAGGCCGTGCAGTGGTTCGCTGATGTGTGCAGCGCGGTGGCGCGGCCGATGTTCGCGTCCGCGCCCGTGCCTGCGGGGTCGGAGGCCACGGCGCGGCCGGCGACGCAGGTCAAGGTGCTGTCGTGCGAGGCGCTGCCGCACGTGCCCGGCAAGTCAGTGACGACGGTGCTGGTCGACTTTCCACCGCTGGCCTATTCGCCCGCACACCGGCACCCGGGCTCGGTGACCGCGATCATTGTCGAAGGCACCATCCGCTCGCAGCTGGGCGGCGGCCCGGTGGGCACTTTCAAGAGCGGCGAGACCTTCTTCGAGCCGCCGAACACGCTGCACATGTTCGCGGAGAACCCCGACCCCGTGAAGCCCGCGAAGCTGATGGCGGTGTTCGTCACCGATACCCACTGCGGACCGTTGTTGCTGCCGCCCTGAAGCTTCTGGTGCTGTGCGCACAGCTTCGAGGGAGCGTCAAACGCACGCGCCTTCGGCCCCGGATCGCGCAAGGCCACCGAGGCCGCACGGACTGCGCGCGATTAGAGTCCGGCGATGACCCTGACCTATGCATACCTCGCTGTCGCGATCGTCGTCGAAGTGCTCGCGACCAGCTTCCTCAAGGCCTCGGACAGCTTCACCCAGCTCTGGCCCAGCGTGGCCACGGTGGTGGGCTACGCCGTGTCGTTCTACTTTCTCTCGCTCGCGCTGCGCGTGCTGCCCACCGGCATCGCCTATGCGATCTGGTCGGGCGTGGGCATCGTGCTGATCTCGGTGGTGAGCTGGCTCTGGTTCGGCCAGACGCTCGATGCGCCGGCCATCGTCGGGCTCGGGCTGATCATCGCCGGCGTGGTGGTGGTCAACGTGTTCTCGAAGTCGGTGGGGCACTGAGGCATGGGCACGATCGAACAGCTGCTGCCCCGCTTGCCCGCCGGCACGACATGGACCCCGGCCAGCGAGGGCGAGTCGGGCGATGCGGTGTTCCGCCGCAGCGATGGCGCGGCCTTCGCGAAGGTGTCGCTAGGTGTGGGCGCCACGCAGCTCGACGAGGAGCGCCGGCGCACCGAGTGGCTCGCGCCGTACAACGTCGGCTCCGCGCGCGTGCTCGACTGGCGCGTGACACCCGAGGGCGCCTGCCTGGTCACGGCCGCGGTGCCGGGCGTGCCGGCCAGCGACCTGCCGGCGGCCGAGCTGCTGCGTGCCTGGCCGTCGATGGCGCGGTGCCTGCGCGCGCTGCACGAGATTCCGGCGGGCGAGTGCCCCTTCGCGCGCCCGCTGGCGGCGATGTTCGACCGCGCCGCCGATGTGGTCGCACGCGGCGCGGTGAACCCGGAGTTCCTCGACCCCGACCAGCAGCAGGTACCGCCGCCGCACCTGTTGGCGCGATTGCACGCCGACCTGCCGCACCGGCTGGCACAGGAAGCGCAAGACCTCGTGGTGTGCCACGGCGATGCCTGCCTGCCGAACTTCCTCGTTGACCCGCAGACGCTGCAATGCACGGGCCTCATCGACGTGGGGCGGCTCGGCACGGCGGACCGGTATGTCGACCTGTCGCTGCTGCTGGGCAATGCGCGCGAGAGCTGGCGCGATGCGGCCGACGCGCGCGCCGCGCATGCCTCGCTCTTCACGCAGTTGGGCATCGACACGCCCGACGACGGTCGGCTCGATTTCTATCTTCGGCTCGACCCGTTGACCTGGGGCTGATGGCTGCGCAGGGGCGCCGCATTGTTTCCTTTTCGGGAACGCCGTGGTTCTTTTTGCTGCGGGTTTTTACCTAGATCCCGCCGCACAATTCATCTCACGGACCGGCCTCCAAAGCCGGTCCGGATGAACAGGCTCCGAGCGAGTTGGCCGCCCTTCAAGAAGAGGGACGGTGACCCACCCCAGACCGGTTCAAACCATCCAAGCCAACACTTGTACTACTGAACTGAATTGAAGAAGGAAACCGCCATGAACGCCTCGAAGATCCTCTCCGCCGTTGCTGTTGCCCTGATGGCCGTCGCCGGTGCCGCCCACGCTGAAACCTACGAAGGCGTGCATCGCCTGACCTCGGCCGCCAGCCGCGCCGACGTCGCCGCACAAGCCGTCGTGGCCGCGCACAGCGCCGACCCCTATGCCACCGGTGCCGAGGCAGGCCCCGCCCAGGTGTTCGTGTCGACCGTGAGCCGTGACGCCGTGCGCGCCCAGGCCGTGGTGGCCGCTCGCAGCGAGAACCCCTACAGCGAAGCCGTGACGTCCCGCGTGGCCCCGGTGCTGGCCAGCGGCCTGGACCGCGCCAGCGTGCGCGCCGAGGCCCGTGCCGCCGCACGCGGCGAAGCACTGCCGCTGTAATCGATCGGTCTGACAGGCAGGCGCGCGCACTCGGCCCTACGGGGCGGGTGTCGGCGGGCCAGGGAAAGAAAAACCGGCCTTGCGAAAGCAAGGGCCGGTTTTTTCACGAACGGAGTGGGGCGGTCGTCAGAAGCAGCGTTCTTCGATCGTGCCCACGCGGTCCGGATAGAAAGCCACGTAGTCCTTGATCGGCGCGACCGACTCGTAGGGTGACTCGTAGGTCCACACGGCATTCACCGAGCGCTCGCCGCCGGCTGGAATGCTGTAGTAGGCGCACTCGCCCTTGTACGGGCAGTAGGTCGCGTGCGTGGTGCGCTCCAGCAGCGACATGCGCACGTCCTTGCGCGGAAGGTAATGCACCGTGCCGAAATGCGACTCTCGCAAGGTCAGCGCCTCGCGCGAGCTGGCAATGACATGGCCTCCCACCGACACCACCACGCGCAACGGATTCGGCGTGATGGTGATCGCATGGTCGGGGCCCGGAATCTTGACGGTGCGTTCTGGCGTGGCGAACATGGACAAGCTCCTTCGGACGAATCGGCGGATGCGCATCTTGCTGCGTTGTCGCGACGATTTGAAGTCTCCCGCGAATCCACCTGCTCCCGGCGTGGTTAAAGGCGGCCGGGCTCGAAAACCAAAGTTTCAGATTCGCTGTTTTTGCGGTGCACACCGAAGCCCGCGCGGCCCGGCTCGATGTGTTCGCGCAGCGTGAGCGCCGGAATTTCGTAGTCGCCGCCGTTCTGCCGGCGGAACGCGATCGGGTCGGTGGTCCACAGCGTGTCTAGCCGCTCGCCCAGCTCGCCGGTGATGCGCGCATAGGCTGCGGCATCGACCTTGCCCGTGCGGTGCACCACGAAGGGCGGCAGCACGTCGAAGCCCGGGTAGTAGAGGATGCCGTGGTGGATGGGAAACAGCAGGTCGTCCATCGGCCCGTTGATGCCGCGCGGGGCGTAGTGCGAGGCCCAGCCGCCGGTCGTCACCACCAGCATCGCGCGCTTGCCGGCCAGCGTGCCTTCGCCGAAGCGATCGCCCCAGTGTGTATCGGAATGTTCGCCCACGCCGTAGGCAAAGCCGTAGGCGTAGATGCGCTCGATCCAGCCCTTGAGGATGGCGGGCATCGAGTACCACCACAGCGGGAACTGCAGGATCACCGTGTCGGCCCAAAGCAGCTTCTCCTGCTCGGCGGCGATGTCGGCAGTCTGCGTGCCACCCTCGAAGGCGCGCAGTGAGTCGAGCACGGGGTCGAAGGGCGCGGCGGTGTCGCGCGCGGGGAAGTCGTCGGCGTCGAGCGCCGGCTTCCAGCGCATCGCGTACAGGTCGGACACGCGCACGGAATGGCCGGCGCTGGTGAGGCGTTCGACCATGAAGCGATGGAGCGATCCGTTCAGCGAGGCGGCTTCGGGATGGGCAAGGACCAGCAGGATGTTCACGGTGTCAAAGGGTTCGAGTGAAGATGCCCTCAGGTTAGGGATTGCCAAGCTATATTGGAAATGAATAGTTTGAATGCCAGGTATCGCCATGAACAATTTCAGCCGCATCGACCTCAACCTGCTGGTCACGCTCGACACCTTGCTGGCCGAGCGCAACGTGACCCGCGCGGCCGAGCGCCTGAACCTTTCGCAGCCCTCGGTGAGCGTGCAGCTGGCCAAGCTGCGCGAGCTCTTCGACGACCCGCTGCTCGTGCCCGCGCAGCGCGGCATGCGACCCACCGCACGCGCCGATGAACTGCGCGAGCCGCTGCGCGAAGCCCTCGCATCGCTGGGCCGCGCGGTGGCGCCCAGCCAGCCCTTCGACCCGGCCAAGGCGACCACCACCTGGCGCGTGGCCGCGGCCGACTACGCCGAGTCGGCCATCCTGCTGCCCGCGCTGGCCGGCCTGCGCGTGGCCGCGCCCAACACCCGGCTGGCCGTGGTCGAGGCCGTGCCGACGCGCATGGCGCGCCAGCTCGAGCAGGCGGAGATCGACCTGTTCTTCCACACCAGCGTCGGTGCGCCACCCGGCCTGCACCGGCGCGTGCTGTTCCACGAGCGCTACGTGCTGGCCGGTCGGGCAGGGCACCCGCGCCTGAAGCGCCGTCCCACGCTCGCGCAGTTCTGCGCGCTGGAGCATGTGGTGGTGTCGCTCAGCGGCGGCGGCTTTGCCGGGCCGACCGACGAGGCGCTGGCGGCGCAGGGCCTCATAAGGCGCGTGGCGCTGTCGGTGCCGCACTTTCTTTTCATGATGTCCGTGCTCGCCAGCACCGACATGGTCGCCATGCTGCCCGAGCGCCTGGCGCGCGGCGCACCGGGGCTGCGCGTGGTGGAGGCGCCGCTGGAGGTGCCGGGCTACGAGATGGCGATGCTGTGGCACGAGCGGCGGCATCGCGACCCGGGACATCGGTGGCTGCGCGAGCAGATCGCCCGCAGCTTGTAGCGTCTGCCGCCCCCTTCGCCGGCATCGGCTTTTCGCCATGACGACGCAGAGCTTGCCGCTGCGGGCGTACAGTCGAAGCGTGGGCCTGTCGGGGCTCTCTCTGCACGAATGGAGGTCGAAGATGGCCCAGCACGCAATTACCGCGGTTCACTTCAAGGACGGAAAGGTGGACCTCGTCGCCATTCACCCGGTCGTGGAGAAGGAGTTCGGTTCGACGGAATTTTCCCTTGGCACCGCACAGCGCGTCAGCGTCGGCGAATGCGTCAAGCTCCTTGCGGCCGGCGAGGAGGTGTGCCTGGCCCGGCGCACTGAAAACCACGGCTGGGAAGTCATTTGCGACGCCCGGCTCTTGCCGGGCGGGACCGCTTTCGCCGGCGTCGACATCCTGGACCGTCCCACCGATGCCTTGCTGCAGCTTCCTGCGTGGGACTAGGTCACCGGGCGCCCGCGCTGGATGCAGCTGTGAAGGGCCGTCAACAAGTCGCCGACGATCGGTTCAGCCGGAGACGCTCTTTGTGTGACGGAAGAAGTTCTCGGGGTCGTACCTGCGCTTGAGCGCCGCGAGTTTGTCCAGGTTGGCCCGGCCGTATGCGGCTTCGATGCGGTCCTGGCCCTCTTCCTCCGTCAGGAAGTTGATGTAGGCCCCGCCTGTCGAGCAGGCGCGCGTCGCTTCGAAGCAGTCCCGCGCCCACTGGATGTGGATGTCGTCGTCGCCCGGCTTCTCCCAGGAGCCCGCGATGTTCAGCACATAGGCCGCGTCCCGGTTGCCCGCCGGCGAATGCCCGGCAGGCAGCTCGCCCAGCGCACCCTGTATCTGGAACAGGAGGATGGCCGAATGGGGCGATTGAATCCGGCCCGCATGCGTCACGGCGAGGTCGATGGTCCGCTGATCGATGCCTGGCAGGTAGTGCGACTTCCAGTAGTAGCGCCGTCCCTTGGGCTGCGTGGCGTCGAGCAGGCTCTGCATCTGCGTGTAGGGCCGGCGCGTCACGATGTCGGCCACCGGCTGACCGAGCCTGCGCAGCGGTGCGATCAATGCTTCTCCCTCTTCGACCTTGCCGGTGTAGCAGACGAAGATGGCCACGATCGGCTTGCCGTGCACCTCCTTCGGGAGCCAGGGGGCCGGCGGCGCGATCCGCAGAACCGCCACGCTGGTCAGTTCGCGCGGGGCCTCTGCGCTGAACGCACGGTAGGCGTCGAGAACCTGCCGGGCGTCGTCGCCGCTCCATGCGATCGCACCGCCCAGGATTTCGGGGCCGACGGGAAAGAGCCGGTACTCGAAGGAGGTGACGATGCCGAAGTTGCCGCTGCCACCGCGCAGCGCCCAGAACAGGTCCTCGTTCTCGTCCGCAGACGCACGCAGGACCTCGCCGCCGGCCGTCACGACCTCCATCGAGACCACGTTGTCGCAGGTCCAGCCGTGGCGACGCGTGAGGTAGCCGAATCCGCCGCCGACGGTGAGGCCTGCAATCCCGGTGGCAGACACAAAACCGAGCACGGCGGCGAGCCCGTGCAGCTGTGTCTCGCGGTCGACGTCGCCCAGCGTGCAGCCCGCTTGTGCGCGCGCCGTGCGGCGCGCTGGATCGACCCAGACACCTCTGAGCAGCGACATGTCGATCATGAGGCCGCCCTCGCAGACCGCGAGCCCTGCGATGTTGTGGCCGCCGCCGCGCACGGAACTCAGAAGCCCGTGCTGGCGCGCGAACCGGACGGCCTGCACGACATCGACCGTGCCGGTGCAGCGCGCCACCAGGCCAGGGCGACGATCGATCATCGCGTTCCAGACCTTGCGCGACTCCTCGTAGGCCGGGTCCTCCGCGGTCAGCACCTGGCCTTTGAACGTGGCCTTGAACGCCTGCAGGATCTCCGGTGAAAGGTCCACGGTCCCGCCGTCCATGCGTGTGAGTTGGATCGTCATGAGTCGTCTCCGAAAAGAGTGAGGAAGTCGGGGGCAGCTTGCGCGTGACCCGGCGAGCGAACAAGTCCAGAATCTGAAGCGTTGCCGCTCTGGAGACGAGGCGATGGAAAACACCTACGGTCAGTTCTGCACCGTCGCCAGGGGGGCCGAGGTGTTGTGCGAGCGATGGACGCCGCTGGTCGTGCGCGAGTTGCTGTGCGGCAGCAAGCGCTTCAACGACCTGCATCGCGGCGTACCGCGAATGTCCACCAGCCTGCTGGCGCAGCGGCTTCATCGCCTCGAGGAATTCGGTGTCGTGCGCCGCAACACCGTCGGCAAGGTGTGGGAATACAGCCTCACCGAGGCCGGCGAGGAACTTCGACCCATCGTCATGGCGCTGGGCCATTGGGGTGCGCAATGGATCGGCAGCCGCCTGCGCGACGACGAACTGGATGCGGGCCTGCTCATGTGGGACATGCGCCGGTTCGCGTGCATTCAGGAGTTCCCGCCCCGGCCCGTGATCATCCACTTCCAGCTGCGCGACGCACGGACGCGCGAGCGCACGTGGTGGCTCGTGGTGGAGGACGGCGTGGCCGATCTGTGCCGCGACGACCCGGGGCGCGAGCTGACGCTCGTGGTGGATGCCTCCGTGCGCGCCTTGACCGAAGTGTGGACGGGCGATCGCACGCCTGAACAGGCGCTTCAGTCGCGCGAGATCCGTGTCGATGGGGCGAGGTGCGACGCGCAAGACCTGTGGCGGTGGCTGGGCACCAGCGTGTTCGCCTCGACACGTCGCGCTGCGGGACGGAAGTTGCCGGACGGCCAATCTTTGGCGCCGTAGCTGCTCACGGCGAGCCAGCTACGCCGGCGCAAGGTCCTCGTGGATGCACAGGAAGTTGCCTTCCGTGTCCTTGAACCACGCCGCCTTTTCCGAACCGAGTACGCAGACATGGTCGACCGTCTTCAGGTCGGGAAAGTCGTAGTCCTCGAACACCACGCCGGCGCGCTTCAGCTTCTCGATGCTGGCGGCGATGTCCGGCACCTGGAAGCTGATCGCTGTGTGGTCGGCCTTGGTGCCTTCGGGTTTGGGGAACAGCGCGAGCGTGCTGCCGCCCACCGTGTAGACAAACTTGCCGTCGGGCCGCAAGCCACCCGCCTTCAGGCCCAGGCAGCCTTCGTAGAAAGCACGCGCGCGGTCCATGTCCTTCACGGGGAGCATGGTCGTGACAGACGAGTCGGACAGCATGGTGGGTCCTTTCGCACAGTTCGGCGCAGCGGGTGCCGCTTGGCGGCATGGCCTTGGCTGGCCGGGTGGTGGTCAGCTTACGCCTGAGGCGGGTGCGATGCCAGTGCGGTGGGTAACCTGTTTGGTGATGCGAGGCCCTTCGTGAACTCGCCTCAGGTGTTCAGGAAGCAGCGCGTCGTCGCCATCATCCGCACGTTCTTCGTCGAGTTGACGGAGGGCGTGTGCAAGAGGCGCAGGTCCATCAGGAAGACGTCACCGGCGCGTCCTGACATCTCGACGAGGCCGAGGCCCAGTGGGTGAAGGCTTTGCGCCAGGTCGCCGGTCGTCTTCAGAAGCTGCCTCAGCTCGGAGGCCGCAACCCGCCCCGGCGTGCCGACGCGATGCGATCCGGCCAACGCCAAGGTCGCGCCGCCGCCGGGTGCCACGTCGTCGATCAGGAAGAAGGCCTGGATTCCCGGCAGCGGATCTTGCGGTCGGGTCGAGACGTCGACGTGCCAGTTCAGCCCGGTGAGGGTCGAGGCGCCTTGAAGGGGCGGGGACAGCAGCAGCTGCGTGTCCTGGATGGCGGTCGGGGTGCGCCCACCGAGTCGGGTGACGCAGTCGATCAGCGCCGGCGTCACCAGCGCTTCATGCACGCCGGGCACCTTGACGAGCGCCGACAGCTTGCCGATCTGCTGGAAGACGGGGAGTTTGTGCAGCGCGCCGGGCAGGCTCTTTCCACCGGACAAGGCTTTCAGGCGCTTGATCTCATCGAGCAGCTTCTGCCGCAGGCCCGCGATCTGCTTGTGCGGATGGAAGCCTTCCAACCGCACATAGCCCTTGTCGATGAAGAAGTCGGCGTGAGAGGGGGTCATGGCTTGAAGCGGCCGCGCAGTCCGCTAATGAACGTCGCGCGGCGTGGAAGCAAGAATACAAGAGCGGCTGCACAGGGCGGGCATGGCTAACATCGGCCCAAAGCAGATCAAGGAGGACGCAGGATGACGGTGGTGGCAGAGACTTTGCGGATGGCGACGCTGCAGCAGCTCGGCGCGTCCGCGCCCTTGGTGCAATTGGCGATGGGCGAGTGCCTCCATGAAGTGTTCCGCACGGTCTGCCTGGGGCCGCCGTTCCTTGCGTACCACGGCGCCCGCGCACCCGACGGGCCGCCATGGGTTCCGCTGTGGGATCGCGGCAGCCGGGTCACGGGCCTGCGCGCACATCCGGATGGCCTGGAGTTCGTCGAGTTCAGCGTGGAAGACCCTCGCGCGTTCGAGCGGATCGCGTTGACCGAGCAAGGCTTCTGGGTGACCCGCTTCGACGCGCTGTATGAAAACGATGTGCCCGAGAGCGTCCTGCACGAGGCCGCACGGCGGGTCGGGTTCCGGTATCTGGATCAGCACCTGGCTGCGAGGGAAGAGGCCGAGGAGCGATTGAGTACCTTCAGCGATCACCGCCTGTGGCTGCAAGGCCTCGTGGCGGACATCGATCGACAGGCCAGCGAGGCCTGACCGCAGTGTTCACACGAAACCCATCCTTTCTTTGGTGCATCGCCCTCGCATCAGCTCTCATGCTCCACATGCCGGCGCACCCGGCCGAGGCCGAACCCGCTCGCGACACGACGTCCGCGCAAGCGCAGATTCCGTTCTTCGATGCCGTGGAGCGCGGTCGCCTGCGCGAGGTCGAGGCGTTTCTTGCGCAGGGCTTCGGTGCCAACGATGTGCAGGGCTACGGTTTCAATGTGGGCGACTCGCCGCTGATGAAGGCCGCGCAGCAAGGCAACGCGCAGATGGTGAAGTTCCTGCTGCGTCGCCATGCCGATGTGAACTACCGCAACGCCAACGATGGCGAGACGGCGCTGCTGCGCGCAGCCAAGTTCGCGGGCTCCGGCGGCATCAGCGACACGCACGCCATCGACTTCCGCCAGACCCTGGCGCTGCTGTTGAAAGAGGGCGCGAACCCCGACACGCCCGATCGCAACGGCGGCCTTCCGTTGTTCTTCGCGCCCACGACCTGGGCCATCCAGGCGCTGCTGGCAGCGGGCGCCGACCCCAACGCCGCGAGCTCGAACCCGCCGTTGATCGAGCATGCGCACGACCCGGCGCGCGTGCGGCTGCTGCTGGCCGCCGGCGCGCGGCCGGATGTGCGCGATGCGCAGGGCGTGTCGGCACTGGCGGTGGCGGCGGAGAAGAGCAGCCTGGCAAGCGTCCGGCAGCTCCTGGCGGTCATGTCGCCGGACGCGGTGAGGGGCGCCGATGCCGATGGGCACAACGCGCTCGATGCAGCGGCCAAGGGTGGCGATGCGAGGATCGTTCGTCTGCTGCTGGCGCAAGGCCTGCCGGCGACCGAGCGCGCCGTGCGCGCAGCGGCGACGCAGGGGCATCTGCAGGCCGCCCGCCTGCTGCATCGGGCCATGGACCCGCCGCAGTGGCCGTCCTTCGAAGCGAATGCGCCGGCCGAGGCACGGGTCTACCTGCTGATCCTGCAGCAGAAGCCAAAGGAGGCCCTGGCCGCCTATCGCGCCTTCGAAACTGTCGCGTGCGGACGCATGACGCCGTTGGCGTCGGCGGTCGATGCCGGCAACGTGGAGGCCGTGCGCGCCTTGCTGGCTTTGGGCGTCGACGTGAACCACCAGACCCCCGCGCCGCTGCGCAGCGAACTGGTGCCGCAGCCGCAGACCTCGTCGGGGCTGCCCCGCCTGGTCCATGTGCTGCCGCCTCCTTGCGACAACGCTTCGCTCGCACCGCAGGCAGGTGCATCGACGTTGCCGCAGGCCGCGCTACCTGTCGGCCGGTTGCCGTTCGCATCCGCGCCCGGCGCTGAAAGCGCCTTGCCGCCAGCGGGGTTCTGGACGGACAACGCCCTGATGCGCGCCGTGGAGCGCGACCACCTCGAGATCGCGCGGCTGCTGGTGGCCGCCGGTGCAGATCCGGCGCTGCGAAGCCACTACCCGCCGCATGCATCGGCGCAGGCATGGCTGCAGGCGAACCCGCCGTCGCATGGCGTGTCGCTGGCCGCATGGAAGAAATTGCTGAAGCTGAGTCGGCCCTGAGATGCAAACCCTGTCGCTCGATATCCGAGGTTGGCTTTGGTAGATTCCGCCACTCCGATCTCCACCGACAGGAGCGCTTCATGAGTACACAAAAAGAACTGCATCGCGGCCGCCTGATCGACCACATCGGACTGGTCGTTCGCGATCTGGCGGCCAGCAAGGCCTTCTACAGCGCCGTCTTCGAAGCGCTGAAGATCCCGATGGGCGGCTCCGACGCGCGCAACTTCTGGGCCGACGAACTGTTCGTGTCGACGCGCGACAGCGACGAAGTGCAGGGCGAACTCACCGGGCGCCACCACATCGCATTCCAGGCGCAGGACCGGGCCATGGTCGACGCCTTCTACCAGGCCGCATTGGCCCACGGAGGCCGGGACAACGGCCCGCCAGGTGAACGCGCCTACCACCCGGGCTACTACGCGGCGTTCGTGCTGGACCCGGACGGCAACAACATCGAGGCCGTATTTCATGGCGAGGCCGACCGCAGTGCGGCTTCGGTGCGGATCAGGTTCTGATCCGTTCGACGTGCGGTCGTGAAGGCGAGGGCGACCGTCAGGCCCAGGGGTACTTTCCCTGCAGCGACGCCAGCTCGTCCTGTTCTGCCTGCGTAAGCAGGGCGCCGAGTCGCAGCTTTCGCTTGAGGCTGCGCAGGCGCTTCAGGTCGTGTTGGAGCCAGAAAACCGTGCCGCCCAGCAGGACCAGGAGGCCGATGGCACCCCATACGAAGTTCAGCTTTTCACTCATGCATGACGCGTCCAGCGTTCGCCCGTACCCACGCAGTCGCTTCGGGTTTACTCATCATCAGGAGGCGTTCGTTGTGTCTCTCGCATCGGGGCCATGCACTGATCAAAGAGCCTGCCCGGAGCGAGGACGAGCCTTTTTGAACAGCACTGTCATTTCTTCGCTCGGGCTGCGATAGCCGCATGCCTCGAAGAATCGCTTCGCATTGCCCAGCGCCTTGACGTAGACAGGGACACCAGGAAACTCCGCTTCAACGGCGCTCAGTAGCGCCCGGCCGATGCCCGAGCCCTGGGCGTCCGGGTGGACAACCAGTTCACCGAGCATCGTCGTGAATGCCCCGTCGCTGAAGGCTGAGGCATAGCCGAGAAGCGCACCGCTGTCTGCACGTGCGTGGACGACGAGCGGGTAGGCCCGGTGGGAGCGTTCGAACGATGCTTCGTCGTACCCGCTGCCCCAACCGACCAACGCCATCAGATGGCCAAACTCCTGCCAGGTGACGGTTCGTTCGTTCGAAATCGTGTAGTTCATGCCGAGGCGATTTTCCGCGCTTTGGCTGCGAGAGAACGAAAAAGGGCCACGCCACCCACGTGCCCCTTCCCCACAACTCACAGCTTCGGCGTGTACTTCACAGTGAACAGCACATTGCGCGGATCACCGTAGTTGTTGTTCCCGTTGGCCTCGCTGTAGGCCGGGATGTAGTAGCGCTTGTCGAAGATGTTGTTGATGTTGACGGCCAGCGCCACCTCCGGCGTCAGCTGGTAGGCCAGGCGTGCGCTCCACACGGCGAAGCCGGGCACCTTGTACGTGCGGTCGTAGCCCAGCGTGTGGCTCTGGATGCTGAAGCCGCCGCCCACGCTGAGCCGGCTCCAGTCGCCGGGCAACTGGTAGTTGGTCCACACGCGCAGCATGTGCTTGGGCGTCCACTGGCTGAAGATCTTGCCCTTGTTGTCCGGGTCTTCGAGGAACCGGGTGGTGTTGTAGGTGTAGCCCGCCGTGAGCTGCAGCCGCGGCGCGACCTCGCCGCTGACCTCGGCCTCGAAGCCCTGGCTGCGCACCTTGCCCGACGACTTGGAGCAGTACCAGCCGTCGCAGGCAAAGCCGCCGTCGCGGTCGGTCACGGCGCGGTTGGTGTGGTTGTAGCGGAACACGGCCAGCGAGGTGTTCAGGCGGCCGTCCATCAGCTCGCCCTTCAGGCCCACCTCGTAGTTGCTGCCGATGATGGGCTTGAGTCCGTCGCCCGAGACGGTGCGCTCGGTCTGCGGCTCGAACACGTCGGTGTAGCTCGCGTAGGCCGACCATTGCTTGTTGAGCGCGAACACGAGGCCAACATAGGGCGTCACTTCGCCCGACGTGCTGACGGTGCTCGTGAAGCCCGCGGAC
This sequence comes from Variovorax sp. GW821-FHT06D12, assembly GCF_059419205.1. NCBI lineage: Bacteria > Pseudomonadati > Pseudomonadota > Betaproteobacteria > Burkholderiales > Comamonadaceae > Variovorax > Variovorax sp. GW821-FHT06D12. The sequence continues at coordinate 931,511 of NZ_JBWKRI010000001.1, read as the reverse complement.
TGGCTCGAGTAGAGGTAGTCGTACCAGCTCAGGCGCGCGCCGACGATGGCCGTGAGTGGCTCGGCCAGCTGGGCCCGCCAGCTGCCGTAGATGCCCTTTTGCCGCACGTCGTAGTGCGTGTGGCTCTTCCCGCCGCCCGCCGCCATGATGGTGTCGTAGTTCTGCGCCGGGCGGTTGTGGTCGATGGCGAAGATGTTGCCGCCGCCGCTGAACCGGCGCGCGTACCGGTCGGTCGACTCGAACTTCGAGTAGTTGGCGCCGATGGTCAGGTCGTGCTGCATCGACAGTGCGTCGAAGCGTCCGCGCAGGTAGACGTCGAAGCCGAGCTTGCGCGAATCGAAGCGGGTGTCCCAGTCGGCGAAGTTCAGCCCGCTGCCGTCGGCTTGCACGTCGCCGTGCATGCGCTGGTGCTGCGCGCTGTTCTTCTCGTTCATGCCGAGCGCGGAGAACTTCAGCTTCCACTTGTCGTTGAAGCGGTGCTCGGCGTCGACATACACCGTGGTCTGCTCGATGTCGCTGTGGTTCCACAGGGCGCCCGTGAACACGGAGCGCGGCAGGCCGATGTCGGTGCCGTCCGGGTAGCGCGGAAAACCGCGCAGCATCGGACGCCCCTTGGCGTGCGAGTGGCTCACGCCGAAGCCGACGGTGGTGTCGGGCGAAATGTCGTAGTCGATGGCGCCGTAGAGCGAGCGCGTCTTGCGCCACACGTAGTCGGTGAACGAGTGGCTGCGGTCTTCGTCGACCACCACGCGGCCGCGCAGCGTGCCTTCGGCATTGAGCGGGCCGCCGGCGTCGAGCTGCGCGCCGTAGTGGTCCCACGAGCCCGCCTTGCCGGTGAGCGTGAGCGTCTTCTCGGGCTGGCCGCGCTTGCGCACGAGGTTGATCGCGCCGCCCGGGCTGCCCGTGCCTTGCAACAGGCCCGAGGCGCCGCGCAGCACCTCCACGCGGTCGAAGAACACCGTGTCTTCGGTGGCCCAGTTGCCCAGCGAGTACATGTTGCGCGGCACGGGCACGCCGTCGTACTGCCAGGCGTCGATCTGGAAGCCGCGCGACGTGAGGACCATGCCCGGCCCCACGCCCTTGACGCCCACCACGCCTGTGACGTTGTTGACCGCATCGCGCAGGTCGACGAGGCCCTGGTGGTCCATGCGCTGGCGCGTGATCACGCTCACCGATTGGGGAATGTCCTTGAGCGCCTGCTCGCCCTTGCCGAGCGTCAACGCGCGCGCCGTGTACGAGCGCGTGCCTTCGGTGGTGGCGCTGCGTTCGGCTTCGGCCATGACGGTGACCGGTGCCAGCGTGGTGCTGCCGTCGGCGCCGGTGTCTGCAGGGCCGCCGATGCTCGAGCGACGCAGCGCATACGAGCCGCCCGCGCCACCCGCCGCCTCGAGGCCCGAGCCGGCCAGCAGCCGCGCGAAGCCTTCGCCCACGGCGTGCTGGCCCTGCAGGCCGGGCGACCGCTTGCCCTGCGCGAGGGCAGGCGGAATCGTGATGCTCACGCCGGCAGAGGCGGCGAAGCTCGACAGAGCCTCGTCGAGCGGGCCGGGCGCGATGTTGTAGGCCTTGCGTGCTTCGGCCTGTGCGGCTGGTGCGTTGGGTACGCCCTGCGTCTGCGCGGCGACCGTCCCGGCGGCGGCGCACGCCATGGCGAACAGCGCGCCATGCACGGCGAGCGACAGTGCACGCAACGGCAACGAAACGGCGTCGGAATCAAGGGGGGACGGTCGGCGACGGGCCATGGGTTTCTCTCTCTCCTGCAAGGGTGTGAAGTTGCTGTTCCTCAAGGCTTCACACGCGAGGAAAGAAAAGGGGACAGGCCGCGACGGAAAAAATCGCAACGGCCGAAATCGCCGCCGGCACCCGATGCCTCAACCGCCCGGCGCCACCACCGTGACCCAGTAGCGCGTGCGAAAGAGCACGTCCACCGGCAAGGCCTGCGGCAGGCTGTCGAGCACCGGGCCCGTGTCGCGCAGCTGGAACACGCCCGACACGCGCAGGTCGGCCACCGCCGGATCGCAGCGCAGCACGCCGGGCCGGTAGCGGCCCAGCTCGGCGAGGAAGTCGTGCAGCCGCATGTTCCTGGCGCGCAGGACACCGCGCGACCAATCGTCGGCATCGGGCGCTGCTGCCGTGATCTCGCCGACGGCCGCCGAAGAAAACATGGCCTGCTCGCCGGCACGCACCACCGTCGCCAGGCTGCGCGCGTGGTCGGGGCGGACCTCGACCGCACCGTCAAGCACCGTCAGATGGCTGCGATCGCCTTCGTGCTGCCGGACCACGAAGCGCGTGCCCAGCGCACGCAGGCGCCCCTGCGCGGTCTCGACGATGAAGGGGCGATAGCCGGGGTCGGAAGAGGGCACGGCATCGGGTGCCGTCTCGATGAGTATTTCGCCCGCATGCAGCCGCACCAGGCGCTGCGTCGCGCCGTAGGCCACGTCGATGGCCGTCGCGGTGTTGAGCTGCAGGCGCGTGCCGTCGGCCAGGCGCAGTTCGCGGCGTTCGCCCGTGGCGGTGCGGTGGTCGGCCAGCCATTCGCGCGCCGGCGACGCACGCCACGCCAGCCAACCGGCGGGCGCCGCGGTCAGCAGCACGGCGAGGGCCTTGACGGCGGTACGGCGGTCGCTTCGCACCGCTCGGCCCAGCACCGGCATCGACAGTGCGCCCGGCAGCCTGCCGAACTTGCCGCTGACTTGCTCGGCGCGCTGCCAGGCCGCTTCGTGCGCGGGGTTGGCCGCCCGCCAGCGCGTCCATTGCGTGCGCTCGGCCGCCGTGGCCTCGCCCGACTGCAGCAGGACGAACCATTGCGCCGCCTGCAGGGCGACGGCCTTGTCGACCTCGACCGCCATCGTGCGTTGCACCTTCACGCGACCAGCAGGATGCAGCGGGCCATGGCCTCGGCCATGTAGCGCTTGACCGTGCGCTCGCTCACGCCCAGCTTCGCGGCGATCTCCGCATAGCCCAGCCCTTCGAGTTGCGCCATCAGGAAGGCCTGGCGCACCGGCGGCGCCAGGCCGTCGAGCATCGCGTCGATCTCCTGCAGGGTTTCGAGAATGATCGCCTGCTGCTCGGGCGAGGGCGCCAGCGGTTCGGGCAACGCGCTCAAGGCCTCGAGGTAGGCCTGTTCCAGCGAACGCCGGCGGTACAGGTTGGCCAGCAGCCGCTTGGCAACGACCGTCAGGTAGGCGCGCGGCTCCCGCAATTGCCAGTCGCACTGCTTCTCGGGCGTGTGGTCTGGCGCGGTGAGGATGCGCAGGAAGGTGTCTTGCGCGAGGTCTGCCGCATCGAAGGCATTGCCGAGCTTCCTGCGCAACCAGCCCTGCAACCACCCGTGGTGCTCGCTATAGAGGGTGTGGATGTGCGGGTGCAGAGCGGGATCGGCGGCCATGGCGGACGTAGTGCGGTGGCCAGGCCATCCAAATAAGAATTATTCTCATTGTATGACGACTGTGCACCAATGGCTACGTTCGGGGCTGCTGCACCAGTTGAAGCTCGTTGCCGGCGGGGTCGCGCAATGTGGCGAGGATGCCGCCCCATGACTGCGCCTCGGGGAGGCCGCTGAAGGCCACGCCGCGTGACGAGAGTTCGGTGTACTTCGACTGGATGTTGTCCACGTCGAAAGACAGGCCTGTGAAGCGGCCCACCAAGGCCAGGTCTTCTGGCGGGGCATCTGCTTCGACACTTTCGACCACCAGGCTCATGGGTCCTGCGTCGAACACGCAAAAGCCCTGATCGCGTCCGTCGGCCTTCAGGGACAGGCCAAGGATCTCTTCATAGAAGCGGGCGGCGAGGGCGAGGTCCTGGACGAAGATGCGGGCGGTGTGAAGCTGCATGGTGTCTCCTGGGTGAGCTGTTCGACGAAAAGGGAGCGCGTCGTTCTCCGTTTGCACCTCCGTGCGCCAAAGGTCTGCATTCTTGGCGCCGATGGCGCGTGCTACTTCTTCGCAAGAAACGCTGCAACCAACGCATTCGCATGCCCATGACCCATCTGGTGCTGGGTCTTGAGCTGGCTCACGAGCTCCATGTGCTTCAGCGGGCCCGCAGCCTGAAGAATGTCCATCCAATGCGCGATCGGCTGGCCGTAGGTCTTCTCGATGGAGGGGAAGTACGAGGCGGGTCCTTTTACCTTGGTGGTCTCGGTCATGGGCGGTTCTTTCGCGGGTGAAGAGTGAGGTTCGTGAAAGGGAGCGAGGCCATTCTTACAGCTGCCAGCTCCTGTTGCTGGCATTGGGCTGGATCAGGTCCCACATGTTTCCGCACAGGTCCTTGAAGACAGCCACGACCCCGTGCGGCTGCTCCTCCGGCGGGCGGACGAACTCGACGCCTGCGGCCTTGTACTTTTCGTAGTCTCGCCAGAAGTCGTCCGTGTACAGGAACAGGAACACACGGCCGCCGGCCTGGTCGCCGATGGCGCGTTGCTGTTCTGGCGCCGATGCTTGCGCCAGGAGAAGGCAGGCCCCTTGTCCGCCCTGAGGTTTGACCACGACCCAGCGCTTTCCTTGCGCAGGCACAGGCGTGTCTTCGACGAGTTCGAAGCCGAGTGTGCCGACGAAGAATTCGAGTGCCTTGTCGTAGTCGGGGACCACCAAGGAGACGAGGCCGAGTGATTGGTGCATGGGTCGCGATTGGAAAAATCAGGGATGGTAAGGCGGTGCATCGCTCATGTGCGAACCTGGCCCGCTTGCGATCGGTATCGGCGCAAAGGGCCTGAAGCAGAAGCTCAGGCAGTGCGAGCTAGCCTAGGCTGACACCCCCGCTTCGCCAACACATTCATTGGAGTTGGGATTGATTCGACCCAGGCCAAAACTTCGCCCATTCGCGCCCCAGCCTCTGGCGTCCAACGCGTCATCGGTCACATCGAAAACTTTGAAGTTCCACTCCGCTCCGGGCCGAGGAAATAGCAGAGTCCCGTTCGACTCGGTGTACCTAAGTGTCCACTTGTTTCTTTGGACTTTCCAGGTGCCAGATGCCTTCACGACCTTAGACAGCTTCCTGTTGGTGATCAGGCTCTCTACGCCACGCCCCTTGAATGTCCCATCCGCCTCGAACTTGAACACGACCGACCCGGGAAAAGCTGAGTCACTGCCTGAAGTTCCGACCCAACAGCCAACGAGCCTTCTCTCCAGATCTGGATTTCTTGAAAGAACCTTCTCGTTGAAAAGGGCACCGCCTACGAGCGCAGCAAGTGCGAAAAATCTCCAGGAGATACGGGGCAGCTTCATGGTTGGCTGGTGTCTGCTAGTGCCCACATTCTGCCCGCGGAAGCAAGCTACCCAGTCACAGGCTTTGTTCCGAGCAAGACGGGCTGATAGAACGCGGCGTCGAGTCGCTTCACGTCCTCGAAGCCAGCCTCTCTCATCAGCTCGCAAAGACGTTCGACTGAGATTGCGTAGTACCTGGAGCGCATGACATGGGTCTTCACCAGTCCGGTGGCCAGTTCGTCTTCGACGACGAAGAAGGAAAAGTCGCAGTGGTCGCCGTCGAAATCCCAGACCTGGAAAAGCACGTACCGCTTGCCGTCCTCAACCCGCGCGCCATAGTGCTTGACCAGGTTCGTCCCGCGCTCTTCCTTGTCGTAGTCCCTGACCGTGATGACGCACCCGCCGCCGGGGCGCAAGCATGCGAGGAACTGGCGCAACGCAAGCAGCAGGTCTTCGTCGGTCAGCAGGTGAGGGACCGAGTTGTCGCACGAAATGACGAGGTCATATCCAGTACCGTGGTCCTCGTGGGCCGTACGCATGTCTGCGACCTTGAAGTCGACGGCCAAACCTCGAAGAGCCGCTTCACGCCGTGCACGTTCGATTTCTTTGGCCGACAGGTCTGACCCGACGACGGAGTAGCCCCGCCCGGCAAGCGCAAGAGTCTGGGTGCCGATGCCGCAGGAGACGTCGAGCACCGTGCGATGTCCGGGCCATTCTGATTGGATGACGCTGTCGAGCTGCTCGCCCTGCCGCCGGATGCTGTTGCTCCAGTCGGGGAAGATCAGGTGATACAGCGGGGCGAGGTCGTCGTAGAAGTCCATCGTTTGACGTCAGGCTGTGAAGGGAAACCAGTTTAGAAATGAGCGGCTTAGTGAGCGGCTGGTCTTGGCCGAATTGGGCTGGTCGGTGGTAGTCAACGCGTAGCGTTGGAACGGCCGCGTGGCGCGCTGCAAGCCGCGCAATAGTTTGCGGCGGGCGTCCGAAGCGGTTTCCCGCATTCAGCGCAAGGTGGCCCATAGAGGCTCAGGCGATGGTGGTAGAGAGCAAGGGGATTGGTTTCTTTGAAACCACTGATGCGCTCATAAGTCGCTAGCGCTCGCTCGCCAACGTCCGCCTGTGCCTGACGTAAATCAGCCCCGGTTTTTTCGCGATATTCCCGGACCTGCTCCATGAAACTCGTAGGGAAGACCTGTCGATATTCCTCCTCCGTGAGAATCGGCAGATCGATCTTGCATCGCCAGCAATACATGGTGGTGGCCACTCTTTGTTGATCCCTTCCAGGTGATACGCGATGGCCTACGCTGTCGCGCTCATCTTCGCTGGCGGACGTTCGTCGCCGCTAAACGCTTTGCAAGCTCCAATAGATTTCGGTTTCAGGAGCGCACACGAAACCTTCCAGGGTGGGGTGTCGAGCAAGGCGTTCGACGTTCAGTCTGGACGAGCAAAAAATCGTGAAGTGGCTATCCCAATGGACAGTCCAGAGGTTGGCCTTGTCTGGGGTGAACACACTTCCGCTCAAGAGCGCGACCTTGGCGCTTGCGGGTTTTAGATCGTCGATCCAGCAGAGCTTACGTTCAGTACAGAACTCGTCACCCACCCAAAGCCATTCCTGCGCGAGTGACTGTATGAATGACAGGACTGGCTCCTGAATCAACTCTGGAAACAGACCTTCAACAGGAGGGAGCAATCTGTGCTGGCTCAGCGAATTCGCTAGTACATCGGCAAGCTCCTTGTCGGCACGGTCCTTTCTCAAACCTCCGATCATTGTCCTCAGTGCCACGTCGATTGACGCGATCGAAGGAAATCCACAGAGGTCACGCACCTGGGACCACCGGACTGATTCAAATGCTCGGCAAATCTCGTCCGCGCTTTGTTTTTCCGGCGCGGCATCGGTCAAGTCAAACGTGTCCGAATTGGGACGCATGAACGGATTAAGAAGCACATAGGCGGCTTCAAATGCACCGTCGTAGAAGGGCAAGACAGGGCCTTCCAGTGGGCAGATGGCGTATCGGTCCGGGTCGGGAAGCACGCGTTGATTCATGGGCCCAGTTTAGAGCGGTCGAACCTGCCCGGTTGGGTGCTCAGGTCCGCGAGATGGCGCGGCGGATTGCTCAGCCATTTGCAGTCAAGCCATCTTTCCCATGGAAGATTGCGGCCAGTGCTTCCTCAACATTCTGTCGGCTCCAGTTTCCTGGCAGAAACTCGATCTCATATTTGGAGTGGCCGTCGAGCAACGAAGCCGCCTGCGTGCTCAGCGTTGCGATAAGGCCCGACGCATGAAGGGCAACCTCCAACCGGTCGACACGATGCACTACTTGGTCGACAACCATCACCTCGATGTCGCCGGAGTCGACTCTACGAGTTAGCGAGAAACAATAGTCCTGCTTCGGGTCGTGGCAGTAGATGTATGCCATTCCATCGTAGGCATCGCTTTTTACCGAGGCACTGACAGTTGCAAGTAACCGCATTTGTTTGGTCGGAGCGAAGTATCGAAGTTGCCCGGAAGTATCGCCGAGCCTCCTGCGCGAGCATCCAGTTCGATGAACATGCCTGAAGATGGCGCTTCACGCTGTCGCCGCACAACCTTCAGGCTTGAAAACCCGCGTCGTCGAACCCGGAAACTTCTCAAGCTTGGCCGCCGGCCGCGACGGACGCGGAAGCAACTCGCCACCACAGTTCGGGCATGTTCCTGCAAGGCGTCCGCTTGCGCACTCGCTGCAGAACGTGCACTCGAAAGAACAGATACGGGCATCGGCCGAATCCGGCGGCAAGTCTCGGTCGCAGCATTCACACCCGGGGCGCATTTGGAGCATGGCGAAACCTCAGAGAGCGTTTTGTCAGTTGAGCTTAAACGAAGGCAAGGCGGCCGATGGCGGAATTCAGTCCGTCGAGCCAACGGGACCGAGTGCAAGGCTCATCGGCTGCACCATCAGATGCGAGTGTTCCCGCAGCGGCTCCAACGCACCATCGGGTCGGAAGCCGCACGCCATGTACAGGCGCATCGCGGGCGTGTCTGCGGCAGTGGCACCCAGGCCCACGCGCTTCATCCCTGCGTGTGCGGCCCAGGAAACCGCCGCTTCGAGCAAAGTGCGACCGGCCCCCAGTCCTCGTGAGGCGGGGTCGACCCACATCTGAAACAGATGAGCGACAGCCGGTTCATCGCCGGACACCTTGCACCAGATCAGGCCGCAGGCGTCGTTGCGGTTGAACGCGAAAAGCACACGGTCTTTCCCGGACGAAGTCGCCGCGGCAACGCGGGCGGACCACATCGCATCGGTTCTCGTGGCCTCCGCCTCGTACGTGCTTCCGAAGGCGTCCGGGGAATCGAGCAACGCCCGCAGGCGCAGGTCTCGATAGGTCTTCCATTCATCGGGTTTCGCTGGCTGCACCGAGATCTCTGCGGTCGGGTTCATGGACGATCGTTCATTCCTAAATTCATTGGCGGATGCCGCGACGCACGCGGTTCAAGCGGCTGCTCATGATCCACGCAACCACCGGCCCGAGCACCATCCCAGCCAGGCAGCTCCACACAACGACATGGCTTTTGAGTTCGAGCAGCCAGGTGAGCATCGGGTACTGCGCGGCCATGGCGTCCGGGAAGCTCCACCAATAGGAAGCGCCGCGGCTGGCGCCCGTGCGATGCTTGGTGCCGTCGAGCCAGTACGCAGCCAGCGGTGCAAGGCCGAGATAGGCAAACATCGCGGCCCAGGGGCCGAGCACGATGGCGCCCAGGAAGGCGTCGATGAAACGGGAGCGCATCGATTTACCGTTCACGCATGCGCCGCCAGATCAGGTCCGCCGCCTCGCTCGCACTCACCAGCGCCGAGTCGATGACCAGGCGGCTCGTGCCCCAGGCCTCGTAGTCATGCCGAAGCACAGCCTCCCAGCTCGGCAGCGCAAAGCCCGCAATGTCAGCCTTCCGGTTTTCCACGCGTCTGCGATGTTCAACGACGTCAGAGCACACGACCTCAACCTCCACCAGATACGCCGACATCTCGGCCGCCACGGCCCGCCACGCCTCTCGCGTGACTGACAGCGGATTGACGCAATCAGCAATCACGGACATGCCGAGCGCAAGGTTGGACCGAGCCAGCGCGTACGCGACGACATAGCCCGCCGGGCCCACGTCGTCAGCGCGTCCGCTCGCAGTCTTCAACGCATGCTCGATGGCGTCGATGCGCAGGTACACCGACGGGGTACGCGCCACGAGTTCGCGCGCGATGGTGGTCTTGCCTGTGCCTGGCAGTCCGCTCAGGACAATCAGCGTTCGATGTTCCGAAGTCGATCTCATGGAAGGGGATGGCGTCTGCGAAGGGCCGTTCGTCGGCGATCGTACCCACCATTCGTTCATGCGGGCCCGTCGACCCGTCAGATCAGCGGCACGGTCGCTTCCTTCAGCACCCGCAGCACGAAGTGCGACTTGCTGTGGCGAATGCCGGGAATCTTGTAGAGCTTCTCGCGCAGCAGCCGCTCGTAGTCGCGCGTGTCACGCACGGCGATGCGGATGTAGTAGTCGTAATCGCCCGAGACCAGGTAGGCCTCCTGGATCTCGGGAATGGTCGCGAGGGTGCGGCCGAAGTCGTACAGGGTTTCGTCGGTGTGGCTTTCGAGGGTGACCTGCACGATCACCGAGTCGTGGTACCCGAGCTTGGCCGGGTCGACGTCGACGGTGTAGCGCTTGATGACGCCCGAGGCCTCGAGTTTCTTGATGCGCGTCCAGCAACTGGTGGGCGACAGGCCGACCTCGTTGCCGATCTCCTGCAGGGTCTTGCGCGAGTCGAGCAGCAGCACCCGCAGGATCGCCAGATCGGTCTTGTCGAAAGATCCTTCGTTGTCTGACGATGTTTGGCGATTGGTTTTCATGTTTCGAGCTTAAACAGCCAAAAGAAAGAAGCAAATTCTGCCTCAAGAGCGGAAGAATTGACGGCATGCGACTGCTCGACCTTCCCCCCACATCCTCGTCCTCCCTCTCGCCGGCCATGCCCGAGACCCCACCCCGCGTGCGCAACGGCGCCGAAGCGCTGCTCGACACGCTGGTCGAGTGCGGCGTCGACACGATCTTTGGCTACCCCGGCGGCGCGGCGCTGCCGCTGTACGACGCGCTGCACGGCGAACCCCGGCTGCGCCATGTGCTGGTGCGCCACGAACAGGCGGCGGTGCATGCGGCCGAGGGCTACGCGCGCAGCACGGGCCGCGTCGGCGTGGTGCTGGTCACCTCGGGGCCGGGCGTGGGCAACACGATCACGGGGCTGCTCGACGCGATGAGCGATTCGGTGCCGGTGCTGTGCATCAGCGGGCAGGTGTCGACGGCGGTGATCGGCACGCAGGCTTTCCAGGAGAGCGACGCGCTGGGCATGTCACGCCCGGTGACCAAGTGGAACCGGCAGGTTCGCGCGGCCGACGACGTGCCTGCGCTGGTGCGCCGCGCACTCGACATCGCCACCACCGGCCGCCCCGGTCCGGTGCTGCTCGACGTGCCGAAGGACATCCAGCTGATGCGCCTCTCGCACGGCGCCGCGCCGGCCCCGCTGCGCGCGCTGCGCACGGGTCGCGCGCCGCTGCCGCCGCGGGCGATGCTGCAGCGCGCCGCCGACCTGATCTCGACCGCGCGCCGGCCGGTGCTCTACGGCGGCGGCGGGCTCATCAACTCGGGGCCGGCGGCCTGCGAGGCGTTCACGCAGCTCGTGCACCGGCTGCACGCGCCGTGCACGCTCACGCTGATGGGGATGGGCGCGTTCCCCGCGTCCGACCCGAAGTTCGTCGGCATGCTGGGCATGCACGGCATGCTCGAAGCCAACCTCGCGATGCACGAGGCCGACCTGGTGGTGTGCGTGGGAGCGCGTTTCGACGACCGCGTGACGGGCAAGCTCGACGAGTTCTGTCCGCACGCCCGCAAGATCCACATCGACATCGACCCCGGCAGCATCAACAAGGTGGTGCACGTCGACGTGCCGATGGTGGGCGACTGCGGAGCCATCGTCGAAGCGCTGCTGGGGCTGCTGCCCGAAGCGTTTGCGCCCGAGCGGCTGGCGCCGTGGTGGGCGCGCATCGAGCGCTGGCGCGCCGAAGACTGCCTGGCCTTCACGCCGTCGACCGAAGAAATCTTGCCGCAGCACCTCATGTCGTCGCTGCAACGGGCCATCGCGGGCCGCGATGCGATCGTCTCGACCGACGTGGGCCAGCACCAGATGTGGGCCGCGCAGTACCTGCGCTTCGACAGCCCGCGCCACTGGCTCACCTCGGGCGGCGCCGGCACCATGGGCTACGGGTTGCCCGCGGCCATCGGCGCGCAGATCGGCCACCCCGACGCGCTCACGGTGTGCGTGAGCGGCGACGCCTCGGTGCTGATGAACATCCAGGAGCTGTCGACTGCCATGCAGCACCGCACCCCGGTGAAGCTGGTGCTGAGCAACAACGGCTACATGGGCATGGTGCGCCAGTGGCAGGAGCTGAACCACGGCAACCGCCTGAGCCACAGCTGGAACGAGGCGCTGCCGGATTTCGTGGCGCTGGCGAAGGCCTTCGGCTGGGGGGCGCGGCGCGTGTCCGATCCGGCGGAGCTGGAAGAGGCGCTGGCCGAATGCCTGGAGAGCGAAGGGCCGTTCTTTCTCGACGTGCAGGTGGCGGCGCAGGAGAACTGCTTTCCGATGATGCCGTCGGGGTGCGGGCACCACCGGGTGATGCTGGCGAAGGACCGTTGGTACGAGGGGGAGTGAGGGCAGGGGCCTGACAACATCGCGCGGCCTCCATCGCCGCTCACCGCCGCAGACGGCGGCTGACGCGGCGACGCGCTCGGCGCACGTCGCCGCAGCACGCTTCAGGGCGCCCGAACCGGCGTGACCTTGCGGATCACATTGCCGTAGGTGTCGGCGACATACAGCGTGCCCGCTGCATTGATCGTGAGCCCTTGCGGCTTATTGAACATGGCAGCCTTGCCGATGCCGTCTTGGCTACCCGGCGTACCCTCTTGGCCGGCGAGCGTGGAGACCACCCCTGCCGGTGTGATCCTGCGCAACAGGCTGCTCCCGAAATCGGCCACGTAGACATTGCCGTCCGCATCGACAGCCACGCCGCGGGGATCGGAGAGGGTCGCGGAGTCCCTGGGGCCATCGGCGGCGCCGGGTGTCCCCGTCCCTGCAAGGGTCGTGACCACCCCGGCGGGGGTGATCATGCGAATTCGATGGTTCTCGGAGTCGGCGACGTAGAGGTTGCCTGACGCATCGATGGCAATGTTGTAGCCGCGCCCGAATTTCGCGGCGGTTCCCGTACCGTTGGCAAAGCCCGGCGGGCTGCTGCCGGCCAGCGTGATGACATCGCCGGCCGGGTTGATCTTGCGAACGACGCCGCTGCCATACTCCAGAACGTACAGATTGCCGGCAGCATCCACGGCCACCGACGTGGGCGCGTTGAAGGTGGCGCCGGCTCCGTTGCCATCGGTCGTGGTCTTCGTGCCATTGCCCGCCACCAGGCTCACATTGCCCGTCGGCGTGACCCTGAAGATTCGATGGCCTTGGGCGTCCGCGACGAAGGCAGTGTCGGTCGCATCCACGGTGAGGCTGGCGAGGTCTACGAACGGTGGGTTGGGGCCGTCGCCGGCAATCGTAATGACGTCGGCCTCGGGCGAAATCTTGCGCACGAAATTGTTTCCCCAGTCACCGATGAGCAGACCACCATCCTTGGTGAGGGCGATGCCGTAAGGCAGCAAGAACGATGCGGCCGTACCCTTGCCGTCGGCGGCGCCCGGGGTGCCGCCGGCGAACGTCTCGACCTTGGCGGCGGCGGCCGAGCAGGCCACCGTCACGTCGCTCACGTCGGCCGAGGCCTTGCCGGTGTCCTTGGTGACGGTGCAGAACTGCCACAAGGGTTGCGTACGGATGCTGACCTTGTAGTCTGAGCCCTCGACCAGGGGCGTTGCAAAGGTGAACTTGCCATCGGCCGACAGCTGGAGGTCGTCGCCGGCATTGTTTTGCAGCACCAGGCGGCCTTCAAGGCCGGTGACCGTGCCGCCGATGGAATGCTTCACGACGGGCGGCACTGTCGCCGGAGGGGTCGGTGCGACCATTGGCAGAAAAGTACCGCCACCTCCACCCCCGCCGCACGATGCCACCAACATGACCGCACCGGCCACGGCGCCGATTCGCGCGACCGAACTTGCTTGACTGAAAAGCATCTTGACTCCTCTTTATGGTTGTATGACTCAACAAAAAGAAGCCCCCTGCCGACGGGCGCGCAGGGGGGTTTCTAAATGTCAATCATTGTTAAAAAGAGTGTCTGATGACATCCCTGGAACTGGGTATTTTTTCCGGTCGGCCCTCTCATCTGGCGCCAGCAATGGCTCCCTGGTCCGCCAGCCAGGGGGACCTGACAACATCGCGCGGCCTCCATCGCCGCTCACCTTCACCCCAACGCTCTCCCGCAAGCGGGAGAAGGAGTCATTCATTCGGGAGCCGTACGGGAGCCCCCTTCACGAATGCCCGTCCACCCGCATCTGGAACAGGAAGTAGGGCGGAATGCACGCCCCGCGTCCTTCGGGCTGGCCTTCGGCTTGCGCGCAGATGTAGTCCTCGCGGCAAGGCTGTTGCGCCGAGCAGCTGCGCAGGTTGCCGGGCCGTGTGTGCTTGCTCAGGCAATCCCCGAAGGGTTGCTTGGCTGCCAGGCACTGGTTGAAGTCGCTGAGGATGGCGATGCCACCGCAAGTGCCGTTCGGGTCTTTCGGATCGCAGCGGCCTGAGCACATGCCGCCGGGGAATCCGACCGAGGTTTTCTCGCAGACCGAATCCGCGCCTTCGCAGGTCGTGGTGGCGGTGCGCGGCAGCTTCTGCGCGCGGTCGCGCCAAGGGTCGGCCGAGGCGGTGATGCGCGTGGGCTCGCAGCTGGCGCCGACGGTGGCTTTGTCGGGCGCGGCGTTCGCGTCGTCCGGCGAGGCCAGCGGGCGGAACGGGTCGGGCACGGGTGTCGTCAACGCGGCCTTCACATAGCGTTCGCGCCGCGCCAGTTCATCCTGCAGGTGCGGCGAATGCGGCAGCGCGAGCGCGTTGCCGGTCGTGAAGGTGCGCGAGGCGCCGCGCCGGTCCACGCCCAGCAGATGAAAGCCCGCAACCGCGCGGCTCTGGTGACAGCCCGCGCAGCTCAGGTCGTCGAGACGGCGCAGCACGGCCTGCGGTGACCGCAGCGTGCGGCTGCCGGGCACGGGCTGCCAGTCGCGGGGCGCGAACAGTTGTTCGAAGGGGCGGTTCGCCAGGCGCTCGAGGCCGCGCGGCGCAACCGAGACCGACTCGGTCGCCAGGAAGCGATCGGGGATGCGCACGGTGGCGCTGTCGAGCGCGCGCAGCGTGTCGGGTTGCTGCAGCCATTGCAGCAGCGCCTTGCGCAGCGGGGCGTCGGCCTTGAGCTTCGCGACGTCGGGCGTGTTCTCGAGCGGGCCTGCGTCGAAGCGCTGCGTGCCCGCGTTCCAGCGGAAGGCACGCAGCAGGTACTCGGCGTGGCCGCCCAGGTCGGGCCGCACGGCCGAGGGCCAGCGCACGCTCTGAAGGTTGGTCGTCACCTGCGCGATGCGGGCCTGCGCGAGCCGTGGCGGCGCGAGCGGGCCGTCGGCCGACACGAGCCAGCGGCCGAGCGCTTCGTCTTTCATCGACGCTTGCGGTGGTTGCCAGCGGCGTGCGGCGCCGGCGCAGCTGCCGTCGGCATCGGGCGCATCGCCGCGCAGCTCGACGGCGACGGTCATCGGCAGGCGCGACTGCATCGCGGCCGACCGGTAGGCCAGGCGGTACACGAGCCGCGTCTCGCCGCAGGCGCCGGGCTGGAAGGGGCGGCGGTCCATGCGGTTGGCCACGCCGACCAGTTCGAAGAAAGCGTCGGGGCTGGCGAGCCAGCGTGCGTCGAAGATCCGGTGCGGGTAGCGCGCAATGCCGACGCCGGCCTGCGGGTCGCGGCGTTGCAGGGCGGCGAGGCTGGTCTTCAGCGGGTCGGCGATCGATTGCCAGGCGGGCGAGCGTGCGAGCGCCTGGTTGGTGGCGATGCCGCTGGCGGCAGAGGGCACGTCGAACCAGCGGCCGAAACCGGCGCCGGCTTTCTCGGCGGCCTGCAGCGCGACGGGCGAGGTGACGAGCAGTACCGGGTCGGCTGCGTGGGCGAAGGAGGATGCGAGCGCGAGGCCGGCGGTCAGAAGGTGAAGGAGGCGTGGCACGCGGACGATTGTGCCGCCGCGAGTCAGCCCGCCACCGTCAACGCCATCTGCTGCCGCATGAGCCCGGCCACGGCCACGCCCTGCGGTTCGCCCAGCCGCTCCAGCGCGTCAATCACGCCCTTGCGGTCGTCTTCCGACCGGTCCTGGTTGAGCTTGAACTTGCCTTCGAGCACGCGCACGGGAATCTCGACCGCGGCGATCATGTCCAGGCGCGGCGCCACGAAGTCGAAAGGCATGGCGTCGAAGTCCCAGTTGCCGCCCAGCGGCGTGTCGTACAGCGCGACGGTGCGGCGCAGCACGGCATGGATGGCCGTGCGTTCCTCTATCACGCGGGGTGTGCCGCGCGCGTGGATCGCGGTGTAGTTCCAGGTCGGGAAGGTGCTCTGCTTCACGTACCAGCTGGGCGTGACGAAGGCATGCGGCCCCTGGAAGATGGCGAGCACCTCGGCGCCCGCGCGCAGTTCGTCGAACTGCGGGTTCTTCTTCGACAGGTGCGTGGTGAGCAGGCCGGGGCCGTCGTCCTGCGCGTCGAGCAGGAAGGGCAGGTGCGTGGCGCTGGCGCTGGAGGGCCCTACGGTGATGAGCGTGCCGAAGCTCCACGCGCGGATGCCGGCGTGCAGCGTCGCGAGGTCGTTCTCGATGTACGGGGTGGGCGTGTACATGGCGAGGGCTTCAGCGTGCGGCCAGCGCGTGCATCCAGCGGGCGGCGTCGTCGAAGGCGCGGCCCGCCACGTCGGCGATCGACACCGCTTCCAGGAAGCCGTGGATGGTGCCGGGGTAGAGCACATCGGTCACGGCCACGCCGGCTTCGCGCAGTCGCGCGGCCATGAGCACGCTGTCGTCGTGCAGCGGGTCGCACTCGGTGATCGCCAGGCACGCGGGCGGCAGGCCCTCGAGCCGCGCCGTGAGGCTGGCCAGGCGCGGGTCGCGAAAGTCTTCGGGCCGGCGCAGGTACAGGCCGTAGAACCACACCATCATGTGCAGCGACAGGCCGTACTCGCCCGCGCCGTAGCGCACCACCGACTCGCGGTACAGCTCGGTGCTGTAGGCGCCGTAGTTCAGCAGCATGCCCAGCGGCAGCGCCTCGCCCGCGTCGCGCAGCACGAGGCAGGCGCCCACCGACAGGTTGGCGCCCGCCGAGTCGCCGCCGATGAAGAGCTGCGCGGGGTCGATGTCGAGCGAGCCTGCGTTCGCCGCGAGCCAGCGCATCACGTCGACGCATTCGTCGTGCGGCTGCGGAAACTGCGCCTCGGGTGCCCGCGTGTAGTCGATGCCGATGACGGCGATGCCCGCGCGGCCCGCGTACTCGCGCATCACGCGGTCGTGGGTGTCGAGGCTGAACAGCACGAAGCCGCCGCCGTGGATGTAGACCAACGCGCCCTGCAGCCTGCGGTGCTGCGGGTAGTGCACGCGGATGCGCACGTTGCCGTGGCGCGTGGGCACCTGCTGTTCGACCGTGCGCGCCATCGCGGGGCCGCCTTCGGTCCACGGCGCGCGCACCTTCTCGGCGTTGGCGCGGCCTTCGGCGATCGGGATGGTGTGGCGCTTCGGATAGCGGCTGCCCTCGGCCGCCATGAGGCGCATGAACTCGACGATCTGCGGATCGAGCGGGGGCGGGGCGGTGGGGTTCAGCCAGGTGGCGGGCAAGGGTGCGGCGGTCACGCAAATACTTTCTCGGGAGGGCGATGGACGGGTTCAGCTTGCGACGCTAGCGGCCGGGGCGTGGCCGCCAGCAGCGCCTGCGTGTAGGCATGGCTCGGCTGGTCGAACACGGCGTCGCGCGGGCCTTGCTCGACGATGCGGCCGCGCTCCATCACGACGACGCGGTCGGCGATCTGCTCGACGGCCGCGAGGTCGTGGCTGATGAAGAGGCACGCAAAGCCGTGGTGCGCCTGCAGGCTTTGAAAGAGCCGCAGCACCTGCGCCTGGATGGTCATGTCGAGCGCGGACACGGGCTCGTCGGCCACCACGAAGGCGGGCCGGCGCACCAGCGCGCGCGCAATCGCCACGCGCTGGCGCTGCCCGCCCGAGAGCTCGTGCGGGTAGCGCGCGCCCAGGCCGTCCAGGCCGACTTCATCGAGCGTTTCGTGCACGCGCTTCACGCGCGCGGCGGCATCGAGCGCGGGCAGGTGGCGCAGCGGCTCGGCCACGATCTCCTGCACGCGCATGCGCGGGTCGAGCGACGAGAACGGGTCCTGGAACACCAGCTGGCAGGCGAGCCGGAAGCGGTGCAGCGCGGCGCGGTCGGCGTTGCGCACGTCGTCGCCGCGAAACAGGATCTGCCCCGCGTGCGACGGCGCGAGCCGCAGGATGGCGCGGCCCAGCGTGGTCTTGCCCGAGCCGCTGCCGCCCACCAGCGCGACCATTTCGCCGGGGTGGATGTCCAGGTCGAGCCGGTCGATGACCTGCACCGGCGCATGGCGCTTGAAGAAGCCCGCGCGCGCGCCGGGGTAGCTCACGCACAGGCCGCGCACCTGCACCAGCGGCTGCTGCAGCGCGGCCGGGGCCGGCTTCGCGGCCTGGCGGCGCGGCAGGGCGTCGACCAGCTTGCGGGTGTAGGGCTGCTTCGGGTCGACGAGGATGGCGGGCACGTCGCCGGTCTCCACGAGCTTGCCTTTTTCCAGCACGATGGCGCGCTGCGCATAGCGCCCGACCAGCCCGAGGTTGTGCGTGATGAGCAGCACGGCCGTGCCCTGGTCTTTCGCGAGTCCGACCATGAGGTCGAGCACTTCGCGCTGGCTCAGCGTGTCGAGCGCGGTGGTCGGCTCGTCGGCGATCAGCAGGCGCGGCTGGAGCAGCATCACGCTGGCCAGCATGATGCGCTGGCGCATGCCGCCCGAGAACTCGTGCGGGTAGGCGTGCAGGCAGCGCTCGGGGTCGGCGATCTGCACGCGGCGCAGCATGTCGAGACAGCGTGCGCGAATCTCCGAGGCCGACAGCTTCGTGTGCATGCGCAGGCCCTCGGCCATCTGCTCGCCGATGCGGTGCACCGGGTTGAGCGAGACCATCGGCTCCTGGAACACCATGCCGATGCCGGGCCCGCGGATGGGGCGCATGGCCTTCACGTCCCGCGTGCTCAGGTCTTCGCCGTCGAACACGATCTGCCCGCCGCTTTGCGCGATGCCGGGCGGCAGCAGCTGCAGGATGGCGCGCGCGGCCATGGTCTTGCCGCTGCCCGATTCGCCCACCACGGCAAGGAACTCGCCGGGGCGCACGTCGAACGAGAGGTCGTGCACCAGCGTCTGGGCGCCGCCGTGCAGGTCGATCTTCAGGTGCCGCACGGAAAGCACGGGCGCTGCGGAGGAGTTGGGATGGGTCATGACTTCTCCGTGCGCGGGTCGAGCCGGTCGCGCAGCGATTCGCCCAGGAGGTTGATGCCCAGCAGTGTGAGCGCGATGCACAGGCCCGGCACCAGGCACAGCCACACGGCCGAGGCCATGTAGGGGCGGGCGCTGGAGAGCATGTTGCCCCAGGTGGGCGCGGGCGGCGGCACGCCCAGGCCGAGGAAGCTCAGGGCGCTTTCCGACAGCAGCACCCAGCCGAACATGCTGGTGGCCAGCACGGCGACGGGCGCCACGCAGTTGGGCAGGATGTGGCGCCACATGGTGTAGATCTCGCCGTTGCCGATCATGCGCGAGGCCTCGACGTACTCGCGCTCGCGCAGCGACAGCACGGTGCCGCGCACCACGCGCACCACCGAGGGCGCGTAGGCCATGCTCAGCGCGAGCACGATGCCCCACTGGTTGGCGCCCACGATCACCATCACGCCCAGCGCCAGCAGCAGGCCCGGAAAGGCCAGCAGCGTGTCGTTGAAGGCCATGAGCACGCGGTCGGTCCAGCCGCGCACGAAGCCGGCGAGCACGCCCACCACGAGGCCGACGGCGGTGGCCAACGCCACCGTGAGCAGCGCGATGAGGCAGCTGGTGGAGGCCGCGCGCATGGCGCGGCTGGCCACGTCGCGCCCGAACTCGTCGGTGCCCAGCCAGTGCGCGGCCGAGGGCGGCTGCAGCTTGCCGCGCAGGTCGATGCCCAGCGGGTTGTAGGGTGTCCACAGCGCGGCCACCAGCGCCAGGACCAGCAGCACGCCGATGAGCACGCCGCCCACGAGGGTATGGGTCTTGATCTTTTTCACTGCACCGACACCCGGGGATCGAAGAGGGGATAGCACATGTCCACGATCAGGTTGATGACCACGTAGATGCAGGCCGTGAACAGCAGGCAGCCCTGCAGCACCGGGTAGTCGCGCGCGAAGATCGAATCGATCATCAGGCGGCCCAGGCCGGGCAGGGTGAACACCGTTTCGAGCACCGCGATGCCGCTCAGCAGATGGCCCAGGATGAGGCCGATCATGGTGAGCGTGGGGTTGAAGGCGTTGGGCAGCACGTGGCGGCGCAGCACCTGCGACTCGGGAACGCCCTTGGCGCGTGCGTGCGTCACGTATTCGAGCCGCAGCACCTCGATGGTGCTGGCGCGCGACATGCGCGTGAGCACGCCGGTCTCGACCAGCACCAGCGTGACGATCGGCAAGATGACGTACAGCAGGCCCTGCGAGAAGTCTTCCGACATGGGCACGTAGCCCACCACCGGCAGCCAGTGCAGGTACTGGCCGAAGAACATCAACAGCAGCAGGCCGAGCCAGAAGCTCGGCACCGACAGCATCAGCGTGGCCGCGCCGATGATGGCGAGGTCGGTCGGCCGGTCCTTGCGCCAGGCGGCGACGAGGCCGGCGGGCACGGCGATCAGCGAGGCCAGCGCCACGGCGGTGAGCACGATCACGGCGCTCACGTGAAAGCGCTCCCAGATCAGCGGCAGCACGGCCAGGCCGTTGGTGGTCGACACGCCCAGGTCGCCGGTGAGCGCGTGGCGCAGCCACACGAAGTACTGGGTGACCAGGGGCTGGTCCAGCCCCATCTGCTGGCGTGCGAGTTCGAGCTGCGCGGGGTCGGCGCCTTCGCCGAGCATGAGCTGCACCGGGTCGCCCGGAATCAGCCGCATGAGCGTGAAGACGGCAATCGACACCAGCAGCAGCGTCGGGACCGTCATGGCGATCCGGCGCAAGAGGTAGGCAAGCATGGCGGCGGCGCCCCGTCAGCCGCGCGCGTCGAGCCGGACGTTCCAGAACCGGGGCTTGGCCGGCGCCCAGCCCTTGAAGCCCGTCACGCTCTTGCGCATGGCGGTGGCGTCGCTGGCGTTGAAGAGCACGACCATCGGCACGTCCTGCAGCATCTGCTTGTGCAGCTCGTCGAACAGCACCTGGCGGCGCGCCTTGTCGCGCGAGACCATGCTTTCGGTGAGCCGCGTCTGCGCGGCGGCGCTGTCCCACACCTTGCGCGGCTGCGTGGCCTTGTCGCCCGACACCATCTCGTAGTTGAGCGAGGGGTCGATGCGCGCCGAATAGATGAAGGCCATGCTCTGGTACTGGCCCTTGGTGTAGCGGTCGAGCTGCGTGGCCCAGTCGAGCACTTCGAGTTCGATGTTGATGCCGGCCTCGGAGGCCATGGCCTGCACCAGCACGGCGGCCGAGTACAGCGCCTCGTAGCGCTTGTTGGCGACGAGCTTGATCGGCTGGCCGCGGTAGCCGGCTTCGGCCAGCAGCTTCTTGGCACCGGCGATGTCGCGCTTGTAGCCGCCGGCCTGCACGGGGCTGTAGAACGGGCTGGACGAAGGCACGACCGAGTTGTTGACGGCCGACAGGCCCTCGGTGACCGACTTGGCGATCTCGGGCGTGTCGAGTGCCAGTGCCAGCGCGCGGCGGATGCGCACGTCCTTCAGCAGCGGGTCGGTGGTCTGCAACAGCAGCGCCACCATGGTCATCACCGGCGTGGTGTCGACGCGCACGTCGCTGCGCCCGCGCATCTCGACCACGTCGGCCGGGCTGGGGCTGATGAAGGCATCGATGCCGCCGCTGTACAGCGCCGCCTTGGCCGCGGCCGAGTCGGGAATGACGACGAAGCGCAGGTTCTCGATCTCGGCCTTCTTGCCGCCCGTGAGGCCGTCGCGCGCCTCGGGGCGCGAGGTGTAGCCGTCGAAGCGCGTGAGCTCGATGTACTGGCCGCGCTTCCACTCCTTGATCTTGTAGGGCCCGGTGCCCACGGGCTCCTTCCACTGGCCGTCGGCGCCCAGCGAACTGCGGTGCAGGATGGCGGCGCCGCCGCAGTCGGGGCGCGCCATCATGGTGAGGAACAGCGCGCTCGGGCGCTCGATCTTGAACACCACCGTCTTGGGCGTGGGCGCTTCCACCGCGAGCACCTTGGTCATGCCCTTGCCGTCGAACTCGGGCAGGCAGCGCCAGCCGCTGGTGGGCTTGAGGTAGCGCTGCCAGCTCCACACCACGTCGTCGGCGGTGAGCACCGCGCCGTTCTGGAACTTCACGCCGTCGCGCAGCGTGAAGGTGTAGGTCAGGCCATCGGCCGAGGTGTCGACCTTGCTCGCGAGCATCGGGCCGACCGAGGTGTCTTCGCGCAGCGCGACCAGGCCTTCGACGACATGGATGAGCACGTTGTCGGTGTTGTCGTCGCGGTTGCCGCCGGGGTCGGTGGAGCGGATGTCGGAGTTGATCTGGATCCGCATCGTCTGGCCGGCCGGGGCCTGGGCGAAGGCCGCGCTGGCGGCCAGGCCGAGGCCGAGGGCCAGTGCGGCGGCGGTGCGCGCAGCGGGAGGGAGGGACGGGGGCGTGGGCAGGTTCATGGCAACACTCCTGGCGATGGCTGGGCGGGGCGGGCGGATCAGAGGGAATACTCGGTGAAGCGGTGCGCCTTGAAGGGCGCTGGCGCGATGCGCATCTTTCGTGCCGCCGGGTCCATGACGATGGTCGCCACGGTGGCCGACGAGGCACCGCCGGGGCCTGCGCTCGGGCTGCGGCACACGGCGCGCGGCGCGCCGAAGCGGTCCTGCAGCGCGTCGAGCACGTCCTGCTCGGTGAGCAAACCTGCAGCGCGCCTGTTGTGCAGCGCCTCGGTCACGCGGCGGTCGCGGTAGAGCGAATCGGGCGTGGTCTCCAGGCTGCGGTCGACCACGCGCGCCAGCGCGGCCGGGGTCTTGAAGTGGTTGGCGTGCACCAGGATGCCGCCTTCGGGTTGCTGCCAGAACACCTGCTCGGGGCAGGTCTCCAGGCTCACGGCCTCGCCCTCGGCGTGCGTGATGATCATGTTGTTGGAGATCGAGCGCGCGCTGCGGCACACCACGCCCAGTGCGTTGGCGTACAGCGTCGACTGCAGGATGCCGCGGCGGATCAGCGCCAGCGGCACGCCTTGCTGCTTGCCGTCGTTGTCGGCCTTGATGAAGTTGCCGGTGACGGCGATGCCCGCGCTGTTGAGCCCCGCGCGCGCCAGCGTGCCGGCCTCGGCGAAGGTGAGCATGGCCGGGCCTTCGTCCGGCTGGATGCGCAGCACCACGCCGAGTTCGAGGCTCTCGACGCGCCAGTCCCAGTTCTGCGCATGGATGAGCTTGCCGTCGCGCGCGGCCGAGGGCATGACGACCACGCCGGTGCAGCCGTCGGGCGGCTCGGTGGCTTCGAGCTGCTGGAAGGCGTAGAGCATTTCGCTGCGCGCGTTGAGCGCCACGATGTCCTCGGCCGGCACGCCCGCGCCTTCGCCCACGCCCTCGATCTCGCGCAGCATGCCGGCGTCGAAGGCCTCGACCATCGGCATGAAGCGGCGCGCCAGCGCGCGCGTGCGCTCCCAGCTCAGGCCCACGCGCTCGAAGGCGGCGCGGTAGGTGCGCAGGCTCAGGTCGATGCGGTCGCCGGCGGCGCGGCCGTACTGGCGCCCGCGCTGCTGCGCGTCGCCTTCGATGTCGTACAGGGGGAACGATTCGATGTCCATGGTGTGTCTTGTCTCCGGGGCTTGTCTTGTCGGTGCGGCGTGAGGGGCTCAGGCTGCCGTGTCGGTGGCTTGTGCGGTCTGCGCGATGGCGGCGCGCAGGCTGTCGATGATCTGGTCGATGTGCCGGCGCTCCAGCGTGAACGGCGGCGACAGCGCAATGGTGTCGCCCACCGAGCGCACCAGCACGCCGCTTTCGTCCAGGCAATGTTGCGCCACGGCCTGCGCATGCGTGCCGGGGCCCGAGGCCCAGCCCTGCAGCTCGATGCCGGCCAGCAGGCCGACGTTGCGCACGTCGATCACGCCCGGCAGGCCGCGCAGGCTGTGCAGGCCGTCTTCGAAGTAGGGCGACAGCTCGGCGGCGCGGGCGATCAGGCCGTCTTCGGTGTAGGCGTCGAGCGTGGCCATGGCGGCGGCGCAGGCCAGCGGATGGCCCGAGTAGGTGTAGCCATGCGACAGCTCGACCGCGCTCACGCTGCCCTGCATGAAGGCGTCGTGCACCGCGCCGCGCATGAGCACCGCGCCCATCGGCACGGCGCCGTTGGTCAGGCCCTTGGCGGTGGTGATGAGGTCGGGCGTCACGCCGAACAGGTCGGACGCGAAGTTGCGGCCCACGCGCCCGAAACCGGTGATGACCTCGTCGAAGATCAGCAGGATGCCGTGCTTGTCGCAGATCTCGCGCAGGCGCTTCAGGTAGCCGCGCGGCGGCGGCAGCACGCCGGTGGAGCCGGCCACGGGCTCGACGATCACGGCGGCGATGGTCGAGGCGTCGTGCAATGAAACCAGCGCCTCGAGCGCGTCGGCCTTGTCGATGCCGTGCGGCGGCTCGCCGCGCGAGAAGGCGTTGCGCGCCAGGTCGAGCGTGTGCGGCAGGTGGTCCACGCCGTTGAGCAGCGGCCCGAAGGTGCTGCGCTGGCGCCCGATGCCGCCCACCGAGATGCCGCCGAAGCCCACGCCGTGGTACGAGCGCTCGCGCCCGATGAGCCGGTAGCGGCCCGCGTCGCCGCGCGCCCGGTGGTAGGCCACCGCGATCTTCAGCGCGGTGTCGACCGACTCGGAGCCCGAGTTGGTGAAGAACACGTGGTCCATGCCGGCCGGCGCCATCTGCGTGAGGCGCTGCGCCAGCGTGAAGGCGGCGGGGTGGCCGATCTGGAAGTTGGAGGCGTAGTCGAGCACGTCGATCTGCGCTTTCATCGCCGCGCTGACCCGCGGGTTGCGGTGCCCGGCGTTCACGCACCACAGGCCGGCGATGGCGTCGAGCACGCGGCGGCCGTCGGCCAGGTCGTAGTACAGGCCCTCGCTGCCGACGATGAGGCGCGGCGCCTGCTTGAACTTGCGGTTGGGCGTGAAGGGCATCCAGAACGCGTCGAGCGAACCGGGTGGCGTTGTCAGGGTATCGGCGGAAGCCACGGTGTTTTTCTCCTTGGGAAACGACCCGTCGTCCGGGTCGGCGTGGGGCCGATCTTGAAATCCAAATTGTATTTTTGGTGTGAGATGTACATGGTTTTTTAGGGCCAAAAATACAAAAGACCCGCGATGATCGGCACCCAGCCCGTGTTTCCGGAGACCCATGGATGGCCCCGCAGCAGCAGATGCAGATGCAGACGCAGATGGACAACAAGTCGGTCCCGCCGCTCACCCAGCGCGTGAGCCGCTACATCCTCGACCAGGCCCTGGCCGGCGGCTACGAGAACGGCCGCCACATGACCGAGACCGACCTCGCGGGCCGGCTCGGCATTTCGCGCACGCCGGTGCGCGCCGCGCTGCGCCTCTTGCACGAGCGTGCGCTGTTGGCGCACGTGCCCAACCGCGGCTACACGCTGGTGGCCGACCGCGAGGCGCTCGACCGCGCACGCCGCGAGATGCCGGAGGACGAGGAGAAGACGCTCTATTACCGCGTGCTGCGCGACCGCCTCGCGGGCAAGCTGCCGACGCGCGTCAACGAACTCGAGCTGGCCCAGACCTACGGCGTGCCGCGCCCGCTGCTGCGCAACGTGATGACCACGCTGCTGCAGGACGGCGTGCTGCGCGGTCGCCACTACCAGCGCTGGGAATTCACCGAAACCCTTGACTCGGTCGCGAGCGAACGCGAGAGCTACCGCTTTCGCCTGGTGGTGGAATGCGCGGCGCTGCGCGAGCCGGGCTTCAAGGTCGAGCACGAGCGGCTGCTGGCCTGCCGCGAACAGCAGCAGACTTTGCTCACGCATGCCTCGCGCCATTCGTGGATGGAGTTCTTCGAGGCCAACGCGCAGTTCCACGAGCTGCTGGCCAGCGCCTCGGGCAACCGCTTCATCCTCGATGCGGTGAAGCAGCAGAACCGGCTGCGCCGCATCTCCGACTTGTCGGACTACCCGCTCGTGAACATCGACCTGCTGCGCAAGTCGTGCCGCGAGCACCTGCAGATCCTCGACGCGGTCGAGGAGAACAAGCTCGAAGTCGCCGCGAAGCACATGCACGCCCACCTGAGCCGTGCCAGCGACATCCTGGAGCGCCGCGTGATGGGCGACCTCGATGCGCTCGGCGAATGAGCCACCGCACCCTTATGACCACCCAAGAAACGTCGGCTCCCGATGCCGCGCTGGCCGACGGCTGGCGCGATGGTTTTCCCACGGCCGGCACCGCCGTGCAGCGCCCGCGCGAACGCCCGATCTTCCAGGCGCCCGAGAACCGCTGGGCCTTCTCGCACCTGCGCGAGCTGCAACCGACGCGCAACGTGTCGCGCGGCACCGGCCCGGTGTCGGTGCTGCCGCGCGCCGACCGGCCCGAGCTCGACACGCTGGCCTTCACCTTGCCCGCCGATGGGTCGCGCACCGACTGGCGCAGCGCGCTCACAACGATCTGCGCCGACGGCGCGGTGGTGCTGCACCGCGGGCGCATCGTGTACGAGCGCTACTTCGGCGCGCTCGACGAACACGGGCAGCACATGGCGATGTCGGTCACCAAGTCGGTCGTCGGCACGGTCGGCGCGATGCTCGCGGCTGAGGGCGCGCTCGATGAGCATGCGCAGGTGCGGCACTACATCCCCGAACTGGCGACGAGCGCCTTCGGCCGCGCCACCGTGCGCCAGGTGATGGACATGACGACGGGCATCGACTACTCGGAGGACTACACCGACTCCGATGCCGGCGTGTGGAAGCACGCGCGCGCCGGTCAGTTGCTGCCGCGCCCCGCGGGCTACGCGGGCGCCGAGGGCTACCGCCAGTTCCTGCAGACCGTGCAGGGGCAGGGCACGCACGGCGAGGCCTTTGCCTACCGCACCGTCAACACCGACGTGCTGGGCTGGCTCATCAGCCGCGTGACGGGCCAGCCGCTGGCGCGGGTGCTGGGCGAGCGCATCTGGTCGCGCCTGGGCGCCGAGCAGGACGCGGCCTTTGCCGTGGACGGGCAGGGCGCCGAGTTCGCGGGTGGCGGGCTGTGCACCGGCCTGCGCGACCTCGCGCGGCTGGGCGAAATGATGCGGCTCGGCGGCGCCTTCAACGGCACGCAGATCGTGCCCGAGGCCGTGGTGGCCGACATCCGCCGCGGCGCCGATCCGGCGCGCTTCGCGCTCGCGGGCTACACGCGGCTGGCCGGCTGGAGCTACAGAAACATGTGGTGGGTGGCGCACGACGCGCGCCGCACCTTCACCGCGCAAGGCATTCACGGCCAAGCGCTGCACATCGACCCCGAGGCCGAGATGGTGGTGGCGCGCTTTGCCTCCCACCCGCTGGCCGCTAACGCCCACCTGCCGACCTCGATGCACGCCTTTCGCGCGATGGCCGAGCACCTGATGCGCGGCTGATTTCCTGCTCTTCTCCTTTCTATTTTTTCTTCTTCATGCTTACCCAAGTCACGACCAACGCGAGCCTGCAGGCCCGCAAGAACGGCGCCTGCGCGCAGGGCATCGGCACGCTCACGCCGCACTTCACCGCCCGCGCCGACAACGCCGAACTGTGGGATGTGGAAGGCCGGCGCTTTGTCGACTTTGCCAGCGGCATCGCCACGCTCGCCACCGGCCACCGCCATCCGCGCATCGTGGCGGCCGTGCGCGCGCAGCTCGACGACTTTCACCACACCTGCTTCCACGTCACGCCCTACGAGGAATACGTGGCGTTGTGCGAGCAGCTGAACCGCGTCGTGCCCGGCCCGAGTGCCAAGAAGAGCGCGCTCTTCACGACCGGCGCCGAGGCCATCGAGAACGCGATGAAGGTGGCGCGCGCCGCCACCGGCCGCAGCGGCGTGGTGGCGTTCTCGGGCGCGTTCCACGGCCGCACCTTCATGGGCATGGCGCTCACCGGCAAGGTCGCGCCGTACAAGGCGGGCTTTGGTCCGATGCCGGGTGACGTGTGGCATGTGCCGTTCCCCGCTGCGCCGCTGGGCGTGACGGTGGACGACAGCATCGCGGCGCTCGACCGGCTGTTCAAGACTGACGTCGATCCGCAGCGCGTGGCCGCGATCGTCATCGAACTGGTGCAGGGCGAGGGCGGCTTCTACGTGGCGCCGCCCGCACTCATGGAGCACCTGCGTGCAGAGTGCGACCGCCACGGCATCCTGCTGGTCGTCGACGAAATCCAGACCGGTTTCGGGCGCACCGGCAAGCTGTTCGCGCTGGAGCACTACGGCATCGAGGCCGACCTGGTGACGACCGCCAAGAGCCTGGCCGGCGGCTTTCCGCTGTCGGCGCTCACGGGGCGCGCCGAACTCATGGACGCCACGCGCGTCGGCAGCCTGGGCGGCACCTACGCGGGCAATCCGCTGGCAGTGGCTGCGGCGCTGGAGACGATGCGCGTGATCGAGGACGAAGGGCTGGTCGCGCGCGCCCGCATGCTCGGCGAGCGGCTGACGGCGTGCCTCGCGGCCCTGCGCACCGAGGTGCCGCGCATCTGCGACGTGCGCGGCCTGGGTGCGATGGTGGCGGTGGAGTTTCGCGATCCGCACAGCGGCGAGCCCGATGCCGAGTTCACGAAGCGCGTGCATGCGGCGGGGCTCGAGCGCGGTCTGCTGCTGCTGACCTGCGGCGTGCACGGCAACGTGGTGCGCTTCCTGTTCCCGCTCACCATTCCTGAGGCGGTTTTTGAAGAAGGGCTGGGGTTGCTGGTCGAATCGATTCGGGCGGCTAACGTCTGAACGACTAACGGCGCGGCGCAATGCCGAGCGTGCGGCAGAAGTCGTAGAAGTCTTCGAGCTGCAGCGACTTGTCGAACACCGCATCGACGCCCGCCGACAGCGCGCCTTCACGCACCTCGGAGGTCGCGTGGTTCATGAACACCACGGTGCGCTGCGCGGGCGACTTGCGTTCCCTCAGGTGGTTGGCCACGGTCAGGCCGTTGCCTTGCGCGAGGAACACGTCGATCACGGCGGCGTCCCAGGCGTCGGGGTTCGCGTCGAGCCAGTCGATGGCTTCGTCGCTGCTGCTAGCGGTGGCGACGACTTCGCATCCGGAGAATTCCCTCAGTCCATCGGTCAGGGTGGTGGCGATCAGGGGGTTGTCTTCTATGAGGTAGATGCGGGTCATCGGTGCGTAGCCTGGAAATGAAATGCGTCGGCTCGTCTGCGCTTGTGGCGCGGGTCTGCCGGGCCGGTCCATTGTCACGAGGCGAGCGCGGGGCGGAGTCGGACAACGCCGCCACATGGCGTCCCCCGCGCACGCGAAAGCGCTGTTTGTGCATTGCATCACTGGCGTACAAGACGCGGGCGCGGGGCGTGCCTATCGTGCGGGGCTTCTTTGACTCCGTCACGACAGGTTGTTTGATGTCGCCTTCTTCTTCGTCTTCCTTCGCGCCACCCTTCACCGCTTCGGGCCGCAGCGCGCTCGTGCAGGCGCCGCCGTGGCACTACGCCGGGTGGCTGGTCAACGTGGGTTTCTCGTTCGATGCCGCACGCGGCGCGGCGCTGGTGCCGCCGGAGGTCGGCGTGGCCACGGGCAACGGCTGCGTGCATTTCGCCGACTGGCAATCGTGCGGCGACGACGGGCGCGAGATGCTCGACCCGGTGTACGCGCAGTACCGCGAGACCATCGTGGTGCTCGAGATCGAGCCGGCGCGCGGCGACACGTCGCGTCGCTGCTTCTACTGCCCGCTCATCTACGTCGACCAGGACATCTCGATGCTGCGCGGCTGGCTGCAGGGCTGGCCCAAGAAGATCGGCCAGACCTGGCTCACGCGCAGCCTGCCGTTGATCCATCCGGCCGCCGCGCCGATGGCGGCCGGCAGCCGGCTCGGCGCGAGCCTCAGCGTGAAGGAGCGGCGGCTGATGGACGCCACGGTCACGCTGTCGGGCGAGGCGAGCGGGCCGCTCGGCTTTCTCGCTGCACCCACCATCGGCGCCATCGGCTGGCCCGACCTGACGCAAGCAGGCAGCGTGACGGTGCCGCGCTACCTGCGCGCCGACATCATCGACCGCGTCGAAACGGGCTGGGTGCAGGGCGAGGCCACGCTGCGCTTTCACGAGCATCCCGTGGAGGAACTCGCGCTGCTCGGCCCCGTGCAGACGACGCAGGCCAGCGCGGGCTGGATGGGCCTCACGGTGCGCGGCGCGATCGCGGTGTGAGGCGGGCGCTGCCTCCGACAGGTAGCTGCGCTACCCTCGGCGGGTCATGATGCTTCCCGCCCCGACGACCTCGCACGTGATCGGCCTGCCGCTGGCCGACGGCACACCGGTCGAGGTGATGTTCGCGGGCGATCCCAAGGCGCACTTCGCGCTGCACTGGCATGCGGAGTGGAGCGTGGGCGCGATCGTCGAAGGCCGCTGCGAGTTCGTCTGCGCCGGCGCGCCCCGCTCGGCGCAGGCGGGCGAGCTGGTGCTGATGCCGCCGTTCGCGCTGCACACGGCCGGCGTGAGCGCCCAAGGCTTTCGCATGGTGATGCTGTATGTGCCGCACGCTTGGGTGGCGGCGCGAATGGAGTGGCCGAATGGTCGGCGAGGGTCGTTGCGGCAGGACGTCTGGCGCGACGAGGCGAGCGTCGATGCGCTCGCGCAGGCGGCATCGGCGAAGGACGGTGCGCGCATCGGCGCGCTGCTCGACGGCATCTTCCGCACGCAGACGACCGACCCGCTTGTGGCGGTCGCGCGGGCCGCGGGCGATGCGCGCGTCGAGGCCGTGTGCGACCTGCTCGCGACCGAGGACGCCTGCCGCATCGAACCCACGTCGCTCGCCGAGCGGCTCGGCGTGTCGCGCGAGCACTTCCATCGCCTGTTCCGCGCGGCGGTCGGCATGGCGCCGGCGCAGTACGCGCGGCTGGCGCGCATCGCCCGCGCCAAGGTGCTGCTGCGCGAGGGCCATGCGCCCGCCGAGGTTGCCGCGCAATGCGGCTTTGCCGACCAGGCGCATTTCTCGCGCTGGTTCCGTCGTTGCTTTGGTGTGACGCCGGGGAACTACCGGGCGGGCGGCTCGCCAAAAACCGTCGCGTGAGAAACTACGCCCCCGAGCGAGCGCCCCGCGTATGAACGACAAGTCCTTGAATCTGAAAGAAAAAATCATCTCCGTCGCGCCCATGATGGACTGGACCGACAGGCATTGCCGCGTCTTCCACCGCCTCATGACACGCCACGCGCTGCTCTACACGGAGATGGTGACCACCGGCGCGCTGATCCACGGCGACGTGCCGCGCCACCTGCGCTTTCATGAAGAAGAACACCCCGTGGCGCTGCAGCTCGGCGGCAGCGAGCCGCACGACCTGGCCCATTGCGCGAAGCTCGGCGAAGAGTGGGGCTACGACGAGATCAACCTGAACTGCGGCTGCCCGAGCGAGCGCGTGCAGCGCGGCGCGTTCGGGGCCTGCCTCATGAACGAGCCGCAGCTGGTGGCCGATTGCGTGAAGGCGATGGTCGACGTGGTCGATGTGCCGGTCACGGTGAAGCACCGCATCGGCATCGACAAGATCGAGAGCTACGAGTTCGTGCGCGACTTCGTCGGCGCGGTGAGCGAGGCCGGTTGCGGCACGTTCATCGTGCATGCGCGCAACGCCTGGCTGCAGGGCCTGAGCCCGAAGCAGAACCGCGAGATTCCGCCGCTGCGCTATGCGCTGGTGCACCGCCTGAAGCACGACTTTCCGGCGCTGCAGTTTTCGATCAACGGCGGCATCGCCACCAACGCGCAGGTGCACGAGCACCTGCGGCTGCTCGACGGCGCCATGATCGGCCGCGAGGCGTACCACAACCCCTGGTGGCTGGCCGAATGGGACGCCGAGTTCTACGGCGACGCCCCCCAGACGCTCACGCGCGAGGACATCGAGGCGCAGATGTGCGACTACATGGTCCGCGAGGCGGCCGAACACGGCACCAACTGGTGGTCGATCGCGCGCCACATGCTGGGCCTGCGCAACGGCCTGCCCGGCGCGCGCCGCTGGCGCCAGGTCTGGAGCGACCATCGCCTGAAGACCCGTCCGCCGCACGAAGTGATGGCGCTGGCGCACGAACCTGCCGCCCAGGCCGCCTGAATTCCGGCCTCGCCGCCCCGACTTTGTAGACAGTCAACACAATTGAGCGAAGTTGACGCTCGATGGAACACAGTTTCATGACAATGCAACAACAAGTGTGAGCGAAGCACCTGTTTTTGCTCAAGAATAAGGCGGTCAGGGAAACAAGAAAAAGGTTCTGTCTTATGAGTGAAGCTGCAGGCAGCAAGGAAGAAGTCAGTGCGCTTGCCAGGGGGTTGTCGCTGCTGAAGGTCATCGGGATGGCGGCAGCGCCCGTCGGAAACCGGGAGCTGGCCGACACGACCGGCATTCCGAAGGCCACGGTGTCGCGCCTCACGGCGACGTTGGTGGGGGCGGGGTATCTGCGGCAGTCGCAAGACAGCGAGCGTTTCAGCCTGGGGCCGGTGTTGCTCGACATGAGCAGCCGCTACCTGCGCAATTTCGACCTGAGGGCGCTGGCGCGTCCCCACCTGAGCAACCTGGCCGAACTGTCGGGCGCCAGCATCCACATGGCGGTGCGCGACGACCTGGACATGCTGGTCATCGATTCGCTGCGCCCGCGCTCGGCGCTCATCAGCTCCCGCATCGACGTCGGCTCGCGCATGTCCATCGCCACCTCGGCCTCCGGCCGCGCCTACATCGGCGCCTTGCCCGGGCCCGAGCAGTCGGCACTGCTGGAGCAGATCCGCCTCGAAACCGGTGAGAACTGGCACGCCATCGAGCCGCGCCTCATCGCCAGCCTCGAAGAGCACGCCCGCCTGGGCTACTGCACCTCCTTCGGCGAATGGAACCCCCAGATCCACGCCCTGGGCTTCGCGCTCGAAGGCCCGCGCGGCGAACGCTACGGCGTGAGCTGCGGCGGCCCCGCCTACCTGCTGCCGAGGGAAGCCATGCTCAGCCGTGTCGCCCCGCGCATGCTGGAAATCGCCCAGCGCATCGCGACAGAGGCCGGCACCCTCACGCTGGGCTGAAAAAGGAAATAGACCGCGCCCGAAGGGCGCCGGTCACCTTCGTGGGACGCCGCGGAACCGGCTCTGCCGGGCCGCAGGCGTCGCCCCCGGAAGGGGGTTGGCGAAGCGACACGAAGTGCGCGAAGCCTGGGGGAGAGCCCTATACAGCGGCTTCCAGGCCGTTGAGGAAGTGCTCGCGCATGCGCGCCATGGCCGTGGCCGCGTCGCGCGCCTCGATGGCCGCCATCACCGCGCGGTGCTCCGCGAGCGACTCGCCAATGCGCCCCGCCTTCAGCAGCGAGTTGTGGCGATTCAACTTCATCACCTTGCGCAGGTCGGCCACCATCTGGTCGCGCCACTTGTTGTTGGCAATGGCCAGCAGGCTCATGTGGAAGCGCTCGTTCACCGCAAAGAAGTGCTCGCGGTCTTCCTTGCCGGGGGCGGCGGCGGCTTCCAGCTCGGCGTGCAGCGCCTTCAGCTCGGCGCGCTGGGCATCGGTGGCGCGCTCGGCCACCACGCCGGCGGCGTCGCTCTCCAGCAGCGAGAGCAGGTGGTACACATCGGCCAGATCCTGTTCCGACACCTCGGTGACGTACGCGCCGCGCCGCACCTTCATCGTCACCAGCCCTTCGGCGGCCAGCACCTTCAGCGCCTCGCGCAGGGGCGTGCGGCTGATGCCGTATTCCTCGGCCAGCTTGAGCTCGTCGATCCAGCTGCCCGGCTCCAACTCGCGGCGGAAGATCCGCTGGCGCAGGAGCTCGGCCACCTCTTCATAGAGGGCGCGGGGGGTCAGGGTGACGGCGGACATGGGCTGAACTGTACTTCAAAATCGCGTTTGAATTAATAATTACAGATGGGTTAGACTTGTGAACGGCTTGCAAATCCGTGCAAGCGACCTTGCGAATCCCGTCAGACCACCGCCTGGAGCGGCGCCTTCCATGAGCAGCAGCACACCCGAACCCACCTACAAGCCGGCCGATCTCGACGCCTGGGCCAAGTCCGCCGCCAAGTCGGCGCCCGGCGGCGACGTGAATGCGCTGAACTGGATCACGCCCGACGGCATCAGCGTGAAGCCGCTGTACACCGCGGCCGACCTGCAGGGCCTGAAGTACACCGACACGCTGCCCGGTTTCGAGCCCTACCTGCGCGGCCCGCAAGCCACCATGTACGCGGTGCGCCCCTGGACCATCCGCCAGTACGCCGGCTTCTCCACCGCCGAAGAGTCGAATGCGTTCTACCGCAAGGCGCTGGCCGCCGGCGGCCAGGGCGTGAGCGTGGCCTTCGACCTGGCCACTCACCGCGGCTACGACAGCGACCATCCGCGCGTGACCGGCGACGTCGGCAAGGCCGGCGTGGCGATCGACTCGGTCGAGGACATGAAGATCCTGTTCGACCAGATCCCGCTGGACAAGGTGAGTGTCTCGATGACGATGAACGGCGCCGTGCTGCCGGTGCTCGCGGGCTACGTGGTCGCGGCCGAAGAGCAGGGCGTGGCGCAAGACCAGCTGAGCGGAACCATCCAGAACGACATCCTCAAGGAGTTCATGGTCCGCAACACGTACATCTTTCCGCCGGCGCCGAGCATGCGGATCATTGGCGACATCATCGAGTACACGGCGCAGAAGATGCCGAAGTTCAACTCGATCTCGATCAGCGGCTATCACATGCAGGAAGCCGGCGCCAACCAGGCGCTGGAGCTCGCCTTCACGCTGGCCGACGGCAAGGAGTACGTGAAGACCGCGCTGGCCAAGGGCCTCGACGTGGACGGCTTTGCCGGCCGCCTGAGCTTCTTCTGGGCCATCGGCATGAACTTCTATCTGGAAGTGGCCAAGATGCGCGCGGCGCGCCTCCTGTGGTGCCGCATCATGAAGGAGTTCAACCCCAAGAACCCCAAGAGCCTGATGCTGCGCACGCACTGCCAAACGTCTGGCTGGTCGCTCACCGAGCAGGACCCGTACAACAACGTGGTGCGCACCACCATCGAGGCGATGGCCGCGGTGTTCGGCGGCACGCAGTCGCTGCACACCAACGCGCTCGACGAAGCCATTGCGCTGCCCACCGAGTTCAGCGCCCGCATCGCGCGCAACACGCAGCTCATCATCCAGGAAGAGACGCACATCACGAACGTGATCGACCCCTGGGCCGGCAGCTACATGATGGAGAAGCTCACGCAGGACATGGCCGACGCCGCCTGGACCATCATCGAAGAGGTCGAGGCAATGGGCGGCATGACCAAGGCCGTGGACAGCGGCTGGGCCAAGCTCAAGATCGAGGCCGCCGCCGCCGAGAAGCAGGCGCGCATCGACTCGGGCAAGGACGTGATCGTCGGCGTCAACAAGTACAAGCTCAAGAACGAGGACGCGATCGACAGCCTGTCGATCGACAACGTCAAGGTGCGCGAGCAGCAGGTGGCGCGCCTGCAGAGCATCCGCGCTTCGCGCGACAACGCCAAGGTGCAGGCCGCGCTCGACGCGCTCACCGACGCCGCCGAAAGCAATACCGGCAACCTGCTGGCGCTGAGCATCGACGCGGTGCGTGCGCGCGCCACCGTCGGCGAGATTTCCGACGCCCTCGAAAAATCCTTCGGCCGCCATCGCGCCGACACGCAAAAGGTGACCGGTGTGTACGCTGCCGCTTATGACTCGGCCGAAGGCTGGGAAGCGCTCAAGACCGAGATCAACGACTTCGCCGAAGCGCAAGGCCGCCGCCCGCGCGTGATGATTTCCAAGCTCGGCCAGGACGGGCACGACCGCGGCGCGAAGGTCGTCGCCACGGCGTTCGCCGACCTGGGCTTCGACGTCGACATGGGCCCGCTGTTCCAGACGCCCGAAGAGTGCGCGCGCCAGGCCATCGAGAACGACGTGCATGCCGTGGGCGTGAGCACGCTCGCCGCCGGCCATAAGACGCTCGTGCCGGCCATCATCGAAGAGCTGCGCAAGCAGGGCGCGGACGACATCAT
The DNA here is from genome assembly GCF_059419205.1 of Variovorax sp. GW821-FHT06D12. NCBI lineage: Bacteria > Pseudomonadati > Pseudomonadota > Betaproteobacteria > Burkholderiales > Comamonadaceae > Variovorax > Variovorax sp. GW821-FHT06D12. The sequence goes on along the minus strand of NZ_JBWKRI010000001.1, from coordinate 896,002 downwards.
CGTCTTCGTCGGCGGCGTGATTCCGCGCCAGGACTACGACTTCCTGTACGAAGCCGGCGTCAAGGGCATCTACGGCCCGGGCACGCCCATCCCGGCCAGCGCCAAGGACGTGCTGGAGCAGATCCGCGCGGCCGTCGCAGTCTGAGACGAGTCGACGTGGGCGATCTCTTGTCGCGGCTGTCGCTGCAGCCCGTGGATTCCAGCGATTTCGAAGACATGCTGGCCGTGCGCATCGATGCGATGCGTCCGAGCCTGGAGCGCGTCGGCCGTTTCGACCTCACGCGCTCGCGCGAGCGCCTGTCGGCCGGTTTCGTGGTGCCGTACATGCACCACATCGTGCTCGACGGTGAGCAGCGCCTGGGCTTCATCACGCTCAAGCCCGAGGACGCGGATGCGCTGCGCCTCGATCACCTGTACCTGCGCACCGGCTTCCAGGGGCGCGGCATCGGCGAATGGGCGCTGCGCTGGGCCAAGGCGCAGGCGCGCGAACAGAAGCTGGACATCAAGCTCACCGCGCTCGTGCAGAGCGACGCCAACCGCTTCTACCAGCGGCACGGCTTCGTGCTCGAAGGCGAAGAGGGCGTCGACCTGCACTACCGCTGGCGCGTGGCGTCGGAGGCCGCGTGCTGAACACCGTCGGCGCGCTCGAACGCGCGCTCGCCGATGCGCCGGGCATGGCGCAGCGGCGTGCCATCGCCAAGGCGATCACGCTGCTCGAATCGACGCGCGCCGACCACCGCGCGCAGGCCGACGAACTGCTCACGGCGCTGTTGCCGCGCACCGGCCAGTCGTTCCGCCTGGGCATCTCGGGCGTGCCCGGCGTGGGCAAGTCGACCTTCATCGAAACGCTGGGCCTGCTGCTGATCGGCAAGGGCCACCGCGTGGCGGTGCTCACCATCGACCCGTCGTCCACCGTGTCGGGCGGCTCCATCCTGGGCGACAAGACGCGCATGGAGCGCCTGTCGGTGCACGAGCGCGCCTACATCCGGCCCAGCCCTTCGAGCGGCACGCTCGGCGGCGTGGCCGAGAAGACGCGCGAGGCCATGCTGGTCTGCGAGGCGGCGGGCTACGACATCGTCATCGTCGAGACAGTGGGCGTGGGCCAGAGCGAAACGGCGGTGGCCGGCATGACCGACATGTTCGTGCTGCTGCAACTGCCCAACGCGGGCGACGACCTGCAGGCGATCAAGAAGGGCGTGATGGAGCTGGCCGACCTGGTCGCAATCAACAAGGCCGACATCGACCGCGACGCCGCCACGCGCGCGCAGGCCCAGATCACCTCGGCGCTGCGCCTGTTCGGCCACCAGGGCAACCCCGACCATGCGCACGCTGTGCACGACGCGCACAGCGGCGTGGAGCGCCGCTTCTGGCTGCCCAAGGTGCTGCAGCTCAGCGCGCTCGCGGGCACCGGCGTCGACGCCTTCTGGGACGCCGTGCTCGAATTCAAGGCGCTGCAGACCGCCAACGGCAAGCTCGCCAAGCGCCGCGAAAAACAGGCCACCGCGTGGATGTGGGAACGCATCGACGCCGGGCTCAAGCAGGCATTCCGCCAGCACGCGCAGGTGCGCGAGCTGCTGCCGCAACTCACGCAGCAGGTGGCCCAGGGCAGCCTGCCGGCCTCGACGGCGGCGCGCCAGCTGCTCGCCGCGGCAGCCATCACCGCCCGGGTGTGACACCCGGCCCCCACAAGACTCTCCCAGCAATCCAGAACCACAGCTTCGGAAGCACACCATGCAAGAACTGATCGAACAACTCGAAAAGAAGCGCGCCCAGGCGCGACTCGGCGGCGGGCAGAAGCGCATCGACGCGCAGCACGCCAAGGGCAAGCTCACGGCGCGCGAGCGCATCGAGCTGCTGCTCGACGACGGCACGTTTGAAGAGTGGGACATGTTCGTCGAGCACCGCTCGGTCGACTTCGGCATGGCCGAGCAGAAGATCCCCGGCGACGGCGTGGTCACGGGCTACGGCATGATCAACGGCCGCCTCGTGTTCGTGTTCAGCCAGGACTTCACGGTCTTCGGCGGCGCGCTCAGCGAAGCCCACGCCGAAAAGATCTGCAAGGTGATGGACCAGGCCATGAAGGTCGGCGCGCCGGTCATCGGCCTGAACGACTCGGGCGGCGCGCGCATCCAGGAAGGCGTGGCCTCGCTGGGCGGCTATGCCGACGTGTTCCAGCGCAACGTGATGGCCTCGGGCGTGGTGCCGCAGATCAGCATGATCATGGGCCCGTGCGCGGGCGGCGCGGTGTACTCGCCCGCCATGACCGACTTCATCTTCATGGTGAAGGACAGCAGCTACATGTTCGTCACCGGCCCCGAAGTGGTGAAGACCGTGACGCACGAGAGCGTGACGGCCGAGGAACTGGGCGGCGCCATCACCCACACCACGCGCAGCGGCGTGGCCGACATGGCGTTCGAGAACGACGTCGAGGCGCTGATGATGCTGCGCCGCCTGTACAACTACCTGCCGCTGAACAACCGCGAGAAGCCGCCGGTGCGCCTGGGCAACGACGGCCAGGGCGACCCGGCCGACCGGCCCGACTACTCGCTGGACACGCTGGTGCCCGACAACCCGAACAAGCCCTACGACATCAAGGAACTGATCCTGAAGGTGGTGGACGACGGCGACTTCTTCGAGCTGCAGCCCGACTACGCGAAGAACATCGTGATCGGCTTCGCGCGCATGGAAGGCCAGACGGTCGGCATCGTGGCCAACCAGCCGCTGGTGCTGGCGGGTTGCCTGGACATCAAGAGCAGCATCAAGGCGGCGCGCTTCGTGCGCTTTTGCGATGCGTTCAACATCCCCGTCATCACCTTCGTCGACGTGCCCGGCTTCATGCCCGGCACCGGCCAGGAGTACGGCGGCATCATCAAGCACGGCGCCAAGCTGCTGTACGCGTACGCGGAGTGCACGGTGCCCAAGATCACCGTCATCACGCGCAAGGCCTACGGCGGCGCGTACGACGTGATGGCCTCCAAGCACCTGCGCGGCGACGTCAACCTGGCCTGGCCGCGCGCCGAGATCGCGGTGATGGGCGCCAAGGGCGCGGTGGAGATCATCTTCCGCGAAGACAAGAACGACCCCGAGAAGCTCGCCGCCCGCGAAGCCGAGTACAAGGCCCGCTTCGCCAACCCGTACGTGGCCGGCGCGCGCGGCTACATCGACGACGTGATCCTGCCGCACGAAACGCGCAAGCGCATCTGCCGCTCGCTCGTGATGCTGCGCGAGAAGAAGCTCGAGAACCCGTGGCGCAAGCACGGAAACATTCCGCTCTGAGCCGCACGGAGAAAGAAGAACATGTTCAAGAAGATCCTGATTGCGAACCGCGGCGAAATCGCCTGCCGCGTGATTCAAACGGCCAAGAAGATGGGCATCCTGACGGTGGCCGTCTACTCCGACGCCGACAAGGAAGCCCGCCACGTCGAGCTGGCCGACGAGGCCGTGCACATCGGTGCTGCGCCCAGCCGTGAGAGCTACCTGCAGGCCGACCGCATCATCGCGGCCTGCAAGAAGACCGGCGCCGAGGCCGTACACCCGGGCTACGGCTTCCTGTCGGAGAACGAAGCCTTTGCGCGCAAGGTCGAGGAAGAAGGCATTGCCTTCATCGGCCCGAAGCACTATTCGATCGCGGCCATGGGCGACAAGATCGCCTCGAAGAAGCTGGCGAACGAAGCCCAGGTCAACACCATCCCCGGCTGGAACGACGCCATCGAGACGGCCGAGCGCGCCGTCGAGATCGCCAAGGACATCGGCTACCCGGTGATGATCAAGGCCTCGGCCGGCGGCGGCGGCAAGGGCCTGCGCGTGGCCTTCAACGACAAGGAAGCCTTCGAGGGATTCACTTCTTGCCGCAACGAAGCGCGCAATTCCTTCGGCGACGACCGCGTGTTCATCGAGAAGTTCGTCGAGGAGCCGCGCCACATCGAGATCCAGGTGCTGGGCGATTCGCACGGCAATGTCATCTACCTGAACGAGCGCGAGTGCTCCATTCAGCGCCGCCACCAGAAGGTGATCGAGGAGGCGCCGTCGCCCTTCATCACCGACGCCACGCGCAAGGCGATGGGCGAGCAGGCCGTGGCACTGGCCAAGGCCGTGAAGTACCAGAGCGCGGGCACGGTGGAGTTCGTGGTCGGCAAGGACCAGAGCTTCTACTTCCTGGAGATGAACACGCGCCTGCAAGTGGAGCACCCGGTGACGGAGTGCATCACCGGCCTCGACCTCGTCGAGCTGATGATCCGCGTGGCGGCCGGCGAGAAGCTGCCGCTGGCGCAGGCCGACGTGAAGCGCGACGGCTGGGCCATCGAGTGCCGCATCAATGCCGAAGACCCGTTCCGCAACTTCCTGCCCTCGACGGGCCGCCTGGTGAAGTTCCAGCCGCCGGCCGAGAGCATGTTCGCGAGCGACACCGGCCACCTGCACGGCGTGCGCGTGGACACCGGCGTGTACGACGGCGGCGAGATCCCGATGTACTACGACTCGATGATCGCCAAGCTCATCGTGCACGGCAAGGACCGCAACGAGGCGATCGCCTTGATGCGCGAGGCGCTCAACGGCTTCGTGATCCGCGGCATCAGCAGCAACATCCCGTTCCAGGCCGCGCTGCTGGCGCACCCGAAGTTCGTGGCCGGCGATTTCAACACCGGCTTCATCGCCGAGCACTACGGCAAGGGCTTCCACGCGGAAGACGTGCCGCATGCCGATCCGGCGTTCCTGGTGGCGCTGGCCGCCTTCGTCAACCGCCGCTACCGCGCGCGCGCCTCGGGCATCAGCGGGCAGCTGGCGGGCCACGGCGTGAAGGTGGGCGAGCAGTTCGTGGTGGTCGAGCTGGGCCCCGAGGGCAAGCACGTGCACCACGCGGTGTCGGTGAGCGACTTCCAGGGCAAGACCGGCGCCAGCGCCGTCACCGTGGGCGACAAGCGCTACCAGATCGAGAGCGACTTCGCGCTCGGCGCGGTGCGCGTGCAGGGCACGGCCAACGGCAAGCCCTTCACGGCGCAGGTGGAGCGCGGCGCGGGCAAGAACCCGCTGGCGCTGCGCGTGTCGCACGACGGCACGCAGATCGAGACCATGGTGCTGTCGCCGCTGGGCGCGCGCCTGCTCGAGCTGATGCCCTACAAGGCACCGCCCGACCTGAGCAAGTTCCTGATGTCGCCGATGCCGGGCCTGCTGGTCGAGGTGTCGGTGCAGCCGGGGCAGCAGGTCCAGGCCGGCGAGAAGCTGGCCGTGATCGAGGCCATGAAGATGGAAAACGTGCTGTTCGCCACGCAGGACGGCGTGGTGGGCAAGATCTCGGCGGCCAAGGGCGAATCGCTCGCCGTCGACCAAATCATTCTGGAGTTCAACTGATGGGTGCCAACGACCTGCAACAAGCGGCAATCACGCTGCACCGCCCGGCCAAGGCCGTGGCGACGCCCCAGGGCCCCTGGTCCGTGGAGGCCATCCAGGCGCTGCTCGACAAGCCTTTCATGGAACTGCTGTTCGAGGCGCAGACCGTGCACCGCCGGCATTTCCCCGAGGGCGACATCGAGCTGGCCACGCTGCTGTCGGTGAAGACCGGCGGCTGCCCCGAGAACTGCGGCTATTGCCCGCAGTCGGCCGAGTTCGACACCGGCGTGAAGGCGCAGAAGCTCATGGAGGTCGACGAGGTGGTGCGCGCCGCACAGGCCGCCAAGGATGCCGGCGCCACGCGCTTTTGCATGGGCGCCGCCTGGCGCGCGCCCAAGGACCGCGACGTCGAGAAGGTGGCGGTGCTGGTCGAGGCCGTGAAGGGCCTGGGCCTGCAGACCTGCGCCACGCTGGGCATGCTGGAGCCGCACCACGCGCAGCAGCTCAAGGCCGCGGGCCTCGATTACTACAACCACAACCTGGACACCGCGCCCGAGTACTACACCGACGTGGTCGACACGCGCACCTACCAGGACCGCCTGGACACGCTGGCGGCTGTGCGCAGCGCCGGCATCAGCGTGTGCTGCGGCGGCATCGTGGGCATGGGCGAGCAGCCGGTGCACCGCGCCGGGCTGATCGCGCAGCTCGCCAACATGGACCCGTACCCCGAGTCGGTGCCGATCAACAGCCTGGTGCGCGTGCCCGGCACGCCACTGGCCGACTCGGAGCCGGTCGATCCCTTCGACTTCGTGCGCATGATCGCCGTGGCGCGCATCACGATGCCGACCGCGCGCGTGCGCCTGTCGGCCGGCCGCCAGCAGATGGGCGAGGCGGTGCAGGCCCTGTGTTTCATGGCCGGCGCCAACTCGATCTTCTACGGCGACAAGCTGCTGGTCACCGGCAACCCCGACGTCGACGCCGACGTGCAGCTGCTGCGCAAGCTCGGCCTGCGCTCGCACCGCACGCAGGAGCAGGCGGAAGAAGGCGGCTGCGCATGACCACGCCGCGTCCCTTCAAGGTGCTGGGCATCCAGCAGATCGCCATCGGCGGCCCCGACAAGCTGCGCCTGCAGAAGCTGTGGGTCGACATGCTGGGGCTCGAGGTGACGGGCACCTTCCGCAGCGAGCGCGAGAACGTCGACGAAGACATCTGTTCGATGGGCAGCGGCCCGTTCAAGGTCGAGGTCGACCTGATGCAGCCGCTGGACCCCGAGAAGAAGCCTGCCGTGCACACCACGCCGCTGAACCACGTCGGCCTGTGGATCGACGACCTGCCCAAGGCCGTCGAATGGCTCACGGCGCAGGGCGTGCGCTTTGCGCCGGGCGGCATCCGCAAGGGCGCGGCGGGCTTCGACATCTGCTTCCTGCACCCGAAGGCCAACGACGAGTTCCCGATTTCGGGTGAGGGCGTGCTGGTCGAGATGGTGCAGGCGCCGCCCGAGGTGGTGACGGCCTTCAACGCGCTCGCCGCTACGCGCTGAGCGCCTTGCGCACCGGCGGCTTCACGTCGGCGCGCTGCGGCGGCAGCATCGGCTGGTGCTCGCGCGCCGGGTTCAGGATGATCGAGGTCGCGGTCTCGGTCAGGATGCAGAACTTGGCGAGCACCGCATCGAGGTGCGGCACGTCGATCACCGCGATCTCGAGGATCCAGCTGTCCTCGCCGGTCACGTTGTAGGCATTGACGCACTCGGGCGTCTCCTGCACCAGCTTCACCACGAGGTCGTAGTCGGCGCGCCCGACGCGGATGATCCCGCGGATGCCATAGCCCAGCCGCGTGAGGTTCACGGTGGCGCGGTAGCCGGTGATGACGCCGGCGGCTTCCAGCTTTTTCACGCGCTCGGTCACGGCCGGCTGGCTCAGGTGCACGCGGCGGCCCAGCTCGGCCATGCTCAGGCGGGCGTCGGCCTGCAGTTCGGCCAGGATGCGGGTGTCGTGGGCGTCCAGCGTGGGGGTCAAGGTGAAGTCCATGGAAGTCCTTTAATTCGACGGTGCGGTGCGAGCAGAACCATGAAATTCGCATGGCTGCCGGCGGGTGGCTTTCATACCATGACGGACACCTGATACCAATAAGAGACACCCTCGCCATGTCGACACTCGCACCAACTGCGCAGGCCGCGCCTGCTTCTTCGCGCTCCCGGCTGACGCCGCTGCTGTGGCTGTGCCTGGCCGCCACCTGGGTGGTCTGGGGCTCGACCTACCTGGCGATCAAGTACGCGCTGATCAGCTTTCCGCCGTTCCTGCAGATGGGCTCGCGCTTCCTGGTCGCGGGCGTGCTGCTGGCGGCGTGGATGCGCTGGCGCGGCACGCCCTGGCCCACGCGCCTGCAGTGGCGCAATGCGCTGGTCGTCGGCGCGCTGATGCTCGGCGGCGGCATGGGCGGCACGGCGCTGGCGGAGGTGTCGATCGGCTCGGGGCTGGTGGTGGCGTTCATTGCCGTCATTCCGTTGCTGATTGCGCTCTTGAACCTGATCTGGGGCGTGAAGCCGGCACGGCTCGAAGCGGCGGGCATTGCGCTCGGGCTCGTCGGCGTGCTGATGCTCACGCAGGGCAGCGGCTTCAAGGCCTCGCCCGAGGGGCTGGTGGCGATCTGCGTGGCCTGCATCTGCTGGTCGCTCGGCAGCGTGCTGAGCCAGCGCAAGCTGCCGCTGGCGCCCGGCGCGATGGGCTTCGCGAGCGAGATGCTGTGCGGCGGCGTGGTGCTGATGGTGCTGGCCGCGGTGTCGGGCGAAACGATGAGTTGGCCGCCGCAGCCGGTGGCGCTGGGGGCGTGGGTCTATCTCGTGGTGTTCGGCTCGCTGATCGCGTTCAACGCCTACATGGTGCTGCTCGCGCAGGCGCCGGCCGGGCTGGCGGCGAGCTACACCTTCGTCAATCCGGTGATCGCGATGCTGCTGGGCGTGTGGATCGCCCACGAGACGGTCACGCGCTTCGAGTGGTACGCCGTGGGCGTGGTGCTGGCGGGCGTGCTGCTGTTGCTCTTCAAGCGCCCGCAGAAGGGCTGATCGGGCAGTTCAGGCCGGGCGGCGCCAGAAGGCAAGGGTGGCGGCCAGCAGCCACATGCCGACCGCACAGCTGCGGTTGAGCACCGTGAGGCCGCGGCGCGAGAGCCAGCGCACGGCCTGCGTGCCGGCGCCGGCATAGGCCAGCATCACGCAGGTGTCGAGCACCACGAAGATTGCGCCCAGCACCAGGTACTGCATGCCCTGGGGCTTGGCGGTGTCGACGAACTGGGGCAGGAAGGCGGCGAAGAACAGCACCGTCTTCGGGTTGGACAGCGCCACCATCAGGCTGCGCACGAGCGCGATGCGACCGTGCGGACGGACCTCGATGGCCGACTTGGCCAGCGCGGTGCCCAGGTCGGTCGCCTCGCTGCGCCACAGCTTGATGCCGAGCCACACCAGGTAGGCCACGCCCGCGACGCGGATCGCGTTGAAGAGCCATTCCGAGGCCGCGAGCAGCGAGCCCAGCCCGAGCGCCACGACCGCGATCAGCGAGACGCTGCCCAGCGACGCGCCCGCGATGCCCCAACTGGCGCGGCGCATGCCGCCGTCGATGCCGTTGGACAGCGCCAACAGCATGGTCGGGCCGGGGATCACCGCCAGGGCGAGTGAGGCGACGGCATAGATCAGCAGGGTGTCGAGGGTCATGGTTTGGTGGCGGCCTGGCGTTGTTCCGCGGCAGCGCGGGCGCGCGCCAGGGCGGCTTCGACGATGGAGCGCTTGCGCGTGTCGGCGGCCTGCGGTTCGGCGGCGGCGGCGGGGGGCGGCTCAGCCTCGCGCTTCGCGGTGTCACGATGTTGGGCGTGCAGCTTGTAGCGCTGCAATGCGGCCTCGGCCTGTGCCTGCGACCACGCCTGCCAGCCGCTGCGGCCGGGTGTTTCAGCCTCGAGCGAGATGCAATCGACCGGGCAGACCGGAATGCACAGCTCGCACCCCGTGCAGTGCGCCTCGATCACCGTGTGCATGCGCTTGTGGATGCCGATGATCGCGTCGGTCGGGCAAGCGTCGAGGCACAGCGTGCAGCCGATGCACCAGGCCTCGTCGATGACCGCCATGGCGCGCGGGCCTTCGGTGCCGAACTGCGGATCGAGCGGCAGCGCGGGGCGGCCGGTGAGCAGCGCGAGGCGCTCGATGCCTTCGACGCCGCCCGGCGGGCACTGGTTGATGCCGGCCTCGCCGTCGGCGATGGCCTGCGCGTAGCCCGCGCAATCGGGGTAGCCGCACCGTGTGCACTGCGTTTGAGGCAGTGCGTCGTTGATGCGTGCGGCCAGCCCGTTCACGGTGGGTGATGCGCGCGGCTCAGCGCGCGGCGCTGGCGCGGGGCTTCTTTGCCGCTGCGGCCGGCTTCTTGGCAGCCGGCGCGGCCTTCACGGCGACGGCCTTCTTGGCGGCGACCGGCGTCTTGCGGGCCGCGGCGGTGGCCACGGCCTTCAGCTTCTGGCCCGGCTTGATGCGGTCTTCGGCCGGCAGCTCTTCGCGCGCACCGGCGCGGCGCTGGGGCTCGTCGCTGGCCGCGATGAAGTTGCGCACCTTCGGGTAGACCAGATCGCGCCAGCGGCGGCCGCTGAAGATGCCGTAATGGCCCGCGCCCTTGACCTCGTAGTGCTCGCGCTTGGCGTCGGCGATGCCGGTGCACAGGCTGTGCGCGGCCTGGGTCTGGCCCGAGCCGGAGATGTCGTCGAGCTCGCCTTCGACGGTGAGCAGGGCGGTGGCGTGGATGTCCTGCGGACGCACGCGCTCCACCTGGCCGGCGGGGCTCTTCACGTCCCAGGTGCCGTTGACCAGGTCGAAGTCCTGGAACACGGTGCGGATGGTCTCGAGGTAGTAGTCCGCGTCCATGTCGAGCACGGCGTTGTACTCGTCGTAGAACTTGCGATGGGCTTCGGCGCTGGCGTCGTCACCCTTGATCAGGTCCTTGAAGTAGTCGTAGTGGCTGCTGGCGTGGCGGTCGGGGTTCATGGCCACGAAGCCCGTGTGCTGCAGGAAGCCCGGGTAGACCTTGCGGCCCGCGCCCGGGAAGCCTTGCGGCACGCGGTAGATCACGTTGTTCTCGAACCACTCGAAGCTCTTGTTGGTCGCGAGGTTGTTCACGGCCGTGGGCGATTTGCGCGCGTCGATCGGGCCGCCCATCATGGTCATCGTGAGGGGCAGCGGCTCGCCGCGGCTGGCCATGAGCGACACGGCTGCCAGCACCGGCACGGTGGGCTGGCACACGCTCACCACGTGGCAGTTGCCGTACTCGGCCTGCAGGCGGCGGATGAATTCCTGCACGTAGTTGATGTAGTCGTCCAGGTGGAACTCGCCGTCCGACAGCGGCACCAGGCGCGCGTTCTTCCAGTCGGTGATGTAGACCTTGTGGTCCTGCAGCATGGTGCGCACGGTGTCGCGCAAGAGCGTGGCGTAGTGGCCCGACAGCGGCGCCACGATCAGCACCACGGGCTGGCTCTTGAGCGTCTTGAGGATGTGCGGTTCGTCGGTGAAGCGCTTGAAGCGGCGCAGTTCGCAGAAGGGCTTGTCGAGCTCGACGGCCTCCTGGATCACGACCTCTTCGCCGTCGACCTTGACGGACTTGATGTTGAACTCGGGCTTCTCGTAGTCCTTGCCCAGCCGGTACAGCAGGTCATAGCCGGCGGCCATGCGCTGTGCCATCGGCAGTTGGCTCCAGACGGCGCCGGGACCGTAGAGTTTGGAGGCGGCCTGGGCGAAGTCCGAGAAGGGCTCCATCAGGGAACGCTGGGCTTCGTAGAGTTGATAGAGCATCGCGGGTCTTTGAGTGGATGTTGCAGTGCAATATATCAGTGCATTTGCCGCGGCGCAGGGGGCCGAACCCTAGCCCGCAGCGGGCTGGATTCGGCTTCTGTGGCCGAATGTGAACGAATCGTCAAAAAGTCGATTCACTCACACCCGGTTGTCACCTAGATGACCTTCGCAATCGACGCGCAGACGTAGTCGATGTTCTTGCTGTTGAGCGCGGCGACGCACATGCGGCCGGTGTCGGTGCCGTACACGCCGAACTCGTTGCGCAGGCGCACCATCTGGTCCTTGGTCAGGCCCGAGTAGCTGAACATGCCGATCTGGGTGGTGATGAAGCTCATGTCTTCCTTCACGCCGGCGGCCTTCAGGCCGTCGACCAGCTTCTGGCGCATGGCCTTGATGCGCACGCGCATCTCGCCCAGTTCCTTTTCCCACAGGGCGCGCAACTCGGGGGTGCCGAGCACCGCGGCCACCACGGCGCCGCCGTGGATCGGCGGGTTGCTGTAGTTGGTGCGGATGGCGATCTTGAGTTGCGACAGCACGCGGCCGGCTTCTTCCTTGTTCTCGCACAGCACCGACAGGGCGCCGACGCGCTCGCCGTACAGGCTGAAGCTCTTGGAGAACGAGGTCGACACGAAGAAGGTCAGGCCGGCGTCGACGAACTTGGCGACGGCCGCGCCGTCTTCCTTCAGGCCGTAGCCGAAGCCCTGGTAGGCCATGTCGAGGAAGGGCACGAGGCCCTTGGCCCTGACGGCGGCGACCACCTGGTCCCACTGCGCGGGCGTGATGTCGTAGCCGGTCGGGTTGTGGCAGCAGGCGTGCAGCACGACGATGGTGCCGGCCGGTGCCGCGTTCAGGGCGGCCAGCATGCCGTCGAAGTTGATGCCGCGCTGGGCGGCGTCGTAGTAGGGGTAGCTTTCGACCGTGAAGCCGGCGTTGGTGAACAGCGCGCGGTGGTTTTCCCAGCTCGGGTCGCTGATCAGCACGGTGGCGTTGGGGTTGAGCTTCTTGAGGAAGTCGGCGCCGACCTTCAGGCCGCCGGTGCCGCCGATGGCCTGGATGGTGGCCACGCGGCCCGAGGTGACGGGCTCGCTCTCGGGGCCGAAGACCAGGCCCTTGACGGCGTTGTCGTAGGCCACGATGCCGTCGATCGGCAGGTAGCCGCGGGCCGAGGGGGCCTTCATCATGTTCTGCTCTGCGGCCTGCACGCACTGCAGCAGGGGCAGCTTGCCGTTGTCGTCGTAATACACGCCGACGCCGAGATTGACCTTGTTGGGGTTGGTGTCGGCTGCAAATTGCTCGTTGAGGCCGAGGATCGGGTCGCGCGGCGCCATTTCGACCGCGGTGAACATAGACATGGAAAGGTCCTTTGGGATGAAAGCTTCGCTGGCAACCGGAGGAGGCTTTATCCTTTCCGGTTGCCTTGAATTTTACCGGCGCCACGCCACCTGTCGGGAACAGCCATGCCAGAGAACACCGAAGCCATAGCAGACCTGAAGAAAGTCGACCCGATCGGGCCGGCGAAACAGGGCGAATTCATCCGCTATCCCGACTCGCCGTTCGAGCTGTTCCAGCCTTATCCGCCGGCAGGCGACCAGCCCACGGCCATCGACGGCCTGGTGGCCGGGGTGCTCGACGGCGAGGTGTACCAGACGCTGTTGGGCGTTACGGGCTCGGGCAAGACTTTCACCATGGCCAACGTGATCGCCCGGCTGGGCCGTCCGGCCATCGTGTTCGCACCCAACAAGACGCTGGCGGCGCAGCTCTACAGCGAGTTCCGCGAGTTCTTCCCGAAGAACGCCGTCGAGTACTTCGTGAGCTACTACGACTACTACCAGCCCGAGGCCTACGTGCCGCAGCGCGACCTGTTCATCGAGAAAGACTCCTCGATCAACGAGCACATCGAGCAGATGCGCCTGTCGGCCACCAAGAGCGTGCTGGAGCGGCGCGACACGGTCATCGTGGCCACGGTGAGCGCCATCTACGGCATCGGCACGCCCGAGGACTACATGGAGATGCGGCTGATCGCCCGCGTGGGCGACAAGGTCGGCCAGCGCGACCTGATCTCGCGGCTCATCCGCATGCAGTACACGCGCAACGAGCAGGACTTCGCGCGCGGCACGTTCCGGGTGCGCGGCGACACCATCGACGTGTTCCCGGCCGAGCACAGCGAGCTGGCGATCCGTTTCGAGCTGTTCGACGACGAGATCGAGTCGCTGCAGCTGTTCGACCCGCTCACCGGACGCATCCGACAGAAGGTGCCGCGCTTCACTGTGTACCCGTCGAGCCACTACGTGACGCCGCGCGACAAGGTGCTGGCGGCGGTCGAAACCATCAAGATCGAGCTGGCCGGCCGGCTCAAGGAACTGACCGGCTCGGGCAAGCTGGTCGAGGCGCAGCGGCTGGAGCAGCGCACGCGCTTCGACCTCGAAATGCTGGCCGAGATCGGCCACTGCAAGGGCATCGAGAACTACACGCGGCACCTTTCGGGCGCGGAGCCTGGCGACCCGCCGGCGACGCTCACCGACTACATGCCGAAGGACTCGTTGATGTTCCTCGACGAGAGCCACCAGATGATGGGCCAGCTCAGCGCCATGTACAACGGCGACCGGGCGCGCAAGGTCACGCTGGTCGAGTACGGCTTTCGCCTGCCGAGCGCACTGGACAACCGGCCGCTCAAGCTCGAGGAGTTCGAAAAGCGGGTGCGCCAGTGCATCTTCGTGTCGGCCACGCCGGCGCAGTACGAGAAGGACCACGCCGGCAACGTCGTCGAGCAGCTGGTGCGGCCGACCGGACTGATCGACCCCGAGGTCGAGGTGCGTCCCGCCACGCACCAGGTGGACGACGTGCTGGGCGAGATCCGCATCCGCGTCGAGAAGAACGAACGCGTGCTGATCACCACGCTGACCAAGCGCATGGCCGAGCAGCTCACCGACTACCTGAGCGACAACGGCGTGAAGGTGCGCTACCTGCACAGCGACGTCGACACGGTCGAGCGGGTGGAAATTTTGCGCGACCTGCGCCTGGGTTCGTTCGATGTGCTGGTGGGCATCAACCTGCTGCGCGAAGGGCTGGACATTCCCGAGGTGTCGCTGGTGGCGATCCTCGATGCCGACAAGGAAGGCTTTCTGCGCGCCGAGCGCTCGCTGATCCAGACCATCGGCCGTGCGGCGCGCAACCTGAACGGCAAGGCCATTCTTTATGCCGACCGGATGACCGAGTCGATGAAGAAGGCCATCGGTGAAACTGAGCGCCGCCGCACCCGGCAGATTGCCCACAACGAGGCGAACGGCATCACGCCGCGCAGCATCGTGAAGCAGGTGCGCGACCTGATCGACGGCGTCTACAGCGAGAAGACCGGCAAGGAAATGGCCAAGCTCGACCTGGAACGCGCCAAGGTCGAGGACATGAGCGAGAAAGACATCGCCCGGGAAATCAAGCGGCTCGAGAAGCAGATGCTGGAGCACGCCCGCAACCTCGAGTTCGAGAAGGCGGCCCGGGTGCGCGACCAGCTGGCGCTGCTGCGCGAGCAGGCATTCGGGGCGTCGGGTGGCGACAACATCCCCGGTTTGGCGTCCTGATTTTGGCTAGGCCATAAGTTCGCTTTCTTCAAGCGAGCCGCGCTGGGGTTTACCCGAGCAGATCTCAGGGGCTTCTGCTATACTTGACCGAAATACTCAACAACAAAGAACTTCGCGATGAAGGACCGACTCCTACCGGCTGGTTCACCAGCGTCGGGGTCGGGCAGGGCGGAGACGAAGTCACCGCGGCCCAAGGCTGTGGTGTCATTTCAACGGTAAGCACTTGAAGGAGCTTGCGATGCGTCTCACTACCAAAGGCCGTTTTGCGGTCACAGCAATGATCGATCTGGCGTTGCGTCAGAACACCGGTCCGGTCACGCTGGCTGCGATCAGCCAGCGGCAGCAGATTTCGTTGTCGTACCTCGAACAGCTGTTCGGCAAACTGCGCCGCCACGAGCTGGTCGAGTCGACCCGCGGCCCAGGCGGCGGCTACAGCCTCGGACGCAAGGCGGCGGACATCACGGTCGCCGACATCATCGTGTCCGTCGACGAGCCGATCGATGCCACCCAGTGCGGCGGCAAGGAAAACTGCCTCGGTGAGCAGGGTCGCTGCATGACCCACGAACTCTGGGCCTCGCTGAACCAGCGCATGGTCGAGTTCCTCGACTCCGTCACGCTGCAGAAGCTGGTCGACGACCAGATCGCCAAGGGCGTGCAGATCGAGAACAAGCCGGTCGTCAAGCGCGCCATCTCGGCCCAGCCGGTGGTCAAGCCCATCCGCGTGAACGCACCGAATTCGGTCTTCGCCCTCGGCAACGTCTTCGCGAAGTCCTGACCCCCGATGAGTCCGGCGATGCCTGCGGGCATCGCCCTGAGTTTGCCCTGATCCCAGAACACAACCCCCCACGCCAGCCCGAGCCAGCCATGGACGTCACTCCTCATTTCCCGATCTATCTCGATTACGGCGCCACCACGCCGGTCGACCCGCGTGTGGTCGACGCCATGATTCCCTGGTTGCGCGAACATTTCGGCAACCCGGCATCGCGCAGCCACGCCTGGGGCTGGGAAGCCGAAGAAGCGGTCGAAAAGGCGCGCGGCCAGGTGGCCGACCTGATCAACGCCGACCCGCGTGAGATCGTCTGGTCGTCGGGCGCCACCGAGTCGATCAACCTGGCGCTCAAGGGCGCGGCCCACTTCTACAAGGGCAAGGGCAAGCACCTGATCACCCTGAAGACCGAGCACAAGGCCGTGCTCGACACCATGCGCGAACTCGAGCGCCAGGGCTTCGAAGTGACCTACCTCGACGTCGAGGAAAACGGCCTCGTCGATCTCGAGAAGTTCAAGGCGGCCATCCGCCCCGACACCATCCTGGCCAGCGTGCTGTTCGTGAACAACGAAATCGGCGTGATCCAGGACGTGGTCGCGCTGGGCAATGCCTGCCGCGAAAAGGGCGTGATCTTCCACGTCGACTCGGCCCAGGCCACCGGCAAGATCGACATCGACATCACGAAGCTGCCCATCGACCTGATGAGCCTGGCCTCGCACAAGACCTACGGCCCCAAGGGCATCGGCGCGCTGTACGTGCGCCGCAAGCCGCGCATCCGCCTCGAAGCGCAGATGCACGGTGGTGGCCATGAGCGCGGCATGCGCTCGGGCACGCTGCCCACGCACCAGATCGTCGGCATGGGCGAGGCCTACCGCATCGCCAAGCTCGAGATGAAGGACGACATCGCCCATGCGGCGCGTCTGCAGAAGCGCCTGCTCGACGGCCTGAAGGATGTCGAACAGGTCTTCATCAACGGCGACCTCGAGCGCCGCGTGCCGCACAACCTGAACATGAGCTTCAACTACGTCGAAGGCGAGTCGCTGATCATGGGCATCAAGGGCCTGGCGGTGTCGTCGGGTTCGGCCTGCACCTCGGCCAGCCTGGAGCCCAGCTATGTGCTGCGCGCCCTGGGCCGCAGCGACGAGCTGGCCCACAGCAGCCTGCGCATGACCATCGGCCGTTTCACGACCGAAGAAGAAATCGACTACGCCATCTCGACCATCAAGCACAACGTCGCCAAGCTGCGCGAGCTGAGCCCCCTGTGGGAGATGTTCCAGGACGGCGTCGACATCAGCACGATCCAGTGGTCGGCCCACTGACCCAGGCCAGCCCAAGGCTCCACGATTGAACAAAGTTTGAGAGGTACACCATGGCATATTCTTCCAAGGTCATCGACCACTACGAAAATCCCCGCAACGTCGGCTCCTTCGAAAAGGGCGACGACTCGGTGGGCACCGGCATGGTCGGCGCACCGGCTTGCGGCGACGTGATGAAGCTGCAGATCAAGGTCAACCCCGAAACCGGCGTGATCGAAGACGCGCGCTTCAAGACCTACGGCTGCGGCTCGGCCATCGCCTCGTCGTCGCTCGTGACCGAATGGGTCAAGGGCAAGACGCTCGACGAAGCGGCGGCCCTCAAGAACGCGCAAATTGCCGAAGAACTGGCACTGCCGCCGGTCAAGATCCACTGCTCGATCCTCGCGGAAGACGCCATCAAGGCGGCCGTGAGCGACTACAAGGCCAAGCACGGCGCCAAGACCCCCGAGTCGACCGCCGAAGCTGCTGTTCACTGAGATGGCCGTCACGCTGACCGAAGCCGCTGCGCGCCACGTTACCCGCTACCTCGGCAAACGGGGCAAGGGCGTGGGCGTGCGGCTGGGCGTGAAGACCACCGGCTGCTCAGGCCTGGCCTACAAGCTCGAGTACGTCGACGAGTTCACGCCTGAAGACGTGGTGTTCGAAGACCACGGCGTGAAGGTGCTGGTCGACCCGAAGAGCCTGGCCTACATCGACGGCACGCAGCTCGACTTCGTGCGCGAAGGCCTGAACGAGGGCTTCAAGTTCATCAACCCGAACGAACGCGACCGCTGCGGCTGCGGCGAAAGTTTTCGCATCTGATGCGTCGTCGCTGACCGCGACCACAGCCGCCACCATGTCATGTGCTGGCGGTTTTTTCTTGCCATGAATCTGAACGACACCGACTTCCAACTGTTCGCCGTCCCGGCGACCTTCGCGCAGGACCGCGCCGTGCTCGACGCGCGCTGGAAGGAACTGCAGCGCGAGGCGCACCCGGACCGCTTCGCCGCGCAGGGCGCCGCGGCGCAGCGCGTGGCCATGCAGTGGTCGGTGCGCATCAACGAGGCCTATCAGCGGCTCAAGGACCCGATCCGTCGCGCGAGCTACATCTGCGAACTCAACGGCGCGCCGCTGAATGCGGAGAACAACACGGCGATGCCCGGCGCCTTTCTCATGCAGCAGATGGAATGGCGCGAAGCGCTCGACGACGCCCGCGACATCGCCGCCGTCGAGGTGCTGCAGGAGGATGTCGAAACCACGCGCGCCCGCGCACTCTCGTCGCTCGACTGGCTGATCGACGAGAAAGGCGACTACCCCGGCGCCGTGCAGCAGGTGAGAGCCCTCATGTTCATTGAGCGCTTCAGCCAGGACGTCGAAACAAAACTCGATCAGTTGGGACAATAAGCCCTTATGGCTCTTCTTCAGATTTCCGAACCCGGCCAGGCGCCTGACCCGCACCAGCGCCGCATCGCCGTGGGCATCGACCTGGGCACCACGCATTCGCTGGTGGCCTCGGTGCGCAACGGCGTGGCCGAATGCCTGCCCGACGATCAGGGCCGCGTGCTGCTGCCCTCGGCCGTGCGCTACCTCGACGGCGACCGCCGCCAGATCGGCTTCGACGCCGTGGCCGCGCGCGCGCAGGACCCCGCCAACACCATCACCTCGGTCAAGCGGCTCATGGGCCGCGGCCTGGCCGACATCGCGAACCGCGATGCCATGTCGTACCGCATCGGCGGTGACGACGGCGGCATGGTCAAGGTGCAGACCTCGGCCGGCGAGAAGTCGCCCGTCGAGATCAGCGCCGAGATCCTGGCCACGCTGCGCTACCGCGCCGAAGACACCTTCGACGACGAGCTCTACGGCGCCGTCATCACCGTGCCGGCCTACTTCGACGAAGGCCAGCGCCAGGCAACCAAGGACGCGGCGCAGCTCGCGGGCCTGAACGTGCTGCGCCTCATCAGCGAGCCGACGGCGGCCGCCATTGCCTACGGCCTGGACAATGCCAGCGAAGGCGTCTACGCGGTCTACGACCTGGGCGGCGGCACCTTCGACATCTCGATCCTGCGGCTCACGCAGGGCGTGTTCGAAGTGATCGCCACGGGTGGTGATTCGGCCCTGGGCGGCGACGACTACGACCACGCCATTGCCGACTTCGTGCTCGCGCAGACCGGCCGCGAGGCCGGCAGCGACAACGACCGCGCCGCGCTGCTCGTGGCCGCACGCGCCGCCAAGGAAGCATTGACCGATGCCGACTCGACCCTCTTCAGCGCCGCGCTGGCGGGCGGCCATGCCGAGTTCACGCTGACGCGCGCGCAGTTCTTTGCCGCCACGCAGGCGCTCACCGACTGCACCCTCGCGGCCGTGCGCAAGGCGCTGCGCGACGCGAAGCTCAAGCCCGAGGAATTGCAGGGCATCGTGCTCGTCGGCGGCTCCACGCGCATGCCGCAGATCCGCAGCGCGGTGGCCGCCTATTTCGGCCGCGAGCCGCTGATCAACCTGAACCCCGACGAGGTCGTGGCGCTCGGCGCCGCGATCCAGGCCAACCAGCTGGCCGGCAACAACGGCGCGGGCGAACTGCTGCTGCTCGACGTGATCCCGCTGTCCCTCGGCATCGAGACCATGGGCGGCCTGGTCGAGCGCATCGTGCCGCGCAACCAGACCATCCCCACCGCGATGGCGCAGGACTTCACGACCTACCAGGACGGCCAGACGGCGCTGGCGCTGCACGTGGTGCAGGGCGAGCGCGACCTCGTGTCCGACTGCCGCAGCCTCGCGCGCTTCACGCTGCGCGGCATCCCGCCGATGGCGGCCGGCGCGGCGCGCATCCGCGTGACCTTCACCGTCGACGCCGACGGCCTGCTGAGCGTGAGCGCCAAGGAGCAGGGCAGCGGCGTCGAGGCCAGCGTGGCGGTCAAGCCCTCGTACGGCCTGTCGGACGACCAGATCGCGACCATGCTGCAGGAAAGCTTCTCCACCGCCCAGCAGGACATGCAGGCCCGTGCGCTGGTGGAATCGCGCGTCGATGCTGACCGCATGCTGCTGGCCACGCAGAGCGCGCTCGATGCCGACGGTGACCTGCTGAGCGCCGAAGAACGCGCCGCCATCGACGCCTCGATGGCGCGGCTGCGCGAAACCGCCAAGAGCAGCAACGAAGCCGCCGCGATCGAAGCCGCCACGAAGGCGTTGGCCAACGACACCGAAGCCTTCGCCGCCCAGCGCATGAACGCGGGCATTGCACGCGCGCTCGCGGGCCGCAAGGTCGAATCCCTGTAGACAGAACCATTTCATGCCCACGATCAAGATCTACCCGCATCCCGAGTACTGCCCGCAAGGCGCCGAGATCACCGCGCCGGCCGGCACCTCGATCTGCGAGGCCCTGCTCGACCACGACATCAACATCGAGCATGCCTGCGAGATGAGCTGCGCCTGCACCACCTGCCACGTGATCGTGCGCGCGGGCTTCGACTCGCTGAACGAAGCGGAAGAGGGCGAAGAAGATTTGCTCGACCGCGCCTGGGGCCTGGAGCCGCAATCGCGCCTGAGTTGCCAGTCGATCCTGGCGCAGGAGAATGTGACGATCGAGATTCCGAAGTACTCGATCAACCACGCCAAGGAAAACCACTGATGTCGCGCCAGATCGTTCTCGATACCGAAACCACCGGGCTCTCTGCGGAGAACGGCGACCGCATCATCGAGCTGGGCTGCGTGGAGCTGTTCGCGCGCAAGCTCACGGGCAACGACCTGCACATCTACTTCAACCCGGAGCGCGAGAGCCACGAGGACGCGCTCAAGGTCCACGGCCTGACCACCGACTTCCTGCGCGACAAGCCGAAGTTCGCCACGCTGGGCAAGGACATCATCGAGTACCTGCGCGACGCCGAGCTCATCATCCACAACGCGGCCTTCGACGTCGGCTTCCTCAACAAGGAATTCGAGCGCGCCGGCCTGCCGCCGCTCAAGACCTTCGTGAGCGAAGTGACCGACACGCTGGCCATGGCCAAGCTGGTCTATCCGGGCAAGCGCAATTCGCTCGACGCGCTGTGCGACCGCTTCGGTGTCGACCGCTCGAACCGCACCTTCCACGGCGCCAAGCTCGACGCGCAGCTGCTGGCCGACGTCTACATCAACCTCACGCGCGGGCAGGATGCACTGCTGATCGACGTGGCCTCGAACGAACCCGCGCAGGGCACGACGGTCGTGGCCATCGACCTGAGCCAGTTCGAGCTGCCGGTGATCGCGGCGGCCGAGCATGAACTCAGCGCGCACGAGGCCGTGTTGTCGCAACTCGACAAATCCAGCGGCGGAAAAACTTTATTTCGCCAAAACGGCTGAAAAGCTATGGCATAATCTGAGGCTTCGCACAACGCGATACGTGTTCAAGACACTGAACTCAAAAGCAGTGTCTCAGGGCGGTTAGCTCAGGGGTAGAGCACAGCATTCACACTGCTGGGGTCGGAGGTTCGAAGCCTCCACCGCCCACCATTTCAGACCTACGACAGACGGCACCATCAGGTGCCGTTTTCGTTTCAGGCGGCACCTTCGGGTGCCGTTTTTGTTGGTCCCGCGCAAATCCCGATGCCATTCAGGACGGGTCTGCCGCGCTCAGAAGGAGCGGCCTTCGCGGTTGCGCCGCAGGTCGGCCTCCACCATCATCGCGCACAGCTCCTCCAGCGTCGTCCGGGGCTCCCAGCCCAGCGTCTTCCTGGCATGCGACGCATCGCCGATGAGCAGTTCCACCTCCGCCGGGCGATAGAACTTCGGATCGATCCTCACGAGGACCTTGCCGGTCTCGCGGTCGATGGCGACCTCTTCCTGCGCCGACCCTTCGAACCGGAGCTCGTAGCCCGCGGCCCTGAACGCCATGTCGACGAAATCCCGCACGGTTTCCGTGCGGTTGGTGGCGAGCACGTAGTTGTCCGGTTTGTCGGCCTGCAGCATGCGCCACATGCCATCGACGTATTCCTTCGCATAGCCCCAGTCGCGCTTGGCGTCCATGTTGCCCAGCGTGAGCACATCGAGCTTGCCGAGCCTGATTTTGGCCGCCGCGTCGGTGACCTTGCGCGTCACGAATTCGCGGCCGCGCAACGGGCTCTCGTGGTTGAAGAGGATGCCGCAGCAAGCGAAGAGCCCGTAGCTCTCGCGGTAGTTCATCGTCATCCAGTGGGCGAAGAGCTTGGAGACGCCGTACGGGCTGCGGGGATAGAAGGGCGTGTCTTCCTTCTGCGGAATGGCCTGGACGTTGCCGAACATCTCCGACGTCGAGGCCTGGTAGTACCTGATGCCGCGGTCCGTCAGGCGGATCGCGTCGAGCAGGTGGAGGGTGCCCAGTCCGTTGATGTTCGTGGTGGCTTCGGGCTGGTTGAAACTCGCGCCCACGTAGCTCTGCGCCGCCAGGTTGTAGACCTCGTCGGGCTGCGCATCGCGAATGAGCGTGATCGAACTGCCCAGGTCCGTCAGGTCGTACTCCACCAGATGAAGCTCCGGATGGCCCTGGATGCCGAGCGACTCGATGCGCCAGAAGTTCACCGAACTGGTTCGGCGGAAGGTTCCGTAGACGGTGTAGCCCTTGCCCAGCAGCAGCTCGGCCAGGTACGCCCCGTCCTGTCCGGTAATGCCAGTGACGACAGCACGTTTTTTCATGGCTTCAATGAGGTGAGAGGAAGGGAAGGGGCGGGTCAGGCCGGCGCATCGACGCCGCGTTCAGCCGCGGGCTGCAGGGCCGCTTGCAACGCGAGTGCCTCGCGCTTCTCGGCCGCGGGGCAGCGGCCGTAGGTGTCGTCGAAGCGCACGATGTCGTCTTCGCCGAGGTAGCTGCCGGTCTGCACCTCGATCACTTCCAGCATCGTCTTACCGGGGTTCTCCAGCCGGTGGATGGTGCCCGAGGGCAGGTAGATCGACTCGTTCTCCCGTACCAGCAGCACTTCGCCGCCACGCGTGGCCTTGGCCGTGCCCTTGACGACGATCCAGTGCTCGGCGCGGTGGTGGTGCATCTGCAGCGACAGCTTGCCGCCGGGCTTGACGGTCAGGTGCTTCACCTGGAAGCGCTCGCCGGTGTCGATGCTGTCGTAGGCGCCCCAGGGCCGCACCACGCGGCGATGCTCGGTGGCTTCGACCGTCCCCTCGCGCGCCAGCATGCGCACCACCTCGGCCACCTGTTCGGCGCAGTCCGCGCCCGCGACCAGCACCGCGTCCGGCGTGTCCACGATGATCAGGTCCTCGGTGCCGAGCGCTACCACGGGCCGGTGCGGCGCATGCACGAAGGTGTTGCGCGAGTTCAGCACGCTGCCCGCGCCGCTCACGCGGTTGCCCGCCTCGTCGGCCGGGTGCAGCTGGGCCACCGCGTTCCAGCTGCCCACGTCGCTCCAGGCGCCCTCGAAGCGCACCACCGCGACGTCGGCGTGCTTTTCGAGCACCGCGTAATCGATGCTGTCGCTGCGGCAGCCTTCGAAGGCCTCGCGGTCCAGCCGCACGAAGCTGCCGTCGACCGACACCGCGGCGGTCGCGCGTTCGCAGGTGGCGAGGATGTCGGGCGCATGCGTGCGCAGTGCCGCGACCAGCGTGCGCGCCTGGACCAGGAAGATGCCCGCGTTCCAGCAGTAGTTGCCTTGCAGGATCAGCGCGGCGGCCACCGCCGCCGTCGGCTTCTCGACGAAGCGCGCCACCGCGTGGCTGGGGCCATGGCCTGTGGCCCCGGCCGCCTCGATGTACCCGTAGGCCGTGCTCGGAAAGCTGGGCGCGATGCCGAAGGTGACGATCTTGCCCGCCAGGGCTGCGTCGACGCCGCTGCGCATCGTGGCTTCGAACAGCGCCACGTCGGGAATGTGGTGATCCGCGGGCGCAAAGAGCAGCAGGTCGTCGGGCTCGGCCAGCAGCGCTGCCGCGGCCATCGCGGCGGCCGTGTTGCGGGGCACGGGCTCGAGGATCTGGCGGCCCTGCGCGTGCGCGTTCTCGATCGCCTCGCGCACCAGGAAGCGATGCTCCTCCGACGCGACGCAGGTGATCGTCCGGTTCAGCGTGGCGAGCCGTTCGAGCGTGAGGTGCAGCAGGCTCTTGTTGCCCACGATCGGTGCGAACTGCTTGGGAAAGGCCTTGCGCGACAGCGGCCACAACCGCGTGCCGCTGCCGCCGCACAGGACCACGGGATGAATGGTGGGGGTGTTCATGGTGACCAGCCTTTGTGTGTGCAGTGGGTGATGAACCGGATCGCTTCGAGGGCGTGCCGCTCAGATCAGGCCCGTGTGAACAGCGAGGTTCACCGCCTGGGCGCGCGAATGCACATGCAGCTTCTTGTAGATGCTCTTGATGTGCACGTTGACCGTCTGGCCCGTGATGCCGAGCTTGGCGCCGATCTCCGCCGAGACGTAGCCCGACGCCACGTGGCGAAGGACCTGGCTCTCGCGCGGTGTCAGCGTCGTGTCGCGCGGCGGCGACGTGTCGTCGGTGGGCTGCGGCTCGCGGGGCTGGTGGTTCAGGCGGTGCAGCAGGCGCCGCGCGAGCCGCGGCGTGATGACGGCGCCGCCGTTCACCACGTGCAGCACGGCATCGGCAAAGCTCTGCAGCCAGGCGTTCTTCAGCAGATAGCCCGTGGCGCCCAGCTCGAAGGCGCGCAGCACGTGGGCATCGTCCTCGAGCGCGGAGATCACGATGATCTCGCCGTTGCCATGGTGACGGCGCGCCTCGGCGATCAGCTCGAAGCCCATGCCGTCGCTGAGGCGCAGGTCGACCATCAGCACGTCGAACGCATGCGTGGCCAAGAGCTTGCGCCCCTCGCGGATGCTGTCGGCCTGGCCTTCGAGCTGGATGCGCAGGTCCGACAGCAACTCCTGCGCGATCACCCGGCGCATGTACTCGTCGTCGTCGATGAGCAGCACGCGCACCGGCGATTTTTCCTGGCCTGTCATGAAGTCCGGCCACAGCCTCGCGGCGGGCGCGCACACGGGGGCGGACGGGCCCGGGCGGCGCGGCGCCATCACGGCGGGGGTGGGGTCGCCAGAGGGTGTGAGCGTGTTTTCAGCCATGTTCTTGCCCCGGTTGAAGTGAGTGAGGAACGGCGGTCGGTGCGGCGCCGTCGGCGGCGCGGACCGGGAAGCCCGGCATCGGTTCGTCGAAGCCGCGCGGGTTCGCCAGCTGCCAGCGCCAGCTGTCGGCGCACATCTGGTCCAGGCTGCGCTGCGCGCGCCAGCCGAGCCGGTCCTGGGCGTGCTGCACGTCCGCCCAGTAGGCCGGGGCATCGCCGGGACGGCGCGGACCGATGTGCACCGCGATGCGGTGCCCGCACGCGCGTTCGAAGGCCGCGATCACGTCGAGCACCGACGCGCCGTGCCCCGTGCCCAGGTTCACCGTGAGCAGGCCCCGATGGAGCGTCGCGTACCGCAGGGCCGCCACATGGCCTTCGGCCACGTCCATCACGTGCACGTAGTCGCGCACACCGGTGCCGTCGTGCGTCTCGTAGTCGTTGCCGTGCACGACGACGTGCCCGCGCTCGCCCACCGCGACCTGCGAGACATACGGCACCAGGTTGTCGGGCGGTCCCTGCGGGTGTTCGCCCAGCAGGCCGCTCTCGTGCGCGCCGATGGGGTTGAAGAAACGCAGGCACGCGATGCCCCAGCGCGGATCGGAGCGGGCGAGGTCCGCGAGCATGCGCTCCACCATCACCTTGGAGCGCCCGTAGGGGTTGACGGCCGCGTACGACGCGCTTTCCCGTATCGGCGAGCGCGGGATGTCGCCGTAGACCGTGGCCGAGGACGAGAAGATCAGCGTGCGCACGCCGGCGCGCTCCATGGCACGCGCCAGCGCGAGGCTGCCCGCCACGTTGACGTCGTAGTAGCCGAGCGGGTCGCTCACCGAGCGGCTGACCGCCTTCAGCCCCGCCAGATGCAGCACCGCGTCGACCCCATGCTCGGCGAACACGCGGTCGAGCACCGCCGCGTCGCGCACGTCGCCGCGCACCAGCTGCGGCTGCACGCCGCAGATGCGTGCCACGCGCTCCAGCGAACGCGGGTCGCTGTTGACCAGCGTGTCCAGCACCACCGGCAGGTAGCCGGCCGCGATCAACGCCACGCAGGCGTGGCTTCCGACGAAGCCGGCACCACCCGTCACCAGAATCTTTGAGTGGGTCATGGTTGGGACTCGCGCAGTGGGGTTGGCGTGGCCGTGCCTTGGTCTGCCACGCAGCGAAGCAGCGCCTGCTCGAAGCGCGACAGGATGGCGTCCTGGTCGAGCTCCGCCAGCGCGAACGTGCGGCCCGCCGCACCGAGCGCCTGGCGCAGGCCCGGCGAGCACGCGAGCTGCGCGATCGCGTCGGCCAGCACGGCCGCATCGCCCGGGGGCACCACGAAGCCACGGTCTGCGACCACGCGTGCGAGTTCGGTGCCGGGGTGCGCCGTGGCGATCACGGCCTTGCCGCTCGCGAACATGCCGGCCAGCTTCGAGGGCATCACGAGGTCGGCGGCATCGGCACGCTGCGGCAGCACGTGGATGTCGGCCATGCCCAGCAATTCGTTGAGCCGCTCGGCGGGCTGCAGGTCGAGAAAGTGCACGCGGTCCAGGCCGGCGCAGGCCGACTTCAGCGAGGCGCGGCTCGGGCCGTTGCCGCAGATGACGAAGTGAATGTTCCGCTGGTCGGCCAGCAGGCCCGCCGCCTCGGCCAGCAGTTCGATGCCCTGCTTGGCGCCCAGGCTCCCCGCATAGAGCACGACCACGGCATCGGGCGCAATGCCCAGCTCGGCCCGGTAGCCGCCGTCCGCATGGGGGGCGGGGCGAATCGCCGAGACGTCTACCCAGTTCGGGAAGAGCACCAAGCGACCTTCACCGATGCCCTTGCTCCTGGCTTTGTCGACCATGGCCGCCGAAATGGTCGACACGCGGTCGAACCTCGTCAGCAGCCATCGCTCGAGCGACAGCGCGACGCGCCGCACGCCCGCGCCGCGCACGAGGCCCAGGCCGAACGCCGCATCGACTTCGAAGTCCTGGATGTGCAGCCACGACCTGATGCCGAACAGCTTCGAGAAGCAGAGCACCGCGGGCGCGCAGAAAAGCGGCGGCTCCACGACGAACACGAGGTCGGGCTTCCAGCGCGCCTGCGCCAGCAGCAGCGGCATGCTCGACAGCATGAACGAGCACAGGTGGGCCACGCGCGCCAGCGCACGCGGCTGCGAAGGCACCCAGGTGGGCGCGCGCCAGACCGTGAGGCCGTTGCGCCCGGTGGTCTTGCGATAGGCCCAGGCCGAATGCCCTTCGAACACCGCCCAATGCGGGAAGAAGGGCGGTGCCGCGATCACGCGCACGTCGTGGCCCCGGGCCTGGAGCCAGTCGGCCATCTCGCCCGAGTACTTGCCGATGCCGGCCAGCTCGGGCGCGAAGTTCATCGAGTACAGCAGGATCTTCACGGCGATCTCCCCAGGGCCGGGCGCAGCAGGCGCACGATCGGAAAGAAGCCGAACAGCGCGCGCATGCGCAGCTCGTACAGCACGAAGTCGGTGACGAAGGCGATGAAGAAGACGTAGTGCGGCTTGTCCGGAAAGAGCGAGATCACGACGCCGTACGAGGCCAGCCGCAGCGCGAACTCCAGCAGCGTCCACCATCCGAGCGAGCCCATCGTGGCGTTGAGCGAGAGCATCGTTTCGTGGTGGACCGTGTAGGTCCTCAGCAGGAAGTACGGCGCGATGCACACGAAGATGTCGCGCGCCTCGGGCCCGAGCTTCAGCAGCGGCGCGGCCACCGCCATCAGCCCGGCCAGCCCCACGAAGAGCACGCAGCCGAGCAGGAACGAATGCCGCGCCAGCCGCAGCTTCTCGATCGTCAGGTTGGCCGCGTTGGCGTCCAGCATCGCCGGCGTCTTCGTGACGAGAAAGGCCTGCACGAACTGCGAGGGCGCCTCCGCGAGAAGAAAGGCCAGCTTGAACGCGCCCACGTAGCCCAGCGGCATGAAGAGCGCCACCAGCAGCAGGTCCGACTTGCGCAGCAGGAAGGTCAGCAGCGCATACACCGTGGCGCTGGCCTGCGACGCGAGCGCCAGCACGGGCGGCCCGGCCGGCGGCGCTGCGCCGTTCGCCGGCAGGAAGATGGCCGCGCCCACGAGCACCAAGGCCAGCAGATTGATGGCGAGCAGGTGCGCCACGCCGATCTCCAGGCCGAGCGCAGCGAGCGTCGCCACGCCCAGCACCAGCACGGTCGCGCGCACGCCCGACTCCAGGTTGAGCAGGCCCGCATGGCCCAGGCCCCGGCTGTACGACAGGCGCAGGCTGTTGAAGGCGAAGACCGCGAGCGACAGCACGATCAGCACGAAGGGCGCGCCGGCCACCGGCAGGCGCTGCGCGCCCACGACGCCGGCCGCGAGCAGCGCGGCCAGCGGCAGCCCGATCGCCAGCGTGCGCATCAGGTCGCCGCGCGTCACCCGGGGCGGCACGCTCGCGGCATTGCGCGAGAACAGCAGCGAACTGCCCAGCGTGCCCACGACCAGCGCCACTTCGAGCACCGACTGGTAGACGGAGTACTCGCCGAAGCGCGCGGGCGCCACCTGCGCCGCGATCAGGAAGATCGCCAGGAAGCCCGACAGGTACACATACAGCCGCGACGCGAGCGCCCCCAGGCCCAGGCGCTGTGCCAGGCGGATGCCGGGCAGGGCGAACGAGGTGCCGGCGGCTGGCTTCATGGCGTGCTCCCGTCCGCGGGGTGCTTCGGCGTTGGCGCGTCTGCAAAGCCCAGGGTGTCGGCCATGCGGCGCGCGCGCGAGGCGATCCGGTGCGCGTTGTTCTTGGCCCGGCGCGCCATCTGCAGTGCCCAGGTCAGCGCTGCGACCGTGTACACGCGGCGATGCAGCGCGGGCTGCATCGCCAGCTTGGCGGCGCCCTGGAAGTGCAGCGCGAGCACGCGCACCGTGTCGCCCGCCGGCGTCTGCAGGCAGGGCTGTCCGTCGACGAAGGCCAGGCGCTTGGCGCCGCCGCGCACGCGGAACTCGCGCACGAAGTGGTTGGTGCCACCGTTGACGTTGTGGTCGATCACCTGGCCGTCGAACACCCGGTTGATCGGCACGGTGTTGCCGCTGGCCTGCGCCCACAGGTACAGCAGCGTCATGTCGGACACCCCGCCGCGCACGCTGCGGGCCGCGAAGCGCTCGGCGATCTCGCGCAGCTGGTGCAGGCCCGCGGGCGTGCTGTACATGCGCAGGAGACAGGCGACGAAGTCCTGCAGGCCAGCCGCCGTCCAGTAGCTCACGTGCGGCGAGATCTGGCAGGGGTTCCAGCCGTCGGTGGGCAGGATGCTGGAGCCGGAGAAGTCGGCGCTGCCCACCAGGCGCGCAATGTGGGCGCCGACGCCGTTGAACAGCAGCACGTCGCTGTCGATCAGCACGAAGGCACGGCAATCGGGGTGCGCTGCGAGATGGTTCGCCAGGAGGAAGTAGCGCCGGAAGCAGATCTTCTCGAACGCTGGCGTGTTGCTCGACAGGTGCACGTAGGCCTGGCAGAAGCGTTCGTATGCCGGCCCGGCGTCGGTGTCCGACAGGACGACCAGCTGCTCCTGCGCCATGGCCGCGGATTCGCAGCACAGGCGCAGGGCCGTGTTCTGGCGGTCTTCCACAACGATGAAGGGGAGGGCGTGGTCCATGGTCGGGCAAGCGGGTTGGTACGGGTCAGGGCCGCGCCGCGGTGGCGCTGCGTACCAGCGCGACGTGGGCGGGAAGAAAGTGGAAGTCGGCGTCCAGCGGCATGTCGAGCGTGAGCATTCCGCCCCGGGCGCTCGCGTCGCCGATCCAGCTGCGCAGCTGCGCGGCCGAGAAGCGCGGCGCGCTCGGTTGGGCCCAGGAGGCGCCCAGCGGCGTCAGCACATGCAGCCGGAGTTCGGAGGGCGGAGAGGCCAGGCGTGCGGTGGGCTGCAGGTACTCGCCCGCCATGAGGTTCTGGCACGGCGCGCTCTTGAGGCTGAAGCGTGCCGCCCCCTCGCCGGCATTGAAGGCCAGCCACCGGGTGGGTGCGCCGCTGCGCGCGGCCGCGCAGAACCGGTCCCAGTCGCGCGTCGTCATGCCCGTCGTGTTGTAGACACCGTCGAACCACCAGCCCGTGGCGAGTGGGCCGTAGTGCTGCGACCAGCTGTCGATCACGGCCGACCAGGCGGCGATGAAGCGCTGCGGCGGCGGCTGCTGTTCGGAGACATCGCCCAGGCACTCCATCAGGTAGGGGTCCCCTTGCGGCGCGCGGAACGGCAGGTAGAGGATCAGCGCGATGCCGTGGCGCCGCAGCGCGCGGCCGATCTCCATCGGCAGGTCGCGTGGTGAGCGGTGCGCGGCGCTGCGTGGGCACAGCGCTTCGAGGGCGGCGTTCGGCGCGATGAACTGGCCGTTGTTCTGCCCGAGCGTGAGGATGAGATGGCTGGCGCGCATCCCGGCGAGTTCGGCGGCGAAGGCCTCGACGTCGAAGCGCCCGATGCCGGCGATGGACTGCTTGTCGGGCAGGTAATGCACCATCACGCCGAAGCCCGGGGCGCTCTGCGTTTCCGGCAGTGCGGCGGCGGCGGGCTGTGCCCAGCCGGTCAGCCCGAGCGCCAGCACCGCGAGCGCGCGAAGCAGGGAGCGTGCGCGGTTCGTCATGGCGTGGCCCTCGCCAGCGACGCGTCGCCGCGCTTCAGCCTGAGGTAACTTGCGGCCACCGCGCCCGGCGTGCAGACCCGCGAGAGCGACCATGCGGGGCGCGTGCGCTGGTGCGCGGCCAGGTAGCGCTCGATGCTGCCGAGGCCGACGAATTCATTGCCGATGAAGAACGCGTAGCCCGCGAAGAGCTCCCGGTGCACCGGAAGGTCCGAGAGCAGCAGCGGCACGCCCAGCGTGGCCGCCTCGGCGGCCGACAGGTTGAAGCCCTCGAAGGTGGACAGCGAGATGAAGGCCGTCGCCCCTCGGTACAGCCGCAGGAGTTCGTCCCGCGACACCAGCCCGCGGTGTCGCACGCAGCCGCGGAACGCGGGCGCCATGGCCGAGATCATGCGTTCGACCTCCTTGGCGCCGTTGCCGGTGATGTCGAGGTAGTCGACCAGGCCCTGGCGCTTCATGCGCACGAAGAGCTTCAGGATGCCTTCGAAGTTCTTGTGCGGGTAGTAGTGGTAGGCCGCGATCAGGTAGCGCCCGTCAGGCGCTGCCGTGCTGTCGGCGTGAGCGGCGACGGCGCCCGCATCCACGGGATTGAAGATCACCGCCGGGTGCTCGCAGCGCCTGAAGTGCCGCTCGAAATCTTCCTGGCTGCTGCGGCTGATGAAGACCACGTCGGCGGCGCTGCGTGCGACGCGGTGCAGGTTCCAGTCGAGCCAGAGGCGCTTGCGCGCGCTGAAGTACTGCGGGTACGACTTGTACTGCACGTCGTGCACCACCACGATCGAATCCCGGTGGCGGCCGAAGGGCGCCAGCAGCGAGAACGGCAGGAAGTAGTTCGGGAACAGCGAGTACACGCGCTCCCCGCGCAGCCACCCGCGCACCAGGTGGACGTTGTAGAGCAGCGTGTCGAGGATGAAGCGGCTGATCTTCAGCCGCCGTGCGGCCGCGTACAGGTGCGGATGGCGCTCGCTGACCGGCTGCACCTCGTGGCCCGGCGCGTCGCGCATGCTCTCGAGCAACACCTCGGACACGTTCAGCACCCCGCCCGCCGACGCGTTGAGCCGGATCGTGTCGTAGAAGAGGTAGGTGGCCATGGTCGCTCCTGCGTGCGTGCGTTCTCATGCGGTCGGCAGGCTGGCGCGCGCCGGGCGGGGGGCCGGCCTGCGGAACCACGCCGCGAGGCTGCCGGCGACGACGGCCGCGACCAGCCCCGAGACGGCGAACGGTCCCCAGCCCAGGATCGGCCCGCGCAGGAACGGCACGTAGGCCGCCAGCAGCACCAGCGCGCACAGGTAGCCGGCCGTCAGCGTGCGTTGCGGATCGATGGCCTTGTCGACGAGGCGAAAGAGCGCCGAGACCGCGAAGCCCAGCAGGGCCGGGCCCGCCAGACCGAAGTCGAAGTAGGCGGTGGTGAAGGGCGGCAGCGACAGGTTGCTCTGCGAGAAGTTGCCCAGCACGGCCGGCCAGCCGAGCGGGTCGTAGCCAGGGAACATCTTCAGTTCGCGCGGCAGGATGAAGGAGAAGGCCGAGAGCAGGTAGCGCCCGTAGCCGAGGTCGGGCGAGGGCGCGCGCTCCAGGATGCCCGCGACGACGAACATCGCGTCGAAGTCCTGGCTGAAGGGGTACGACGCCAGCTCCGCGCCCCACATGGCGTCCCGCGAGATCAGGTTCAGCACCGGCCCCAGGCCCGCGATGGCGCCGAAGATCACGGCGGCGAGCGTCCACCGGTGGCGCCGCCCCAGGGCATGGATGAGCAGCGGAAGCAGCCCGATCAGGATGACCTGGCGCGCCGTGTTGACCGGGTTCGCGGCGATGGCGGCCAGTGCGAAGGCGAGGCCCGCGACGCACCAGGCCCACAGCGTGCGCTGGCGCGTGGCGTGGATCGCGAGCGCCACGCAGCACAGCAGCACCATGAGCTTGGGCAGCGTGGAATAGACGATGTACTGGACCGGCGCGGCCTCCTCTTCGGAAATCACGCCGCGCGCCGTGAAGTTCATGTCGGGGCGCAGGAAGAGCATGGCGAACGCCACCTCCAGGCAGGCCAGCAGCAGGAAGGGGTGGGCGACGCCGGCACTGAGCGCGCGCTGCGCCGGCCGGGGCGCGGCGGGCGGCTCGGGCAGCCCCAGCCGTGCGGCTTCCACGCCGGCCATGTACAACAGCACGAGCATCAGCGCCTGCGTGTGCGCGGCCTGGCCGACGATGCCGACCTCCCAGAAGTCGGTGTCGGTCGCGATCTGCATCGCCGGCGCCAGTGAGAAGTAGATGAGAACCGCCGTGTAGTGGATCAGCAGGAACACGCTGTCGCTGGCGGTGCCCAGCATCGACAGCTGCACCACCGTCAGCACGAACACCACCCCGTAGCCCCAGACAGGATCGATCAGCCCGCACAGTGCGGCGCAGACGATGCCGGACCAGAAGACGAGGGTTCTCATGGCGAGGTCCGTTTCTGCTTCAGGCGTGCTCGGCCTCTGCGGCGGTCCGGCGCGCCGTCTGGTAGTCCGCATAGGTGCGGCGCAGCCCTTCGGCCAGCGGCACGGTGGCGTGCCACCCGAAGCTGGCCGCGCGCGACACGTCCAGCAGCTTTCGCGGTGCGCCGTCGGGCTGGGCCAGGTCGTAGTGGATGCTGCCTTCGTAGCCCACGACCTCGCGGATGTGCTCCACCAGCTCGGCGATCGAGACGTCCTCGCCCGTGCCGAGGTTGATGTGGCCGCGCATCGGATCGGTGTGCTGGTCGTAGGCGGCGCGCGACAGGTTCATCACGTCCAGGCAGCCTTCGACCATGTCGTCCACGTAGAGGAATTCGCGCCGTGCCCGGCCGCTGCCCCAGATCAGCACGCTCGGCGTGCGGCTGATCTTGGCCAGGTGAAAGCGCTGGATCAGCGCGGGCACCACGTGGCTGTTCTCCAGGTGGTAGTTGTCGCCGGGCCCGTAGAGGTTGCTCGGCATCACGCTGCGGAAGTCGACGCCGTGCGTGGCGCCGTACTGCCGGTTGTAGCTTTCGCACAGCTTGATGCCCGCGATCTTGGCGATCGCGTAGGGCTCGTTGGTGGGCTCGAGCTTGCCGGTGAGCAGGGCCTCTTCGCGGATCGGTTGCTCGGCCAGCCGCGGGTAGATGCAGCTCGAGCCGAGGAACAGCAGCCGCTTGACGCCGGCGAGAAAGGCCTGGTGCGTGAGGTTGGCCGCGATCAGCAGGTTCTCGTAGATGAACTGCGCGGGGTAGGTCATGTTGGCGTGGATGCCGCCGACCTTGGCCGCCGCCACGTAGACCTGGTCGACGCGCTCGGTCGCGAAGAAGCGCGCGACCGCCGCCTGGTCGAGCAGGTCGAGCTCGGCGTGGCTGCGCGTCACGACCTCGTGGCCGAGTTCGCCCAGGCGCCTCGTGAGCGCCTGGCCGACCATTCCGCGATGACCTGCAACATAGATTCGCATGGCGTTCTTTCAGTGAAGGAAGAGGGGGCTTCGGGTCTCAGCGCGAACCGCGCGCCCCGAGCACGACGCGGAAGGTCTTCAGCAGGATCACGACATCCCGCAGCAGGGACAGCGTGGCGACGTACTCGGCGTCCATGGCCGCGCGGCGGCGGTAGCTCACCTCGTTGCGTCCGCTGATCTGCCACAGGCCCGTGATGCCCGGGCGCACCGCGCAGTAGTACGCCCAGTACGGGCCGTAGAGCTCCTTCTGCGCAAACATGCAGGGGCGCGGGCCGACCATGCTCATGTCGCCCTTGAGCACGTTCCAGAACTGCGGGAACTCGTCGATGCTGTAGCGACGCAGGAAGGCGCCGAAGCGGGTGATCCGCGGGTCGTGCTCGAGCTTCTGGAACTTCTCCCATTCGCGCCGCGCTGCGTCGTTCTCGCGCAGGTGCCGGGCCAGCAGGGCATCGGCGTCGGGCGCCATGGTGCGGAACTTGTAGAAGCGGAAGATCCGCCCGTCCCGGCCGTAGCGCGGCTGCACGTAGATGGCCGGGCCGCCCGAGGTCAGCAGCACGCCGAGGGCGATCAGCGCGTAGGCCCAGCCCAGGAACAGGAAGAAGGCGCCCGCCAGGAGGATGTCCATGGCGCGCTTGGCGGCCTGCAGGAGCCGCGAGCCGCCCACCGGCACGGGGCGCGCGGCGGTGCGGTGCGGCGTGCGTGAAAGGTGCGTGCTCATGATGTCGCGCGCTCCGGTTCGGCGCGGGGGGTGTGCCCCAGCGCGGGCGGATAGATGTTCGGCGGCAGGCCGTAGGGCCCGTAGTCGTAGCCGTAGGCGTTGTGGCGTTGCCGCGCGTCCTGCGCGTTGAGCACCACGCCGTGGAACGCCGCGCCCACGTGCGCCAGCCGCTTGGCACTCTCCACCAGGTCGCCCAGTTCGCTGTCGCCGGCGCGGGCCACGAGCATCAGGGTGCCCACGTCCGGTGACATCGCCACGGTCTCGGTCGCCAGCAGGATCGGCGGGGCATCGATGACCACGGCGTCGTACAGCGCCGAGAGGGTCTCCAGCAACCGCGTGAACGCACTGGAACCCATCATCGTGGCCGGATCGAGCGGCAGCTTGCCGGTGGTGATCACGTCCAGGTGCGGCAGCACCTGCGCATGCACCGCTTGCGCGAGCGTGGCGGTGCCGGCGATCAGCTCCGACAGGCCGGTGGTCGCCTTGAGCCCGAACTGGCTCGCCAGCTTGCCGCGGCGCATGTCGGCGTCGATCAGCAGCACGCGCCTGCCGGAGGCCGCCAGCACGGCCGAGAAGTTCGCCGACAGGAAGGTCTTGCCCGCGCCCGGCGTGGCGCTGGTCAGCAGGATGCGGTTGTTCTGCGCGCCCGCCATCAGGAAGCCCAGCGCGGTGCGCAGCCTGCGCACGCCTTCGAGCGCCGGGTCGTCCGGGTGCGAGGCCGCCAGCAGCTTCACGCCGGGCTTGCCCTGGCGGATGGCGCGGTCGAGCGTGCCCTGCCGCGTGCTGAGTGCGATCGTGCTGTAGACGTTCAGGCCGGTGCGCATCTCGATCTCGTCGGGGGTGGCGACCGTGTTCTTGAGCACCTTGCGAAGCACCGATGTGACCGCGCCCAGGAACAGCCCCACGACCAGCGCCAGCGCCATCACGATCACCGCCTTGGGCCGCACCGGCTTCTCGGGCGACAGCGCCTGGTCGAGCACGCGCACGTTGCCGATGCGGCCTTCGCGGGCCAGGCGCATCTGCAGCGAGCTGTTCAGGAGCGACGAATAGAGCTCGGTGTTGACCTTGATGTCGCGCTGCATGCGCAGCGAGTTCTGCTGCAGCATCGGCATGCGGCGGATGCGGTTGTCCACGCCGCCCAGCTCCTTGCGCAACGAGGCGATCTGCGCGTCGAGCGTGATCAGCATCGGGTGCTGGCTGGTGAAGCGGCTCGCCAGGTCCAGGCGCTTCTGGCGCGCGTCGAGCAGCTTGGCCTGCAGGTCGACGTTCTGCGACAGCGCGTTGCGCGCCTCGTCGTCCAGGCTGATGGTTCCGTTCTGGTTGCGGTACTGGTTGTAGGCCTCTTCCGACTGTTCCAGCTGCTGCTTGAACTTGGGCAGCTCGGTGCCCAGGAAGTTCAGCGTGCGCTCGGCCTGCGCGGTCTTCTGGTCGATGTTCTGGCGCATGTACAGGCGCGCCACTTCGTTGAGCAGGTTCGCCAGGTGCTCGCGATCGTCGGTCTGCCAGCTCACGTCGATCACGCTGGACTGCTTGCCCTTCTCGATCACGCGCAGCTCGCGCTGCAGCTCGAGCATGGTGAGCTGCGTGGAATGCCGCGTCAGCTCGAAGGCGCCGCCGGGCCGGGCGTCGATCGAGGCCACGAGCAGGTGGACCGTGCCGCCCGGCACCGAGCTGTCCTGCGGCTCGCCGACCCGGCCGTGCAGCGGGGTGTCGAGGTCGGGGTGCGTCAGGGTGTAGGTGCCGTCCTTGCCCGCGGTCAGCAGGAACTTCTTGCCCTCGAGGGCCGGGGGCACGTCCATCTGCGCGACCGCGATCCGCTCGGTGCCCGACACATAGCCGCGCATGCCGAGAAAGCCCGGCCTGGACAGCGTCTTCGAATGCCGCGCCATGAAGGCGCCCACGACCGGGATGTAGTGCGGGCGGGTCTTGATGAACAGCTTGGTGTTCTCGATCGCCTGGCCGAGCACCATGCGCGACTTCAGGATCTCGGCCTCGCCCGAGGTCGGCGTCTTCACGCCCACGCCGTTGACCGCGGCATCGCCCGCGCCGCCGGGCGAGCGTTCGGCATCCTCGAGCTGGATCAGCACGTTCGCTTCGTACACGCGCGGCCCGAAGAGCGCGTAGCCCGCGCCCAGCACCAACACCGCGGCGGTGACCGAGGCGATCAGCCATCGGTTGTCCAGCATCAGGTCGACGTATTCCTTGAACCTCGAGTGCGGGCGCTCGGGTTCCGGGTTGTACGGTGCGGGAAGCGGGGGGTACCAACGCGCATTCATGGGCTTCACCTTCTTTGTCGTGTTCGGGCCGGGGCTGCGCGGCCTACCTGCTGCGGGCGGTGTCGCGCGCGAGGTTGATCACCTGGGCGGCGGGAAGGATCAGGTTGGCGACCCGGTTCCACGAGACCAGCGGCACGCGGTCGACATAGACCACATCGCGCGGCCGCAGCTCGAAGCGGTCGGCCAGCGCGAGCGCGGCCGGGTTCTTCGCGTTCAGGCTGAAGATCTGCGGCGTGTCGGGCGTCTGCGGCGAGTTGCGGATCACGTAGATCTGCCCGGGGTCGGCCGTGAGCAGGTCGGGCCCGCCCGCATCGCCCAGGGCCTCGTTCAGGCTCATGCGGCCGTTGCGCATCAGCAGCGCCGAGGGCCGCAGGATCTCGCCCATCACGTAGATGCGGCTGTCGTCCCGGCTGCCGACGTACACGATGTCGCCGTTGCGCAGCGGAATGTTGTTGGCGTCGGCGCCGAAGCGCTTGAGCTGCATCAGGTCGATGACCACCGTGCGGTCGCCGCGCGTGAGCGTCACATGCGAACGGTCGCCCCCGGCGGTGATGCTGCCCGCGCGGTTGAGCGCCTCGGACAGCGTCATCGGGATGTCCGTGAAGATCTGCAGCCCCGGCGTGCGGACCTCGCCCTCGACATAGGCGCGCTGACTGCGGAACGACTGGATGCGCACGCTCACCAGCGGTGCCTTGATGATGCTGCCGATGCGCTTGGCGATCAGCTCGGACGCACCGCTTTCCGTCAGGCCCTGCAGCCGGGTGCGGCCGATGTAGGGAAAGCTGATCTCGCCCGCGGCGTCGACGATGAAGCCCGGCGCCACGGTGACACCGGTCGGGTCGCTTTGCTGCGCGATCACCGCGCCCAGGTTGGGCTGCAGCTCGGGGTTGTTGTAGACGGTGATGCCCACCACGTCCCCCGGCCCGATGGTGTAGGGCGCGGGCCGGCCGAACAGCGCCTTCACGTCGGGCGGGATGCCCGTGTTCCCGGCGAGCTGCGCGCGGACCAGCTCCGGCGTGATGGCCGCGATCCTGCCGCCGGCCGTGCCGTCGGCCGATTGCAGCGGGCCCGGTGTGCCGAAGCCGGGTGCGCAGCCGCACAAGCCGAGCGACAGCAGCAGCGCCATGGCGCGCGACCGGAAGCGGCCACCGGGAAGGGCGCGGGCGCCCTCGGTGGCGAGGAGGCGCTCGCCGCGCGGGTTCGCTGGGGTTGCGGATGTCATGGCAATCTCCTTGGCTTCGGTTGTTGTTTCAGGGCGCGGCGAGCGTGGCCGGGATCGCGCGCGGGGTGCCTGTCGCCGGGCGGTCCTGCCGCTGCGGGCTGCCGGTGGCCAGACAGTGCTCGACGACCCAGTCGCCGACGGACTGCAGGAAGAGCTGCTGGCCCTTCACCGTGCAGACGGTGTGGTCCACGTCCCGCATGAACTCGTACTGCAGGCCCTGCATGAACGGTTCGCGGCGCAGGGCGCCGAGCTGGTCGCGGTCGCGGTCGCAGACATGCAGCGATCCCGAATACAGCAGCTGCACTGCCACCTCGCGTTCGACCAGCCGCTTCATCGTGGCTTCGAACCAGATCGCGTTGACGTTGGGCGGCCGCCGGTCCACGAAGTAGCCCGGCAGCGGCTTGCCCACCGTGCTGCCCGGCAGATGGCGCAGCACCCAGCGCCGCGCCTTGCCGGGGAACGACGGGTGCAGCGGCGCCGCGAGCGCGCGGCGCACCGTGAGCTCCCAGCGCGTGCGCCGCTGGGGGAAGGCAAAGCCATCGAACAGCGAGAGCGCCACCATGCGCGTGTCCACCGCGGCCGCCGACATGGCGTGCTCCACGCCCGAGCACATGGCCACGGTCGCGAACTGGCCGATGCCCTGCATGCGTTGCACGAGGTCCATGGCGGCCTGCAGGCTGTGCACCGCGCGCGTCTGCAGGTCGGGCCCGGTGTCCAGCGCTTCGCTGTCGCCGATGCCGCCCAGGTCGAAACGCAGGCTGCCCACGCCGCGCGCGGCCAGGAGGTGCGCCAGCTTCACGTTGATGCGGCGCGGCCCGACGCGGTGGTTCGCGCCCATGTTGAACATCAGGCAGGCAACCGGCGCCGCCGCGCGCTGCGCGGGCACGGTGAGCATGCCCATCAGTGCGTTGCCGGGGCCGAAGCACACCGGGGTCTGCGTCAGGTCATTCATGGATGGCTCCCTGCAGGCGGTTGAGCGCATCGGCCGGCACCATCGCGCTGTGGGGAAAGGGGTCGGACGTCCAGTCCAGCGGGTGGCTCAGGTAGGCCAGGCGCACCGGCATGTGGCGCGACTGCTGCTCGGCCGCCCATTGCGCGGTGGACGTGTCGTCGGGCGGGGCCAGCACCAGGGTGTCGTGCAGGGCCGTGAGCGGCAGCGACTGCGGCGTGAGGGCGCGCAGCTGCGCCTGCAGCGCCGGCGAGAGACGCACGCCCAGCGCCTCCTCGGGCAGCGCGTCCGGTTCCCGCGCGAGGTTGCGGCGCCAGGACAGGTCGGGAATGCAGAAGGTCGTGTCGATCGCCTCGACGTGGCGCTCGCGCAGCAGGCGCGCGTAGCCCGGCCCGTCGATCACCGGCTCCCAGAGCACCAGCCGCGCCGGGTCGCAGCGCCCGTTGCGCGCGGCCAGCACGGCCAGGGTGGCGCCCAGCCGCGCGCCGATCCACACGATGGCGGCATGGGGTGCGTGCCGCCGCAGCTCCTCGTGCGCCGCGCACAGGTCGCGGCGCCAGCCGTCGAGCTCGCCCTCGCTCTCGTCGCCCGGCGAGTCGCCGGAGCCGTAGAAGTCGAAGCGCAGCGTGGCGATGCCGGCGCGCGCGAGGCGTTCGGCCAGCACCTTGAAGAAGCGGTGGGTGCGCAGGCCCTCCTGCCCGAAAGGCGGGCATAGCAGCACCGCGGTGGGCTCGCCCCGGTCCTCGTCGGCGGCGTGGAACGCGCCGAAGACCTGGCGCGAGGCCGGCCCGAACATGAGGGGCGTGAAGAGGGTCATGCGACACCCCCTGCGCATCGCGCCTCGCTCATGCCCTTGCGCGGATTCAGGGGGCGCATGCGGCGGCCTTCGGGGTCGGCCTGCGAGGGCCGCGCGCGGGCTTCGGTATGGCGCCATTCGGCGAGCGAGCCCACGCTGTCCGCCCGCGCGGGCGCCGGCCCCAGTGCCAGCACCAGGATGCGTCCGGCCACCGGCAGCTCGACGCTGCGGCTGTCCGGTGCCAGGCCCACGTCGAAACTCTGCGGCGACACCAGCAGGCCCACGCCGATGGCCTTCAGGCAGGCTTCCTTGCGGGTCCAGCAGGTCAGGAAGGCGCGGTCGCGTTCGTCGGCGGGCAGGGCGGCCAGCGCCTCCTGTTCGCGCCGCGTGAAATGCGCCGCCGCCAGGTCGGCCGCGTCTGGCATCGGGCGCAGCAGCTCGACGTCGGCGCCCAGCGGGCCGCGCCCACCGATGGCGATCAGTGCCAGGCCCTGGCTGTGGCTCAGCGAGAACTGGGTGCGCGGATGCCCCGCCAGCGACGGCTTGCCGAAGGCGCCGATGGCCAGCGTCAGTGCGTCGGGGGCCAGGCCCGTGTACGCGCACAGCGCCTGGCGCAGCGCGACATGGGCCGCCACGAAGCGCTGCCGGTCGACGGGAAAGCGCAGGTTCTCGGCGCGTGCGCGCTCTTCTTCCGACAGCACCTGGGCGGGCAGGGTGTCGGTGAAGCTGTCCAGCTCGACGTACCGGCAGACCGGTGCGTCGATGGACAGTGCGTTGGCGGCGCCGGTCATGGTCACCCCTTGCGCAGCCAGCTGCCGAGTGCGCCGAGCAGCCCGCCGCGCTGTGCATGCGCGGCCGTGCCGGCGGCCAGGTCGGCGAGGTCCGAAGGCACGCCGTGCGGCGTGCCGTGCGCCGAGGACGCGATCTGCCCGAGGTTCTCGAACAGGTAGCGGCGCGGCTCCACGCGGTGCCCGAGCGTCTGCGCCGCCTGCTGCACGGCGCGCAGCACCAGCAGCGAGTCGCCGCCGAGGTCGAAGAAGTTGTCGCTGGCGCGGATCTCGTCGACGTCGATGCCGATCACGTCGGCCCAGATCTGGGCCAGCTGGGCGTGCTCGGGGCTGAGCAGGCCCCGCTTCGCCTCGCGCGCGTCGCCGTTGAGGGGCTCGGCCGGCGCACTCTTATCCGCCTCGTCGGCCACCAGCTTGCGCAGATAGCGCGCGCTGGCCGAGCCTTCGGCGCTGGCGATCTCGGCGAGCGTGGCATTGGGGTGGTCGGCGACGCGGCCCAGCACCTCGAGGTAGCGCTCGCGCAGCTGGGCGCCGGTCTCGCGCAGGTAGACGTCGGCGTTGTAGAGCAGCGCGCCTTCCAGGCCGTGCGGCTTGTCCATCAGCCACACGCCGACGTCGTCGGTGGCGCCGTGCTGCATCACGTGCACCTGGCGGGTCTGCAGGCTGCCGACGGTGCGCGCGCGCTCGCGGGCGTCCTGGAACGAGAACATCGCCTGGTAGGGCCCCGAGGCCTTGATCTGTCCCGCATAGCCGGGCTCGGCCATCAGGCGCTCGAAGGGCACCTGCTGGTGGTTCATCATCGACAGCAGCTCCTGCTTCACGTAGCGCATGAAGTCGGGCAGCGGCAGCGCCATGTCGACCGCGAGCGAGACCGGCAGCACGTTGTTGAAGAAGCCCATGACGTCTTCCGTCTCGGCCTGCTGGCGCCCACGCACCGGGTTCGCGATGACGATGGCGTCGTTGCCGGTCGCCTGGGCCATGGTCAGCGCGTAGATGCCGAAGGTCAGCATGCTGAGCGTCACGTCCATGTCGCGCGCCACCTCGCGCAGCCGCTGCGTGCTCTGCAGATCGATGTGGATCCAGTGCGCGCCGCCCTGGCCGCTCTTGCCCGCGCGGCGCGGCATGTCGGTGCGGGGCGGGCGCACGGCCCTGGCGCTGGCGAGCCGGCCGCGCCAGAACGCGAGCTGCTCCTCGCAGGCAGGCTCGGTCAGCCAGGTCTCCAGCCACTCGGCGTAGTCGCCGTGGGTGGTGGCGAGCGCGGGCAGGTTGTGCGGGCGGCCGCGTTCGGCGGCGTCGTAGAACGCGCCCAGCTCGCGCTGCATCAGGTCGAAGGACCAGCCGTCCCAGATCAGGTGATGCGGCACGAACAGGAAGACGTGCTCGTTGTCGTCGAGCTGGAACAGGGTCGCGCGCATCATCGGCGCGCTGTGGATGTCGATCGGCCGGTCTGCCAGCTCCTGCATCTGCTCGACCAGCTCGGCCTCGCGCTGGTCAGCGGGCAGGCCGCGCAGGTCGACCAGCGGCAGGGCGAACTCCACCGACGCTGCGATCGACTGGATCG
Source organism: Variovorax sp. GW821-FHT06D12 (assembly GCF_059419205.1). Taxonomy (NCBI): domain Bacteria; kingdom Pseudomonadati; phylum Pseudomonadota; class Betaproteobacteria; order Burkholderiales; family Comamonadaceae; genus Variovorax; species Variovorax sp. GW821-FHT06D12. The sequence goes on along the minus strand of NZ_JBWKRI010000001.1, from coordinate 853,905 downwards.
GCCGTCCTGTGTCCTCGTCGAAGCCGATGCTTGTGCGCAGCGACGGCTGGCGGCGGATCATTTCGCGCAGCGCGCCTTCGAAGCGCGCGGCGTCGAGCTTGCCGGTGAGCCGCTGGGCCGAGGGCGCGTTGTAGACCGAACGGCCCGTGTACAGCTGCTCCATGAAGCGGATGCGTTCCTGCGAAGGCGTGAGCGGCGCGCTGCGGCGATCGGGGTGGCAGGCAATCGGCGCCTGCAGGCCGACGCCCGCGCCCTGCAGCGCCTCGATGACCGCGGTCAGCTTCTCGGCCGTGGGCGCCTCGAACAGCGCGCGCAGCGGCAGCGTGACCTGGAACTCGCGGCTCAGCAGCGTGGTGAGCCGCGCGGCCAGCAGCGAGTGGCCGCCCATGGTGAAGAAGTTGTCGTGCATGTCCAGGCCCGGCAGGCTCAGCACCTTCTCCATGACCGCGAGCACCTTGCGCTCGTGCGCATTGCGCGGACCGGCGCCGCGCCGCACTTCGTCGCGCGCCACCGCCTGCGGCGGCGGCAGCGAGACGCGGTCGACCTTGCCGTTGGCCAGCGTGGGCAGGGCATCGAGCGTCACCACGTGCTGCGGCAGCATGAAGGCCGGCAGGTGCTTGCGCAGGTGCACCATCAGCGCATCGAGGTCGAAACCGCCCTCGGGCGCCAGCGCCAGGTAGGCCACCAGGCGCACGTCGCCGGGGTTGTCCTCGCGGGCCACGACCACGCTGCGCGAGACACCGGCCACTTCGCAGCAGCGCACCTCGATCTCGCCGGGCTCGATGCGGTAGCCGCGCACCTTGACCTGGAAGTCGAGCCGGCCGAGGTGGTCGAGCAGCCCGTCGTTGCGCCAGCGGCCGCGGTCGCCGGAGCGGTAGACCTTCTTCGTGGCGCCGAAGATGCGCACCGTGACGAAGCGCTCGGCGGTCAGCGCGGGGCGGTCGAGGTAGCCCAGCGAGACGCCTTCGCCCGCGATGCAGATTTCGCCAGGCACGCCGATCGGGCAGGGCTGCAGGTCGGCATCGAGGATCCAGATCTCGGTGTTGTCGACGGGCCTGCCGATCGAGATGCCGCGCGAGGCGATCTCTTCGGGACGCACATGCCAGGCCGTGGAATACACCGTCGTCTCGGTCGGGCCGTAGCCGTTCCACAGGCCTTCCATGCGCTCGCACAGCGCCAGCGCCATGCTCGGGCGCAGCGCCTCGCCGCCGGTCCAGCCGCGAAAGCCGGGCGTGCCGCCGGCCCACTGGGCATCGAGCAGCAGCTGCCACATGCCGGGCGTGGCCTGCAGCAGCGTGATCTGTTCGTCGTCGAGCGCCTGCGACAGGCGGTTGCCGTCCATGGCGACCTCGCGCTGCACCATCACGAGTTCGGCGCCCGCCGCCAGCGGCAGCAGCAGGTCGGGCACGGCCATGTCGAACGACAGCGTGGTGACGGCGGCGATGCGGTCGGACGGGCCGATGCCCGATTCGCGCTGCATCCATTGCAGCAGGTGTGCCACGCCCCGATGGTGCGCGATGACGCCCTTGGGCAGGCCGGTCGAGCCGGAGGTGTAGATCACGTAGGCGGCGTCTTCGGAGCCCGGGTCGTCGCTGCTCGGCGGCAGTGCTTCGCCCGAGAGCTGGCGCCAGGCGGTGTCGCGATCGATCTCGAAGACGCGCTGGTCGGCGTCGGCGCGCCAGTCGCGCGGCGCCACCGCGATGTCGGACGAGGTCAGCATCAGGCTGAGGGTGGCGTCGCTGGCGTAGTGGTCCAGCCGCGCCTGCGGAAATGAGGTGTCCATCGGCACGTAGGACGCCCCCGCCTTGAGGATGCCCAGCATGGCGACGACCATTTCCAGGCTGCGTTCCAGGCACAGCCCCACGCGCTGGCCGCGGCCCACGCCGCGCGCGCGCAACGCACGCGCCAGGCGGTTGGACAGCGCATCGAGTTCGCCGTAGCTGCAGCTGCGCGCGCCGTCGCGCACCGCCGGGCGGTGCGGCTGCTGCGGCACGCGCGCCACGAAGCCGGCGTGCGCCAGCGGCGCGCCGCGCAGCGGCACGCGCGCCGGCTGCAGCGCCAGCAGCGCACGCGCGGCGCCGGCGGACAGCACGTCGAGCCCGCCGATGGTGTCGTCGGGCTTGTGCGCGGCCGACTGCAGCACGCACTCGAACATGTCGAGCCAGCGCTGCACGCTCACGTCGTCGAACAGGTCGGTGTTGTATTGCGCCTCGACCTGCAGGCTGCCGGCGTGCGGGCGCAGGTTCACGAAGAGTTCGAAGTTCTCGTAGCGGCGGGCGATGGTGTCCTGCACCACGTCGAGCGTGGTGAAGGCCTGCGCGCTGCTCGCCACGTCGGGGTCGACGTTGAAGGTCACGCTCACCAGCGGCAGCCGGCTCGGGTCGCGCTCGAGCGACAGCTGGCCCAGCAGCGCGCCGTAGGTCAGTGCCTGGTGATCGAAGGCGTCGAGTACGGCGGTGCTGCATTCGTCCATCAGCGCGTCGAAGCGCATGGCCGGATGCGCGGCGATGCGCAGCGGCAGCAGGTTCACGCAATGGCCGACCAGGCCGGGCACGTCGTGCGCGAGCTGGCCCGAGGTCGGGATGCCGACGACGATGTCTTCCTGTCCCGTGAGGCGGTGCAGCGTCGCGACGAAGCCGCTGAGCAGGCCCGTGAACAGGCTGACGCCGGCCTTGGTGCTCGCGATGCGCACGGCGCCGACCACGCGCCGGTCGAGCAGGCGCTCGGCGCGGCGCGAATTGAAGGTGCGGGCGGCCGGGCGGGGGCGGTCCAGCGGCAGGTCGAGCACGGGCTGCGTGTTGCCGGCAAAGCGCTCCAGCCAGTAGTCGATGTGCGCCTGCATGTTGGGGCTCGCGGCCGCGACGGCTTCCTCGGCGGCGAAGTCCGCGAAGAGCGGCGCGGCCTTGAGCTTCAGCCCGATGCCGGTTTCCTCGGCATAGAGGTGGCCCAGCTGCTCGGTGATGACCGCCCACGACCAGCCGTCGCAGACCACGTGGTGCGCCGACATCACGAGCTCGTGCTCGTCATCGCCCAGGCGGTACAGCACCGCCCGGAACAGCGGCCCGTGCTCGAGCGAGAACGGCGTGCACACCGCCTCGTCATGGGCCGCGTGCAGCGCCTGCGCGAGGGCTTCGGGCGCGAGCCCGCCCAGGTCGTGGCGCACCAGCTGGTTCCCGGCCGGCGGGCTGACCAGCATGAAGGTGCCGTCCGGCGAGATGGTGGCGCGCAGCGCCTGGTGGCGTTCGAGCAGCCGGTCGGTGGCGCGCGCCAAGGCGTCGCCGTCCAGCGCGCCGCGCAGGCGCAGCACGACCGACTCGTTGTAGGCCATCGAGGCCTCGGGGCTCAGCGTGGCGCCGAGCCAGATTTCGCGCTGCGACTCGGTGGTCGCAATGATGCATTCGACGAGGCCACCGCTCGCGGTGGGCTTGAGTGCGGCGTTCATGCTGCGGCCTTTCCGTTGATGAGGAGGCGCTCGTGCAAGGCGGCGTCTTCGGGTACGTACCAGTACGGCTGGCCGTCGCTGTCGCGGGCCAGCACGCTGCCGTCCTCGACGGGCTTGCGCGCGTCGAAGCGGGTGGGGGCGGGAGCGCGGCGCGGAAGGAAGCCGGATTCCTGCATCTCGGCGACCGACTCCTTGAAGGCGCGCTGCAGGAAGGCGATGTCCTCGGCGCTGTGCGCGCTCGTGAGGAAGCACGGGAAGTTGTCCAGGATGTGCACGCCGCGGCTGCGCATCATGGCGAACAGCAGGTCCTGCAGCGGCTGGTCTTCGAGCCAGCTCACGCGCCACAGCGAGGCGAAATGGCGGATCTCGATCGGCGCGCCGACCTCCTGGCACCAGCCCGAGAGCTCCGTGGCCATGGCGGTCGTGCTCGCGGTGAGCCCGGCCTGCAGCGCGGGCCCGGCCTCCTTCAGGTGCGTGAGCGAGGCCTTGGCCGCGGCGAGCGCCAGCGGATGGCGCACGAAGGTGCCGGCGAAGTAGGTCACGCCCACGCCCGGGATCGAGTCGTCGCCGTACTGCCAGGCGCCGCCGTCGAGCGCGTCCATGAACTCGCGCTTGCCGGCGATCACGCCGACCGGAAAGCCGCCGCCGATCACCTTGCCGTAGGTGGCGAGGTCGGCGCGCACGCCGAACAGTTCCTGCGCGCCGCCCAGCGCGCTGCGAAAGCCGGTGATGACCTCGTCGAAGATGAGGCAGCAGCCGTTCTTCGCGGTGACGTCGCGCACGTCGTGCAGGAACTCGCGCGGCTGGAAGTCGGGGCGGCGGCTTTGCACCGGCTCGACCAGTACGGCCGCCAGGTCTGCGGCGTTGTCGCGGATGAAGGCCAGCGCCTCGGGCGTGCCGTAGTCGAGCACGCGGATGTCGCCGAACATGCCGCTCATCACGCCCGGTGCGGCCGACAGGCCCTTGCCGCCCTTGCCGGCGCGCACCAGCACTTCGTCGAAGGTGCCGTGATAGGAGCCGGTGAAGGCGACCACCGTGCTGCGGCCGGTGACGGTGCGCGCGATGCGCAGCGCCGCCATCACGGCCTCGGAGCCGGTGTTGCACAGGCCGGCGCGCTCGCTGCCCGTGAGTTCGCAGATGAGGCGCGTCACGTCGGCCGCGAGCGGATGCTGCGGCCCGATCTCGTAGCCCGCGTCGAGCTGGGCCCGCACGGCGTCCTGCACGAAGTCGGGTTGCCAGCCGAACAGGTTCAGCCCGAAGCCGTTGAGCGCGTCGACGTACTCGTTGCCGTCGAGGTCCCACAGCCTGGAACCCTTCGAACGTTCGATCACGATCTGGTAGGTGATCTCCTTGGTCAGCGGACGGAAACCGTTGACCACGCGCGGGTCCGCCATGTGCGCGCGGTTGTCCTCGGTGAAGCGCTTGCTCTTTGGCGTGCGTTCGACATAGCGCCGCACGAAGGTGGCGAGCCGTGCCTTCTGCCGCGCGCTGGGTTCGGCGGTGCGCTGGGTGTGGATGCGGGCAATGGCGCCGAAGGCCTTGTTGACGTCGTAGCGAAGCGGGGCTTCGGCGGGCGGCTGCGGCTGCGCGGCGGGTGCGGCCTCGGCCGACACGGGCATCGCTGCGACCGCCACCGGCGCGGCGGCGCCGGACAGGAGTGCAAGCTGCTGGCGCATCAGCTCCATCTGCTGCGCGATCACCTGGTTCAGCAGGCCGGTGGGCTGCGCAAGCCCTTGCGGCGGCGTTGGCATCGACACCTGCACAACGGATGTCGCAGGCATGGTGGGCGTGACGGGCACAGCCACCGGCTCGGCCTCGGGCGGCAGGCTCTGCAGCAGGTACGCGGCCAGTGCGTCGAAGCTGCGGTAGTTCTCCATCAGCTGGCGAAAGCTCAGCTCGACCTTGAAGCGCTTCTTGATCTGCGTGGCGGCCTGGGTCAGCGTGAGCGAGTCCATCCCGATCTCGCCGAACGGGGCCTGGCCCTCGGCCTGGGCCATGTCGATGCCCGAGATGTCTTCGAACAGGGCCCGCAATCGGCTGTCGACCGACGCCGCGCGCGACGCCTCGGGCGGCGGGGAAGAAGGCGGAGGAAGGTCAGGCGAGGGCGCTGCAGCGGTCACGATCGGCTCCAATGAAACAGGCAGGACGGGCGCAAGGGCGGGCGACACCGGCGCGGTGGGCGCGATGTCGACCCAGAGACGCTTGCGTTCGAACGGGTAGGTGGGCAGGCACACGCGCCGGGCGCCGGCGCGCGGTGCCAGCAGGGCGAGATCGACCTCGGCGCCGCAGGTCCACAGGCGCGCGGCGGCCAGGCGCAAGGTCCGGGTCTCGTCGGCCGGCTCGCCGTGCAGCAGCGACACCGCCACCGCGCCGGCCTTCGACGCCGGGGCCAGGCCTGGCAGGCGGTGCTGTCGCACCAGCGCGGCCAGCGTGTTGCGGGGGCCGACTTCCACGAACACCGGATGGGTGGCGTCGTCCGCCGCGCTCTGCAACGCGGGTGAGAAGCGCACGGTGCCGCGCAGGTGCTGCGCCCAGTAGGCCGGGCTCGTGGCCTGCGCGTCTTCGAGCAGGCGACCGGTGAACGTGGAGTAGAGGGGGATCTGCGGTGCGTGCAGCGTGACCTGGCTCACGAGCGCCTCGAAGGGCGCCACCGCGGCGTCCATCATGGCGGAGTGAAAGGCGTGCGAGGTCTGCAGCAGCCGGCAGGCGACGCCCTCGGCTTCGAGCGCGGCCTGGAGTTCGGCGATGGCCTCGCTGGGGCCGGCGGCCACGCAGGCGCCGGGTGCGTTCTCCGCGGCGAGTGAGACCTGGGGCGAGGACGCGAGCCGCGAGGCCAATGCGTCCGCGCCCAGGCGCACCGACAGCATCGTCCCCGCGGGCTGTGCCTGCATGAGCGCGCCGCGGCGGGCAATGAGCCGGGCCGCGTCTTCCAGTCGCATCACGCCGGCGATCACGGCCGCGACGAATTCGCCGACGCTGTGGCCGATCAGCGCGTGCGGGCGCAGGCCCAGCGACAGCAGCCGCCGCGCAAGCGCGTACTCGAGCGTGAAGAGCGCGGGCTGCGTGACGGCCGTCGGCGCGAGCGCCTGCGGGTCGTCTGCGAACATGCGTTCGCGCAGGTCGAAGTCCAGTGAGCCCTCGAAGGCACGCAGGCAGTTGTCGAACGCGGCCGCGAACACCGGGTCGCCCGCATGCAGCGCGCGGCCCATGCCCGGGTACTGCGCGCCCTGGCCCGGGAACATCAGCACGGGCTGCGGCGCGCGCTCGGCGATCCGGTCGCTCACGCGCCACGCCGTGTTCTCCGAGCGCAAGGCCTCGATGGCCTGCGCCGCATCGCCGGCCACCACGGCGCGGCGGAAGGCATGGGCCTTGCGGCCGACGCACAGGGTGAACGCCGCGTCGCCCAGACAGAGCCCGGGCTGTTCCTCCAGGTGCGTTGCCAGTTGCTGCGTCGCGACCGCCAGCGCGGCCTCCGAGCGGGCCGACAGCGCCAGCACATGGACGCCCGGCTGCGTGGTGCGTGCCTGCCGCGCCGGCGCTTCCTCGAGCACGACGTGCGCGTTGGTGCCCCCGACACCGAAGGAGCTGACGCCCGCGCGGCGCGGCAGCGCGGCCCGCGGCCACGGCTGCAGCTGGTTGCTGACGTGGAACGGCGTGCGCGCGAAGTCGATCGCCGGGTTCGGCGCCGTGAAGTGCGCGGTGGGCGGAATCAGTTCGTGGTGCAGCGACAGCGCCGTCTTGATGAGGCCGGCGGCGCCCGCGGCCGTGACCATGTGGCCCACGTTGCTCTTGAGCGAGCCCAGCGTGCAGTAGCCCCGCGCGTCGGTGTGCTCGGCGTACGCGACGGCCAGCGCCTCGACCTCGACCGGGTCGCCCATCGGCGTGGCGGTGCCGTGCGCTTCCACGTAGGAAATGCTGCGCGCGTCCACGTCCGCCGCGGCCAGCGCGGCGCGGATCACCGCCGCCTGGCCGTCCACGCTGGGCGCGGTGAAGCTGGCCTTGGCGCCGCCGTCGTTGTTGACGCAGGCGCTGCGCAGCACGGCATAGACGGTGTCGCCGTCGGCCTGCGCATCGGACAGCCGCTTGAGCAGCACCACGGCGGCGCCGTCGCTGAACACGGTGCCCTTGGCCTGCGCGTCGAAGCTGCGCGTGTGGCCGTCGGGCGAGAGCATCGAGCCCTCGTTGTAGAGGTAGCCGCTGCGCGGCGGGCAGGTGACCGAAGCGCCGCCCGCCAGCGCCATGTAGCACTGGCCCGTGCGCAGCGCATGGAAGGCCTGGGCCACCGCGACCAGCGAGGTCGAGCACGCGGTGTTGACGCTCACCGCCGGCCCGCGCAGGTTGAGCCGGTTGGCCACGCGGGTGGTGATGTAGTCCTTCTCGTTGGCCAGCATCACCTGGAACTCGCCGACGGCCTCCACGAGGTCGGGGCGCGAGGCGACGTGGCGCTGGAAGTAGGTCGCGTTGTACGTGCCCGCGTACACGCCCACCGGGCCCGGCGCTTCGTCGGGCACGTAGCCCGCGCGCTCCAGGCACTCCCAGCAGATCTCGAGGAACACGCGGTGCTGCGGGTCCATCAGCGCGGCTTCCTTCGGGCCGATACCGAAGAAGGCGGCATCGAAGCCCTCGATGCCGTCGATCACGCCGCGCGCCCGCACGTAGGCCGGGTCGCGGCGCAGCGACTCGCTGACGCCGGCGTCCAGGCTGGCGTCGTCGAAGAAGCTGATGGTGTCGCGCCCGGCGACGAGGTTGTCCCAGAACTGCTCCACATCGCCCGCGCCGGGGAAGCGACCGGCGGTGGCGATGAGAGCGATGGGCTCGGGGACGCTGGCGGCGTCCTCGCGCACGGGCACGGGTTGCGGCGCCTGCGGCGCCTCGCCAGCCGACTGCAACTGCGCCGCGATGGCGCCTGGCGTCGGGTGGCGGAAGAAGAGGTTGGTCGACAGCGGCGGTGCGCCCTCGCGCTGCAGGTCCGCCAGCACCTGCAGCACCAGCAGCGAGCTGCCGCCCAGGTCGAAGAAGTTGTCGTGGCGACCGGCCTTGTCGATGCCCAGGGCGCGCGCGAAGGCGTCGCACACCTGCTGCTCGAGCGCGTCGCGCGCGGCCTCGAAAGGCTGCGCGAGTTCGGGGCGCTCGGCGGCTGGCTCGGGCAGGGCGTTGCGGTCGAGCTTGCCGTTGGGCGTGACGGGGAGTTGCGCGAGCCACACCTGCGCCGACGGAAGCATCACCGCGGGCAGGCGGGCCGCCAGGTGCGCGCGCAGCGTGTCCCACGCCAGCTTCTGCGTGCGGGCGACCAGGTAGGCGACCAGGCGCAGCTGGCCGTCGCGACCGGGCCGCGCGACCACCGCGCAGGACTGCACCGCGGGGTGCGCGAGGATCGCCGCCTCGACCTCGCCGGTCTCGATGCGGTGGCCGTGGATCTTGACCTGGCCGTCGATGCGGCCGATGAATTCGAGGGTGCCGTCGGGCAGCCAGCGGGCGAGGTCGCCGGTGCGGTAGAGCCGGTCGCCGGACGCGCTAAAGGGGTCGGGCACGAAGCGCGCGGCCGTGAGTTCGGGCTGGCCCAAATAGCCGCGCGCCAGGCCGTGTCCGCCGATGCACAGCTCGCCCACGAGTCCGCTGGGCAGCAGCTCGAGCGTCGGGCTCAGCACGCGCAGCACGGTGTCCTTGATCGGGCGCCCGAGCGGCACCGAGCGCGGGCCCGCTGCGATCGCGGCGCGTTCGATGCGGTGGGTGGTCGCGAAGGTCGTGCACTCGGTCGGCCCGTAGCCGTTGCTGAGCGTGAGCCCGGGGAGCGCGTCGAGCGCGCGCCGCACATGGGGTACCGACAGCGCCTCGCCGCCGGTGAACAGGTGTGCCAGGCCCGCGAGGTGCTGCGGATCGCCGTCGACCACGGCGTTGAAGAGCGAGGCCGTGAGCCAGGCGGTGTGGACCTCGTGGCGGGCGATGGTGCGTGCGAGGCCGGCGCCGGTGGGTACCCGTTCGTCGTGGATCACGCAGCGCCCGCCGTTGAGCAACGGCCCCCAGACCTCGAGCGTCGAGGCGTCGAAGGCGAGCGGCGCCGCATGCAGCATCGCGCGCCCGGGTGCGAGCTCGATGTAGTCGACATCGACGACCAGCCGCAGGATGGCGCGATGGCCGATCTCGATGCCCTTGGGTACGCCGGTCGAGCCCGAGGTGTACATGAGGTACGCCAGCGATTCGCCGTCGAAGGCCGGCGGCGTCCACGGCGCGGGGTCCGCGCCGTCTTCAGGCGCGTCGATCCGCACGGCGGTGCAGTGGGCCGGCACGAGAGAGGCCAGTGCCTCGGTCGTCACGACCCGGGTCACGCCGGCCTGGTCGAACATGGAAGCGACCCGTTCGGGCGGAAAGTCGGTCGGTACCGGTACGTAGGCCGCGCCCGCCTTGAGGATGCCGAGCATGGCGACGACGGCGGCCATCGACCGCTCGAACACCATCCCGACGGGGTCGCCTGCCCGCACGCCCGACTGTTGCAGGCGCTGTGCGAGCCGGTCGCTGCGCGCGTCGAGCTCGGCGTAGGTCATCGTTTCGTCGCCTTCCACAAGCGCCACGGCGTCGGGCGTGGCCGCGGCCCGGCGGCCGAACACGGCGGGCACGGTGAGCGACAGGTCGGGCGCGGCGGGCGGCGTGGCCCAGGCTGCGAGCTGGTCGCGGCGGTCGGTGTCGGGCAGGGCGCGGATGTTGTGGAGCGCCGCACCGGGATGCACCAGCAGATCGGCGGCGGTGTCGGCGATGGCTGCGAGCAGGCGGCTGGCGCAGGGCGCGTCCATCAGGCTCGCGTCGACGTCCAGGTGCAGGCTGGCGGGGAGTTCTGTCCGGGCTTCGAGCCGCAGGGGCGGCAGGGCGTCGGCGGTGTGCGGCGTGGTCCGTCGGTCGAGGTCGAGCTGGGTCAGCCACGCGCTCGCGGTGCCGGGCAGCGACGTCGGCATGCCGTGAGACCCCGGCAGGGCCGCGCCCAGCCAGCGCGATTGCAGCAGCAGCCAGGCACCCACGAAGAGCGTGTCCGGCAGGTACCCCGTGGTGCCCAGCGAGGCGAGCCAGCGCTGCGCGAACCCGGCTTCGAGGACCAGCGAGACGCCGAGCCGTTCGCCTGCCGCCGTGCGCGCGGGCGGCGACACGAACAGATCGCCCAGCGCGGCCAGCGAGGCCACGGCGGCCTCCGGCGACGAAGCAATGTGGGTTTCCATGCAATTACCCGGCTGCAGACTGTGAATGGAAAATTCAATTGAAGGAATCGAATTGATTTCAATTGGATTTGGTTCTTGGTTTGTCGCGATCCTATGAACTTGGTGAGCCTTCTGTTTGGCTCTTTTCTCCATGTTTACATTTGGATATAAATATTTCCGAATCGAACTACCTAAGCCATGACATTTGAGGTACCAAGGCCATTTGTGGTGGGCGTTTTGTCACCCCTGTAGGAAGCCATGATGGAACGTCGATTCAAAAAAATGGCCATTCTTCTTCGCCATGTCTGCAGACCTGAGGGTCTGAATTTCGGTATCACTTAGATGAAGGTTTCTAAAATCAGACAAGTTTTGACGGTTGACAAGAAACTTTTCGCGAATTGAGACAGTTGGAAGGAATCGGCATTCGAGCGTTGAGCACTCAAAATGGGGTAGATATTTTTCTTCTGTGGAATGGTTTTTTCGTCTCTTGGTTAATTCGAGGGTGAATTTGGAAATCCTCAAAAGGCCTAAAAGATCTAATGAAAAATGTTACTTATCATCTGATTTTTGGTGCCGGAGATGCAATTTTTTCGTGATTCTTGGCGATCATTGAAATTCAAATGATGTCCATTGTTTTAATGAAATAGAGAGCAATGGGGATCGAGGTACTTTCCCCTCTGTCAGCGCACGGAGCGCGGGGATGCATTGCGACAATCGCCGGCGAATTTCGGAAAGGCGGTCGCGCCATGGGTACCGGCATTGATCCCGGTTGATTTCCGTCGCGCCGGCGGGAAGGCCTGAGCCGGGTCGGGGCATCGACGCAGCGGGCCCGTCATTTCGTCCGCAATTCACCGTCGGACCGCGGCGCGAATGCTTTGCGGGCACGGGTTTTTTCAGGCCGGACGGACGGCGTTTTTTTCGACGCGACCAGCGGGTCGTGGGGGCCGCGCCGGGCACGCGGTCCCAGGCAGGCGCTTTGTCACGCTCGCATGCACGCCGGGCAGGGCGCATGGCTCCCTCACCAAAGGGCGCTTCGCTCATGTGCGAAGGCACGGCGATGCCTAGACTGGCCCTGCCATGCATCGTCCACTGTGATCCTCCCTGTGTGGTGTGGGAGGGGCGAGGACACAGCAGCGTGCGTGGCCCTGTTGCTGGAACGCCTGGGCGAAGGCCTGTTGTCGGTGCGCACCGACGACGCCTTCCGCCACGGGCCGCTTGCAGGCGCGTGAGAACGCGCTAGAACGACGAGATGGAACGAAGGAGTGCAGCCATGGCCACCCAACCCGATCTTCCGTCTCCGATCACGCCCGACCTGCCGGTCGAGCCCGACGAAGGGCCGGAGCACGCGCCCGACGAGCCCACCGACCCCGAGCCGCCACCGAGCGCGAGGTAGGCAGAACGCCCGTCGCGCCGCGCTAAGCTCGCGCGATGGATGAAATTGATTGCGCCGTCATCGGTGCCGGCGTGGTGGGTCTGGCCGTGGCGCGCGCATTGGCGCTCGCGGGCCGGGAGGTGCTGGTGCTGGAGTCCGAAGGGGCCATCGGCACGGGAACGAGTTCGCGCAACAGCGAGGTGATCCACGCGGGCATCTATTACCCGCAGGGCTCGCTGAAGGCGACGCTGTGCGTGGAAGGACGCGACGCGCTCTACAGCTACGCGCAGGCACGCGGCGTGCCGCACAGCCGCTGCGGCAAGCTCATCGTGGCGACCTCGGCCGAACAGGTGGGGCCGCTCGACGCGATCCGCGCCAAGGCCGCGGCCAACGGCGTGGACGACCTGGTGCTGCTCACCGCACAGCAAGCCAACGCGATGGAGCCGCAGCTGCATTGCGTGGCGGCGCTGCATTCGCCGAGCACGGGCATCGTCGACAGCCACGCGCTGATGCTGGGCCTGCTCGGCGATCTCGAGAACGCAGGCGGCATGCTGGCGCTCAAGTCGCCCATCGAACGCGCCGAATGCGTGGATGGGGCCGTCGTGCTGATCGCCGCCGATGGCACGGCGCTGCGTTGCCGCACCGTGGTCAATGCCGCGGGGCTGGGCGCACCGGCGTTGGCGCGTCGGTTCGAAGGCATGCCGGCGTCGATGGTGCCGCGCGAGTACTTCGCCAAGGGCAGCTACTTCACGCTCGCGGGCCGCGCGCCGTTCGGCCGGCTCATCTATCCCGTGCCGGAGCCGGGCGGGCTCGGCGTGCACCTGACGCTCGACCTCGGCGGACAGGCCAAGTTCGGGCCCGACGTGCAGTGGGTCGAGGCGGCCGACGATCTCGTGGTCGATCCCGCGCGCGGCGAGCGTTTCTACGACGAGGTGCGCAGGTACTGGCCGGCGTTGCCCGACGGCGCGTTGATCCCGGGCTATGCCGGCATGCGTCCGAAGATCTCGGGGCCGGAGGAGCCCGCGGCCGATTTCGTGATCGCGGGGCCCGCGTCGCATGGGGTGCCGGGGCTGGTCCATCTCTTCGGCATCGAGTCGCCCGGACTCACCAGTTGCCTGGCCATCGGACGGCACGTTGCGGACCTGCTCGCCGAGGCCTGATGCATGCACTCGGGCACAACTGAGCACATCTGTCGCGCATGAGGGGCTTTCGAGCCTGTAACATGACAGCACGCCATATGCTGGCGTGAAGCCGCCGGCGCGGTGCCGGTGTCATCACGGAGGAAAGATTCCAATGAGTGCATCCAACAATCTTGAAGCAGCAGCCGAAGACATCGCAAGCGACGTGCGCGGCGTGCTGGCCAGCAAGGACCTGGATTCGGTTCCCCACATCAAGGCGCTGCGCCAACGCATCGACACCAAGCTCGCCATCGCGCGCGAGCTGGCTTCCGAAAAGAGCAAGCTGGCCGCCAAGAAGGCGCGCCAGGCGGCCACCGCCACCAACACCTACGCCCACGACGAACCTTGGCAGGTTGCCGGTGCCGCACTGGCCGTCGGCGTGCTGGTGGGTCTGTTGCTTGGCCGCCGCTGAGCGTCACTGCACCGGCCTGAGCGCACACCGCCGTCCCTTCGTTCGCCGTCGCCACGCTGTGGCCGGTGAGGGCGGAGGCGGCGCATGAGACTGCTGTCCCTGTTCGGGCTCGATGCCCGCATCCGCCGGTTGCGCATCGCCGCCGCCGAAGGTGCGCTGGCGGCCGAGGACCGGGTGCAGTTGCTGCGCATGGCCTGGGAGGACGAGAAGCAGCGCCTGAAGCTGACCCTCGTCCTGGTCGTCGCCGTGCTGGGGCTGACCACCGTCGCGGTGGCGCTGCTCTCGATGGCGGTGGTCGTGCATTACTGGGACACGCCGTACCGCGTCACCGCCGCCTGGGTGGTGGCCGGTGTCTGGGCGGTGCTGTGGCTGGCGGCCGTCATCGGCCTGATGCGCAGCCTGAGCAATGCCTCCAACAGCTTCGTTCCGACCTTTCAGGAGTTCGAGCGCGACTGGGCCTGGGTCCAGGACCGCTTCAACCTCGGCAAGGACCCGGAGCTGGACGACGAAGCGCCGCGCCCGCCGCGCCCCGCCACGCGCGAGGAGCTGCTGGCCCGCATGGACCGCCAGCGTGAACGCATCGCCACCTTGCAGGGCGGTCGCGAGACGCAGCCGGCCTCGGGCGAGCCCGTCAATGAATCGGCCGCGGCAACCGCGTTGCGCATTGCGCGCGAACACCCGGTGGCCGCCGGGGTGGTCGCTGCCGCTGCTGTGGCGGTGATCCGCCCGAAGCGGCTGCTGCGCTGGGCCACGGTCATTGCGCCGGTGCTCTGGCGCATGCGCTGAGCCACCGGCAGCAAAAAAGAAGAACCGGCTCAGGCCTTGCGGCGATCCTGCTGCAGCGCCTGGGCCGTTTCGCGGACCAGCCCGGGGCCGCGATAAATCAGGCCGGTGTAGATCTGCACCACGTCCGCGCCTGCGGCGATCTTGGCCTTGGCATCGGCCGCACTCAGGATGCCGCCCACCCCGATGATCGGAAAGTCCTTGCCCAGTGCCGCGCGCAGTTGCGCGATCACGCGGTTGCTGGCTTCGCGCACCGGTGCGCCCGAGAGGCCACCGGCTTCCTGGGCATGGGGCAGGCCGGCCACTGCGTCGCGTGCGAGCGTGGTGTTGGTGGCGATCACGCCGTCCATGCCGTGGCGCTGCAGCGTGGCGGCGATCACCGCGACCTGCGCGTCGTCGAGGTCGGGTGCAATCTTCACGAACAGCGGCGCGCGCTTGCCGTGGCGCGTGGCCAGCGCTTCGCGCCGCTCGGCCACGGCGCCCAGCAGCGCATCGAGCGCTTCGTCGCTCTGCAGCGAGCGCAGGTTGGCCGTGTTGGGGCTGGAGATGTTGATCGTCACGTAGTCCGCGTGCGGGTAGACGCCGTCCAGGCAGGCCAGGTAGTCGTCCACCGCGCGCTCGATCGGCGTGGCTGCGTTCTTGCCGATGTTCAGGCCCAGCAGCATGGGCGACTTGCTGCCACCGGCCTGCTTGCGGAAACGGGCCTTCTGCACGTTGGCCAGGAAGGCGTCGAGCCCTTCGTTGTTGAAGCCCAGGCGGTTGATCAGTGCGTCGCGCTGCGGCAGGCGGAACATGCGCGGCTTCGGGTTGCCGGGCTGGCCCTTGGGCGTGACCGTGCCGACTTCGACGAAACCGAAGCCCATGGCCGCGAAGGCGTCGATGCAGCGTGCGTTCTTGTCCAGCCCGGCGGCCAGGCCGACGCGGTTGGGGAAATTCAGGCCCGCCAGCTGGATCGGGTCTTCGACGCGCGTCGCCGCGTAGGCGCAGGCCAATGGCGTGTTCTGGGTGCGGGCCAGCCCGTCGAGGGTGATTTCATGGGCGTGCTCGGGGTCGAAACCGAACAGAAAAGGGCGGGCCAGGCCATAGAGCGAAGAGGGCAGCAGCAAGGGCATCAGATAATTCTCGACTTCAATGAGCCAAGGATTCTCCGCGATGACCGCACCCGCCTCCCCAACCCCTCTTTCCCAGGATGAACTCAAGGCCCAGGTCGGCCTTGCCGCGCTGGCCTACGTGGTCAAGGGCGAGATCGTCGGCGTGGGCACCGGCTCCACGGTCAACAAGTTCATCGACGCGCTGGCCACGATCAAGGACGAGATCAAGGGCGCCGTCTCCAGTTCGGTCGCGTCCACCGAGCGCCTGCGCGCACTGGGCATTCCGGTGTTCGACAGCAACGAGGTGGAAGAACTGGCCGTCTACATCGACGGCGCCGACGAGATCGACCACCGGGGCTTCATGGTGAAGGGTGGCGGCGCGGCGCTCACGCGCGAGAAGATCGTCGCGGCGCAGTCCAAGCGCTTCGTCTGCATCGCCGACGCCTCCAAGCTGGTCGAGACGCTCGGCGCCTTTCCGCTGCCGGTGGAGGTGATCCCGATGGCCGTGCGCCGCGTGATGCGCCAGTTCGCCGGCCTGGGCGGCATCGCCCAGGTGCGCGAGAAAGACGGCCTGCCGCTGGTGACCGACAACGGCCAGCACATCGTCGACGTGACCGGCCTGCGGATCACCGACCCGCGCGCCTTTGAATCCGAAGTGAGCCAGTGGCCCGGCGTAGTGACGGTGGGGGTCTTCGCCCACCAGAAGGCCGACGTGTGCCTGCTGGGCACGGCGTCGGGCGTGAAGACGTTGCAGTTCGCCGGCTGAACGGCGGCGACGCGGGGCGGGGGCGAGGCCCCGTCCGCCTCTAGAACTTGATGCCGGCCGGGTTGTTCGGGCCCGGTGCGTTCGAGGGCGGTGCCGGCGCGGGGTTCGGCGGCTGCAGGGGCGTGTCGGTCGCACGGGGCGCTGCCGCTGCCGGTGCCTGCTGCGCGACGAGCGGGCGCGCGGCGGGCGGGCGGTAGCCTGCGGGCAGGCTGTTGCTCTTGGGATAGCCGGCCGCGTCGAGGTAGCGCGACCATTCCACGTCCGAGAAGCCTTTGAGCTGCTGCGACCCGACGGTCAGCAGCGGCAGCGCGTTCTGTCCGCTCAGGCGCTGCAGGGCGTCGACGTCCTCGTTGCTCTTGATGGTGCGTTCTTCGAAGGGAATGCCGCGCGTGGTGAGCAGCGTGCGCGCCTCGTTGCAGGGGCTGCAGCCCTCGCCGCTGTACAGCGTGACGGGGTAGCGCTGTGCCACTTGGCGAAGTTCGTAGGGAAGCCCGCTGTTCGTCGGCGCGTTGACGCCGGCCGGCTGGGGCCCGCCCGTCGGCGCGTTGGTGACGACGGGGGGCTGGTCCGAGAACGTGACCTTGCCGTTCTTGTCGACCTGGCGGTAGACCGCCTGTGCCAGCACGCTGGCGGTCGACAGCACGAGGACCAGGCCGATCAGGCCGCGCATCGGGAGTTTGTAAAAAGTCGGATACATATCTCCCGAGTATCGCAAGCTTCAGCGCCGTATCAAGCGGGCTGGGCCTGAGCCATGCCCTGATGTCGCAGCAGCGCATCAAGCTGCGGCTCGCGGCCCCGGAAGGCCTTGAACGAATCCATGGCGCTGCGGCTGCCGCCGGCCTCCAGGATGGCCTGGCGGTATCGGCGGCCGGTCTCGATGTTGGGTTCGCCGTCAGCGCCCACGGTTTCCTCGAAGGCCGCGTAGGCGTCGGCGCTCAGCACCTCGGCCCACTTGTAGCTGTAGTAGCCGGCCGCGTAGCCGCCCGAGAAGATGTGGCTGAAGGTGTTCGGCGTGCGGCTGAAGGGCGGCGAGGGCATCACGGCCACTTCGGCGCGCACCTGGCCGAGCAGCGCCATCACGGCGCCCGGCTGGGCGGCGGCGGCCTGGTGCTCGGTGTGCAGCAGCATGTCGAACAGCGAGAACTCGATCTGGCGCAGCGTCTGCAGCCCGCTCTGGAAGTTCTTGGCGGCGGTCATCTTGTCGAACAGCGCGCGCGGCAGCGGCTCGCCGGTGTCGACGTGGGCCGTCATGTGGGCGAGCACGTCCCACTCCCAGCAGAAGTTCTCCATGAACTGGCTCGGCAGCTCGACCGCGTCCCACTCGACGCCGCTGATGCCCGACACGTCGCGCTCGTTCACCTGCGTGAGCATGTGGTGCAGGCCGTGGCCGAACTCGTGGAAGAGGGTGGTCACGTCGTCGTGCGTGAGCAGCGGCGGTTTGCCGTCGACACCGCTGGCGAAGTTGCACACCAGCTGCGCGACCGGCGTCTGCAGCACGCCGTCGTCGGGGCGCAGCCAGCGGGCGCGCACGTCGTCCATCCAGGCACCGCCGCGCTTGGCGGCGCGGGCGGAGGGGTCGAGGTAGAACTGGCCGACCTTCTGGCCGGCGCGCTCGATGCGGTAGAACTCGACGCTCGGGTGCCAGGTGGGCGCGCTGTCGCGGCGAATCGACACCTCGAACAGCGTCTCGACGATCTTGAACAGGCCCGCCATCACCTTCGGCGCCGGGAAGTACTGCTTCACCTCCTGCTCGCTGAAGGCGTAGCGCGCTTCCTTGAGCTTTTCGCCGACGTAGGTCCAGTCCCAGGCCTGCGGATCGACGAGGTTCAGCTGTTCGGCCGCGAAGGCGCGCAGGTCGGCCAGGTCGCGCTCGCCGTAGGGCTTGGCCTTGGCGGCGAGGTCGCGCAGGAACTTGACGACCTGCTCGGGCGATTCGGCCATCTTGGGCACGACCGAGAGTTCGCCGAAATTCTTGTAGCCCAGCAGCTTCGATTCTTCCTCGCGCAGCGCGAGGATCTCGGTGATGAGCGCGGTGTTGTCGAACTTCGGATCGCCGAGTTCGCTGGCGCGCGTGACGTAGGCGCGGTACAGGGTTTCGCGCAGCGCGCTGCTCTTGGCGAACTGCATCACCGGCAGGTAGCACGGCATCTTGAGCGTGAGCTTGTAGCCTTTCTTGCCTTCGGCCTCGGCGGCCGCGCGCGCGGCGCTCACCACGTCTTCGGGCACACCGTCGAGTTCACCGAGCTGCGCGTAGTGCGCGAAGGCGTCGGTGGCGTCGAGGGCGTTTTCGCTGAACTTCTGGCTCAGTTCGGCCTGGCGTTCCTGGATGTCGGCAAAGCGCTGCTTGGCCTCGCCCTGCAGCTCGGCGCCGCCGAGCACGAAGTTGCGCACGGCGTTCTTGTGCGCCTGGCGCTGTTCGGGGTTGAGCGTGGCCGGGTCGATGGCCTTGTACTTGGCGTACAGGCGTTCGTCGGAACCCAGGCGGGTCCAGAAGGCGGTGACGCGCGGCATGGCCTCGTTGTAGGCGGCGCGCAGCTCGGGCGTGTCGGCCACGGCGTTGAGGTGGCCGACAGCGCCCCAGGCGCGGCTGAAGCGTTCGGAGGCCACGTCGAGCACCTTGGAGATCGCGATCCAGTCGGCCGGGAATTCGGGCGCCGTCACCGTCTGCAGCGCGGCCTCGGCATCGGCCAGCAGCGCGTCGACCGCGGGCGACACGTGTTCGGGCTTGATGCGGTCGAACAGGGGGAGGTCGGTGAAGTCGAGGAGCGGATTGGTCATGTGAAAGATCCTGGGCGAGCGTAGCGAAGCCATTTCGGGAACCACCGCGGAACCGGCTTTGCCGGGCCGCCGGTGGTGCCCCTTGAGGGGGAGGCGGCTACACGCAGTGAGCCAACAACGGGGTGGTTCTTATCTTGCGGCGCGTTCGGCCGCTTCAAGGGTGTTGACCAGAAGCATGGCGCGCGTCATGGGGCCGACGCCGCCGGGCACGGGGGTGATCCAGCCGGCCACTTCCTTCACGCCGTCGAAATCGACGTCGCCGGCCAGCTTGCCGTCCGCCTTGCGGTTCATGCCCACGTCGATGACGACGGCGCCGGGCTTCACCATGTCGGCGGTCAGCAGGTCCAGCTTGCCGACGGCGGCGACGATCACGTCGGCCTGGCGCGTGATCGCACCCAGGTCCTGGGTGGCGCTGTGGCAGATGGTCACGGTGGCGCTCTTGGCGAGCAGCATCATGGCCATCGGCTTGCCGACGATGTTGCTGCGGCCGATGACCACGGCGTGCTTGCCGCGCAGGTCGTAGCCGATCGATTCGAGCATCTTCATGCAACCGTGCGGCGTGCAGGGCCAGAAGCCCGGGGCACCGGTCATCAGCGCGCCGGCGCTGGCCACGTGGAAGCCGTCGACGTCCTTGGCGGGCGAGATGGTCTCGATGACCTTCTGGCTGTCCATGTGCTTGGGCAACGGCAACTGAACGAGGATGCCGTGCACCTTCGGGTCGTCGTTGAGGGCGCGGATGCGCGCCAGCAGGTCGGCCTCGCTCAGGTCGGCGGGATAGGTCTCGAGGGTGGCCGAGAGGCCGGTCTCGGTGCTGTCGTTGACCTTGTGCTTGGTATAGACCTGGCTCGCCGGATCGCTGCCCACCAGGATGATGGACAGGGCCGGGTTCACGCCGCGGGCCTTCAGCGCAGCGGTGCGGCCGGACACCTCGGCGCGGATGGTTTTGGCGAGGGCGTTGCCGTCGATCAGTTGGGCGGTCATCGGTTTTGATTTTCCAAGTAAAAACGCCCGCTTGCGCAGGCGTGGGGAAGGTGCGTGGCTATCGCAGGGATAGCTGCAGCTCAGGAGGCCTTGGCGGCTGGGGCCGCTTGCCCGAGCGCGATCTTGAGCAGATCGGCCACGGTGTTGGCGTTGAGCTTTTCCATGATGTTGGCGCGGTGCGCCTCCACCGTCTTGATGCTGATGCCCAGGTCGTCGGCGATCTGCTTGTTCAGGCGGCCGGCGACGATGCGCTCGAGCACCTGCGCCTCGCGGCCGGTGAGCTTGGACAGCAGCGCGTCGCGGCTGGCCGACTGCTGGTGCTGCGTGAAGGCGCCGCGTGCGTGTTCGAGCATGCGCTCGACCAGCGACACCAGCTCTTCGTCGTTGAAGGGCTTCTGGATGAAATCCATCGCGCCCTTCTTCATGCTGTCGACCGCCATCGGCACGTCGCCGTGGCCGGTGATGACCACGATCGGCAACGGAGAACGCCGTTCGATCAGCCGATCCTGCAATTCGAGGCCGGTCATGCCGGCCATGCGGATATCGACGATCAGACAGGCGACTTCGCGCGGGTCGTATCGGGAGAGAAAGGATTCGGCGGACTCGAAACAGCGGACTCTGTAGTCCTTGCCTTCGAGCAGCCATTGCAGCGAATCGCGTACGGCTTCGTCGTCATCGACGACATAGACCGTGCCCTTCTTCGGAATCAAACTCATGCAGGTACCTTTGCCTCGTCGCTTGCTACGGAACTGATAGCGTCCAACACCGGAATCCAGAAGGAAAAACGGCATCCGATCACATCCGGGCCATTGTAGATGTTCTCCGCCTGCATCCGGCCGCGGTGCGACTCGACGATGGTGCGGCACAGGTTGAGCCCGATGCCCATGCCCTCGGGCTTGGTGGAGAAGAAGGCCTCGTAGAGCCGGTCCATGACCTCGGGCGAGAGGCCCTTGCCCGTGTCCTGCACCGAGAACTCGATGGCATTGTGCCCCTCGATCACCTTGGGCAGTACGCGCAACTCGACGCTGCGGCGCGCCAGCGGGCGGTCGGCGATGTCGATGGATTCGGCCGCGTTCTTCAGCAGATTGACCATCACCTGCTCGATGAGGATCGGGTCGACGCGCACCACCGGCAGCCGCGCGGCCACGTAGTGGTTCAGGCGCACGTTGCGCCGGCGCAGCTCGATGCCCGCGAGTTCGACCGCCTCGCTCACCATGGTGGCGACGTCGGCCGGAGTGCGGTTGGGCTCGCTGCGCTTCACGAAGGAGCGGATGCGCTGGATGATCTGGCCCGCGCGCTGCGCCTGCTTCGAGGTTTTCTCGAGCGCGGCGAGCAGGGCGTCGTTGTCGATCGTCTGGCCCTTGATGCGCGACATCATCCCGTTGCAGTAGTTGGCGATGGCTGTGAGCGGCTGGTTGAGTTCGTGCGCCACGCTGGAGGCCATTTCGCCCATGGTGATCAGGCGGCTCGCGGCCTGGGCCTTGTCGGCCTGCGCGGCGGCCTGCTCTTCGGCGTCGCGGCGCGGCGTGATGTCGGTGGCGATCACCAGCTGCGCCAGGCGGCCGTCGACCCAGGTCAGGTAGCGCGAGCGCACCTCGAGCCACTTGCCCAGGTGCGGCACGAAGATCTCGTTGTTCGCGGTCTGGGCGGCGGTGAGCGTGTCAATCGGCAGGCCGGCGTAGGGGTCGACGTCGTCCAGGCCTTCGTCGTGCGCGTTCGACGGCGGCACGCCGGCCTGCGCCACCATGCCCAGGTGGCCCACGGTATCGGAGCCGAACCACAGGCGGTACAGCTTGTTGGCGAACAGCAGTTCTTCGCTGCCGATGGGCGCCACCGACACGGCGGCGTCGAGTGCTTCGAGCACGGTGGTGAAGCGTTCGTACGAGGCGGACAGCTGCTCGCGGATGCGCGTCGGCTCGGTGATGTCGGTCATCGACGTCATCCAGCCGGTCTGGTGGCCGCGCGCATCGATCAGCGGCGACACGTACAGGCGGGCGTTGAACACGCTGCCGTTCTTGCGCTTCACGCGCACCTGGAAGCCGCCGGGCAGGGCGCGACCGTGCAGTTCTTCTTCGAGGCGCTCGTTCATCACCTCGCGGTCGGATTCGAGCCAGTAGGGGAAGGGCGGCGTCTGGCCGACCAGTTCGTCTTCACTCCAGCCCGTCATGGCGCAGAACGCGGCGTTCACGTAGGTGATGCGGCCTTGCAGGTCGAGTACGCGCATGCCGGTCAGCATGGAGTTTTCCATCGCGCGGCGGAAGTTGGTCTCGGCGACCAGCCGCTGCTGCGCCTGCAGGCGTCGCCGCGTGTGGCGCCAGGTGCCGATCAGCATCCAGCTGGTCATCACGCTGAGCGCGCACACGAGCCAGAAGAGGCCGTTGCCCACCACGCCCTGCGAGGTGCGGTAGGCCTGCGCGCGCAGCATCAGCGCATTGCCTACGGGCGACACCGGCACTTCGTATTCGTTGGTGGCTTCGGTCCAGGGCAGCAGGCGGGTGCCGCTGTTCTTCAGCGGCGTGGTGTTGCCGGCGATGACGTTGCCCTTGGCGTCGAGCAGCGAGACGGCATAGCGCGCCTGCACCTC
Source organism: Variovorax sp. GW821-FHT06D12 (assembly GCF_059419205.1). Classification (NCBI taxonomy): domain Bacteria; kingdom Pseudomonadati; phylum Pseudomonadota; class Betaproteobacteria; order Burkholderiales; family Comamonadaceae; genus Variovorax; species Variovorax sp. GW821-FHT06D12. Next base: position 831,334 of record NZ_JBWKRI010000001.1, on the reverse strand, counting down.
GGAAGGCATGCCGTAGCGCAGCAGGCCGTCGATGGAGAACTCGCCGAGCACGACGCCCGCGAACAGGCCCTGGTCGAACAGCGGGATGTGAAGCTGCAGCATCGCGGCTGGTTCGCCGCCGGCCACGGGCTGCGAGTACACCGGCTGGCGCAGCTCGCGCGCCAATGCGTAGTTGCTTTCGATGTCGCCGGGACGCAGCACGTCGCCGATCAGGTGCTGTTGCGCCGGATGCACGCTGGGCGCGGCATAGCCGGCCTTGAAGCGGCGGCGGTCGTCGATCCAGCTGATGGTCTGCAGCTCGGGGAACTGGCTCACCAGCGACTCGGCGCGGCTCGTGAACTCGACCGGATCGATCTCGCGGTTGGAGGCGTCGCGCGCGATGCGCATCAGCTGTTCCTGCCGCTCCAGCAAACGCAGGCGCATGCGCTGTTGCGCGTACTCGACATCGCGCCGCACCGACTCCTGCTCACGCTCGACTTCTTCGGAGCGCAGGTACCAGAACGCCGACACGATGGCCGCGAGAAACAGCAGCACGGCCGCCATCGGCGCGAGCATTGCGACGGCGTCCTGCAGCACGGGTGTCTGCTTGCGCCACCACGTGCGCCACCAGGACAGCGGCGAGGCTTTGACGGCACTGCGGGCGACCGCGAGCGGGGAGGAAAGGGGCATGGGCGGAGTTTAGGTGATGGCCCTCCCGGGCAAGAGGCCCTGCCGAGGACGTGCCTCCTTGGTATTTCATAATAAGAAATCAACAAGCACTATTTGAAATAGGGAAACTTCTATGCGAAACTCCGGCGCGCTCGGTGCCCAGCGCACTAAATTACAGCCACAGCCCTAAAAGGAGAGACAAGCATGTCGGCAAATCCCGAGAACCTGTTCGGCTCGGCCGCAAACGATGCGGACGCCCAGGAGACGCGTGAATGGATGGATGCACTGTCTTCCGTCATCCAGAGCGAAGGGCCCGAGCGGGCGCACTTCCTGCTCGAACAACTGCTCGAACATGCGCGCCAGAACAGCGTCGACATGCCGTTCTCGGCCAACACCGGCTACGTGAACACCATCGAGCCGGGCGTGGAAGCCCGCAGCCCCGGCAACCTCGAGATCGAACAGCGCCTGCGCGCCTACATGCGCTGGAACGCCATGGCCATGGTGGTCAAGGCCAACCGCATCCACCCGCCCGAAGGCGGTGACCTGGGCGGCCACATCGGCTCCTTCGCCTCGCTGGCCAGCATGTTCGGCGCCGGCTTCAACCACTTCTGGCACGCCGAGAGCGAAAACCACGGCGGCGACCTGCTGTACATCCAGGGCCACGTGTCGCCCGGCATCTATGCCCGCGCCTACCTCGAAGGCCGCCTCTCCGAAGACCAGCTGCTCAACTTCCGCCAGGAAGTGGACGGCAAGGGCCTGTCGAGCTACCCGCACCCCAAGCTGATGCCCGAGTTCTGGCAGTTCCCCACGGTGTCGATGGGCCTGGGCCCGCTGATGGCGATCTACCAGGCGCGCTTCCTGAAGTACCTGCACGCCCGCGGCATCGCCAACACAGAGAACCGCAAGGTCTGGGTGTTCTGCGGCGACGGCGAAATGGACGAAGTCGAATCGCTGGGCGCCATCGGCCTGGCCGCGCGCGAGAACCTCGACAACCTGATCTTCGTCATCAACTGCAACCTGCAGCGCCTGGACGGCCCGGTGCGCGGCAACGGCAAGATCATCCAGGAGCTCGAAGGCGAGTTCCGCGGCGCCAACTGGAACGTCATCAAGCTGATCTGGGGCAAGGGCTGGGACGCCCTGCTCGAGAAGGACCATGACGGCGCGCTGCGCAAGATCATGATGGAGTGCAACGACGGCGACTACCAGTCGTTCAAGGCCAACGACGGCGCCTATGTGCGCAAGAACTTCTTCGGTCGCGACCCGCGCACGCTGAAGATGGTCGAGCACCTGACCGACGACGAGGTCTGGAACCTGCAGCGCGGCGGTCACGACTCGCAGAAGGTCTACGCCGCCTTCCACGCCGCCCAGAACCACAAGGGCCAGCCCTCGGTGCTGCTCGTCAAGACCGTCAAGGGCTTCGGCATGGGCAAGATCGGCGAAGGCAAGAACACGGTCCACCAGACCAAGAAGCTCGGCGACGAGGACATCAAGGCCTTCCGCGACCGCTTCAACATCCCGATTCCCGACAGCCAGATCGCCGAGCTGCCGTTCTACAAGCCGGCCGACGACACGCCGGAAATGCGCTACCTGCACGAGCGCCGCAAGGCCCTGGGCGGCTACCTGCCGCACCGCCGCGTCAAGGCCGACGAGAGCTTCACGGTGCCCTCGCTCGACACCTTCAAGGCGGTGATGGAGCCCACGGCCGAAGGCCGCGAGATCTCGACCACGCAAGCCTACGTGCGCTTCCTCACGCAGCTGCTGCGCGACAAGGCCCTGGGCCCGCGCGTCGTGCCCATCCTGGTGGACGAGGCCCGCACCTTCGGCATGGAAGGCCTGTTCCGCCAGATCGGCATCTACAACCCGCACGGTCAGCAGTACACCCCGGTCGACAAGGACCAGGTCATGTACTACAAGGAAGACAAGGCCGGCCAGATCCTGCAAGAGGGCATCAACGAAGCCGGCGGCATGTCCAGCTGGATCGCGGCGGCCACGTCGTACAGCACGAACAACCGCATCATGGTGCCGTTCTACGTGTACTACTCGATGTTCGGCTTCCAGCGCATCGGCGACCTGGCCTGGGCGGCTGGCGACATGCAGGCCCGCGGATTCCTGCTGGGCGGCACCTCGGGACGCACCACGCTGAACGGCGAAGGCCTGCAGCACGAAGACGGTCACAGCCACATCCTGGCCAACACCATCCCGAACTGCGTGAGCTACGACCCGACCTTCGCGCACGAAGTCGGCGTGATCCTGCACCACGGCTTGAAGCGCATGGTCGAGAAGCAGGACAACGTCTACTACTACTTGACGCTGCTGAACGAAAACTACGCGATGCCCGGCCTGCAGCCCGGCACCGAAGAGCAGATCATCAAGGGCATGTACCTGTCCAAGCAGGGCCCGGTGGTCAAGGCCGCCAAGGGCGCCAAGGAAGCACCGACCGTGCAACTGCTGGGCAGCGGCACCATCCTGCGCGAGAGCTTCGCCGCGCAAGAACTGCTCGAGAAGGAGTGGGGCGTGTCGGCTTCGGTGTGGAGCTGCCCGAGCTTCAACGAGCTGACCCGCGACGGCCAGGACGCCGACCGCTGGAACCTGCTGCACCCCGACCAGACACCGCGCGTGCCCTTCGTGGCCGAGCAGCTCGGTGCATCGACCGGCCCGGTGATCGCGTCGACCGACTACATGAAGGCCTACGCCGAGCAGATCCGCCCCTTCGTGCCCAAGGGCCGCAACTACAAGGTGCTGGGCACCGACGGTTTCGGTCGCAGCGACTTCCGCGCCAAGCTGCGCGAACACTTTGAGATCAATCGTCACTACATCGTCGTGGCCGCGCTCAAGGCGCTGAGCGAAGATGGCACCGTGCCGGTGGCCAAGGTGGTGGAAGCGATCAAGAAGTACGGCATCAATGTCGACAAGGTCAACCCGCTTTACGCTTGAACATCAACAACCAACGAACGAACGGCGCCTGACGGCGGGAGACAACGATATGGCAGCAGTGGAAGTGAAGGTGCCGGACATCGGCGATTTCGATGAAGTCGCGGTGATCGAGGTGCTCGTGAAGGTGGGCGACACGGTCAAGGCCGAACAGTCGCTCATCACGGTCGAATCGGACAAGGCGTCGATGGAAATCCCGTCGTCCACGGCCGGTGTGGTCAAGGAAATCAAGGTCGCCGTGGGCGACAAGGTCAAGGAAGGCTCGGTGGTGCTGGTGGTCGAGGCCGAGGGCGCGGCTGCCGCCGCCCCGGCGCCGGCCGCTGCGCCTGCTGCCGCGGCACCCGCTCCGGTTGCTGCAGCGCCTGCGCCCGCCGCAGCCGCACCGGTTGCTTCGGGCCCGGTCGACGTCAAGGTGCCGGACATCGGCGACTTCAAGGACGTCGCGGTCATCGAGCTGCTGGTGAAGGTGGGTGACACCATCGCCGCCGAGCAGTCGCTGATCACGGTGGAGTCGGACAAGGCCTCGATGGAAATCCCGTCGTCGGCCGCCGGCGTGTTGAAGGAACTCAAGGTCAAGGTCGGCGACACCGTCAACATCGGCGACCTGATCGCGGTGCTCGAAGGCGCCGCAGGGGCTGCCGCACCTGCATCGGCGCCCGCGCCGGCACAGGCCGCAGCTGCCGCGCCCGCCGCCGCAACCGCCAGCGCTCCTGCGCCGGCCGCCGCCGCACCGGCAGCCGCCGCGCCGGCCCACCAGCCGACGTCGGCTCCCACCGGCAGCCTGCCGCACGCCTCGCCCTCGGTGCGCAAGTTCGCACGCGAACTCGGCGTGCCGCTCGAAGAGGTCAAGGGTTCCGGCCTCAAGGGCCGCATCACGCAGGAAGACGTCCAGAACTTCACCAAGGCCGTGATGAGCGGCCAGGCCAGCACCAAGGCCTCGGCGGCCAAGGCGCCGGCCGGCGGTGGTGGCGACGGCGCGGCGCTGGGCCTCATCCCGTGGCCCAAGGTCGACTTCACGAAGTTCGGCACTGTCGAGCGCAAGGACCTGTCGCGCATCAAGAAGCTCAGCGGCGCGAACCTGCACCGCAACTGGGTGATGATCCCGCACGTCACCAACAACGACGAAGCCGACATTACCGAGCTCGAGGCCTTCCGCGTCTCCACCAACAAGGAGAACGAGAAGTCGGGCATCAAGGTCACGATGCTCGCCTTCGTGATCAAGGCGGTGGTCGCGGCGCTGAAGAAATTCCCCGACTTCAACACCAGCCTGGACGGCGACCAGCTCGTCTACAAGCAGTACTACAACATCGGCTTCGCGGCCGACACGCCCAACGGGCTCGTGGTGCCGGTGCTGAAGGATGCCGACAAGAAGGGCATCCTGCAGATCAGCGCCGAGATGGGCGAACTCGCCAAGAAGGCGCGCGACGGCAAGCTCGGCTCGGCCGACATGCAGGGCGGCTGCTTCTCGATCAGCTCGCTCGGCGGCATCGGCGGCACGCACTTCACGCCCATCATCAACGCCCCCGAAGTGGCCATCCTGGGCCTCTCCAAGGGCCAGATGAAGCCGGTGTGGGACGGCAAGCAGTTCGTGCCGCGTCTCACGCTGCCGCTGTCGCTGTCGTATGACCACCGCGTGATCGATGGCGCTCTGGCTGCGCGTTTCAACGCCTACCTGGGCCAGGTGCTCGCGGACTACCGTCGCATCCTGCTATGACCACGGTTGTGGCCGTCCGAAAGGGTGGCCAGGTCACGATGGCGGCCGATTCGCTGGTGACCTTCGGTGACACGCGCATGTCGCACAACGCCGAAGCGAACCAGAAGATCTTCACCGTCGAGGATGCCGCGGGCCAGAGTCTGTTCGCGGTGGCGGGCGCCGCCGCGCACCAGCTGGTGCTCCAGCATGCGCTGGCGGCCCAGCCGCGCGAGGCGCTGCAGTTCGGCAGCAAGCACGAGGTGTTCCACACCTTCACGCTGCTGCATCCGGTGCTGAAGGACTCGTTCTTCATGCAGACCAAGGAAGACGAGCACGAGCCCTACGAGTCGAGCCAGTTCACCATGCTGCTGGCCAACCCGAGCGGCATCTACGGCATCTACAGCTACCGCGAGGTGTTCGAGTTCAAGCAGTACTGGGCCATCGGCTCGGGACGCAGCTTTGCGCTCGGCGCCATGCACGCGGCCTATGACAACAAGTCGCGCACAGCGCGCGACGTGGCGGAGGCGGGCATCGCCGCCGCCTGCGAATTCGATCGCAATTCGGCCCTGCCGGCCGACGTTCTCACACTCAAACTGAAAGTGTCCAAATGAGCGAACAACACATCAAGGTGCCGGACATCGGCGACTTCGACGAAGTCGCGGTGATCGAGGTGCTGGTCAACGTCGGCGACACGGTCAAGGCCGAGCAGTCGCTCATCACGGTCGAATCGGACAAGGCCTCGATGGAGATTCCCTCGTCGGCCGCCGGCGTGGTGAAGTCGCTGGCCGTGAAGGTGGGCGACAAGGTCAAGGAAGGCTCGGTCGTGCTGACGCTCGAAGTCGACGGGGCCGCTGCGCCCGCGCCGGCTGCTGCACCCGCACCGGCGGCAGCTGCGCCTGCGCCCAAGGCGGCCGCACCGGCCCCTGCCGTGGCAGCGTCCGTGGTGGTGTCCAGCTACGGCGGCAAGGTCGATGTCGAGTGCGACGTGGTCGTGCTGGGCGCCGGCCCCGGCGGCTACTCGGCCGCCTTCCGTGCGGCCGACCTCGGCCTGAAGGTCGTGCTGATCGAACGCTACGCCACCCTCGGCGGCGTGTGCCTGAACGTCGGCTGCATTCCTTCGAAGGCGCTGCTGCACGTGGCTTCCGTCATGGACGAGGTGAAGCATTTCGCCGACCTGGGCGTGAGCTTCGCCGCGCCCACGGTCGACCGCGCCAAGCTGCTCGGCCACAAGAACAAGGTGGTGGGCAAGCTCACCGGCGGCCTCACGGCCATGGCCAAGATGCGTAAGGTGACCGTGCTGCGCGGCGTGGGCAACTTCATCGACCCGTACCACCTGGAAGTCGAAGAGACGTCGGGCACGAGCTGGGACACCACCGGCAAGAAGCAGACCGTCAAGTTCCGCAACGCGATCATCGCGGCCGGCTCGCAGTCGGTGAGCCTGCCCTTCATGCCGAAGGACCCGCGCGTGGTCGACTCGACCGGTGCGCTCGAAATGGGCACCGACCCCAAGCGCATGCTGGTGCTGGGCGGCGGCATCATCGGCCTCGAGATGGGCACCGTGTATTCGACGCTGGGCGCGCGCCTCGATGTGGTCGAGATGCTCGACGGCCTCATGCAGGGCGCCGACCGCGACCTCGTGAAGGTCTGGCAGAAGATGAACGCGCCGCGCTTCGACAACATCATGCTCAAGACCAAGACGGTCGGCGCCGAAGCCACGAAAGAAGGCATCAAGGTCACCTTCGAGGGCGAGAACGCGCCGAAGGAACCGCAGGTGTACGACCTCGTGCTGCAGGCCGTGGGCCGCAGCCCGAACGGCAAGAAGATCGGCGCCGAGAAGGCCGGCATCGCGGTGAGCGACCGCGGCTTCATTCCGGTCGACATCCAGATGCGCACCAACGTGCCGCACATCTTCGCGATCGGCGACATCGTGGGCCAGCCCATGCTGGCGCACAAGGCGGTGCACGAGGCGCACGTGGCGGCTGAAGTCATTGCCGGCGAGCAGAAGGGCGACAAGGAGCTGTCCAGCGCCGCCTTCAACGCCCGCGTGATCCCCAGCGTGGCCTACACCGACCCCGAGGTGGCATGGGTTGGCCTCACGGAAGACCAGGCCAAGGCCGAAGGCATCAAGGTCAAGAAGGGCCACTTCCCGTGGACTGCGTCGGGCCGCGCCATCGCCAACGGCCGCGACGAAGGCTTCACCAAGCTGCTGTTCGACGCCGAGACCCACCGCATCCTGGGTGGCGGCATCGTCGGCACGCATGCCGGCGACATGATCGGCGAGATCGCGCTGGCCATCGAGATGGGCGCGGACGAGATCGACATCGGCAAGACCATCCACCCGCACCCGACGCTGGGCGAAAGCATCGGCATGGCAGCGGAAGTGGCGCACGGGACGTGTACCGACCTGCCGCCGGCGAAGAAGGCGGCCTGATCTGGAGGCGCTACGGCGCCTGTCGAGCGCCCACAAAAAATCCCGCCGCGGCGGGATTTTTTTTCGTCCTGGATTCGGGGGAGTCGAATCAGTCGCTGGCGTTGGCCATGGCTGCAGCCTTGACCTCGTCGCCCTGGCCGCTGAGCACGCGGCGGGCGCCGTCGAAGCGACGCTGCCAGTAGCTGCCGTTCATGTCTTCGACACGGACCTGGGCGCCGGAGCGGGGGGAGTGGATGAACTTGCCTTCGCCGACGTAGATGCCTACATGGCTGAAGGTGCGGCGCATGGTGTTGAAGAACACGAGGTCGCCGGGCTTGAGCTGGCTGCGGTCGATCTTCTCGGTGGCAGCGGCTTGCTCTTCGGCGCGGCGCGGGAGCACGTGGCCCACCGTCTGGTTGTACATGGCGCGGACGAAGCCGCTGCAGTCGAAACCGGATTCGGCGGTGTTGCCGCCGCGGCGGTAGGGGACACCGAGGAAACCGATGGCGGTCACGACGAGGTCGGACGTGCGCTCTGCGACGGTCTGGCGAACCTGATGGAACTGGCCGACCAGGCCGCGTTCGGCAAGGATTCGGTCCATCTCATCCGATCGATCCTGTTGAGGGGGGGCGGCGTGGACGGCCACGGCGAACAGGAGGGATACGGGTAGGACGAAAAAACGCATGGCGCGTAGGATATTGATGACGCGCAGTTATGTCAATTTAATCTGAATTGTTGAATGCGTGCGTAAACCATTGATTTACATGTGTTTTTTCGATCCGGCGGAAGAAAAAATGTAACGGTGAACGTTTATGCGGCATAAGGATTCGAATGTAAACACCTCGGCTGATATGACTTCGAAGTCTTAAAAGTCGACATGTGCATTCCATTTGTTGCCAAGGTGTCCTCAAATTCAGGAAATCTTCATGAACTTGCGAAATCACTCCTTTCTTCGCTCCCTGGGAAGCCTCTTGGTGCTCGCGGGGTGTGGCCTGGCTGGCGCGGCCATGGCGCAGGTGCGTACCGAAACCGTCGCTTCCGGTCTTGAAAACCCCTGGGGCGTCGCCTTCCTGCCGGAGGGCCGTTTCGTGGTCACCGAGAAGCCCGGCCGCCTGCGGCTGGTGGCGGCCGATGGCAAGCTGGGCGCGCCGATCCAGGGCCTGCCGCCCATCGCGGCGGGCGGGCAGGGCGGGCTGCTCGACGTGCTGGCCGACAGCGGCTTCGCGCAGAACCGCACCCTGTACTTCTGCTATTCGGAACCCGAGGCTTCCGGCGGATCGGCCAACAGCACCGCGCTCGCACGCGCCCGCCTGTCGGCCGACGGCACGAAGCTGGAGGCGCTGAAAGTCATCTTCAGCCAGAAGCCGAAGGTCGCGAGCCGCGCGCACTTCGGCTGCCGCATCGTCGAAGCCCGTGACGGCAACCTGTTCCTCACGCTCGGCGACCGCTTCAGCCGCAAGGACGATGCGCAGACGCTCGACAACCACCACGGCAAGGTGGTGCGCATCGCCAAGGACGGCAGCGTGCCGAAAGACAACCCCTTCGTCGGCAAGCCGGGTGCGCTGCCCGAGATCTGGAGCTACGGCCATCGCAACAGCCAGGGCGCGACGCTTGCGCCCGATGGTCGCTTCTGGATGACCGAGCACGGCCCGCAGGGCGGCGACGAAGTCAACATCCCGCGCGCCGGCGTCAACCACGGCTGGCCGGTGATCACCTACGGCGAGAACTACGGTGGCGGCAAGATCGGCGAGGGCATCACCCGCAAGGACGGCATGGAACAGCCGCTGCATTACTGGGTGCCGTCGATCGCGCCCTCGGGCATGGCCTTCCTCACCAGCGACCGCTACGGCGCGGGCTGGAAGGGCAACCTGTTCGTGGGCTCGCTGAAGTTCGGCTATCTCGACCGAATCGAGCTCAAGGACGACAAGGTCGTCGCCGAGCACAAGCTGCTGGCCGACGGCCGGGCCCGCATCCGGGACGTGAAGCAGGGGCCGGACGGTCTGCTCTACGCGCTCACCGACGAGTCCGACGGCAAGCTGCTGCGCCTGCGGCCGAATTAAAGGATCAGCCGGGGCAGCCCGGCAGCGGCAGCGTCGGCAGCAGGCGGCGCCAGAGCCGCCGCCACTCGGGCCAGTCGTGCCCGCCCTCGGTCGTGACGACGCGTTCCGCTGGCAATGCGCCAGCCAGCAACCGGTGGCTGAACGCAAAGCGGTCGTCGAGCGCGTAGCCCAGGTACAGCGGCGGTCGGTCGCCGAAGGTGCGGGTGTGGCCGACATAGCCGCGCAGCCATTGCCACAGCTGCGTGTCGCTGGGCGTGCGTGGGTCGCTGCCGGGTGGTGCTTCGAGCGGGCCGCGCCAGCGCGCCAGGCCGCCCGCGTTGGCGATGTCCTGGCTCAGCACGCGTTCGCCCAGGTAGGGCGCCAGCACGACCAAGCCGGCAAGGTCGCCGGGGTGCGTCTGGGCGTAGAGCAGCCCGCCGAAACCACCGACCGAGATGCCTGCGATCCAGATGGATTTGTAGCCCTGGCGGCGCGCCGGTGCGATCACCTCCCGCTCCAGACGCTCGAGGATGGTCTTGTTCCGGTAGTAGCCCATGTGGGCATCGACGCGCAGGGTGTCGACCGCGAGCCGGTTCTCGTTCAGTGCGTCGATGAAGCCTTCGCGCACGAACTCCTCGGGTGCCGAGTAGGCGCCGGGCAGCAGCACGACCAGCGTGTCGGCGCTGCGGGTGCAGCTGCTCTTTTCCAGTGTGCTGGCCAGCGGTGCCTCGGCGGTGCGCAACCCGCCGCAGCCGGCGAGCAGCAGCAGCGAGGCGGCGCCGAGGAGTAGGGCGAGGCGGTGGCGCAGGAGCGACAGGGTCTGCATCCGCCGGAGTCTAGGTGCGCGACACCGGAATTGGCAGGTCGACCATCACAGGCTGTCCCGGCACGGTGCAGCCGGTGTCGCAGCACTTGCCGGGCTGGCGGTTCTTCGTGATGGCGCGGCGCGGGTCGTGCGGCGCGGCGGCCGGCGTGCCGTCGGCCGCGATGCCGCGCTCGAGCAACCGCTCGACCAGCTCGACCTTCGAGCCGACCGGGTAGTTGCGCCAGATCTCCTGCTTCATCGCCGCCGGCGAGCCGCCGCCATGCAAGCTGATCACGCTGTACCAGCCGCCCTGGTAGCCGGCCGTGAGGTCTTCGATGAAGCGCGCCGTCTCGATGCGCTGTTCGTAGGGAATGGCGGGGTTGGCGCGCAGCACGTCGGACAGCCGCGCCGCCGTCTCGGGGTTGTGGTCTTCGTCCGGGCCGGGCAGGGTGACGATGAGGCCGCCGCTCACGTAGTGCGCGATGCGGTGCATGTCGTAGATCTTCGTGGCCAGCAGCAGCTTGCCGATGTTGCTGAACACCGGGTCGGGCATGAAGACCTCGCAGTGGTCGTCGGCCTTGCCGTAGACGCTGGCCGCCACGCCGCAGGCGAAGAAGCTCTCGGTGATGGTGATGAGCTCGACCATCTGCTCGCGCAGGTGGCTCTCCTTGCCGGGGTCGAAGCCGTTGGCCTCGCACATCAGCGCACCGGCGCCGATCAGCAGGTCGCCGAAGCCGGCGCGGGCCGCGATGCAGCTGTGGCGGTGGTGCGTGGCGTAGCTGTAGGTGAGGTGGCCCGAGTGCTCCCATTCGCCGGCGTAGAACACGCGCTCCCACGGCACGAACACGCGGTCGAACATGCACACGCCGGTGCTCTGGCCGTACTTGCGGCTGAACAGGGCGTCCCCGTGCTCGAGCTTCTCGCCGGGCCGACCGGCCGGCCGCGCGACGATGGTGAGCCCGGGCGCATCGAGCGGCACGGCGCAGCAGACGGCGAAGTCGGCGTCTTCCTTGGCCATGTTCCGGCAGGGCATGACCAGCAGTTCGTGCACGTACGGCGCGCCGGTCACGATGGCCTTGGTACCCGAGATGACGATGCCGCGCGCGTTGCGCTCGACCACGTGCAGGTAGCTGTCGACGTTCGCCTGCTCGTGCGGCCGGCGGCTGCGGTCGCCCTTGGCGTCGGTCATGGCGACGCCCAGGGTCAGGTCCTGGTCCTGGATGCGGTGCAGGTAATGGTGGAAGCGCGCGGTGTGCTCGGTGCTGCCGCGCGCGTCGTCGATGCGCGCCGACACTTGGGCGATGGCGTTGAGCGCGTCGTGCGTCAGGTAGCGCTGGGCGCAGCCGGTTTCCTGGCACACCAGCCGCACGGCCTCGAGCTTGTTGAGCAGGTCGCCCGAACTCGTGTTGATGTGCGAGAGCCGGTTCACGCGCTTGCCGCTGGTGTGCTGCAGGGCGGTCATGAGCGGCGCGTACTCGGACTTGAGCGCGTGGTCGTAGGTGAGGGCGATGGCATTGATGCCGGGCTGGAAGGCCGGCTCGTCGGCCACGCTGGCGACGCGGCGGCCGTCGACGAACACGGTGGGCGTGTAGCGGCGCAGCGATTCACGGTAGTCGGCGCCGGACATGAGGAGGGCGTCGGAAGGCGGGGCATTCATGCGTGTTGTCTCCAGGGGCTCGTGGGGATTTTGGGATCGTTGGCACAAAGATTTAAACACTGTTCAATTTTTAGATCAACGTTCGAAAAATTGATCGGCGACCAGGTCGAGGGCTATAGTCCCGCCCATGCACGCCAAGCTCCAACGCCGCCAGACCCTCACCGACGCCCGCCGCGCCCTGGTGCTCGACGCCGCCCGAACGGTGTTCGCCGAGGCGGGCATCGAGGGCGCGAGCATCCGTGAAATCGCGAAGAAAGCCGGCTACACGCCGGGCGCCATCTATTCGTACTTCGAGAGCAAGGAGGCGATCTACGCGGCCTTGCTCGACGAGTCGCTGCTGCGCCTGCAGGCCGCGGTGGCCGAGGTGGCGGTGTCCGAGGTCCGGCCCGACCAGACCCTGGCCGCCAAGGCCCAGGCCTGGTTCGACTTCTACGCGGCGAACCCGCGCGACCTCGACCTCGGCTTCTACCTGGTGCACGGCATGCGGCCTCGAGGGCTCACGCATGCGCTCGACCACGAACTGAACGACCGCCTCTACGACGCCCTGCGCCCCTGCGAAGAAGCACTGCTCGCCCTGGGCCTCGATGCCGACCTCGCTCAGCAGGAGAACACGGCGCTGTTCGCGCACGGCGTCGGGCTGCTGCTGATGCAGCACACGGGACGCATCCGCATGTTCAGGCAGTCGGCCGATGCGCTGTTCAGGGCCTACCTCGCGCAGCTGGTGCAGCGATCGACCCCTGCCGCAACGGCGGAAGACGGTGCAAAACCCGCGCTTTTCGGTGGTACGGTTCAGCCCAGTTCAACCGATACCTGAAAGAAGAAGTCCATGCTGCTCGACGCCACGCAATCCCAACTCGTCCTGGTCGATTACCAGGCGCGGCTGATGCCGGCGATCTTCGAAGGCGAGGCGGCGGCGCGCAACGCGGCGCGCCTGGGCCAGATGGCGCAGTGGGTCGACGTGCCGGCCTGGGGCACCGAGCAGAACCCGTCCAAGCTGGGCGAGAACCTGCCCGAGATCCGCGCCTTCTGCCGCAAGACGCTGGCCAAGATGCATTTCAGCGGCGTGGAAGAGGGGCTCGGCGAATGGCTGCGTCCGCCCGCCAAGGCGGCACCGCAGGGCAACGCCCGCAGCCTGCCCAAGCACCTGCAGAAGCCCCCGGCCGCGGCCGAAGAGCGCAACACCATCGTCATCGCCGGTTGCGAAGCCCATGTCTGCCTGCTGCAGACCGCGCTCGACCTGCTCGAGGACGAGTTCGACGTGTGGGTCGTCACCGACGCCTGCAGCTCGCGCACCGAGCGCAACCGCGATGCGGCCTTCGACCGCCTGGCCGGCGCCGGCGCGGAGCTCGTGACCACCGAGATGGTCGGCTTCGAGTGGCTGCGCACCGCCGAGCATCCGGCGTTCCGCGACCTGCAGGCGCTGATCCGCTGATCTACTGAGTTGCTGTTGAGGGGCGGCCCGGCAAGGGGGTCGCCCGGATTGCCGCGGCTGTCAGCTTCCCGCAAGATCGGTCCCCATAATTATGAATTCAGTTTCGGCGCGAGTCCGGAACGGCATCCATAAAACAGGAGACAGATCCCGATGAGCCGCTATGAAGAGTTCTACCGCCAGTCCGTCGATGCGCCCGAGGCCTTCTGGGCCGAGCAGGCCAAGCTGATCGACTGGCACACGCCCGCGCAGCAGATCCTCGACGCCAGCCAGCCGCCGTTCGCGCGCTGGTTCGTCGGCGGCACCACCAACCTGTGCCACAACGCCGTCGACCGGCACCTGGCCGATCGGGGCGACCAGCCGGCGCTGATCTTCGTGTCGACCGAGACGGGCACCGAGAAAAGCTACAGCTTCGCCGAACTGCATGCCGAGGTGCAGCGCACCGCCGCCAGCCTCGTCGAGCTGGGCGTGGGCAAGGGCGATCGCGTGCTCATCTACATGCCGATGATTCCCGAGGCCGCCTTCGCGATGCTGGCCTGCGCGCGCATCGGCGCCATCCATTGCGTGGTGTTCGGGGGTTTCGCCAGCGGCTCGCTGGCCACGCGCATCGAGGACGCCGAACCCAAGGTGGTCGTGAGCGCCGACGCGGGTTCGCGCGGCGGCAAGGTCATCGCGTACAAGCCGCTGCTCGACGAAGCCATCCGCCTGTCGAAGCACAAGCCCGAGGCCGTGCTGCTGACCGACCGCGGCCTGGCGCCGATGACGCGGGTGGCCGGCCGCGACCATCTGGCGAGCGAGCTGAGACACAAGCACCTGAATGCGCAGGTGCCCTGCACCTGGCTGGCCTCGACCGACATCAGCTACACCATCTACACGAGCGGCACCACCGGCAAGCCCAAGGGCGTGCAGCGCGATGTGGGCGGCTACGCCGTGGCGCTGGCCGCGAGCATGAAGCACATCTTCGACGGCCGGCCCGGCGAAACCTACTTCTCGACCAGTGACATCGGCTGGGTCGTGGGCCACAGCTACATCGTCTACGGCCCGCTGATCGCGGGCATGGCCACCATCATGTACGAGGGCCTGCCCACGCAGGGCCTCGACCAGCAGCCCGACGGCGGCATCTGGTGGCGCCTGGTCGAGAAGTACAAGGTGACGGTGATGTTCAGCGCGCCCACCGCGGTGCGCGTGCTCAAGAAACAAGACCCGGCGCTGCTCAAGAAGTACGACCTGTCGACCTTGCGCGCGCTGTTCCTGGCCGGTGAACCGCTCGACGAGCCGACCGCGCGCTGGATCAGCGACGGCCTGGGCGTGCCGATCATCGACAACTACTGGCAGACCGAATCGGGCTGGCCGATGATCACCATCGCCAACGGCGTGGAAGCCAAGCCCAGCAAGTTCGGCAGCCCCGGCGTGCCGATGTATGGCTACCGCATCAAGATCCTGCACGAGTCGACCGGCGAGGAGCTCACCGGCGCGAACGAGAAGGGCGTGGTCGTGGTCGAGGGCCCGACGCCGCCCGGCTTCATGCAGACCGTGTGGAAGGACGACGCCCGCTTCGTCAACACCTACTGGAAGAGCGTGCCGGGCAAGATGGTCTATTCGACCTTCGACTGGGGCATCCGCGACGCCGACGGCTACTTTTATATCCTGGGCCGCACCGATGACGTGATCAACGTCGCCGGCCACCGGTTGGGCACGCGCGAGATCGAGGAGAGCATCTCGGGCCATGCCAACGTGGCCGAGGTGGCGGTGGTCGGCGTGGCCGACACGCTCAAGGGGCAGGTGGCGATGGCCTTCGTCGTGCCGAAGGACGGCCTGGCCGTGACCGATGCCGACGCGGCCCTCAAGCTCGAGGGCGAGATCATGAAGGTAGTGGCCGACCAGCTCGGCGCCCTGGCGCGGCCCGCGCGCGTGCGCTTCGTGAGCGGCCTGCCCAAGACCCGCAGCGGCAAGCTGCTGCGCCGGGCGATCCAGGCCGTCTGCGAGCAGCGCGACCCGGGCGACCTGACCACCATCGACGATCCGGCCACGCTGCAGCAGATCAAACAGTTACTGTCCGCCACCTGACCGCAGGCGCGAATCGGGGTAGGGTTGCGGGCCTTGCGCAGCCGCGTTCAGCCGTCATATGGTTGACGTGGCACAATGCCAAGGTACTCAGGCCCTTCCCCAGCCACAGTCGCATCCGCCAATCGGTCCAGCCGTGTCGCGGAAGGTTTCTTAACCAACTCGTGCTTCCTCCAGGGAAGCGAAGGTCAGCGGATCATGAGCGATTCCTCTACGCCCACGGCGTACACCGCCTATCAAGGCAACACCTACCTCTTCGGCGGCAATGCGCCCTATGTCGAGGAGATGTACGAAAACTACCTCGCCAACCCCGGCAGCGTTCCCGACAACTGGCGCACGTATTTCGACGCCCTGCAGAACGTTCCCGCCGCCGACGGCACCAGCGCCCGCGACGTCCCCCACCTGCCGGTCATCAACGCCTTTGCCGAACTGGCCAAGCAGGGCACGACCCGTGTCGTGCAGGCCAGCGGCGCCGACTCCGAACTCGGCCGCAAGCGCACGGCAGTCCAGCAGCTGATCGCCGCCTACCGCAACGTCGGCGCCCGCTGGGCCGACCTCGACCCGCTCAAGCGCGCCGAGCGTCCCGCCATTCCGGAACTCGAGCCCTCGTTCTACGGTTTTGCCGACGCCGACCTCGAGACGGTGTTCAACACCAGCAACACCTTCTTCGGCAAAGAGACCATGTCGCTGCGCGACCTGCTCAATGCCCTGCGTGAAACGTACTGCGGCACGATGGGTGCCGAGTACATGTACACCACCGACCAGAACCACAAGCGCTGGTGGCAGCAGAAGCTCGAAAGCGCCCGCACCAATCCCAAGCTCAGCGCCGAGCAGAAGAAGCACGTGCTCAACCGCCTGACGGCCGCCGAAGGCCTCGAGCGTTTTCTGCACACCAAGTACGTCGGCCAGAAGCGCTTCTCGCTCGAAGGCGGCGAAAGCTTCATCGTCGCGATGGACGAATTGATCAACCAGGCCGGCGTCAAGGGCGTGCAGGAAATCGTGATCGGCATGGCCCACCGCGGCCGCCTGAACGTGCTGGTGAACTCGCTGGGCAAGATGCCCGCCGACCTGTTCGCCGAGTTCGACCACACCGCCCCCGAAGACCTGCCCTCCGGCGACGTCAAGTACCACCAGGGCTTCAGCTCGGACGTGACCACCCCCGGCGGCCCGGTCCACCTGAGCCTGGCGTTCAACCCCTCGCACCTGGAAATCGTGAACCCCGTGGTCGAAGGCTCGGTGCGCGCCCGCATGGACCGCCGCGGCGACCCGTTGGGCAAGCAGGTGCTGCCCGTGATCGTGCACGGCGACGCCGCCTTCGCAGGCCAGGGCGTCGTGATGGAAACGCTGGCACTGGCCGAGACCCGTGGTTACTCCACCGGCGGCACGGTGCACATCGTCATCAACAACCAGATCGGCTTCACCACCAGCGACCCGCGCGACAGCCGCTCGACGCTGTACTGCTCGGACATCGTCAAGATGATCGAGGCGCCGGTGCTGCACGTGAACGGCGACGATCCCGAAGCCGTGGTGCTCGCCACCCAGTTCGCTCTTGATTTCCGCATGGAATTCCAGAAGGACGTGGTCGTCGACATCATCTGCTTCCGCAAGCTGGGCCACAACGAGCAGGACACGCCTTCGCTCACCCAGCCGCTCATGTACAAGAAGATCGCGGCCCACCCCGGCACGCGCAAGCTGTACGCCGACAAGCTGGCCGCGCAAGGCCTGGGCGACACGCTCGGCGACGACATGGTCAAGGCGCAGCGCGCCGCCTTCGACGAAGGCAAGAACACCGTCGACCCCGTGCTCACCAACTTCAAGAGCAAGTACGCCGTCGACTGGAGCCCGTACCTCAACAAGAAGTGGACCGACGCCGGCGACACCGCCATTCCCTCCGCCGAGTGGAAGCGCCTGGCCGAACGCATCACCAAGGCACCCGAGAACTTCACCGTGCACCCGCTCGTGAAGAAGGTGCTGGACGACCGCGCAGCCATGGGCCGTGGCGACGTCAACGTCGACTGGGGCATGGGCGAGCACATGGCCTTCGCCTCGCTGGTGGCCAGCGGCTACCCGGTGCGCCTGTCGGGTGAAGACTCGGGCCGCGGCACGTTCACGCACCGCCACGCCGTGCTGCACGACCAGAACCGCGAGAAGTTCGACACCGGCACCTACACGCCGCTGCAGAACGTGGCCGAGAACCAGGCCCCGTTCGTCGTCATCGACTCGATCCTGTCCGAAGAAGCCGTGCTGGCCTTCGAGTACGGCTACGCCTCGAACGACCCCAACACGCTCGTCATCTGGGAAGCCCAGTTCGGCGACTTCGTGAACGGCGCGCAAGTGGTGATCGACCAGTTCATCGCTTCGGGCGAAGTGAAGTGGGGTCGTGTCAACGGCATCACGATGATGCTGCCGCACGGCTACGAAGGCCAGGGCCCCGAGCACAGCTCGGCCCGCCTGGAGCGCTTCATGCAGCTGAGCGCCGACACCAACATGCAGGTGGTGCAGCCCACCACGGCCAGCCAGATCTTCCACATCCTGCGCCGCCAGATGGTGCGCAACCTGCGCAAGCCGCTGATCATCCTCACGCCCAAGTCGCTGCTGCGCAACAAGGACGCGACCTCGCCGCTGTCCGAGTTCACCAAGGGCAGCTTCCAGACCGTCATTCCCGACAGCAAGGGCCTGAAGGCCGAGAAGGTCAAGCGCCTGATCGCCTGCTCGGGCAAGGTCTACTACGACCTGGCCAAGAAGCGCGAAGAGCAGGGCAGCGACGACGTGGCGATCATCCGCGTCGAGCAGCTCTATCCGTTCCCGCACAAGGCCTTCGCCGCCGAGGTCAAGAAGTACCCCAACCTCGTGGACATCGTGTGGTGCCAGGACGAGCCGCAGAACCAGGGCGCCTGGTTCTTCGTGCAGCACTACATCCACGAAAACATGCAGGAAGGCCAGAAGCTCGGCTACTCCGGCCGTGCCGCCTCGGCATCGCCTGCAGTTGGCTACTCGCACCTGCACCAGGAACAGCAGAAGGCGCTGGTCGATGGCGCATTTGGCAAGCTCAAGGGCTTCGTGCTGACCAAGTAAGAACCGACCCTTTTCACACGAACACCCTCAAGAACAAAACGGAGCTCACTCCAAATGTCTATCGTAGAAGTCAAAGTCCCCCAGCTTTCCGAATCCGTGGCCGAGGCCACCATGCTCACGTGGAAGAAGAAAGCCGGCGAAGCCGTCGCCGTCGATGAAATCCTGATCGAGATCGAAACCGACAAGGTCGTGCTCGAAGTGCCGGCCCCCTCGGCCGGCGTGCTGGTCGAGATCGTTCAGCCCGATGGCGCCACCGTGGTGGCCGAGCAGCTGATCGCCAAGATCGACACCGACGGCAAGGCCGCCGCGGCAGCGCCTGCTGCTGCAGCTGCCCCCGCCGCCGCACCGGCCGCTGCTGCCCCCGCAGCGGCAGCCGCCGCCACCGGCGGTTCGAAGGCCGACGTGGCCATGCCCGCCGCCGCCAAGCTGCTGGCCGACAACAACCTGAAGACCAGCGACGTGGCCGGCACGGGCAAGGACGGCCGCGTGACCAAGGGCGACGTGCTCGGCGCCGTGGCTGCCGGCGCCAAGCCTGCCGCCACCATCGCCGCACCGGCTGCCAAGCCCGCGCTGCAACAGGTCGCAGCGCCTGCCGCACCCGACCTGGGTGAGCGTCCGGAACAGCGCGTGCCGATGAGCCGCCTGCGCGCGCGCATCGCCGAGCGCCTGATCCAGTCGCAATCGACCAACGCCATCCTGACCACCTTCAACGAAGTGAACATGGCCCCGGTCATGGACCTGCGCAAGAAGTTCCAGGACGCGTTCACCAAGGAACACGGCGTGAAGCTCGGCTTCATGAGCTTCTTCGTGAAGGCCGCCGTGCACGCCCTGAAGAAGTACCCGGTGCTCAACGCCTCGGTCGACGGCAACGACATCCTGTACCACGGCTACTTCGACATCGGCATCGCCGTCGGTTCGCCGCGCGGCCTGGTGGTGCCCATCCTGCGCAATGCAGACCAGATGAGCTTCGCCGACATCGAGAAGAAGATCGCCGAGTACGGCAAGAAGGCACAGGACGGCAAGCTGGGCATTGAAGAAATGACCGGCGGCACGTTCTCGATCTCCAACGGCGGCACCTTCGGCTCGATGCTCTCGACCCCGATCATCAACCCGCCCCAGTCGGCCATCCTGGGCGTGCACGCCACCAAGGACCGCGCCGTGGTCGAAAACGGCCAGATCGTCGTTCGCCCGATGAACTACCTCGCCATGAGCTACGACCACCGCATCATCGACGGCCGCGAAGCCGTGCTGGGCCTGGTCGCCATGAAGGAAGCGCTGGAAGATCCGTCGCGCCTGCTGTTCGACATCTGATCCGGGGAGCAAGACACAGATGGCAAACAAGCAATTCGACGTCGTCGTCATCGGCGGCGGTCCTGGCGGCTACATCGCGGCGATCCGCGCTGCGCAGCTCGGCTTCAACGTGGCCTGCATCGACGAGTGGAAGAACGGCAAGGGCGGCCCCGCACCGGGCGGCACCTGCACCAACGTCGGCTGCATTCCCTCGAAGGCGCTGCTGCAATCGTCGGAGCACTTCGAGCAGGCCGGTCACCACTTCGCGGACCACGGCATCAAGGTCGAAGGTCTCGGCCTGGACATCGACAAGATGCTGGCCCGCAAGGACCAGGTCGTGAAGCAGAACAACGACGGCATCCTGTACCTGTTCAAGAAGAACAAGATCAGCTTCTTCCACGGCCGCGGTTCGTTCGTGAAGGCGGACGATGCCGGCTACGAGATCAAGGTGGCGGGCGCCGCTGAAGAATCGATCAGCGGCAAGCACATCATCGTCGCCACGGGCTCCAACGCCCGCGCGCTGCCGGGCACGCCGTTCGACGAGGAAAACATCCTCTCGAACGACGGCGCGCTGCGCATCGGCGCGGTGCCCAAGAAGCTGGGCCTGATCGGCTCGGGCGTCATCGGCCTCGAAATGGGTTCGGTGTGGCGCCGCCTCGGTGCCGAGGTCACGGTGCTCGAAGCACTGCCGACCTTCCTGGGCGCCGTGGACGAGCAGATCGCCAAGGAAGCCAAGAAGGCCTTCGACAAGCAGAAGCTCAAGATCGAACTCGGCGTGAAGGTCGGTGAGATCAAGTCGTCGAAGAAGGGCGTGAGCGTCGCCTGGACCAACGCCAAGGGCGAAGCCCAGACGCTGGAAGTCGACAAGCTGATCGTCTCGATCGGCCGCGTGCCCAACACCATCGGCCTGAACGCCGAAGCCGTGGGCCTGAAGCTCGACGAGCGCGGCGCCATCGCCGTGGACGACGACTGCAAGACCAGCCTGCCCAACGTGTGGGCCATCGGCGACGTGGTGCGCGGCCCGATGCTGGCGCACAAGGCCGAGGAAGAAGGCGTGGCGGTGGCGGAGCGCATCGCGGGCCAGCATGGCCACGTGAACTTCAACACCGTGCCGTGGGTGATCTACACCAGCCCCGAGATCGCATGGGTCGGCCAGACCGAGCAGCAGCTCAAAGCCGCGGGCCGCGCCTACAAGGCCGGCACCTTCCCGTTCCTGGCGAACGGCCGCGCACGCGCGTTGGGCGACACGACCGGCATGGTCAAGTTCCTGGCCGACGCCGCCACCGACGAGATCCTGGGCGTGCACATCGTGGGCCCGCAGGCCAGCGAGCTGATCTCCGAAGCCGTGGTGGCGATGGAGTTCAAGGCCAGTGCCGAAGACATCGCGCGCATCTGCCATGCGCACCCGTCGCTGTCGGAAGCCACCAAGGAAGCGGCCCTGGCCGTGGACAAGCGCACGCTCAACTTCTGATCTCCGGTTCTTGAGCGAACCCGGCCCCGATCGACCCTCGCGGGGCGGTCGGGGCTCTCCATTTTTGAAGCGATCCGATCCCTTGAGCGTCAAACAGGCTTACGAAGCGGAACTCGCGGCACGCGGGTTCAAGAGCGATCCCGCACAACTGGCGGCCGTCGAGGCGCTCGACCGCTGCGCCACCGAGTGGGGCGAGTACAAGGCCCGGCGCTCCAATGCGCTGAAGAAGCTCATCAACCGTCCGGAGCTGCCGCGTGGCGTCTACATGTACGGCGGCGTGGGGCGCGGCAAGAGCTTCCTGATGGACCTGTTCTTCAACGCCGTGCCGCTGCGGCGCAAGACACGCCTGCACTTCCACGAGTTCATGCGCGAAGTGCACCGCGAGCTGCGCGACCTGCAGGGCACCGTGAACCCGCTCGACGAGCTGGGACTGCGCATCTCCAAGCGCTACAAGCTGATCTGCTTCGACGAGTTCCATGTCGCGGACATCACCGACGCGATGATCCTGCACCGCCTGCTCGTGGCGCTGTTCGACAACGGCGTGGGCTTTGTCACCACCTCGAACTTCAAGCCCGACGACCTGTACCCCGGCGGCCTGCACCGCGACCGCATCCTGCCCGCCATTGCACTGCTCAACCAGAAGCTCGAGGTGCTGAGCGTGGACAACGGCACCGACTACCGGCGCCGCACGCTGGAACAGTTGCGCATGTACCTCACGCCGAACGATGCGGCGGCCGAGAAGGAAATGCGCCACGCCTTCGACAAGCTGGCCGAGACGGCCGACGAAAACCCGATTCTGCACATCGAGCAGCGCGAGATCCGCGCGCTGCGCAAGGCCGGCGGCGTGGTGTGGTTCGACTTCAAGACGCTGTGCGGCGGCCCGCGTTCGCAGAACGACTACCTCGAGATCGCGAGCCAGTTCCACACCGTGCTGCTGTCCGACGTGCCGCACATGCCGGTGCGCATGGCCTCGGAAGCACGCCGTTTCACCTGGCTGGTCGACGTCTTGTACGACCGGCGCTGCAAGCTCATCATGTCGGCCGAGGTTCCGCCCGAGGCGTTGTACACCGAGGGGCCGCTGGCGCACGAGTTTCCGCGCACGGTGTCCCGGCTCACCGAAATGCAGTCGAGCGAATTCCTCGCCCTGGAACGCCGCATCGTCGACACCCGACTCACATGAAAAAAACCGCTCTTGCCCTGTTCCTGGCCCTGGCCAGCCTGCCGCTGTGGGCCCAGTCCAATGCGGCGGCGGGCAACGCCGACCTCGAAGCCGAACGTAGCCGCCTGGCGGCCGAGCGCGAGGTCATCGAGTCGCGCTACGCGAAGGAGCGCGCGGCCTGCTACAAGAAGTTCGCGGTCGAAGACTGCCTGCGAGAAAGCCGCAGCCGCCGTCGCAAGGAAACCGACCACATCAAGCGGCAGGAAACCGCGATCAACGACATCCAGCGCCAGCGCAGCGGCGCGGCCGAGCTGCAGAAGCTCGACCAGAAGGCCACCACCCAGCGCCCGCAGGATTCGCGCGAACAGCGCGAGAAGGCGCAGGAAGACCAGAAGGCGCGCGAGCAGCGCGCCGCCGACCACGCCGCGAGCCGGGCCGCGACCGCGGCCGACGCGGCCGAGCGCCAGCGCCAGTTCGAGAACAAGCAGAAGGCCCATGCCGACGAGCAGGCCAAGGCGGCGCAGCGCCGCGCCGAAGCGCCGGCCGCGACCACGCGCTTCGAGGACAAGCAGAAGCGGGCGGCGGAACACCGCGCCAACCGCGAACGCCAGAACGCCGAGCGCACCAAGCCGCGCGGCGCACCGTTGCCACCGGCACCGGCGGCTTCCTCGCCCTGATCCTTGAAAGAGGGCGGGCGCTCAGGCCGCCGCGGGCAGCCGGTCGAGCTTGAGCACCGCGATCGAGATGTTGTCGCCCGTGCCGCGCGCACGGCGCCGCGCTTCTCCCACCAGGATTTCCACTGCGTCGCGCGGCGGCTGCGCGTACAGCACGCTGGCCAGTTCCTCGGGTGAGAAGTAGTGCCACAGGCCGTCGCTGCAGGCCATCAGCAGGTCGCCCGGCTGCAGCTTGGCGATGTGGTGCGGATCGACGGGCGGCGGCGTGGTCGTCATGCCCAGGCAGCCCAACAGGATGTTGCCCTGCGGGTGGATGTTGGCCTCGGCCTCGCTGATCTGGCCGCGATCGACCAGCGCCTGCACGTACGAATGGTCGCGCGTGCGCTTGACCAGCGCGCCGTCGTTGAAGTGATAGATGCGCGAGTCGCCCGCATGAATCCAGGCGCAGTCGCCCTTGGGGTTCATCAGGAAGGCGGCCAGCGTGCTGTGCGGTTCCTGCTCGCTCGACAGCGCCGTGAGCTTGATCACGGTGTGGGCGTCTTCGAGCAACTGGCGCAGCACGACGGCGGGGTCGTCGCGTTCGGGGCTGTAGCGGGTGAAGAGCTGGCGCGCGGTCATGAGCACCTGGTCGGACGCCTTGCGCCCGCCGCTGCGCCCGCCCATGCCGTCGGCGATGACGCCGAGCACGCAGCCCGGCGTGCGGGGGTGGCTCATCAACAGCACCTGGTCCTGCTGGTAGGGGCGATCCCCCTTGTGGAGGCCGGTGGCGGCGGCGAGTCGAAAGCCTTGGGTCATGAGCGCTGGGGCGCCAGAGGCGCGCTTTCTGTCTTCTCTGGGGTTCGTGTCAGGACGTATTATCGAATGAACACGCGCGGCCCCATGCGGCACGCGCACCCCCACCGTTGGACTCCAATCTTCATTCCCTTTCCCGTCAGCTGATCGAGCTGCGCATTGCGCATGCCGACCTCGACGCCACCATCGACCGGCTCTCGGAAGACGGCACGCCGCAGGACGAACTGCTGATGCGCCGCCTGAAAAAGCGCCGTCTCGCCCTGCGCGACCAGATCGCCCAGCTCGAGAACGCGCTCGACCCGAAAGAGCCGGCGTGACGTCGCCGCTCGAAAACCAGGTGCGCGACGCGTTCGCGCAGGACGGGGTGCTGTCGCAGGCCGCCGAGCAGTTCCGCGAACGCGGCGGCCAGACCGAGATGGCGATGGCCGTGGCCCGCACCATCTCCGACGGCGGCATGCTCGTGGTCGAGGCCGGCACCGGCGTGGGCAAGACCTTCTCGTACCTCGTGCCGGCATTGCTGAGCGGCGAGCGCGTGCTGCTCTCGACCGCCACCAAGACCCTGCAGGACCAGCTGTTCGGCCGCGACCTGCCGCGGCTCGTTGAAGCCTTCGCACTGCCGATACGCACGGCGCTGCTGAAAGGGCGGGGCAGTTACCTGTGCCTGCACCGCCTCGACATGGCGCGCCACGACGCCTCGCTGCCTGAGCGCGGCAGCCTGCGCACGCTGGCGAAGATCGAGCAGTGGTCGAAAGCCACGCGCACCGGCGACCTCGCCGAACTGCCGGGGCTCGACGAACGCTCGCCGCTGATTCCGCTGATCACCTCCACGCGCGAGAACTGCCTGGGCGCGCAATGCCCGCAGTTCAAGGCCTGCCACGTCAACCTGGCGCGGCGCGAGGCGCTGGCGGCCGACATCGTGGTCATCAACCACCACCTGTTCTTTGCCGACCTCGCGGTGCGCGAGACCGGCATGGCCGAGCTGCTGCCGACCGTGAGCGTCGTGGTGTTCGACGAGGCGCACCAGCTCAACGAGACCGGCGTGCAGTTCCTGGGCGCGCAGCTCGGCAGCGGGCAGGCGCTCGACTTCGCGCGCGACATGCTCGGCGCGGGCCTGCAGCATGCGCGCGGGCTGGTCGACTGGCAGCAGCTGGTGGCGGGCGTCGAACGTGCGGCGCGCGAACTGCGCCTGGTGGTCGGCAAGCAATGGCCGGGCGCCAAGCTGCGCTGGATCGGCCCTGCCCCCGAGGGCGTGAATGCCGAAGCCTGGCAGGGCGCGCTCGACGACCTGCAGGGCGCCTTCGTGCTGGCCGCTGATGGGCTGGACACGGTGAGCGAGATCTCGCCCGACTTCGTGCGCCTGCACGAGCGCGCGCGTCAGCTCGCCAAGCGCACGGCACGCTTCGCGCAGCCGTGCGAGCTCGACTCTGTGCGCTGGGTCGACGTGGGCACGCAGCTGCGGCTGATCGAGTCGCCGCTCGACATCGCCGATGCGATGCGCAAGCGGGTGCTCAAGCTGGCCGACGAGCCCGTGGAGTCCGATTTGCCCTACGGAGACGACGAGGAAGACCCCGAGCACGGCGCTGTCCCGCCACCACCGCAGGAAGACAGCCGCCGCGCCTGGGTCTTCACCTCCGCCACGCTGGGCGACGACCCGACGCTGCGCTGGTTCACCGAACCCTGCGGCCTGCGCGATGCCGAAGTGCTGCGTGTGCAAAGCCCCTTCGACTACGCCTCGCAGGCGGCGATCTATGTGCCGCGGTCCTTTCCGAAGCCCAACGATCCCACGCACAGCCAGCAGGTGGCCAAGCTGGCCGCGCACGGAGCCGCCGAACTCGGCGGGCGCACGCTCGTGCTGACCACCACGCTGCGCGCGCTGCGCACCATCGGCGACGCGATGCGCCAGCAGTTCGAACTGCTTCAGACGGAGGCGCGGCCCGAGGTGCTGGTGCAGGGCGAGCTGCCCAAGCGCGTGCTCATGGACCGCTTCCGCGAAGGCGCGAGCAACGGGCGCGCGGGCTGCGTGCTGGTCGCGTCGGCGTCGTTCTGGGAAGGCTTCGATGCGCCGGGCGACGCGCTGCAGTTCGTGGTGATCGACAAGCTGCCGTTTCCGCCGCCCAACGATCCGCTGGTGGAGGCCCGCTCGCAGCGGCTCGAAGCGCAGGGGCGCAGCTCGTTCAGCGACTACTCGCTGCCCGAGGCGGCCGTGGCATTGAAACAAGGGGCAGGGCGCCTCATTCGCCGTGAAACCGACAGCGGCGTGCTCGCGATCTGCGACACGCGCCTCGTGGCGATGGGCTATGGCCGGCGGCTGCTGGCGGCGTTGCCGCCGATGCGTCGGCTGGAAACCGAAGCGGATTTCGAGAGCGCGATCGATGCGCTCAGGAAACCTTACTGATATCTATCGGGGGGGGGCGCTGGATTACCAGAGCTTCCACCAGGGGTCGGTGCTGCCCTTGAAGCCGTTCGCCAGGTAGGTGCTCTGCGGATAGTTGGTGGTCAGCACGCGTTGTGCATCGTCGCGCAGGTCCTTCATGCCGAGCGCGTCGTACGACTTGACCATGATGTACAGGGCTTCTTCGAGCGCCGGCACTTCGCGGTAGTCGGACAGTGCGATCTGTGCCCGGTTGATGGCCGCCAGGTAGGCGCCACGCGAGTAGTAATAGCGGGCCACGTGAACTTCATACTGCGCGAGCGAGTTCACGATGTAGTTCATGCGCTGGCGCGCGTCGGGCGCGTAGCGCGACTCGGGGAAGCGCGTCACGAGGTCGCGGAAGGATTCGAACGATTCCTTGGCGGCCTTCTGGTCGCGCTCGGACAGGTCCTGGCGCGTCAGGAACGCGAACATGCCCAGGTCGTCGTTGAAGTTGATCACGCCCTTCAGGTAGAGCGCGTAATCGAACGCCGGGCTGGCCGGGTGCAGCTTCATGAAGCGGTCGAGCGTGGCGATGGCGTTGGCCTTTTCGCCGGCCTTGTGCTGGGCGTAGGCCTTTTCGAGCTGGGCCTGCTGGGCCAGCGGCGTGCCGGCGGCACGGCCTTCGAGCTTCTCGTACAGCGGCACTGCCTTGTCGTAGGCGCCGGAGCCGACTTCGTCCTTGGCTTCCGAGTAGATGCGGTTGGGGCTCCAGTTCGCGGTCTTGTCTTCCTTGGTGGTGGAACCGCAACCGGCGACGAGAAGGGCCGCCGCGCTGAGCGCGATCCAGGCAGGGACCGATAATTTGGCGCGAAACATCACATACGGCTTTCGTGAAACAGTTGCCCTCAATTATATCGACCGCCCCCCTGACCGATCCCCCGGAAGGGCCTGAACCTGAAGAGGGTGCCGATCTCGCGGAGCCCAGCGAGCTGCGGCCCTTCGCCATCGACGCCGCGCAGCACGGGCAGCGGCTCGACCGCGCCCTGGCGGCGCTGGTGCCCGAGTTTTCGCGCAGTTACCTTCAGCAACTCATTGAGGCCGGCGCCGTCGAGCTGCAAGGGCGCACGCTCACCAAGGTTTCTGCCACGGTGCGCGTCGGCCAGTCGGGGCGCATCGAACTGCGGCCCACGCCCCAGAGCCAGGCCTTCCGGCCCGAGGCGATGGACCTGGTCACGGTCCACGAGGACGAGCACCTGCGGATCATCGACAAGCCGGCCGGCCTGGTGGTGCATCCGGCGCCGGGCCACTGGAGCGGCACGCTGCTGAACGGGCTGCTGGCGCTCGACCCGAAGGCCGTGCTGCTGCCGCGCGCGGGCATCGTGCACCGCCTCGACCGCGACACCAGCGGCCTGATGGTGGTGGCGCGCACGCGGGCTGCAATGGACGCCATGGTGGCGCTGATCGCCGCGCGCGATGTGAAGCGCCAGTACCTGGCGATGGGGCACAAGGCCTGGGAAGGTGCGGCGGCCCGGCAGGTCGATGCGCCGATCGGCCGCGATCCGCGCAACCGCCTGCGCATGGCCGTGGTCGACCTGGAGCGCCACGCGGGCAAGACCGCGCGCACGCTGATCGAGCGGCTCGACAGCCACACCGACGGCTGCGCGGTGCGCTGCACGCTCGAAACCGGTCGCACCCACCAGATCCGCGTGCACATGGCGTCGATCGGCCATCCGCTGGTCGGCGACGCGCTGTATGGCGGCGCGCCCGCGGCGGGGCTGTCGCGGCAGGCGCTGCATGCGTTCCGGCTGGCGTTCGTGCATCCCGTCACACAGCAGGCGATGGAGTTCCGCTCGCCGCCGCCGCCCGATCTGGCCCAGGCTTTGCAGACCTGGGGGCTGGATTACAATCGCGCCTGACGGCCCGAGGGCCGCGCCGGCCACCCGATGCCGGCCTTGCGTTGCACTCGCCGCGTGCCGGCAACGCCTACCCCTTCCATCCATCTGAACAAGCGTCGCCAGGCGCCTTTTTCCGGATAACGCGAACCATGAATACGGCGGATGCCAAGCGCATTCTCGAAACCGCCTTGATCTGTTCGAGCCAGCCGCTGCCGGTGCGCGACATGCGCGTGCTGTTCGACGACGAGCTGGGCGTGGACACGATCAAGGTGCTGTTGCTCGAACTGCAGGAAGACTGGGCGCAACGCGGCCTGGAGCTGGTGAGCGTCGGCAGCGGCTGGCGTTTCCAGAGCCGGCCCGAGATGCGCGATGCCCTCGATCGCCTGCATCCCGAGAAGCCGCCGCGCTACACGCGCGCCGCGCTCGAGACGCTGGCCATCATTGCCTACCGGCAGCCGGCCACGCGCGGCGACATGGAAGACATCCGCGGCGTCACGATCAACTCCCTGATCCTGAAGCAGCTCGAAGACCGCGGCTGGGTCGAGGTGATCGGCCACCGCGAAACCGTTGGCCGGCCCGCGCTCTACGCGACCACCCGCCAGTTCCTCGACGACCTGGGGCTGGCCTCGCTGGACCAGCTGCCGCTGGTGGAAACGCCCGCGCAGCAGGCGGCGCTGGTTGACGCACTGCAGCAGGCCGCGGGCGACCAGCCGGGGCTGCCGATCGACGGCGATGCGGCGGAAGAGGCCGTTGCGGAATCTGCAGAGCCCGCAGCGCTGGTGGATGGAGAAGAAGGTGTGCAGCCCGAACTCGCCATGATCGATGCGCCGCCTGAGTCGGCTGAGCTGGCAGAGGTCGTCTCGACCGATGCGGCGGAGTTTGCCGAAGAGGTGGTGGCGATCGCCGAGGCCGCCGAGCCCGTCGATGAGGCGTTGCCTGTGTCCGAGCCAGAAACCGGCGAGCCGCCCGCCGAACCCGAAGTGGCCGCCGCGCCCGAAGAACCCGAATCTGAGGTCCCGTCCCCCGCAGCGGACGAGACCGACCCCGACGACCCCCACGCTGTTTCTCCCGGAAAAACCCCATGAGCTCATCCGACACCGACGACGCAGCGATGCTGCCGGTCGAACCCGAAGTCAAGAAGCGGAAGCGGGCCGCCACGCCCAAGAAGGTGACGGAAGTTGCTGTCGAATCCGTCACTGCGCCCGCAGAGCCGGCAGGGGCCGAGGCCGGGGAAGCGCCGAAGAAGCCGCGTGCACCCCGCAAGAAGAAGGTGGTCGAGGCGCCGGCTGCCGATGAGCAATTGGTGAGCGCGGCGGAAGTCGCTCCTGCTGCGGAAGCTCCCGCGACGGTCCAGCCCGATGTGGCGCCCGTGGCCGCGGAAGTGGTGGCAGCCGAGGCAGACGAGCCGGCGCCGGTCGAAGCACAGCGTCTCCAGGCGTCCGACGAAGACCAGGACGACGACCGCGGGGACGACGAAGACGACGAGGAAGACGAGCCCGACGAAGAGGAAGACGACCTCGACCGCGCCCGTCGCGCCGCCGAGCGCGAGCAGCGCAATGCGCCGCCGACCGAGCCGATCCGTTTTGCCGACGTCATTTCCGGCCAGTTCGACGCCGACGAGGAAAGCCCCGAGGTGCCGCCGCTCAAGCGCGTGCTGCTGCCCGAGGCCGATTCGCCCAAGCTGCACAAGGTGCTGGCGCAGGCCGGTCTCGGTTCGCGCCTCGAGATGGAGCAACTCATCTTGCAGGGCCGCATCTCGGTCAACAACGAGCCGGCCCACATCGGCCAGCGCATCCAGTACGGCGACCAGGTCAAGATCAACGGCAAGCCGATCCGCTACCGCATCGCACCGCCGCCGCCACGCGTGATCGCGTACCACAAGCCCGTGGGCGAGGTCGTCACGCACGACGACCCGCAGAACCGCCCGACGGTGTTCCGCAAGCTGCCGCGTCTGCAGCAGGGCAAGTGGCAGTCGGTCGGCCGGCTCGACCTGAACACCGAAGGCCTGCTGCTGTTCAGCAGCTCCGGCGACCTGGCCAACCAGCTCATGCACCCGCGCTTCGGCCTGGAGCGCGAGTACGCGGTGCGCGTGCTGGGCGCGCTCACCAGCGAAGAAAAGAAGAAGCTGCTCGAGGGCGTGCGCCTGGACGACGGCATGGCGCAGTTCGGCACCATCGAAGACGGTGGCGGCGAAGGCTCCAACTGCTGGTACCGCGTGACCATTTCCGAAGGCCGCAATCGCGAGGTGCGCCGCCTGTTCGAGTCGGTGGGCCATGCGGTCAGCCGGCTGATCCGCATCCGCTACGGCGCGATGGTGCTGCCGCGCGGTCTCAAGCGCGGTGCCTGGATGGAGCTCGACGAGCGCGACATCCAGGCGCTGTTCCAGGCTTCGGGCGGTGCGCAGGCGCGACCGGCGGGTCCGTCGCAACGCGGTCCCGGCGGGCCGGAGGGCGGCGGTCGCAATGGCCGGAACAAGAAGCGCCGCGGCAACAACAACAACAACCGCAACGGCGGCATGGGCGGCGGCCAGCCGCGTGAAGCGCGCGGCGAAGGCCGCGAGGCGCCGATCCCGAGCCCGCTGGGCGACGGTCGTCCGCCGCGCGGCGAGCGCGGCGGACGCGGTGGTCCCAACCGGGGCGGCGGCAACGGCGGTCCGCCACAGCAGGGACGCCGCGGCAACGCCGGTCCGGGCAACCGTCAGGGCGGCCAGGGGCAAGGGCAGGGCGGCGGTGGCAACCGGTCGGCGGGTGCTGGCGGTGGCGGCGGTGCGAACCAGCCCGATCCGATGAAGACCTCGCTCGGCTACATCGGTGCCGACAGCTTCTCGCGCCAGCGCAAGGAACAGCGCGGCGGCCCGGGACGTCGCGGCGGTGGTGGCGGCTCGCAAGGCGGCGGTGGTGGCTTTGGCGGTGGTGGCGGCGGACGCCGCCGCGGACGCTGAAAGCCAGCCGTCGGAGCGCGGCCTTTCGCGGGGTTTTCACCAATCCCGCAGGTCGCGCCGGTTAAAATCAGAGGCTTTGTCGACGTGCCACGAAACAAACTCGTTGCAGTTGTGACAAAACACTTCAAAATCAAAGCTCAGGAAGCATTTCAATGGCTATCGAACGTACCCTTTCCATCATCAAGCCCGACGCCGTCGCCAAGAACGTCATCGGCAAGATCGTTTCCCGCTTCGAGGCTGCCGGCCTCAAGATCGTCGCCGCCAAGCTGGTTCACCTGTCGCGCAACGAAGCCGAGCAGTTCTACTCGGTGCACAAGGAGCGTCCCTTCTTCAAGGACCTCGTCGAGTTCATGATCTCGGGCCCCGTGTTCGTGCAAGTGCTCGAAGGCGAGAACGCCATCGCCAAGAACCGTGACCTGATGGGCGCCACGGACCCCAAGAAGGCAGCCGCCGGCACCATCCGCGCCGACTTCGCCGACAGCATCGACGCCAACGCCGTTCACGGCTCGGACGCGCCCGAAACGGCTGCCAACGAAGTGTCGTTCTTCTTCGCCGGCCTCAACGTCTACGCACGCTGAAGCCGTTGCTCGCCTGAATTCATGACCACAGCCAATCTGCTCGAATTCGATCTCGACGGGCTGGCTGCGTTCTGCGAAAAACTCGGCGAGAAAAAATTCCGCGCCACGCAGCTGTTCCGCTGGATCCACCAGCGTGGCGCCAGCGACTTCACCCAGATGACCGATCTGGCGAAGTCGCTGCGCGAGAAACTCGCGACCACCGCGCGCGTGGAGGCCCTGTCGGTCCTCACGCAGCATGAATCCAAGGACGGCACGATCAAGTGGCTGTTCGACGTCGGCGGCGGCGATGCGGTCGAGGCCGTGTTCATCCCCGAAGACGATCGCGGCACGCTGTGCGTGTCGTCGCAGGCCGGTTGCGCCGTGGGCTGCCGCTTTTGCTCGACCGGGCATCAGGGCTTCAGCCGCAATCTCACCACGGGCGAAATCGTCGCCCAGCTCTGGTTCGCCGAGCATTTCCTGCGCAAGCACCTGAATCGCAGCGAGCGCGTCATCTCCAACGTGGTGATGATGGGCATGGGCGAGCCGCTGCAGAACTACTCTGCGCTGGTGCCCGCCTTGCGCACCATGCTCGACGACAACGCCTACGGGCTGTCGCGCCGCCGTGTCACGGT
Source organism: Variovorax sp. GW821-FHT06D12 (assembly GCF_059419205.1). Taxonomy (NCBI): domain Bacteria; kingdom Pseudomonadati; phylum Pseudomonadota; class Betaproteobacteria; order Burkholderiales; family Comamonadaceae; genus Variovorax; species Variovorax sp. GW821-FHT06D12. The sequence goes on along the minus strand of NZ_JBWKRI010000001.1, from coordinate 798,819 downwards.
GTCGACCTCCGGCGTGGTGCCGATGATCGACCGCCTGGGCACCGATTGCGCCGTGGCCATGGCTGTCTCGCTGCATGCGCCCAACGATGCGCTGCGCGACGACCTCGTGCCGCTCAATCGCAAATACCCGATCGCCGAACTGCTCGAGGCCTGCAAGCGCTACCTCGTGCATGCGCCGCGCGATTTCATCACCTTCGAATACTGCATGCTCGACGGCGTCAACGACCAGCCCGAACATGCGCGCCAGCTGATCGAGCTCGTGCGCAAGCACGACGTTTCGTGCAAGTTCAACCTGATTCCGTTCAACCCGTTCCCGGCGTCGGGCCTGCTGCGCTCGCCGCAACCGCGTGTGCTGGCCTTTGCCCGCACGCTGAGCGAAGCGGGCCTCGTGACCACCGTGCGCAAGACGCGCGGTGACGACATCGACGCCGCCTGCGGACAGCTCGCCGGCGACGTGAAAGACCGCACCCGCGCGGCCGAACGCATGGCCCAGCGCCGTGCGGCGGTGGCCGAGCGCCCCGTCGTTCTGCACCCGCCCCGCGCCAAGACCCCCAAGACCACCGTTCCCCAGGAGCATTGACGCAATGAGCATGGCCTTTCCGACGACGACCGCGAGCGTGCAGCGAGTGCTGAGCGCAGGAATCGCGAGCGTCGCCGTGGCGCTTCTTCTCGCGGGCTGCGTCAACACGCGAACCACCACCACCGGGCTTGTCGGCAGTGGGGCTGACAGCGGCACCAGTGTCGTGACCGACGTCGACGAAAACAACCGTCGCCGTGCCCGCCTGCGGATGGAGCTGGCGGCCGGCTACTTCGAACACGGCCAGCCCTCGGTCGCCCTCGAAGAGCTCAAGCAGGTGCTGGCCATCGACCCGAACTACGCCGACGCCTACAACCTGCGGGGCCTGGTCTACATGCGACTGGACGACGCCGGCCAGGCCGAAGACAGCTTCCGCCGCGCGGTCGCGATCAATCCGCGCGACGCCAACACGCGCCACAACTACGGCTGGCTGCTGTGCCAGCAGAACCGCTATGGCGACGCCGCGCAGCAGTTCGCCGCGGCACTGGCCGTGCCCAGCTATGCCGACCGTGCCAAGACGCTCATGACCCAGGGGGTCTGCGAGCTCAAGGCCGGTCAGCGGCCGCAGGCCGAGCGCAGCCTCCTGCAGGCCTACGAGCTCGACGCCGGCAATCCGGTGGTCGGCTTCAACCTAGCCTCGGTGCTGGCGCAGCGCGAAGAATGGTCGCGCGCGCAGTTCTACGTCCGCCGTGTCAACAACAGCCCCTCGGCCAATGCCGAGACGCTCTGGCTCGGCATCAAGATCGAACGGAAGCTCAACAACCGCGAGGCTGTCGCGCAGCTGGGCGGTCAATTGCAACGACGTTTCCCTCAATCGCGGGAGGCAATGGCGTACGAGCGCGGGAATTTCAATGACTGAACGGGTTTCGGAGTTCGGGACGTCCGCGGCGCTGCCGTTGGCAGAAGGCGACGTCACGCACAAGACGGCCGGCGACATGCTGCGCGAGGCGCGCGAAGCGCATGGCCTGCACATCGAGATGGTGGCCGCGGCGCTCAAGGTGCCGCCGCAAAAGCTGATCGCACTCGAGGCCGACGACATCGCCTCGCTGCCCGACCCGGTGTTCGCCCGGGCCCTGGCCAGCAGCGTGTGTCGCGCACTGCGCATCGATCCGGCGCCTGTGCTTGCCAAGCTGCCGGGCGCGCAACGTGCACCGCTGGCCGAAACCAACCGCACGTTGAATGCCCGCGTGGTCTCCGATACGCCGCGCTGGAACGGTGGACGCTCCGGCGGCCTGCCGTCGCGCGCACTGCTGACGGTCGTGGTGCTGCTCTTGATCGGCGCCGGCGTGCTGTTCTGGATGCCGCAATCGGCGTTCGACCAGATCGGCGCCTCCGTCGCGCGGCTGACCGCAAAGAATGAGGGCGAGACCATGCCGCCGCCCGCCGATCCGGCCGATGTCTCGGAGCCCGTGCCGACGCAGGCCGTGGCGCCGACCGGCCCGGTGGGCGCCGCCCCGGCCGCCGGCGTGGCGGCTGCCGCGCCAGCCGCCCCGGCCTCCGCGCCCATCGCGGCCGTCGCCAACACCAGCGCCAGCACCGCCAGCAGCCAGCAGCTCGTCTTCGTGGCGCGCGAGGAATGCTGGATCACCGTCACCGAAGCCGGCGGCAAGCAGTTGCTGCGTCGCAGCCTGCAGGTCGGCGAGACCGTCGGGCTGTCGGGCACGCTGCCGTTGTCCGTGGTGGTGGGGCGTGCATCGGCCGTCGATGTGCAGGTGAACGGAAAGCCCTACGATCTGAAGCCTGTCACCCGCGGCGGCGGCGTGGCGCGTTTCGAGGTGAAATCGTGACAACCGACTGCACTCCCCAACCCATCGAATCGGCGGCGCCCAAGGCGCGCCGCTCGCGCCAGGCCAGCGTGGTCTGGGGCCCGCGCATCGTCACGGTGGGGGGCGACGCGCCCACGCGCGTGCAGTCGATGACCAACACCGACACGGTCGATGCCATCGGCACCGCGATCCAGGTCAAGGAACTCGCCATTGCGGGCTCCGAGATGGTCCGCATCACCGTCAACACGCCCGAAGCCGCCGCTCAGGTGCCCTACATCCGCGAGCAGCTCGACCGCATGGGCATCGACGTGCCGCTGATCGGCGACTTCCACTACAACGGCCACCGCCTGCTCACCGACTATCCGGCCTGCGCCGAGGCGCTGAGCAAGTACCGCATCAACCCCGGAAACGTGGGCAAGGGCGACAAGAAGGACAAGCAGTTCGGCCAGATGATCGACGCGGCCATGCGTTGGAACAAGCCGGTGCGCATCGGTGTGAACTGGGGTAGCCTCGACCAGGAACTGCTCGCCAGCCTGATGGACACCAACAGCCAGCGCGCCGAGCCCTGGGATGCCAAGCAGGTGATGTACGAGGCGCTGATCACCTCGGCCATCGAGTCCGCCAAGCTGGCCGAATCGATGGGCATGGCCGGCAACCAGGTCATCCTGTCGTGCAAGGTGAGCGGCGTGCAGGACCTGATCTCGGTCTACCGCGAGCTCGCGAAGCGCTGCGACAACCCGCTGCACCTGGGCCTGACCGAAGCCGGCATGGGCACCAAGGGCACGGTGGCCTCGGCCACGGCGCTGTCGATCCTGCTGCAAGAGGGCATCGGCGACACGATCCGCGTGTCGCTCACGCCGCAGCCGGGCGAGTCGCGCACGCAGGAAGTGCTGATCGCCAATGAAATCCTCCAGGCCCTGGGCCTGCGCGTGTTCGTGCCGAGCGTCACGGCCTGCCCGGGCTGTGGCCGCACCACCAGCACCACGTTCCAGGAACTCGCCAAGCAGATCGACGACTACCTGCGCCTGCAGATGCCGGTCTGGCGCAAGAAGTACCCCGGTGTCGAGACGCTGAAGGTGGCCGTCATGGGCTGCATCGTCAACGGCCCTGGCGAGAGCAAGCACGCCGACATCGGCATCAGCCTGCCCGGCACGGGCGAAGCACCGGCTGCGCCGGTCTTCATCGACGGCGAAAAGGCCCTCACGCTGCGCGGCGACAATATCGCCAACGAGTTCCACCAGCTCGTCGAAACCTACATCGAAAAGCGCTTCGGCAGCGAACACGCTGTCCTGGCCTGACACCTCCGCAGACTCATGGCTGAAAAACTGAATGCCGTCAAAGGCATGAACGACATATTGCCGCCCGAATCGGCGCGCTGGGAGTGGCTCGAAGCCACCGTGCGCGACCTGATGGGGCGCTATGCGTACCGCAACGTCCGCACCCCGATCCTGGAGCACACGGCGCTGTTCGTGCGCGGCATCGGCGAGGTGACGGACATCGTCGAGAAGGAGATGTACGCCTTCGAAGACCGTTCGGACAAGCATGGGCAGTCGGAGCACCTGGCGATGCGCCCGGAGAACACGGCCGGCCTCGTGCGCGCCGTGATCGAGCACAACATGCTCTACGAAGGCCCCAAGCGCCTCTGGTACACGGGCCCGATGTTTCGCCGCGAAAAGCCGCAGCGCGGGCGCTTCCGCCAGTTCCACCAGATCGGCGCCGAGGCGCTCGGTTTTGCCGGACCCGATGTCGACGCCGAACTGATCCTGCTGGCCACCGCGCTGTGGAAGGCCATCGGCCTGACCGACGTGCGCCTGGAACTCAATAGCCTGGGCCAGCCGGCCGAGCGCGCGCTGCATCGCGCCCAGCTCATCGCCCACTTCGAGCAGCACGCCGACAAGCTCGACGAGGACGGCAAGCGCCGCCTGCACAGCAACCCGCTGCGCATCCTCGACACGAAGAATCCGGCGATGAAAGAGGTGGTCGAGTCGGCGCCGAAGCTGATCGACTTTCTCGGCGCCGAATCGCTGGCGCACTTCGAGGGGCTGCAGGCCATCCTCAAGGCCAACGACATCCCCTTCACGATCAACCCGCGCCTCGTGCGCGGGCTCGACTACTACAACCTCACGGTGTTCGAGTTCGTGACCGACCGCCTTGGCGCGCAGGGCACGGTGTGCGCCGGCGGCCGTTACGACGACCTGATCGCGCAGATCGGCGGCAAGCCGGCGCCCGCCGTAGGCTGGGCCATCGGCGTCGAGCGCGTGCTCGACCTGCTGAAAGAGCAGGGCGCCGAAGTGCCGGCACCGGTGCCCGATGTCTATGCCATCGTGCCTGATGCCGCTTCGATGCCCGTCGTGCTGCGCGCCTTGCAGCAGTTGCGCGAAACCGGCGTGCGCGTGCAGATGCACGCCAGCACCGCCGAAGGCCTTGCGAGCTTCAAGGCGCAGATGCGCAAGGCGGACGCCAGCGGCGCCGCCTACGCCCTGATCTTCGGCGCCGATGAACTTGCACGCGGTGAAGTGACTCTCAAGGCCTTGCGCGACGCCAGCGTTGCGCAGTCCGCCCGTTCACTTGCTGAAGTGACCACCTGGGCCGCCACCCTACAATCGCCGGCTCCCAACCTCTGACAGCGCATGGCCACCCATCTCGACCTCGAAGAACAGGAACAGCTCGACCAGCTCAAGCATTTCTGGAACACCTACGGCACCCTGATCACCTGGGCCGTGCTGCTCGTCGCCGGCGCCTTCGTGGCCTGGAACGGCTGGCAGTACTACCAGCGCACCAAGGCTGCCCAGGCCGCGGCCCTTTATGACGAGGTCGAGCGCAGCACGCAGTCGGGCGACGTCGAGCGCATCCAGCGCGTGATGACCGACATGAAGGACCGCTTCGCAGGCACCGCCTACGCGCAGCAAGCCGGCCTGCTGGTCGCCAAGACGCTGTTCGACAAGGGCAATGCCGATGGCTCGCGCGCGGCGCTGGGCTGGGTGGCGCAGAACGCCGTCGACCCGGGCTACCAGGCCATCGCCAAGCTGCGTCTCGCAGCCGAACTGCTCGATGCCAAGTCTTACGACGACGCGCTCAAGCAACTCGACGGCAAGGTGCCGACCGAATTCGAACCGCTGGTGGCCGACCGCAAGGGCGACATCTACATGGCGCAAGGCAAGCGCGACGAGGCGCAGGCCGAGTACCGCAAGGCCTGGACCGGCCTGGGCGCCGGCTCGGACTACCGCCGGCTGGTCGAGATCAAGCTCAACGCGGTCGGTGTCGACCCGAAGACCCTGGCGCCGACCGTCACCGTGACGCCCGCCGTCCCCAAGAACTCCTGATCGCACACCCTCATGAATTTCAAGCGTTTCATGCCTGAATCGACCGCCCTGCGCGCGGGTTCTGCTCTTGTTCTGGTAGCGCTCCTGGCCGCCTGTTCGGGCTCCGGCAAGCCCAAGCCCGCCGAACTGCCGGCCAACCCGTCCCTGATGGGTGTGCGCCAGGCCTGGAACGTGCGGATTCCGGGCGTCGAATTCCCACTCACCGCCGATGTCAGCGGTGACATCGTGACCGTGGCCGGCAGCGACGGCACGGTCGTCGCCATCGATGCCCGCGCCGGTCGCGAGACCTGGCGCGCCAGCGCCGGTGCGCCGCTGGCGGCCGGCGTCGGCAGCGACGGTTCGCTGACGGCCGTGGTCACCACCAACAACGAAGTGGTCGCCATCGAGAACGGCAAGGTGCTGTGGAAGCAGCGCCTGTCGGCCCAGGCCTTCACCGCACCGCTGGTGGCCGGCCGCCGCGTCTTCGTGCAGACCGCCGACCGCAGCGTCAGCGCCTGGGACGGCCAGAGCGGCCGTCGCCTGTGGCAGCAGCAGCGCCCGGGCGAAAACCTGGTGCTGCGCAAGTCGGGCGTGCTGATCGCGGTCGGCGACACGCTGGTCGCCGGTCTGGGCGGCCGACTCGTCGGCATGAACCCCGGCAACGGCAGCTCGCGCTGGGAAGCCCCCATCGCCGCCCCGCGCGGCACCAACGACGTGGAACGCCTGGTCGACCTGACCGGCAGCGTGAGCCGCTACGGCGACACGGTCTGCGCACGCGCCTACTACGCCAGCGTCGGCTGCGTCGACACGCTGCGCGGCCAGCTGCTGTGGAGCAAGCCGGCCTCGGGTGCCGACGGCGTGAGCGGCGACGAGCGCTTTCTCTACGGCACCGAATCGGATGGCAGCGTCACCGCCTGGCGTCGCGCCGACGGCGAGCGCGCCTGGCAGATGAGCCGCCTGAAGAACCGCGAACTGACCGCGCCGCTGGCCGTGGGCCGCTCGCTGATCATCGGCGAGAGCACCGGCACGTTGCACTTCGTGTCGCGCGAAGATGGTGCGCTGCTGAACCGCGTCACGCCCGATGGCTCGGCCATCACCGTGACGCCGGTGCTGGCCGGCAACACGGTGGTCGTCGTGACCGCCAAGGGTGGCGTGTTCGGCTACCGTCCTGAATAATCATTTTTTGTCTTTCTCTTACTTCCAAGGCCCGACCATGAAAACCGCGCCATCGAAAGGCCGGCCATGAAGCCGGTCGTGGCCCTGGTCGGCCGTCCCAACGTCGGCAAGTCGACGCTCTTCAACCGCCTGACCCAGACGCGCGACGCCATCGTCGCCGACTTCGCCGGCCTCACGCGCGACCGCCACTATGGCAACGGCCGCCTGGGCAAGCACGAGTTCATCGTGATCGACACCGGCGGCTTCGAGCCCGATGCCGGCAGCGGCATCTACAAGGAAATGGCCAAGCAGACGCGGCAGGCCGTGGCCGAGGCCGACGTCGTCATCTTCGTGGTCGATGCCCGCGAAGGCCTGTCGGCGCAAGACCACGACATCGCCAACGAGCTGCGCCGGCTGGGCAAGCCCTGCGTGCTGGCGGCCAACAAGGCCGAAGGCATGCACGACGGCACCAAGCTGGTCGACTTCTACGAGCTGGGTTTCGGCGACGTGCACGGCGTGTCCGCGGCGCACGGGCAGGGCATGCGCGACCTGGTCGAGCTGGCGCTTGCGCCGCTGAACCTGGCCGACCCGGACGACGAGGAAGACGAAGACGACGTCAACAAGCCGATCAAGCTGGCCGTGGCCGGCCGGCCCAACGTCGGCAAGTCGACGCTGATCAACACCTGGCTGGGCGAAGAGCGCCTGGTGGCCTTCGACATGCCCGGCACGACGCGCGACGCCATCTCGGTGCCGTTCGAGCGCAACGGCCAGCGCTTCGAGCTGATCGACACCGCCGGCCTGCGCCGCAAGGGCAGGGTCTTCGAGGCGATCGAGAAGTTCTCGGTGGTCAAGACGCTGCAGGCCATCGAGTCGGCCAACGTCGTGCTGCTGCTGCTCGACGCCACGCAGGGCGTGACCGACCAGGACGCGCACATCGCCGGCTACATCCTCGAAAGCGGACGTGCCGTGGTGATCGCCATCAACAAATGGGACGCGGTCGACAGCTACCAGCGCGAGCAGATCCAGCGGCAGATCGAAACCCGCCTGCCGTTCCTCAAGTTCGCGTCATTGCATTTCATCTCGGCCATCAAGCGCCAGGGCCTGGGCCCGGTGTGGCAGGCCATTGCGCAGGCCCACAAGTCGGCCACGCGCAAGATGTCGACGCCGGTGCTGACGCGCCTGCTGCTCGAGGCGGTGCAATTCCAGGCACCCCAGCGCGGCGGCATGTTCCGGCCCAAGCTGCGCTATGCGCACCAGGGCGGCATGAATCCGCCTGTGATCATCATTCACGGCAATTCGCTGGAGCATGTGACCGACGCCTACAAGCGTTTCCTGGAAGGGCGTTTCCGCAAGGAATTCGACCTCGTGGGCACGCCCTTGCGGATCCAGTTCAAAAGCTCGCAGAATCCGTTCGTGGACAAGGACAACTGAGGGCGCTTGGCTGCCGATGGCAGCCGTTGAGCCGCAGCAGGAGCGGAAGTTCCGTCTTTTGAGAACCGTTATTTTCTCAAGGCTTTTGACCCCGATTGCTGCGGCGCAGAAACCCTGTGTTAAGGTCATCTCTCCAACAACTACTCTTGAACACGGAGAATATCGTGAGCAATAAAGGGCAACTTCTGCAAGACCCGTTTCTGAACACCTTGCGTCGCGAGCATGTGCCGGTTTCCATTTATTTGGTGAACGGCATCAAGCTGCAAGGCCAGATCGAGTCCTTCGATCAATACGTCGTGTTGCTTCGCAATACAGTGACGCAAATGGTCTACAAGCACGCCATTTCCACCATCGTGCCGGGTCGTGCCGTCAACTTCTCGGCCAACGAGAACGACGACGCCGCCGCCTGATCGCGCGGAGCGCGGCGGCAACCCCGCCGCGCTTTTTCCATATCTGATTCCGCTTGTCTGATTCGATCCCCCGCCAGGAAGGCGCCGCCGTTCTCGTCGGTGTCGATTTCGGGCTGCCCCATTTCGACAGCGAGCTCGAAGAACTCGGCCTGCTCGCACAAACCGCGGGCCTGACGCCCGTTGCCCGCCTGGCCTGCAAGCGCAGGGCGCCCGATGCGGCGCTGTTCGTCGGCAGCGGCAAGGCCGAAGAGATCAAGGAGCTCGCCGCCATGCACCGGGCGAGCGAGGTCATCTTCGACCAGTCCTTGAGCCCTGCGCAGCAGCGCAACCTCGAACGCCAGCTCGATGTCGCGGTCTACGACCGCACCTTCCTCATCCTCGAGATCTTTGCCCAGCGCGCCCGTTCGCACGAAGGCAAGCTGCAGGTCGAGCTGGCTCGGCTGCAGTACCTGAGCACGCGGCTGGTCCGCCGCTGGTCCCACCTGGAGCGCCAGACCGGCGGTGCAGGTGTGCGCGGCGGCCCGGGTGAGAAGCAGATCGAGCTCGACCGCCGCATGATCAACGAGTCGATCAAGCGCACGCGCGAGCGCCTGGCCAAGGTGCAGAAGCAGCGCAGCACGCAGCGCCGCCAGCGCGAGCGCCGCGAGACCTTCAACATCTCGCTCGTCGGCTACACCAACGCGGGCAAATCGTCGATCTTCAATGCGATGGTCAAGGCCCGCGCCTATGCGGCCGACCAGCTGTTCGCCACGCTCGACACCACCACGCGCAACCTCTACCTGGGCGATGCGCGCCGGCAGGTGTCGATCTCCGACACGGTGGGTTTCATCCGCGACCTGCCGCACGGCCTGGTCGACGCGTTCAAGGCCACCTTGCAGGAAGCGGTCGACGCCGACCTGCTGCTGCACGTGATCGATGCCTCCAACCCGCACTATCCGGAGCAGATGGCCGAGGTCCAGTCGGTGCTGCAGGACATCGGCGCGGGCGACGTGCCGCAGCTGCTGGTGTTCAACAAGCTCGACGCCCTTGAAAGTGCGCAACATCCGCTGCATCTGCAGGACGAGATGGAAATCGACGGCGTGCAGGTTCCCCGGATCTTCCTCAGCGCCAGGACCGGTGAAGGCCTGCCGTTGCTGCGGGCCGAGCTGGCCCGGCAGTCGGGTTCCGTCGCCGATACGATGACCCCTGAGGCGGACGCTGAATTGCACGATGCGGCCCCTTGATTGGGCACAATCCCGCCACTGACACGAGAACGAAGCGAATGAATGCAAAGCCAGCGCGGAGAGGGTTTCTGGGCATGTTCAACCTGAACGATGGCCGATGGGGTCGCGGCGACGAGCCGTCCTCCAACGGCGACCGCCCGGCCGGCAACCGGCCGCCCGATGCCGATCCCCCCGGCGCCCCGATCCCGCCGCCTTCGAGCGGCAACCAGAACAACAACGGCAACGGCAATCGCCCGCGCGGCCAGGGCCCGAACCAGGGCCCGCCCGACCTCGACGAACTCTGGCGTGACCTCAATCGCAAGCTCGGCGGTTTCTTCGGCGGCGGCAAGGGTGGCGGCAATCGCCCCAACGGCACCGGCGGCGGTGGCGGCAACGGCTACAAGCCCGACATGAAGAACGCCGGCTTCGGCATCGGCCTCGTGGCCGCCGTGGCGGTCCTGATCTGGCTCGGCACCGGCTTCTTCATCGTGAACGAAGGCCAGCAGGCCGTGGTCACGCAGTTCGGTCGCTACAAGTCGACGGTGAACGCCGGCTTCAACTGGCGCCTGCCGTACCCCATTCAACGCCACGAAGTGGTGGTGACCACGCAGATCCGCTCCACCGACGTGGGCCGCGACGCCATCGTGCGTTCCACCGGCCTGCGCGAATCGGCCATGTTGACCGAAGACGAGAACATCGTCGAAATCAAGTTCGCCGTGCAGTACCGCCTGAGCGATGCGCGCGCCTGGCTCTACGAGAGCAAGTCGCCCGCTGAAACCATCGTGCAGGTGGCCGAAAGCTCCGTGCGCGAAGTGGTCGGCAAGATGAAGATGGACGCGGCGCTCGCCGAAGAGCGCGACCAGATCGCGCCCCGCGTGCGCGCGCTGATGCAGACCATCCTCGACCGCTACAAGGTCGGTGTCGAAGTCGTCGGCATCAACCTGCAGCAGGGCGGCGTGCGTCCGCCCGAGCAGGTGCAGGCCGCCTTCGACGACGTGCTCAAGGCCGGCCAGGAACGCGAACGCGCCAAGAACGACGCCGAGGCCTATGCCAACAACGTCGTGCCACTGGCCACCGGTACCTCGTCGCGCCTGAAGGAAGAATCCGAGGCCTACAAGGCCCGCATCGTGGCGCAGGCACAGGGTGACGCCGGTCGCTTCAGCTCGGTGCTGACCGAATACCAGAAGGCGCCGCAGGTGACGCGCGACCGCATGTACACCGACGCCATGCAGCAGATCTACGCCAGCACGACCAAGGTGCTGGTCGACAGCAAGCAGGGCTCCAACCTGCTGTACCTGCCGCTCGACAAGCTGATGCAGCAAGGCGGTGGCAACACAGCCACGCCCGTGGATGCCGCCAGCCCCAGCGTGGCCGGCACCGCACCGACCCAGTCGTCGGTGATCCCGGTGGCGCCCGCCACCACCGACGTGCGCGCCCGTGACGGCCGCTCGCGTGACCGCGACGTGCGCTGAGAAAGGCCCGGAACAACATGAACAGAATCGGTTTCATCGCCACCTCGGTCCTCGTCCTGCTCGTGCTGCTGAGCTCGACCCTCTTCGTGGTCGACCAGCGCCAGTTCGGCGTGGTCTATGCCCTCGGCCAGATCAAGCAGGTCATCACCGAGCCCGGCCTCAACTTCAAGCTGCCGCCGCCGTTCCAGAACGTGTCGTACATCGACAAGCGCCTGCTGACGCTCTCGAGCCTGGACACCGAGCCCATGCTCACCGCTGAAAAGCAGCGCGTGGTGATCGACTGGTACGTGCGCTGGCGCATCTCCGACCCGCAGGCCTACATCCGCAACGTCGGCCTCGACGAGAACGCGGGCGCCATGCAGCTCAACCGCGTGGTGCGCAACGCCTTCCAGGAAAACATCAACAAGCGCACCGTGCGCGACCTGATCTCGGTGCGCCGCGAGGCCCTGATGGCCGACGTGCAGCGCGAAGTGCTGGCCGTGGTGAAGGGCGCCAAGCCCTGGGGCGTCGACGTGGTCGACGTGCGCATCACCCGCGTCGACTACGTGGAAGCCATCACCGAATCGGTCTACCGCCGCATGGAAGCCGAACGCAAGCGCGTGGCCAACGAGCTGCGTTCCACCGGCACGGCCGAAGGCGAGAAGATCCGCGCCGACGCCGACCGTCAGCGCGAAGTGATCGTGGCCAACGCCTATCGCGACGCCCAGAAGATCAAGGGCGAGGGCGATGCCCAGGCTGCCGCGACCTACAGCGAGGCCTTCGGCCGCGATCCGCAGTTCGCCCAGTTCTATCGCAGCCTCGAGGCCTACAAGCAGAGCTTCAACAAGAAGAGCGACGTGATGGTGCTCGACCCGTCCTCGGACTTCTTCCGCGCCATGCAGAGCTCCGGCTCGGCGCGCAAGTAACAACAGGCCGTCCGTTTCCGCTGTCCTGCCTGGAGCCGTGAGCGCCGACACCTTCTGGAGCGCGTTGGCGCTGGTCCTGGTGATCGAAGGCATCCTGCCTTTCGTCTCGCCGGGCGGGTGGCGGCGCGGCTTCAGCCAACTGCTGCAGCTGCGCGACGGCCAGCTGCGTTTCTTCGGTCTTTGCAGCATCCTGCTGGGTTTGGTACTGCTCTGGGTTCTGGGGTAGCTCGGGCCCGGTAGAATCCCGGTTTAACCACGCCCCCGATCCCCATGTCCGCCTGGGTCCTCCCGGATCACATTGCCGATGTGCTGCCCTCCGAGGCGCGCCACATCGAAGAACTTCGACGCCAGCTGCTCGATACCGCCCGTGGCTATGGCTACGAGCTGGTGATGCCGCCGCTGCTCGAGCACCTGGAGTCGCTGCTTTCGGGCACCGGCGAGGCGCTCGACCTCCAAACCTTCAAGCTCGTCGACCAGCTCTCCGGTCGCAGCATGGGCCTGCGTGCCGACACCACTCCCCAGGTGGCGCGCATCGATGCCCACCTGCTGAACCGCGACGGTGTGGCGCGCCTGTGCTACTGCGGCCCGGTGGTCCACACCCGGCCCGACCGCCCGCACGCCACCCGCGAGCCGCTGCAGTTCGGCGCCGAGATCTACGGCCACGCCGGCCTGGAAGCCGACACCGAAACCCTGCTGCTGGCGCTCGACTGCCTCGACGCCGCCGGCCTGCGCGACGGCGTGATCGTCGACCTGGCCGACGCCCGCATCGTGCGCGCGCTGTTCGCCGGCGTGCCGGTCGATGCCGCCGCGATCGCCCGCGTGCACGCCGCGCTGGCCGCCAAGGACGCGAGCGAGCTGCAGGCGCTCACCAAGGATTTCCCAGCCGCATCACGCGACGGCCTGCGGGCCCTCGTGGGCCTGTACGGCGATGTGGCCGTGCTCGACGAGGCCGCCAAGGCCCTGAAGGGCACGCCCACCGTGGCCGCGGCGCTGGCCGACCTGAAGCAACTCGCCGCCGGCCTGAACGGCACGGCAGGGCGCCAGATCAGCTTCGACCTGGCCGACCTGCGTGGCTACGCCTACTACAGCGGCATGCGTTTCGGCATCTACGTGCCGGGCGCGGCCGACTCGCTGGTGCGCGGTGGTCGCTACGACGAGGTGGGCGCCGTGTTCGGCCGCAACCGTCCGGCCGTCGGCTTCAGCCTCGATGTGCGCGAACTCGTCGGCGTGTTGCCGGCCCGTCCGCTGCGCGCCGCCATCCGTGCGCCCTGGAGCGATGCGGCCGGCCTGCGTCAGGCGATTGCCCAATTGCGCAAGGCCGGCGAAACGGTAGTCTGCGTGCTGCCCGGCCACGGCAGCGAAATCGATGAATTCCATTGCGACCGCGAGCTCGTCGAGCAGGCCGGCCAATGGAATGTCCGAGCGATCTGAATTTTTGAAGTAATGGAACGAGCATGAGCGTAACCACCGGAAGAAACGTGGTCGTCGTCGGTACCCAGTGGGGCGACGAAGGCAAGGGCAAGCTGGTTGACTGGCTGACGGAAAGCGCCCAGGGCGTGGTCCGTTTCCAGGGCGGCCACAACGCGGGCCACACGCTGGTCATCAACGGCGTGAAGACCGCGCTGCACCTGATCCCGAGCGGCATCATGCGCCCCGGCGTCAAGTGCTACATCGGCAACGGCGTGGTGCTGTCGGCCGCCAAGCTCTTCGAGGAAATCGAAGGCCTGGAGAAAGCCGGCGTCGAAGTGCGTTCGCGCCTGCGCATCAGCGAGGCCTGCCCGCTGATCCTGCCGTTCCACGCCGCGCTGGACATTGCGCGCGAGGCCTACCGCGAAAAGGGCGGCATCGAGAAGATCGGTACCACCGGCCGCGGCATCGGCCCGGCGTACGAAGACAAGATCGCCCGCCGTGCGCTGCGCGTGCAAGATTTGAAGCACCCCGAGCGTTTCGCCGCCAAGCTGCGCGTGCTGCTCGAGCTGCACAACCACGTGCTGACCCAGGTGCTGGGCGCGCCCGCCATCGACTACGACACCGTGTTCGACGAGGCGATGCGCCACGCTGCGCTGCTCAAGCCCATGATGGCCGACGTGTCGCGCGAGCTGAATGACGCCCACAAGGCCGGCGCCAACCTGCTGTTCGAAGGCGCGCAAGGCACGCTGCTCGACGTCGACCACGGCACCTACCCGTACGTCACCTCGAGCAACTGCGTCGCCGGCAATGCCGCCGCCGGCTCGGGCGTGGGCCCGGGCATGCTGCACTACGTGCTGGGCATCACCAAGGCCTACTGCACCCGCGTGGGCGGCGGTCCGTTCCCCACCGAGCTCGACTGGGCCACGCCGGGCACCCCCGGTTACCACATGAGCACCGTGGGCGCCGAAAAGGGCGTGACCACCGGCCGCAGCCGCCGTTGCGGCTGGTTCGACGCCGCGCTGCTCAAGCGCTCGGCGCAGGTCAACGGTCTGTCGGGCCTGTGCATCACCAAGCTGGACGTGCTCGACGGCCTCGAGAAGCTCGAGCTGTGCACGGGCTACGAACTCGACGGCGAAACCACCGACATCCTGCCGATGGGCGCGGACGAGATCGAGCGCTGCACGCCGATCTACGAAACGCTCGAAGGCTGGACCGAAAGCACCGTGGGCGTCACGCAGTACGACAAGCTGCCGGTCAATGCGCGGCTGTACCTGCAGCGCATCGAGCAGGTCACCGGCGTGCCGATCCACATGGTGTCCACGAGCCCTGATCGCGACCACACGATCATGATGCGCCACCCCTACCTCGCAGACTGAACAGGAACGAACCAGACCATGTTGACCGAAGACGGCAAACATCTCTACGTCAGCTACGACGAGTACCACAACCTGATCGAGAAGCTCGCGATCAAGGTGCACCAGTCGGGCTGGGAGTTCGACACCATCCTGTGCCTGGCGCGTGGCGGCATGCGCCCGGGCGATGTGCTCTCGCGCATCTTCGACAAGCCGCTGGCGATCATGTCGACCAGCTCCTACCGCGCCGACGCCGGCACGATCCAGGGCCATCTCGACATCGCCCGCTACATCACGACCCCCAAGGGCGAGATCGCCGGCAAGGTGCTGCTGGTGGACGACCTGGCCGATTCGGGCCACACGCTGCACGCCGTGATGGACATGCTGCGCAACAACTACCAGCCGATCACCGAGCTGCGCAGCGCGGTCATCTGGACCAAGGCACTGTCGACCTTCACGCCCGACTACTCGGTCGAGTTCCTGGCCACCAACCCGTGGATCCACCAGCCCTTCGAGGGCTACGACTCGCTCGGCGCCGAGAAGCTGATCGAGAAGTGGTCGGTCTGACGACCGGCCCTGGCACCGCCGGCCGGCGCACTCAACTGCTGCTGCAGCTGCCGCCGCCGGGGGTGTCGAACATCGCGGTGTAGCGCCGCTGCATTTCCTCCGGCGTCAGCTTCTCGATGCTGTGCCCCACGTTCCACCGGTGACCGAAGGGGTCGCGGAACACGCCGGAACGCTCCCCATAGAACTGATCCTGCGGTGCCATGTCCAGCGTGGCCCCCGCGGCGACCGCGCGCGCGACCAGCGCGTCGGCATCGTCCACATGCAGGTGCAGCGAGACCGCGCTGCCGCCGAGCGCCTTGGGCGAGCGGATGTTGAACTCGGCGAACTCGTCCGAGATCATCAGGATCGCGCCGTTGTGAAAGTCCAGCTCGACGTGCCCGATGCGGCCGCTGGGCTCGGTCAGGCGAAAGATTTCCTTCACCTCGAACACGTGGCAATAGAAGTCGACGGCGGCGGCGGCGTTGTCGACGCAGAGGTACGGAAACAGCTCGTGGATGGCCATGGCGGGACCTGCCTTTCTTTCTGGAATAGCGTGTTGAAACGGGGACCGTGGCGCCGATTCTGCGCAGCCCCGGCGCTAGCGTCTTGAAGGAATTTGACCTGCCGCACTGACAGCCGGCACATGACGCGGCGACGTCGCACCCGTCTGCCGCCAGGCCTGCGGCGACAGGCCGGCCAGCGCCGAGAACTCGCGGCTCAGGTGCGCCTGGTCGCTGTAGCCCGCGGCGAGCGCGATGTCGGCCCAGGCGCGCGCGGGATCGTCCGCGGCCAGTGCCAGCACGCGGTCGAAGCGCATCACGCGGGCGTATTCCTTGGGCGCGAGCCCAACCGCCGCGCGGAACAGCGCGATGAAGCGTCGGTGGCTGTAGCCGCTGCGCGCCACCAGCGCGGCGATCGACGCGGGCGTGTCGCGCGTCATCTGCCCCAGCGAGGCGGCCACGGCAGGGTGCAGGCCGCGCGGGCTGGTGCGGGGCAGGGCGGCGGCGGCCAGGCGTCGGGTCAGCAGGGCCTCGAACACGTCCAGTTGCCGGGCCGGGTCGTCGGACGATGCATGCAGCTGTTCGAGTGCGTCGGCGGTCTGCCGTTCGCCCCACAGCGCGTCGAGCGGCGTGTGGCGCCCGCCCAAGGCGTCTTCAGGTGCGCCGAGCAGCAGCCGGGCGGCACCGGGGTGCAATTGCGCACCGACCGAGCGCGTCGCCACCGACACATCGCGCAGGTAGAAAGCGGCCCGCGCACCGCCGACGATGGCATGGCCGACCGTGTGGCCGCGCAGGTCGCGTGTGTCGTCGAAGAGCCGCAGCGGCGGCCCCGACAGCCGGAACACCAGGTGCATGCCGCCCGTGGGCAGCACGTGCTCGCGGGCGCCGGTGCGTGTGTCGGGTGTGCCCTCGGGCGCCGAGGCCCACAGCAGCCGCAGGAAGGGCCGCAAATGAGGGGACGGGGGCCGCGTCAGCTGCATGGCGCGACGGGCCCCGGCAAGGGCGAGCGGGTGAGCATCGGCGCATTGTGCGCCGAGCAGCCGCCCGGGCCCAGGCTGCTTACTTGCTCGTTGCGAGGCGCTTCTGGATGTTGGCGGCGCGGTCGCCGGAAGCCGGGTGCGAGCTGAGCATCGAGCTCTTGCCGCCGTCGAGCTTGGCCAGCTTCTGGAACGCGGTGACGAGGCCTTCGCGCTTGAGCTTCTGCGCGGTCAGCAGGTCGAAGGCGTAGTTGTCCGAGTCGGTTTCCTGCGACTGCGAGAACTGCGCGTTGACCAGCTTCTCGGCGAAGTCACCGATCTGCGAGGACGACAGCTGCGTGATCGCCGCATTGCCGGTGGCGCCGGCCAGGCCGCGCGCGGCCGACACGGCGTAGGCGGTCTGCATGGCCTTCTTGCTGTGACCCAGGGCGACGTGGCCGATCTCGTGGCCGATGATGCCGCGCAGCTCGTCGTCGTTCATGAGGTCCATGAGGCCGCTGTAGACGCGGATGCAGCCGTTGCCCATGGCCCAGGCGTTCACGTCCTTCGTGAGGTAGACCTTGTAGCTGGCGGGCTGGCCACCGATGGTGGTCGGCAGGCCCTGGCGCACGCGCTCCAGGCGCTTGCTGTAGGCATCGGCGGGGGCCGCGACCTTGGAGCTCTTGTCGAGTTCGGCGCAGGACTGGTTGGCCAGGGCCTGCACGTCGCCGTCGGTGAGCGACATGGCCTTGAAGGCGCTGCCGCCGGCGCCCGCGAGCGCGTTCGAATCCAGGTTCTTCATGCCGCCGCAGGCGGACAGGGCCGCAGCGGCCGTGATGGTGATGAGCAGATGACGCATCGAGAAAATCCTCCCTTTATTTTCGGAGGGGCAACTCTATCCGCAATGCGCGTGCGATCCGGCCAAGGCCGTCGACATCGAACGGAGAATGTCACGGCCGTCGAGGGTTCCTCGCGGGGCGCTAGCATCGGCACATGAGCAAGCCTTCCACGACCCTGATCCACCATCCCTACACGCCGCCGGCCACCTTCGCTGCGCCGCAGCCCGGCGTGTTCAAGGCCTCGACCGTGTTCTTCGCCGACGTCGCCGCCATGCGCGCGCGCGACTGGAAGACCAAGGCCGGCTACACCTACGGCCTGCACGGCACGCCCACCACCTTCACGCTCGAAGAACGCCTGGCCACGCTCGAAGGCGGCACCGAGTGCCTGCTCGTGCCCAGCGGGCTGGCCGCGATCTCGCTGGTCTCGTTCGCGTTCCTCAAGACCGGCGACGAGGTGCTGATTCCCGACAACGCCTACGGCCCCACCAAGGCGCTGGCCACCGGCGAGCTCGCCAACTTCGGCATCACGCACCGCCTGTACGACGCGATGAATCCGTCCGACCTGGAAGCCAAGCTCTCGCACCGCACGCGGCTGGTGTGGCTCGAAGCGGCCGGCTCGGTGACGATGGAATTCCCCAACCTGCCGGCGCTGGCCGAGGTCTGCCGCGAACGCGGCGTGATGACCGCGCTCGACAACACCTGGGGCGCGGGCCTGGCCTTCGCGCCCTTCGATTTCAACGGCACGGGGCAGGGCGTCGACGTGTCGGTGCACGCGCTCACCAAGTACCCCAGCGGCGGCGGCGACGTGCTCATGGGCAGCGTGGTCACGCGCGACGAGCGCTTGCATCGCGCGCTCAAGCTCACCCACATGCGCACCGGCTTCGGCATCGGCGTGGGCGACGTCGAAACCCTGCTGCGCTCGCTGCCGAGCATGGCGCTGCGCTACGCCGCGCACGACCGCGCCGCGCGCGAGCTGGCCGGCTGGCTCAACGGCTGCGAAGAGATCGCGCAGGTGCTGCACCCCGCGCTCGAGGATTCGCCGGGCCACGCCAACTGGCGCGCGCTGTGCGGCGCCACCGACCTGGCCGCGGGCCTGTTCTCGGTGGTGTTCGACGAGCGCTTCAGCACCGAGCAGGTCGATCGCTTCTGCGACAGCCTGAAGCTCTTCCGCCTCGGCTATTCGTGGGGTGGCCCGATCAGCCTCGTCGTGCCCTACGACATCGGCCTGATGCGCGACGCCAGCGTCGCCCGCTGGCCCTACAAGGGCACGCTGGTGCGTTTCTCGGTCGGCCTGGAGGACGTGGACGACCTGCGTGCCGACCTGCAGCAGGCGCTGCTGCAGATGTAGGCGCTGTTGCGCGCAGTGGGCAGGAAACACCGCAAGAGCCAGCGCGTCGGGCCGCCGGCTGCGCGCGATGCGGTGCCACCCGCGTCACGGGCCGTCGCGTCGCGGGTGCTGGCCGTGCCCGCGCAGGTGCTGGAGGCGCTCGCACAGTCCGGCCCGCTGGAAGGCGTGCCCGACCTGCGCGGCACGCGACTCTTCATCGGTGGCTTCGTGGCGTTTTTCGCGTTGATCGCGGCAGGACTCGCCGCCGCCGTGATGCTCGAGGAGGACTGGTCCAACGCGCGCGGCAACGAAGCGATCCTGCTGCTGCTCGGACTGTTGCTCTTCGGGGCGCTGGGCGGCGGCATCTGGTACTTGCTGCGCCAGTTTCCGCGCGTGGGCGAGGGGATGCTGCGGATCGATTCGAACGGCATGTGCTGGGGCGATCCGGCATCGCCCCAGGTGGTGCATTGGCGCGAGGTGTGCCGTGCGCGCGCGGGTTTCCCTGACGTGAAGACCGAGTTCGTATCGAGCGAAGCCATCGTCAAGCGGCTGGTGTTCCAGCAGGCGGCACGGGGTGGCGAACCCAGGGAAATCCGGCTGCCCCTGGCGCTGACCGTCGACACCGGCCGTGTCCTTCGCTTTCGCAACCGGGCCGTGCTGCTGCGTGCGCTGTTGCTGCACCTGGCCACCCAGCCGAAGCCACGCCTGCGCTTCGACGCCGAGGTGTTCATCGACGCCGGCATCGACCCGCAGACCTGGGCGCCCATGCCCGCCCCGAGGCGCTGGATGTGGCTGTCATCGCTCGCCGGGCTGTTGCCGGTGCTGGCCGTGATCGTCCTCTGGCCGATGGGCGAACATTTGGGATGGATGGTGGCCACGTCGGTCCTGGCCCTGGTGGCCGGTGCGGGGGCCATGGGCTGGTTCATGCACCAGCGTTACCCGGGTTTGCAAGGTGTGTTCGAGTTCGAAACGGCCGCCGGCGCCGCGTCTTGAGACTGCACCGTTATCGCTTACAGTAGGCTGAAGCGCAGTCACCCTGACTGCCTCGCCTGAAGGAGAAGCAGTGGCAACACCCAATTACGGCTACGAGAAGCGCCAGAAAGAGCTGGCCAAGAAGAAAAAGAAGGAAGAAAAGCTCCGGGAGAAGGCGAACCGCAAGCTCAATCCGAGCAGCGACGGGCTGGCCCCCGGAGACCCGGAGACCGACGTGGCATCGCTCGAACGCGATCCCCCCACGGCGCCCGAGTTGCCGACCAAGAACGGATGACCCCTCGTTCCTGGCACCCCTGAAAACAGAAAAGCCGCTGCAGGCGCAGGCCTGCGGCGGCTTTTTCTTTGGGGCGCGCGCAAGGAGGCGAGGCTACTTGGGCAGCAGCTTGCGCAGCTCCGGCCAGACGTTGTCCAGGATCTGCGGCTGCGCCGCGGCGGTCGGGTGGATGCGGTCGGACTGGAACAGCGTCATGGCGTCGGGCGCATCGGCCACGCCCTTGAGCAGGAACGGCACCAGCGCCGACTTCGTCGCGCCCGCCACCTTCGCGAACACGGCCTCGAAGCGCCGCGTGTAGTCGCCGCCGTAGTTCGGCGGCACCTGGATGCCGACGATCAGCACCCGCGCGCCCGCGGCCTGTGCGGCCTTGGTGATCTGCAGCAGGTTGTCTTCGGTGTTCGACAGCGGCAGGCCGCGCAGGGCGTCGTTGGCGCCCAGCTCCAGCACCACGTGGCTGGGCTTGTGCTGCGCGAGCAGGGCGGGGAAGCGGGCGCGACCGCCGGAGCTGGTGTCGCCGCTGATGCTGGCGTTGACCACCGAGGCTGCGATCTTCTGCTGCGCAAGCCTTTTTTCCAGCAAGGGTACCCAGCCTTCGCCGCGCTTGAGGCCGTACTCTGCGCTCAGCGAATCACCGAGCACGAGGATCACCGGCTTGCCGGCCGGTGCTGCCGGGGCCTGGGCCACAGCAGCCGTCCATGCCCCCGCGCTGCCGAGCGCGGCGGTGGTCAAGATAAAGTCACGTCGATTCAAAACGAAAAGCCTTTCATGTCCCAACCCCCGTCTGATGCCATTGTCGCCGTCGAGCATGTCTTCAAGTCCGTCACCGACTCGGCCGGCACGCTGGACATTCTGCAGGACATCCATTTCACCCTGGGCGCGCGGGAAACCGCCGCCATCGTCGGCGCCTCGGGCTCCGGCAAGAGCACCTTGCTGTCGATCATTGCCGGGCTGGACACGCCCACGCGCGGCACTGTGAAGCTGGCGGGCGACGACATCTTCGCCATCGACGAGGACGAGCGCGCCGCGCTGCGCGCCCAGCGCGTGGGCTTCGTGTTCCAGAGCTTCCAGCTGCTGGGCAACCTGAGCGCGCTCGAGAACGTGATGCTGCCGCTGGAGCTGGCCAACCGCAAGGACGCGCGCAAGGCCGCCACCGAGATGCTGGGCCGCGTCGGCCTGGGCCAGCGCCTGGGCCACTACCCCAAGGTGCTGTCGGGCGGCGAGCAGCAGCGCGTGGCGCTGGCGCGGGCCTTCGTGGTGCAGCCGGCCCTGCTGCTGGCCGACGAGCCCACCGGCAGCCTCGACTTCGCCACCGGTGAGCAGGTCATGAAGCTCATGTTCGACCTGAACCGCGAGCTGGGAACCACGCTGGTGCTGGTCACGCACGACCGCAGCATCGCCTCGCAGTGCGAGCGGCGCATCACCATCGAGGCCGGGCGCGTGGCGCTCAACGAGACAACACCCGTATCGACGGTCGCGCAGGCGGCCTGAGCCCGCAAGAAGACAGACAGCGCCCGGCTTCCGCGGCGCTCCCCGAACACAGAGGAGAGTTCATGACCCAGCTTCCCCCCGAGGCCATCGCCGCCCTCGAGCGCGGCAACCTGATCGAGGCCATCAAGATCGTGCGCGAGCGCACCGGCATGGACCTCAAGTCGTCCAAGGAGGCCGTCGAGCGCTATGCCAACAGCGGCGCGGTCGCTTCGGGCGCGCCGGCCGACTGGCAGGAAGGCGACTGGGGCCGGGGCGACGCCGGGGCCGAGACGGGCGGCATGCAGGGCAACGGCCCCGCCGCGGTGCCGGCCGCCGCGCTCGCAGCCCTGGCGCGGGGCCAGAAGGTCGAGGCCGTGCGCCTCACGCGCGAGGCCACCGGCCTGGGCCTGGCCGAGGCCAAGCAGCTGGTCGAGGCGCACCAGAACCCCGCCGCCGGCGACTTCGGGCACCTGCCGTCGAGCCCGGCAGCGAACCCGATGGCCGAGCCGGGCCGCGTGACGGGCGGCGGCTTCAAGTGGCTGCCGGTGATCGTCGTGCTGCTGATCGCGGCCGCGGCGTGGTCGTATTTCAAGGGCGCCTGAGGCCGTGATCGTTCCCCAGTTCTGGGCCGAAGGCCGCATCCAGGAGCGGGTGGCCGGCCGGCAGGTCACGGTGCGCCGCTTCGGCTGGTCCGACGACAGCCCGCTCGCCGCGCAGGCCCATGCCGACCAGCGCACGCGCGAGGCCTATGACCGCATCGTGGTCGACGGCGAAAAGCTGGAGCGCCGCGAACGCAAGCTGGCCTACAACGGCGCCAACGGCGTGCCGATCCGTGAGGAGATCGTCGAACGCCAGGGCGACAGCATCGTCACCCGCAACGGCTACGGCGCGCGCTGCCTCAACACGCCCGACGTGCTGTTCGTCGACGTCGACTTCGAGGTCCAGGATTTGCGCGACAGCACGCGCGGATTGACGGTGATCGGCATGGCGTTCATTGGGGCGCTGGTTGCGGGTTACGGCACGCGTTCGGCGATGGCGGGCGTGGCTGCCTTCATGCTGGTGGCAGCCTTCGGCTTCTGGCGCGCCCGCTACGAGGGGCTGCGCCTCACCGAGGACAAGAGCGATCCGCTGGAGGGCGCACGGGCGCGTGTCGAGCGCTTCATTCACCAGCATCCCGACTGGCACCTGCGGCTGTACCGCACGCCGGCCGGGCTGCGCGTGCTGGCCATGCACGATGTCTTCGCACCGTCCGACGCCGCCGTGACCGACGTGTTCCAGACGTTGGGCGCCGACAAGGTCTACGCGCGCATGTGCCGCAACCAGAACTGCTTTCGCGCCCGCCTGAGCGCCAAGCCCTGGCGCGTGGGCATCGCCGAACACCTGCGGCCGCGCCCGGGCGTCTGGCCCGTGTCGCCCGACCGGCTGCCTGCGCGCGACGCCTGGGTGGCGCGCTACGAAAAGGCGGCCGAGGGGTATGCCGCCTGCCAGTACCTGGGCAGCGTGGGCAACACGCTGAAGGTGCACATGAACGCCCTGGTGGTGCAGGAACTGCACGACGACCGCACCCGCGCGAACAGCGGTTTGCCGCTGGCCTGAGGGCGAGGGCGCCGCGCCCTCGATAATCAGGGGATGTCTTCCCCTAAAGTGATCTTCGGCTTCCATGCCGTGGGCGTGCGCATCAAGACCGCGCCGAAATCGGTGCTCGAAGTGATGTTCGACGCCAGCCGGCGCGATGCGCGCATGAAACAGTTCATTGCGCGTGCGCAAGAAGCCGGCGTGCGGCTGGTCGAGGCCGACGGCCTGCGGCTGTCCAAGCTCAGCGGCAGCCACGGCCACCAGGGCGTGGTCGCGCGGGTCGAGCCCGTGGCCCAGGTCCGCTCGCTCGACGAGCTGCTCGAAGGCCTCGAGGAGGCCGGCACCGTGCCGCTGCTGCTGGTGCTCGACGGCGTGACCGATCCGCACAACCTCGGCGCCTGCCTGCGCGTGGCCGACGGCGCCGGCGCCCATGCGGTGATCGCGCCCAAGGACCATGCGGCCGGCATCAACGCCACCGTCGCCAAGGTGGCGAGCGGCGCGGCCGAGACCGTGCCGTACTTCATGGTGACCAACCTCGCGCGCACGCTCAACGAGCTCAAGGAGCGCAGCATCTGGTGCGTGGGCACCAGCGACGACGCGCCGGGCACCATCTACCAGAGCGACTTCAAGCGCCCGCTGGCGCTGGTGCTGGGCGCCGAGGGCGAGGGCATGCGCCAGCTCACGCGCAAGACCTGCGACGAGCTGGTGAGCATTCCCATGGCCGGCGCGGTCGAGAGCCTGAACGTCTCGGTGGCCAGCGGCGTGTGCCTCTACGAGGCGATGCGCCAGCGCAGCGCCTGAGCGGGGCCTAGCGGGCCACCGGCCCGCTGCCCTTGCGGTGGAAGTACACCAGCTCCGCCGCACGCCGCATCGGCGCCGTGCCGAGCAGGCGGTTGAACATCCAGTCGCTCTGGAAGTGGTCGAAGGCCCAGCGCAGCGTGCGCTTCATCAGAAAACGCGGGTAGCCGCGCACGAACCACGTCGCGGGGTTGTCCGCCTCGCCGCGCACGAAGCGCGCCACGGCCTCACCGGCGCGCTCGCCGTGCTGCAGCGCCGTGTGGATGCCGCCGGCCGTCACGGGCGACACCATGCCCGCCGCATCGCCCACCAGCAAGGCCCGTTCGCGGGCCACCACCGGCAGCACGCCGCCGCAGGGGATCATCCCGGCGCGCACGGCGACCGGCGGCGCCTCGCCGGGCGACACCACCGAGGCGATCTTGCGCAGCAGCGGGTCCAGGCGCAGCGCGCCCGTGTCGTGGCGGCCCATGCGGCGCGCCAGGCCGATCTGGCTCACGCCGACGCCGTCGAGCGCCCAGCCGATGTAGCCCGGCGCGAGCCGGCGATCGATGAAGCAATGCAGCAGGTCGGGCGCCATGCGCGCGCCCTGGTACTCGTGCTCCACGCCGTAGAGAAAGCGCGTGTTGCGCGACAGGCCCAGCGCCTTGGCCACGCGCGAATGCGGGCCGTCGGCGCCCACGAGGTAGGTCGCGCGGATGCAGGGGCCCTGCGCCACCGGCACCTCCCAGCGGCCGTTCGCCCACAGCGCCTGCTCGAACAGCGTGCCCAGGCGCACCTCGACGCCGCAGGCCCGGGTGGACTCCACCATCCAGTCCAGCAGCGCGGGCGCGTCGGTGGCCCAGAACCAGTAGCCGGGTGCGTGCAGGTCGACGTGGTGCATGTCGGGCGCGTACAGCCGCACGCCCTCGATGCGGCGCACCAGCGCGGGCGGCACTTCAGCCAGCCACGGCACGCTGTCGACCGCGTCCTTGACGATGATCCCGGTGGTGTGCAGCTTGGCGCCGGCGGCGGCTTTCTTCTCGAGCACCATCACGCGCAGGCCGGCCTTGGCGGCGGCGCGGGCGCAGGCCAGTCCGGCAAAGCTCGCGCCGATGACGAGCAGGTCGACCTGGATGCAGGCCGTACCCGGGTCGCTCACGAAGGCCGGCGCGGGGCAGGGCGCGACCGACGAGGAAGGCGCGTGGGGAGAAAAGAGACAGGAAGAAGAGGCGTGCATGGGAGGCTGACTTGCAAAGCGCACCACGGGGTGTGGTGCGCCTGCGAAGTTAGCGACGCCATGTGCGCCGGGCGTGAAGCCTGTGTGAACTGAACTGTGAAGCGATCAGGCTCGCTCAGGACGGGTCTTTGCTGCGCGTGCGGGCCACGGCGCTGAAGACGCCGATGCCCAGCAGGATCAGCGCGCCGATGCCGATGTAGAGCGTGGGCACGCCGGCCACCGAGGCGCCCCAGGCGACCCCGGCCAGGAAGATCAGAAAGCCGATCATGTAAAGCGCAAAGGACATCGTGCGGCTCCGGTAGCTGAGATGCCTTGCAGTATCCCGACGCACCCCGTGGCCCGGACCGGCCTGAGTCGTTTCTGCGTGTGGGAGCTTGCCTACCGCATCGGTCAGGCAATCGTTCAATCAATCGGGAACGGCGACCAGCAGGTAGCGGCAGGCGGTGGGCCCCAGCGCCTTGAAGACCAGCGGCCGGTCCACGCCGAAGTCGAGGCAGTCGCCCGGGGCGAGCTCGAAGCGCTCGTCGCCGTAGTCGACCTGCAGCGCGCCTTCGAGCATCCACAGGCTCTGCCGGTACGGCGTGCCGCTCCATCGCGGATAGCCGACCTGCGCGGCGCGCGGCAGTTCGACCTCGACCAGCTCCACGCCGCTGCCCGCGCCGCG
Source organism: Variovorax sp. GW821-FHT06D12 (assembly GCF_059419205.1). Classification (NCBI taxonomy): domain Bacteria; kingdom Pseudomonadati; phylum Pseudomonadota; class Betaproteobacteria; order Burkholderiales; family Comamonadaceae; genus Variovorax; species Variovorax sp. GW821-FHT06D12. The sequence continues at coordinate 772,682 of NZ_JBWKRI010000001.1, read as the reverse complement.
CTCGGCAACCTGGCGGCGCACATAGCCGGCTTCGGGGTCGCGCCAGACCTCCTGCGCGGCCCGTTTGCGCAGGCGTTGCGGTTGGGCCTTGTCCTCGGTGAGAAGCTGCGCCAGCGAAACCCCGAGGCCGGCGGCCAGCTTGCCCAGCAGCACGGCGGTGGGGCTGCTCTGCGCGCGCTCGACCTTGGAGATCATCGCCTTGCTCACGCCCGACAACCCGGCCAGGTCCGCGAGGCTGAGCCCCTGCGTCTGGCGCAGCGCCAGCAGCCGGGTGGCGATGAGCGCGTCGATGTGGCCATCGGCCGGCGCTGGCGAGGGGGTGGAAGGTGAAGTGTTTCCCATATGAGATTATTATTCTCTTATATTGAACGACAGAGAAACACCATGCGTCTCATCGCCTGCACCGAAGAAGCCCATTCAGGCGCCATCCTGGCGATCCTGAACGAGGCCATCGTCAACTCCACCGCGCTGTACGACTACAAGCCGCGCACGCCCGAGAACATGGTGACGTGGTTCGCCACCAAGCGCGCCGGCGGCTTTCCCGTGATCGGTGCGGTGAACGACAACGGCAAGCTGCTGGGCTTCGCCAGCTACGGCACGTTCCGCGCCTTTCCGGCCTACAAGTACACGGTCGAGCACTCGGTGTACGTCGATGCCGCGCACCGCGGCGAGGGCCTGGGCCGCACGCTGATGGAGGCGATCGTGGCCGAGGCGATCGCGCGCGAGGTGCATGTGATGGTCGGCGCCATCGACGCCTCGAACGCCGGCAGCATCGCGCTGCACGAGCGCCTGGGCTTCACGCATTCAGGCACCGTGCGGCAGGCCGGCTTCAAGTTCGGGCGCTGGCTCGACGTGGCGTTCTACCAGCGCATCCTGGCGACGCCGCTGAACCCGGTCGACGGCTAGCCGGGGCTCGTCAGGCCGGCGTCTCGGCGCTGGCCCGGTCGAGCATGTCGATGGTGCCCGCGTCCAGCTTGAGTTGCGTGGCCACCACCAGCTCTTCGAGTTGCGCCAGCGAGGTGGCGCTGGCGATCGGCGCGGTCACGCCGGGCCGTGCGATCTGCCAGGCAATGGCGACCTGGCCGGGCTTGGCGTTGTACTGCTGGGCCACCTTGTCCAGCGCATCGAGGATGCGCAGGCCGCGCGGGTTCAGGTACTTCTTGGTGGTGTTGGCACCGCGTGCGCTCTTGGCCGCATCGGCCTCGGTGCGGTACTTGCCGGTGAGAAAGCCCGCCGCCAGCGCGTAGAAGTTGATCACGCCCACTTCGCGCTTGAGGCACAGCGGCTCCAGGGCGTCTTCGAACACCGCGCGGTCGTACAGGTTGTACAGCGGCTGCAGGCTCTCGTAGCGCGCGATGCCCAGGCGCTCCGACACATCGAGCGCCTCGGCCAGCCGCGGCGCCGTGTAGTTCGAGGCGCCGATGGCGCGCACCTTGCCCTCCTTGATGAGCGCGTCGAAGGTGCCCAGCGTGTCTTCGAGCGGCGTGTTGGCATCGTCGTCGTGCGACTGGTACAGGTCGATGTAGTCGGTCTGCAGGCGCTTGAGCGAGGCCTCGACGGCTTCGCGAATGTACTTGGGCGACAGGCCCACCTTGCCTTCGCCCATCGGCTTGCCGACCTTGGTGGCGAGCACCAAGCGGTTGCGCTTGCCGCTGTGCTTGAGCCACTTGCCGATGATCGTTTCCGACTCGCCGCCCACATGGCCCGGCACCCAGGCCGAGTAGACGTCGGCGGTGTCGACGAAGTTGAAGCCGGCGTCGAGCCAGGCGTCGAGCAGCTTGAACGAGGCCGCCTCGTCGACGGTCCAGCCGAACACGTTGCCACCGAAGGCGAGGGGAGACACCCGAAGGCTGGAACGGCCGAGCGGACGAAGTTGCGACATGGCAGAGGGCTCCTGAAAGAAAAAGTATGCAGAAAGGAAAAAGGCTCAAACGAAGCCTACCGCGCCCAGCGCCGCGCCGCAGCCCAGCAGCCACAGCAGGTGGATGCGCGTGCGCCAGACCACCAGCGCGGCCACGCCGCTGAGCAGCCACAGGTGCCAGGCCGGCACGCCGCTCGACTGGTTGCCGCCGGCCAGCACCCAGCCGGTGGCGATGAGCAGCCCGACCACCACCGGCGCCATGCCCTGCTTGAAGGCGCGCACTTCGCGGCGCGTGCGGTTGCGGTGGCCCCAGCGCGTGGCGACGTAGGTGAGGGTGGTGCTCGGCAGCATGATGCCGACCATGGTGACCATCAGGCCGAAGAAGCCCAGCAGCCAGGCCATGGGCCCGGCGCCGATGCCGCCGCCCGCGTTGAGCCCGACGTTCCAGCCCATCAGCGCCACGAACAGCACGTTGGGCCCGGGCGCGGCCTGGGCGATGGCGACCGAGGAGGTGAACTGCGCCTCGGTGAGCCAGCCGTGCTGCGCCACGAGGTAGCGGTGCATGTCGGGCACCGTGGTGATCGCGCCGCTGATCGACAGCAGCGACAGCAGCAGGTACTGCCCGAAGAGGGCCAGCCAGTCGTGCCATTGCATGACGATATTCATGGCGCGATCTTCTTCCAGGTCCACACGCAGGCCACGCCGCCCACCGCGAGCAGCACCCATCCCAGCGGAATCTTCAGCAGCGCGATGGCCGCGAACACCAGTGCCACGAACGCGAGGCAGGTCGCGAAGCCCAGCGGGTGCTTGCGCAGTTGCGGGATCAGCTTGATGCCCGTGGCCGCGATGAGTCCGCCCGACACCGCGCCCATGCCGCGCAATGCGGCGGCCACCTGCGGGTTGGCGGCGTAGTGCGCGTAGAGCACGGCCAGCGCGAGGATCACGAACAGCGGCACGGTGAGCATGCCCGCCACCGCGGCCACGGCGCCGCGCAGGCCGAAGTAGCGGTCGCCGATCATCAGCGCGAGGTTGATCACGTTCGGCCCCGGCATCACCTGCGCCACGGCCCAGTCCTCGAGGAACTGGTCGGGCGTGAGCCATTTCTTCTTCTCGACCATCTCGCGCTGGACGATGGCGAGGACGCCGCCGAAGCCCTGCAGCGCGAGCCAGGTGAACGAAACGAAAAGGTCGCGTGGCGACGCGGGCTGCGGGTGGTCGGGCGGCGATGCCGCGGCGGGGGCGGACGGATGCATGTGGAACGATTATCGTAGGCGCACTGCTTCACCGGGACCCGACGCCATGCTCATTCGACTTCGCGCACTCTTCGATCTCTGCCGGCGCGCTTTCGCTTCCTGGTCCAACGACTACGCCCCGAGCATGGGCGCGGCGCTGGCCTACTACACGGTGTTCTCCATTGCGCCGCTGCTGCTGATCGTGATCGCGGTGGCGGGCCTGGTCTTCGGGCAGGAGGCCGCGCGCGGCGAGATCTTCGCGCAGCTCTCGGGCCTGATGGGCGAGCAGGGCGCGGCGGCGGTGCAGGGCATGCTGCAGGCGGTCAACAAGCCGACCGAGGGCATCGTGGCCACGGTGGTCGGCATCGCGTTGCTGATCGTGGGCGCGACCACCGTCTTCGGTGAGCTGCAGGACGCGCTCGACCGCATCTGGCGTGCCCCCGCGCGCACCCGCAACAAGGGCATCTTCAACATGCTGCGCGTGCGGCTGCTGTCGTTCAGCATGATCATGGGCATCGGCTTCCTGCTGATGGTGTCGCTGGTGGCGAGCGCGGCGCTGGCCGCGCTGGGCAAGTGGTGGTCGCCGGTGTTCGGTGCCTGGGCCACGCTGGCGCAGGTGGTGAACTTCGTCTTCAGCTTCGCGATGGTCACGGTGATCTTCGCGATGATCTACAAGATCATGCCGCGCGCCAAGGTGCAGTGGCGCGACGTGTGGGTGGGCGCGGCGGTGACGGCGCTGCTGTTCACCGTGGGCAAGCACCTCATCGGCCTGTACATCGGCAAGAGCAGCGTGGCCTCGGGCTACGGCGCGGCCGGCTCGCTGGTGGTGGTGCTGGTGTGGGTGTACTACTCGGCGCAGATCTTCCTGCTGGGCGCCGAGTTCACCTGGGTCTATGCGCGCACCTACGGCTCGATGAAGGACGCCATCGGCGAACCGACGGGGCAGGCGTCGCCGACGCGCGACGTGCCGCTGCCCGCGCACGCCGACACGGCCTAACCGCCCTAACCGGCGAAGCCGCCTTCGTCGAGAAACTTCTGCTCCTCGGGCGTGGACGTGCGCCCGAGCATCCGGTTGCGGTGCGGAAAGCGCCCGAAGCGCGCCACGATGTCGCGGTGCAGCACGGCAAAGTGCTGCGTGCTGGCGTCCTGCGTGGCGTTGAGTTCCACCGAACGCTCCTGCTCGGCCAGTACTTCCGCGTGCATGAAGGGCAGGTAGAAGAAGCGCTGCATCAGCGCCTCGGCCTGCCGGTCGAAGCCGGCCTCGACGGCGCGGCGCGCCACGGCCAGCGCGAGGCCGTCGGTGGCGAGCATGTGCGGGTTCTGGCGCCAGGCGTTGCGCGGGAACTGGTCGAGCAGCACGAGCAGGGCCAGGGCGCCTTCGCCGGTGTCGGCCCAGTGGTCGAGCCGGCCGCTGGCCGCGGCCTGGTGGGCGGCGGCCAACTGGTCGATGCAGGCGGCATCGAAGGCATCGCTTTTCGCGAACCAGCGCTCGGGGCCGGCATCGCGCCAGAAGGCGACCACGTCGTGTGCGGAGGGGAGTGTGTCGTCGGAAATCATCGTTGCATTCTCTTGCACAGGCGTGCGAAGAAGGGGTGCTGGCCGACAAGGCCGCAGGCGGCGTCTGCCTATGCTGAATGCTTTCATCCACAGGAGACCCCGACCATGAACAACACTCGCACACTCTGGCGCAGCACCCTCGTCGCGGGCCTGGCCGCCGTCGCACTGGCCGGCTGCGGAATGATGTCCAAGTCGAACGTCGCGAGCTTCAGCGGCGCGATGAACGCGGCCAGCCAGGTGCCGCCCAACATGACGCGCGGCAGCGGAATGGCCGAGGCCTGGCTCAACCGCGACACCAACGTGCTCAAGTACAAGATCACTTACGAAGGCCTGAGCGGCCCGGCCACGGCGGCCCACTTCCACGGGCCCGCCGCCGCGGGCGCGAATGCCGGCGTGGTGTTGCCCTTCGCGAGTCCGGCCAGCCCGATCGAGGGCCAGGCCATGCTCACGCCGGCGCAGGCGGCCGACCTCGTGGCCGGCAAGTGGTACGCCAACATCCACACAGCCGCCAACCCGGGCGGCGAGATCCGCGGGCAGATGCTGCCGAAGATGTGAGATTCGTCCGGGCTGAAGCCGCGAAAAGGCCCCTGGTCAGGTGGCTGTCGCGGGGCTGGTGTCCAATGACCGCATGACGACGACACCCAAGAAAAAGCCTCGCGCCGCCACCGCTGCTTCCTCTTCTTCGCACGCACCACCCCATCCCTTCATCGCCCGCCGCGAAGGCATGCGCACCGCCCGCAAGGCGCTGGTGCTGCAGGGCGGCGGTGCGCTCGGCGCCTACCAGGCGGGCGTGTACGCCGCGCTCAGCGAGACCGACCTGCAGCCGCACTGGATCGCGGGCGTGTCGATCGGCGCCATCAACGCCGCGCTCATCGCCGGCAATGCGCCCGCGCAGCGGGTCGACCGGCTGCGCGAGTTCTGGCACCTGGTGTCTTCGGGGCCGGCGCAGCGCCTGCCGTCGTGGCTCGGCGACCGCGCCACGCAGAACCAGTGGAGCGCCACCATGGCCTCGCTGGTCGGCATCCCCGGTTTCTTCGAGCCGCGCTACTCGCCGGCCCTGCTGCTGGGCGGTGCCGCGCCGCTCCTGAGCTACTACGACACCTCGCCGCTGAAGGCCACGCTGGAGCGGCTCATCGACTTCGACCGCATCAACGCCTGCGAGGCGCGCTTCAGCGTGGGCGCCGTCAATGTGCGCACCGGCAACTCGGTGTACTTCGACAACACGCGCCAGCGCATCGGCCCCGAGCACATCATGGCCAGCGGCGCGCTGCCGCCGGGCTTTGCGCCGGTGCACATCGACGGCGACGACTACTGGGACGGCGGCATCGTCTCGAACACGCCGCTGCAGTACGTGCTCGACACGCACCCGCGTTCCGAGGCACTGGTGGTGCTGCAGGTCGACCTGTTCAATGCGCGCGGCGAGATGCCGCACACGCTGTCGGGCGTGATGGAGCGCCAGAAGGACATCACCTATTCGAGCCGCACGCGCCTGAACACCGACGCGCTGGCGGCCAACATGAACCTGCAGCAGGCCATTGCCGACCTGATCGCCAAGCTGCCGCCCGGCCTGCGCAACGACCCGAGCGTGGTCGAGGTGCAGGCGCAGCTCACGCACGAGCCGATCGACATCTTTCACCTGATCTACCGCGACAAGACGTACGAGCTCGAGTCGAAGGACTACGAGTTCTCGCGCGCCGCGGTCGAGGAGCATTGGGAATCGGGCGTGCGCGACATGGGCAAGACGCTCGCGCATCCCGAGACGCTGCGCGCCGACGCCACGGTGAATGGCGTGACCACCTTCGACCTCGGCGAGCCGGGCACCGGGCGCATCAAGCGGCCGGGACTGTCGCGCTGAGGGACGTCAGCCGGGCGCGTGCCCGGTTCTTGCTCGTTTTTTTCCTATCCACCACTTCCAAGGACGCTTCACCATGCAACTCAAGGACAAGGTCGCCTACATCACCGGCTCGGCCAGCGGCATCGGCAAGGAAATCGCCATCCTGTTCGCGCAGGAAGGCGCGAAGATCATCATTGCCGACCTGAACAAGGAAGCGGCCGACGCCACCGCCGCCGAACTGAAGGCCACGGGCGCGCAGGCCATCGGCGTGGCGGTCGACGTGACGAACGAAGACCAGGTCAACGCCTCGGTGGAAGAGGGCGCGAAGGCCTTCGGCGGCATCGACATCCTCATCAGCAACGCCGGCATCCAGATCGTGCATCCGGTCGAAGAGTTCAGCTTCGCCGACTGGAAGAAGATGCTCGCCATTCACCTGGACGGTGCGTTCCTCACCACCAAGGCCTGCCTGAAGCACATGTACGCGCAAGGCCGCGGCGGCAGCGTGATCTACATGGGCTCGGTGCACTCCAAGGAAGCGTCGCTGCTGAAGGCGCCGTACGTCACGGCCAAGCATGGCCTCATCGGCCTGGCCAAGACGGTCGCCAAGGAAGGTGCCAAGCATGGCGTGCGCGCCAATGTGATCTGCCCGGGCTTCGTGCGCACGCCACTGGTCGAGAAGCAGATTCCCGAACAGGCGAAGACGCTGGGCATCACCGAGGAGCAGGTTGTCAAGAACGTGATGCTCAAGGAAACGGTGGATGGCGAGTTCACCACCACCGACGATGTGGCGCGCGTGGCGCTGCTGTTTGCGGCGTTCCCAACGAATGCACTCACCGGCCAGTCGCTCGTCGTGAGCCACGGCTGGTACATGCAGTAGGCGCTACAGCTTCAACTCCCACGTCTCGCCCACCTGCGGCTGGCCGTAGCCCTCGTGCGGCTCCGAGTGCACGAGCTGGAAGCCGCGCTTGGCGTAGATGCTGCGCGCGGTCGTGAGGCAGCTGTTGGTCCACAGCGTCATCTTCTTGTAGCCCTTGCGGCGCGCGAAGGCGATGCACTCGTCCACGAGGCGCCCGCCCAGGCCCAGCCCGCGCGCGGCCGGCGTGAGGATCAGCATGCGCAGCTGCGCCACGGTGGCCGACTTGCGCACTACGAAGATCGCGCCGACGCGCTCGCCGTTGAGCTCGGCGATCCAGCAGCGCTCCCATTCGGGCTGGAACTTGAGCAGGAACTCGCCCGCAATGCCCGCCACGAGCGCTTCGAAGCGGTGGTCCCATCCGTATTCGCGCGCATACAGCTCGCCGTGCTGCTGCACCACCCAGCCGATGTCGCCGGGCGCCGGGTCGCGCAGCACGGCCGCCTGGGGCCGGGCCGGCGATGCGGCCGGTTCGAGCAGCGCCTGCACCGTGTCCATGGCCTGCACCAGCTGGTTCTGCTGCGCCGGCGGCAGCGCGGCGAGCAGGGCGGCGGCCTCGTCGCGCGATTTCTGTTGCAGCGGCGCAAACGCGGCATGGCCGGACTCGGTCAGGCGCAGCACGCTCTGGCGGGCGTCGCGCGGGTGCGGCTCGCGCGTGAGCCAGCCGTGGGTTTCGAAGCGGCGCAGGATGCGGCTGAGGTAGCCGGCGTCGAAGCCCAGGTCGCGCCCGATCTCGCTGGCGACGGGGGTTTCGCGGTGCGCCAGCTCGTAGAGCACGCGCACGTCGGTCAGCGACAGGTCGCTGCCCAGGTAGGGGTCGAGGGCACCGATGCGGCGCGTGTAGAAGCGGTTGAACCGGCGGATGGCCTTGACGGCGGACGGGTCGACGGGGGGCGTTGGCGTGGGCATGGTTGCCATTGTCATTCAAATTGATTGACTTTGGCAATCAAATAAGAGCCCTCTCGTTCCGGGGCAAGGGATCTTCAGGGCGACAGAAATGCTGGAAAACCCTAAAATCGAGGGTTGCCCACACAGGCGGCGCCCCGGCGCTGTCCGCTCCCACCGATGAACGCCCCCGTCGACGTCTCCTTTTTTGCGCGTGCCGCCAAGCCGCTGACCAGCTACCGCAAGTACTGGGCGGCCCGTTTCGGCACGGCCAAGTTCCTGCCGACCTCGCGCAAGGAGATGGACGCGCTCGGCTGGGACAGCTGCGACATCATCGTGGTCACGGGCGACGCCTACGTCGACCACCCCAGCTTCGGCATGTCGGTCATCGGCCGCATGCTCGAGGCGCAGGGCTTTCGCGTGGGCATCATCGCGCAGCCCGACTGGCAAAGCGCTGAGCCCTTCAAGGTGCTGGGCAAGCCGAACCTGTTCTTCGGCGTTACGGCCGGCAACATGGATTCGATGATCAACCGCTACACGGCCGACCGGAAGATCCGCAGCGACGACGCCTACACCCCCGGCGACGTCGGCGGCTCGCGCCCCGATCGCGCGGCCATCGTGTATTCGCAGCGCTGCAAGGAAGCCTGGAACGACGTGCCGATCATCCTGGGCGGCATCGAAGGCAGCCTGCGCCGCATCGCGCACTACGACTACTGGTCGGACAAGGTGCGCCGCTCCATCGTGGTCGACGCCAAGTGCGACCTGCTGCTGTACGGCAACGCCGAGCGCGCCATCGTCGAGATCGCGCACCGCCTGGCCGCCAAGGAGCCGGTGCAGCAGATCACCGACGTGCGCGGCACCGCCTATGTGCGGCGCGAAACGCCCGACGCCTGGTTCGAGATCAACTCCACCAGCGTCGACGAACCCGGTCGCGTCGAGGCGCACGTCAACCCGTACCTGATGGTGTCCGACCAGGCCAAGGCCAACGGCGCCACCTGCGCGAAGGAAGACGAGGCGCAAGCTGTCGCCAAGGCCGCCGAAGCCGCGGGCTCTGCCGCCGGTTCGGTCGTCAACCCCGCCATCAAGCCGCTGAACTTCGTGCCCAACCCGGCGCTGCAAGGCCGCGGCAAGATCGCCGTGCCGCCGCGCGACCGCTCGGTGATCCGCCTGCCTTCGTACGAGCAGGTGCGCAGCGACCCGGTGCTCTATGCCCACGCCAACCGCGTGCTGCACCTGGAAACCAACCCCGGCAACGCCCGCGCACTCGTGCAGGCGCACGGCGAGGGCGCCACCGCGCGCGACGTGTGGATCAACCCGCCGCCCATTCCGCTCACCACGGCCGAGATGGACCACGTGTTCGACCTGCCGTACGCGCGCAGCCCGCACCCGCGCTACGCCGACGAGAACGGCAGCCACGACGGGGCGACCAAGATCCCCGCGTGGGAGATGATCCGCTTCAGCGTGAACATCATGCGCGGCTGCTTCGGCGGCTGCACCTTCTGCTCGATCACCGAGCACGAGGGCCGCATCATCCAGAGCCGCTCGGAAGACTCGATCATCAAGGAGGTCGAGGCCATCCGCGATTCGGTCAGCGGCTTCACCGGCACCATCTCCGACCTGGGCGGCCCCACGGCCAACATGTACCGCCTGGGCTGCAAGAGCCCCGCGATCGAGGCGGCGTGCCGCAAGCCCAGCTGCGTGTATCCGGGCATCTGCCCGAACCTGGGCACCAACCACGACCCGCTCATCAAGATCTACCGCCGCGCGCGGGCGCTCAAGGGCATCAAGAAGATCCTCATCGGTTCCGGCCTGCGCTACGACCTGGCCGTGCAGTCGCCCGAGTACGTGAAGGAGCTGGTGCAGCACCACGTCGGCGGCTACCTGAAGATCGCGCCCGAGCACACCGAGCAGGGCCCGCTCACGAAGATGATGAAGCCCGGCATCGGCAGCTACGACAAGTTCAAGCAGATGTTCGAGAAGTACTCGGCCGAGGCGGGCAAGAAGCAGTACCTCATTCCGTACTTCATCGCCGCGCACCCGGGCACCAGCGACGAGGACATGATGAACCTCGCGATCTGGCTCAAGAAGAACGGCTTCCGCGCCGACCAGGTGCAAACGTTCTACCCGAGCCCGATGGCCACGGCGACGACGATGTACCACACCAACAAGAACCCGCTGCGCAAGATCACGCGCGAGAGCGAGACGGTGGACATCGTGCGCGGCGACAAGCGCCGCCGCCTGCACAAGGCCTTCCTGCGCTACCACGATGCCAACAACTGGCCGCTGCTGCGCGAGGCCCTCAAGAGCATGGGCCGCGCCGACCTCATCGGCAACGGCAAGCACCACCTGATCCCGACGTGGCAGCCGCTGACCGATGGCGGCTACACGAGCGCGCGTCGCAAGAACTCGACCTCTGCGCCGGTGGCCGCCAAGGCCGCGGCGCCGGTCAGGCTCGCGCCGGTGAAGCCCTCCAAGGGCCGCATCCTCACGCAGCACACGGGCCTGCCGCCACGCGACAACGGCAGCGGCGGCAAGCCGCTCAACAAGCCTTCACGCAAGGTGCGTTGAGGCCTGGTCGAAGACGCGGTCAGCCGACGGCCGCGTGCTTTGACAGCCAGAACACCCACGCCCCCAGCGCCGCGCAATGCAGCGCGACCGTGACGTAGAACCTCCACAGGAAACTCGCCTTGCTCGACTTGTGCCGCAGCAGCTGCTGCGCGCACCACGCGCCCGGCCAGCCACCCGCGAGCGCGAGCAGGTGCAGCGTGCTTTCCTGCGTGCGCCAGCGCCCGGCCTGCGCCGCGCGCTTGTCGAAGGCGTAGGCCCCGAAGGTGAGCAGGCTCAGCCCCGCGACGACCGCCAGCGCGAGCAGCGGCAGGTGGCCGAGCCAGACGGCGGCGCCCAGGCCGACGGCGTAGACCACGATCAGCCAAGCGCCCCACGGCGTGCCGGCTGTGCTGCGCCCCGAAGGCCGGCACGGCTGCGCGCGTGACGCTGCACGAGGCACGGCAGCCGCCGAGGCCGCAGCCGCTTCCACGGCCACCGCACGCGGCCCCTTGCCGCCGACATGGATCTCTTCGAAGTGCACCGCCATGCCGACCTGCGGCTTCAGCTGGCGGTCGCGAAAGTCGCGCAGGTGCACGAACACGTCGGCCGACACCTCCGGGCTGCGGATGAAACCGAAGCCGCGCTCGGCCTCCCAACGAACGAGTCGACCTTGGCGCTTCATGGATTGCGGTGAAAGAGGGCAGGGCACATGCGGGCGATTCTCTCTTGTGGGCACGGGGCGCCGCTCCTATCATCGGCCGCTCATGCACCTGCATCACTCTCCCCCTTCGTCGACCTGCCGCTGACGTTCGCGCGCGCCTCGCGCCGCGCCCGTCATGCCCGCAAGTGGTCGCTGCCGTCCGCCTTCTTCCTCTGAGCGAAGACAGGCCGGGCGGCGGCCGGATGGTCATGCCCGCCCCCGGCAATGCGTCGACGCGACGCCGAGGCGACGGGCCTCACGGAGAGATTCAACATGAATGCAAGAACAACGGCCGCCCTGGCCTGGGGCGGCGTGCTGCTGGCCGGCGTGCTCTGGGGCGGCGGCGCCCTGGTGGCGCAATTCCTGATCGACGGCGGCATCGCGCCGCACAGCCTGTCGCTGGCGCGCTTCGCGCTGGGCATGCCGCTGCTGTGGTGGCTGCACTGGCAGGCGACGCGGCGTTCATCGGTCGCCGATGCCGGCTGGCGCCATCTGACGCGGCGCGAGCAGGGCCACGTCGTCGGCACCGGCGCCGCGATGGCGCTGAACGTGAGCTGCTGGTTCGCCGGCATCGCGCACCTGGGTGCCGCGCTGCCGACGGTGATCTCGATCTGCTGCGCGCCGCTGATCGTGGCCTGCGTGTCGGTGCTGCGCGGCTACGAACCCTTCGGCGCGCGCCTGCTCGGCGGCCTCGTGCTGGCGCTGGCGGGCGTGCTGCTGCTGGTGATGCCGGCCGCTGGCTGGGGCGCCTTGCCGACGGGCTACGGCGCAGGGTTGGCGTGGTCCTTCGGCTCGGCCGTCTGCTATGCGCTGGTGGTGCTGGGCAACGCGCGCATGCCGGCGCGGGTGCCGGCCGTGACCGCGTCCGCCTGGGGCATGAGCGCCGCGGCGCTGTGCATGCTCGGCGTCGCCGTGGCGAACGGCATCACCTGGCCCGAGGGCACGGCGCAATGGACGGGCGCGGCCTACACCGGCGTCGCGACCACCTCGGTCGCCTACCTGGCCTTCGCCTGGGGCGCGCGTCGGCTCTCGCCGACGGCGGCGGTGGTCGGTACGCTGATCGAACCGCTGGTGGCGGCCTGGCTGGCGGCGCTGTGGCTGGCCCAGCCGATGGCGCCGCGCCAATGGCTGGGGGCGGCGCTGCTGGCGGGGGCGATGCTGCTGCTGGTGCGGCGGAACCGGGGTATCGTGTAGCCCCATGATGAGCAGTTCGCCCCCCGTGCCGGTTTCGTGGAAGCGCATCCTGGCGGTGGCCGCCTGCTGCGGCGTGTCGCTGCTGGCGCAGGCGGCGGCCCCCGAGGCCTCCGCGCCCGCGGGGGCCCAGGCCCTGCGCGCCGAGCACCAGAAGCTCAGCGACAAGCTCGACCAGAGCCGCTTCGGGCGTCCCGTGCAGCTCGATTCCACCGAGACGCCCGGCGGCCTCGAGGGCGACATCTATGCCGTGGTCGAACACCCGCTGTCGAAGGTCAGCGCGGCGCTCAAGGGCTCGGACCACTGGTGCGAACTGCTCACGCTGCACATCAACAACCGGCGCTGCCGCATCAGCACCTCGCCGCAGGGCAAGGAGACGCTCACGCTGTTCGTGGTGCGCCGCTACGACAAGCCGGTCGACCAGGCCTTCGAGCTGCCTTTTGCCTACCGCGTTGCCAGCGCCACGCCCGAGCACCTGCAGGTCGAGATGTCGGCCGACACCGGCCCGTTCGGCACCAGCAACTACCGCGTGCGCCTGGAGGCGGTGGCGCTCGACGAGCGCAAGACCTTCCTGCACTTCAGCTACGGCTACAACCACAACACGATGGTGCGGTTGGCCACGCAGGCCTACCTCGCCACCTTCGGCAGTTCCAAGGTGGGCTTCACCGTGGTGGGCAAGGGCGCCGACGGCCAGCCCGAGTACATCCGCGGCCTGCGCGGGCTGGTGGAGCGCAATGCGATGCGCTACTTCCTCACGCTCGACGCCTACCTGGCCACCAGCGCCAACGACCCGGCCGAGCGCCGGCAGCGCTACTGGTTCGCGGCGGCCGAGCGCTACCCGCGCCAGCTGCACGAGGTTGACCTGGATACCTACCTCGCGGTGAAGCGCGAAGACCGCCAGCGCGACGGCAGCGGTCGCTAAGCACCGCAACCTTTCGGTTGCAGTTTCACGGGCTTGTCATCTGCCTCGGCATTAATCGCCGGGGCTTGCGCCTTTGCGCGGGCGCATCACAAGGACAACAGGCAATGCGCAAGACAACAAGAGGATCGAGGATGGGATGGCTGGCGCTGGTGGGCGCTGGCGCGGTGCTGACCGCCTGCGGCGGCGGCAACGGCGGCGGGGGCGGCTGGTCGTTCCCGGTGGGCGGTGGCGGCACCACCAACCCACCGGCGGCACAGTCGAAGACGGGCACCTTCCTGGATGCCGCAGTCGAAGGCCTCGACTACGTGGCCGGCAGCGCCGCCAAGGCCGCCACCAACGCCAAGGGCGAGTTCATCTGCAAGGACGGCGAGACCGTCACCTTCAGCGCCGGCGCGCTGGCCCTGGGCAGCGCCGCGTGCGGCGAAGCGATCACGCCGCTCACCCTGGCTGGCGGCAGCGACGTGAAGGCCGATGCCGTGGTCAATCGCCTGCTCGCGCTGCAGAGCTTCGACGAGGACCGCGACCCCGCCAACGGCATCCGCCTGACGCCCGCGCTCAAGGCTGCGTTGACGGCCGGCGCGCTCGATTTCAACGCCTCGCCCGAGGCCTTCCACACCGCGCTCAACGCGGTGCTGGCCGCGTTGCCCGCTCCCTACAATGCCCGCATGGTCGACTCGAACCGCCGCATGCTGGCCCGCGAACACTTCGAGGACACGCTGGCCTCGCGCCTGGCCGCACCGGTCACCGAGGCGTCGACGCAGACGAACCAGCTCGGCGCCATCGGCATCGCCGTCACGCGTTACCAGCTGCAGGCCGACACCCGCTTCCACGTGCCCTACGAGGGCGACAACCCGGACATCAAGGCCGACTTTCCGCAGGGCTTCCTGCCGGCCTACGGCTCGGGCCTGGCGTTCAAGGGCAAGGCCGACGACGGCGCGCTCGAGTTCTACGCCATCACCGACCGCGGCCCCAACGGCGACGGCCCGACCGCGCCCGTGCCCGGCGGCGGCGACGGTGTCACCAGCATCAGCAAGGTGTTCCCGGCGCCATCGTTCGCGCCGAGCTTCGGCGTCGTGCGCGTGGGCAAGACCGGCGCGGTGCTCAGCACCAGCGTGCCGCTCACGCGCGACGCCAACACCAAGATCACCGGCCTGCCGCCGCGCTCGGGCGTGGGCTCGACCGGCGAGACCCCGCTGACCGACCAGTACAAGTTCGACGAAGCCAAGGCCGGCTACGACGCCAACGGCCTCGACCCCGAGACGCTGGTGCTCGACAAGGCGCGCAACGTGCTGTGGACCAGCGACGAGTACGGTCCCTTCATCGCGCGCCTGAACATCGCCAGCGGTGTGGTCGAGAAGAAGTACGCGCCCGGCCCCGGCGCCACCGACCTGCCGGCCGTGCTGGCCCAGCGCCGCCCCAACCGCGGCATGGAAGGCCTGACGCTCGACGCGGCCAGCGGCGTGCTGCACGGCTTCCTGCAAAGCCCCATCGACCCGCGCGACGCCAACGGCAAGTCGATCAAGGCCAAGCCGCCGGGCGGCAGCAACACCGACGTGCGCCACATCGCGAAGTTCACGCGCTGGCTCGCGTTCGATCCGGCCACCGAGACCTCGAAGCTCTACGCCTACCCGATCGACGGCAGCCAGTACGACAAGGACCGCACCGGCAACGCCAAGCTCGGCGACATGGTGAGCCTGGGCAACGGCCGCTTCATCGTCATCGAGCAGGGCGCGCGCAAGGGCGACGGCAAGGTGTTCAACAAGCTGATGCTGGTGGAGCTGCCGGCCAACGCGACCGACATCAAGGCCTTCGACCACAACCTGGAAATCAGCAGCATCACGCAGGCTGCGTCGAACGGTGCCGACTATTCGACCGTGGTGACGATGCGCAAGACCGAGCTGCTCGACCTCAACGTGCTGGGCTGGCTGGCCGAGAAGGCCGAGGGCCTGACCATCGTCGACGACCAGACCCTGGCGCTGGTGAACGACAACGACTTCGGCCTGGGCACCGTGCTGCTCGGCGCCGATGGAAAGACCGTGGCCGGCAGCGTCGAAGACTGCACGGTCGATGCCACCGGCAAGCTCTTCAGCGGCTGCCCCGCGGGCGCCACCAGCGCGCGCATCACGCGCGGCTCCGACCTGGAGCGGCCGACGCGCATCTGGCTCATCAAGCTGGACCGCAAGCTGAGCGAACTGCGCCTGCCGGCGTCCTGAGCGCCGTCAGTCGGCCAGCGTGAGCAGCGGCACGTCGCGCTCACGGCCCATGGCCTCCAGCTCGGCGCGCGTGCGCGTCGCGAGCCAGGCGGCCAGCGCCGCGTGCGTGGCCGGCGCCATCATGTCCGGCGGCGCCACGCCGGCCACGTCGCACAGGCGCGCCGCGAAATGCGGCTCCAGCGCCGCCACCGCCACGCGGCCGTCGGCGCAGGGGTAGACGCGGTAGCCGGCGTGCGCGCCGCCCACCGCGCCGTCAGGCTTCGTCAGGCCCCAGGTGCGGGGCATGGCGAGCCAGTCGGCCGAGGCGTTCAGCGCCACCTCGAGGTACACGCCGCCGCGCTGGCGGGTCTGCTGCAGCACGGCCTTCAGCACCGCCTCGCTCGCGAGCAGTGCGCCGCCCATGTCGGCGTACAGCGTGGGCGGCAGCGCGGTGCCGGTGACGAGGCCGCTCTCGGCCAGGTAGGTCAGGTCGTGGCCCGGCTCCTCGGCGCGTTCGCCCGGGGCGCCGACGATGGCGACCTGCGACAGCGCGGGGTGCCGCGCCTGCAGCGAGGCCCAGTCGAGCTTCAGCTTCTGCAGCGCCGACGGGCGGAACGAGGTCAGCAGCACGTCGGTGCGGGCCAGCTCGGCGTGCAGCTGCGCCTGGCCGGCCTCGGTCTTCAGGTCGACCGTGCGGACCTCCACGCCCTCGTGCAGCGCCGTGTACGCGGGCCGGTTGTACACCCCCATCGGATCGCCGCCGGGCGGCTCCAGCTTGAGGCAGGCCGCGCCCATCGTGCGGCAGCGCAGCAGCGCGGCGGGGCCCGGCAGGTTGAGCGCCAGGCTCAGCACGCGCACGCCGTCGAGCGGCAGGAAGGAAGCATCGGAGGAACGGGGCATGGGTCGTGTGTCCGGAAGGTCCAGGGGTGAAAGGGAAGGGGCGCGGCCATTTTCACCCGCCGGCAGAGCCAGATTCCGCAAGCCATGGCGCCCTGGCAGTCGTAGCATGCGGCCGATGGCAGCACGCGCTCCTGCCGCTGCCGCAACGCCAAGGAGACCCCTCATGTTCGAAGCATCCCTGATGCGCGGCCAGCGCATCCTCGTCACCGGTGGCGGCACCGGCCTCGGCCGTGCCATGGCCGAGCGCTTTCTGAGCTTGGGCGCCGACGTCGCCATCTGCGGCCGGCGCCAGGCGGTCTGTGAAGAAACCGCCACCGCCTGGCGCCAGCAGTTTCCCGATCGGCGCATCGATGCCTTCGGCGTCGACATTCGCATCGCGCAGCAGGTCGACGAGATGGTCGAGAGCCTGTTCCAGAGCGGCGGGCTCACCGGCCTCGTGAACAACGCGGCGGGCAACTTCGTCTCGCCGACCGAGAACCTCTCGCCGCGCGCCTTCGACGCCGTGGCCAACATCGTGTTCCACGGCAGCTTCTACGTGACGCAGGCGGTGGGCAAGCGCTGGGTGGCGCAGGCCAAGTCGGGCGCGTGGAAGCCGGGCGATGCCTTTCGCAGCGTGATGAGCATCATCGTCACCTGGGTCGACAACGGCAGCCCGTACGTCGTGCCTTCGGCCATGAGCAAGGCGGGCATCGAGGTCATGACCAAGTCGCTCGCGGTGGAGTGGGCGCGCCACGGCATCCGCCTGAACGCCGTGGGCCCCGGCGAGATCCCGACCGAAGGCATGAGCAAGCGCCTGAACCCCGGCGAGGAACCCGGCGCGCGCAGCATCAAGACCAATCCGATGGCGCGCGTGGGCCGCATGAGCGAGCTGCAGAACCTCGCCTCCTTCCTGATGGCGCCGGGCCAGTGCGACTGGCTCACGGGCCAGAGCATCATGATGGACGGCGGCAATGCGTTGGCCACCGGCGGCAACTTCTACGAGCTGCGCGAGTGGAGCGACGCCGACTGGCTGGCCGCGCGCGAACGCATCGAGGCGCAGAACCAGAAGGACAAGGCGCAGCGCTGACGCTTACTTGCGCGGCGCCTTTGCCGCACCCACGGTGACCTGCTTGCGCACGGGGCTCGACAGCACGAGCGAGGTGGTCACCGAACCATCGACCGCGAGTGCATCCACCACGCGCTCCAGGTCGGTCGGCTCGGCGATGGCGCAGCGCACGAAGAAACAGTCGGCGCCAGTCACGCGGTCCACCGCGAGCACCTCGGGCATGGCCTCGAAGAGCGCGAGGTAGCGCGCAATGGCCGCGTGCGTGGTGTCGATGCGGATGATGGCTTCCAGCCCCACGCCCAGCGCGCGCAGGTTCACGCGCGCACCGTAGCCTTCGATCACGCCCGCATGCTCCAGCTTGCGCACGCGCTCGCTCATCGCCGGCTGCGACAGGCCGATGCGCTTGCCGATCGCGGCCAGGCTCTGGCGCGCGTCAGTCTGCAGGGCTTCGAGGATGAGGCGGTCTTTCTTGTCGAGGGTCATGGCGTGCGGCGAAAGAAGAGGGGACCGATGATCGATCGGTAGGCGGCGCCGATTTTCGATGGGTTGCCCTTCTGCGCGCGCGGCGCAGCCGCTATGGTGGCAGTCATCTTTTTCCAGGAGACCCCATGCAACTCGTCGGCATGCTCGACTCGCCCTTCGTTCGCCGCGCCGCGATCTCGCTGCGCCTGCTCGGCCTTGGTTTCGAGCACCGCTCGATCTCGGTCTTCAGCACCTTCGAGCAGTTCCGCGCGATCAACCCGGTGGTCAAGGCCCCGACCTTGGTGTGCGACGACGGCACGGTGCTGATGGATTCGGCGCTCATCATCGACCATGCGCAAGCGGTCACCGGCCGCAGCCTGTGGCCTGCCGACCCGGCCGGTCGGCTGCGCGACCTGCGCCTCACGGGGCTCGCGCTCGCGGCCTGCGAGAAGACGGTGCAGATCGTCTACGAGCGCAACCTGCGGCCCAGTGAGAAGCAGCACCAGCCGTGGGTCGATCGCGTGCAGGGCCAGCTGAATACGGCCTATGCCGAGGTGGAGCGCGAACTGGCGGCTGCGCCGCTGGCGGCACCCGCAGAAAACACGATCACGCAGGGCGGCATTTCGGCGGCGGTGGCCTGGACCTTCACCCAATTCATCCTGCCCGACGCGGTGCGCCCGTCGGACTTTCCACTGCTCGCCGCCTACACGGCGCAGGCCGAGCAGCTGCCGGTGTTCGTCGGCGCGCCGCTGGTCTGAACGACTTCGCTCAGGCTGCGATGTCCGCTCCGCGCTCGGCCAGCAGGCCGCGCAGCAGCGAGCGGTGGCAGCGCGATTCATCCTCGCAGTAGCAGCCGACCGCGAGCGCGGCGGTGTGCGAGAGCGCCGCGAGCAGGTCGAGGCTGCGGCTCGCGTCGGCCTCGGCCATCTCGGCCTTGTACTTGCGCATGAAGGCGTTCCATTGCGCCGGGGTCTCGGCTTCCTGGCCCAGCTTCATCGTCTCGGCCGACGGCGCGAGGTTGGGGTACCACACGTCGTACCAGTTCTGCGAGGCGAACTCGGTCTTCGGCACGCCGCGCGGCGGGCGGCGCACGGTGCCGATGCGCAGGCCCTCGCCGGGTGCGCGCGGGGTGCCGAGGCGGACGATGCGGATGCTCATGACGGGGATCTCCTGGGGCTGTTGTTGTGATGTGTTCGACTGTCAGGTGCCGACGATACCGCCGTCGCGCCGGCGGATCGCCAGCGTGGCCGAGCGCGGTCGCGCGCTGCCGGGCTGCGTGCCGTCGGGCCAGGCGCTGTTGTGCTTCGCGTCGCCGTCGTCGCGCGACTCGCCCGGGTGCTGGATGTTGACGAACAGCGTGCGCCGGTCGGGCGTGACCACGCAGCCCGTGATCTCGCAGCCGTTGGGCCCCGTGAGGAAGCGCTGGATGCGGCCCGTGGCCGGGTCGGCGCACAGCATCTGGTTGTTGCCGAGCGCGGCATAGGGCGGCTTGCCCATGGACTGCCCGCTCATGTCGGTCTGGATCCACAGCAGCCCGCCGCTGTCGAAGTGCAGGCCATCGGGGCAGCCGAAGACATCGGCGTGGTCGCCGGGGTAGCGCGTGCCGGCGCCGGGCTGCGCGGGGTCGCCCGCGAGCGCGTAGTGGTCCCAGGCGAAGGCGGTGCTGGCCGCGTCGCCGCCGTCCTCGCGCCAGCGCAGGATGCCGCCGAAGAAGTTGGGCGCGCGCGGGTTGGCGGCGTCGGCGCCGGGCTTGCCGAGGTCGCCGCGCTGCGTGTTGTTGGTGAGCGTGACGTACACCTCGCCGCTGTGCGGATGCACGGCGATCCATTCGGGGCGGTCCATCTTCGTGCCGCCGACGATGTCGCCCGCCAGCCGCGCGTGGATCAGCACTTCGGCTTGGTTGGCGAAGCCGCTGGCCGCGTCGATGCCGTGGCGGCCGTGCACCAGCTCGAGCCAACGCCCGCGGCCGTCGGCGTCGAAGCGCGCGACGTGCAGCGTGCCTTCGTCGAGCAGGTGCCGGTTGGCGGCGCGCGCGGCGGCATCGGTGCCGGGGCGCACGGGGTCGCGGCTCACGAACTTGTAGATGTATTCGAAGCGCGCGTCGTCGCCCATGTAGACCACCACGCGGCCGTCCTTGGCCACGGTGCAGGTTGCGCTTTCCTGGCGCTTGCGGCCGAGCGCGGTGCGCTTGACGGGCACCGACTCGGGGTCGAAGGGATCGATCTCGACCACCCAGCCGAAGCGGTGCGGCTCGTTCGGATGGCGGCTCAGGTCGAAGCGTTCGTCGAAGCGCCAGTACTCCACCCACTGCGCGCCCGGCACCGTGCCATAGCGGCGCTGCGCGGGTGTCGCGTTCTTGGCTGCCTCCTTCGGGCCGCCGAAGTAGCCATGAAAGTTCTCCTCGCAGGTCAGGTAGGTGCCCCAGGGCGTGACGCCCATCGCACAGTTGGCGAAGGTGCCGAAGACGCCGGTGCCCGTCGGGTCGGCGGCGGTGCGCATCAGCGGCGTGCCCGCGGCGGGGCCGGCGATGCGCATCGGCGTGCGGCCATGCACGCGGCGCGCGTAGGGCGAGGGCAGCACCTGGCGCCAGCCTTCTTGTGTGCGGCGGACCTCGATCACCGACACGCCCATCGCATGCAGCGACTTGCGGACCTTGTCGGCGTTCCAGGCCTTCACGCCGTCGGGGTGCAGCAGTTGCTCGTCGGTGTACTCGTGGTTCATCACGAGCAGGCCGCGTTCGCCGCGCGCATCGAGCGCGAAGAAGTGCATGCCGTCGTGGTGCATGCCCGCCTGCAGGGCCTGTTCGTCGGCGCTGTTGCCGGCGTCGGGCGCGAAGGCCGGCATGCGGCCCGCAACGCCCGTGGGCGCGCCCCAGGGGTAGAGCATCTGCCACTCGTACTCCGGCGGCACCACCACCGCGTCGCGTTGCGAAATGGGCACGCTGGTGAAGAAGCCCGCCGGGCTCGTCGCGCCCGTGGAAGGCGGCAGTTGCGAGCGCGCGCAGCCCTGGCCGAACAGCGCGACGACGGCGGCGGTGGCGCCCGATTGCAGGAGAAAGTGACGGCGGTCCAGGGGCATGGCGAGGCGGCGGAGGTGTTGGGTCGGCGACAGTGCGCATCATCGCCCAGCGGCCCGGTCGCGCGATACTGAGCCGATACCCAGACACCGACAGGAGACATGCAATGAGCGACCGTATCGAATGGACCCGCCACGCCGACGGCGTGGCGGAACTGCAGTTGGCGCGCGCCGACAAGATGAACGCGCTCGACCCCGCGATGTTCGACGCGCTGGTCCAGGCGGGCGAGGCGCTGCGCGACGACAAGAGCGTGCGCGCCGTCGTCATCGCGGGCCGCGGCAAGGCCTTCTGCGCGGGGCTCGACATGGCGTCGTTCGAACGCATGGGGCAGGGCGCCGCCAGCGACGTGCTGGGCGCCGCGGCCGGCGGCACCGACCTGGTCGCGCGCACGCATGGCCTCTCGAACGCCGCGCAGCAGGTGGCGATGGTGTGGCGCGAAGTGCCGGTGCCGGTCATCGCGGCCGTGCACGGCGTGGCTTTCGGCGGCGGGCTGCAGGTGGCGCTGGGCGCCGACATCCGGCTCGTGGCCGCCGACACGAAGCTGTCGGTGATGGAGATCAAATGGGGCCTCGTGCCCGACATGGCCGGCATGGTGCTGATGCGCGAACTGGCGCGCACCGACGTCGTGCGCGAACTCACCTTCACCGGCCGCATCTTCTCGGGCGAAGAGGCCGTGCGCCTGGGCCTGGCCACGCGCGTGGCCGCCGACCCGCTGGCCGAGGCGCTGCAGATGGCGCACGAGATCGCCGCCAAGAGCCCCGACGCGATCCGCGCCGGCAAGCGGCTGCTGAACGCGTCGCTCGCGCACAGCGCGGCCGAGTTGCTGATCGCCGAGTCGGTGGAGCAGCAGGCGCTGATCGGCAGCCCCAACCAGCTCGAGGCCGTGAAGGCCAACATCGAGCGGCGGGCGCCGCAGTTCAGCGCGCCGGCCTGAGTTTCTTCTTCTCGTTTTTTCCTGCGTTCCTCGCGGTGCAGTCACCGCGAGGCGCAGCTGTTTGCGCGCCCGTTTCGGCCGGCCGAAGCGGTGGTCGCAACATTTCGTATGCCAAAAATCGTACACAAAGCGCGCCATCCGTGTCTTTGTGTAAGAATTAAGTAGTTGTTTTCCCGAGTAATTCGGCGGAATTGACCGCACTTTGTGTGCAGAAGGTCACGTCTTGCCGTATGCCCTCGGTCGGGAAAATGACTATCGGAGTCACACTCGAAAACAATTAATCAACTTTTGCTTTGGCTAGCGACGGCGTTCCGCATGTCGACGAATACGTTTTTTTGCAATCTCAGCGTGCCCATCCTCGTGGGCGAGGACCGCTACAAGTACGTCCCGATCGTGGGGGTGTTTCGCAGCATCCCCATCGAGCAGGTCGACGAGTGGGTGATGCACCCCGACGGCCGTCCGCGCAGCGATCGCGAACTCGCCGCCGAAGTGCTGGTCGAAATCCGCAAGCCGCTCGGCACCAGCGGGCACACGGCGCCGAACGCCTTCGATGTCGCCGACATCCTGCAGCTCGATCGCGCTGCTGCCATCGTGGTGTCGACCTTTCTCGCGGCGCTGCCGCGGGTCTGAACACCGCCTCGCGGCGTCTTCCTTTTTCTTCCCGTCTCAGCTCGCGATGGCGCCGACCGCCCAGTAGAAGGTCGGCCGCGCACCGTTGAGCAGGTGGTCGCCCACCAGGCGCCCCTTGTAGATCGTCGGGTTGTGCGACGCCAGCGTGCGCGCATTGCGCCAATGCCGGTCGAGCCGCCGGTCTTCCTGCAGCGCCGAGGCGCCGCCGATGTCGAACAGCCGCGTGCCCGCCTGCAGCACCGCATCGACGATGCCGGCCTGTGCCTTGGCGGTGTTCAGTTCCACCTCGAACAGCAACTGTTCGGGCACGGCTTCGCCGCGCTGCAGGTGCCGATCGACCTCGCCCAGCCCGCGCGCCACCGCCTGCACGGTCGACGCGGCCACGAAGGCCGTGCTCGCGAGCTGGCCGATCACCTGCTGCACCAACGGGTCTTCGCGCGGCGTGGCGCCGCTGCCGTGGCTGTAGACGCGCTTGCGCGGCTGCACGAAGGCCACGGCATCGCGCACGATGGCGCGTGCGATGCCCGCCAGCGTCGCCAGGTGCGTGAGCTGGAAATGCGCGGTGAGCGGCGTGGGCTGGTCGCGCACGTACAGCAGCACGTGCTCGGGCTTCACGCGCACCTGGCGAAAGCGCGTCGAGCCCGAGGCACTCAGGCGCTGGCCGAAGCCGCGCCAGTCGTCGACACGCTCGACGCCCGCCGCTTCCGCCGGCACGAGCGCGATCACGCGGTCGCTGCTGCCGTCGTCGTTCAGGCGCTGGGCCGCGACCGAGATCCAGTCGGCGTAGAGCGTGCCGGTGCTGTAGAACTTGTCGCCGTCGAGGCGCCACGTGTCGGCGCTCTGCGCGTCGCGCGTGAGCGTGGTCTGCAGCGCGCCGAGCGCGCCTTCGCCGAGCTCGGTGGTGGCGTTGCCGAAGATCACGCCGTCGGCCGCCAGGCGCATCCAGGGGCCGTGCAGCGCAGGATCGATCTCGGCGAACAGGCGTTCGATGAAGCCGAAGTGCGCGCGAAGGATCTGTGGCAGGTTGGAGTCGGCTTCGCCGAGTTCGATCAGCAGGTCGTACAGCTGCTCGACCGATGCGCCCAGCCCGCCGTGCGCGAGCGGCACGCGCAGTGCGCCGAAGCGGGCGGCCTTGAGCCAGGCCACCGGCGCGTAGGCCAGTTCGCGGTCGTTCTCGCGCTGCGCCGCGTGCTCGGCGATGCGCGCGAAGACGGGGCGGAAGCGCTCGGCGAGTTGCTGGGAAGAGGGGGCGAGCGTGGAAGGGCGGGCGGGGGCCGTGGGCGCGGCGGGGCGCGTCGGCGTGTCGTGGATGGATGCCATGGAGAGCCGGGCGGCCCCGAGGGCGCGCCGGAAAAAGAGCGATACAGGCGTGGGACTGTGCCCGCGCCATGCCGTCGCTGGGAAATACGCTTTTCGTGTTTTCTTATGCGCGGCGGGCGGGCTGCGCCGTCGCGTCAGAACTCGCCCTTGAGCCCCACGCGCACGCCCACCGATCCGTTCGACCCGCTGACCCCGGCGGAGAGCGCTAGCGGCATGTCCGTCGCGAGGCGGTGCACGACGCTGGCACCCATCGCGGAGTGGCCCTTGTAGTTCGCCAGCTGCGCGGCCCAGCTGGTCTTGCCCGGTGCGGACGGCATCGGCGCGTCGCCCATCGCCATCGCCGCGGCCACGCCCTTGGCCGCGAAGCTGCGCGCCTCGGACACGGCGGCCGCCGTCAGCTGCTGTGCCTGCTGCAGGTTGACCGCGTCGGTGGGCAGCACGCCGGGCGCCACGTTGGCGATGCTGCGCGTCTGGCCGGTGGCGGCATTGCCCACCGACACCGAGTTGTCGCGCGTGGCCACCGAGCCCTGGCCGAGGGCGACCGAGTTCGATCCCGCGGCCAGCGTGTTGGCGCCCAGTGCCACCGCGTTGTTGCCGGTGGCGATGGCGTCGTTGCCGACGGCGGTCGTCGGATCGGCCAGCGCCTTCGCGCCCGCACCGATCGCCACCGAGCCCACGAAGCGCGCCTGCGCCCCGTTGCCGATCGCCGTGGTGTTGTCACCGTTGGCGGTGGCATTGGTGCCCAGCGCCGTGGCGCCCGTGCCGGTGGCCTGGGTGCCGGTGCCGCAGGTCACGTTGCCGCCGCTGAAGCTGCACAGGCCATTGGACAGCGCCTGGTTCATGACGCCCTGCAAGGCGGCGATCTGCTGCATCGTGAAGGTGTTGGCGGTGGTCAGCGCGCCTTGCTGCACCTGCTGCAGCTGGCCGACGTTGGCGGCATCGGTGGCGGCGACGCCCGCGCGCACGTTGCTCAACGTGGTGCCGGCGCCGCCGTTGGCGTTCAGCGCGACCTGGGCACCGCCCGCGCCGTATTGCACGGAGTTGTTCGCCACGCCCAGCGCCGTGTTGGCAGTGCCTTGCGCGGCGACGGCGGTGGCCTTGGCATCCGTGGCGCTGGCTTGCGCGCCCTGCGCCGCACCGAGGGCCGTGTTGGCGGTGCCCTGGGCCGTGGCTGCGGCTGTGGTCGCGGTGTTGGCCGTGCCCTGGGCGGCCGCCGCTGCGGCCTGCGCGGTGGCGACGCCCGCCTGCGCGGTTTGCGCGGCGTCCCTGGCGAGGACGGCCGTGCCATTGGCCGCGGAGGCCGCGGCCTGTGCGGTGTCCGCGGCCTGCCGCACGGTGTACAGCTGGCCGCCGTTGACGGCATCGGTGCTGGTGGCGTTCACCGCGCCGGCGCTCACGTTGACCAGGCCGCGCGTCTGTCCCGCGCTGCCGAAAGACACGGTGTTGGCCGATGTGGCGACCGAGTTCGCGCCGATGGCCACGCCGCCGTTCGCACCGTTCGCGACCCGGCTGCCCGAGCCGATCGCCACGCTGCCAGTGGCCTGCGCTGCCGCACCCGAGGCTGTGTCGCTCGCGCCGCCGATGGCCGTGCTGCCGTTGCCGGAGGCCTGGGCGCCCTGTCGGGTGCCCAAGGCGCTGCCGATGGCGACGGCGGCGTCGCCCGATGCCTGTGCGCCGCTGCCGCCCGGCTGGCCGCCAAAGCCGCAGCAACCGTTACCGCCGGTGCCTCCCGCGCCGAGCGCGATCGCCCCGCTGGCCGATGCCTGGGCGCCACGTCCTCCGGTGCCGCCTGTGCCGCCTGCGTCGCCCTGTCCACCGGTGCCTCCGCCTCCGATGGCCGTCGTGCCGCTTGCGGTGGTGCTGGCGCCGGACCCTCCCGTGCCGCCGGCTCCGCCGGACGTTCCCACACCGCCATCGCCGCCCGCACCCAGCGCTGTGGCACCGTCGCCAGAGGCCGAGGCGGCACTTCCGCCGACACCGCCGGATGCACCCGAATCCCACGCGCCCGCATTGCCCACGTTGCCGTGGACCAGGCCGGCCGCATGGACACTGCCGGCAACCAGCAAGGCCACGGCGGCCAAGTGCCGAAGGGCGCGGACGCGCGGCGGTTGTCCATGGACACCATGGATGTGGACGTGGATCGGCATGGACTCTTCCCCCCGTGAAAGCAAACAAGACAAACGCGTCGAAGTGTGTCTTTTTGCCCTCGAGGGAGCCATCACCGAAAACTGGTACGAGCCCTCGCCAGGGGGCTAGATCGCCTTGACTTCGAAGTACGCCTCGTCGGTGTCGCCCAGGTCGCGAAAGCCCGCCGTGCGCGCAGCGTCGTAGGCCTTGACCCAGCGCGCGGCCAGCGCGATCTCACGCTTGGTGAGGTCGGTGTCGCTCGATTCGCTGGCGTTCTGAAAGGCGCGCATCGCCGGCAGCACGTCGGCGCCCAGTTGCTTTTCGAGTTCGCGCCGAAAGCGTTGCTCCGCGACCCTGACCGCGTCGGCCGACGAGTGGGGGTAGTCGATCAGCTTGGCGGAAAAGGCGTCACGCGGTTCGTCCTCGGTGTCTTCGAGCGCGGCCGCAACGGCAGAGGGCTCGTGGAAGTTGAAGAGGGGCGAGGGCGGCGTTGCCGGCCGGGGGAAGAAGAGTTCAGCTTGGGTCATGGTTCACCCACGCGTTGGACTGGGATGCGTTCTTCGGCATGTGGATTCCTTGAGAATACTGTTTAAATGTACAGTATTGAATCCAAAATTCAAATGACAGGCGGCGTGCATCTGGCGCATGGAACCCTCTGCTTTAATGGCGCCTTGCCGGGGAGGGCCCAGGCTTGTGTCACAGAGGAAGGCGACGTGCAGATGGATTGGATGACCGTCCTGGGGACCGTCGGAGTGATCGTCCTTCAAGGGCTGTCGTTCTGGTTCCTCTACTGGCTCTGGAAGAAGCTCCGTACGCCCAAGGCGCCCCGGGCGGGCGCTGCGCCCCTTGCAATCAAGGGCGGCGCGGTGCCCGTCGTGGCCACCTTCACCGGCCTGCGCGGACTGCCGTGGGTGGCGCTGGCGACCAACAGCCTGAACCCTGTCTTGCGCATCGACAGCGAGCAACTCGTGTACCGCGTGCTGCGCCAGCGCGAGCGGCCCTTTGCGGACATCCGCCAGGTCGACGTGCGCGAGGCCTATGGCACCTTCAACCTGATCTTCGAGTTCCACGACGCGCGGCGGACCTTCGTGGCCAATGTGGGCACTGCGGCGCGCGGGGCACAGGCGCTGGCGCTGCTGCCCGAGAGCGTGCCGCTCTCCGCCCGTGCGCGGGAGGCGTTGCGGCCAGCGGGCGCCTAGGCCGGGGCGTGACGGGTTCGTGCGGGGCATCGGCGCGGCTGGCGTCGATGACCTGTGCACTGCGAGGCATCGCTACTACCATCGCGTCCATGCGCCTCACCTTCCTCGCCAGCCTTCTCCTGATCGCCAGCGGCATGGCCCATGCCCAGCAGGTCTATCGATGCGGCAACCAGTACAGCGGTGAGCCGTGTGGCGGCAGCGGCGGCCGCGTGGTCGACGTGTCGCCGCCGGTGCGCAATCTCGAGGCCGCAGGTGCGTCCCAGGTGTTTCTCTGCGTCAGCAACAGCGGAGGGCGTTTCTGGTCGCCGAATCACTGCCGCGAGCGGGGCGCGCTGGTCGAGCGCATTGAGCCGGTCCCGGCAGGATTGCCGTGGGAGCAGCAGGTGGAGATGGCCGACCGGCAAACCCGGCAGGGCTATGCGGTCCAGCAACAGGCCGCGCAACAACGCGGTGCGACGTCACCGGGCGTGACGGGCACCAGTGGCGACACGTCGCGCTGTGCGCACTTCAACGAGCGGGTGGCCCACTACGACCGTTTGGCGCGGCAACCGCAGAGTGGCGCGACGCAATCCTGGATTGCGGAGCAACGCAAGGAGGCCCGGGATCAGCAGTTCAGGGCAAGGTGCTGAGGCCCGCGAAAAGCGGCTGCGCGTGAGGCCGTGAGGCCTGCGCTCGCAGGCGTCAACGGCCGGGGCCGAAATGATTCTGCGCAACGCACCGGCGCCCCCCGGATTGCACGGCATTGCAGGCGTTCTCGGCGGCAGCGTATTGCTGCTGGCGCGTCTGGCGTTCCGCGGCGATCTGGGCGGGTGTCACGCCGGGCTCGGTGGGGCAGTTGGCGGCGATCATGTCCAGCACCGTCTTCGTCATGAACATCACCGTTTCCTGGCTGGCGGTGATCGAGGCATTGGGTGCGACCTTCGTCGCGATGACCGACTGCTTCATGGCCTCGCAGCTCTGGCTGGAAAGGCGCGTTCCGGCAGGGCGGCTGGCCGCGTTGGTGGTGCCCCCTGGCGACGAACCGCCACCCGCGTTCGTGTTGCCACCCGACTCACCCGTCATCTGCCGCGCCGTCGTGGCCGCCAGCGGATGGTCTGGGAAGCGGCTCATCAAGGTGCGCTGCACTTCGCGCGCGCGGGCGCGGTCGCCCTGTGCGTTCAACTCGTCGGCGCGAGCGAACAGCTGGCCGGGGTTCATGGTCTGCAGGCTGGCCTGGAACTGCTGCTCGGCGCGTGCGGCCTCTTCGCGCTTGCGTTGCTTCTCGGCCTCTGCTGCGAGCCTGGTCTTCTCGGCGGCCTCGCGGGTGGCGGCCTCGCGTGCGGCCGGCAGATTGACCTCGGTGCGGACACCGGCCACGTCGTACTGCGTGCCCACCGACAGCTTGCCGTTCTCGTAGCGGCCTTCTTCGGCCAGCGTGCCATCGGCGCGGTACTCACGCCCTTGTGTGCGCCAGTTGGTGCTCATGCTTCCTTCGAAACGTGTGCCGTCGGCGCGCGAGAAAGTACCCTGGAAGGACGCGTTCTTGCTCCAGGTGCCTGACCGCGTCGATCCGTCCCTGAGCGCCTGCACGCCTTGTCCTTCGCGGTTGTCGCTGGCCACCTCTCCCACGTAGCGATTGCCATTGGGGGCGTACAGCATGTCGGCGGAGCCATGCACGCGATTTGCGTTGAACTGTCCGCGCTGGATCTCGCCATCGGAAAAGATGCGTGTGCCGGCGCCGTCTGCCTTGCCGTCCTTGACTTGCCCGTAGTAGACCCAGGTCGTGTCACCGTTGCTCTTGCCCGACAGCATGTCGCCAGTGCCCACCTCGCGCACGCGCGCCCCGATCTCCTGCGACAGGCGCTGTGGCTGCGCCAGGCCGCCGAGCTTGCGCTCGTTCTCGCGGTCATCGCCGCCGAGCACCGCAGTGAACATCGCATCGGGCGTGACCTCCTTGCGGTAGAAGCCGAAGAAGTTGCGCGTGCCTTCGCCGATGGCCGTCTGTAGCCGCTCGAGGTAGCCCTTGGCGCGCGCGCAGGTCTTCTGTGCGCTCAGCACGAAACGGCAACCGATGTGGGCCGAGCAAAGGTCGGCCTGGGTGACCGTGGCTTCGTCCTTGAGCTCGAGGCAATTCGCGATCTCGGGATTGACCTGGGCCCGCGCTGCCATCGGGGCGGCGAGCACACAGGCGCTGAGGATGAGTGCCGACAGGAAAGGGTGCGGAAGCCGGATCGCCTGCCTGGGGCGCTGGTGCCCTCTGTGCATGGAATTGGAAACGGGCGCTGGTTCTCGTGCGGTGGTCGCCATCGTCATGACGTTCTCCTCGGTCTTGTGATCAGCGGAATCTAGCGGAGCGATCTGCAAACCAAATACCGCTTTTGTGGGAGGCCACGGGAACCGGTGGGTCGTGTCGTATGGGGGTTATGCGAGAGGCGCGTGCCGGTCTTGCAGATGCGAGGCAGGGCTTCCCGACATGCGATCAGGACGCAGACGACAGGTGAGAAATGGTGGCCTGCCCGGAGGGGATCGAACCCCCGACAACCTGCTTAGAAGGCAGGTGCTCTATCCAACTGAGCTACGGGCAGATTCCGGTCGAGAAGCGAGGGCCGGAGCCTTCGGTCCTCGGGCCGCCGGCGAGGCGGCAACAGACCCGAAAAATCAACGGTCTGGACGCTTCTGCCTCTGACCGGGGAAGCGCGGATTCTACCTACATCCCTCCATGCACGATGCCTTCGGCGGCGGTCGTTGAGAGGGCGAAAGGGCGGGGCTGGCGCGGGACGACACCCTGGCGGTCTCGGCGGCCTGCTTCGACGCGAGCTGCTTCTTGCCGCAGGTGCTGCACCGGTAGAACCTGAGGGCCGGCAGCATCCTCATCCAGGTTCGCCGCTCGATGCGGCGAAGGCCGGCCAGGCCGCAGGAACATCGGAGAAACAGATTCAGCAGCATCACAGAAGAGTTCAAACCGGGAAGGTGTCGACACTCTTTCCCCGACGCTGCTTCGCGGTTTGCGCAACCGTGAAGCACCCGCGTTCGATTCTGTGGGGGCGCAGGGCATGCAGCGAAAGGGCTGCACGCGCAACAGATTGCTAAGGACGGCGTTTCGACCGTCTGATGCCTCTGTGGACCGCTTGGGCCGAAGGGGCGTCAGACGTTTTCCGAACGGTACTTCCAGACCGCGTCGTTCACCGCGCGTTCGGACGCCAGTTGCTTCTTTCCGCAGGCGCTGCATTGGTAGAAGCGCAGGCTCGAGAAGAGTCGCATCCATGGCCGGCGCTCGATGCGTGCGAGATGCCTGAGGCCGCAAGAACAGCGGGAAAAGTAATTCAGCATCGGAAAAGGGTCCAGGGGTGAGGGTTCTGTTGCGACGTCCATCCCTGACTCAGCTCTTCGGCTTTGTAAACGCGATTCCGCTTACTTTGTAAACACGATCACGATTGGCTTGATTCTGCGTGAGCGCCGAGGGCCTCGCGGGTAGTTCCTTAAGAAAAAGGTTGTCTTGACGGTGTAACAACAAGGCAGCGGCGTTGCCCGATGTACGGAAAGCCGTGGGTCGTGCTACGAAACGTCTAAAGGGCGGTGAGATTCGCGGTGATCGCGAGCGGCCCGGAAAAGAAAAAAGCCTGCAACGACTTTCATCGTTGCAGGCTTTCACTTTTCTTTTGGTCGGGGCGAAAGGATTCGAACCTTCGACCCTCTGGTCCCAAACCAGATGCGCTACCAGGCTGCGCTACACCCCGCCAAGCCTTCCATTCTAGCCCGAATATGAAGCCGCTCAGCGCTTCTCGTACTGTGTCTTGCCAAAAAGGATCTCGCGCGCCTTGTCATCGGTGATCGGGCGGCGCAGGTCGGCCAGCACTTTCACGCCGCGCTGCACGGCGGGGCGCGCGGCGATGCCGTCGAACCAGGCCTTCAGGTGCGGGTAGTCGGTGAGGGTGATGCCCTGGTTTTCCCAGCTGCGCAGCCACGGGAAGATGGCGATGTCGGCAATCGAATAGCTCGTGCCGGCGATGAACTTGTGCTTGGACAGCTGCCGGTCGATCACGCCGTACAGGCGCCGGGCCTCGTTGGTGTAGCGGTCGACGGCATAGGCGATCTTCTCGGGCGCGTAGATGCGGAAGTGGTGCGCTTGGCCGAGCATCGGGCCGACGCCGCCCATCTGGAACATGAGCCACTGCAGCACGTCGTAGCGTTCGCGGTCGCCCGTGGGCAGGAACTTGCCGGTCTTGCCCGCGAGGTACACGAGGATGGCGCCCGATTCGAACAGCGAGATCGGCTGGCCGTCCGGTCCGTCGGGATCGGTGATGGCGGGGATCTTGTTGTTCGGGCTGATCTTCAGGAACTCGGGCGCGAACTGGTCGCCGGTGCCGATGTTCACCGGGTGCGCGTGGTACGGCAGGCCGCACTCCTCGAGCATGATGTGAATCTTGTGGCCGTTCGGCGTGGGCCAGGAATAGACCTCGATGGGCGATGCGGGCATGTCGCGGGCTCCGGAGTGAGAGGGTTGTGACGGGAGAACGGCAGCATATACACGCGCATCCGGACGCGTGCGGGTGCGGGCATTGGCCGTTCAGCCGCTGGTCACCCCACCTGCCGCTCGTGCGCGTTGCACCACATCCAATGCTCGCCGGGCTCGATCGACTGGATCACCGGATGCCCTTCGGCCCGCGCATGCTTCGTGGCATGGCGGTTCTTCGACGAGTCGCAGCAGCCCACGTGGCCGCAGTGCACGCACAGGCGCAGGTGCACCCAGGTGTCGCCGGTCTTCAGGCAGTCTTCGCAGCCATGGGACGCGTGTGGTTGGGCGAGGTCGGCGGGAACGTGTTCGCAGGCTTGGATGGGCATGGGTGTTTCAGGACAGGAAGGGTTCAGGCCACGGCCGAGGCCGACGACAAATGCTGGTGAATGAGCGCCACCACCGCGGCGCCTTCGCCGATCGCGCCGCCCACGCGTTTGACCGAGCCCGAGCGCACATCGCCCACCGCGAACACGCCCGACACGCTCGATTCGAGCGCCGTGGCCGGGCGCGCCGGAAAGCCGCTGCTGGCGGCCGCTCCGGTCAGCACGAAGCCGTGCTTGTCGACCGACACGCCGCAGCCGTCGAGCCACGACGTCTCGGGCTCCGCGCCGACGAACAGGAAGATGTTGCGCGCCGGGCAGTCGTGCTCCTGGCCCGAGGTGTGGCAGCGCCAGGTGGCGCCGGTCAGGCCCTCTTCGGGCGCGCCGTGCAGCCGCACGAGTTCGGTGTGCGGTTGCAGCGAGATGTTGGGTGTGGCCTCGATGCGGTCGATGAGGTAGCGCGACATGCTGGCCGCCAGCGACGGCCCGCGCACCAGCACGTTGACCTTGGCCGCATGGCGCGACAGGAACACCGCCGCCTGGCCCGCCGAGTTGCCGCCGCCCACCAGCGCCACTTCCTGCTGCGCGCAGATCTTGGCTTCGATGGCCGAGGCCCAGTACCAGATGCCGCGGCCTTCGAACTCGGCCAGGCGCGGCACGCCGGGGCGGCGGTAGCGCGCGCCGCTCGCGATGACCACCGTGCGCGCGCTGATCGTGCGGCCATCGGTGAGTTTCAGCGCGAGACTGCCCAGCGCGTTCTCGCGCGAGCAGTCGAGCGCCGCGACCTGCGCCGGGATCAGCATCTCGACGCCGAACTTCTGCGCCTGCACGAACGCGCGGCCCGCCAGGGCCTGCCCCGAGATGCCGGTCGGAAAGCCCAGGTAGTTCTCGATGCGCGCGCTGGCGCCGGCCTGGCCGCCAAAGGCACGGCAGTCGAGCACGATCACGCGCAGTCCTTCGGAGGCCGCATACACCGCGGTCGCGAGGCCCGCCGGCCCGGCGCCGACCACGGCCACGTCGTAGAGCTCGTCGCGCGCCGCGGTGTCGACCATGCCGAGGCAGCGCGCCAGGCCCTCGTCGCTCGGGTTGACGAGCACCGAGCCGTCGGGGCACACGGCCAGCAACTGGTCGGAGCCATATTGGGCGAGCAGCGCGGCGGCATCGGCGTCGGCGGCTGCATCGACCAGGTGATAGGGATGACCGTTGCGGCGCAGGAAGTTTTCCAGCCGGGCCATCTCGGGCGAATCGGGCCGCCCGATCAGCACCGGCCCGGCCGCGCCCGATTCGATCAGCGCCACACGCCGCAGGATCAGCGCGCGGGTGATGCGTTCGCCTAGATCGGCCTCGGCCACCAGCAGCGCGCGCAAGCGGTCCGGCGGCACGACCAGCGCCTCGACCTCTTCGTCGGCATGCCCGTCGACCAGGGCAGGGCGCCCGCTCAGCTGGCCGACCTCGGCGAGGAATTCGCCCGGCCCCTGGCGCGCGATCGGCACCACGTGGCCCAGGCCGTCGCGCTGCGTGACGGCGACCACGCCCTTGAGCAGCACGAACATGCCGGCGCCGGTCTCGCCGGCGGTGAACAGGCGCTCGCCGCGCGCAAAGCGCTGCACGCTGCCGAAGCTGGCGATGCGTGCCATCTCGGCGTCACTGAGGACGGGGAAAGTCTGGTGCAGGCGGCTGTTGGCGCCTGGTGCGTCGGTGGCCATGGGGTTGAACTCCGTGTCGCGAATGCCCCGCATTAGACGCCGAAGCGGCGCCAAAGCGACGCTGACGCGCGATGTAACAACGTCATGTGTCTGCCACGCCGCTGACATGCCGGTTTCATTGCGCGTGTCCAGACTCGGTCAGCAGAAAGGGATTTCCCATGAAAGAACTGCCGAACCCGACGTTTCCGCTCTCGCAGCTCGGACTGCGCGCAGCCTTGTGGCCCGCACCCGCTGCCGGAACCCCCGCCGTTGCTGCTGCTGCCGCCGCCACCGTCGCCGCACTGGCCACCCGCACGTCGATCCCCGAGGCGCCCCTGGCCGTCATCGTGCCGCCGGCC
Organism: Variovorax sp. GW821-FHT06D12; assembly: GCF_059419205.1. Classification (NCBI taxonomy): domain Bacteria; kingdom Pseudomonadati; phylum Pseudomonadota; class Betaproteobacteria; order Burkholderiales; family Comamonadaceae; genus Variovorax; species Variovorax sp. GW821-FHT06D12. Next base: position 738,296 of record NZ_JBWKRI010000001.1, on the reverse strand, counting down.
ACCGAAGCCAAGCCGGGCATCACAGTGAGCTGGGCGCGTCATCTGGATGACGTGCGCGCCGCGCAACGCCTGCGTCACGATGTGTTCGTCGGCGAGATGGGTGCGCGCCTGAGCACGCCGCTGGCCGGCCACGACATAGACCTGTTCGACGACTTTTGCGAACACCTGCTGGTGCGCGACGAGCTCACCGGCCAGGTCATCGGCACCTACCGCGTGCTGACCCCCGCGCAAGCGCGCCGCGTCGGCAGCACCTACAGCGACACCGAATTCGACCTGACCCGCCTGCGCGACCTGCGCGAGCGCATGGTCGAGCTGGGCCGCAGCTGCGTGCACGCTGAGCACCGCCAGGGCGGCGTGATCCTCGCGCTGTGGGGCGCGCTGGCCGGCTTCATGCACCGCAACAAGCTCGACACCATGATCGGCTGCGCAAGCATCCCGATGTCGCACAACGGCGTGACCAGCGGCGACGCGGCGGCCAGCATCTGGCGCCAGCTCTCGGCCAGCCACCTCGCGCCGATCCAGTACCAGGTGCAGCCGCGCCTGCCGCTGCCGGTCGAGCGGCTCGACAGCGCGCTCGACGTGGAACCGCCCGCGCTCATCAAGGGTTACCTGCGCCTGGGCGCCAAGGTGCTCGGCGCACCGGCCTGGGACCCGGACTTCAACACCGCCGACCTGCCGATGCTGATGCGCATCGACGACCTGCCGGCGCGCTACCGCAAGCACTTCCTCGGCGCATGAAGCCGGCGGCCATCCGGCCCGACGCCGGGCCGCACGCTGCTTCGCTGTCGTCGAATGTGTCAGGTTCGCTCTCTGCGGGGGATGGTGCGTCACGCGAATGTCATGGAACTGTCACGGACGACGTTGACACTGTCATATTTCAGCCGACGTGTTCTCCCGTGCCGCTTGCTCCAGAATCAGTGCCCATGCCTTCCCTCTCCGCTGACCCGTCGCGCGCTGGCGAGGCGCCTCCGTTCGCGTTGCTGGACCGCGACCACAGCATCCTCTCGTTCAACGAACGCGTGCTCGACTGGGCGCGCCGCCCCGAGGTGCCGCTGATCGAGCGGCTGCGCTATCTGTGCATCGTGTCGTCGAACCTCGACGAGTTCTTCGAAGTCCGCGCCGCGCCACACCTGATTGCCGGCAGCGCCGGTGACAACAAGGGCACCTACACCGTCGAATCCTTCGAGCGGCTGGCCGAGGCCGCCCATGCGCTGGTGGCGCGCCAGTACGCGCTGTACAACGACGAGCTGATGCCGGCGTTTGCCACGCACGGCATCCACATCGTGTCGCACGGCGAACGCAACCCGGCCCAGCGCAAGTGGGTCAGCGAGTATTTCGAGCGCGAAGTGCGCCCGCTGCTGATCCCCGTGGGGCTCGACCCGGCGCACCCGTTCCCGCAGGTGGCGAACAAGTCGCTGAACTTCATCGTGCGCCTGGGCGGCAAGGACGCCTTCGGCCGCGAGAACCCGATCCAGATCGTCAAGCTGCCGCGCGTGCTGCCGCGCCTCATCAAGATGCCGGCCAAGGTGTCGGACGGCAAGACGCTGTTCGTGGCGCTGTCGAGCGTGGTGCGTGCGCACCTGTCGAGCATGTTCCCGGGGCGCGAGGTGGGCGACTTCTCGCAGTTCCGCGTGACGCGCCATTCCGATCTCGCGGTCGACGAGGAAGACGTCAAGAACCTGCGCACCGCGCTGCGCCAGGGCCTGCAGCACCGCCACTACGGCCAGGCTGTGCGGCTCGAGGTGTCGGCCAGCTGCGCCGAATCGCTCGCGAGCTTCCTGCTGGCGCAGTTCAACCTGCCGCCGCAGGCGCTGTACCGCGTGCACGGCCCGGTGAACCTGGCGCGGCTCACGCAGTTCATCGACCTGATCGGCGAGCCGCAGCTGCGCTTTCCGCCGTATGCGGCGTCGTTCCCCGTCACGCTGTCGCCTGCGCAGTCGTTCTTCGACCGGCTGCAGCGCGGCGACGTGCTGATCCACCAGCCCTTCGAGAGCTTCGACGGCGTGCTGGCCTTCTTGCGCGACGCCGTGCTCGACCCGCAGGTGCTTGCCATCAAGCAGACCATCTACCGCACCGGCGCCGATTCGGAGCTGATGGACCTGTTGCGTGAAGCCGTGCGCCGCGGCAAAGAGGTCACGGTGGTGGTCGAACTGAAGGCGCGTTTCGACGAAGAGGCCAACATCAACTGGGCCGAGATGCTCGAGTCGATCGGCGCGCAGGTGGTGTACGGCGTGGTGGGCCTGAAGACCCACGCCAAGATGCTGCTGGTCACGCGTCGCGAGGGCAAGCAGCTGCGCCGCTACGGCCATCTGTCGACCGGCAACTACAACCCGCGCACGGCGCGGCTGTACACCGACATCAGCCACCTCACGGCCGACCCGGCGCTCACGGCCGACATGGAGGCCGTGTTCGTCCACATGGCCAGCCAGAGCCGCCTGCCCAAGCTCAACCGCATGTGGCTCGCGCCCTTCGACCTGCACAAGAACCTGGTCGCGCGCATCGATGCGCTCGGGCAGGCCGCCGCCAGCGGCGAGCCCACGCGCATCGTCGCCAAGATGAACGCGCTGACCGACGAAGAGATCATCGGCGCGCTCATCCGCGCGGGGCAGAAGGGCGTGAAGATCGACCTCATCGTGCGCGGCGCCTGCACGCTGCCGGCGCAGGTGCCGGGGCTGACCGACAACGTGCGCGTGCGCTCGGTGATCGGTCGCTTCCTCGAGCATTCGCGGGTGTTCTATTTCCGCCATGGCGAGGACGAGTCGCTCTACCTGTCGAGCGCCGACTGGATGAACCGCAACATGATGCGGCGCATCGAGCTGGCCTGGCCCGTGACCGACCCGAACCTGCGCCAGCGCCTCATCGACGAGTGCCTGGTGGCTTACCTGCACGATGGGCGCGACGCCTGGGACCTGGGCGGCGACGGCATCTACCGGCGTGTCGACCATGACACGCACCCCGGCGAGGCGGGTGCGTCCCCCGCGATCGAAGCGCATGGCGCCCAGGCCGCCTTGATGGGCCGCTATGCATCACGAGGAAACCACCGTGATGCGTCCGGCAATTGAAATTGAAGAAGAAGTTCGAAAGACGATGAGCATGGACTTGATCTTCTGGCGTCACGCCGAAGCCGAGGACTGGACCGAAGGGTGTGACGACATGCAGCGCTCGCTCACCCCGCGCGGCGAAAAGCAGGCCAAGCGCATGGCCACCTGGCTCGACCGGCAGCTGCCCGATGGCACGCGCATCGTGTGCAGCCCGGCGCGCCGCTGCGAGCAGACCGCGCTGGCACTGGGCCGCAAGTACAAGCTGCGCTCCGAGCTGTCGCCCGACACCACCCCCGACGCACTGCTGGCCGCCACGGGCTGGCCCAACGGCAAGTCGGTGGTGCTGGTGATCGGCCACCAGCCCTCGTTGGGCCAGGCCATCTCGATGCTGCTCGGCCTGAAGCAGGACAGCTGCCCGGTGCGCAAGGGCTCGCTGTGGTGGATCCGCACCCGCGAGCGCGACGGCGACGTGCAGACCGTCGTGGTGACGGTGCAGGCGCCCGAGCTTCTCTAGCTGCTACAGCGGTCCTCCGCTGCGAATACCCCTGCCTGGCGCTTGCGGACAGGCGCTTTGTCACGGTCGAGGGCAGAGCTGGCAGGGCGCTTGTCTCCCGGAAAAAGGGGCGAAGCACTCATGCGCGAGCGCGGCGTAATTTCTACAGTGTGACTCCACGGCAGCGTGCTTTTGACGCCGATGCGGGAAAGAAGCGGTGCCGGTCGACCACATCACTGGGGAAGACGCATGAAACCGCTCAACACACTGCCAGGAAGCTTCATGAACATGCTGCGTGCAGACGCGGACGTGCGGTTGAAGGCGCTGATTTTTCTGCTTGTTGCCGCAGCCCTGCTGTCGGGGTGCGCGATGAACACCGCCGCGCCTGTGCCGCCGACCCGTCACGATGTCGCCCGGTCGATCGAGAAGGTCGAGCTCATCTACAACCAGGAAGACCAACTGATCGTCACGGATGGCGGCGGGTCGGGGCTGACGGGCTTCGCAGGGTTTCTGGGACCCCTCGCTGCGCTGGTGGCCATCTCCGTCGATACCAACAGCCGACTGACGATGGCCGCCCGGACCGACCAGCGCAGCAAGGAGTTCACGGCCGCAGTGAAGAACAGCGGAGTGACCATGGGGCTCAACAGGCAGTTCGCAGAGCGACTGGCGGCGCGCCTGCGGGACAGTGGCCGCGAGGTGAAGCTGACGCCTTTCTTCCGCGCGACCGGAGAGCACGCGCAGATGCAGGTGCAGGAACTCCAGCCGACGCCCGGCTACAGCACCTTGATCTTGCGGATCACGACGTCCTATGGCGCGGCCGATGCGACATCGAGCTTCAAGCCGTACGTCTGGGTGGAACAGTTGCTGAGGGACGAGAAGCAATCCGTCGTGGGCCAGACGTTGCAGGTCGCCGACGTGAGCGAGCCGACCTATCTGCTGTACGACGGCCTGCTCAAGGACACCGCAGGCGCTCGCGAAGGGTTGAAGCGCGGGCTTGACCAGATCGTGCAGCCGGCCTATGTCAGCCTGTTCGGGGAAGACGAGCCGCGCAAGGCCAGCGCTGCGGCAGTCACGCAGACGGCCGGCATCGACACGAAGTGAAACGGCTCAAGCGCCGCTGAGTTCCACGCGCCAGTTGCCGGTCTTTTGCCAGGCCAGCACTTCCTCGCGCAGGAGGTGCGCCGACTGCGGGTACATCTCGGCCCAGTCGGGCGCGCAGGCGATCGTGAAGGCCCTGGCGCCGAGTGCCGCGAGGTTCAGCGCCTGCGGCTCGGGGTCGCGGCGCGCGTGGCACAGGATCACGGCCAGGCGCAGCGCCAGCAGCTGCATCACGAAGGTCTCGTCGTCCAGCGAGGCTTCGAGCTTGCGCAGCTTGCCGCGCTGGCCCAGCACCAGCTGGCCGAGGGCGTGCAGTTCGTTCACTGCAAAGCCGGGCGCGTCGGTGTTGTCGAGGATGTAGGCGCCGTGCTTGTGATAGTCGCTGTGCGACACCAGCGCGCCGATCTCGTGCAACTGCGCGGCCCAGCCGAGCTTGCGCAGTGCGCGCCCGGCGCGGCTCGAGGTGCTGCCGCCGCGCGCGGCGGGGGCGAGCTGCACGAACAGTGCGGCGGCGGTGTCGCTCACGCGCTTGGCCTGCGCCGGGTCGACCGCGAAGCGGGTGGCGAGCCGCGCCACGGTGGCGCTGCGCATGTCGGCCACGCTCTCGTCGCGTTCGAGCAACTCGTAGAGCACGCCGTGGCGCAGGGCGCCCTGGGCGACTTTCATTTCCTGGATGTCGAGCAGGTCGAACACCGCGCGCAGCACGCTAAGGCCGCCGCCGATCACGGCCTTGCGGTCTTCGCGCATGCCGTCGATGCGCAGCTTGTCGATGCTGCCGGCCTTGAGCAGGCGGTCGAGCAGCCAGTCGAGGCCCTCGCGCGTGACGAGGCCAGCCTCGCCGCCGGCGGCAGCGAGCACGTCGCCCACCGCGCCGATGGTGCCGGAGGCGCCGTAGGCCACGTCCCACTGGTCGCGGGTGTAGCTGGAGAGCGCGTCGTCCAACACGGCCTTGGCCGCCACTTCGGCGGCGCGGAAGGCGGGGGCGGTGAACTGGCCTTCGCCAAAATGCTTCATCGACCAGGCGACGCTGCCCACGCGGTACGACTCCATGCGCTCGGCCTCGAGCGCGTGGCCGATGATCATTTCGGTGGAGCGCCCGCCGATGTCGATGACGAGCCGGCGTTCCTGGTCGGAGGCGTCGGTGTGCGGCAGGTGGTGCGCCACGCCCTGGTAGATCAGTCGGGCTTCTTCCCGGCCCGGGATCACGTCGATGCCGAAGCCCAGGATGGTGCGCGCGCGCAACAGGAACTCTTCGCGGTTGCGCGCTTCGCGCAGGGTCTGGGTGGCCACGGCGCGCACCTGCGAGCGCTTGAAGCCGGCCAGCCGCTCGCCGAAGCGGGCGAGGGCGTCCCAGCCGCGCTGCATGGCCTCGGTCGTGAGGTTGCGGGCGCTGTCCAGGCCGTTGCCTTGGCGCACGGTTTCCTTGAGGTACTCGGTGCGGTGGATCTGTCCGTGGTCGACCTGGCCGATTTCCAGCCTGAAGCTGTTCGAGCCGAGATCGACCGCTGCGAGGCGGGTGCCGTTTTGCATGTTGTAGTGAAGAGGGCGGTTCTCTGATCGTAGCGCCGTGACAGCAGGCGCCGCCTCCCTGGATCGCGTCACGGCGAGGGCTGGAGGTTAGGCGGGGTGAATGACGGTTGTGTGACAGCGTCACACACCGCAGGGGTGGCGCAGCGGCATTTTCCCTCGACAGAAGGGGTGTCACATCGATGTCACAAAAGCTTTTTAGAGTCCGTTCGAGCCCCCAAAGGGACTACTTCTTACTTCTCAAGGAAGCTTTATGAAAACGACGTTCAAATTTGCAACCGCCGGCCTCGTGACCGCGCTGTTCTCCATTTCCGCCTTCGCACAAGACGTGACCGGCGCCGGCGCCAGCTTCCCCGCACCGCTGTACGCCAAGTGGGCTTCCGACTTCAACAAGGCCACCGGCGTCAAGATCAACTACCAGTCGGTCGGCTCGGGTGCCGGCCTCAAGCAGATCGAAGCCAAGACCGTCGACTTCGGCGCTTCGGATGCTCCCCTGAAGGACGACGAGCTGCAAGCCAAGGGCCTGATGCAGTTCCCCACCGTCATCGGCGGCGTGATCCCCGTGGTCAACATCCCCGGCATCAAGCCGGGCGAGCTGAAGCTCAACGGCCAGGTGCTGGGCGACATCTACCTGGGCAAGATCACCAAGTGGAACGACCCCGCCATCAAGGCACTGAACGCGTCGCTGGCCCTGCCTGACGCCGCCATCGCCCCGGTTCGCCGCGCCGACGGTTCGGGCACCAGCTTCCTGTTCACCAACTACCTGAGCAAGGTCAACGCCGAGTGGAAGTCGAAGGTCGGCGAAGGCACGGCCGTGAACTGGCCCACCGGCGCGGGCGGCAAGGGCAACGAAGGCGTCGCCGCTTTCGTGAACCGCCTGCCCAATTCGATCGGCTACGTCGAGTACGCCTACGTCAAGCAGAACAAGATGACCTACGCTCAACTGCAGAACGCAGCGGGCACGTTCGTGTCGCCTGACGACAGCGCCTTCAAGGCCGCCGCCGCCGGTGCCGACTGGAACAAGAGCTTCTACCAGGTGCTGACCAACCAGGCCGGCAAGGATTCGTGGCCCATCACCGGCGCCACCTTCATCCTGATGCACAAGGTGCAGGACAAGCCCGCCAGCGCCACCACCGTGCTGAAGTTCTTCGACTGGGCCTACAAGGGCGGCGACAAGACGGCCGACGAGCTGGACTACGTGCCGATGCCCGACGCCGTGAAGGCCACCATTGCCAAGGCATGGGGTGAAGTGAAGGACGCATCGGGCAAGCCGGTCGCGTTCAAGTAAGAAGCAACCCTTCATCCACCCTCCAGGACGGCGCGCCCATGAGCAACTCTTCGCTCCAGGACGCGCCGCTTTCGTCTTTGCCGGAGCGACCCGTGTCATCCACCTTCCCCGCTGCTGCCGCCTCCCTCGACCTCGCGGCCGAGCGCGCGCGCACCTCCGCCGCTCCTCCGCCGCCCGTCAAGGCGGCCCGTTCCGGCCCCATGGCCGACCGCCTCTTCGGCTGGGCCGCCAAAGGCGCCGCGCTGCTGACGCTCGCGATGCTGATCGGTATCCTGCTGTCGCTCGTTGCCGGCGCCTGGCCCGCCATTTCGAAGTACGGCCTCGGCTTCCTCACGAGCAGCGTGTGGGACCCGGTGAAGGACGAGTACGGCGGCCTCGTGATGATCTACGGCACGCTGGCCACCTCGTTCATCGCACTGGTGATCGCCGTGCCGGTGAGCTTCGGCATCGCGCTGTTCCTGACCGAACTCTCGCCCAACTGGCTCAAACGCCCGCTGGGCACCGCCATTGAACTGCTGGCTGCCGTGCCGTCCATCGTGTACGGCATGTGGGGCCTGCTGGTCTTCGGCCCCATTCTTTCCACCTGGGTGCAGCAGCCGCTGCAGAAGCTGCTGGCCGGCGTGCCGTACCTCGGTGCCCTGGTGTCCGGCCCGCCCGTGGGCATCGGCATTCTGTCGGCCGGCATCATCCTGGCGATCATGATCATTCCGTTCATCGCCTCGGTGATGCGCGATGTGTTCGAAGTGACGCCCGCGCTGCTCAAGGAGTCGGCCTACGGCCTGGGCTCCACCACCTGGGAAGTCGTCTCCAAGGTCGTGCTGCCCTACACCAAGGCCGGCGTGATCGGCGGCATCATGCTCGGCCTCGGCCGCGCACTGGGCGAGACCATGGCCGTCACGTTCGTGATCGGCAACATGAACCAGCTCAACTCCCTGTCGGTGTTCGAGGCTGCCAACAGCATCACCTCGGCCCTCGCCAATGAATTCGCCGAAGCCGGCGCGGGCCTGCACCAGGCCGCGCTGATGTACCTCGGCCTCGTGCTGTTCTTCATCACCTTCGTCGTGCTGTCGCTCTCGAAGATGCTGCTGGCCCAGATGAAGAAGAGCGAAGGAACCAAGTCGTGAGCACCGCGCAAAACCTGATCAACGCCAAGACCCTGGCAGAGACGCGCCAGGCGAAGTTCGCCGCGCGCAATCGCGTCAACAAGATCGCGCTCACGCTGTCGCTCGCCGCGATGGCGTTCGGCGTGTTCTGGCTCGTGTGGATCCTCTGGGAAACGCTGCGCCAGGGCGTGGGCGGCCTGGCGCTCGCCACCTTCACCGAGATGACGCCGCCGCCGAACGAGGCGGGCGGCATCGCCAACGCCATCTTCGGTTCGTTCGTGATGGTGATGCTGGCGACCTTCGTGGGCACGCCCATCGGCATCATGGCCGGCATCTACCTGGCCGAGTACAACCCCAAGGGCCTGCTGGCCTCGATCACACGCTTCGTCAACGACATCCTGCTGTCGGCGCCCTCGATCGTGATCGGCCTGTTCGTCTACGCCGTGGTGGTGGCCTACTTCAAGACCTTCTCGGGTCTGGCCGGCGCGCTGTCGCTGGCGCTCATCGTGATTCCGGTGGTGATCCGCACCACCGAGAACATGCTGCAGCTGGTGCCGCCGGGCCTGCGCGAAGCGGCCTACGCACTGGGCACGCCGAAGTGGAAGGTCATTCTCAGCATCACGCTGCGCGCCGCGCGCGCGGGTGTGGTCACGGGCGTGCTGCTGGCCGTGGCCCGCATCGCCGGCGAAACCGCGCCGCTGCTCTTCACCGCGCTGAACAACCAGTTCTGGACCGCCGACGTGAGCCAGCCGATGGCCAGCCTGCCGGTCACGATCTTCAAGTTCGCCATGAGCCCGTACGAGAACTGGCAACAACTGGCCTGGGCCGGTGTGTTCCTGATCACCGTCGCCGTGCTTGCCCTCAACATCCTGGCGCGCGTGCTGACGCGCAACAAACACTAAATCAAGAAGGCGCCAACATGCCAAACACCGTCGCACAACAACAACCGTCGCGCTCGAAGATCTCGGTCAAGGACCTGAACTTCTACTACGGCAAGTTCCACGCGCTCAAGGGCATCAACCTCGAGATCCCCGAGAACAAGGTCACGGCCTTCATCGGCCCGTCGGGCTGCGGCAAGTCGACCCTGCTGCGCACCTTCAACCGCATGTTCGAGCTGTACCCCGAGCAGCGCGCCGAAGGCACCATCGCGCTGGACGGCGAGAACCTGCTCACGTCCAAGCAGGACGTGGCGCTGATCCGCGCCAAGGTCGGCATGGTGTTCCAGAAACCCACGCCGTTCCCGATGTCGATCTACGACAACATCGCCTTCGGCGTGAAGCTGTTCGAAAATCTCTCGGCCAGCGAAATGGACGACCGCGTCGAGTGGGCCCTGAAGAAGGCCGCGCTGTGGACCGAAGTGCGCGACAAGCTGCAGCAAAGCGGCTCGGGTCTCTCCGGCGGCCAGCAGCAGCGCCTGTGCATCGCACGCGGCATCGCGATCAAGCCCGAAGTACTGCTGCTCGACGAACCGTGTTCGGCACTCGACCCGATCTCGACCGCGAAGATCGAAGAGTTGATCGCCGAGCTGAAAAACGAGTACACCGTGGTCATCGTGACCCACAACATGCAGCAGGCCGCCCGCTGCAGCGACTACACCGCCTACATGTACCTCGGCGACCTGATCGAGTTCGGTGCCACCGAACAGATGTTCTTCAAGCCGCAGCGCAAGGAGACCGAGGACTACATCACCGGCCGCTTCGGTTGAAGTCAAAGGAAACACCATGACCGAGAAACACCTTTCCAGCCAGTTCGACAGCGAACTCAACGGCGTCTCGTCGCGCGTGATGGAGCTCGGCGGCATGGTCGAGTCGCAGATCCACCAGGCCGTGTACGCCCTGCTGCAGTTCGACGCCGAAGCCGCCGACCGCGTGATGGAGACCGAGCATCGCGTCAACGCGATGGAGATCGAGATCGACCGCGAGCTGTCGTCGATCATCGCCCGTCGCCAGCCCACGGCACGCGACCTGCGCCTCTTGATCGCCATCAGCAAGACCACCGCCAACCTGGAGCGCGTGGGCGACGAGGCCAACAAGATCGCGCGCATGGTCAAGTCGATCATCGAAAGCGGATCGGCCCGCCAGCTGCCCACCACCGAGCTGCGCATTGCCGCCGACCTGGCCTCGAACCTGCTACGCACCGCGCTGGACGCCTTCGCGCGCCTGGACACGGCCGCCGCGCTGTCGATCCTCAAGGACGACGACCTCATCGACAAGGAGTTCGACGGCTTCGTGCGCAAGCTGGTCACCTACATGATGGAAGACCCGCGCACCATCTCCGCCAGCCTGGACCTGCTGTTCCTGGCCAAGGCCATCGAACGCATCGGCGACCACGCCAAGAACATCGCCGAGTTCATCATCTACATCGTCAAGGGCGCCGATGTGCGGCACACTTCGATGGAGGAAATCGAGTCGGCATTGCAGTGACGACCGTCGCCGCAAAGACTCCCCATAACGCATGAAGAAACCAAGAGTCCTGATCGTCGAAGACGAATCCTCGATCGCCGAGCTGATCGCCGTCAACCTGCGCCACAACGGCTTCGAGCCGATCTGGTCCGAAGACGGTGCCGCCGCCCAGCGTGAAATCGACGCCTTCCTGCCGGACCTGATCCTGCTCGACTGGATGCTGCCGGGCCAGAGCGGCCTGCAGCTCGCGCGCCAGTGGCGCAAAGACCCGCGCACCAAGGCCATCCCGATCCTGATGCTCACGGCGCGCGGCGACGAGCCCGACAAGGTGGCCGGCCTCGATGCCGGTGCCGACGACTACATCACCAAGCCGTTCTCCACCCAGGAAATGCTGGCGCGCATCCGCGCCGTGCTGCGCCGCCGCGCGCCCGAGGTGGTGACCGAGCGCGTCGAGATCGGTGAACTGGCCCTCGACACCTCCACCCACCGCGTCACTTGGCAGGGCGGGGCGCTGAAGGTCGGCCCGACGGAGTTCAAGCTGCTGGCCTACCTGATGCAGCATGCCGAGCGCGTGCACAGCCGTGCGCAGCTGCTGGACAAGGTGTGGGGCGACCACGTCTACATCGAGGAACGCACGGTCGACGTGCACGTCAAGCGCCTGCGCGAGTCGCTGGGTGCGGCTGCGCCGATGGTGGAAACCGTTCGCGGAGCGGGTTACCGGCTGACGGCCCAAGTCACGGTGTGAGCAGCGCCGTGAGCCTCGGCGGCGGGCGCGGATAATCGCCCGCCATGCCTTTCCGTATTGCTACTTTTTTGATAGCGTCCCTCGTAATTGCGGCGGGCGCTGTCGGCCTTTTTGGCTGGAAGTACGGCTGGCTGGGTGCCTGGCTGGGCGCGGTGCTCTGGCTGGGCTTCGATGCCTGGCGCGCCGAACGCCTGCTGCGCGTGCTGCGCAACGACGCGGCCGGGCTGCCGTCGCGCGGACCGGGCGTGTGGGGTGAGCTCTCGGAGCGCATCCGCAAGCTGCTGCGCGAGCGCGAACAACAGACCCGGCAGGCCGAAGACCGGCTGCAGGAGTTCCTGGCCGCCATCCAGGCGTCGCCCAACGGCGTGGTGCTGCTCGACGAGCAGGGCCGCATCGAGTGGTGCAACCAGACGGCGGCGGGCCAGTTCGGCATCGATGCCGAGCGCGACCTGCTGCAGCACCTGGCGAACCTCGTGCGCGACCCGGCGTTCGTGGCCTACCTGGCCTCGTGGAACTACAGCCGCGACGTCGTCATCGATGCACCCGGCCTCGTGCATGCACAGCATCGCGGCCATCCGGTGCGGCTGTCGGTGCAGGTGCATCCCTACGCCGGCAATCGGCGCATGCTGCTCACGCGCGACATCACGGCGCTCGAGCAGGCCGAGGCGATGCGGCGCGACTTCGTGGCCAACGTGTCGCACGAGATCCGCACGCCGCTCACGGTGCTGGCGGGCTTCGTTGAGACGCTGCAGAACCTGCCGCTGGATGCCGACGAGCGCACGCGCTATCTGTCGCTGATGGGGCAGCAGTCGCACCGCATGGAAACGCTGGTGAACGACCTGCTCACGCTGTCGCGGCTGGAAGGCAGCGCGGCGCCGTCGGGCAACCAGTGGGTGCGTATGCGCGCGCTGCTGGCGCAGTGCGAAGACGAAGGACGCGGCCTGTCGGGCCGGCTCACGCCGCAGGGGCACCGGCTCACGTTCACGTCGGAGGCCGAGTCCGAGCTGTCGGGCGCGCCGACTGAGTTGCAGAGCGCGATGTCGAACCTCGTGAGCAACGCCATCCGTTACACGCCCGGTGGCGGCGAGGTGGTGGTGACCTGGCGGGTGCTGCCTGACGGGCGCGGTGAATACGCTGTGCGCGACACGGGCCCGGGCATTGCCGCCGAACACATTCCGCGGCTCACCGAGCGCTTCTATCGCATCGACCGCAGCCGCTCACGCGAGACCGGCGGCACGGGGCTGGGGCTGGCGATCGTGAAGCACATCGCGCAGCGCCACGGCACCGAGCTGCGCATCGAAAGCACGGTGGGCAAGGGCAGCCGCTTCGCGCTGCTGTTCCCGGCGACGCGCGTGCGCGAAGCACGCGTGATGAGCAAGTAAGCAAGCCGCGTGGCCCTCAGCGGGCCCGCGCCTTCATCGTCCAGCGCAGCAGCGCCACGAACAACAGCGCCGTGAGCGCCAGCGCCGCGGCGCTCATGAGCCAGAAGGCCAGCGGCGACTGCATGGCCGGCCACGGCCCCAGGCCGCGGTAGGCCAGCAGGTAGCTGCCGCCCAGCCCCATGCCCCAGAGCATCGCGCAGTAGATGACCAGCGGTGCCAGCGTCACGCGGTAGCAGCGCAGCACGAAGACGCACAGCGTCTGGAACGCATCGGCGATGTGATACAGCGCCACCGTGATCAGCAGTGCCGCTGCCATCGCGATCACGGCCGGGTTGTCGGAGTACACGTTGGCGAGCTGCGTGCGGAACACGGCCATCGCGCCGGCATAGAGCAGGGCGAACAGGGCGGTGAGCTCGAAGCCCAGCCGGCAGGCATGGCGCGCCCGGGCGGTGTCGCCCGCGCCGAGCCAGAAGCTCACGCGTGCGCTCGTCGCGATGGCGAGCGACAGCGGCGTCATGTAGGCCACGGCCAGCAGGTTCGAGGCGATCTGGTGCGCAGCCGCCGCGGCGGTGCCCAGGCGCGCGATGAAGAGCGCCATCAGCGTGAACGAGGTCACTTCCACCAGCACCGCGAGGCCGCCGGGCACGCCCAGCCGCGCGAACTGGCGGATCTGGCGCCAGTCGGGCGCCTCGATGCGCTCCCACAGCTGGTAGCCGCGGTAGAACGCGCCGTGGCGCAGCAGCCAGACCGCGCAGCCGAGCATGGCCCAGTTCACGCACAGCGTGGCCCATGCGCAACCCGCCAGCCCCATCGCCGGCAGGCCGGCGCCGCCGAAGGTGAACCAGACCGACAGCGGCAGCTTCACGAGCAGCGAGGCCAGCTGCAGCCAGGTCACGAGCTTGGGCTTGCCCAGGCTCTGGTTCAGTGTGCTGAAGAGACGAAAGAGCAGGGCGGGCGCCAGCGCAAAGGCCAGCACCGCGAGATAGGCCTCGACCTCGCCGCGCATGTCCGCTGGTACCTGGGTCCAGCGCAGCGCGGCACCGGGCAGCAGCAGCACGGTCATGCCGACCACGACGGCGATGGCTGCGAGGTAGAGCGACTGGCGCACCGAGCGGCCGATCTCGCTGCCCCGGTTGGCGCCGTGCAGTTCGGCCCACACCGGCAGCAGCGCCTGCAGCACGCCCATCAGCGAGACATACACGCTGACGAAGATGGCGGCGCCCACCGACAGCGCGGCCAGCGCGCCTTCGGAATAGCGGCCCGCGATGATGGTGTCGGCCACGCCGAAGGCCATCACGGCCAGCTGGCCGATCAGCACGGTGCCGGCGTGCCGTGCGATGAGTCCGCGTTCGTTCCCGTGCGTGCTGCTGCTCACGGGTCAGCGCACGATCTTTTCGTAGAGCAGCAGGTCGTCCGCAGGGCTGCTGGGACGGCGCAGGGTGCCGCTGAAGCGCCACTGTTCCAGCGGGATGATGGTGTGCAGCCGCTCGATGGTGTCGGGGCTCACGAGCAGCCACGGGCAGTCGTTGCCCAGCAGCAGCGGCTGCAGGTTGAGGTTGCCGTGGTGGCGCAGCGCCGCGACGTGCGGCCGGCTCAGCGCCAGCTCGGCGACGCAGCGCGGGTGGCCGATGCGCTCGGTCACGGCGCGCACCTGCGGGACGTAGCTGCGCGCGTAGTCGATGGACGGCAGCCACAGCGTCATCAGCAGCATCCAGCACAGCGCGGTGCCGCCGGCCGGCAGCACCAGCGTCTTCCAGAGCGCGGCGCGATGGCGCCCGGTGCGCCAGCGCACCAGCCAGCACCAGGCCAGCGTGGCGGCCAGGGCGAGCACGAAGGCCACCGGCGAGAACTCGGCCACGAAGCCCGGCACCAACCGCGCCACGCTGGCGGCCGGCTTGCGTGGCGCGCCGGTCAGCATGGCGATCCAGTACATCCAGCCGAGCACGGCCAGGCCGCTGAAGAACAGCACGTTGAACCAGTCGATCAGCGCCGCCGCGCTGCGCCGGAAGGTCGGCAGCGCAAAGGCCGCCAGCGTGGCGAAGGCGGGCAGGGCCAGCAGCAGGGAGCGGTCCGAAAAATCGGTGGTCCAGGTGGCGGCCAGCGGCACCAGCGCGAACCACAGCGGCAGCGCGACGTGGCGCTCGAGCCACTGGCGGCGCCAGCGCCAGAGCGTCCAGATGGCGAGCGGCCAGACCGGCCAGGTGAACCACAGCAACAGCTTGGCCTGGCTGCGCACGTCGGACAGCAGCGAGTGGCCCAGCGTGATCTTCCATTGCGCCAGGCCCAGGCCGAAGACCAGCGCGGCGGCCAGCACGGTGATGCCGACCATCGTCAGCAAGGCGGGCAGGGTGAAGCCGGGGCTCTCGTCGTCGCTGTAGCCTTCCGCTGCACGGATGGCGCGCTGGTGGCGCTCGTAGGCCATGTACACGGCGCTGCCGATCGCCAGCGCGAGGCCGACCGTCGGACCGCCGCTCAGCGTCATGCCGAGCGTGCCGACCGCGAGTGCGATCACCGGGCCGACGCGGCGGTAGGGCAGTGCGGCGACGCCGTAGAACAGGTGCGAGGCGAAGTACAGCTGCGCCAGCGCGGGCGTGGTTTCATGCCCGAGCTGGGCCAGGCCCAGTGAGGCGATCAGCGCCAGCAGGCCGCCGTCGGCGATGGCGCGGGCGTAGTCGGTGGGGCGCGCCTCGCCGCCGAAGGCAAAGGCCACGGGCTGGGCGCGCGGCGTGCGGGCGAGGTAGTAGACGGCGTACCAGGTCGCGGTGAAGGTGCCCCACAGCATCAGCGCGAACACGAAGCGCACGGCCAGGTCGGGGTTGACCCACGAGGGGGCGAGCTGGATCGCCCAGGCGCCGATCCAGTAGGGGATCAGTGCGGGGGTCTCGGGGCGCATGCCCAGCAGCAGCGGATCGAACCAGCGGGCGATGCCCTCGGTGCTGCGGGCCAGCTCGGCCATGTAGCCGAAGGCCGTGATGTCGGCGCTCTTCCAGGGGCCCCGGCCGAGCAGGCCCGGCAGCAGGTAGGCCGCGCACAGCAGCAGCAACGCGACGCGCGGCAGCCGGCGTACGGCATTCTGGGCAACGATCGCGGGGGTCGGCTGGTTCAAGGGCGAGGCGGAAGAGGCGAAGGGGTGATTGGAAAGAAAAAGGGCAGCGCGGTAAACCGGGCTGCCCTCGACGCCAGAGCGCGTGCCTGATTACTTGGCAGCGGTCTTGCCGAAGCGGTTGCGGAACTTCTCGACGCGACCACCCATGTTGTCCACCGACTTTTGCGTGCCGGTGTAGAAGGGGTGCGATTCGCTCGTGGTGTCGAGCTTGAACAGGGGCAGCTCGCGGCCGTCGTCGGTCTTGCCCATTTCCTTGGTGTTCGCGCACGAACGGGTCACGAACTTGAAGCCGTTCGACATGTCGACGAACAGAACTTCGCGGTAATTCGGGTGGATGCCTTCTTTTGCCATGGTGTTTCCTTTTGCGCTGTTGGAATCAATGCGCGGTCGATGCGAGAGCCACCAGCGTGCCAGCAATCTGGCGCGCCGCCCTGAGGTCTTGACGTGAAGTGAAGGCCAAGGAAGCCGGGCGACGTGCCCAGCCGCACTTTTCGCGGAGCCCATGATTATCGCATACTGCCCCAATTGCGAGCAAACCGGGCCCTCCCATGACTTCTACACCCCTTCGCGCCGGCCTTGTCGGCTACGGTTTCGCCGGCCAGACCTTCCATGCGCCGGTGCTTTCGGCCGTTCCGGGGCTCGAACTGGCGGCCGTGGCGAGCTCGCAGCCGCACAAGGTGCACGCCGACTGGCCCGGCGTGGCCGTGGTGCCCGACGTGGCGGCGCTGGTGGCCCGGGCGGACATCGACCTCGTGGTGGTGGCGACGCCCAATGCCCAGCACCATCCCGTGGCCAAAGCGGCGCTGGAGGCCGGCAAGCACGTGGTCGTCGACAAGCCTTTCACGCTCGACGTGGCCGAAGCGCGAGAGCTCGAGTTGTTGTCAGATCGCAACAATTGCGTGCTCTCGGTCTACCAGAACCGGCGTTTCGACGCCGATTTCCTGACGCTTCAGCAGGTCCTGGCGTCTGGCGACCTGGGGCGTCCGGTCTACTTGGAGTCGCATTTCGACCGCTTCCGTCCCGAGGTTCGCGAGCGCTGGCGGGAGCAGCCCGTGCCAGGCGCGGGCCTGTGGGTGGACCTGGGTTCGCACCTGCTCGATCAGGCCGTGCAGCTTTTCGGCCGGCCCGACACGCTGCAGCTCGACACGGCCGCTTTGCGCGACGGCGCGCTGGTCGAAGACTATTTCCATGCCGTGCTGCGCTACGAGAGCGGCCCTCATGCGCCTTTGCGCGTGGTGCTGCACGCCACGACGCTCGCGGCCCATGCGGCGCCGCGCTACATCGTGCACGGCACGCGCGGGAGCTACGTCAAGCACGGCGTGGACACGCAGGAAGACGCGCTGCGCGCCGGCCAGCGACCGCCGGCCGAAGGGTGGGGCGCCGATCCACTCGATGGCGAACTCACGCTGACGGGCAGCGACGGCGCACCGCACTTTCGCGCGGTGCCGACGCAGGCCGGCAACTACGCCGACTACTACGCCGCGGTCCGCGATGCGATTCTCGGCAAGGGGCCCAATCCCGTTCCGCCCGCGCAGGCCGTCGCACTGATGGAACTGCTCGACATCGGCCGCCAGAGCGCCGCCGAAGGCCGCACCATCCGCATCGAGCGCCCATGAAAAAAGCGCGTTGACCCGTGAGGGCCAACGCGCTTTTGCGGAAGAGCCTGAAGCTCAGCCGCCGCGACGCATCATGTCGAAGAACTCGACATTGGTCTTGGTCGCCTTCATGTTCTTGAGCATCAGCTCCATCGACTCGATCTCGTCCATGTTGTACATGAGCTGACGCAGGATGCGGGTCTTCTGCAGGATCTCGGGGGCCAGCAGCAGTTCTTCGCGGCGCGTGCCGCTGCGATTGAGCTGGATCGAGGGGAACACGCGCTTTTCGTACAGGCGGCGGTCCAGGTGGATTTCGGAGTTGCCGGTGCCCTTGAACTCTTCGAAGATCACTTCGTCCATGCGGCTGCCGGTGTCGATCAGCGCGGTGCCGATGATGGTCAGCGAGCCGCCTTCTTCCACGTTGCGCGCGGCGCCCAGGAAGCGCTTGGGACGCTGCAGCGCGTTGGAATCGACACCGCCGGTCAGCACCTTGCCCGACGAGGGCACGACGTTGTTGTAGGCGCGGGCCAAGCGGGTGATCGAGTCCAGCAGGATCACCACGTCCTTTTTGAGTTCGACCAGGCGCTTGGCGCGCTCGATCACCATTTCGGCGACGTGCACGTGGCGCGCTGCGGGCTCGTCGAAGGTCGAAGCAATGACTTCGCCCTTCACCGTGCGCTGCATTTCGGTCACTTCTTCAGGGCGCTCGTCCACGAGCAGCACCATCATGTGGACGTCGGGGTAGTTGGCGCTGATCGCGTGGGCGATGTGCTGCATCATCACCGTCTTGCCGCTCTTGGGCGGCGCCACGAGCAGGGCGCGCTGGCCTTTGCCGATGGGGGCGATGATGTCGATGATGCGGCCGGTGAGGTTCTCTTCGCCCTTGACGCCTTCGCGTTCCAGCTTCATCTGTTCCTTGGGGAACAGCGGCGTCAGGTTCTCGAACATCACCTTGTGCTTGTTGGCTTCGGGTGCGCCGTCGTTGACCTTGTCCAGCTTGGTCAGTGCGAAGTAGCGCTCGCCGTCCTTGGGCGTGCGCACTTCACCTTCGATCATGTCGCCGGTGTGCAGGTTGAAGCGCCGCACCTGGCTGGGCGAGATGTAGATGTCGTCGGTGCTGGCCGTGAAGCTGGTGTCGGGGCTGCGCAGGAAGCCGAAGCCGTCGGGCAGGATTTCGAGCACACCGTCGGCGAAGACCTGTTCGCCGGCCTTGGCGCGCTTCTTGATGATCGCGAACATCAGCTCTTGCTTGCGCATGCGGCCGATGTTTTCGATCTCAAGCGCCTCAGCCTGCTTGAAGACTTCAGACACGTGGAGTGCCTTGAGTTCGTTTAAGTGCATGGAACGACCCCTGGAGGGGTAATCGAATCGGGAACGGGGGGAGGTTTGATGTGGGGCAAGAACTGCCTCACGAACCGGGGAACTCGAACCGGTTGCCTGATGAAAGGCCCGGTGAACTGAGGGCGATTATGACAGGAAAATCGCCCCGGCCAACGCATTGCGCGCTGGCCGGAAGAAATGCATCAGGCGAGTTGCTGGTCGATGAAGGCCGTGAGTTGCGCCTTGCTCATGGCGCCGACCTTGGTGGCGGCCAGCTGGCCGTCCTTGAACAGCATCAGCGTGGGGATGCCGCGAATGCCGAACTTGGCGGGGATGTCGCGGTTCTCGTCGACGTTGAGCTTGGCGATCTGCAGCTTGCCTTCGTAAGTGGCCGAGACTTCGTCCAGGATCGGGGCGATCATCTTGCAGGGACCGCACCATTCGGCCCAGTAGTCGACCAGAACCGGTTGGCTGGACTTGAGCACGTCGGCCTCGAAGGAAGAATCGGAGATGTGTTTGATCAGTTCGCTGGCCATGTGATGTGTCCTTGTGCGCAGAGAGAGTTTCGGTGCAGCTAAAGTGCTGGTCATTGTGACAGAAACCAAGGGGTGACGTGCCATGCGGCCCGGCTATGGCGGCGATAGCCAAAGCCCTTTGCGGCCCTGCCGCCGACCCCCTCAACCCCCTCGATAGAACATGAACGAAGGCCACCCCGTCCAGGCCCTGTGGTGCGATCCCGCCGACGGCGTCGTCGCACGGATCGTGTGCGCGCTCGATGAGCGCCAGCTGCATGCGGCGCGCACCGTGGTGCTGGTGCCGTACGCGCAGCTGATGGCGGTTGCGCGCGGCATGTGGGCGCGCTGTGGCAGCCCGGGCTTCGTGCCGCGCTTCGAGACCACGCACAACTGGGCGCGCAGCGCGGGAGGTTTCCTGCCGTCCGGCTACGACATTGCCTTCGACATGGCGCGCGACCTGGTCACGGCGCAGGGCCTGCTCGCACAGTCGGGCTTCCAGGCCGAACGCTTCGCGCTCGCGGGGCGCGTGGTCGAGCTGGCCTACCAGCTGGCGCCGCTGGCATCCGCCGTGGCGCCTGACGTGCGCGGCAGCGACTGGGCCCAAGGGGCGTCCAAGGTGGCCGATGCCGGCAGCGAGTCGGAGTGGTTCCGCATCGAGAGCGCGCTGATCCGTGTCGCCGTGGCCTGGGCCGCGAACTCGGGCTACGCGACCGACGTGCTGCTGCGCGACGCGGCGCGCACCCAGGTCGATGCGCTGATCGTGCTTGAAGGCTTCCAGACCGATCCGCTCACGCAGGCCCTGTGCGCGCTGTGGGGCGACCGCGCGATCCGCATTCCGCTCGTGCCCGCCGATGCCCCGCCGTCTGCGGCCCACGCGCACGTGGCGCTCGACCCCGAAGACGAGGCCCAACTGGCCGCCGCCTGCGTGCTGCAGCACCTGGCCGAGGGCCGCGCGCCGGTTGCGCTCGTGGCCACCGATCGCGCGCTCACCCGCCGCATCAGCGCCCAACTGAGCACGCAGGGCATCGTCACGCACGACGAAACCGGCTGGAAGCTGTCCACCACGCGCGCCGCCGCCACGCTGATGAGTGCCTTGCGCGCTTGCGCGCACGACGCAGCCACCGACCAGGTCCTCGAATGGCTCAAGAGCGGCGCCGAGGTCGATGGGTTCGCCGTGCAGTCGCTCGAAATGCGCCTGCGACGCGAAGGCGTGCGCGACTGGCAGGCCTGGTGCGCGTTGATCGCGCGCAGCGACAAGCCGCAGGACGAAAGCCTGCGCACGTTCACCGTCACCATCGAAACCCGCCGCGCCCCGATGGCGCGCGCGCGCTCCCTGGCCGAGTGGCACCGCGCGCTGCGCGAGCTGTTGACGGCCGGCGAGCAGTGGGACGCGCTCGCCGCCGACTTCGCGGGCGCCAAGGTGATCGCCGCCCTCTGGCTCGATGCTGACGCGCATGGCGAGGAAGACGAGTTCCCCGGCGGGCGCCACAGCCTGGCCGAGTTCACGGCCTGGGCGCGCGACGTGCTCGAAGACGCCAGCTTCGTACCGCCCGCCGGCGACGAGGCGCCCAAGGTCTCCGTGCTGCCGATGAACCAGTTGCTGGGCCGCGTCTTCGGCGCGGTCGTCATTCCCGGCTGCGACGACCGCCGCATGCCCGCGTCGCCCGAGCCGCCGGGCAACTGGAGTGCGGCGCAGCGCCTCGACCTGGGGCTGGCCTCGCGCGAGGTGCTGGAGACCGCGCAGCGCGCGGCCTGGGCCATGGCCACGCGCAACCCGAACTGCGACCTGGTCTGGCGCCATTCCGACGCCAGCGGCGAGCCCGTGCGGCCGAGCCCGCTGGTGCAGGCCCTGCAACTCGCCCACGCGCTGCAGCCGGGCGTCGATCCGCGCACGCCGCGCGACGTCGCCGTCACACCGACCCTGCGGCCCACGCCCTCGGGCGCGCTGCTGCCGCTCACCAATGTGTCGACCAGCGTCTACGAAGACCTGCGCCGCTGTCCCTATCGCTTCTTCGCGCTGCGCCAGCTGGGCCTGCGCACCGCCGACGAGCTCGATGCCGAGGTCGACAAGCGCGACTTCGGCAACTGGCTGCACGCGGTGCTCGGCCAGTTCCACGAGACCTTGCGCGACGCGCCGACAAGCGATGCGCAAGCGCGCGCCACGCTGCTGGCCGACACCGCGCGCGATGTGACGCAGACGCTCGGCTACTCCGACGCCGAGTTCCTGCCGTTCGCC
Organism: Variovorax sp. GW821-FHT06D12; assembly: GCF_059419205.1. Lineage (NCBI taxonomy): Bacteria > Pseudomonadati > Pseudomonadota > Betaproteobacteria > Burkholderiales > Comamonadaceae > Variovorax > Variovorax sp. GW821-FHT06D12. The sequence continues at coordinate 716,445 of NZ_JBWKRI010000001.1, read as the reverse complement.
GCCGCGTGGCCGGCGGTGCGCGACGGCTATCTCGACTGGCTCGCGAAACATGAAGCGGACGGGGCGGTCTTCGTCGAGGCCGAGCCTTGGAAAGAACAGCCCCTGGGCACCCTGCGGCTGGTCGGCCGGCTCGACCGCGTTGACCGCACAGCCGACGGCCAGCCCTTCGTGATCGACTACAAGACCGAGACCGCCTCCGTCACCAAGGAGCGGGTGAAAGACCCGACCGAGGACACGCAGCTCGCCTTCTACGCCGCGCTGGTGGCCGACGACACCTTGCGCGCGGCCTACGTCAACGTGGGCGAGAAGTCGTCCGGCACGCAGACCGTCGAGCAGCCCGCCGTGGTCGAGGCGCGCGATGCGCTGGTCGCCGGCATCATCGACGACTTCGCGCGCATCGCGCAGGGCGCGCCGCTGCCGCCGCTGGGCGAGGGCAGCGTCTGTGATTTCTGCGCCGCGCGCGGCCTGTGCCGCAAGGATTTCTGGGAGGTCACGCCATGAACGGCGCTGCCTACGAACACAACGGCCGGCACGTCGCGCGCGAGGCCTTCTACACCGTCGCCTGCGATCCGCGGCGCTCGGTCGCGGTCGAGGCCTGCGCGGGCGCCGGCAAGACCTGGATGCTGGTCTCGCGCATCGTGCGCGCGCTGCTCGAAGAGGGCGATTCCGCCTGCGAGCCGCACGAGATCCTGGCCATCACCTTCACCAAGAAGGCAGCCGGCGAAATGCGCGAGCGGCTCGACCAATGGCTCGCGCTGTTCGCCGAACTCGATCCCGCCGCTTCGCAGCGCGAACTCGTGATGCGCGGCATGACGCCGGAGGCCGCGCAGGCGGCCGTGCCGCGCCTGCAGGGGCTGTACCGGCGGCTGCTCGAAGGCGGGCGCCCGGTGCAGTTCCGCACCTTCCACGCGTGGTTCGCGGGCCTGCTGCGCAATGCGCCGCTCGCCGTGCTGCGCGAGCTGGGGCTGCCCGCGAACTACGAACTGCTCGAAGACGATGCGGAGGCGCGCAACCACACCTGGCGTCCGTTCTTCGAGGCCGTGACCGGCGATGCGCGCGCGCTGTCCGACTACTACGCCGTCGTCGCCACCCACGGGCGCTCGCAGACGGCCAAGGCGCTGGGCGAGGCGCTGTCGAAGCGGGTCGAGTTCTCGCTGTCCGATCCGCAGGATGCCGTGACGCCGTTCGACGTGCTGTACCCGGCCCTGCAGGGGCTGGAGGTGCCGACCGACGCGCTGCGCGGCGAGGCCGTGCGCCGCCGCTGGCTCGACCGCGCCGCCGCCCTCGGCCGCGAGGCCAACAAGACACCGCAGAAGGCGGCCGAAGCCATCATCGACGTGTTCGGCACGGGCGAGCCCGCGCCTGAGGCGCTGGCCGACGCGCTCGCCGTGCTGCGCAAGACCTTCTTCGTCGCCAGCGAAGACCGGCTCACCAAGAACCTGCAGAAATTCCCCGCCGCGCAAGAGGCCGAGACCGAACTGCAGCTGCTGTGCGCCGCGCAGGCCCAGCACGCGGCCTGGCTCTACCAGCAGCGCATGACGCGGCTCACGCGCCTGCTGATCACTGCCTTCGGCGAGGTCAAGCGCGCCCATGGTTGGGTCGACATGAACGACGTCGAACAGGCCGCGCAGTTGCTCCTGGGCCAGTCCGCGCTGTCGGGCTGGGTGCAGGAGCGGCTCGACGCGCGCGTCGCGCACCTGCTGATCGACGAGTTCCAGGACACCAACCCGCTGCAGTGGCAAGCGCTCTACGGCTGGCTCAGCGCCTACACGGGTGCGGGCGGCAGCGCGCCGCGCGTGTTCATCGTGGGCGACCCCAAGCAGAGCATCTACCGCTTCCGCCGCGCCGAGCCGCAGGTGTTCATCGCGGCCAAGAAGTTCGTGCGCGAAGGGCTCGGCGGCGAACTGCTCAACTGCGACCACACGCACCGCAACGCGCGCGCCGTGGTCGGCCTCGTCAACAGCGCGATGCTGGCCGCGCAGGCGGCCGGCGAGTTCGACGGCTACCGCGCCCACACCACCGAGCGCGGCGACGACGGCGAGCTGCTGAAGCTGCTCGCCATCGACCGCGACGCGCTCGACACCACGGTGGCCGCCGCGCCGGCCGACGACGGCATGCTGCACTGGCGCGACAGCCTCGTCACGCCGCGCGTGCTGCCCGAAGAACAGCTGCTGCAGAAGGAATGCGAGCAGGCTGCGCGCTGGGTCGCGCAGCGCATCGCCGACGGCACGCCGCCGCGCCAGATCATGGTGCTGGCGCGCCGCCGCAGCCGCTTGTCGGCCATGCAGGATGCGCTGCGCCGCCGCCACATTCCCGTGCAGCAGCCCGAGAAGAACGACCTGAACGACGCGCCCGAGGTGCAGGACGTGGTCGCGCTGCTCGACGCGCTGGTGTCGCCCGCGCATGACCTGTCGCTGGCGCGCGCGCTCAAGTCGCCGCTGTTCGGCATCGACGACGACACGCTGGTGCAGCTGGCGCGCTGCCAGCGCGAGACGCCGGTGGCCAGTTGGTTCTCTCTGATCCAGAAGGGCGAAGGCCTGCCGCCCGTGCTGACCGAGGCGGGCGTGCAGCTGCGCCGCTGGCAGCGCTGGTTGATGGCGATGCCGCCGCACGACGCGCTGGACGCGATCTTTCACGACGGCGACGTGCTCGCGAAGTTCGGCGCCGCCGTGCCGGCGGCCTTGCGCCAGAGCGCGCTGGCGAACCTGCGCGGGCTGGTCGCCGCTTCGCTCGACATCGACGGTGCGCGCTTCGCAACGCCTTATGCCCTGGTGCGGGCCTTGCGCGCGGGCGGCGTGCGCGCGCCCACCGTGGCCGCGCCCGAGGCCGTGCAGCTGCTGACCGTGCACGGCGCCAAGGGCCTTGAGGCCGACACCGTGCTGATGCTCGACTGCGACGCGCCGCCGCCGCGTGCGCAGACCATGGGCGTACTGGTCGAGTGGAAGGGCAGCGACAGCGCGCCCACGCGCTTCGTGTTCCTGGCCAGCGAGAAGACCCCGCCGGCCTGCGCCGCCGCGCTGCTCGAAGAAGAGCAGCGCGCGCGCCACCGCGAAGAACTCAACGGGCTCTACGTGGCGACCACGCGGGCGCGCGAGCGGCTGGTGTTGTCGTCGGTGAAACCGTCGCGCGCCAACGAGGGCAGCTGGTGGGCGCGGCTGGAGCCGCTGTGCGAGCCGACCGAGGCCGACGAGCCGCTGGTCGAGGCCTCCGCCGCCGGCGAGACCGGGGTGGGCACCTTCGCGATGAAGCGCCTGCCCGCACCGCTCGTGGCTGCAATCGGTGCGCCGCCCGAAAAGAAAAAGGCACAAGACGCCACGGTCGACGTGCGCGCCGCCGCGTTCGGCCAGGCCATGCACCGGCTGCTCGAGTGGGCGGTGCCCGGCGAGGCCTTGCCGCCGGCCCATGTGCGGGCGGCCGCGCGCGAATTCATGCTCGATCCGCAGCAGGCGCGCGGCGCCGCGGCGCTGGCCCAGCGCATCCGCGCGGGCGCCGGTGCCTGGGTGTGGGACGATCGCAGCATCGACTGGCATGGCAATGAAGTCACGCTGGTCCACGAGGGCGATACCTTGCGCATCGACCGGCTGGTGCGCGAGCGCTCCACCGGCGCATGGTGGATCCTCGACTACAAATCGGCCGCGCGCCCCGAACGGAACGCGGCCCTGATCGCACAGATGCAGCGCTACCGCGCTGCCGTGCAACATGCCTACCCCGGTGCCACGGTGCGCGCCGCGTTCCTGACCGGGCAGGGCGAACTGGTGAATCTCGAATGACTGTTTCTTCTACCGTCGCCGTCATCGGCGGCGGACCTGCCGGCCTGATGGCGGCCGAAGTGCTGAGCGCGTCCGGCGCGCAGGTGCACGTGTACGACGCGATGCCCTCGGTGGGCCGCAAGTTTTTGCTGGCCGGCCGCGGCGGCCTCAACCTCACGCACTCCGAGCCTTTCGATGTGTTCGTGACCCGCTTCGGCGAGCGCCGCGCGCAGCTCGAGCCGCTGCTCGCGGCCTTCGGTCCGCAGCAGGCGCGCGAGTGGGCGGCCGGACTGGGCATCGAGACCTTCGTGGGCACCTCGGGTCGTGTGTTCCCGACCGACATGAAGGCCGCGCCCTTGCTGCGCGCCTGGCTGCATCGCCTGCGCGCCGCGGGCGTGCAGTTCCACATGCGGCATCGCTGGGTGGGCGACGGGGCCTTCGATGCGAACGCGCTGCGCTTCGTGACGCCGACAGGCGAGGTCAGCGCCAAGGCCGACGCCGTGGTGCTGGCCCTGGGCGGCGCGAGCTGGGCGCGCCTGGGCTCCGACGGCGCGTGGGCGCCGTGGCTGCAGGCACAGGGCGTGGCGGTGGCGCCGCTGCTGCCGGCCAATTGCGGCTTCGATGGCGCCGGCTGGAGCGAACACTTTTCAAGCCGCTTCGCGGGGCAGCCCTTCAAGTCGGCCGCGATCGCCTTCACCGACAGCCAGGGACGGCACTTTGCGCGCAAGGGCGAATTCGTCGCCACGGCCACCGGCATCGAAGGCAGCTTGGTCTATGCAGCGTCGGCGCTGCTGCGCGACGAAATTGCAGCGAACGGCAGTGCGACGCTGCTGCTCGACCTGCTGCCTGACCGCAGCGCCGAACAGGTGCTGGCTGCAGTGAAGCATCCACGCGGCGCTCGCTCGCTGAGCAGCCATCTCAAGAGCCGTCTCGGCATCGAGGGCATCAAAGCGGGCGTGCTGCACGAAGCACTGAGCAAGGAAGCGATGCAGGACCCGGCGCAGCTGGCGGCCACCATCAAGGCGGTGCCACTGAAGCTGGTCGCGACGCGGCCGGTCGACGAGGCGATCAGCACCGCGGGCGGTGTGCGCTTCGATGCGCTCGATCCGGCCCTGATGGCGACGGCGCTGCCCGGCGTGTTCGCGGCAGGGGAGATGCTCGACTGGGAAGCGCCGACCGGCGGCTACCTGCTCACGGCGGCGATGGCCAGCGGCGCGGCTGCGGCGCGCGGCGCGATCCAGCGGCTGGGGCTTTGACGGAAGGCGCGCTCAGTGCGAGCGCGCGCACGGCCAGAAGAACACCTGCTCGGGGTCGTCCGCATCGAGGTTCTCGATGTGGCCGCTTTCCCTGAACCCGGCTTCTTTCAGCAGCGCGTGCATCGCCGTGTTGGAGCGATTCGTCGAGGTGAAGAGCTTGGGGCGTTCGCAGATCGACTGGAAGTGATCGACGAGCCTCAGGCCGAGCCGCCTGTGGCGAAATGGCTCGCCGACCATCAGCATTTCGATGAAGCCGCAGTCGAAGAAGTGGTGGTGCAGCACGCCGTAGGCGGCGATCTCGCCATCCATCTCGATCACATGGCAGAAGCGATCTTCGATCCAGCCTTGGATCTGCACCGCGCGGCGCGCATCGTGCGCGGCCACGGTGTCGAGACGCACCAACGTTTCGAGATCGCTGATGCGGGCGGGCCGGATGTCCAAGTTCATGGATGGCTGCGCGAAGTTCTGGGAATTTGAGGCGCCCGGGGCCGGTAACCCCTGGACACGGCGCGTAAGTTCTCTGGGAAAGGAACTCACGGCTTCTGGATGTTAGGTTGACGAGCCTTACCCCTGGCACTGACTACGCAGTTAGGGCTGCTTGGTTCCCCACCTGACCCGGTTGGCCACTTCACCATGCAGGGAGGCCCGTCAGCCTGCATTCTAACCGCGCGGATTTGCCCCCTTGGCCGGGGCGTGAATCATTTCGACGGTGGATGGGAAACAAGCGTGAAGTGACCCCCGCCGCGCCTTTTAGAATGCCCGCAATGTCTTATCTCGTGCTCGCTCGCAAGTTCCGTCCGAAAACCTTCGGTGAGATGGTCGGTCAGGGGCATGTGGTCCAGGCGCTGGAAAACGCGCTGACGACGCAGCGCCTGCACCACGCCTATCTGTTCACCGGGACGCGGGGCGTGGGCAAGACCACGGTGTCGCGCATCCTGGCCAAGTCGCTCAACTGCCAGGGCCCGGACGGGCAGGGCGGCATCACCGCCACGCCCTGCGGCGTGTGCCAAGCCTGCCAGGACATCGATTCGGGTCGTTTCGTCGACTACACCGAGCTCGATGCGGCCTCGAACCGCGGCGTGGACGAAGTGCAGTCGCTGCTCGAACAGGCGGTCTACAAGCCGGTGCAGGGGCGCTTCAAGGTCTTCATGATCGACGAAGTGCACATGCTCACGAACACCGCGTTCAACGCGATGCTCAAGACGCTCGAGGAGCCGCCCGAGTACCTCAAGTTCGTGCTGGCCACGACCGATCCGCAGAAGGTGCCGGTCACGGTGCTGTCGCGCTGCCTGCAGTTCAACCTGCGGCCGATGGCGCCCGAGACGGTGCTCGAACACCTCACCAGCGTGCTGCAGACCGAGCAGGTGCCGGCCGAGCCGCAGGCCCTGCGCCTGCTGGCGCGCGCCGCGCGCGGCTCGATGCGCGACGCGCTCTCGCTCACCGACCAGGCCATCGCCTTCGGCAACGGCGAGTTGCTCGAGACCGGCGTGCGCCAGATGCTCGGCAGCGTCGATCGCGGCCATGTCTTCCGCCTCATCGAGGCGCTCGCACAAGGCGACGGCAAGACCGTGGTCGACACCTCCGAGGCGCTGCGCCGCGACGGCATGTCCGCCGCGTCCACGCTCGAAGAAATGACGGCGGTGCTGCAGGCCATGGCCGTGCTGCAGGCCGTGCCCTCGCGCGCCGAATCGGCCGACGCGGCCACCGACCCCGATGCGGCCGACACGGCGCGCCTGGCGTCGCTGATGCCTGCCGACGAAACGCAGCTGCTGTACAGCCTGTGCCTGCATGGGCGCGGCGAGCTGGGCCTGGCGCCCGACGAGTACGCGGCACTGACCATGGTGCTGCTGCGGCTGCTGGCCTTCAAGCCCTCCCATGCGGCCGCCTCGACGGCCTCCACGGAAAAAAAAACTCTGAATGACGCCGGCGGCGCCGCGCCGAGGGCTCCCGCGCGCGAAGCCGCCCCGGTTTCCCGGCCTTCGGTGCCCGATCCGGCACCCGTTGCCGCGCCTTCGCAACCGCCCGCGCAACCCGCGCCGGCCGGCCAGCGGCTCGCGGTGGTCGATGCCCCGCAGCGCCAGCCCATGCCCCGGCCTGCCCCGCAAGAGGCGTCCGACGCCCCCGCAGCCCATGTGGTCGGCGTACCGATCCGCGTGCAGCCACCACCTGGCCAGCGCGACGTGCCGCGCGAAGAAGAACAGCGCAGCACCTACACCCCGATCCCGCCGAGCGAAGAGGGCGACTTCTGGCATGCCACGGTCATGCAGCTCGTTGCCGCCGAAAGCGTGGCGGCACTGGCGCGCGAGCTCGCGCTGCAGTCGCAGCTGGTGGCGCGCGACACCGACCAGTGGATGCTGCGCATCGAGCGCGAAACCCTCAACCAGCCGTCCAGCCGCGAGAAGCTCACGGCGGCGCTGCAGGGCCTCGGCCACAATGTGAGGCTGGCCATCGAGATCGGCGGCGTGGTCGACAGCCCGGCGCGCCGCAACAAGCAGGCCGCCGACGAGCGCCAGCGGGTGGCCGAGGAAGCCATCCGCAGCGACCCCGAGGTGCAGATGCTGATGCGCGACTTCGATGCGAAGATCGTGCCCGGATCGCTGAAGCCCCTCTGAAGCCGGCGCCGCAGTCGCCGCATTTTTCGACCGTATTCTTTCCATCACCAACCCATCACAGACAGGACCAACGATGTTCAACAAAGGACAACTGGCCGGCCTCATGAAGCAGGCGCAGGCAATGCAGGACAACCTCAAGAAGGCCCAGGAAGAACTGGCGCACATCGAGGTCGAAGGCGAGTCGGGCGCCGGTCTCGTCAAGGTCGTCATGACCTGCAAGCACGACGTCAAGCGCATCACCATCGACCCCAGCCTGCTGGCCGACGACAAGGACATGCTCGAAGACCTCGTGGCTGCCGCCTTCAACGCCGCCGTGCGCAAGGCTGAAGAAACCAGCGAGCAGAAGATGGGCAAGCTGACGGCCGGCATGCCCGGTCTCCCGCCCGGCATGAAGCTGCCGTTCTAAGCGACGCATGGCAGACGCCAGTTCGCTCGATGCGCTGGTCGATGCGCTGCGCCGGTTGCCCGGTGTCGGCGTCAAGTCGGCCTCGCGCATGGCGTTCCACCTGCTGCAGCACGACCGCGAGGGCGCGCAGCTGCTCGCGCGTGCGTTGCAGCAGGCGGCAGGCCAGGTGCGGCACTGCGAGCTGTGCAACACCTTCACCGAAGCGCCGATCTGCCATGTCTGCATGGACTCGCGGCGCGACGGCACCAAGCTGTGCGTGGTCGAGACGCCGGCCGACCAGGCCGCGCTCGAACGCACGGGCGCCTTTCGCGGCTACTACTTCGTGCTCATGGGCAAGCTCAGTCCGCTCGACGGCATCGGGCCGAAGGACATCGGCCTGCAGAAGCTGTTCGACCGCGCACGCGACGGCACGGTGAGCGAGGTCATCCTCGCGACCAACTTCACCGCCGAAGGCGAGGCCACGGCGCACGTGATCGGCGAGGCGCTCAAGCAGCACGGGCTCACCGTGACGCGTCTGGCGCGCGGCGTGCCGGCCGGCAGCGAGCTCGAGTACGTCGACCTCGGCACCATCGCGCACGCGCTGGTCGATCGCCGCTGACGCGCGGCCTGTGCAAGGCCGCGTTCGCTCTTCCTCCTTGTTGTCGTCACCATGACCTTCTCCTTGCTCACCGTCGCCTACTGGTGCGTGTTCATCGCCTGCGGCCTGCCGTACCTCGCGGCATGGATCGCGAAGGCGGGCAGCTTCGGCGTGCGCGACAACATGCATCCGCGCGACTGGGCCGCCAAGCAAAGCGGCTGGCGCGCACGCGCCAACAGCGCGCAGGCCAACAGCTTCGAAGGCCTGCCGTTCTTCATCGGCGCGGTGCTCATCGCGCACCAGCTCGGCGTGGCGCAGGCGCGGCTCGACATGCTCGCGGTGGCCTACGTGGTGCTGCGGGTGATCTATCTCGCGCTCTACATCCGCGGCGCGCCGAGCGCGCGCAGCGCGGTCTGGGCACTCGCGTTCCTGGTCAATATCGCGATACTTTTTCTGGCGCGATAGCGCCTTGGCGAAGGCTTCTCCAGGAGGCCTTCGTGCTTACGTGAAAACCCGCACGGGATGACCCCGATGCAGGCCCACAGGGCGCACGCCTAAGCTCGATTCAGTTCACCAGAATCACAGAGCCCGCAGGACCGCGCCATGCTTCATCGCAGAACCCTCATCTCCGCCTCCGCAGTCGCTGCCGCAGCGATTGCATTGCCGCGGGTCTTTGCGCAGCAGGCCAAGCTGGAGAAAACCAAGGTCTCGATCGCGGTGGGCGGCAAGGCGGCGTTCTACTACCTGCCGCTCACCATCTCCGAGCAGCTCGGCTACTTCAAGGCCGAAGGGCTCGAAGTGGAAATCTCCGACTTCGCCGGCGGCGCACGCGCATTGCAAGCGGTGGTGGGTGGCTCGGCCGATGTCTGCTCGGGCGCCTACGAGCACACGATCAACCTGCAGGCCAAGAACCAGTTCTTCCAGGCCTTCGTGCTGCAGGGCCGCGCACCGCAGATCGCGGTGGGCGTGTCGACGAAGAACATGGCGGGCTACACCGGCATCCAGGACCTGCGCGGCAAGAAGATCGGCGTCTCGGCACCGGGCTCGTCGACCAACATGGTGGCCAACCTCGTGCTCTCGCGCGGCGGCCTCAAGGCCAGCGACGTGAGCTTCATCGGCGTGGGCGTGGCGGCCGGTGCGCTCACCGCGCTGCGCTCGGGCCAGATCGACGCCATCAGCAACACCGACCCGGTGATGACCATGCTGGAGCAGAAGGGCGACGTGAAGATCATCAGCGACACGCGCACGCTCAAGGGCACCGAGCAGGTGTTCGGCGGGCCGATGCCCGCGGCATGCCTGTACGCGCCGATCGACTTCATCCAGAAGCACCCCAACACCTGCCAGGCGCTGGCCAACGCGATCGTGCGCGGTCTCAAGTGGCTGCAGACGGCGGGGCCGGGCGACATCATCAAGACCGTGCCCGAGACCTACCTGCTGGGCGACCGCGCGCTGTACCTCGCGTCGTTCGACAAGGTGCGCGAGTCCATCGCCACCGACGGCCTCGTGCCGGCCGAAGGGCCGAAGACGGCACTCAACGCCATCGCGAGCTTCGACACCTCGGTCAAGGCCGACAAGATCGACCTCGCCAGGACCTACACCAACGATTTTGCAAAGCGTGCGAAAGACAGGTTCAAAGCCTGATTGCGAACGTTCAGCAACCCGGCTTCGGCCGGGTTTTTTCTTCCGGAGCGCCATGTCCGACTACGCCCTCGAACTCCTTTCCATCCGCTGCACCTTCCTTTCGAAGGACGACCCGGGCCAGCGCTACACGGCGGTGGACGACACCACGCTGCGCATCGGCGCGGGCGAGTTCGTCTCGGTGGTCGGGCCCACGGGCTGCGGCAAGTCGACGCTGCTGAACGTGGGCGCGGGCTTGCTCGAGCCATCGTCGGGCGGGGTGAAGGTGTTCGGCCAGCCGCTCACGGGCGTGAACAAGCGCGCGGGCTACATGTTCCAGACCGAGGCGCTGATGCCATGGCGCAGCGCCATCGACAACGTGAAGGTGGGGCTGCAGTACCGCGGCGTCCCCGACGCCGAGGCGCACGCGCAGGCCGAGGCCTGGCTCTCGCGCGTGGGCCTTTCGGGATTCGGCGACCGCTACCCGCACCAGCTCTCGGGCGGCATGCGCAAGCGCGTGGCGCTGGCGCAGACGCTGGTGCTCGATCCCGACATCATCCTCATGGACGAGCCCTTCAGCGCGCTCGACGTGCAGACGCGGCAGCTGATGGAAAACGAAGTGCTCGAGCTGTGGAGCGCGAAGAAGAAGGCCGTGCTCTTCATCACGCACGACCTCGATGAGGCGATTGCGATGAGCGACCGCGTGGTGGTGCTGTCGGCCGGCCCCGCGACGCGGCCGATCGGCGAGTTCGTGATCGACCTGCCGCGCCCGCGCGACGTGGCCGAGGTGCGCACGCAGCCGCGCTTCGTGGAGCTGCACCGCCAGATCTGGGAGGTGCTGCGCGACGAGGTGCTCAAGGGCTACGCGCAGCAACTGAGGAAGGCCGCATGATGCCGCGCCTCGATGCACGCCATGCGCGCTTCTGGCAGCTCGCGCTGCTGGCCGTGATTCTGGCGCTGTGGCATGTGGCCTCGCGCAACGACCAGATCGCGTTCTTCCTCGGCCAGCCGATCGTGGTGGCGGGGCGCATCTGGAGCTGGTTCCTGCCCTTCGAGGTGCCGCCGAACCTGCTGTTTCCCGAAGGCCTGAAGGGCAACGCCGACATCTACCGCCACCTGGGCACGACGCTGCTCGAAACGGTGCTGGCCTTCGGCATCGGCACGGCGCTCGGGCTGGGTTGCGGCCTGTGGCTGGCGCTGGCGCCCACGGCGAGCCTGATCCTCGATCCGTACATCAAGGCCGCCAACTCGATGCCGCGCGTGATCCTCGCGCCGATCTTCGCGCTGTGGTTCGGCCTGGGCATCTGGAGCAAGGTGGCGCTGGCCGTCACGCTGGTGTTCTTCATCGTGTTCTTCAACGTCTACCAGGGCGTGCGCGAAGTGAGCCCGGTGGTGCTGGCCAACGCGAAGATGCTGGGCGCCAACCAGCGGCAGCTGCTGCGCACGGTGTACCTGCCGAGCGCCACGAGCTGGGTGTTCTCCAGCCTGCACACCTCCGTGGGCCTGGCCTTCGTCGGTGCGGTGGTGGGGGAGTACCTGGGCTCGGCGCGCGGCGTGGGCTACCTGATCCTGCAGGCCGAGGGCACCTTCGACGTGAACACGGTCTTCGCCGGTATCGTGGTGCTCACGGCCTTTGCGCTGGCGCTCGACGGGCTCGTGGGCCTGATCGAGAAGCGGCTCATGAAGTGGCAGCCGCGCAGCGGCGAGACCGAGAAGCTCTGAGCCGCGCGTTCAACGCGCCCAGTGCCTTCAGTGGGTCTGGCGCGTTTCGGTGTTGACCTGCACCAGCGCGCGTCCTGCGAAGAGGCCGCCGGACATCTCGAGCACCAGCCGTTCCTTGTCGCGGCGGCGCAGGTCGTCGATCACCTCGTCGGCTTCCTCGGGCGTGGCGCCCAGCGCGACCACGCCTTGCCGGCCGAAGGCCATCGCCGATTCGAAGGTCTCGCGGATCTGGTAGTCGACGTCGAGCTTCACGAGCTCCACCGCGTGCTCGCGATCGAAGGCGCGCACCATCAGGTGCGCATGCGGGAACTCGGACTTCACGTGCTCCGCGATGCGCGTGGCCACGGCGCGGTTGTCGATGCACACCATGATCGCGCGGGCGTTGTGCGCGCCGGCCGCATGCAGCACGTCGGCGCGTGCGCCATCGCCGTAGTACACCTTGAAGCCGAAGTCGGCGGCGTCGCGGATCACCTGCGTGTCGTTGTCGATGATCGAGATGGAGGCACCGCGCGCCAGCGCGCCCTGGATCGCGATCTGCCCGAAGCGGCCGAAGCCGATGACGAGCACGTTGCCGGCCAGTTCCTCGGCTTTTTCCACGCCCTCCATCGAGGCCTGCGCGGTGGGCGCGAAGCGGCGATGCACCAGCACCACCAGCGGCGTGAGCGCCATCGACAGCACCACCACCGCCGTCATGTTGGCGTTGACCGTCGGGCTGATGACCTTGGCGGCGAGCGCCGACGAGAACAGCACGAAGGCGAACTCGCCGCCCTGCGCCATCAGCACCGCACGGTCGAGCGCGTCGGCAGGCGAGCTCTTGGCAAGCCGCGCCACGCCGTAGATGCACAGCGCCTTGACCACCATCATCGAGATCACGCCCGCGACGATGAGCTGCCAGTTCTGCGCCACCACCGCGAGGTCGAGCGACATGCCCACGCCGATGAAGAACAGGCCCAGCAGCAGCCCGCGGAAGGGTTCGATGTCGGCTTCGAGCTGGTGGCGGAAGGTCGATTCGGAGAGCAGCACGCCGGCCAGGAAGGCGCCCATGGCCATCGACAGGCCGCCGACCTGCATCAGCAGCGCCGCGCCCAGCACCACGAGCAGCGCCGCGGCCGTCATGACCTCGCGCGCCTTGGAGTTGGCGAGCACGCGGAACAGCGGATTGAGCAGCCAGATGCCGGCCGCCACCAGCGCCGCGAGCGCACCCACGGCAATGCCGATGCCGATCCAGCGCGAAGGCGCAATGGCCTGCTGCGCCGCATCGACCGGTGCGATGAAGGCGACGATGGCCAGCAGCGGCACGATCAGCAGGTCTTCGAAGAGCAGCACGGCGACGATCTTCTGGCCGCGCGGCGCGGCAATGTCGCCACGCTCGCCGAGCAGCTGCATCACGATGGCCGTGGAGGTGAGCACGAAGCCCATCGCACACACGAACGAGACGGCGAGCGGGAAGCCGAAGGCCATGCCCACGCCGGTCAGCAGGATGCCGCACACCACCACCTGCAGGCTGCCCAGGCCGAAGATGTCCCGCCGCATGCTCCACAGGTGCGACGGCCGCATCTCGAGCCCGATCACGAAGAGGAACATCACGACGCCGAGTTCGGCCGTGTGGAGGATGGTCTGCGGGTCGGTGAAGAGGCCGAAGCCGAAGGGCCCGATGGCCAGGCCCGCCGCCAGGTAGCCGAGCACGGAGCCCAGCCCGAGCCGCTTGAACAGCGGCACGGCCACGACAGCGGCCCCCAACAGCGTGACGACCTTGACGAGATCGCCCGCGCTTCCTTCGACTGCCATGGCCTGTCCTCCTGATGTCGCTTTTTTGGTCCGGGCCCGGCACCGCCCGCCGGCAGGGCAGGGATCAGCGCTTGCGCTTGGACGGCGTGCCGCCGCGCGGCTGGCGCACCACCGCCTGCTTGGCGCTGCTGCTGCCGCGTGCGGCGGCCTTCACCGGCGCGCCGCCGCGCTTGGATGTGACCACCGCCGCGCCGCGGCCGCGTGCAGGCGCAGCGCCCGAGCCGACACGCGCCGCGGGCGTGGCGCGCACCGGCAGGTACACGACCACGCTGTAGCCGCGCTTGAAGGCGTGGTTGGGGTTGACGTCGTTCCAGTCGGCCACGGCCGCGGGCTTGAGGTTGTAGCGGCGCGCGATGCTCGCCACGTTGTCCGAGCGGCCGGCCTTGACGGTGGTGCGGCGCGTGATGATCTCGGGCTGGAAGCTCAGGTGGCCGCCGTCGGCCACGACCGCCGCCACGTCTTCCTTCACGCGTGCGCCGCGCGGCACGATCAGCGTGGAGCCGGCCTTGATGAGCATGCGCGGCGGCACGTTGTTGAGCGCGCGCAGGTCCGACTCGCTCATGCCCGAACGCTGGGCGGCGTCGGCCACCGTCATCGTGGTGGGCACGACCCAGGCGGTCCAGCTGGCGTACTGGCCCTGCGTGTAGGCGTCGAAGTTGCGTTTGAAGACCGCCGCGTTGTCCCAGGGCAGCAGGATCTCGGAGGTGCCGGCCGCGATCAGCACGGGCTTGTGGGCGGCGGGGTTGAGCGCGCGGAAGTCCTCGATGCGCACGTCGGCCAGCTTGGCCGCCAGTTCCACGTCGAGGTCGCGCGTGAGCGGCACGGTCTGGAAGTAGGGGTGGTTGGCGATCAGCGGCAACTCGGCGTTGAAGGCCTGCGGGTTGGCCACGATGTTCTTCACGGCCTGCAGCTTGGGCACGTAGAGCCGGGTCTCGGCCGGCATCGACAGGTCGCTGTAGGTGGTGGGCAGGCCCAGGCGCTGGTTCTTGGCGATGGCGCGTCCCACGCTGCCTTCGCCCCAGTTGTAGGCGGCGAGCGCGAGCTGCCAGTCGCCGAACATGCCGTAGAGCTTTTGCAGGTAGTCGAGCGCGGCGCGGGTGGAGGCCACCACGTCGCGGCGGTCGTCGCGGAAGATGTTCTGCTTCAGGTCGAAGTCGGTGCCGGTGGCGGGCATGAACTGCCACATGCCGGCAGCGCGCGCGCTGGACACGGCCTGCGGGTTGAAGGCGCTCTCGATGTACGGCAGCAGCGCCAGCTCGGTGGGCATGTTGCGGCGCTCGAGCTCCTCGACGATGTGGAAGATGTACTTGTTCGAGCGCTCGGTCATGCGCTGGATGTAGTCGGGCCGGCTGGCGTACCACTGCTCGCGGTCACGCACCAGGTCGCTTTCCAGGTTGGGCATCTTGAAACCGCGGCGGATGCGGTCCCACATGTCGGCGGGCGGCGCCAGCGTGACCACGCTCTGCGAACGCGCCTGGCTGCTGGTCAGCGGGCTGAGGTTGGAGTCACGCGGATAGATGGGCGTGGCGCTGCCCGAGGGGCGGGCGCCCGTGCCGCCGGCGGAGGCGCCGGCCTTGGCGGTGGTGGAGGAAGAAGCGCTGTTGTCCGTGCCCGCGCAGCCCGCGAGTACCAGGGAGCCTGCAAGGCAGGTGGCAACGATAAATTTCATCGGAAGTCGTTTTTCCATTGGCGCAGTGCGGCGAACACCTCGGCTTCGGCGGCATCCGCGGAAAGCTCGGCATGGGCCCGCACTGCTCGAAGGACGGTGGCTTCGCGGCTGCGAAGAAAGGGGTTGATCCGGCGTTCGATCGCCAGTTGCGACGGCAGCGTGGGCTGCCCTTGTGCGCGCAGGCTTTCGCAACGCGCGTTGTAGTGAGTGAGTTCGTCGTTGCCGGGTTCCACGGCGCGGGCGAACTTCAGGTTAGCAAGTGTGTATTCGTGCGCACAGCACACGCGCGTGTCGCCGGGCAGTGCCGCCAGGGCGTCGAGCGAGGCGAGCATCTGCGCGGGCGTGCCCTCGAACAGGCGGCCGCAGCCGCCGGAAAAAAGGGTGTCGCCGCAGAACAGCACGGGCGCCTGCGCGGCCGAGGCCGGCAGGAAGTAGGCGATGTGCCCGGCCGTGTGGCCCGGCACGTCGATGACCTCGAAGCGCAGGTCCAGGGCCTGTGCGATGTCGCCCTGCACCAGTGGCGTGAAGGGCTCGGGGATGCGCTCGCGCGCCGGGCCCCACACCTTCGCGCCCGTGGCCGCATGCAGCGCGGCCACGCCGCCCGTGTGATCGGGGTGGTGGTGCGTGACTAGAATCGCGGCCAGCTGCAGCTTGTGGTGCGCCAACGCATCGAACACCGGTTGGGCATCGCCCGGGTCCACCACGATGGCGTGGTGCCCGTCGTGCAGCATCCAGATGTAGTTGTCAGCAAAAGCGGGCAGCGGAACAAGGGTCATGAGCGGTCAAATTATAGGTTTGCAGGATTGGTTCGCGACCCCCCCCGGCCGCTACCTCCTGGCCTGGGAGCAGGCCCAGTTCGACGAGGCGGTGGCCGATGTTTTCGGTTACCACGCCTTGCAGCTCGGGGCCGCCGAGGTCGACGGGCTGCGCGCCAACCGCATGCCGCACCGCTGGCTGGCCCTGACCGACCCGGTGCGAGCCGGCAAGGCGACGCTGGTGACCGACTTCGCCGCCTTGCCGTTCGCGGCCAACAGCCTCGATCTTGTGGTGCTGCCGCACGCTTTGGAACTCAGTCCCGATCCGCACGCCACGCTGCGCGAGGTCGAGCGGGTGCTGGTGCCCGAGGGGCGGGTGGTGATCTGCGGCCTGAACCCGACCAGCCTGTGGGGCCTGCGGCAGCGCCGCGGGCACCTGTACCGCCGGCTGGGCCTGGGCGAAACCTTCCTGCCCGAGGCCGGCGAGTTCATCGGCTACTGGCGCATGCGCGACTGGCTGCGCCTGTTGAGCTTCGAGGTGGAGTCGGGCCGTTTCGGCATCTACCGGCCGGCGGTGCGCAGCGACGCCTGGCTGGAGCGCTCGCGCTGGATGGACGCCGCCGGCGAGCGCTGGTGGCCGATCTTCGGCGCCGCCTACTTCCTGGTGGCGGTGAAGCGCGTGCGCGGCATGCGCCTGCTGAGCGCCGACTGGCGCCGCAGCGGCGCGCGGGCGACGGCGCCGGTGCCCATCGCGGGCAAGGTGCACCGCAGCACGCAGTGAACGAACGAATCCATGGACGCGGGCGGCATCGCCCGCAAGACGCTAGAGAAAAAAGGAACAGTCAGTTTGAACGAAGTCGTGATCTACACCGATGGCGCGTGCAAGGGCAACCCGGGACCGGGCGGCTGGGGCGCGTGGCTCAAGTCGGGCCCCACCGAGAAGGAACTGTTCGGCGGTGAACTCAACACCACCAACAACCGCATGGAACTCACGGCCGTCATCGAAGGCCTGGCCGCGCTCAAGCGGCCCTGCAAGGTGCTGCTGTACCTCGACAGCCAGTACGTGCGCATGGGCATCACCGAGTGGATTCGCGGCTGGAAGGCCAAGGGCTGGCTCACCTCGACCAAGCAGCCCGTGAAGAACGTCGAGCTCTGGCAGAAGCTCGACAAGCTGGTGTCCGAGGGCGGCCACCAGATCGAGTGGCGCTGGGTCAAGGGGCACTCGGGCGACCCGGGCAACGAGCGGGCCGACATGCTGGCCAACAAGGGCGTGGACAAGGCCCTGGGCCGGATTTGACCGGCAGGGGCTAGATCAGCCCGTCGAAGACCATCACGTCGACTTCCTGCCCGGCGTCGACATGGCCCTGCTCGTGGGGCAGCACCACGAGCCCGTTGGCCTCGAGCATGGAGCTCAGCACGCCCGAACCCTGGTGCGCCGCCACCCGCACCTCGGGCAACGACCCCGGCACCTGGCGGACAACGCCGCGCTGGTACTCGGTGCGCCCCGGTTTCTTGCGGATGGGCCCGGCGCTGCGCGCGCGCAGCAGCGGCGGCGGGGTGCAGGCCGCGTCGTGGCAGCCCATCAGCCGCAGCAGCGCCGGCCGCACGAAGGCCAGGAAGGCGACCATCGCCGCCACCGGATTGCCCGGCAGGCCGAACAGCACGGCCGACGTGGCCGTGGCCTCGCGCGGACGCGGAATCAGCCCCACCGCCAGCGGCCGCCCGGGCCGCATCGCGACCCGCCAGAAGGCCATGTCGCCCAGTTGCTGCATCACGTCGCGCGTGTGGTCGGCCGCGCCCGCGCTCACGCCACCGCTGGTGACGATGGCGTCGGCTTCGCGCGCCGCGCGCTGCAACGTGGTGGCGAGCGTGGCGGGGTCGTCGTGCACCAGGCCGAGGTCGACCACCTCGCAGCCCAGCCGCGTGAGCAGGCCGAACAGGGTGTAGCGGTTGCTGTCGTACACGGCGCCTTCGCGCGGCGTGTCGCCCAGGCAGAGGATTTCGTCGCCGGTCGAAAAGTACGCCACGCGCAGCCGGCGCCGCACGGTCACGCGCGCCAGGCCGAGGCTGGCGACCATGCCGAGCGCGGCCGGCGACAGGCGCTCGCCGCGCCGCAGCGCCGGCTGGCCCTGCATCAGGTCTTCGCCGGCCAGGCGGCGGTTGTCGCCGCGGCCCAGCACGCGGGCCGGAAAGCAGACCTGGTCGCCGTCGACCTTGCAGAACTCCTGCGGGATCACGGTGTCCAGGCCGGCCGGCATCATCGCGCCGGTCATGATGCGCACCGCGTCGTTCGGCCCGAGCGCGCCGCGCCAGGCCGAGCCGGCCAGCGCCGTACCCGCCACGCGCAGCGTGAGCGAATGGTCGATGGGCGCATCGGCCGGCAGCAGCGCGCCGTCGAAGGCGTAGCCGTCCATGGCGGAGTTGTCGTGCGGCGGCACGCTCACGGGCGAGACGAGGTCGTCGGCGAGCACGCGGCCGAGCGCGTCGCGCAGCGCGACCTCTTCGGTGTCTGCCACGGCCAGCGGTGCGACGAGGCGCGCGAGAAAGGCGGCGACGGTGTCGACGTCGAGGTCGCCCGCGTCGTAGTCCGCGAGGTCGGCGGCGATGGCGGCGATGCGGCTCATGGCTGTTCGAGCGTCTGCAGATCGGCCAGCGTGTTCGCGTTGAAGAAGGCGTCGGGCGCGTCGCCGGGGCGGTCGAAGGGAACGGTCAGGGCGTTGTGCTGCGCGGTCCAGGCGCCGACCTTGCGGCCGCCTTCCTCGACAAAGCGGCGCAGGCTGTCGCGCAGCGCGATGTGCAGCAGGCAGAACACCGGCTGGCGACGCAGCACCGTGCGGCCGTCGGCCTCGGTTTCAGGCGCGGCGGCCATGGCGATGCGCGCGTGGGCGCCCTCGGCGGCCAGGGCTTCGGCCAGCCGTGCCGCCAGGTCGGGCGGAAAGCGCGGCGTGTCGCAGGGCACGGTGAGCAGCCAGGGCGTGGGGCAGTGTTCGAGCCCGCTCAGCATGCCGGCCAGCGGCCCGGGGTGGTCGGGCACGCTGTCCGCGAACACCGGCACGCCCAGCGCTTCGTAGGCCGCGAAATTCCGGTTGGCGTTGATCAGCACGCGGCCGACCTGCGGGCGCAGCCGCCGCACGGCATGTGCGGCGAGCACTTCGCCCTGGAGCAGCTGCAGGCCCTTGTCGACCCCGCCCATGCGGGTGCCGCGCCCGCCAGCGAGCACGAGGCCCGTGATGTCGGCCGCTGCGATGGCCGGTGCGGTACCCATGGCTGGCGGCCTCATCCGCCGATGTAGCTCATCTCGACGCGCCGGGGCGCTGCCGCGTCGGGGGCGCTGTCGTCGGGGCCGCGCAGGGCGCGCAGCTCGGAATAGCGGTCGGCGCGGCCCTGCCAGATATGGCCGATGGCGGAGGCGATGTCGCCGTCGCTCGCGCCGTCGCGCAGCATCGGGCGCAGGTCGTGGCCGTGGCTTGCGAACAGGCACAGGTACAGCTTGCCCTCGGTCGACAGGCGCGCGCGGCTGCAGTCGTGGCAGAAGGCCTGGGTCACGCTGCTGATCACGCCGATCTCGCCGCCGCCGTCGGCATAGGCCCAGCGCTGGGCGGTCTCGCCGGGCGTGGTGGCTTCGAGCGGCACGAGCGGAAACTCGGCCGCGATGCGGGCGACGACGTCGGCCGAAGGCAGCACCTCGTCCATGCGCCAGCCGTTGGTGGCGCCCACGTCCATGTACTCGATGAAGCGCAGCACGACCTTGCCGCCGTGGTGCTCGCGGAAGTAGCGCGCCATCGGCAGGATCTCCTGCTCGTTGGTACCGCGCTTGACCACCATGTTGACCTTGATCGGGCCCAGGCCCGCGGTCAGGGCGGCGTCGATGCCGGCCAGCACGTCGGCCACCGGAAAGTCGACGTCGTTCATGTGGCGGAACACGGCGTCGTCCAGGCTGTCCAGGCTCACGGTCACGCGCTGCAGGCCGGCGGCTTTCAGCGCGGCGGCCTTGCGTTTCAGCAGCGAACCGTTGGTGGTGAGCGTGAGCTCGAGCGGGTCGCCGCCGGGCGTGCGCAGCTCGGCCAGTTGGGCGATGAGCCCCTCGATGTGCTTGCGCAGCAGCGGCTCGCCGCCGGTCAGGCGGATCTTGCGCACGCCGTGCGAGGCGAACAGGCGCGCCAGGCGCGTGATTTCCTCGAAGCTCAGCAGGGCGCTGTGCGGCAGGTACTGGTAGTCCTTGTCGAACACGTCCTTGGGCATGCAGTAGCTGCAGCGGAAGTTGCAGCGGTCGGTCACGCTGATGCGCAGGTCGGTCAGCGGGCGGCCCAGCCGGTCGGCCAGCAGGCCGGTGGCGGGCACGGCAATGTCCGGCGCGGCCACGACGGCGTGGCCGGCCTGAGCGATCGGAATGACGGTGCTGCTGCTTTTCTTCATGGGGCGATGCCGATTTTGCGCCATGGCCCGCGACCGCGCGCCATGCGGGCTACTTCAGCACCGCGGCATAGACCATGTTGCGCGCGAGGCTTCGGTAGTGGGTGCGGTACTTGGGCGATTGCAGCATCAGCACGACGAACAGCTCGTTCTTCGGGTCGACCCACATGTAGGTGCCGCCCGCGCCGCCCCAGTTGTACTCGCCGCCGCCGGACGGGTAGGGCGCCTCGCCGTCGTTGCGGCGCACCGCGAAGCCCAGGCCGAAGCCGTAGCCCGGGCCCGGCAGGTACAGCGGGCCGGGCACGATGCCGGCGCCGGCGTTCGAATGGTCGGTCGTCATCAGGGCCAGCGTGCGCGGGCCGAGGTAGCGCGTGCCGTCGAGCGTGCCGCCGTTGAGCAGCATCTGCAGGAAGCGCGCGTAGTCCGACGCGGTCGACACCAGCCCGCCACCGCCCGATTCGAACTTGCGCACGATACGCGGGTCGTTCAGGTCGGCACCCACGCCAAAGCTGCGGTCGCTCGGCAGCGGCTCGGCGATGCGCGGCTGGCGCGCGGGCTCGGGCACGTAGTAGGTGGTGTCCTTCATGCCCAGCGGGTCGAACAGGCGCGCCTTTTCGAACTGGTACAGCGACTGGCCCGACACCACCTCGACCACGCGGCCCAGGATGTCGGTCGAGTAGCTGTAGTCCCAGGTCGTGCCGGGCTGGTAGGCCAGCGGCAGCTTGGCCAGGCGCTGCGAGAAATCGGCGCTGGTCGGATCGCCTTCCGCGAGGTTGGCGGCGTTGTAGGCCTGCTTCACGAGGCCCGGGCCGAAGAAGCCGTAGGTCAGGCCCGAGGTGTGGCGCATGAGGTCCTGCACGGTGATCGGGCGGCGCGCGGGCACGGTCTCGAGCACCGGCTTGCCGTCGGCGCCGGGCTTCTCGATGCCCACCGTCATGCGGGCGTACTCGGGCAGGTACATCGCGACCGGGTCGTCCAGCTTCATGCGGCCGTCTTCCACCAGCATCATCGCGGCGACCGTGGTGATGGGCTTGCTCATCGAGTAGATGCGGAAGATGCCGTCGCGCGGCATCGGCGTGCCGGCGGTGGCATCGAGCTTGCCGACCGGTTCGAACCACGCGACCTTGCCCTGGCGCGCGACCAGCAGCACCGCGCCGGGGATCTTGCCGGCCGCCACGTCGGCCTTGAGCACGTCGGTGAGCTTCTGCAGGCGTTCCGTGGACAGGCCCACCGACTCGGGCCGGGCGGTGGGCAGCGACTGGGCGGTGGCGAGCAGCGGCAGGGCGAGGCTCAGGCCGAGCAGGGCCGTGCGCACCAGGGCGCGGCGCTTCAGGAAGGTCATGCGTGTTGTCTCCGTCGGTGGTGGAAGGATGGAACCGGCAGGACGGTCTTGACGCCGTCCGTGCGAACCGGTCGCGGGGCAGTGTATCGGTGGATGGGCCGCAGGGCGGCACGCGACGAGCTGGCCGATTGGCGGCATCTATGGCGCCGATATCTTGACGCAGACAATGAGAATTACTATCATTTGAATGCCTGAGTACGCAGCACAAGCACCACGCAAAGGGCTCTCTTCCAACAAGGAGCTTCCCAACCGTGCCGTACACCCTGCCAGCCTTGCCCTATGCCTTCGACGCGCTCGAACCCCACATCGACGCGCAGACGATGGAGATTCACCACGGCAAGCACCACCAGACCTACGTGAACAACCTGAATGCGGCGTTGAAAGACACGCCGCTTGCGGACACGCCGGTCGAAGCCCTCATCGCCGGTGTCGAGGAATTGCCCGAGGCGCTGCGCGCCCCCGTGCGCAACAACGGCGGCGGCCACGCCAACCACAGCCTGTTCTGGACCGTCATGGCCCCGGTGGGCGAGGGTGGCGGCGGGGCGCCTGCGGACGCGCTCGCAAAGGCCATCGACACCGACCTGGGCGGCTTCGACGCCTTCAAGGACGCTTTCACCAAGGCCGCGCTCACGCGCTTCGGCAGCGGCTGGGCCTGGCTGGTCGTCGGTGCCGACGGCAAGCTCGCCGTGGAAAGCAGCGGCAACCAGGACAGCCCGCTGATGCGCGGCATCGGCTCGGGCAAGACCCCGATCCTGGGCCTGGACGTGTGGGAGCACGCCTACTACCTGAAGTACCAGAACCGCCGCCCGGAATACATCGCGGCCTTCTACAACGTGGTGAACTGGGCCGAGGTGGCTCGCCGCCATGCCGCCGCGACCGGCGGCCGATGAGCCGAAGAGGAGCCCGCCCATGAACGACTCGCCGCAGGGCACGATGGCCACACAGCCGCCGCCAAGGTCGCCGCGCCCGTTGCGCGAATGGATCGGCTTTGCCATCGTCGCGGCCGGCGCGCTGGCGCTGGCGTCGCAGTTCTGGTCCTTCGTGCGCGCCGACCCGCTGGTGTGGAACGCGCTGCGCGGCGGTTCGGTGGCGGCGCTGGCGACCGCGCTGGGCACGCTGCCGGTGCTGTTCTCGCAGAAGCTGCCCGACAAGCTGCAGGACACGCTGTTCGGCTTCGGCGCCGGCGTGATGCTCGCGGCCTGCGCCTTCTCGCTGATCATTCCCGGGCTGGACGCCGCCAAGTCGACGGGCGTCTTCGGCGGTGGCGACTGGGCGGCGGGCGGCGTGATCGGCACGGCCATCCTGCTGGGCGGCCTGGTGCTGATGACCATGGACCGCGTGCTGCCGCACGAGCATTTCATCAAGGGCCGCGAAGGGCAGAGCGGGCGGCAGCTGCGCCGCACGTGGCTCTTCGTGTTCGCGATCGCGCTGCACAACGTGCCCGAGGGCCTGGCCATCGGCGTCGGCTACGCGGCCAACAATGGCGTGCGCGCCGATGCGCTCGCCACCGGCATCGCGATCCAGGACGTGCCCGAGGGGCTGGTGGTCGCCGTGGCGCTGCTGGCGGCCGGCTACAGCCGCCTGTTCGCGGTGCTGATCGGCATGGCCTCGGGGCTGGTGGAGCCGCTGGGCGCCGTGCTCGGCGCGGCGGTGGTGGGGCATTCGGCGATGCTGCTGCCCTGGGGGCTGGGCTTCGCGGCGGGCGCGATGCTGTTCGTGATCAGCCACGAGATCATTCCCGAATCGCACCGCAAGGGGCACGAGGCCTATGCGACCAGCGGGCTGATGATCGGCTTCGTGCTGATGATGCTGCTGGACACCGCGCTGGGCTGACGCCCGGGCGCGGCGTCGTCAGCCTCAGCCGTGCTTGACGGCGATGGTCTTCAGGGTCGTGAAGCCGTACAGGGCCTCGAAGCCCTTCTCGCGCCCGTAGCCCGACGACTTCACGCCGCCGAACGGCAGTTCGACGCCGCCGCCCGCGCCGTAGTTGTTGATGAACACCTGGCCGCTCTTCACACGCCGGGCCATGCGGAACTGGCGCGCGCCGTCGGCCGTCCAGACGCCGGCCACGAGGCCGAACTGGGTGGCGTTGGCGAGCGCCACGGCTTCATCCTCGTCGGCGAACTGCATCGCGGCGAGCACGGGCCCGAACACTTCCTCCTGCGCCAGGCGATGGCCCACGGGCACGTCGCGCAGCAGGGTCGGCGCCTGGTAGAAGCCGGTCTCGGGCGCTTCCTCGACCACCACGCCTTGCGCCACCATCGGGATGCCGGCGTGCTGCGCATCGCTCAAAAAGTCCCACACGCGCTGCTGCTGCGTCTGGCGGATCAGCGGGCCGACGTCGAGGTCCATCGCCGCGGGGCCCACGCGCAGTGCTTCGAAGGCATGGCCCAAGCGTTCGAGCAGGGGCTCGTAGATGTCGCGCTGGATCAGTACGCGCGAACCCGCCGAGCAGGTCTGGCCGGCGTTCTGCACGATGGCGTTGATCACCACGGGAATCACCGCGTCCAGGTCGGCGTCGGCGAACACGATCTGCGGGCTCTTGCCGCCCAGCTCGAGCGTGACCGGGCAGTGCCGCTCGGCCGCCACCTGCTGGATCAGCGTGCCGATCTTCGGGCTGCCCGTGAAGCTGATGTGGTCGATGCCTTCGTGGCGCGCGAGCGCGTCGCCCACCTCGTGGCCGTAGCCCGTCACGATGTTGAGTGCGCCGGCCGGAAAGCCGACCTCGGCCGCCAGCTGCGCCACGCGGATCAGCGACAGGCAGGCGTCTTCGGCCGGCTTCACCACGCACACGTTGCCGGCCGCCAGGGCGCCGCCCACGCTGCGCCCGAAGATCTGCATCGGGTAGTTCCACGGAATGATGTGGCCCGTGACGCCGTGCGGCTCGCGCCAGGTGAAGACGCTGTAGCCGTCCTGGTAGGGAATGGTCTCGCCGTGCAGCTTGTCGCAGGCGCCGGCATAGAACTCGAAGTAGCGCACCAGCGCCACCGCGTCGGCGCGGGCCTGCTTCACGGGCTTGCCGCAGTCGCGCTGCTCGATGAGCGCGAGCTCGTCGACGTGCTCGGCGATCTTCTGCGAGAGCTTGAAGAGCAGGCGGCCGCGGTCGGCGGCGCTGACCTTGTGCCACACGCCCTCGAAGCAGTCGCGCGCGGCGCGCACGGCGGCGTCGATGTCGGCGGCGTTGCTGCGCTGGATCTCGTCGAAGGGCTGGCCGTCCGACGGGTCGATGACGGGGAGGGTGCGGCCGGAGGCGGAGGGAACGTCCGCGTTGGCGATGTAGTTGAGCTGCATGGGGCGAGATTTTGCGCGAAGCCCGTCCCGCGCGTGGCACCCCGGCCGGCCCGCCTTACTTCGCCGCGGTGGCTTTGGGCAGCGCGCGCACGGCGTTCAGCATGCGCTCGACGTGCTTGTCGGGGTTGAGGTTCTGGTAGTAGTAGGCGACCTTGCCGTCGGTCGCGATCACGTACGACAGGCGGTTGGCGAAGTCGGGCCGGGTCTGCATCAGCGCGTCGAAGCCCTGGATCACGGTCTTGCCCTGGTCGGAGGCCACCGGAAAGCGGCTCTGGCAGGACTTGACCGAGAACTTGGAGAGCGTGTCGATGTCGTCGGCCGACACGCCGATCACCGAGGCGCCCAGCGCGGCGAACTGGTCGACTGCCTCGGCGAAGGCATGGGCCTCGATGGAGCAGTCGTTGGAGTCGGCCGCCGGAAAGAAGTACAGCACCACCGGCCCCTTGGCCAGCGCCTCGGCCAGCGAGTAGCGGAAGGTCTTGCCGCCGAGCGCGGCGGTGGCCGTGAACTTGGGCACCGGGTCGCCGATGTCGAGTGCGGCGTGGGCATGGGGTACCCCGGCGGCGAGGGCCGCGGCCCACAAAGCGGTGCGCAAAAGGAGCGATCGGGCCATGATGTAACTCCGAAGCGAAGTGAATCGAATTCTAGGACGACGCTTCGCAAAAAGGGCCCCGTTGAAACCGCCGCGGGAGGACCGGCGTACATCAGGGCAGTGGCATCCACAACGACAAGAGGAACCCGACCATGAACGCCTGGGCCCGATCTCTTCTGCGCATGGCGCTGGCCGGCGTGCTGCTGGCATTGCTCGGCGCGTGCGGCTCGCTGCCGCCGGCGCGCGAACGCCCGGCCGAACACGCCGCCGCGGCCGACCCGGGCACCGCGCTCGCGAAGATCGCCGCGGCCTCCACGCCGCCCGGCGAACATTCGGGCTTCCGGCTGATGCCGTTGGGCGTGTACTCGCTCGACGCGCGCCTGCAGCTCGCGCAGCGCGCCGAGCGTTCGCTGGTGGTGCAGTACTACCAGCTCGAGAACGACGCCACCGGCCGGCTGCTGCTGCGCACGCTGCGCGAGGCGGCGGCGCGCGGCGTGAAGGTGCGGGTGCTGGTGGACGACCTGTACACGGTGAAGAGCCAGCAGCTGTTGCTGGCGCTGTCCGAGACGCCCAATGTGTCGGTGCGCCTGTTCAACCCGTTCTGCTGTGCGCGCGACGGGTTCCTGTCGCGCTTCGTGGTGTCGATCTTCGACATCCACCGCCTCAACCACCGCATGCACAACAAGCTCTTCATTGCCGACGGCGCGATGGCGGTGGTGGGCGGGCGCAACATCGCCGACGAGTATTTCGTGCTGAGCGAGGCGCAGAACTTCATCGACATGGACGCGCTGGTGGTCGGCAAGGTCGTGCCGCAGCTCGAGAGCATCTTCGACGCCTATTGGAACAGCGACCAGATCTGGCCCATTGCCGAGATCGTGCGCAAAGAGGCCGGCGCCGCCACCTTCGATGCCGAGATCGGCATGTCGGGCCCGCCGCCGAAGGTCGTGCTGCCGCCTTCGGACATCCTCGGCTACGGCCCCATCGCCGAAGAGCTCGACGGCGGCCGCATGGGCCTGCTGTGGGGCGAGGCCCGCGCCATCGCCGACCCGCCCTCCAAGCCCACGACGTTGACAGCCGAGGACGCCATCGCCACCAGCGTGACGATGAAGGTCTGGGCGCTGCTGCTCGACGCCAAGACCGAGGTCGACCTGACCTCGCCCTACCTCGTGCCCGGCGAGCGCGGCATGGCGGCCTTCGAGGACCTGGCCAAGCGCAAGGTCAAGCTCACGCTGCTGACCAATTCGCTGGCCGCCAACGACGAGCCGCTGGTGCACACCGGCTACGCGCGCTACCGCGAGCGCCTGCTGAAAGGCGGCGCCGACCTGTACGAGCTGAGCCCGCAGCGCACCACCGCGAGCATGCGTTTCGGCAGCTTCGGCAATTCGCTGGGCCGGCTGCACGCCAAGACCGCCGCCATCGACAAGACGCGCATCTTCATCGGCTCGATGAACCTCGACCCGCGTTCGGCCAGCCAGAACACCGAGATGGGCGTGGTGGTCGACAACCCGCAGCTGGCGCGCGAGATGTTGCGCATCATCCATGTGAGCAAGCTGCAGAACTCGTACCGGCTGCGGCTGTCGAAGGAGGGCGGCAGGCTCGAATGGCTCACGAACGACGGCGAGAAAGAGGTGATCCTCACCTCGGAACCCGAGTCGGGTTTCTTCCAGCGCCTGTACAACACCCTGATCTCCCCGTTGGTGCCCGAGATGCTGTTGTAGCCTCGGGGGATGGCGCAGACCTTCACTTCTCTTTCGGCCCCGCAGGTCATGCTGTGGGGCCTGCTGTTCTTCGGGGGCATCTACCTGGGTTTCGGTGCGCTCACCTGGCTGCTCACGAAGCGCGTGCTGCCGGCGCTGGGCATCGGGCGCGCGCTCGATCCGCGGCCGCTGCAGCCCGGCCAGCTGCGGCGCGAGCTCACGCAGTCGGGCATCTCGGTGCTGATCTTCGGGCTGGGCATGGTGTTTCCATGGGGGCTGCTGCAGCTGGGCTGGGCGCGGCTCGAGCCCGACGCGGGCTGGCGCCGCATCGGGCTCGAGATCCTCGTGCTCGCGGTGTGGAACGACGTGCATTTCTGGCTCAACCACCGGCTGCTGCACACGCGCTGGCTGCGCCGCTTCCACGGCCCGCACCATCGCTCGTTCGTGACCACGCCGTGGGCCACCTACAGCTTTCACCCGATCGAGGCGCTGATGCTCGGCAACGTGATCCTGCTGCCGATGGTGCTGCACGACTTCAGCTTCTGGTCGCTGGCGTCGGTGCCGGTGTTCAGTCTGTTCTTCAACTGCGTCGGGCATTCGAACTACGACTTCGTGCCCAGCGTGTCGTACAGCCACTGGTTCGCCGCGAGCCGCCGGCATCACCTGCACCATGCTGTGCACAACGGCAACTACGGCTTCCAGTTCACCTTCATGGACCGGCTGTTCCGCACGCGCATCGCGGCAGACGCGGCCGAGCCGCTGTTCCAGGCGTTTCGAAAGAAGCATGGCGCCACGACGGCCTGACGCGCGCCATCGGCTGCCGCGGCTGCGCCACTGGCGCGACTGGCAAAGCCTGGCGTACCTCGTCGCCTTGCCTGCGCTGGCGGCGTGGCAGTGGGTGCACGGCTTCCAGGTGGTGCTGTATGCGCTGATGCTGTTCCTCACGCTCGGCATCGGCGTGATCCACCACAACCACGTGCACCTGCGCATGTGGCGCGGGCGGCGCATGAACCGGCTGACCGACTTCTGGATCACGCTGCTGCAGGGCCACCCGACCTTCGTCTTCTGGCCCGCGCACGTGGCCAACCACCATCGCCACCGCCATGGGCCGAAGGATGTGGCGCGCACCTACCGCTTCGGCGGCGACACCAACCATCTGTGGGGCTACCTGCTGCATCCGTTCCAGGCCGTGTGGGTGCTGATGCCGGTGTTCTTCGGCTGGCTCGCGCGGCTGCGCCGGCACCACCGCGGCGCCTGGCGCTATTGCATGGCGCAGTACGCGCTGTGGCTGGTCAGCTGGACCGTGCTGCTGGCGATCGACTGGCGCAAGGCATTGCTGTTCGTGATCGTGCCGCAGCTGCACGGCCTGCACTGGCTGCTGGCCACCAACTACCTGCAGCACGCGCACGCCGACGGCCGCAAGACGCAGCGCAAGGAGGCATCCGGCGATACCCGCGGTAGCCAGCTGAACTACGCGCGCAATTTCGAGGGGCTGGTGAACCCCTTGCTGTTCAACATCGGCCTGCACACCGCACACCACGAGAACCCGCATGCCCACTGGTCCGAGCTCACGCACCTGCATCACACGCGCTACCGCGCGCAGGTGGCACCCGCGCTCAACGAGGGCGGGCTGGTGCCGTACATGGTGCGCGTCTTCGTGCTGGGGACCGTGTGGCCGCGTTTTCGCAGCCGCTCGCAGATGCCTCCCGATTCACCTATTGCCTGAACCCATGCCCGTTTCATTCCAACGCGTGTACCTCGAAAGCGCCGGCTACTTCATGCCCGGCGAGCCTGTTCCCAACGACCGCATGGACGCGTACATCGCGCCGCTCAACCGCATGTCGGAACGCATCAAGCGCCGCATCCTGGCCGAGAACGGCATCCTCACGCGGCACTACGCGATCGACGAAGAGGGCGTGACGCGCCACACCAACGCGCAACTGGCGGCCGGCGCGATCCGCGACTGCCTGCAGCGTGGCGGCGCGGAGCTGTCGCGCGTGTCGCTGCTGGCCAGCGGCTCCTCGGGCGGCGACACGCTGATGCCCGGCTTCGCCAACATGATCCAGGGCGAGCTGGCGGCGCAGCCGATGGAAACGCATTCGGTGCACGGCATCTGCGCGGCCGGCGTGTCGGCGATCCAGACGGCGGCGCAGGGCATCGAGCTGGGCGCACACCGCTCGGCGCTGGCGGTGGCCAGTGAGATGCCGTCGCGCCTGTTCAAGCGCTCGCGCTTCGCGGCGCGTGGCTACGAGACCGATTTCGACTCGCACTTCCTGCGCTGGATGCTGTCCGATGGCGCGGGCGCGCTGCTGCTGTCCGACGGCACGCCTGCGCTGGCCGGCAAGCCGGGGCTGCGCCTCAAGCTGAAGTGGGTGCACCAGCGCGCCTTCTCGGGCGACTACCCGGTGTGCATGCAGCTCGGCCTCACTGAGGATCGCGCGCGCGGCCACCTTGATTTCGGTTCATGGGCCGAGGCCGAGGCGGCCGGCGCGCTGTCGCTGCGCCAGGATATCCGCCTCTTGCCGCACCTGTTCGACATCGGCATCCACGAGTACGCCGGCCTGGTGCGCGACGGCTGGGTCGATCCGAAGCGGGTCGACCATTTCCTGTGCCACTACTCGTCGGAAAAATTCATCCCGGTGGTCGAAGACCTGATGGCCAAGGCCGACCTGGCGATTCCGCGAGAGCGCTGGTGGAGCAACCTGGCGTGGCGCGGCAACACCGGCGCGGCATCGATCCTCGTGATGCTGGCTGAGTTTCTGCACACCAAGGCGCTGAAGCCGGGCGAGCAGATCTTCTGCTACGTGCCGGAGTCGGGGCGCTTCATGGCGGCGTACATGCTGCTCGAGGTCGAGGCCGTCGATGCGGCGCCTGTCGTGATCGCGCCCCGCGCGGCAGCGGTGGCGCCCGACGACGACCTCGTCATCGCGCCTCCGCACGACCCGGCTGCCGCGCCCGAGGGCCTGGGCGCCTTGCTGACCGAGCTGGCCGCCATCTGGCACGACTACCGCTCGCGCGTGTGGCGCACGCCGCTGATCCGCCAGATCCGCGAGCGCCGCTTTGCCGTGCCCGACTACCTGAACTGGATGGAGCAGTGGGTGCCGCAGGTGCGCGAAGGCAGCCTGTGGATGCGCGAAGGCGCCGCCTCGCTGAGCGAGCCATATCGCATGCTGTCGTCACTGATCGACGTGCACGCGGGCGAGGAGCAGAACGACTTCAACATCCTCTTCAGCGACTACCGCAAGGCCGGCGGCACGGTCGAATCGATCGACGAACTGCGCCGCAACCCCGGCGGCGAGGCGCTCAACGCCTATCTGCACGGCCTGGCCGCCACGCGCGACCCGATCGGCCTCTTGGGCGCGATCTACATCATCGAAGGCACGGGCCAGCGCATCGTGCCGGCATTGCTGCCGCTGCTCAAGGCCAGCTTGAAGCTGCCGCCCGACGCCTTCCGATTCCTCGAGTACCACGGGCACAACGACGAGCACCACCTGAACCGCTGGCTCGCCGCGGTCGAGATGGTGATGGCCGTGGAAGGGCAGGCCCGCGCCGCCCGTCAGATTGCCGACACCGCGCGCCACACGGCGGCGCTGTACCTGATGCAGTTCCAGCACATCACCGAACGAATGCCCCATGGATCGAACGCCTGAGTTTTTGACGCACGCCCACGACGAGCGCGACCCCAGCCCCTGGCTGGCGCTGTACCTCGACCAGAGCACGCCGCTGCCCGACGACGTCAAGGCCGCGTGGCTGGCCGATTCGAGCTCGGCCTCGCGCCAGTACCTGCTGCCGTTCCTGCGGCCGATCGCGCGGCTGACGATCATCCTGATCCAGATCGTGAAGGTGTTCGTGCCGCGCAACTGGTCGCACTCGATGCTGCTGCACCGCTTTCTGGCGTGGGGGCTCAAGCGCTTCGTGTCGCCCGAGGCCAACTGGCTGATCCTGCGGCACTTTCACCTGGGCTCGCAGGTGCTGGCCTTCATCGGGCGCAACTCGCCCGCGCCCGTGGGCACGTCGCCGCTGGAACCGGCGGACATCGACGCGCTGAAGGACGAGATGTTCCTGAAGCACGACCTGAACCTGTTCAACTTCGTGATCCGGCTGAACACGGCGCTGCGCGACAAGGGGTTGGCGCTGTGCAAGGCCGAGCAGGTCGATTTCTCGATGATCCAGTCGCCGGCGCTTCGGCTGGAAGACATGCCCCAGGGCAAGCTCAATTTTCTCGACCTGCAAAGCGCCATCGAGCTGTTCACGCCGCTGTACCAGCTGATGTTGACCGACAACGATTTCTGGCGCGCCGCCAACTCCTTGCAACTGGACGAAACCATCGGCATCTACGCGGCGACGATCCTGAACGCGCCGGAGCACCTGATCCTGGTCAACAACAAGCATCCGCTGGTGCCGCTGTCGACCTTGCGGGCCGGGCACCGGCTGGTGATCCACGGCCTGTCGACCGAAATGCTTCACAGCCTGCTCCAGCGCATGCGCGCGGCGCAGGAAGCCATGTCGGCAGAGACACTTCCGCGCGACCCGCCCCTTGCATAGGGGTATGCTGTCCCCACATGCAAACCATGAACACGACCCGAAATCCGTCTCCCAAGACCGATCTGGCAGTGACCCACGTGCTGGCTCAACTGCTGGAGAGGCTTGAGCACAGCGCCGTGCCGGTTGGTGCCGAGCAGTACCGCTCGGTGGTCGAGCACTTGGTGCATGAATTCGAAGACGTCGAGCCCGGTGCCGAATTGGGGCAGTTGCTCGATGCCTATCCGGCCGCCTCCGAGGTCTACGAAAATATGAATTACCAGCACGCCGGCCTTTGCCGCTCGGCGCTGGACGTTTCCCTGGCCGCCGAAGGCGCAGCCAGGGAAGCCATTGCCCGCGCCATGCGCGGTGACGAATCGAACAAGGACAAGATGCATGGCCAAGGGTGAAGTGAAAACGGCAGTGGTGGCGGACGGGCTGCGCTACAAATCGAAGGCGCCGGGTTCGCCGTTCCGCGCCTCGGCGTCGTTCAGCGGGGCTACGATGTCCTGCTTCATGTGCGGCAAGCACCGCGTGCGTTCGCAGCTGCGCACGCGTCAGGTGCTGGGCAAGTCGCAGACCGTCTGCGCGCCTTCGTGCAAGGCGCTCGACGAGGCCCTCGAGGCCGAAGCATCGTCGAGCTGAGCGCCTAGCACGGCGCCGCGTCGCGTTGGCGACATGGCCTCATCGGCATGTCGTCGATTGCCTTCCATCCCGGTCGCAATCGATATACAGTTGGACACAAATGATGCAAGTAATTGCATTTAATCTAAAGTTCTAATTTGTAGCCGATGACCACTCAAATCCAGCAAGAAGGCGATCGGTGCCCCGCAGCGGGCGTGGATTTTTCTCTGCGTGGAGGGCCTGAGCTGTGAACAAGCCACGTCACGTCGTCATGCAGGTCGTCAAGCGCTCGTCCGGCAGCGCCACGCACCATGTCGAATTCCTCATGGACGACAACTTTGCCGAGCGCCTGCGCCAATTGCGCTCGCTGGTGCCGCCGCTGGGTGCCCTCAACAAGCAACGCGACCTCGTGATCGACAAGGTGCGCGTGCGCCTGCCCAACGCCATCTGGCGCTCGGGCAACGAGATCGCCATCGACGGCGGGGTGGACGGCTCCTGCATCGTGATCGCGGCCGAGGGCTCGTTCAACTGCGGCGGCAAGGACCGCCGCACGCGCGAAAAACTCGTGACCTACAACTTCTCGATCGCACGCCTGATCGAGCTGCACGGCGAACGCCCCGAAGGCGAAACGCTCTACATCCGCGACGGCGTGTTCGCCAATGACGAACCGGCCGAATCGCCGGCCGGCCGCTGGGTGGCTTCCATGCACGAACTCGAAGTGGTGATGCGCGTGCCCGATGCGCCGTCCGATTTCGACACGCTGCACGACCTCACGCTGCGCGCCGACGGGCAGCCGACGCAGGCGGGCGCGCTGAGCCCGCACCGCGCCAGCATCTACTGACGAACTCAGGCCGACGTGGCTGCAGGCGCGCCCACGGGCGTGAACTGCGCGCCGTTGTCGGCCAGCCAGCGTGCCGAGAGGCTGCTGTCCTGCTGGTCGGGGTGGAAGTCGCTGCGCAGGTACTGGCGCCAGCCCGCGAGATTGCCCCGCAGCAGGCCGCCGCGGCCCAGCAGGATGCGCGCGGCGCTCTTCCAGGTGGCCCACTTCCACAATTGCTTTTCATGCCGCAGGTTGTCGACCGTCTGGCGCATCAGGTCGCCGAGGAACATCACCGTCACGCGGCGGAACCAGCGCGTGCGCCATTCGTCGGAGCCGCCCGCGGCCTTGTAGATGTCGAAGGCCACGCTCTTGTGCTCCAGCTCTTCCGCGCTGTGCCACAGCCACATCGTGCGCAGCCGGGGCTCGGCGCCGTCGAGGATCTCGGGGCGGGCCAGCAGCCACTCGGCGAACATGGCCGTGAAGTGCTCGGTGGCGGCCGTCACGGCCAGCGCGTGGCGCGGATCGGCGCCGTCCATCAGCTCCATGCGCTGGCTGGCGCGCGCGGTCCAGCGGTCGACCAGGCCCTGCTGCTCGAGATGCGCGTTGAACAGCGAATGGATGCGCCGGTGCGTGGCTTCCTGGCCGATGAAGCCGCGCACGTCGGCGCGGTGGCGTTCCTGCACCTCGGGCGGCAGCGTGGCCATGGCATCGCGCACGGCGTCGATGAAGAACTGCTCGCCGAAGGGGAAGCTCATCGACAAGGCGTTGAAGAAAGCCGTCGAAAAGGCATCGCCGCCGCACCAATCGCGCGAGAAGGGCGGTTGCAGATCGATCAGCAGGCGGCGGACAACGAGTTCGGTCATGGGAAGGCAATTCCTGAGGTCGTGGGCACAAAGGTTGGTACAGATCCGTACCGCGTGCCGCCATGGTGCAATTGTGAGCTGGTACTGTCAAGTACCAAGGCGTAGGAAAATGAATCGCACATGACTGCCACCATCGACAAAACCGCCACGCCCGATGCCGCCGAAGGCGCGCCCAGCGAGCACTACGCGCGGCTGCTCCAGGGCATGGCGCATGCCGTGGCGGCCAAGGGCTACGCCGACACCACCATTGCCGACATCGTGCGCGAGGCCGCCGTGTCGCGGCGCACGTTCTACGAGCACTTCAGCACCAAGACCGAGTGCCTGATCGCGCTGTACGAAACGGCCAGCCGGCTCGGCCTGCAGGCCGTGAGCGAGGCCTTCGACCCGGCCCAGCCCTGGCACACGCAGGTGGAGCAGGCGATGACCGCCTACATGGACTACCTCGCCCAAGACCCGGTGCTGCTGCGCACGCTGTTCGTCGAGATCCTCGGGCTCGGGCTGCCGGGGCTGGCGGCGCGGCGGCGCGTGAACGGCGAGATCGCCAACTTCATCCAGGTGGCGATCAACAGCAGCGATTCAGGTGAGGTGCCCGCGGCGCACATGAGCAGCCAGATGGCGATGACGGTGGTGGGCGGCATCAACGAACTGGTGCTGCAGGCCATCGAGCAGGACCGCGTGGGCGACCTGCGCGAGCTGGTGGCGCCCGCCACGCGGCTGGTGCGCGCCGTCGCGGCCGACAGCCGACGCTAGTCGCGCTCGTTGTGGCGCGACGTGGCCGCAGCCCACAGCACGAGCAGTCCCGCCACCACCATCGCCGCCAGCGCGGCCAGATACGGCAGCACGTCGTGCAGCGGCGCCCCCATCTGGTTGAGCCGCAGCGAGGCCTGGATGCCCGCCGTGCTCGGGAACAGCCAGCGCAGCGCCTGCAGCGGCGCGGGCAGGGCCTCGACGGGCCATGAGAAGCCCGAGAGAAAGGCCATCGGCAGCGCAGTGAAGAGCAGCACCTGCAACGCACGCTCGCGGTCGCGGAACCAGCAGCCCAGCAGCAGGCCCAGCACGCAGATCGCCGGTACGTAGAACAGCAGCAGCACCAGCGCGGCGAACGGATTGCCGCCGCGCGAATAGTCCTGCAGGAAGAACACCCAGCCGAAATAGAACAGGCCGCTCAGCACGCCGAAGCCCGACAGCGCGCCCAGCCGCCCCAGCCACGCGCCCATGCCCGCGCGCAGCCGGCCGGCCTCGGCCCAGGTGCCGGCCAGCATCGCGGCGCCCATCAGCAGCGTCTGCTGCAGGATCAGCAGCGCCACCGCCGGCACCACGTAGCTGCCGTAACCCTCGGTCGGGTTGAACAGCGCCACCAGTTGCGTGTTGAGCGGGCTGCGGCTGCGCGCGGCCTGGACCGCGCTTTGGCCGCCGGCCTGCAGCTTGCGGATCTCGACGCCGGCCGACACCGTGCCCACCGCCTCCGAGAAACCGTAGAGCACCGCCTTGTTCAGAAGCGCGTAGGCGCCGTTGCCCTCGATGCTCACCACCGCCGGCGTACCGCGCAGCACGTTGCGCTTGAGGTCCTTTGGCAGCAGCGCATAGCCTTCGATCTCGCCGCGCCACAGCGCCTGCTGCGCCTCGTGCACGTCGGACGTGACCATGCGCACATCCAGCCGCGGGCTGGCCATGGCGAAGCGCGCGATCTGCCGCGACAGCCCGCTGTGGTCCTGATCGACCACCGCCACCGGCACCCGCGTGACGGCCTGCGTGCCGTAGGGCCACGGGTAGAAGAAGCCGTAGATGATGGGCGCGAGCAGCATGATCAGCAGCACGCCCTTGTCGCGCAGCACGCCGAGTGCGGTGTCGCGCCAAGCGGCGGCGAAGCCCTGGATGCGCGTGCTCATCAGCGGCCTCCCCACGTCTCGGGCGCCGCGGCGGCGCGCACCAGCAGCGTGGCCGACACGGCCAGCAGCACCGCGGTGCCCACCACCATCCACAGCGGCGTGGCGGCCGAGTAGGCCAGGGGCGCGCCCATCTGCAGCTGCTCCATCTGCACGCGGATGTAGTGCGTGTAGGGCAGCAGGCCGGCCCACAGCTGCGCGAGCACCGGC
Organism: Variovorax sp. GW821-FHT06D12; assembly: GCF_059419205.1. Classification (NCBI taxonomy): domain Bacteria; kingdom Pseudomonadati; phylum Pseudomonadota; class Betaproteobacteria; order Burkholderiales; family Comamonadaceae; genus Variovorax; species Variovorax sp. GW821-FHT06D12. The sequence goes on along the minus strand of NZ_JBWKRI010000001.1, from coordinate 680,035 downwards.
ATGGCGACCAGCGGAAAGCCCACGCCGCCGAACGCGAAGGCCGGTGCGGTGATGAAGCCGGTGGCCGACAGCGCGGTGCGCAGCGAGCGCGTGAGGCTGGCCACGAAGGCGCCGAGCGCGATCGACAGCGCCAGGAACACCATCAGCGCGAACAGCGTCCATCCCACCGAGCCGACCGGGTGCCAGCCGCGGCCCGCCGTGATCCACAGCATGGCGGCCAAGCCCACCGCCGACAGGCTCGCGAACGGCAGCACCAGCTTGCCCGCCAGCGCGGCCAGCGCCTCGGTCCAGCGCGGCGCGGCGCCGAGCCAGCCGCCCAGGCTGCGGTCGCGCAGCTCGCGGCCCACGGCCCAGGCGCCGGCCGTCATCGCGAGGATGTGCAGCAGCGCGGGAATGAGCGCGGCGCCGAGAAACTGCTCGTAGTCGGTCGATGTGTTGAACAGCGCCACCATGCTGGCCTTGACCGGGTCCATGCTCACGCGCGCGGCCTTCATCGACTCGCCGCGCTTGTTGCGCACCGCAAGCTCGACGCCGGCCGACACCGTGGCGACGGCGGTGCGCACGTCGCGCTGGATCAGGCTCGAATGCGTGCCCAGCTGCGCGTTGTGCAGCAGCACGACCTGCCCGACGCGGCCCTGCTTGACGTCGCGGCTCAGTTCGCGCGGCAGCTGCACCGCCGCGTCGACGGCGCCGCTCGTGAGCGCGCGCTGCATCTCGCCTTCGTCGGCGTACTGCTGCGCCACGCGCAGGCCCGGCGTGGCGTCCAGGAAGCGCACCAGCTGGCGCGAGAGGGCGGAGTGGTCCTGGTCGAGCACGCCGATCGGCAGGCGCTCGGGCAGGCCGGCCGAGAAGATCCACCAGATCAGGAACACCGCGAGCAGCGGCACCCACGAGATCATGGCCAGGTCCCACGGGCGCGTGCGCAGCAGCGCGAATTCGCGCCGGGCGCTGGCGGTGGAAAAGCCGCGCAGGCTCATGGCGGGTACGGCGTCAGTCGACCAGAACGCTCATGCCGGGGCGCGCGCCTTCGATCGGCTTGAGCGGCCGGGCGCGGACCTCGAAGGTGCGCACGTCGAAGCCGGCGCCGCCGCGCGTGGCGCGCCAGGTGGCGAAGTCGGGCAGAACGCCGCTGTAGTAGACCTTGAAGCGGGCGGTGCGCCGGTCCTCGGGCAGGGCGGGCAGGCGGGCGTCGAATTCCTTGTCGAGCGCGAAGCGGGCCAGCCGGTCTTCGCGCACGTTGAGCACCACCCACTGGTCGTTCAGGTCGACCACCGTGGCCACGGCCACACCCTGCGGCGAGAGTTCGCCGACTTTGGCGAGCACCTTGGCCACCTCGCCGCCGACCGGGCTGCGCAGCTCGGTCTCGGCCTTGGCGGCTTCCACCTCGGCGACCACGCCGGCCACCTGCCGCGCCTGTGCGTTGGCAGCGGCCTTGTCCTCGGGGCGGGCGCCGGTGCGCGCCATGTCGTACTGCGCCTTGGCCGCCACGGCGGCGTCGCGCGAGGCCTTCCAGTTGGCTTCGGCTTCGTCGCGTTTCTGGTCGGCCACGAGGCCGTCGCGCGCCAGGCCGTCGACACGGCGGAACGAGGTCTGCGCGAGCTGGGCGGCGGTCTCGGCGCGCTGCCACTGCATGCGCGCCATTTCGATTTCTTGCGGGCGGGCGCCGTTCTGCGCCTTGTCGGCCACGGCCTGCGCGGCCTGTTCGGCGGCGGTGGCCTGCGCCAGCTTGGCGCGCACCTCGGGGCTGTCCATGCGCACCAGCAGGGCGCCGGCCTGGATGCGGTCGCCTTCCTTCACCGCCACTTCGGCGATGCGGGCCGTGACCTTGCCGGCCACGTCGGTCTCGCGCGCTTCCATCTGGCCCTGGAACACCTCGGGCGCCGGCTGCGCGGCGCGCCAGAAGCCCCAGACGAGCAGCACCAGCACGAGCAGTGCGGCGGCGATGGCGATCAGTCGGCGGGTCTTGGCACTCATCATGGTCAGTTCACCTTCACGTCGGCGCGCGCGATGTAGTCGGAAAAGGTCTCGGACAGGCCCGCGCTCTCGAGCAGCTGCGCGAGCGCCTGCACGTAGTCGTTGGCGGCCTGCGCGCGTTCGGTCAGCACCTTGGCCTGGTTGGTCTCGGCGTCGATCAGGTCGAGCGTGGTGCTGGTGCCTTCGCGCAGCCCGGCGGTGCGCAGCTTGACCACCTCCTGTGCAAGCTCGACCGAGACCTTCATCTCCAGGTACTGGCGGCGTGCGTTGTCCAGCGCGCGCCAGTTGCGTTCGACCAGCAGCGAGATGTCGCTGCGCGCCTGCAGGTCGGTGCGCTCGGCCCGTTCGACCTGCTTGTGCGAGGCAGCCGACAGTGCGTTGCGGTCGACCGAGTCGTACAGCGTCCAGCGCACGCCGAGGCCGGCCACCCAGTCGGCGTTGCCGCTCTTGATTTCGCGCGTACCGAAGGCAATCACCTGCGGCCGGCGCAAGGCTTCTTCGCCCTCGTGCAGCTGCTCGGCCTGTGCCTTCTTGGCTGCGACCTTGCCCAGGCCCGGATGCCGCGTGAGCGCCGCATCGATGAAGTGGCCGAGCGGTTCGATCGGCGCGCTGATGAGAAACAGCGGCGTCTGCGGCGTGACGCTGCCCTCGGCGCGCACGGTGCGCGCCAGGGCCACCCCCGCGAGCGCGGCGTCGTTCTCGGCCTTGCGGGCGTTGCGGCGCGCTTCTTCATACGCGGCGCTGGCCTGCAGCCGCTCGACGCGCGAGATCACGCCGGCCGCGAGCATCTTCTGCGCCGCCGCGTCGTGTTGCGCGATGGTGCGCTCGGCCTGCAGGCGCAGCGTGGCGGCGCGCTGCGCGAGCTGGGCGCCGAAGTAGCGCTGCACCAGCAGCGTATCGACCTCGTGGCCGGCCTGTTCGGCATCGGCCTGGGCTTCGCGCGCCTGCGCCGAGACGAAGCCGCGCACCGCGTCGGTCGCGCCGCCCAGGTAGAGCGGCCACACGGCCGACACCGAGGCGTTGGCGCCGGTGTCGTGGCGGTTCAGCGTGTAGCTGTTGGGCAGCTGCGGAATCGGCACGCGCGAGACGAAGCTCTGGATCGACGGCGGCAGCGACGAACCGATCTGGCCGAGCTTCTGGTTGAGCGGGTCGAGGTCGAGGTTCAGGTTCGCGTTGTACGCATAGGCCAGCCCCGAGATGCTGACCACCGGCCCGCCCAGGCGCTTGACGCCTTCGCTCTGCAGTTCCTTGGCCTCGACGGCCATGCGCGCGGCGGCCAGCTTGTCGGAGCGCTCGACCATGCGCTGGCGCGCGGCGTCGAAGCTCAGCGCCAGCGTGGAGGTGGTGTCGCCGCGGGCCTGCTGCTGCGCGAAAGCCGCGCCGCCGAGAAAGGCCGGCAACAGCAGCAGGGACGGAAGAAGGGCGAGGCGAGGTCGTGTCATCGGCATCAGGCGGTCTTGTGCAGCAGGGCGTCGAGCTCCTGCTGCAGGATCACGGGAAAGGCGGCCTGCACCGCCCCGGTGGCCAAGGGCCGTGCTTTCTCGAGCAGCTGCGCGGCGCGGCCGGCATCGAGGGTGTCGCCGGAAAGCAGGCTGTCGGCCAGCGTGCGCAGCCAGCGCCGCGCCACGGTGCGCAGCGTGCGCACCATGGTTTCCTGCATGCCGATGACCGCTTCGAGCGGCAGGCCCAGCGCGGCCAGCTGTTCGGCGACCTGGCCGAGCGCCGGGCTCAGCACCTGCACCTGGCCGTCGGGCAGTTCGCGCATGAGGCCGGCGCGGGTGGCGCGGCCGAGCAGGGCGGGCGTCATCTGGCCCTGCCACTTGGTGGCCAGCGCCTGGGCCGACACCACCACGGGCGTTTCTTCGGCGAACAGGCTGCCCGACACCGAGCGGGCCACGGCCAGCAGATCGGGCCAGGTGGAGGCCGGCGCGCGCGTGAAGATGCGGCGGATCGCCTCGATGCCGAAGCCCTGTTCGCGCAGTTCGCGGATCAGCGCCAGGCGTTGGACATGGTCGGCGCCGTACAGGCCGAGCCGGCCCTGCAGCCGCGGCGGCGGCAGCAGGCCGCCCGTGGTGTAGGCGCGGATGTTGCGCACCGTGACGCCCGTGCGCGCCGCAAGGGCCTCGATGGAGAGGTCCTGCGGGGCCGTGGAATCGGGCGTGGCGGTGGATGCGTTCATGTGACAGTTTCAATGTTACATCGAAAATGTTGCATAAAACCAGCCCGGATCGTGCAGTCCGGGCGCCGCATCCTCAGCCCGGCTTGCGCTGCGCCGGGTCGTAGAAGAACTGTTCTTCGGCGATGCGCTCGCCGTCCCAGCGCTGCCAGGCGATCTCTTCCATGCGCATGCGCCCGCCGCCCTTGAACGTGAACTCGAAGATCCAGTGGATGCCGACGTGGTCGCCGTTCACCAGCACCGGCCGCACGCAGGTCGACGCCACCGACTCGGTGCGCGCGAGCACGGCGCTTTCCTGCGCGACCAGCGTGCTGCGCCCGCGCCGCGGCTCGGCCTGGTTCTCGCGCATGGTGGCGTCTTCGGTGTAGAAATCTTCGATGACCTGGGCATGCGCGCCGCCTTCGACGGCGGCAATGAAGGCTTCGAGCCGGGCGGGCGTGGGCATGTCAGGACTTCACTTTCACTTCGACGCGGCGCGCTTCCGAGGCTGGCCCGTCGGCCTGCGACTGCTCGGGCTTGGCGAGTTCGATCTTGTCCTCGGGCGCGCCTGCCGCCTTGATGGCGTCGCGCACGGCCATGGCGCGCTGCTTGGCCAGCTCGGCGTTCTTGGCCGCGTCGCCGCTGGCGTCGTGATAGCCGCTCACCAGCACGGTGCTGCCGCTCTGCACGGCCTTGATGACGTCGGACAGCGCCTCCTTGGCGTTGGGCGCGACCTCGGCGCTGGCGCTTGCGAAGTAGAACTTGACGATGCCGTTCTCGACCTTCACCGCGGCGGCTTCGGTGGCTCCGACGGCCGCCGAGGCGAGGGTGGCGGCCGGCGTGGCTGCCGGTGCCATTGCGGCGGGGGCCGTGGCTGCAGGCGGGGTCTCGATCTTGGTCGGCACGGCCGCTGCCGCATCGCCGGCGTGGAACTTGACCACCAGCGGCACGATCAGCAGCGCCACGATGTTGATGATCTTGATCAGCGGGTTCACCGCGGGGCCGGCCGTGTCCTTGTAGGGGTCGCCCACGGTGTCGCCGGTGACGGCCGCCTTGTGCGCCTCGGAGCCCTTGCCGCCGTGGTGGCCGTCTTCGATGTACTTCTTGGCGTTGTCCCATGCACCGCCGCCCGTGCACATCGAGATGGCGACGAACAGGCCCGTGACGATGGTGCCCATCAGCAGGCCGCCCAGCGCCTTCGGTCCGAGCAGCAGGCCGACCAGGATCGGCACCACCACCGGCAGCAGCGAGGGGATCATCATTTCCTTGATGGCCGCGCCGGTCAGCATGCCCACGGCCTTGCCGTACTCGGGCTTGCCGGTGCCTTCCATGATGCCGGGGATCTCGCGGAACTGGCGGCGCACTTCTTCCACCACCGCACCGGCCGCGCGGCCCACGGCCTCCATGGCCATCGCGCCGAAGAGGTAGGGGATCAGGCCGCCGATGAACAGGCCCACGATCACCATCGGGTCGCTCAGGTTGAAGCTGATGTTCAGCCCGAAGCTCTCCAGCTTGTGGGTGTAGTCGGCAAAGAGCACCAGCGAGGCCAGGCCGGCCGAGCCGATGGCGTAGCCCTTGGTCACGGCCTTGGTGGTGTTGCCGACGGCGTCGAGCGGGTCGGTCACGGCGCGCACGCTGTCGGGCAGCTCGCTCATCTCGGCGATGCCGCCGGCGTTGTCGGTGATGGGGCCGTAGGCGTCCAGTGCCACCACGATGCCGGCCATGCTCAGCATCGACGTCGCGGCCACCGCGATGCCGTACAGGCCCGCGAGGGCGTAGGAGGCCAGGATCGCGATGCACACGAAGATCACCGGCCAGGCCGTGGAGCGCATCGACACGCCCAGGCCCGCGATGATGTTGGTGCCGTGGCCGGTGGTCGAGGCCTGTGCGATGTGCTGCACGGGCTTGTACTGCGTGCCGGTGTAGTACTCGGTGACCCACACCAGCGCGGCCGTGAGCGCCAGGCCCACGAAGCAGGCACCGAACAGCTTCAGCTGGCTGCCGCTGGCGGCAATGGCGTTGTCGGGAATGATCCAGCTCGTGACGAACCAGAATGCGATCAGCGAAAGGATGCCTGCCACCGCCAGGCCCTTGTAGAGCGCCGGCATCACGTTGACCATGCCTGGCGACGCCTTCACGAAGAAGCAGCCGATGATCGACGCGATGATCGACACGCCGCCCAGCGCCAGCGGGTACAGCACCGCGTCCAGCGGCGCCGCCGTGACCATCAGCGCGCCCAGCACCATGGTGGCGATCAGCGTCACCGCGTAGGTCTCGAACAGGTCGGCCGCCATGCCGGCGCAATCGCCGACGTTGTCGCCCACGTTGTCGGCGATCACCGCCGGGTTGCGCGGGTCGTCTTCTGGAATGCCGGCCTCGACCTTGCCCACCAGGTCGGCGCCGACGTCAGCGCCCTTGGTGAAGATGCCGCCGCCCAGGCGCGCGAAGATCGAGATCAGCGAGGAGCCGAAGGCAAAGCCGATCAGCGGATTGAGGATGGCCGCAAGGCTGTGGTCCGCCTTCGGCGCGCTGCCGGCCAGGAACCAGTAGAAGCCCGTCACGCCCAAGAGGCCCAGACCCACCACCAGCATGCCGGTGATGGCGCCGCCGCGAAACGCCACGTCGAGCGCCGGGCCGATGCCTTTGGTGGCGGCCTGTGCCGTGCGCACATTGGCGCGCACCGACACGTTCATGCCGATGAAGCCGCAGGCGCCCGAGAGCACCGCGCCGACCACGAAGCCGACGGCCGTGGTCAGGTCGAGGAAGAGGGCGATGAGCACCGCGAGCACCACGCCGACCACCGCGATGGTGGTGTACTGCTTGGCGAGGTAGGCCGAGGCACCGGCCTGGATGGCTGCGGCGATTTCCTGCATCCGGGCGTTGCCCGGGTCCTTGGCGAGAATCCAACTTCGGGCCCAGAAACCGTAGCCCACGGCCACCAGGCCGCAGACGATGGCAAGAATCAGGGGGGTGTTGCCGCTCATGCTTTGCTTCTCCATTCGTTCGTTGTGACTTGTGGAGACGGACAGCCTGGGCCCTGCGCGCAACGCGTACGGGACCATGTTCTCCGCCGCGTTGCTTCCTCGAAGCTCGCTGCACCGGAGGTGCGGAGCCGATTGGCCAACGCTTGCAATTTACAGGCAAAAACACACACGCGTGCGACCGGCCCGTGACACGGAAAGTAAACTCCGGGTTTGTCCCCATCCGTCTCATACTTTTCAACTACTCGAAAAACGTCATGTCCTTCGACAAAGTCTCCCCCGGCAAGAACGTCCCCGACGCCTTCAATGTCGTGATCGAAATCCCGATGAACGCCGACCCGATCAAGTACGAAGTCGACAAGGAATCGGGCGCGATCTTCGTGGACCGCTTCATGACGACGGCCATGTACTACCCCGCCAACTACGGCTACGTGCCGCAGACCCTGTCGGGCGACGGCGACCCGGTCGACGTGCTGGTGATCGCCCCGTACCCGCTGCTGCCGGGCGTGGTCGTGCCCTGCCGCCCCCTGGGCATCCTGATGATGGAAGACGAAGCCGGCGTCGACGGCAAGGTGCTGGCCGTGCCCACCGACAAGGTGCTGCCGATCTACAGCCACTGGAAGTCGGTCGACGACGTGAACCCGATGCGCCTGAAGGCCATCAGCCACTTCTTCGAGCACTACAAGGACCTGGAAGCCGGCAAGTGGGTCAAGGTGCTGGGCTGGGAAGGCATCGACGCCGCCAAGAAGGAAGTTCTCGACGGCATCGCCGCGTACAAGAAGTAATTTCTTTCGCTTGAAAGAAACGGCCTGGAGGCTCCGGGCCGTCAGCCCCGGATCGCATCCCCGGCCAGCCGCATCCATTCGCGGTTGACGCCTCGCGCATGCGAGTTCCAGTGGCGCGCAGCCTGCTGCAGCTCGTTCCAATGGCGCTTCGCAGCGGCGGTGTCGCCTTGCTGCGCCAGCCACGCGATGTAGCGGGCGCGCGTTTCCACCGTGTTGTACGTGCTCAGCGCCGCCTCGAAGGCTTCGCGCGCTTCCGGCGTGCGGCCCTCGGCGGCGAGCGCGCGGGCGTTCAGCACGGCAACCTCGTCCTTGCGGTAGTCGTCGCGTGTGGCGCGCAGGTTCTGCAGTGCCTGCGAGGCTTCGCGGGCCGAGGCCGGGCTGCCTTCGGCGACCAGCGCGCTGGCCAGGCCGAACTGCAGTTCGGGGTCGGAGGCGAAGGGGCCTTTCAGTGCGTCGCGGTAGTGCCCGACGGCGTCGGCCGCCTGGCCGCGGTCCAGCGCAGCCTTGGCCAGGCGCAGTTTGTTCTGCGCCGTGGGCGCGAGGTCGTAAGCCTCGGCGGCGGCGCGGTACTCGCGCTCGGGGTCGATGAAGCCGATGGCCGCGTTCGCCACCTTGCCCGCGGTGCGCTGCATGCGCGAGGCCGGCAGGTACTCGACCACGAAGTACACGATGCTGCCGAGCAGCGGAAAGCTGAAGAGGATGATGAGCCAGTACATCTGCTTGCCGTGGCGCATGGCATGCACGGCGAAGTACAGCGCGATGAGGATGTGCAGTCCCAGTCCGACGAATGGCATCGGTGCTCCCTGTGTGTTGTGTGTGGTTGTTTGAGTGCCGGGCGGCTTTATAGCAGCCCCCGGCGCTCCCGCGCCGATCAGGTCGCCTTGAACGGGCTGCGCTCGCCGAGGTGGTCCATGTAGTTCTCGATGCCGGCGCCTTCGCGCTCGAGGAAGCGCTCGACCGCATCGGCGAACGACGGGTGCGCGAGCCAGTGGGCGCTGGTGGTGCGCACCGGCATCAGCGCGCGGGCCATCTTGTGCTCGCCCTGCGCGCCGCCTTCGAAGCGCACTGCGCCGTGCGCGATGCACCAGGCGATGGGCTGGTAGTAGCAGGCCTCGAAGTGCAGGCAGTCGACGCGCTCCAGCGCGCCCCAGTAGCGGCCGTAGGCCACCAGCGGCTGGGCTTCATCGGTGGAGAGCGCGATCAGGCTGGTCGCGATGGGGCGCTCGTCGCGCTCCGCCACGAACAGCAGCCACGCCTCGGGCAACGTGTCGGCCATGCGCTGGAAGAAATCGCGCGTGAGGTAGGGCGGGTTGCCGTGCTCGCGGTAAGTACGCTCGTAGCAGCGGTAGAAGAAATCCCAATCGGCGGCGGCGATGTCGGTGCCGCGCGACCAGCGGAAGCTGACGCCAGCCTCGGCGACCTTGCGGCGCTCCTGGCGGATCTTCTTGCGCTTGTCGTGCGAGAGGCTTGCCAGGAAGGCGTCGAAGTTGGTGTAGCCGGGTTGCGTGTTCGTCCAGTGGAACTGCACCGTATGGCGCAGCATCAGCCCGGCTTCGGTGCACGCGGCGATGTCGGCGTCGGCGCCGAACAGCAGATGCAAAGACGAAAGTTCCTGTTCCTTGCAGACCGCCACCAGCGCCTGCACCAGCAGCGTGCGGCTTGGCGCGTCGCGTGCCAGCAGCCGGGCGCCGGGCACGGGTGTGAAGGGCGCTGCCACCACGGCCTTCGGGTAGTAGGCCAGCCCGTGCTGTTCGTAGGCGTTGGCCCAGGCCCAGTCGAACACGTACTCGCCATAGGAATGGTCCTTGAGGTAGAGCGCGCAGGCGGCTTCGAGCACCTCGCCGCGCCACAGCGTGACGAACTGCGGTGTCCATCCGCGCTCGGGCGAGGCGCTGCCGCTGTCGTGCATCGCCGCGAGGTATTCGTGGCGCATGAAGGGCGAGGGCTCGGGCTGCGCGGCGAGCAGGGCGTTCCAGGCTTGCGGGTCGATGTCCGACGGCGACGCCAGAACCCGAATGACATAATCGTTCAAGCCTTTTTCTTCCTTCTGTATGACGCTCAAGCTCGCCATCGCGCAACTCAATTTTGTGGTGGGCGACCTCGTCGGCAATGCGCAGAAGATCGTCGGCGCCGCACGCGAGGCCTACGCGCAAGGCGCGCGCCTTCTGCTGACACCCGAACTCTCGATTGCCGGCTACGCGGCGGAAGACCTGTTCCTCCGTCCCGCCTTCACCGAAGCCTGTGATGATGCCGTGAAAGGCATCGCCGCCGCGCTGGCCGACCTCAAAGACATGGTCGTGGTGGTGGGGCATCCCAGCGGCGGCAGCCTGCGCAGCCGATCTGTGGCCGTGCAGTTGCGCCACAACGCGGCCAGCGTGCTCAAGGAAGGCCGCATCCTCGAGACCTACGCCAAGCGCGAACTGCCGAACTACCAGGTGTTCGACGAGCGCCGCTACTTCACGCCGGGGCAGGGCACCTGCGTGTTCGAGGCGGGCGGCGTGTCGGTCGGGCTGCTGATCTGCGAGGACGCCTGGTTCGACGCACCGGCCGAGCTGGCGCGCGCCGGCGGCGCCGAGGTGCTGGCGGTGATCAACGCCTCGCCGTACCACGTGGGCAAGGAAGGCGAGCGCGTGGCGCGCATGGCCGACCGCGCACGCGCCGTGGGGCTGCCGCTGGTCTACGCGCACCTGGTGGGCGGGCAGGACGAGGTGGTGTTCGACGGCGCCTCGTTCGCGCTGCAGGCCGACGGCGCGCTGGCCGCGCAGGCCGAGAGCTTTCGCGAGCGGCTGGTCTTCATGGAGCTCGCGCGCGGGGCGCAGGGCGGCGTCGCCGTCGTGGCCGATCCGTCGGCCATCGCCGCGCCGCGCGACGCCGAGGCGCAGCTGTGGGACGCGCTGGTGCTCGGTGTGCGCGACTACGTCGGCAAGAACGGTTTTCCGGGCGCGATCCTGGGGCTGTCGGGCGGCATCGACTCGGCACTGGTGCTCGCGATCGCGGTGGACGCGCTGGGCAAGGACAAGGTCCGCGCGGTGATGATGCCGTCGCCCTACACGGCCGACATCAGCTGGATCGACGCGCGGGACATGGCCGGCCGGCTGGGCGTGCGCTACGACGAGATTTCGATCAAGCACACCTTCGAGTCCTTCAAGGCCGCGCTGGCCGGGGAGTTCGCGGGCCGGCCGGAAGACACGGCCGAGGAGAACATCCAGGCCCGCATCCGCGGCACGCTGCTGATGGGGCTGTCGAACAAGTTCGGCGCCATCGTGCTGACCACCGGCAACAAGAGCGAGATGGCCACCGGCTACTGCACGCTCTACGGCGACATGGCGGGCGGCTTCGCGGTCATCAAGGACCTGCTCAAGACCACGGTGTTCGCGTTGGCGCGCTGGCGCAACGCCCACGACCCGTACGGCACCGGCGCGGCGCCGATTCCCGAGCGCATCATCACGCGGCCCCCGAGCGCCGAGCTGCGCCCCGACCAGACCGACCAGGACAGCCTGCCGCCCTACGACGTGCTGGACGGCATCCTGGCACGCTACATGCAGGACGATGAAGGCATCGACGAGATCATTGCCGCGGGCTACGACCGCGCGGTGGTCGAGCGGGTTGCGCGGCTCATCAGGATCAACGAATACAAGCGGCGCCAGGCGCCCGTAGGCATCCGGGTCACCCACCGAAGCTTCGGCAAGGATTGGCGTTACCCTATCACCAGCAAGTTCAACGAAACCGCCGGAGCACAAAAACCATGAAGCAGATCACCGCCATCGTCAAACCCTTCAAGCTCGAGGACGTGCGCGAAGCCCTCGCCGAAGTGGGTGTCACCGGCCTCACGGTGACCGAGGTCAAGGGCTTCGGCCGCCAGAAGGGCCACACCGAGCTGTACCGCGGCGCCGAGTACGTGGTCGACTTCCTGCCCAAGATGAAGGTCGAAGTGGTCGTCAACGAGAGCGACGTGGAGCGCTGCATCGAGGCCATCGTGAGCTCGGCGCGCACGGGCAAGATCGGCGACGGCAAGATCTTCGTGACCGAGGTGGAGCGCATCGTGCGCATCCGCACCGGCGAAGAAAACGAAAACGCAGTTTAAAAGCTCGCCCCCAGGCTGCGCGCACTTCGTGTCGCTTCGCCAACCCCCTACCGGGGGCAACACCAGCGGCCCGGCAAAGCCGGTTCCGCGGTGTTCGCTGGAATGAGGCGGGGGCCCGTTCCGGTCAGAGGTTCTCTGACAGCTTGTCGTCGCGGGGGTGCAGGGGGACTTCGGCGCGCAGCGCGGTCAGCAGTTCGGGCACGTCGGTGCCGGTGCGCACCAGGTCCATCTGCCATTCGCCCATGAAGCCCTCGCGCACGCTGTGCGCCAGGAAGCCCAGCAGGCCGTCGTAGTAGCCGGCGGTGTTGAGGATGCCGGTCGGCTTGTCGTGGTAGCCGAGCTGGCGCCAGGTCCAGATCTCGAACAGTTCTTCGAAGGTGCCGATGCCGCCCGCCATCGCGAGGAAGGCGTCGGCGCGCTCGCCCATCATGGCCTTGCGCTCGTGCATGGTGTCGACCACGTGCAGCTCGTCGCACAGGGGGTTGGCCAGTTCCTTGTCGACCAGGGCCTTGGGGATGATGCCGACGACGCGGCCGCCGGCCTGGCGGGTGGCCTCGGCCACCGTGCCCATCAGGCCGGTGCGGCCGCCGCCGTAGACGAGCTGGCCGTTGTGGCTGCCGATCCACTGGCCCACGGCCTGGGCGGCCTGGGAAAACTCGGGGCGCTCGCCGGGGCGCGAGCCGCAATACACGCAAATCGAAAATTCAGGGGTCATCCTGCGATCATGCCGCAGGCGGCGGACCCGCTCATGACACGAAGCGTTGCCACAGGGCCGCGGCCCAGATGCCGCCGCACAGCGTGAGCGACAGCAGGACGGCGGCGCTGCCCATGTCCTTCGCGCGCTTGGAGAGGTCGTGCCATTCGGGGCCGATGCGGTCGATGGCGGCTTCCACTGCCGTGTTGAGCAGCTCCACGATCATCACCAGGACGGCACTGCCGGCGAGCAGCGCCACCTCGACCCAGCTGCGCCCGAGCCAGAAGGCGGTCGGGATCATCAGCATCGACAGGATGGCTTCCTGGCGGAACGCCGGCTCGCTCCAGCCGGCGCGCAGGCCGTGCAGCGAGATCAGGGTGGCGTGCCAGACGCGCTCGAAGCCCTTGCGGGCCTTCTGCGGGTTGACGGCGGGGTCGGGCAGGGCACTCATTGGCGGCTCATCGGCTTGGAGGTGATGAGCCGCGTACCGGCCCAGGCGTCGTGCCAGAACTGGCGCTCGGGGTGAAAACGGGCCAGCAGCGCCCAGATGGCGACCCAGCCGAAGATCAGGACGGTCGACTCGCCGCCCGAGAGCTTGAACGGGGCGATGGCGGCCAGCGGCGGCAGGAACCACACCCAGCTCAGCAGGTAGCGCGCCAGTGCGCGGCCCTGGCTGACGGGCCGGCCGTGGCGGTCGACGATGCGGATGTTCCAGGTCTTCATGGCCAGCGTCTGGCCCTTGGCCCAGAACCAGACGAAGTAGACGCCGAACACCACGAAGAGGAAGGCCTGCAGCAGGTGCCGCCGTTCGTCCATGGCGTCGCGCATCTGGCCCAGCGTGCTGAACAGCCAGCCGGACACGAAAACGACCGCGAACAGCAGCATGCCCTCATAGAGCCAGCAGGCCATGCGCCGCCACAGGCCAGGCACCGCGGGAGCGTTGGGGGTGGATGCAGAGGGCGAGGCCGACTGGCCGGGTCCCGAGGCCTCGGGCGAACTGGAAACCATCGAAACCTTCGGTCAGGGGGCGGAGGACGAGGCCGCAGGCGCCGTGGCCGCGGACGGCGCTGGCACCTGGGCTTCGGCGGGCACCGGTGGCGGCGTGAGGCTGCTCGGTGCCGACGCCGCTGGAGCGACGACGGTGCTGGCCGGCACGGCGGTGCGTTCCACGGCGGCAGGTGGCGTCGCCGGCGAACTCACCACGATGGCCGCCGGCGGCAGCACGGGCGTGGGGGGCGTGGCCGGCACGATGCGGGGCGTGTGCTGTCCGGGCGGTGTGACGGCCGGCACAGGCACGAGTTTTTGCGACGAGACCGGGCGCACCGGCAGGGCGGCGCCGCGGGGCTTGGGCGGGGCACTCTCGGCGAGCTTGCGTTTTTCTTCTTCGCTCAGCGCCTGGTACTGCTCCCACTTGAGCTTGCGCTCGTCGGCAGGCACGCGCTTGACCTCGGCGAAATTCAGGCGGGCCTGCGCGCGCTGCTGGTTGCTCAGCGCCGCCCATTCGATCATGCGGCTGTGCAGCGTGACCTGGTCGTCGGCGGGCATGTTCGCGTAGTTGCGCGACAAGGCCAGCCACTTGCGCTTTTGGCCGGCGTTCAGCGTGTTCCAGTGCGAAGCCAGCGGCTTCAGGGCGTGCTGCTGCTCATTGCTCAGTTCGTTCCACAGGGGCTTGGTCGTGGCGACGGCCTTGGGGCTTGCCGCGCCATTGGTGGCTGCGGCGTGCGTGGCGGGCTTGGCGGTTTCGGGCAGCGTCTGTGCATCGGCCAGCGTCAGGCCGAAGGCGGCGGCTGCCAGCGCACCCGCCCAAACGACGGCGCCCGCCGGGAGCGGGCGCAACGGAAGCAGGGCTTTCGCACGGGAAACGGAGCGGCGTCGCATTCGGTCGGGCAAGGTGTTCAGTCGGAGGCGCTGTCGGACTTCAGGAATTGGGCGAAGCCGGGATCGGTGTAGGCGGCGGGCGGCAGGTCGCCCGTCAGCAGGGCCGAGTCGACCTCGGCGAGTTCGCTGGCGCGGTCGTCGTCCTGCAACACGCTGATGGTGATCAGGCCGGCCACCAGGGCGATGAGAGGTACCACGGAACCGATGCGGGTCCACCAGCTGCCGCCCAGCGTGACCGTGTGGCCCGACTGGACCGCGACGGGCGCAGTGCGCAGTTGCGGCGCCTGCTTGCGCGCGGCCACGGCCTGCGAACGGGCAACGCGCAGACGCTCGCTGATGTCGTGCGGCAATGCTTGATTGCCGTCCGACAGCCGGGCCGCCAGCCGTTGGCCGAAGCGGTCTTCTGCTGCGCTGGATTGAGAGGTTGGAACCTTAGTGTTCATAGCGATATTCCCTTGGCCTTGAGCGCCTTGCTCAGAGCGTGGACAGCTCGCGAACAATGGGTTTTGACGCTGCCCTCGGAGCAGCCCATTGCGGCGGCCGTCTCTGCGACGTCCATTTCCTCCCAGTAACGCATCAGGAAAGCCTCGCGTTGACGGCCGGGCAAAGCCGCGATCTGTTCTTCGATTTCGTGAAAGACCTGGCTGCGGCGGGTGGTGTCTTCGGCGCTCTCCGATTCTCTGGAGTCGGTTGGCGAGACGAAGTTCTCCAGCAGGTCGAAATCTTCGCCGTTGTCGGCCGGTTCGAAGTCGCTCAGATTGGAAAAAAGGGCGCGGCGGGTCTTCTGGCGGCGGAACCAGTCGAGCGTGCAGTTCGACAGGATGCGCTGGAACAGCATCGGCAGTTCCTCGGCAGGCTTGTCGCCGTAGTGCTGGGCCAGCTTCATCATGCTGTCCTGCACGATGTCCAAGGCCGCTTCTTCGTCCCGCACGTGATAGACCGAGCGCTTGAAGGCCCGTCGTTCGACGTTTTTCAGGAAGTCGGAGAGTTCGTGTTCAGTAGCCAAATGAGAGGGGGCGGCGGGACGCGCCGCGTGGGGAGGATGTTTGGCGAACGCTCATGTTTTTATGCCGCGGATTATGCCTTTGTGCCAAGACAGGGCACCTGAAGCGAGTCTGAACGCGCCGGTAGTGTCATAATCCGCCTTGCAAGTCAAAAGGCAAACGGGTCACGGTCCGGCGGAACATCAGTCCGCTCATGGCTTTGGCCTCAAGTCCTGGCGCGGCCCCACAAGGGCTGGCAAGGGGCACCCAAGGTTTTTCGTTCCCGAAAAAACACAAAGGTTGATCATGGAAATCTCGAAGGCGGAACTCGCTTCCGCAGCAGCCGCGTCCTCTGGCGCCGGCAACACCACGCAAGAACTCATGGGCGCTGAAGTGCTGGTCAAGGCACTGCAGGCCGAAGGCGTCCAGTACATCTGGGGCTACCCGGGCGGCGCGGTTCTCTACATCTACGACGCGTTCTACAAGCAGGACACCATCCAGCACGTGCTGGTGCGCCACGAACAGGCCGCCGTCCACGCTGCCGACGGCTATGCGCGCGCCACCGGCGAAGTCGGCGTGGCGCTGGTCACTTCCGGTCCCGGCCTGACCAATGCGGTCACCGGCATCGCGACGGCGTACATGGACTCGATCCCGATGGTGATCATTTCCGGCCAGGTGCCGACGGCCGCCATCGGCCTCGACGCCTTCCAGGAATGCGACACGGTCGGCATCACGCGCCCCATCGTCAAGCACAACTTCCTCGTCAAGGATCCGAAGGACCTGGCCATGACGATGAAGAAGGCCTTCCACATCGCACGCAGCGGCCGTCCCGGCCCCGTGGTGGTGGATGTGCCGAAGGACGTTTCCTTCAAGAAGATTCCGTACAGCGGCTATCCCGACAAGGTCGAGATGCGCTCGTACAACCCGGTGCGCAAGGGCCACGGCGGGCAGATCCGCAAGGCGCTGCAACTGCTGCTGGCGGCCAAGCGCCCCTACATCTACACCGGCGGCGGCGTGCTCCTGGGCAATGCCACGAACGAGCTGCGCACGCTGGTCGACATGCTGGGGTACCCTGTCACGAACACGCTGATGGGCCTGGGCGCCTACCCGGCGAGCGACCGCAAGTTCCTGGGCATGCTGGGCATGCACGGCACCATCGAAGCCAACAACGCGATGCAGAACTGCGACGTGCTGCTGGCCGTGGGCGCGCGCTTCGACGACCGCGTGATCGGCAACCCGAAGCACTTCGCGCAGAACGAACGCAAGATCATCCACGTCGACATCGACCCGTCGAGCATCTCCAAGCGCGTGAAGGTCGACATCCCGATCGTCGGCGACGTGAAGGACGTGCTCACCGAGCTGATCTCGATGATCCGCGAGAGCACCACCAAGCCCGACGCCGGTGCGCTGGCCGACTGGTGGAAGACCATCGAAAGCTGGCGCTCGCGCGATTGCCTCAAGTACGACCGCGACAACAAGGATGTGATCAAGCCGCAGTTCGTGGTCGAGACCCTCTGGAACATGACCAAGGACGCCGACACGTACATCACGTCGGACGTCGGCCAGCACCAGATGTGGGCCGCCCAGTACTACCGCTTCGACGAGCCGCGCCGCTGGATCAATTCGGGCGGCCTGGGCACCATGGGCGTGGGCATTCCCTACGCCATGGGCATCAAGCTCGCCAAGCCCGATTCGGAAGTGTTCACCATCACCGGCGAAGGCTCGGTGCAGATGTGCATCCAGGAGCTCTCGACCTGCCTGCAGTACAACACGCCGATCAAGATCTGCTCGCTCAACAACCGCTACCTGGGCATGGTGCGCCAGTGGCAGGAGATCGAATACTCCGGCCGCTACAGCCACAGCTACATGGACGCGCTGCCCAACTTCGTGAAGCTCGCCGAGGCCTATGGTCACGTCGGCATGCTGATCGAGCGTCCACAAGACGTGGAGCCGGCGCTGCGCGAGGCGCGCAAGCTCAAGGACCGCACGGTATTCATGGATTTCCGTACCGACCCCACCGAGAACGTGTTCCCGATGGTCAAGGCCGGCATGGGCATCACCGAGATGCTGCTGGGTTCCGAAGATCTCTGATCCGGAACATTCGTTCGTTCAACCTTTACTGACGAATCTATTGCCCGCCAAGCCCGCGCATTACCGTGCACGGGGGAGGGCGGCGAAAAGAGGAGTCACGCCAACATGAAACACATCATTGCAGTGCTGCTGGAAAACGAGCCGGGTGCTCTTTCCCGCGTGGTGGGCCTGTTCTCGGCCCGTGGCTACAACATCGAATCGCTGACCGTGGCGCCGACCGAGGACGCAAGCCTCTCGCGCATGACCATCGTCACCAACGGCTCGGACGACGTGATCGAGCAGATCACCAAGCACCTGAACCGTCTCATCGAGGTCGTGAAGGTGGTCGACCTGACCGAAGGCGCCTACACCGAGCGCGAGCTCATGATGGTGAAGGTGCGTGCGGTGGGCAAGGAACGCGAGGAAATGATGCGCATGGCGGAAATCTTCCGTGGCCGCATCATCGACGTGACCGACAAGAGCTACACCATCGAGCTGACCGGCGATCACGGCAAGAACGACGCTTTCCTGGAAGCGATCGACCGCGGTGCCATCCTCGAGACGGTGCGCACCGGCGCCAGCGGCATCGGGCGCGGCGAACGCATCCTGCGGGTCTGACACCATGATTCGGAGCTCAGTCGCTGCCCGTTCGGGCTGAGCTTGTCGAAGCCTCCGCGCGAGCGGGGACTGCATTGAGCCCTTCGACAGGCTCAGGACGAACGGCACAACAACACACTGCAACTCGCTTATCTATCTGGAGAACATCATGAAGGTTTATTACGACAAGGACGCGGACCTCAGCCTGATCAAGGGCAAGACGGTTGCCATCATCGGCTACGGCTCGCAAGGTCACGCACACGCGCAGAACCTGAACGACAGCGGCGTCAAGGTCGTGGTCGGCCTGCGCAAGGGCGGCGCTTCGTGGGACAAGGTCGGCAAGGCCGGCCTGCAGGTCGCTGAAGTCGCTGACGCCGTGAAGTCGGCCGACGTCGTCATGATCCTGCTGCCCGATGAGCAGATCGCCGCCGTCTACAAGAACGACGTGGCCCCGAACATCAAGGAAGGCGCTTCGCTCGTCTTCGCGCACGGCTTCAACGTGCACTACGGTTTCGTGCAGCCGCGCGCCGACCTCGACGTGTGGATGGTCGCTCCCAAGGCTCCGGGTCACACCGTGCGCGGCACGTACACGCAAGGTGGCGGCGTACCGCACCTGATCGCGGTGCACCAGGACAAGAGCGGCAAGGCGCGTGACCTCGCGCTGAGCTACGCCACCGCCAACGGCGGCGGCAAGGCCGGCATCATCGAGACCAACTTCCGCGAAGAAACCGAAACCGACCTGTTCGGCGAACAAGCGGTTCTGTGCGGCGGCACGGTCGAGCTGATCAAGGCTGGTTTCGAAACGCTGGTGGAAGCCGGCTACGCGCCCGAAATGGCGTACTTCGAATGCTTGCACGAGCTGAAGCTGATCGTCGACCTGATCTATGAAGGCGGCATCGCCAACATGAACTACTCGATCTCGAACAACGCCGAATACGGCGAGTACGTCACGGGCCCACGCATCGTGACCGACGAGACCAAGAAGGCCATGAAGAAGGTCCTGCAGGACATCCAGACCGGCGAATACGCCAAGAGCTTCGTGCTCGAAGCCGCTGCCGGCCAGCCGGTGCTGATCAGCCGCCGTCGCCTGAACGCCGAGCATCAGATCGAAGTCGTCGGCGAAAAGCTGCGCGCGATGATGCCCTGGATCAAGAAGAACAAGCTGGTCGACCAGACCCGCAACTGATCTTCAGAGGCAAGAGCCAACAGGGTGCTTCGGCACTCTGTTTCGGAGGGCCACCCGTCGCGGTGGCCCTTTTGTTTGAAGGGGAGAGCACGGGTCCCCTGAACTACACTGCGAAGCATGCGATTCACAGACCAAGATGCTATCGAATGGATAGCTGACCGGGCAGTTCCCACGAGGGACGGAGGCCAATTCAATGCATGACGACACCGTCCCCGACGACGCGCAGCCGCGCAAGCGGCGCAAGGGCATCTACATCCTGCCGAACCTGTTCACGCTGGCGGCGTTGTTCGGCGGCTTCTACTCGGTCGTGATGGCCATGAACGCGCGCTTCGACCTGGCCGCGCTCGGCGTGTTCGCCGCGATGGTGCTCGACAGCCTCGACGGGCGCGTGGCCCGCATGACCAACACGCAAAGCGCGTTCGGCGAGCAGATGGACTCGCTGTCCGACATGGTGTCGTTCGGCGCCGCGCCCGCGCTCATCGCCTACGAGTGGTCGCTCAAGGGGCTGGGGCGCTGGGGCTGGATCGCCGCCTTCGTGTACTGCGCCTGTGCCGCGCTGCGGCTCGCGCGCTTCAACGTCAACACGGGCGTGGTCGACAAGCGCTGGTTCCAGGGCCTGCCGTCGCCGGCGGCCGCGGCATTGGTGGCGGGCTTCATCTGGCTCGTCAACGAATGGGGCAAGCGCGGCGGCGAGGTGCTGTACCTCTCGTGGACGCAGATTACCTGGGTCACCTTCGCCTTCACGCTGTACGCGGGCCTCACCATGGTGACCAATGCGCCGTTCTACAGCTTCAAGGACATCCAGATGAAGAAGAGCGTGCCCTTCGTCGTGATCGTGCTGATCGCGCTGGGCATCGCGGTCATCAACATCCATCCGCCGACGGTGCTGTTCAGCCTCTTCGTGGCCTATGGTTTGAGCGGCTACGTGGTGTACGCATGGCGCAAGGCCAAGGGCCAGCCGGTGAGCGTGATCAGCACCTCGACCGAAGAGCCCGACGAGCGGGGGCTGCACAACTGAAGAAGCCCCGGGCCTTCACAGGCCCGCGAAGGCTGTGCTACATTCGCAACCCTCATGACCAAGATTTCGCTGCTGGCCCTACTAGCCCTCCCTCACGGGCGGAGACGGTAGCGCACGCGCTAATCCCTCATCACGGCCCGTTCGCACCAGCAACGGGCCGTTTGTCTTTTGGGGTTGCTGGTTGAGTTCCAACCATCACAGAGAAATCGACATGCTCAAGCAACCTCAAGCCAAATACCGCGCATTCGCCCCGATCGGTCTCAAGGACCGCACCTGGCCCGATGCCGTGCTGACCAAGGCCCCGATCTGGCTGTCGACGGACCTGCGCGATGGCAACCAGGCCTTGGTCGAACCCATGGACATCGCGCGCAAGATGCGCATGTTCGAAACCCTCGTGGCCATCGGCTTCAAGGAAATCGAAGTCGGCTTTCCGTCGGCGTCGCAGATTGAATTCGACTTCGTGCGCAAGCTCATCGAAGAAGACCGCATTCCCGATGACGTGACGATCCAGGTGCTCACGCAGGCGCGCGACCACCTCATCGAACGCACCTTCGAAGCGTTGCAGGGCGCGCCGCGCGCCATCGTTCACCTCTACAACGCTGTGGCTCCGGTGATGCGCCGCGTGGTGCTCGGCATGGACGAAGACCAGATCGTCGAACTCGCGAGCAGCCATGCCCGCATGTTCAACGACTTCGCCGCAAAGCAGCCGAACACGAAGTGGACCTTCCAGTACTCGCCCGAAATGTTCTCGGGCACCGACGTGGTCTTCTCCAAGCGCGTGGTCGATGCGGTCACCGAAGTCTGGGCCCCGACGCCCGAGCGCAAGTGCATCGTCAACCTGCCCACTACGGTGGAGCATTCCACGCCGAACATCTTCGCGGACATGATCGAGTGGATGCACCGCAACCTCGCGCGCCGCGACTCGATCGTGCTGTGCGTGCACCCGCACAACGACCGTGGCACCGGCACCGCAGCCGGCGAACTGGCCTTGATGGCCGGCGCCGAGCGCATCGAAGGCTGCCTCTTCGGCAACGGCGAGCGCACCGGCAACCTCGACCTCGTGAACGTTGCGCTCAACCTCTACACGCAGGGTGTCTCGCCCGAACTGGACTTCTCGAACATCGACGAGATCCGCGCCACGGTCGAGCACTGCAACCAGATTCCCGTACACCCGCGCCATCCGTACGTCGGCGACCTCGTCTACACCTCGTTCTCGGGCTCGCACCAGGACGCGATCAAGAAGGCGTTCGCCGCGCGCAAGGACGGCGACATCTGGGACATTCCGTACCTCCCCATCGACCCGAAGGACGTAGGCCGCAGCTACGAAGCCGTGATCCGCGTGAACAGCCAGTCGGGCAAGGGCGGCATGGCCTACCTGCTCGAGAGCGAGTACGGCCTCGAGATGCCGCGCCGGCTGCAGATGGAATTCATGCAGGTCGTGCAGCGCGTGATGGACGTGGGCGGCAAGGAGCTCACCGCCGCCGACCTCTGGCAGATCTTCGTGAACGAATACGGCATCGAGACCGCCAAGGCCTTGCAGCACCGCGTGATCCAGGAAGAAGGCGAGGGCGCCGAGGCCACGGTGGTACTGCGCGGCGACCTGCCGTGGGACGGTGAAACCCGCGCCATCGAAGGCCGCGGCAACGGCCCGATCGACGCCTTCACGCAGGCACTGAGCCAGGCCACCGGCCACACGGTGCGCGTCATGGACTACCACCAGCACGCCATCGGTGCGGGCGCTGACGCCAAGTCGGTGGCCTACCTCGAGCTGCGCGTGGACGAGTCGCAGACCCTGTTCGGCGTCGGCATCGACGCGAACGTGATCTCGGCCTCGCTGAAGGCGATCGTGTCGGGGGTGCAGCGGGCCAGGGGCCGGGGCGCGCGCAGCGCACAATCGGTGGCTGAAGTCGCCTGACGCACCGGCACCAGCCGCACGCGCAAGGTGGGAACGAACCAAGGAGATCCACGATGACCGACCAACTCATTATTTTCGACACCACCTTGCGCGACGGCGAACAGTCGCCCGGCGCCTCGATGACGCGCGACGAAAAGTTGCGCATCGCCAAGCTGCTGGAGCGGCTCAGGGTCGACGTCATCGAAGCCGGCTTTCCGGCCAGCTCGAACGGCGACTTCGAGGCCGTGAAGGCCATCGCCAACGCGATCAAGGACTCGACGGTGTGCGGCCTGTCGCGTGCCAACGACCGCGACATCGCGCGCGCGGCCGAAGCCCTGAAGGGCGCGGCACGCGGGCGCATCCACACCTTCATCGCGACCTCGCCGCTGCACATGGAGAAGAAGCTGCGCATGTCGCCCGACGAGGTGCATGAACAGGCCAAGCTGGCCGTGCGCTTCGCGCGCAACCAGATCGCCGACGTCGAGTTCAGCCCCGAAGACGGCTACCGCAGCGACCCGGACTTCCTGTGCCGCGTGCTCGAAACCGTGATCAACGAGGGTGCGACCACCATCAATGTGCCCGACACCGTCGGCTACGCCATCCCCGAGCTGTACGGCAACTTCATCAAGATGCTGCGCGAGCGCATTCCCAACAGCGACAAGGCGATCTGGTCGGTGCATTGCCACAACGACCTGGGCATGGCCGTGGCGAACTCGCTGGCCGGCGTGAAGATCGGCGGCGCGCGCCAGGTCGAGTGCACGATCAACGGCCTGGGCGAGCGCGCGGGCAACTGTTCGCTCGAAGAAGTGGTCATGGCCGTGAAGACGCGCAGAGACTACTTCGGGCTCGACCTGAACATCGACACCCAGCACATCGTGGCCGCCAGCCGCATGGTCAGCCAGACCACCGGCTTCGTGGTGCAGCCCAACAAGGCGGTGGTGGGCGCCAACGCGTTCGCGCACGCCTCGGGCATCCACCAGGACGGCGTGCTCAAGGCGCGCGACACCTACGAGATCATGCGCGCCGAAGACGTGGGCTGGACCGCCAACAAGATCGTGCTGGGCAAGCTCAGCGGTCGCAACGCTTTCAAGCAGCGCCTGCAGGACCTGGGTGTGACGATGGAAAGCGAAACCGAGGTCAACGCCGCGTTCGCGCGTTTCAAGGAGCTGGCCGACCGCAAGTCCGAAATTTTCGACGAAGACATCTTGGCGCTGGTCAGCGCGGAAGAGCTGTCGCACGTTGGTGAACAGTTTGCTTTCGTCTCTCTCTCCCAGCACAGCGAAACCGGCGAACGGCCCCAGGCCAAGATCGTGTTCACGGTCCAGGGCAAGGAAGTCACCAGCGAATCCGACGGCAACGGGCCGGTCGATGCGTCCCTCAAGGCCATCGAGGCCCACGTCAAGAGCGGCGCCGAGATGGTTCTTTACTCTGTAAACGCCATCAGCGGCTCGACGGAAAGCCAGGGAGAAGTTACAGTCCGGTTACAAAACGCAGGGCGGGTGGTCAACGGTGTGGGTGCAGACCCAGACATCGTGGTCGCTTCGGCAAAGGCTTATTTGAGTGCGCTCAACAAGTTACAGAGCCAAGCTGAGAGAGTGGCGGCACAAGGTTAGGTTTTCAGGCGTTCCTTGGTATTCGAATGAAGAAGAGGATGCAAGTAACTGATATTGCGTGTCTTTTTTGATTTCGATACACTGCGGTCCTCGTTTGTTGCCGCTGGAGATTTATTGATGCCTGAAACCCGTCTACGTCGAGTTTCCATCCAGCGGTTCCTACCCGCCTTCAAGTTCCTCGCCGTGGCGCTGTGCGCCTCGGCGTTTTTGCTGCCTGGCGCCCAGGCTGCGAAGAAGGAAAAACCCGCTGCCGCCAAGTCCGCCGTCGCCAAGAAGGCGAAGGCCCCCGCCGAGGTCAAGCAACGCAATGCGTCCGCTTCCAAGGTGGCACGGGGCGGTCGCGCCGAGCAGGCCGACAAGGTCGTGCGCGGCGGCCGCAATGTCGTGGCCACCATCCACAAGAAGAACGGCAAGACCGTCGTCGCCGTGCAGCGCCGTTCGGTGGTGCGCGTCGAGACGCCGGCTCGCCAGTCCTTCGGCCAGATGGCCGGCCTGCACAGCACCGACGACGCGCTCGACCTGAAGTCGAGCGTCGCCCTGGTGATCGACCAGGACACCCACGAGGTGCTGTTCAGCAAGAACGACCACGCCGTGTTGCCGATCGCTTCGCTCACCAAGCTCATGACCGGTCTGCTGATCAGCGAGGCCCATCTGCCGAACGACGAACTCATCACCATCACGCAAGACGACGTCGACACCGAAAAGGGCAGCCGTTCGCGCCTGACCGTCGGCACCACGCTGTCGCGCGGCGAGCTGCTGCACCTGGCGCTGATGTCCAGCGAAAACCGCGCGGCGCACGCGCTGGGCCGCACCTACCCGGGCGGTCTCACGACCTTCGTGAGCATCATGAATGCCAAGGCCCGCATGCTCGGCATGAAGGACACGCGCTACGTGGAGCCCACGGGCCTGTCGAGCCGCAACCAGTCGAGCGCGCAAGACCTGGCGCTGCTGGTCAACGCAGCCTATTCGGACGCCACGGTGCGTTCGCTGTCCACGTCGCCGGAATACCAGGTCGAAGTCGGCAACCGCGTGCTGCAGTTCAACACCACCAACCGCCTCGTGAAGAGCCCTGAGTGGGACATCGGCCTGCAGAAGACCGGCTACATCTCCGAAGCCGGCCAGTGCCTCGTGATGCAGGCCAAGGTGGCCGGGCGCAAGCTGATCATGGTGTTCCTGGATTCGGCCGGCAAGTTCAGCCGCATCGCCGACGCCGAGCGGGTTCGCCGCTGGGTCGAGGCCACGCACGCCGTGTCGGGTCCGCGTGGCTTCCAGGTCGCCGGCTGAGATCGGTTGAGCGGGAGGCCGTTAGCGGCCTGCCTGCTGCCCTCGTGGAGGGCTTACCGGCCGGCTCGCTGGGAAGAAAAAGAGTCGAAAGCAAACGGGCGCTCAGGCGCCCGTTGTCACGTTCGCGCCCGACGCAGGCGTTGCGGCCACGCCGTCCTTGAAGCCCAGCGCGCCCGAGATCTCGTTGGCGGTCGCCTGCAGCTTGGGCAGCCAGCCTTCGTCGAGGCGATCCGCCGGGGCCGAGATCGACAGGCCCGCCACCAGCTTGCCCTGGTCGTCGTAGATGCCGGCGGCCATGCAGCGCACGCCCAGCTCCAGTTCTTCGTTGTCGCGGGCGATGCCGTACTGGCGCGCCTTCGACAGCTCGCGCTCGAGCGCGGGCAGCTGGGTGATGCTGTTGCGGGTGTGGCCGGCCAGGCCGGTGCGCGTGGCGTAGCTGCGCACGCGCTGCGGATCGTCGGCGGCCAGGAACAGCTTGCCGGTCGAGGTCAGGTGCAGGGCGGCACGGCCGCCGATGGCGCGCACCACCTGCATGCCCGAACGTTCGCTGTAGGCGCGCTCGATGTACACGATCTCGTCGCCCTGGCGCATGCTGAGATTGACCGGCTGCTGCGTGAGCTTGTGCAGCTCGCGCATCGGCCCCAGGGCCGCGTCGCGCACGTTCAGCCGGCCCTTGACCAGGTTGCCCAGCTCCAGCAGGCGCATGCCGAGGCGGTAGCTGCCGGCTTCGGGTCGGTCGACGAAGCGGCCGACCGCGAGGTCATTGAGGATGCGGTGCGTGGTCGACGGGTGAAGCCCCGTCTTTTCGCTGATTTCCTTCAGCGAGATCGCTTCTTCGCGCGAGGCCAGGACGTCGATCAGCGAGAACATGCGCTCGATGACCTGGATGACGGGAGTGGCGGGAACGTCGGATAGGTTTTTTCTCATGGCGCAATGCGGTGATGACCGTGCGCCATTTTACCTTGTGAAATCGCTCGGTGCCTGCCAGTGGCCGTCCACCAACACTTCGTGCGGGGAAAAGCGGGCCTTGTAGTGCATCTTGGGGCTGCGCTCGATCCAGTAGCCCAGGTAGACGTGCGGCAGCCCCAGCTTGCGGGCCTGCTCGATCTGCCACAGCACGCTGTAGGTGCCGTAGCCGGCGCCGTCCTCGGGTTCGTAGAAGGTGTAGACGGCCGAGATGCCGTCGCTGAGCACATCGAGGATCGACACCATCTTCAGTGCGCCGGGGCTGCCGTCGGGCAGGGTTTCGCGGAACTCAACCAGCCGCGAGTTGACGCGGCTTTGCAGCAGGAACTGGGTGTACTGGTCGATGCTGTCGTGGTCCATGCCGCCGCCCGAGTGGCGGCCGGTCTGGTAGCGCAGGTAGAGCTGGTAGTGCTCGGGCACGAAGCACAGCTTGAGCACGCGCGCCTGCAGGTCGGCGTGCTGTTTGGCGGTGCGGCGCTGGCTGCGGTTCGGCTTGAAGCTGTGCGCCAGCACGCGCAGCGGGATGCAGGCGCGGCAGCCGTCGCAATAGGGCCGGTAGGTGAACATGCCGCTGCGCCGGAAGCCGCTGAGCACCAGGTCGGAGTAGGCGTCGTTGTGGATCAGGTGGCTGGGCGTGGCCACCTGCGAGCGGGCCTGGCGATCCGGCAGGTAGCTGCAGGGATAGGGCGCCGTCGCGTAGAACTGCAGCGTGTGAAGCGGAAGATCCTTGAGGTGCGTCACGTCACGTCACGTCGAAAGAGGAGGTCGCTCGGAAAGGAGTTCGGACCAGTATACGGGGTCGAATTGCCACTGCGGGCCCTCCTGTTTTCGGGCCTGGGCCACGTGCGCGACGAAGCGCGCGCGCGGCATTTCGCGGGCGCCGAGGCTGGCCAGGTGCGCGGTGTTCTGCTGGCAGTCGATCATTTCGACGCCGGTGCGCCGGCACAGCGCGACCAGGCCGGCCAGCGCGATCTTCGAAGCGTCCGGCCGGCGCGTGAACATCGACTCGCCGAACACCGCCCGGCCCAGTGCCACGCAGTAGAGCCCGCCCGCGAGTTCGCCGTCGATCCAGGTTTCGACGCTGTGCGCGTGCCCGGCGCGGTGCAATTGCGTATAGGCCTTGACCATGTCCGGCACGATCCAGGTGCCCGACTGGCCGGTGCGCGCCGACTGCGAACAGGCCTGGATCACCGTTCCAAAATCGTGATCGATGCGCAGCTCGCAGCCGGGCGTCGCGGCAAAACGGCTCAGCGTCTTGCGCAGCGAGCGATGCAGCCGGAAGTCGCTCACCCGCAGCACCATGCGCGGGTCGGGGCTCCACCACAGGATGGGCTGGTCGTCGCTGAACCAGGGGAAGACACAGCGGCTGTAGGCCTGCATCAGAGTATCGACATCGAGGGAGCCACCGGCCGCCAGCAGGCCGGGCACCGGGTCCCTTTCGTCCCACGCCGAAGCGGGGTCGGGCAGTGCATCTCCGGGTTCGAGCCAAGGCAGTTGTCGCATGGATGCAGGTATACACGGCTTCTCGAAAACGCAAGCCACTTGAGGGAAAATCCCGCTCACACGGGAACAGTCCACAAGGCTGCGGCCCCAGTGCCACCGCCGATGGCACGCGAGACAACCCCACAAGACCCGTCGAAAAACCTATAGTGCACAGCTTGCTTTCGCAGTACCACAGCGGATCCGGCAGGCACGTGCAGGGCGCCGGGGATCAGCACAAGAGGACCACGTTGACCACTGAACCCAATCCCACGCGCTTCGGCAGCGGCCAGGCGGTGCGCCGCCTCGAGGACGAAAGCCTGCTCGCAGGCGCCGGCCGTTACACCGACGACGTCACGCTCTCCGAGCAGGCGCACCTCGTCTTCCTTCGCTCTCCGTACCCACATGCGCGCATCGTGTCCATCGACACGTCCGCGGCCGTCGGCATGCCCGGCGTGCTGCGCGTGATCACCGGGGCCGACCTGGCCGAGGCCGGCGTCAAGCCGATGCCCGGCGCCGCCGGTTTCAAGCGCGCGGACGGCAGCGACAGCGCCAGCCCGCCGCGCCGCGCCCTGGCGCACGAGCGCGCGCGCTTCGTCGGCGAACCGGTGGCGGCCGTCATTGCCGACACCGTGCAGCAGGCGCGCGATGCGGCCGAAGCCGTCATGGTCGACTACGAAGAGCTGCCGATGGTGGTCGACCTGCCGGGCGCGACCGCCGACGGTGCGCCGCTCCTGTGCGAGGAGGCCACGGGCAACATCGCCGCCGAGATGCGCCACGGCAGCAGCGAAGCCGCCACCGCCGCGTTCGAGCGCGCCGCCCACGTGATTGCCCTGGACGTGAACAACCAGCGCGTGGTCGCGCTCACCATCGAGCCGCGCGCCGTGCTCGCCACGCACGACAGCAAGACCGACCGCCTCACGATCCGCATGAGCACCCAGATGCCGTCCGGCGTGCGCGATTCGGTCTGCGCGGCCATTGGCCTCGCCAAGGAAAAAGTGCGCGTGGTCGTGGGCGACGTCGGCGGCGGCTTCGGCATGAAGACCGGCGCCTATCCCGAGGACATCGCGGTCGCCTACGCCGCGCTGCAGGTGGGCCGGCCGGTGAAGTGGGTGGCCGACCGCAGCGAAGAGTTCCTCTCGAGCGCGCACGGCCGCGACATCGAGGCGCGCGCCGAAATGGCGCTCGACGCCGACGGCAAGATCCTGGCCCTGCGCATCAAGACGCTCGCCAACGTGGGCGCCTACGCCACCGGCACTGGCGTCGCGATCCAGCTGCTGATCGGCCCGTGGGTGCAGACCAGCGTCTACGACATCCAGACCATCGACTTCCATTTCAAGGCGGTGCTCACCAACACCGCGCCCACCGGCGCCTACCGCGGCGCGGGCCGGCCCGAGGCCATCTTCACCATCGAGCGCCTGATGGACGAGGCCGCGCGCCAGACCGGCATCGACCGCATCGCGCTGCGCCGGCGCAACTTCATCCGCCCCGAGCAGATGCCCTACAAGAACCCGATGGCGCAGACCTACGACACCGGCCAGTTCGAGTCGGTGATGGACCAGGCGCTGCAGCTGGCCGACTGGCAGGGCTTCGAGGCCCGCGCGGCCGAATCGGCGGCGCGCGGCAAGCAGCGCGGCCTGGGCATCGCCACGTTCCTCGAATGGACCGGCGGCAACGTGTTCGAAGAGCGCGTGACCGTCTCGGTGCAGGCCGATGGCGTGATCGAGGTGTTCTCGGCCGTCAACGCCATGGGGCAGGGCATCGCGACCTCGCTCGCGCAGCTGGCTGTCGATGCCTTCGGCGTGCCGATCGAGAAGGTGCGCGTCGTGCTCGGCGACACCGACCGCGGCGACGGCTTCGGCAGCGCCGGCTCGCGTTCGCTCTTCACCGGCGGCTCGGCCGTGCGCATCGGCGCCGAGCGCACCATCGACAAGGCGCGCGAACTCGCGGCGCAGGAGTTCGAGGCTTCCATCGACGACATCGTCTACAGCCGCGGCACCTTCATCGTGGCCGGTACCGACCTCGAGCTCGACCTGTTCACCCTGGCCGCCAAGCAGCCGGGGCGCGAGATCTTCGTCGACTCCACCAGCACCGTGGCCGGCCCGAGCTGGCCCAACGGCTGCCACATCTGCGAGATCGAGCTCGACCCGCCCACGGGCGAGATCAGCGTCGTGGCCTACAGCTCGGTCAACGACGTGGGCCGCGTGGTCAACCCGATGATCGTGCGCGGCCAGCTCGAAGGCGGCGCGGTGCAGGGCATCGGCCAGGCGCTGTACGAGCAGGTGGTGTACGACAGCGAAACCGGCCAGCCCGTCACCGGCAGCCTCATGGACTACGCCGCGCCGCGCGCCGACATCGTCGACACCATGTTCCAGATGGAAATGGACGAATCCACGCCCTGCAAGAACAACCCGCTGGGCGTGAAGGGCGTGGGCGAGCTGGGCACCATCGGCGCCACGCCGGCCATCGTCAACGCGGTGGCCGACGCCTTCGCGCGCAACGGCCTCGGCGCCCGCGCGCCCCGCCTGCACATGCCGCTGAGCCCGTCGCGCGTGTGGCAGGCCATGCAGACGATCGACTGAGCGCCGCCGGCCGGTGATCGAAGGGCGGCGAAAGTCATCATGCGCGTCACCACCGAACTGCAGACCGACGCGATCCGCGTCTCGACCTACCGCTGCGACGCGGGCGTCGGCGCGGCGCCGTTCACCGAGGTGCACGAGACGCACTCGGTCTCGTACGTGCGCAAGGGCAGCTTCGGCTGCCGCGCGCTCGGCCGCGACTACGAGCTGGTGGCCGGCGCGGTGCTGGTCGGCGCGCCGGGGGACGACTACGTCTGCACCCACGAGCACTTCGCCTGTGGCGACGAGTGCCTGTCGTTCCACTTCTCGCCGGGCTTCGTCGACCTGATCGGCGGCGACCGGCGCAGCTGGCATGCCTCGGCGTTGCCGCCGCTGCCCGAACTCATGGTGCTGGGCGAACTCGCGCAGGTCGCGGTCGAAGGCGGCAGCGACGTGGGCCTGGACGAGCTGGGCATGGGCTTCGCCAGCCGTTTCCTCGACGTGGTGAAAGGGCGCGGCAAACCCGTGGCGCCGCCGTCGACGACGCCGCGCGACCGTCGCCGTGCGGTCGAGGCCGCGACCTGGATCGAGGCCCACGCCTCCGGCGAGATCGGCCTGGAGGACGCGGCCGCTCAGGCGGGCCTGAGCGCCTTCCATTTCCTGCGGCTGTTCTCCCAGGTGCTCGGCGTCACGCCGCACCAGTACCTCGTGCGCTCCCGGCTGCGCCGCGCGGCCCGCCTGCTGGCGGACAGCGACCTGGCCGTGACCGACGTCGCCCTCGAGGCCGGTTTTGCCGACCTGAGCAACTTCGTGCGCACCTTCCACCGCGCGGCCGGCGTGTCGCCGCGCGGGTTCCGGCTCGCCGCCAAGGGCGACCGCAAGATTTTCCAAGACCGCCTGGCCGCGCTGCTTCACGATGACCGCTTGATCCACCCTTCAAGCAGGAAGTCATCGCCATGTACGACCACATCGGACTGAAAGTCAAAGACCTCGCCGCCAGCCGGCGCTTCTACGAAGCCGCGCTCGCGCCGCTCGGCCACGTGCTGGGCTCCCACGACGACAGCTACGCCGGCCTCGGCCCGGCCGGCGAACCGGCGCTGTGGCTCTATGCCGCGAAAGGCGCCAAGGGCCCTGGCACGCACATCGCGTTCCGCGCGCCCGACCATGCCACCGTCGCCGCCTTCCACAAGGCCGGCTTGAAGGCCGGCGGCACCGACAACGGCGGCGCAGGGCCGCGCGCCGACTACAGCCCGACCTACTACGCGGCCTTCCTCATCGACCCCGACGGCAACAACGTCGAGGCCGTCTGTCCCTGACACGAAAGGCATCGACCCCATGGCCACCGTCTACAAGGAATTCATCGTCGAGGCCGATGCCGCGCAGGTGTGGGACGCGCTGCGCGACTTCGGCGCCGTGCACACGCGCCTCGCGCCGGGCTTTCTCACCGGCTGCGAACTCGACGGGCAGGGCGCCCGCATCGTCCACTTTGCCAACGGCCTGGTGGCGCGCGAGCTGCTCGTGGCCCTCGACGACGAGAACCGCCGGCTGGCCTACACCGTGACCGACGGCAAGGCCACGCACCACCACGCGTCGGCCCAGGTGTTCGCGCACGGCGAAGGCCGGTCGCGCTTCCTCTGGATCACCGACGTGCTACCCGACGGGCTCGCGGCGTACGTCGAACCCATGATGGCGCAGGGCGGCGCCGCGATGAAGAAGACACTGGAGAAAGCCAGCGAACGATGAGCACGCCGACAACCCCTGCCGCGAGCGAGATCCGGGCGGTCGTGCAGCGCTACGCGCAGGCCTGGGCCGCGAACGACCTCAAGGCCATCGTCGACTGCTACCACGACGAGGTCGTCTTTCATTACTTCGGCCGCAGCCCGCTCGCGGGCACGCACCGGGGCAAGGCGGCCTGCCTCGCGGTGCTCAAGCAGGTGAAGGAACGAACGAACCGCCGGCTGGTCGCGATCCGCGATGTGCTGGCCGGCGAGCATTTCGGGCTGATCGTCGCCGTCGAGCAGTTCGAGCATCAGGGGCGCCCGGTCGAACTCGAGCGCCAGCTGCGCTACGCCGTGAAGGACGGCAAGCTCAGCGAATGCTGGATCTACGACGAAGACCAGCGATGGGTCGACGAGGTGTTGTCGTCGCCCGCCGCTCAGAAGTCCTCGAGCGGCAGCCCCACGTAGTTTTCCGCCAGCGCGGTGGACGCCGCGCGCGAATGCACGAGGTAGTCGAGTTCGGCTTCCTGGATCTTCTGGCCGAAGGCGCCCGTCTCGGGAAAGCGGTGCATCAGCGAGGTGAACCACCACGAGAAGCGCTCGGCCTTCCAGACCCGACGCAGGCACAGGTCGGAATAGCGGTCCAGCGCCGAGGCCGACTTTTCGTTGTAGAAAATCTCTAGGGCGCGCGACAGGTACCCCACGTCGGCCGTCGCAAGGTTGAGCCCCTTGGCGCCGGTCGGCGGGACGATGTGTGCGGCGTCGCCGGCCAGGAACAGCGAGCCGAAGCGCATCGGCTCGGCCACGAAGCTGCGCAGCGGCGCAATGCTCTTTTCGAGCGACGGGCCCGTCACCAGCCGTTCGCGGGCCTCGGGGTCCAGGCGCGCGCGCAGCTCGTTCCAGAAGGCCTCGTCGCTCCAGTTCTCCACCTTCTCTTCGGTCGGCACCTGCACGTAGTAGCGCGAGCGCGTGGCGCTGCGCATGCTGCACAGCGCAAAGCCGCGCTCGGTGTTGGCGTAGATGAGTTCGTGCGACACCGGCGGCACGTCGGCCAGCACGCCGAGCCAGCCGAAGGGGTAGACCTTCTCGTAGGTCTGGATCGCGTCGGCCGGCACGCTGGCGCGGCTCACGCCGTGGTAGCCGTCGCAGCCGGCGATGAAGTCGCACTCGATCTCGTGCGTCTGGCCGTGTTTCTCGTAGCGAACGCGCGGCTTGGCCGAATCGAAGTCGTGCAGGCTGACGTTGGCCGCGCTGTAGATCGTCGTGAGGCCTTCGGCCGTGCGCGCTTCCATCAGGTCACGCGTCACCTCGGTCTGGCCGTACACCGTGACCTGCTTGCCGCCCGTGAGGCCGTGCATGTCGATGCGGTGGCGCGCGCCCTTGAACAGCAGCTCGATGCCGTCGTGCGGCAGGCCCTCGGCCTTGGCGCGGGTGTCGACGCCCGCGCGCGCCAGCAGGTCCATCGTGACCTGTTCGAGCACGCCGGCGCGGATGCGGCCCAGCACGTAGTCGCCGCTCTGGCGCTCCACGATGATGTTGTCGATGCCTGCCTTGTGCAGCAGCTGGCCGAGCAGAAGGCCGGCGGGGCCTGCGCCGATGATGGCGACCTGGGTGCGCATGTTCGTGTCTCCGAAAGGGTTTTGCCAAGCGTAGGGCGCGGCCGGCCGGTTGGGGCGGCGGCTGGCGAGGCTCTGTGCGATCATGCGAACGCGTGCGCGATCATCGCGCAACACTTCTTCAGCCGACCGATCCACGACGAACTCCCGACGACGAATGACCATCGCCCGCGCCGACTTCATCGAGGGCATCGCCAAGGGGATGGCGGTGCTCGAAAGCTTCGACACCGAGCGCCAGCGCCTGAACGCCACGCTGGCGGCCGAGCGTGCGGGCCTCACGCGCGCCGCGGCCCGGCGCCACCTGCTCACGCTGGCCCACCTGGGCTACCTGGAAACCGACGGCAGCTACTTCTGGATGGCGCCGAAGGTGCTGCGCTTCTCGGGCAGCTACCTGGCATCGTCGCGCCTGCCGCGCGCGCTGCAGCCCACGCTGAACCGGCTCGCGGCGCAGACGGGCGAGTCGTTCTCGGCCGTGGTGCTCGACGGCGAAGAGGTGGTCATCGTCGCGCGCAGCGGCAGCTACGGCACGCCCACGCGCGTGCTGGCCTACGGCCTGCACCTGGGCGCGCGCCTGCCGGCCCACGCCACCTCGACCGGGCGCGTGCTGCTGGCCGCCATGGCCGCCACGCAACTCACGCAGTGGCTCAAGGGCCGGCACCTGGCGCGGCTCACGCCACACACCATCACCCAGGCGCGCGCCTTGCGCCAGCGCATTGCGCAGGTGCGCAAGGACGACTACTGCTTCGCCAGCGAAGAACACGAGCTCGGCGTGCAGGCGCTGGCGGTGCCGCTGCGCGACATGCAGGGCCACACGGTGGCGGCGCTCAACGTGGTGCTGTCGGGCACGCGCTACCAGGAAGAGACCTTGCAGCGCGAGATGCTGCCGCTGCTGTTCGAGGCGGCGCGCGAGGTGCGCTCCCTCCTGTGAACGCAGGCGCGCTGAACTTTCGGCGCCGGCGCGGCCTCGAACCCCCGAAACGGACACCACCATGCGACTCCTGCTTCTCGAAGACGACGTGATGATCGGCGAGGCCGTGCTCGACCTGCTGCGGGCCGAGCAGTACGCGGTCGATTGGGTCAAAGACGGCGACGCCGCCGAATCCGCATTGCGCACCCAGCAGTACGACCTCGTGCTGCTCGACCTGGGCGTGCCGCGCCGCGACGGCCTGGAGGTGCTGCGCGCCCTGCGTGCGCGCAAGCAGCGCATGCCGGTGCTGATCGCCACCGCGCGCGACTCGGTGCAGCAGCGCATCGAAGGCCTCGATGCCGGCGCCGACGACTACGTACTCAAGCCCTACGACCTCGACGAGCTGCTGGCCCGCATCCGCGCCTTGCTGCGGCGCGCATCCGGACGCGCGGAACCGGTGTACGAGCACATGGGCGTGAGCATCAACCCCGCCACGCGCGAGGTCGCGGTGAACGGCGAGCCCGTGGTGCTGTCGGCGCGTGAGTGGGCGGTGCTCGAGCCGCTGCTGGCCCGCCCGGGCATGGTGCTCTCGCGTGCGCAGCTCGAAGAAAAGCTCTACGGCTGGAAGGACGAGATCAGCAGCAACGCGGTCGAGGTCTACGTGCACGGCCTGCGCAAGAAGCTCGGCGCCGAACTCATCCGCAACGTGCGCGGCGTCGGCTACATGGTGCCCAAGGCATGATGCGCCGCGTGATGCGATGGACCGGATCGCTGCGCGCGCGGCTGCTGGTGTTTTTGCTCGCCGCCATCGTGCTCGCGGCCGGCGCGCAGGCGCTGGTGGCCTACCGCACGGTGCTGACAGAGGCCGACGACATCTTCGATTACCACATGCAGCAGATGGCGCTGTCGCTGCGCGCGGGCCTGCCGCCGAGCGCGGCCGTGGGCGGACTCGGCGGCGCGGAGCAGAACTTCGATTTCGTGGTGCAGGTGTGGACCGTCGACGGCGTGCGCATCTTCGAGTCGGCCGAAGAGGCTGCGCTGCCGCAGCTCGCGGTGCTGGGCTTTGCCGACGTGCGCGCCCGCGGCACGACCTACCGCGTGTTCTCGATGCAGACACGCGGGCTGGTGATCCAGGTGGCGCAGGACATGGCGGCGCGGCGCCACATGGCCGGCTCGCTCGCGCTGCGCACCATCGTGCCTGTGGCGCTGATGGCGCCGCTGTTGATGCTGGTCGTGTGGTGGGTGGTGAGCCTGTCGCTGGCGCCCGTGGCGCGCGTGCGCCGGCAGGTGGCATCGCGGCAGGCCGACGATCTCTCGCCCGTGAGCGAAGAGAACCTGCCCGAAGAAGTGCGCCCGCTGGTGCAGGAACTGAACCTGCTGTTCGGCCGCGTGCGCCATGCCTTCGACGCGCAGAAGCACTTCGTGGCCGATGCCGCGCACGAGCTGCGTTCGCCGCTGGCCGCGCTCAAGCTGCAGGTGCAGGGCCTGCAGCGCGCCCCCGACGACGCGGCGCGCACGCTGGCCGTGAGCCGGCTGTCGGCCGGCATCGACCGCGCCACGCGGCTCGTCGAGCAGATGCTGGCGCTGGCCCGGCATGAAGCCAGCGTGGCCGCGGGCGCCAAGCCCGAGACGGTCGACCTGGCCGAGGTGGCGCGCCTGGCGATCTCCGATGCGGTGGCGGCTGCGCAGGCGCGCCGCATCGACATCGGCGTGGCGCAGTCCGACGCGGGCGCGACCGTGAGCGGCCAGCCCGAGGCGCTGCGCATGCTGCTGCGCAACCTGATCGACAACGCCGTGAAATACACGCCCGAGGGCGGGCGGGTCGACGTCGGCCTCGTGAAGCGCGCCGATGCGGTGGAGCTGCGCGTGGACGACAGCGGCCCCGGCTTGCCCGAGGCCGAGCGTGCGCGCGTGCTCGACCGCTTCTACCGCTCGGGCGAACCGCAGGCGCCGGGCAGCGGGCTGGGGCTGGCCATCGTGAAGTCGATCGCCGACCTGCACGGCGCCACCTTGGCGCTTGAAGAGTCCCAAAGCCTCGGCGGGCTGTGCGTGCGAGTGACGTTCGCGCCCCCCAAAGAGTGAACTCCGCTTAAGCGACGCCTAAGTCAAGGCCGCGACATTCCTTTCACCGTGTTTGCGCTCCGGCGCAGGATTGAAAGGAATCGAAGAATGAAAGCCGCCCTGATTTCCCCCCGTGCCCTCGTGATCGCGCTGGCCAGCGCCGGCGTGATCGGTGCCGTCGGCGCTGGGGCCTACACCAGTGCCCGCGCCGTGGGCGCACCGGCCACCACCGCCGCCGTGGCCGCGCCGGCCGCCATGGTCACCTTGCCCGACTTCTCGACCATCACCTCGCGTGACGGCCCGGCCGTGGTCAACATCAGCGTGACCGGCACCGAGAAGGCCCCGGACGACGACACCATGGCGCAGCTGCAGGGCATCGATCCCGACGATCCGATGTTCCAGTTCTTCCGTCACTTCCAGGGGCAGATGGGACCGCGCGGCCAGCAACAGCAGCAGCGCGCCGTGCCGGTGCGCTCGCAGGGCTCGGGCTTCATCGTGGACCCGAGCGGCATCATCATGACCAACGCCCACGTGGTGAAGGACGCGAAGGAGGTCACCGTCAAGCTGACCGACCGCCGCGAGTACCGCGCCAAGGTGCTGGGCGCCGATGCCAAGACCGACATCGCGGTGCTCAAGATCGACGCCAAGAACCTGCCCGTGCTCGCGCTGGGCAACACCAAGGACCTGAAGGTCGGCGAATGGGTGCTGGCCATCGGCTCGCCCTTCGGCTTCGAGAACACCGTGACGGCCGGCGTGGTGAGCGCCAAGGGCCGCTCGCTGCCCGACGACAGCTACGTGCCGTTCATCCAGACCGACGTGGCCGTGAACCCCGGCAACTCGGGCGGGCCGCTGCTCAATGCGCGCGGTGAGGTGGTCGGTATCAACTCGCAGATCTACAGCCGCAGCGGCGGCTACCAGGGCGTGTCGTTCGCCATCCCGATCGACGTGGCCGTGCAGGTGAAGGACCAGATCGTCGCCACCGGCAAGGCCACGCATGCGCGCCTGGGCGTGGCGGTGCAGGAGGTGAACCAGGCCTTCGCCGATTCGTTCAAGCTCGACAAGCCGGAAGGCGCGCTCGTCTCGAACATCGAGAAGGGCGGCCCCGGCGACCATGCCGGCCTGAAGGCGGGCGACGTGATCCGCAAGGTCGACGGCCAGGCCATCGTGTCGTCGGGCGACCTGCCGGCGGTCATCGGCCAGCAGGCGCCGGGCAAGAAGGTCACGCTCGAGGTGTGGCGCCAGGGCGAGCGCCAGGAGCTGCAGGCCAAGCTCGGCGATGCCAGCGACAAGCCGGCGCAGGTCGCCAAGGCCGACAACACGGCGGGGCAGGGCAAGCTCGGCCTGGCGCTGCGCCCGCTGCAGCCGCAGGAACAGCGCGCGGCCTCGGTCGACGGCGGTCTGCTGATCGAGGACGTGGCCGGCCCGTCGGCGATGGCCGGGGTGCAGGCCGGCGACGTGCTGCTGGCCATCAACGGCACGCCGGCCAAGAGCCTGGAGCAGGTGCGCCAGGCGGTGGCCAAGGCCGACAAGTCGGTGGCGCTGTTGATCCAGCGCGGCGAGGACAAGATCTTCGTGCCGGTGCGCCTGGGCTGACCGACCCGTGCGCGCTCAGGGCAGCGCGCAGGGCCAGTCGAGCGACACGCGCGTGCCGCCGGACTGCGCGTCGGCCCGCTCGATCTGCAGCCGCGCCCCGATGGCCTGTGCCCGCGAACGCATGTTCGCCAGGCCGTGGCCGCCGGGGCGTTCGTTCGCCGGCAGCCCGCGGCCGTTGTCGGTGAGCACGATGCGCACCAGCGGCGGCGTCTGCTCGCCGTGCCAGCCGACGTGCATCACGATGCGCGTGGCGCCCGCATGCTTCAGCACGTTGGTGAAGGCCTCGAGCAGGATGCGTTGCAGCTGCAGCGCGGCCTGCGCGGCAAAGGGCGCGAGCGTGGGGATGAGGGCGACGTCCCACACCAGCTCGATGCCGGCCGCGTCCAGCCGGGGCTGCAGGCGGTAGCGCAGCGTGGCCAGCACGGTCGTCAGGTCGTCGTGCATGGGCTGCAGCGAATCGACGGCCATGCGCATCTCGTCGAGCGCGAGCTTCACGTGCTCCTCGACCACGTCGCGGTCGGGCGCGGGCTGGTTCACCACGTTGAGCAGGCCCACGAGCTGCGAGCCCACGCCGTCGTGGATCTCCCGCATGATGCGCTGGCGCTCCAGCAGCACGGCCTGTTCTTCCTGCTGCTTGCGCACGGTTTCGAAGGCGCCGCGCAACTGCTCTTCGCGCTCGGCCACGCGCGCGGCGAGGTTGGCGTTGAGCGAGCGGTAGTCGGCCACGGTGCGGCTGTAACGCTCCACCACGAGGCCGGCCAGGATCATCACGAAGAAGAAGATCGCGTGCGAGGTGAGCGTGTAGTAGGCGCCGCCGAACAGGCCCATGCGCACCAGCAGCAGGTCGTGCGCGCCCGCCAGGATGGCCAGCGTGCCCGCCGCCATCAGCACACCCGCGATGCGCCGCCGCGCCACCAGCGCGCCGTGCACCACGTAGGGCAGGCAGATGGTGCTCGTGACCTGCAGGATCGCCAACCCGGTCGTCCAAAGCGCCGGCAGCGCGAAGGCGAAGGAGGCGCAGGCCAGCACCACCGACAGCGCCAGCGCCCCGTAGATGGAGCGCACCAGCCACGGCGGGTTGCGGTCGAGCACCAGCAGCACGAAGCGAGCGATCAGCCCGATGTGGCAGGCATAGCAGACCGCCACCACCGCGCCCCACAGCGGCCAGGGCACGGGCCCTTCGGTGAGCACGCGGTCGAGGTTGCGCGCCACGCCCGAGAGCGCAGCCAGCGCGAAGCAGCCGTAGAGCGCGTCGCGCTGGCGCAGCCACAGACCGGCGGCCAGGCCGCCCATCAGCAACAGGCTCACGGCGTAGACGATGGCCGAGGTGTTGCGCCAGTTCTGCTGCGAGCGGTGCAGCGGGGCCAGGGAGGCTTCGGGGCCGTAGAGCACGCTGGCCAGCCCGCCGCCGCGCTGGCGCTGGATGGTGGCCTGGATGAGCAGCTCTTGTGGCTGGCCGTCGCCGCGCCGCAGGGCGGCGGCCAGCGGGATCAGCAGGTTGCCCTTGCCGGCGTCGTAGGCCGGGTCGCCGAGTACGCCGTAGTTGGCGACCAGCGCGCCGTTGAACCACACGGCGGCCTGGTTGCCCAGGCCCGACATCAACAGCGCCTGGGCATCGTCCGCGCGGGCGGCGTCCGGGGGCAGCACGATGCGGTAGCTGGCCTTGCCGCCGCGCCCCGGAAACTCGTGGTCCCAGCGAAAGGGCAGCGCCACCTGCCGCACCTGCATCGGCAGGCCGTCGGGTTCGAGGCTGGCTTCGGCCCAGTCCACGTCGGTGCTGCCCGGCGGGGTGGCAGCGTGGGCGAAGGGGGCTGCGAGCACCAGCCACAGCAGCAGTTGCAGCACGGCTTGCATGCGGGAAAAGAAGGGGCGGCTCACGCGGCTAGGAAAGCCGGCCTGGAGGGCGGGTCGCCAACACGGCGTCCGAGGGTGGGGGCGCATCCAGCTTGCCGTAGATGTTTCTGATATGGGTTTGAACCGTCGATGCGGAGACTCCCATCTGCGCGCCGATTTCGGCATAGGTGAAACCACGAGACACCCGGTCGAGCACTTCGGCCTCGCGCGACGAGAGGTGCCCGGGCGCGCCGTCGGAGGCCTGCCAGCGGCGCAGCAACTGCCGCGCGATGCCTGGCGGCAGCGGCGAGCCGCCCGCGCCCAGGTGGCGCAGGTGCGCCGCCAGGTCGGCCTCGGTGCCGTCCTTGAGCAGGTAGCCGCGCGCGCCGGCCTCGAAGGCCTGCACCATGTGGGTCTCGTCGCCGAAGATCGTCAGCACCATCACCGCGCAGGCCGGCTGCATGCGGCGGCATTGGCGGATCACCTGCAGGCCGGGGTGGTCGGGCAGGCCGAGGTCGACCAGCAGCACGTCGACCGGGTTGTCCGTGAGCCAGTTCAGGATGTCGACCGCGTTCGAGGCGCTGAAGGCCAGCGCCAGCGCCGGGTCCGCGCCGATCACGCGGGCGATGCGCTCGCGCATGCCGCTGTCGTCCTCGACCACGGCGACCTGGGTGGCGGTCAGGGGCATGGCGGGCTTCCGCAGGCGAGACCGGGGCCGAGGCGCATGGGCAGATCCGTTTCCGTTCGGAGGTTGCAGGTGCCGCAAGCCTATCGACCGGTATCGGGCGGGCCCATCCTATAGACGGGGGATGGGGGTACCCTGCCGGCGCGCGATGGTGTCCAGCCGTGCGGCAACGCGCGCCACGTGTTGCACCAGTTCGGGAGGCGACTCGATTTCGATGGCGTGGCCCAGGCAGCCCAGCCACACGGCGAGCGCGTCGAGCGAGCTGGCGCCGGTGACGACGCGCGTGCGGCCCGCGTCGAGGGCCTCGGGCACGCCGCCCACCCAGCCCAGGTGCGGTTCCAGCGCCGCGAGCGGGGCATGCACGACCACGCGCGCGTGGTGCAGGTAGGGCGACACCTTGAGCGCGTGTTCCATGTAGGCCTCGACGTCGCCCAGCGGCAGGCGGCGCGCGGTGAAGCGCGCGCCCGTCGGTTCGGCGTCGACGATGCGGTCGAGACGGAAGGTGCGCCAGTCCTGGCGCGCCGTGTCCCAGGCCAGCAGGTACCAGCGCTGGCCGGTCTGCACCACGCGGTGCGGCTCCACCGTGCGCGCCGTGGCGGTCTGGTGGTGGTCCTGGTAGCCGAAGCGCAGTTCGCGCCGCTCGGTGCAGGCCTCGGCGAACATCGACACCGCCTTCACGCGCACGCCCGACTTGCTGCGCATCACCGGCACCACCGAGGCGCGCACGCTGCCCAGGCGACGCTGCAGGCGCGGCGGCATCAACTGGTCGAGCTTGGCGAGGGCGCGCATCGAGGCGTTGCCGATGTCGCCTTCGCCCGTACCGGCATGGCCGAGCGCCAGCGCCACCGCAATGGCTTCTTCGTCTTCCAGCAGCAGCGGGGGCAGGGCGCTGCCCGCGCCCAGCCGGTAGCCGCCGGCCACGC
This sequence comes from Variovorax sp. GW821-FHT06D12, assembly GCF_059419205.1. NCBI lineage: Bacteria > Pseudomonadati > Pseudomonadota > Betaproteobacteria > Burkholderiales > Comamonadaceae > Variovorax > Variovorax sp. GW821-FHT06D12. Next base: position 638,500 of record NZ_JBWKRI010000001.1, on the reverse strand, counting down.
CCGAGGTGGAGTCGACCGTGTAGCCGAGGCTGCGCAGCCGGTCGACGTCACGGCGCAGCGTGCGCTCGGTGATCTCGAGGCGCTCGGCCAGGGCGGCGCCGGTCCAGGCGCGCTGGGCCTGGAACAGCGCGAGCAGGCGAAGCAGGCGGGCGGAAGCGGAGAGCATGGGCCGCATCATGCCTGCGATCGAGGACAGAATCTGTCCGCAATGGGTCGTAGCCTTGGGTTTCCTCCACTCGTTTCCACGGACACCGACCATGAAGAAGACCTATCACGGCAGCTGCCACTGCGGCAAGGTGCGTTTCCAGGCGCTCATCGACCTCGCCGCGGGCACCGGCAAGTGCAACTGCTCGATCTGCATGAAATCGCGCGGCTGGGGCGCCATCGTCAAGCCGGGCGACTTCACGCTGCTGTCAGGCGAAGAAGACCTGTCGAGCTACCAGTTCGGCTCGTTCAGCGCCGAGCACCTGTTCTGCCGCCATTGCGGCGTCAAGTCCTTCGGGCGCGGCAACGTGCCGGAGATCGGCGGCGCCTACGTCAGCGTGAACGTCTCCTGCCTGGACGACGCGACGCTCGAAGAGCTGTCCACCGCGCCGGTGCGCTACATGGACGGTCGCCACAACAACTGGTTCGAGGTGCCGGCGGAGGTGCGCTACCTCTGAGCGGGTCAAGGGCGGGGCACGCTTTCGGCTGAGAATGTCCGTTGCTTCACCTGCTGCGAACGAAACCAATGAACGACGAACTCGAAGCCCGCATCCGCTCGGGCCAGGCGCTGTCCGAATCGATGGGCAACTTCCACGTGACCGGCTGGGACGCCGAGTACAAGACGCTGAAGGCCGCCTTCACCGTGCGGCGCGAGTACTGCCACACGAACGGCACGATCGCCCAGGGCGGCTTCATCACGGCCTGGCTCGACGCCGCCATGGCCCATGCGGTCATGCACGACACCGAGCAGGCGCAGACGGTCTTCAGCCTCGAGATCAAGGTGAGCTTCTACGAGAAGGTCGGTCCTGGCGAAGGCCGGGTGGAGGGGCGCGTGATCCGGCGCGGGAAGCGCGTGGCGTTCCTCGAAGCGGCGCTCTACAACCCCGATGGGAAGCTGGCCGCCGAGGCCACATCGACCGGAATACTGGCGAGCCTCTAAAGCTACGCCTGCCGGACCTGGGCCTGTATCTCGCGGATCACCGCTTCCTTTTCCCGGTTGTAGACCTGCGGGTCGGCCGGGTCGATGCCGTGGGCGCGGTCCTTGGCTTCTTCGTACTTCCTGCGCAGGTCCGGGCGCCGGTCGAGCACTTCCATGAACGCCAGTGAGTCCACGTGCACCGGGTCGCCGCGATGGCAGATGTGCAGGTTGAGGTTGAACCTGCGGCCCTCGTGCAGCACGGACGCGCAGACGTAGGGCTTCTCGTCCGTGTCGACCCACACGGGGCGACGGTGAAATCCGAGGGCTTCGAATTCCGCCTGAGCCATGCGCAGGTCATCATGAAGTGTGATCGCCGCGATATCGACCATCGGCTTTCCTCGCAGGCCGACGATGGCCGTGCTCCCGATGTGCACGAGTTCCACGCCCTCGAGCTGCGCTTGCACATGGCGCTGCACCTGCGCGAACACCTCGGCGTACGCCGGGTCGTAGGGCAGGATGTGGCGCTGTTCCAGGCCCTCGTCGAAGGCGAGGAGTTTCATCGCACGATGCGCGCGAGCCAGGCCAGCAGCACGGCCACGACTTCGTCGCGGTTGGTTTCGTTGAGCGTCTCGTGGCGCGCGCCGCCGAACACATGGCACGACACGTCGCGCAGGCCGGCGTCGCGGTAGCGTTGCACCAGCGGGTAGAACCACTCGGCCTTGTTGCTGACCGGGTCCTGGTCGCCGGTGAACAGGTACAGCGGCAGCTCGGGCCGGATGCGCGTCTGCATCGCGGCGGGCGTGAGTTCGTCGAGGCTGGCGAACATGGAGCCCATGCCTTCGGCCGACACGGTGAAGCCGCACAGCGGGTCGGCGATGTAGGCATCGACCTGGGTCGGATCGCGGCTGAGCCAGTCGAAGGGCGTGCGCACGTCGGGCAGCGCGGCGTTCATGTCTTCGAGACGGAAGCCGCTTTGCAGCGCCCCGCCCAGCAGGTCGAGCGCCGTGGTGCCCGACAGCACCGCGCCCGACAGCAGCTCGCTGTGTCGCACCAGGTAGTACTGCGTGGCGAACGAGCCCATGCTGTGGCCGACGAGGACCAGCGGCAGCCCGGGGTGCTCGGCGCGCGCGTGGCGGCTGAGCAGCGCCATGTCCTCCACGAGGCCGGCGAATCCGCGCGGGCCGAACTCGCCGAGTTCGTCGCGCGCGGCGGCGCCCGGGCCGTGGCCGCGGTGCTCGTTCGCGTAGACGACGTAGCCGGCCTGCGTGAGCGCGTCGGCCAGCGGCCGGTAGCGCAGCGAATGCTCGCCCATGCCATGTGCCAGCTGCACGATGGCGCGCGGCGCGGTGCCCTGCCAGCGGTGGGCCTCCACCGGATGGCCGTCGTTGGCGGTCAGTTCGAAGTGGGTCTCGGTGCTCGGCATGCGGGGTCCTCCAGGGAAGTGGATCTGCATCCTAATCGTTGACGGCCCGCAGCATGGCCTTGCGCAGCCATGCCTGCGCCGGGTCCTTGTCGGTCACCGCGCGCCAGGCCATCCGCAGCGGGTAGCTCGGGCTGTCGAAGGGCAGGGGCTCGCAGCGCAGGCCGCTTTGCGCCGACAGCGCCAGCGCCACGTGCTCGGGCACCGTGGCCAGCAGGTCGGTGCCGGCGAGCACGGCGGGCAGGCTGCCGAACTGCGGCACCGAGAAGAGCACGTCGCGCTGGCGTCCGAGTTCGCCCAGCGTTTCGTCGACGGTGCCGCACAGGTCGCCGGCATAGGTCACGAGCAGGTGGCGCCGGCGGCAGTAGTCGTCGAGCGACAGCCTGCCGGGCGCGGTGTCGGCGTGGAGCACGGCAAAGCGCGCGGTGCGGACCTTGCGCACCTTCGCATCGGCGGGCAGGTCTTTCAGGAACGACATCACCGCGCTGACACGGCCCTGGTCGAGGTAGCGCATGGCGTTGCGGTAGCAGACGGTGAGCGTCACCAACTTGGCGCCGGGCACTTCGGTGCTCAGCGCGCGCAGCAGGCGGGGCAGCATCGCGATCTGCAGGTCGTCGGTCAGGCCGATGCGGAACACCGGTGCGGCGCGCGCCGGTTCGAAGTCGGCCTGCGCTCGGAACGTGGCCTCGATCTGCGCGAGGGCGGGGCCCAGGCCCTGCATCAGGGCGAGGGCCCGCGCGGTGGGTTCCATCACGCGGCCCTGGCGCACCAGCAGCGGATCGCCCGTGAGCTCGCGCAGTCGCGCGAGCGCGTGGCTCACCGCGGGCTGGCCGAGGTTCAGCCGCTCGGCAGCGCGGCTGACGTGGCGCTCGCGCATGAGCGCCGCCAGCACGGTGAGCAGGTTCAGGTCGATGCGGTTGAGTTCGATGGGTTTCATCGGGGTCCTGGCGTTATCGATGGTGCGCATAGCGACTATCCCGCGAATCGATTTCCTTGATGACGCCGCGGCCTCTAGATTGAAGCCATCGGTCATTCAAGAAAGAAGGAGAGTTGTCATGAGCAGGATGGTTCGCTTCCACGCATTCGGTGGTGCCGAGGTGCTGAAGCTCGAAGAGGTCGCGGTGCCCGCGCCGGGCATTGGCGAGGTGCGCATCGCGGTGCAGGCCATCGGCCTGAACCGGGCCGACGCGTTGTGGCGCGAGAACCTGTACATCGAAGATGCGACCTTGCCGGCGGGGCTGGGCAACGAAGCCGCCGGCGTCATCGAGGCGGTGGGCGAGGGCGTCGAAGGGCTGCGCGTGGGCGACAGGGTCGCGGTGCTGCCGGGGGCGAGCCAGGGGCTGTATCCGACCTACGGCGACCGCATCCTCTTTCCGGCCGCGCACGTGGTGCGGTATCCCGCCAACCTGTCGACCGCGCAGGCTGCGGGCGCCTACATGGCCTACCTCACGGGCTACTTTCCGATGTTCGAGATGGCACGGCTGCAGCGCGGCCAGGTGATGCTCGTCACCGGGGCTTCATCGGGCACCGGCATCGCGGCGCTGCAGATGGCGCGCGTGGCGGGCATCGTCGCCATCGCGGTCACGCGCACGGCCGCCAAGCGCGACGCGCTGCGGGAAGCGGGTGCGACGCATGTGGTCGTGACGGACGAAGAAGACGTGGTCGAGCGCGTGCTGGCGCTCACCGAAGGCCGCGGTGTCGACCTGGTGTACGACGGCGTGGGTGGCGCGCAGGTCGAGCGGCTCGGCGATGTGGTCGCGCATCGCGGCTGGTATGTGCTGTATGGCCTGTCGGGCGGCGCCGAATTCAGGTTTCCGGTGATTGCGCAGTTCCGCAAGAGCTGGCGCTTCCACGTCTACAAGGTGCTGGAGCACACGGGGGCCGCCACCATGGGGTTGCCACGCGACGAGGCTGCATTGGGCCGCGCGCTGGCTTTCATCGATGCGGGCCTTGCCGATGGCTCGCTGCATGTGCGCATCGACCGGAGCTTCGCGCTCGACGACGTGGTGCAGGCCCATCGCTACCTCGAGCGCGCCGGGCACATCGGCAAGGTCGTGCTCGAGGTCTGACCGGCGCTCAGGCGGCGGATGTCAGCCGGTACCAGGCCACCCCGTCGTCGGCGATGTCGCACGCGATCTCGCCGCGGTGGCGCAGGTAGTTGAGGCAGGCCAGGCTTTCACCGGTCGCCATGCCCAGCAACGGCACGTCGGATTCGGCGATGCTGCGCGCGAACAGGCTCGTGAACACATCGACGGCGCGCTTCGGCGTCTTCAATGCGTTGCGCAAGCGGTCGAGCGAGCGCTCCTGTCCGTGCTGCAGCCGGTCGATGCGCGCATGCAGGCCGCGGAAGCACTCGTTGTGCGAGGGCAGCACCAGCACGTCGTCGGGCACTTCGCGCTTGAGCTTGGCGAGCGACGCGAGCCAGTCGGCCATCGGGTCGGCGTCGGGTTCGACGGGCGAGACCGACACGTTCGACGAGATGCGCGGCAGGATCTGGTCGCCCGAGATCAGCACCTTGAGGTCGGGGCAATACAGGCACGCATGCTCGGGCGAGTGGCCGTTGCCGGTGACGACGCGCCAGTCGTGCGCGCCGATGCGCAACACCTCGCCGTCGCGCAGGCGCCGGAAGCTGTCGGGCAGCGGGTGGATGTGCTTGCCGAAGTTGCCGAAGCGCGTGCGGTAGGTCTCGATGGCCGCCTCGCCCCAGCCGGCGCGGCGGTAGAAGGCGATGGCGTCGTCTGGCGCTTCGCGGCCGGTGTCGGACACCATCACGCGGCACATGAGGTATTCGGAGCGGGTCATCCACAGCCGCACGCCGAACTTGCGCGTGAGCCAGCCGGCCATGCCGACGTGGTCGGGGTGCATGTGCGTCACGAAGACGCGGGTGAGGCCGCGCGTGTCCGGCGAATTGGCGAACAGCTCGCGCCAGACCGCCACGGTTTCCTCGGTGCGCACGCCGGTGTCCACCACGGCCCAGCCGTCGCCGTCGTCCAGCGCCCACAGGTTGATGTGGTCGAGCGAATAGGGCAGCGGCATGCGGATCCAGTGGACCCCGTCGGCGACCTCGATCGACTTGCCGCGTGGCGGAAGCTCCGTAAAGGGATAAACAAGCTTGCCCTTGGCTGCTTCCGCCGACTCTTCCAAACCATCCATCGTGTTTCACCTCCAGAGGGATGAATTGTGAACCCGGTCGATATCCGGACCGGGTCGCGTCGAAGACGATGGACGGCCGCGCTTACTTGCGGCGCGGGCGGGCGGCGCCCGGCGCCGAGGTCTGCGACGGGGCGGCGCCGCCGTCCACGCCCAGCCGGCCGCCGCCGCCCAGGCCCTGGCCACGCACCGTCTGCGCCTTGTAGTTGCGCAGCGAACGGACCATCTGGTTGAAGGCGTCCATGAAGGCCGCGGCGATCACCTTGCCTTGTGCGGTGTTGGTGTAGCCGCCGATGCCGCCGGCCCCGCCGCGGCCACCGAGGCCGCCGAAGCCTGCGAAGTCGGTCTTGGAGGCACTGCCTTCGGCCGCAGCCACCTGCACGCCCGAGCGGTTGTCGATGAGCGTCAGCAGCGCGCTGGCTTCCTTGGTCTGCAGGCTGGCGCCCACAGCCGCGATGGCGCGGCCACGGCCGCCGCCCACGAGGCCGCCGAGCGCGCCGCCGATGCCGCCGGCGTCGTTGTTGCTGAACACGATCTCGGGCGACAGGCCGTAGTCGGAGGCCACCATCTGGCCGCGGCCGAAGTTGCTGCCGCCGCGCATCTCGCCCGATTGCATCAGCGCGCGCTCGCGCGTCATGGCGTTCATGCCGGCCGCGCCACGCTCCACCACCACGAAGCAGTTCGACTGCTGCACCAGCAGGCGCAGCAGGTTGGCCGTGGGCGGCAGGCGGTATTCACCGGTGAGGATGGTGTACCAGCCGGCATTGACGTTCTCGATCAGCGAGACGGTACCGAGCGGCGAGTCGCAGCGTTCGAGCTGGCTGCTCTCGCCCGAGGTGGCGCCGCCGGCGGCGCTGCCCGTGGCCGTGGTCTTGGCCGCCGGAGCGCCCATCTGCATGTCCATGGTCTGGCAACCGGAAAGCGCGAGCAGGCCCGCGAGTGCGCTGGCGAGAGAGAGTTTGGAAAAAGGCATGTCCCTGTCCGTCAAATGAAAACAATGTGGCGTCCGCCCCACCGGCGGGCGCCGCGCCCGCGCGACGATACGGGCCGCCCGATGCGCGGGCCAGTGTCGAAAGTCATACGGTCAGGAACATTTGTGGCGCTTGTCGGGGCTTGGTTACAGTCCGAACTCCATTCGCAGGAGTTTTCAGATGGCCACAAAGAAGAGGAATATCGTGGGAGAAGCCGCCGTCGAACTGACGACGCAACAGGTGGCGCAGGCCCTGGCCATTGCCGGGGCGTCGGGCTACAGCGGCAGCGCCGATCCGTCGTTCGTGGGGGCGGTGCTGGTGGCGCTGGCGGTCAACACGAGTTCCGTCAGCGCGACCATCGACAGTGCGAAGAGCAGGGGCCCCGGCGTCGCCGGCGTGCTGCAGCACTGACCGGCCGGCGGGGCGCCGGCCTCCGGCCTGAACCGGCGCACTTTCAGGTCGTGTAGTCGCCGCTGGCTTCCGGCTGGAACAGCACGGCGATCACGCGCGCGCTGTGTTCGCCGCCGCCGGGCGTCTTCCAGCGCGCGACCGCGCCGGTCTTCTGGCCGAGCAGGCCGATGCCGACGGGCGAGAACACCGAGATGAAGCCCGTGGTCGGGTTCGCGTCGGCGGGATAGCAGATCACGATCTTCTGCCGCTGTCCGGCGGGCAGGTCTTCGATTTCCACCTGGGTGTACATCGTCACGATGTCCGAGGGCATTTCCCGTGACGGAAGGATGTCGGCCGTGTCGAGCAGATCGACCAAGGCCGGGGGAAGAGGCGTGTCCGCGAATTTGCTGAGACGGACGTAATCGAGTTCGGTGAGCGTGCGCTCCCCGTGAACGGTTGAAAGCATGAAGCACTCCAGATGAACGCAACCCGCCGTTCCAACAGACAGGGTCGCTACCGCGCGGTGTGGTGCCCGGCGGTCAAGGTGTGCGCATCAAGAAGAAGGTAGCGGACCGCCGGGCTCAGGAATGTGCGGACGTGCGTCGGAGGACCGACGTGGCCGCCGCGACGACGGCGCCCACACGACGACCGGCCGCTGCCATGGGCAGGGCTGCGCGCGCAGGGTATCGACGGGGCGAGAGGAGAGCCATGGGGCGCGAGTGTAGGGGATTCTGGCCAGATTGGCCAATTATGGCCCTACGGGTGCAGCGAGGAATTGCCGTGAAATCTCTGGATTCAATCAGTAGAACGCCTGAATTGAAATCAAGAGCCTGTGATTCGAGACGACGTGAATGAGTGATGGAAAACGGGTGGACAAGCACTCATCTTTACGAGATTTTCTGTGAGTTAGATATTTTCTTGGGCGCTGGGATTTCTCCGAAATTCATCGATGAATAATTTCTTGTGCCGCATCGAATGAGCGGTTTCAAATTAATTCTATGAGTTTGAATTAATTGAAAATATTATTTCATGAATAGGGATTGCGCCTGGGGTTGCTATTGTTGTCATTCGATCTCAATTGTTTTGACTCTCCCAGAAGCTTGAAAGCTTCAATTGAGGGGGCTTCAGGTCGAAAGAAATGGTGGACGCATTTTGTTTGTTCAATATGTCTCATTTGCGCATCCTCTGTTCTTTTGTTTGATTGCCATAAAAGCCCCGAGACATAAGAATTCAGTACGCAAAAATCTAAGTGGCCGATTGCCTTCAATTGCAAGCAATGTTGGCTATTTGGTTGTAATAAGAAGTTGATTGCAAATTTTGCGCGTGAATTTCAAATATTGTTAATTGGGGTTTGAATGACAGCATCCACATGGGACTTGTTCTTGTCGTCGTCGCGAGGCCGCGCAGGGGCGGTCCACCCGCTGATCCGCGCGGGCCTGGCCCTGCTTGCCGCAGGCGCCGCGACCGTCGCGTTCGCGCAACCCACCGCTTCGCTGGAGGCGCCGCGCGCACCTGTCGCGGCCCAGGCCGTGACCGTCGTCCTCGCCCAGTCGAAGGTGGTCAGGGGGCCCGACGGCAATGAACAGTTCCAGGACGCGGCCACCATCAAGCCGGGTGACGTCATCGAATACAAGGCCACCTACACCAACAACACGGGCAAACCGGTCAAGGGGCTGGTGGCGGATCTGCCGATCCCCGAGGGGCTGGAATACCTGCCGCGCAGCGCCAAGCCAGGTGCCAGCCTCGTGAAAGCCGCCACCAAGACCGCCGTCTTCGAGCCCGAGCCGCTCGTTCGCAAACTGCCCGGCGGCAAGACCGAACCCGTTCCCTACAGCGAGTACCGCATGCTGCGCTGGAGCCTGGGCCAGTTGCCCGCAAACGGCAGCCTCGCCGTGAGCGCGCGCGCCAAGGTCGAAACCGTCGCGCCGCCAACGGCTGTGCCTCCCACGCCCGCCACGCCGCCCCCGCGCGGCAAGTAAAGGCCGCGCCGCCCCTCGCGCGCTGCGCGAGGCGAGGGCGCCCGCCTTTTCCATCGATCTCTTGTTTCTGAGTGCCAGTCGGCAGGTACGCGTTCGCCCGTCGAAACGTACCGACCAGGTTCTTTCGTGTTCCCGTTCATCGACAACAGAGGAGAAAACTACGTGATTCCCACCCAGCCAACCCAACGCGCCAGCGGCTGCAAGCCGTGCGCGCCCTGGGCAGGCGCCGCAGCGTTGACGCTGGGCTTCCTTTTCGGAAGCCCGGCTGCATTTGCCGCGTCGCCGCCCGCCAACACCGTCATCGGCAACCAGGCGTCCGCCAGCTATTCGGACGCCGCCGGGACGACCCAGGTCGCGACCTCCAACCTGGTGCAGACCACCGTTCTCCAGGTGGGCTCGTTCACGCTCGACAGCGTCAACCAGGTCACGACGACCATCGTCAACACCAAGTCCGGTGCCGCCGGCGCGACGGTCTATGCGCCTCACGTGCTGACCAACACCGGCAATGGCGTCGACACCTTTGCTCTCGCGGTCAAGGCCGATGCGGGCAAGTTCTCGCGCGTCGAGGTCTTTGCCGATGCCGACGGCAACGGGCTGCCCGACAGCACGACGGCGCTCTGTTCAGCGACCGATGCGAACGTCTGCACGGTGACCCCGGCGCAGAGCGTGCCCGGCAACAACGGCGCATTCCGCTTCGTCGTGGCCTACACGATCCCGGGCTCGGCCACCGGCGCCGGCAATTTCGATGCCGCAACGATCACCGCCACCCCGGGCACCCCGGCGCTGTACACCGCGCCGAACACCTCGGCGGCCGACAAGGACGAGGTCAAGCTGGCCACCGATGCGGTGTTCAACCTCACCAAGGTCATCGGCACTCCGTCGGTCGCAGCGCCGGGCAACGGCGTCTGGCCGACCGCGCCGGCCAGTGGGCCGAGCTCTTCCGCTGCCTGCACGGCCACGAGCTGGACGGCGGGTCTCGCGTCGAACGCGAACTGCCAGTACTCGGTCTACACCCTCACGTTCAACAACACGGGCGGCGCACCGGGCAAGTTCGCGCTGTCCGACGTGTTGCCTGCAGGTTTGACCTACGTCACCGGTTCGGCCGTGTGGAGCGGTGCGTCGGGTACGGCGCTGGGTGACGGTGCGGGCGGTGATCCGTCGGGCATCGACTTCCAGGTGACCGGCAACACGCTGAATGCCGTGGTGGCTTCGCTGAGCCCGAACGTGACGCAAACGCTGAGCTTCGTGGTGCTGGTGAACAGCACCGCGGCGGTCGGTACGTCGACCACCACCAACGTGGCCCGCTACAACCCCGCGACCGCGCCGGCCGGCGTGACCGCGGCGTTGATCGGCACGGTCGGCTCGACCTCCAACCCGTCGGCGTACACCGTCCTGGCGCGTTTCGGCATCGTGGTGGGTTCCAACCCGTCCACGGCTGCAACGGCCCTCGACGCGACACCCGGCACACCGAACCCCGCCGGGCAAGATCTGACCACGAGGCAGTTGGCCGTCGCAGGCGGCAGTGTCCGTTTCCCGCAAACCGTGTTCAACACGGGCGGCGCCTCGGATGCCGTGAACCTGTCGATCTCCGCCAGCACCTTCCCGGCCGGCACGAGCTTCCAGTTCTTCGCGGCCGACAGCGGCGCACCGCTGCTGGACACGAACGGCGACGGCGTGCCCGACACAGGCCCGATTCCAGCCAGCGTGAGCCTCAACATCGTGACGCAGGTGCAACTGCCGCCGGGCACGGTGGGCGGCGCCTACGTGGCCACGGTGCTCGGTCGCTCCGTGAACGACAACACGAAGATCGATGCGACCGAAGACCGCCTCGAGCGCGTGATCGAGACCCTGGTCGACCTGACCAACACGAAGATTGGTACTGGCACCGGCAGCGTCGCCAACGGCGACCTCGGCGCGGGCCCCAGCCCGTTGCCAACGCAGGTTCATGACACGGGCGCCGGCACCGGCACGGTCTTCACGCTGTGGGTGAAGAACCATGACGTGATCGACGCGACCTACAACCTTGCCGCCAGCCAGACGACCGGTTTCCCGGGCGCGCTGCCGGCAGGCTGGACGGTCAAGTTCGTGGCGTTTGGCGGCACCTGTGCATCGCCGGCCATCTCGAACCTCGCGGTCATCGCCGGGGGGCAGCAGGCGGTCGAAGCGTGCGTCACGCCGCCTTCCTCGCAAGCCGCAGTCACTGCAGTGAAGATCTACTTCAAGGTGCAATCCACTGCGGTGGCCTCGACCGGCGGCATCGCTTCCGACGTCAAGACCGACGCCGTGACGGTGACCTCGACGGCCCTTCAGCTGGGCGCCTCGCTCACGCCGAACAACAACGGCCAGGTCGCACCCGGCGGCACCGTGGTGTATGCCCACACGCTGACCAACATCGGTGCCCAGAGCTGCGGCGCGTACACGCTGACCGCCACGGTGCCCGCGGCGGATGCGGCGCAAGGCTGGACCACCACGGTCTACCTCGACGTCAACGGCGACGGACAGATCGACGCTGGCGACACGCCGGTGAATGGTCCGCTGGCAAGCCTGCCGGCCGGTGCGGCGCAGAAGCTGCTGGTGCGTGTGTTCGCGCCTGGCGGCGTGAGCGCGGGTGTCAGCAACACCACGACGGTGACGGCCACCTTCACCGACCCGGCCCCCAACTGCGGTACGCCTTCGGCCACCGACATCACGGCCGTGATCACCGGCCAGATCCGCGTCCTCAAGACGCAGGCGGCCGACGCGACCTGTGACGGCGTGGCGGACACCGCGTTCGCGGCAACGTCGCTGCAGCTGAAGCCCGGCCAGTGCATCGTCTACCAGGTTGTTGCCACCAACGAAGGCATCGTGCCGGTGACCAACATCGCCATCAACGACGCACTGCCGGCGTACACCGTCCTGAGCGCGAAGCAGCCTGCATTGCAGTGCGAAGCGCCGGGCATTGGCGGTACGACGCCGCCGGCCTTTGCATCGACCGCCACCGCGGTGAGCTGCGGCAGTTCGGCCAACACCGTGGCCCCGGGTGGAAAGGTCACGCTGACCTTCGCCGTGCAGATCAACCCCTGATCTGACATCGGCGCCGCCGACGGTCCTGCAAGGACCGTCGGCCGTTTCCCGCGAGGCCCGGGTTGATCCCCGGCGCCTCGCCTGTTTCCCCTGCCGCTTTCACGCACATCGCTGCATGCAAGCCGTGCCTTGCCAGCCCTCGAGGCGGCAGAGGAAAGAGTTCTTCGACTGTTTGACGTGTCTCCCGCAGCGGGAGGTGCGAGGGAAGGTTCACCGCGTGCCATTTCTTCTTTCTTCTTCGCGTGCCGGCGTGCCTCGGTGGTGGGGCTGCGGGGCGCTCGCGCGCAGCGCGATGGCGGTCTTCGGCCTCGCACTCGCCATGCTCTTTGCACCGGTCGCGCAAGCGGCGCCCGCGCCCGGCGGCGTCGTGATCCGCAGCATCGCGACGGGCACCTACGTCCCGGCCGGCCTCGACCGCAGCGAGACGGCCATCTCCAATGCCGTGACTGCCAGCGTGCTGCCGGTGGAGGCGCTGTCGCTCACGCAGGACCAGCGCGTGAACCGCCCGCCGGGGACCGTCGTCACGCTGAGCCACCTGCTCACCAACATAGGCAACGTGGCTTCGCGCTACACCCTGGGGCTCGTCAACGACGGCGCGGGTTGCCCGGCCGACGGGCTCGACCTGTCGGCGTTGCGCGTGGCGCGCGACGCCAACCACAACGGCGTCGTCGACGTCTCCGATCTCGTGCTGTTGCCCGGTGCGGCCGGCACGCTCGCGCTGGAGCCGGGCCAGACGGCCGAACTGCTGGTGCAGGCCACCATTCCCGCCGCGGCCAGCGGCAGCGCCTGCGTGGTGCTGAGCGCGACCACCACCCTGCAGGGCGCGAGCGCGAGCAATCGCGACACGGTCGATGTGGGCAGCGTCGCCGTGCTCGCGCTCGTCAAGTCGGCCAGCCATGCGGGGGCCGTCGTGCCCGGCAGCACGCGCATCGACTTCAGCATCTCGGGCACCAACACCGGCGCGCGCGACGCGCAGCCCGGCGGCGCGGCCGCGCCCACCGGCACGCAGGTGCTCGTCAACGGCAGCCCGCGCAGCCTGCTGCTGCTGCGCGACCTCGTGCCCACGGGCACCCGCTACCTCGCTGGCAGCCTGCAGAGCACGGCGGCCGGCGCGGTGCGCCTGTTCCGCATGCCCGGCGACGCCGACTTCAGCTACCGCACCGCCGAAGACGGCGCGGCGATCGAAGTGGCCATCGGCGTGCCCACAGCCCTCGCGCGCAATGCCTCCATCGCCATGCAGTTCGCGGTGCAGGTCAAGGCCGATCACACCGGCGATATCCGCAACACCGCGCACAGCCAGTACAACGACGGCGTCGCACCTGCCGCGTCGCCGTCGAACACGGTGGTGATCGCGATGGCGCCGCCGCAAGGCCAGGGCCGCATCGGCGTCGCCAAGGCCGCCTCCACGCCGCGCATGCACCGCGGCGCGGACGGCCAACCCGACGGCACGGCCACCGTCACCTTCGACGTCCACGTGCGCAACTACGGCACGACCGCGCTGCACGGCGTGCAACTGGCCGACGTGCTCGAAGGGCAGGGCGCCACGCAGTTCGGCACCCGCACGACCGCTGCGGTGCCGGGCGCGCGCCAGTACGCCGTGGTACCCGGAACCCTGGCCATCGTCGGCGGTTCGGGCAATGGCGTGGCGGGCACGGTGGCGGCTGTCAACGCCGCGTTCAACGGCACGGCCTCCGCGCAGGACCTGCTCTCACCCGGCGCGGTGCTGCCCGTGGGCGGCCAGTTCACCGCGCGTTTCGATGTGCGCTTCCACGTGTCGGGTCGCGCGGGCACGCTGCTCAACACCGTGCGCGCGCAGGCCGCGCTCGCTGCCGGTGGCCCGCCCACCGTCTTCGACGACTCCGTCAACGGCAGCAACCCCGACGCCGACGGCGACGGCAACCCCGGCAACGACACCTCGCCCACGCCGGTGCAGCTGCAGCAGCCGGTGCTCTCGCTCGTGAAGAGCGTCTCGCAGCCGCGCCGCATGGCAGAGGGCGTCTACGAACTCGACTACCGCTTCAAGGTCGGCAACACCGGCGCGGCCCCGGCGCCGAACGTGCGTGTGATCGACAACCTCGATTGCACCTTCGACATGGACAAGCCCGACGGCCTCGTCGCCGCCTGGGAACTCGTCGGCGCGCCCAAGGTGCGCCACGGCGTGCTGCAGATCGCATCCGGCTTCACCGGCCGCGCCGCCTGCGACCGCGAGGCCGCCGCCAGCGCCGACCCGTTCCGGCTGCCCATGCAGCCCGCGCTCGGCCTCACCGACGGCAGCCGCGCGCTGGCACCCGGCCAGAGCGAAGACATCGAATTCACCGTGCGCGTCACCCGCAAGCCTTCGAGCAACGGTGTCCGCGTGCCGTTCACCAACAAGGCCTGGGCAGCCGCCTTCGAGCAGAACACCGCGCCTGCGTCGTCGGCCGCGCTCGTCACCGCGAGCGCCAGCAGCGCGTCCTCGATGCTGGCCGACCCGCAGGGCGTGGTCTACAACGCCGTCACCCGCCAACCGGTGGCCGGTGCCGTCGTCACCTTCACCCGCCAGTCGTGCAGCGACGGCGCTGCCCGGCCGATGTCCCTGGCCGAGGTGTTCGGCGGCGGCAGCGGCGTCTACCGCGCCAACGCCGATGGCAGCCTGTCCATGACCACCGGCGCCGACGGCGGCTACCAGTTCTATTTCCTGTCGCCGCCGGTCACCGGCAGCTGCACCTATGCGCTGGGCGCGGCGCCGCCCGCGGGCAGTGCCTATGCGGCGCCCTCACAGCTCATCCCCGCCACGGCCGGGACCTTCGAGCGCTGCGGCGCCATCGTCCCGAACGCTGCGTCGCCGCAGGGCGCGGAGCCCACCACGCACCACTTCTCGCTCAAGGCCGGTTTCGAGCCCTCGGGCGCGGCCTGCGACGTGGTGCACAACCACATCCCGCTCGACCCGGGCAACGTGCTCGGCCTCGTGCTGCGCAAGGAAGGCAGCAAGCGCCAGGTCGAGTTCGGCGATTTCCTCGACTACGCGCTGGTCGTCACCAACAAGACCGGCTTTCCCGTCACCGGCCTCAGCCTCTCCGACCAGTTGCCGCCGGGCTTCGCCTACGTGGCCGGCAGCGTGCGGCTCAATGGCGCGGCCACGGCCGATCCCGTGGGCGGGGCCGGTCCGCGGCTGGTCTTCAACCAACCGGGTCTCGCGCTCGGCATCGACCAGTCCGCCGCAGTGCGCTACCGCGTGCGCGTCGGTGTCGGCGCACCGACGAACGGCGATGCCGTCAACCGGGCCCGCGCCAGCTCCGGCCCCATGCAGTCGAACCTCGCCCAATGGACCGTGCGCGTGACCGGCGGCGTGTTCTCCGACGACGCCTTCCTCTTCGGCAAGGTCTACATGGACTGCCGGCGCGACGGCCGCCAGCAGGGCACCGACGAAATCGGCGTGCCCGGCGTGCGCCTGTACATGGAAGACGGCACGCACGTCATCACCGACGTCGAAGGCAAGTGGAGCCTGTACGGCCTCAAGCCCGTCACCCACGTGCTGCGGCTCGATGCCACCACGCTGCCCGCCGGCGCGCGGCTCGAAGCGCTCGACAACCGCAATGCCGGGCGCCCCGACAGCCGCTTCGTCGATCTCAAGAAGGGCGAGTTCCACAAGGCCAACTTCGTCGTCGCCAACTGCGACGCACCGGCGGTGATGAGCGACGTCATCGCGCGGCGCGAGGCCATCGCCGCCGTGCCCGACACCGAGGCCAAAGCCCAGGTGCGCATGCGCCTGGACCCCGAAGGCCGGATCGTCCCCGTGGGCGACCGGCGTGCGCTGCCTGCCAGCGGCGAGGTGCGTGCGGGTGGCAGCACCGGCACCAGCACCACGCAGGCCAGCTCGGCGCCGCTGATCGCGATGCCCGCCGCACCGGCGTCGCCCAGCAGCTTCATCGGCGGCGCGTCGGGCAGCCAGGGCAGCACGCTCGGCGCGGCGACCGGCGGCGCCGCGGTGGATGGCGCATCCCCCGTGGGCAGCCTTTTCTCCGGCATGCGCGTGTCCCGCGGCATTGCGCAGCCGACCGCCGCGGTGGCGCCGCCGCAAGCCGTCCCCAGCCCCATCGACCTCGAGGCCCTGCTGCCCCGCATCGAAAGCAACGCCCTCGGCTTCATCGACCTGCGCGATGGCGACACCTTGCCTTCGACCTCGCTCAACGTGCGCGTCAAGGGCGAAGCCGGCATGGCGCTGCGCCTGAGCGTCAACGGCCAGGGCGTCGAGGAGCGCCGTGTCGGCAAGAAGACCGAGCAGGCCAGCCGCCGGATCGGCGCCTGGGAATACATCGGCATCGTGCTGCGGCCCGGCGTCAACCGCTTGGTGCTCGAAGCCGTCGATCCGTTCGGCAACGTGCGTGGCGCAGCGCAGCAGATCAGCGTCACCGCGCCCGACAAGCTCGGCGCCATCCACATCGACGTGCCCGCCTCGGCGCAGGCCGACCTGCGCACGCCCGTCGTCGTGAAGGTCCGCCTGACCGACGCGGCCGGCGTGCCCGTGACCGCGCGCACGCAGCTCACGCTCGAGACCGACCGTGGCCGCTGGCTCGACGAAGACCTCAACCCCGCCGAGCCGGGCACCCAGGTCTTCATGGACGGTGGCGTGGCCGACTTCCGCCTGCTGCCGCCCGGCGAACCCGGCGACGCCCGCCTGCGCGTGACGGCCGCGAGCTTCACGGCCGAGGCGCGCCTGGCGCTGCTGCCCGAGCTGCGCCCGATGATCGGCGTGGGCATCGTCGAAGGCGTGCTCGACTTCACCAAGCGCGGCCAGGTGCCGCTGGGCGCGATGCCCGCGGGCGCGGCCTTCGAAGCCGAGCTGTCCGGCCTGGCCGACGAAGGCAACGACAAGCGCCGCGCGGCCGCGCGCGCTGCCTTCTTCTTCAAGGGGGCCGTCAAGGGCGACTACCTGCTCACCGCCGCCTACGATTCCGACAAGACGCGCAAGGACCGCCTGTTCCGCGACATCCGCCCCGACGAGTTCTACCCCGTGTACGGCGACTCATCCGCGAAGGGCTTCGACGCCCAGAGCACGCAGAAGCTCTACGTGCGCATCGACAAGAACCGCTCCTACCTGCTGTACGGCGACTTCAGCACCGCCAGCAGCACCGAGGTGCGCAGCCTGAGCCAGGTCAGCCGCTCGCTCACCGGCCTCAAGCACGTCTACGACGACGGCGAGGTGCGCACCACCACCTACGCCTCGCGCACCGCGCAGACCCAGCAGGTCGAGGAGTTCCGCGCGGTCGGCACCTCGGGCCCGTACTACCTGGGCGCCCGGGGCGGCGAGTTCGTCGAGAACAGCGAGCAGGTCGAGATCGTCGTGCGTGACCGCAACCAGCCTGACCTCGTGCTGCAGCGCTCGACCGTGACGCGCTTCGTCGACTACACCGTCGAGCCGCTCACGCGCCGCCTGCTGTTCACGCGCGCCATCGCGTCGGTCGATGCGAACCTCAACCCGCAGTCGATCCGCGTGACCTACGAGGTCGACGCAGGCGGCCCCAAGTTCACCGTGGCCGGCGCCGACGTGCAGCTCAAGGTGGCTAAGAACCTGCAGGTCGGCGTGGTCGCGGCCATCGACGAGAACCCCGAGAACCGCCGCAAGCTCGGCGCCGTCACCGCCATGGTGCGCCTGGGTGAGCACACCACCGTCGCCGGCGAATGGGTGCAGACCGACTCCGACCGCAACGGCAAGGGCAGCGGCGCCCGCGTCGAGCTGCGCCACCAGGGCGAAGACCTGGCCGTGGCCGCGCTCGCGAGCAAGACCAGCACCGGCTTCGACAACCCCGGCGCGAGCTTCTCGGCCGGGCGCACCGAAGCCTCGGCGCGCGCCGAGTACCGGCTCGACGCCGCCACCGCGCTGCGCGGCGAACTGCTTTACGGCCAGGACGCCCTGCGCGAAGGCACCCGCCGCGGCATCACCGCCAGCGTGCAGAGAAAGTTCGGCGAGCAACTGGTGGGCGAGTTCGGCCTGCGCCACGGCCACAACGGCACCGGCCTGGGCAGCGGCTCGGGCTTCGACTACGGCCAGGTCTCCACCTACAGCGGCAACCTCGGCAGCGGCGTGGCCGCCAACAACGTCACCGCGCTCGGTGCGGCGGCCAACGCCGGCACCCAGGCCAACGCCAACGACGACAACCTGACCACCGTGCGCGCCCGCCTGTCGGCGCAGGTGCCGGGCGTGCCGCAAGCCAACGTGTTCGTCGAAGGCGAGCAGGACCTCCGCAAGTCCGACCGCCACGTGCTCGCCGTGGGCGGCAACTACGCCGTCACCGACAAGACGCGCCTGTACGGCCGCTACGAACTGGTCTCCAGCCTCTACGGGCCGTACGAACTGAACGCGGGGCAGTCGAACAACGTGGGCATCCTGGGCATCGAGAGCGCCTACATGGACGGCGGGCGCGTGTACAGCGAGTACCGCCTGGCCGACAGCCTCGACGGGCGCGCCGCGCAGGCCGCCACGGGCGTGCGCAACACCTTCAGGGTCGACGACCACTGGCGCCTGACCGGCGGCGTCGAGCACACGCGCCAGATCGGCGGGCTGCGCAACAGCGGCAACAACGGCACCGGCTACGCCAGCGGCCTGGCGGGCGACTCCACCGCCATCACCGGCGGCGTGGAATACACCGACGCGCGCATCAAGGCCAGCGGCATCCTCGAAGGCCGCCACGGCGACGACGCCGACACGCGCCTGTTCAGCGCGGGCTTCGGCTTCAAGATCGATGCGTCATGGAGCCTGCTGGCGCGCAGCGTGATGAGCGCCAGCGAAGGGCAGGGCGCCAACGCCGGCAACGCGCACCACCTGGCGCGCCACCAGCTCGGCCTGGCCTACCGCCCGGTGGACACCGACAGCTGGAACGCGCTCCTGCGCTACGAGCGCCGTTCCGAGCGCGTCACCGGCACCGGAAGTTCGACCGGCGCACTCGACGGCGCGAGCGTCTTCGGTGCGGGCAACGGCAGCGCAGCGCTGCCCGGGCGCACCAGCGCCGACATCGTCTCGGCCCACCTCAACTACAACCCGCGCCCCGGCACCGTGATCAACGGGCGCTACGCCGCCAAGTGGTCGCGCGCCGACGACGGCCTGCTGCGCAGCACCTACTGGGCGCAACTGCTGCAGGCGCGCTACACGCAAGACCTCAACGACAGCTGGGACCTGGGCGTGCAGGCCGGCCTGCTGCGTGGCAAGGGCGGCGGCCTGCAGAAGACCTTGGGCATCGAAGTCGGCTACCAGGTCATGAAGGACCTGTGGGTGTCGGCGGGCTACAACTTCGTGGGCCTGAAAGACCGCGACCTGGCGGCCAACGACTACACGAGCAAGGGCGCATACATCCGGCTGCGTTTCAAGTTCGACGAGACGGCGCTGGGTGCCGCGTCGGCGGGCGCAGCAGCCCCCGTGAAAGACGAGCGGACCGATCGATGAAGTCGCGGAGGAATGGCCAATGAAAATGCAAAAAACTGATTCGATGCGCTGCGCGACGGCGCTTCGCTGCCTACCCGTGCGGACGCGTGCGATGGCACTTGCGAGAGGCGTGGCGCACTTCTTTCATGCCTTGCGCGGCGTCCTCTTTCTGGCACTGACCTCGCTCCTGATCGGCACGCAGGCCACGGCTGCAGAGTTCTGTCTATGGAAGAGCGGGACCTACGGGGGCATCGCTGTCACCACGGAGGGCGTATGCGGGGTGGAGGACAAGTTCGCATGGGGTACTTATCTCCGGCTGGGAAAGCCCAACGTGCGGGAGGCATGCACGTTCAACTTTTCTGTGCCGGTGAAGAACGTGAGCGTTCGAACTTACCTGCTCAACTGCAACCCAGCAGATGGGTGCGAGAAGATGGTGGTGTCCGTCAACGGAAATCACTATCCGTTCACTGCGGCGGAGATCACGACGCCTGCCCCCGGTCCAGCGACCGCACAGATGGGTAGCCTTGCGCCGGTAAAAATCGATGCAGACGGCAATCTTGAGGGGGCGACAGCCAGTTCTGGAGCCTCTGCATGGGCCTATGTTTCGGGAACATCCGTGTCTTCCGTCACGCTCTCGAACGAGCCAAGCTACGGTCAGCCGAATGGGTCGGACAACGTGGTGTGCTTCGTGGCGCCAGACCCCCAGTTGGCGCTCAAGAAGGAAGCCAGCGCAGCCCCATGGGTCGTGGGCCAGCCCGCCAGCTACACACTCACGCTGACGAGCACGAATGGCGTCGAGACCACTGGCGATGCGCTGGTGGAGGACAGAGTGCCGCCTTCGCTGACCATCGGCGAGCTTCCTCCGTGGTGCAGCCGAATAGGCCAGAACATCGGTTGCCTGGTGCCTGCAGGGCTCACATCGTCCGTGTCCTTCGTCATTCCGGTGACGCCCCTGCCTTCCGCCGTGCCCGAGGTGATCAACACGGCCACGGCATTGGACGGAGGAGACCGCAATTGCAACACCAAGGGGGCGTGCACGAGCACGGTGACCACGCCGGTGGTCCCTGCGTCTCCGCCCGTCATCACCTCGACCAAGACGGTCAGCGCCAGCCCGCTGGTGGTGGGGGCGCCCAACCAGTTCTACGCTGTGCTCGTTACCGTGGCCAGCGGCACGACCACGGCGCCGATCTCGGTGATGGACACCTTGCCGCCGGGCGTCACCCTGCGCGGGGCCCCGACATTGGTGGCGGGAACGACCACCGGCGTGCTGAGTGGTTGCCCGACCTCGGGATCGAACACGACCAACTGCAGCGTGGCGGCGGGCATCGCGCCCGGCACCTTCGAAATACGGATTCCTGTGAACGTCGCCGCATCGGCCGTGGGCGCAACGGGCGGCACGAACACGGTGAATCTCAGCGGCGGTGGGGATGTCGCATGTACGACGGCGCCAGCAGAGGCGTGCGATGCGAGCACGCCGCCCACGCGCGTGGTGTCTCAAGCGACGTTGAAACTCGAAAAGATCGCTGATGTGGCGCAGTTCATCATTGCCGAGCCGGCCAGCTACACGCTGAAACTGAGCAGCACCAATGCCGGGATGACGACGGCGAACACTGTCATCACCGACACCTTCCCGGTCTCCTTGACGATCGGCACGCTGCCTTCGGGGTGCAGCAGGGCCGGGCAGGTCGTGACGTGCACGGTGCCTGCGGGCATGGCAACGTCCGCGTCGTTCGTCATCCCGGTGACGCCTCTGCCGGCTGCGAGGCCGCGCGTGATCAACGCGGCAACGGCCGTGGGGGGCGGGGACCCCGCGTGCAACGGTGTCGGTCCATGCGCGAGCACGACAATCACATCGGTTGCTGGGCCGCGCATCCGGGGATTCAAGTATTCGAGGCCCCACCCATTGATTGTCGGGGCGCCGGGGCAGCTCTACGTGGTCGACGTCGTTGTGGATTTTGCAGCGACCACAGCGCCGCTCGTGCTCGAAGACGTCTTGCCCAAGGGCATCACACTGGCTGGGCCGCCCGTGCTGGTCGCGATCAATACCACGGGTGTCCTGAGCGGTTGTTCCCCCGCCGGCTCCATGGTCGTCCGCTGCAGTGTGGCTGCGGGTGTCATGCCCGGTGGCTTCTCTGTCGAGATTCCTGTACACGTCGACGCCACGGCCGTCGGGCCGCTGGGTGGTACGAACTCCATCAACCTGAGCGGTGGTGGGGATCCGCTTTGCACCACCGTGCCGAACGAAGCGCTCTGCGATGACTCGACGGGGCCGGTCGCGGTCCTCTTGCCTCCGAAACTTCGCATCGTCAAGGAAGTGATCAGCGGTTCCGGCACCCATCGCTTCGACTTTGCGCTGTCGGGCCTGAGCGTGGCCCGCGACACCATCACGGTCAGCGCGCCGGGCCGGGGTATCGGTGCGCAGACGATCACCGGCAAGGTGGGCGTGCCGGTCACCATCACCGAAACGTCGCCTGCCGGCTGGCCCGTGAACCCGGTGAGCGCCAGCTGCCGCGACCTGAAGGACGTCATCGCACCGTCGCCCATTCGCGGGGTGTCGGGTTCGAGCCCGGCCGCAGCGGCCGCGTCGGCGCCGCCGGTGGTGCTGGCCGGCAATGTGCTGAAGATTCCTGCCGAGTGGATGGTGGCCGGAGCGGACCTTGAATGCACCTTCGTCAACAGCGATGCGCATGCCATCACCGGCCGCGTCTTCAACGACAACGGCAGCGGCGCGGGCGTGCCGAACGACGGCGTGGCCAACGGCGGCGAAGCCGGGCTCGTGGGCGTGCGGATGCGGCTCACCAACTGTGCGGCGGGCGTGTGGTCCACGGCCGTGACCGACGGCTCGGGCCACTACCGCCTGGAGGTGCCGTCGCAGCCGTCGTCGCCGTCCGATGGCGATCCGCTGTGCGTCGAGGAGGTGACGCCGGCGGGCCATCTGTCCACGGGGGCGTCGGTCGGCGCCACGCCGCTGCCTTCCGGCACGGGCGTGGCCGTGGGCGGGCGGACCTACACCTACACGCGCACCGCCGCGGGGGCGCCGGACCACATCGCCTTTGCGTGGAACGAAGCCCGGGCCGGCGAGCTGAACTTCGGCGACGTGGCCCTCAACCGCTTCGGCGCCGACAGCGCCCGCACCGGCTCGCCCGGCAGCAGCGTCAGCCACGCACACACCTTCGTGGCGCAGACCGGCGGGACGGTGAGCTTCGGCGTGGCCGGCGCGGTGGCCACGCCGCCGATCGAAGGCTGGAGCGCCAAGATCTTCGACGACCCGGGCTGCACCGGCGCCTTGCAGGCCGGCGCCGCGGTGCTCTATCCGCCGGCGGTGCCCCGGCCCGTGACGACGGGGCAGAACCTGTGCGTGGTGGTGCAGGAGTTCATTCCGGCCAGCGCGCTCGCCGGCTACAACGACAAGCGCTCGGTGCAGGCGAGCTTCGTGTTCACGAACGCATCACCCGCGTTGAGCGCGAGCTACCTCGTGCTCGACACCACGACCGTGTCGAGCACGGCGCTGGAGCTCAAGAAGGAAGTGCGCAACCTGACGAAGAACGGCGACTTCGGGCTCAACAACGAAGCCAAGTCGGGCGAGACGCTCGAGTACCGCATCACCTACACCAACAACGGCGCAACGCCGATCAGCGGCCTGACGGTGAGCGACGTCACGCCGGTCTACACCAGCTTCGTCGCCTCGCAGGAAGGCGCGACCCCGGCGACGCTGACCGCATGCATGAAGCGCACGCCGGCCAATGCATTGCCTGCGCCGGCCGTGGCGTGCGCGGCCACGCAAGCGCCGGGCGGAACGGGGCCATTGGATTGGAAGTTCACCGGGCAACTCGCGCCCGGCGGCACGGGCAGCGTGCGATTCAGGGTGACGGTGAACTGAGGGCTTGTGCGTCAGCAGGCGCGCAAGCTGCTCCTGCTATCAGCAGCGTCCCTTCTTCGCCTGGCCGGGCGGGCAGTGGCCGCCGCCGCGGTGATCGTCGTCATGGTCGTAGCGGTCGTGGTCATGGCGACGGTGGTGGCGGTCTTCGCGGCGTTCCTCACGGCGCTCGGCGCGGCGCCAGTCGCCTTCGCGCCAGCGCCAGCCGCCGTCGGCGCGCACCCAGCCGCCCGGGGCGTAGGCGTAGTCGGGGCGGGCCGCCACGTAGTAGCCGGGGCGCCATGCGTAGGCGCGGTCGTTCCACTGCCAATGGCCGGGCACCCAGACCTGGCCGCTGCGCGGCCGGGGCGCGGGTTCGTAGCGCGGTGCGGGCGGCGCGACCTGGATCAGGCCGGGCACGTTGATATTGACCGACACCTGCGCCACGGCGGGCAAGGTGGCGGCGGCCACGGCGGCGGCCAGAAGAATTCTTGTGAGTTTCATCGTGATGCCCTTGATGGTTGTTATTTGTGAATGACTGAGCTCAAACAACGCCTGAGCGGCGCGTCGCGTGCACGGGTTTGCCCGGGGCAGGGCAGCACAAGTCATTAACAAAGAGGGAGTTTTGCACGCAGGGCGGGGCGGCCGTGTCGGACAGGCCCGCGTGCCGCGCGGCGGAAGGCCGATGTGTGGCGCAGAAAGCGAAAAGGCCCGTTACCTTGTGAGGAACGGGCCTTCAGCAAATGGTGGCTCCTCGACCTGGGCTCGAACCAGGGACCTACGGATTAACAGTCCGGCGCTCTACCAACTGAGCTATCGAGGAACAAGCCTTCAATTATATTCAATGGAATCGCCGTTCTGAACGGCGACCCTCAATTTTTGCCAATCGAAGTGCGCGGGGCGATTTCTTTCCATCGCTTGGCGCACGTCTTCGTTCGACGGCCGTCTCACAAATGAAAAGGCCCGCTACCTTGTGAGTAGCGGGCCTTCCAGAGGCCTTGCGGCTTTGTGATGGCTCCTCGACCTGGGCTCGAACCAGGGACCTACGGATTAACAGTCCGGCGCTCTACCAACTGAGCTATCGAGGAACAAGCCTTAGATTATAGCGTGATTTTTGGGGCTTCCAAAACAACGCGGCGCCGGCGCAACGAATTCGTGGCAACGACGCCGCGATGACGAAGACGAAGCGCCCCACTCATGTCGTCACATCGCGATGCTCACACCCAGACGCAGCGTGCGCGGCGCGCCCGGGAACAGGTAGACGTGGCTGAACTGGTAGGGCGATTCCTTCCAGTAGCGGCGATCGAACAGGTTGTCGACGGCCAGCGTCCAGCTCGTGGCCATGCCGGCCAGCTTGGTGTCGTAGCGCAGCACTGCATCCAGGCGCGTCCACGACGGCAGCCGGATCGAGCCGTCGGGCAGCACGTTGCGGCGGCCTTCGTACGATAGCTGTCCCGCGAGTTCGAGGCCCGGCACCGACGCGAAGCGGTACGCGGCCTGCGCGCGCAGCACCTGCTTGGGCACGTTGGTGGGCGCCTGTCCGTTGAGTTCGGGCGCGGTCGTGCTGCCGCGTCGCTTGGCGTCGATGAGCGCGAGGCTGCCGCCCAGGCGCCACGGGCCGCCGGTCCATTGCGCGCCGGCCTCGAGGCCGCGATGCACCGCGCGGCCGTCGTTGCGCACCGTGCAGGACGCGCCGCACAGGTCGAGGTTGGTCATCGGGCGCGAGATGTCGAACCACGCGAGTTGCCAGTTGAACGCCGCGTCGCCGCCCTTCAGGCCGAGCTCCCATTGGCGCGATTGCAGCGCGGGCAGCGCTTCGCCCGCGTTCGCGTACTGCGAGCTCTTGTTCGGCACGACCTGCGATTCGACGCCCTTGCCCCAGCTCGCATAGGCGAGCAGCCCGGGCTGGATCGTGTAGCTGGCCGCGATCCACGGCGTGGTGATGCTGTCGCTGTAGCCGGTGGGGCGCGAGCCGTCGGTGCGGATGCTGTCGCGCGACAGCCGCGTGTGCCGCGCGCCGATCCAGGTCGTGAAGCGGTCGTTCCAGCGGATCGCGTCCTGCACCGACAGCTCGGTCGAGCGCTCGTTGCGGTTGGTGTTGGCGTCGGTCAGGCGCGGGTCGGCCGGCGTCATCGCGGTGGCCCAGATGTTGCCGGTGCCGACGTAGTTGTAGGCCTGGTCCTGGAAGCGGTTGCGCACGCGGCTTTGCAGCAGGCCGAAGCCCAGCTCGTGGCGCACGCTGCCCGTCATCACGTTGCCCTTGAGGTTGAGGCTGCCCGCGGTCTGCGTGCGGCGCTCGTTCTCGCTGCGGAAGTCGTACACGTCGAAGGTGCCGTCGGAGCAGTAGCGGTCGTAGTTGCCTTCGGCGCCGCAACCGAAGGCGTAGGCCAGCCGGTCGTCGGTCTTCAGGCGCTGCTGGCCGATCTGCGCGCTCCAGCGCCAGTCGGCATTCAGTGCCTGGCTGAAGCGCACCGTGCCGGTCAGCGCCTTGAACACCGAGGGCTGCGACCACGGCTGGTTGTTGAGGTTGATGCGCGGATCGACCGGCCGGGGCAGCGTGTTGCCCAGCAGGCTGTAGCCGTTCTGGCTCGGCTGCTGCTTGTGGCTTTGCTCCACCTCGAACTCGAGCACCGAGTCGCGCGTGATGCGCCAGTCGGCCGCGAGTGAGAAGAGGCGGCGGCTGCCGTCGAGGTTGTGCGTGAGCGGTTTGAGCTTTTCGCCGGCCACGTTGAGCCGGTAGCCGAACTGGCGGTTCTCGCCGAAGCGGCCGCCGACGTCGAGCGCGCTGAGCACGCTGCCACGGCTCGTGGTTTCGAGGCGGATGGTGCGCAGGTCCTGCTCGGTCGGGCGCTTGACCACGTAGTTGACGAGCCCGCCCGGCGCGCTGGTGCCGGCCTGGATGCCGCTGGTGCCGCGCAGGATCTCGATGCGCTCCTTGTTGTCCAGCGGGATCGCCGTCTCGGCGCTGATCGGCAGGCCTTCGCGACGGTAGTTGAAGCGGTTGTCGAGCACGAAGCCGCGCACCGTGAGGTAGTCCCAATAGCCGGCGGAGTTGTAGGCGTCGGTGACCGAGGCGTCGAACTGCGTCAGGTCAGCGAGGCGGCGTGCGCCGCTGCTGCGCAGCTGCTGGCTGTCGATCACGGTGGCCGACAGCGGCAGCTCGCGCAGCGGCACGTCGCCGAAACCGCTGATGTCGGCCTGCGGCGCGGCGGCGCCGTCGTTCACGGTGACTTCGGGCAGTGCCTGCGATGTCGATTGCGCATGCGCGCCGCAGGCACCGAAAGTGAGAAGGGCTGCGGCAAGCGCGCGCGAAAGCGGGGAGTGCGAGAAAAGTCGAGCGTTCATTCTGTGCGTTCAGGGGAAACCGGGGCGGCGAGCATTGCCGTCATCCATTGCGCGGCCGTGGCCTCGGGGTCGTCGGCGGCCACCAGCGCGCGCACCACGGCGACCGAGCCGACGCCGGTGGCGAGCACCTCGGGCAACCGCACGGCATCGACGCCGCCGATGCCCACCTGCGGGTAGCCGCGCAGCAGCCGCGCGTAGGCCGCGAGCCGCGCCACGCCCTGCGGCGCGGTCGCCATCTTCTTGAGCGTGGTCGGATAGATGGCGCCCATCGCGATGTAGCTCGGGCTCACCGCGTCGGCGCGCACCATCTCGGCATAGCCATGGGTGCTCACACCGAGCCGCAGGCCCGAGGCGCGCAACTGCTGCAATTCATCGGGCGACAGCGCGTCGAGGTCTTCCTGTCCGAGGTGGATGCCGTAGGCGCCGGCCGCGATGGCGACCTGCCAGTGGTCGTTGATGAACAGCAGCGCATCGGTGCCGCGCACCGCGTCGACGGCGGCCTGCACTTCGCGCGCGATGGCAACGGCGTCGTCCGACTTGAAGCGCAGCTGCACCGTCGGCACGCCGGCGCGCGCCATGCGGCCGACCCATGCCGCATCGGGCAGCACGGCGTAGAGGCCGAGCCGTTCGGGGCAGGGCGGAAAGGCGTCGGCACGCGCGGTCGGCGGAAACGGGCCCATGCCGAAGTCGACCGGCGCATCGGGCCATGCCGAGGCGTCGAACTGGCTGAGCCGTTCGGTCTGCGCACGCCACGCATGAGCGAGGCATTCGGCATCGATCTCGATGAAGCCGAGTGCGGTGCAGGCCTGCTTCGCGCCGCGGTAGATGGCGTCGTCCGAGGTAAAGCGCGGCGCGCCGCTCACGGGCGCGGACGTGGCGGCGCCGAAGCGCAGGCCGTGGGCCGCGACGATGGCTTGCGCCACGGCGCGGGCGTTGGGGGTGTCGATGGGGTTCATGGTGCGTGGTGCCAGAAGGGCGTGCCGAGCACGGGCGTGCTGGGCTGTGCGGCGTCCTGCGCGGCCATCGCACCGGCGCGGTAGGCGGCGCGGCCGGCCTGCACCGCGTCGGCGAACGCGCCGGCCATGGCGACCGGCTCCTGTGCGAGCGCGACGGCGGTGTTGAGCAGCACGCCGTCGTAGCCCCACTCCATCACCTGGCACGCATGCGAGGGCAGGCCGAGGCCCGCGTCGACCAGCATCGGCACCTGCAGCCGCTCGCGCAGCAGGCGCAGCGCATACGGGTTGACCGGCCCGCGCCCGGTGCCGATGGGCGCGGCCCAGGGCATCACGGCCTGGCAGCCGACATCGACGAGGCGCTGGCACAGCACCAGGTCTTCGGTGCAGTACGGCAGCACGTGGAAGCCGTCGCGAATCAGCTGCGACGCCGCATCGACGAGGTTCAGCGTGTCGGGCTGCAGCGTGTAGTCGTCGCCGATGAGCTCGAGCTTGATCCACGGCGTGTCGAACAGCTCGCGCGCCATCTGCGCGGTGGCGATCACTTCCTGCACGCTGTGGCAGCCGGCGGTGTTGGGCAGCACCGGCACGGCCAGCTTGCGCAGCAGCTCCCAGAAGCCGTTGCCGAGGTCGCTGTTGCCGGAGCCCTGGCTGGCGGTCTGGCGGCGCAGCGAGGCGGTCAGCATCGCGGGTTGGGCGCGCTGCACAGCAGCCTCGAGCACGTCGGGCGAGGGGTAGCGCGCGGTGCCCAGCAGCAGGCGGCTGTGGAAGGTCTGGCCGTAGAGGACCAGGGGATCGGGATTGGTCATGGTTGTCGTCTCCATCGTCTTGTCTCTGGTGCGTTCGTTCAGCCGCCGGTCACCGGGCGGATCACCTCGACGCGGTCGTCGGCGTGCAGCGGGTGCGTGGCGTAGGCCGAGCGCGGCACGAACTCGCGGTTCACCGCCACCGCGAAAGGCGGTACCGCCTGCAGCACGGCCAGCGCGTCGGCGAGCAGCGCGCCCTCGGGCAGCGTGCAGGGCTTGTCGTTGATCAGGATGTTCATCGGGCTTGTCGTTGTTCTCGTCATGCGTCGGGCAGGTCCATGCCGAAGCCGCGTGCGATCGTGGAGCTGCCTTGCGCCAGCAGTTCCATCGCCGCGTCGAGCAGGGCGGGCGCGATCATGAAACCGTGGCGGTACAGGCCGTTGATCTGCAGCACGCGCGGCTGGGGCTGGCGAATGGCGGGAAGGTTGTCGGGCAGCGTGGGCCGGCACTGCGTCGCGATCTCGACGATGCGCGCTTCGGCAAAACCGCTGTGCACCGCGTAAGCCGCGCTCAGCAGCTCGAGCGTGGAACGCACGCTGGCGGGCGACAGGTCGTCCGACTCGATCTCGGTCGCGCCGATCACGAACAGGTGATCTGGCTTGGGCGCGATGTACAGCGGGTAGCGCGGATGCACGAGGCGCGTGGGGCGCTGCAGCGTGACCTCGGGCGCATGCACGCGGATCACCTCGCCGCGCACGCCGCGCAGCGCGTTCCATTGCGGCTTGGCGCCGAGGCCTCGGCAGTCGATCACCCAGTCGGGCTGGCCCGCCGTGCCGGGCGAAAAGTCGGAGGGGGCGCGCGGCGACTGCCAGTGCAGCGTCACGCGCGCATCGGCTTCGAGCGTGGCGCGCAGCGACGCCAGCAGCGCGCGGTTGTCGAGCTGGCCTTCGCCCGGCAGGTACAGGCCGCGCGCGAAGCGCGTGCCCAGCGAGGGCTCGAGCGCGGCGATGGCGGCGGGCGTGTCGAGTGCCTGCATCGGCGCCAGCTCGGGCACCTGCGCACCCGTGCGCGCCAGCACGCCCGCGAGCCGCGTGGCCTCGGCGGCGTCCTGCCGGTGCCACAGCACCAGCGTGCCTTCGCGCTGGAAGAACACGGGTTGCGCCAGCGGCGCCAGCAGCTCGGGCCAGCGCGACAGCGCGTGCTGGCCCATGCGCACGACCGACACCGGCGCCACGGCCGATTCGGCCAGCGGCGCGAGCATGGCCGCAGCCACGCGCGCGGCCGCGCCTTCGGCCTCGGGGCTGCCGGCCTCGTACAGGTCAATCTTGCAGCCAGCTTGCGCGAGCGTGACTGCCATCAGGCGACCCATCAGGCCCGCGCCGAGGATCGCCGCCGAGCCGAAAGGCAGGGGATGTGGTGCGCTCATGCGGCACCTCCGTCGGCTCGCCGATAATTTTCGACATGACCCAAGCCCCCACCCAGCGCTACGCACGCGTGCTCTCCATCGCCGGCTCCGACAGCGGCGGCGGCGCCGGCATCCAGGCCGACCTCAAGACCTTCGCGGCGCTCGGCTGCTACGGCATGACAGCCATCACCGCGCTCACCGCGCAGAACACGGTGGGCGTCTCGGGCATCCATGGCGTGCCGCCCGACTTCCTGAAGGCGCAGATCCAGGCCGTGGTGGAAGACATCGGCGTCGACGCCGTCAAGCTCGGCATGCTGCACGCGCCCGAGGTGGTCGAGGTGGTGGCCTGGGCCATCGACCGCTACCAGCTGAAGAACGTGGTGCTCGACCCCGTGATGATCGCCACCAGCGGCGACCGCCTGATCGCGGCCGAGACGGTGCAGGTGCTGGTGCGCGAGCTGTTCCCGCGCGCCGTGGTGGTCACGCCCAACCTCGACGAAGCCGCCTTGCTGGTCGGCCATGCCATCGGCGGCATCGACGCGCTCGACGGCGCGGCCGACGAACTGCTCGCGCTCGGTGCCAAGGCCGTGCTGCTCAAGGGCGGCCACCTGCCGGGCGACGAGGTGGTCGACGTGCTGCTGGAGCGCAGCGGCGCGCGCAAGCGGCTCGCGTCGCAACGCATCGCCAGCCGCAACCTGCACGGCACCGGCTGCACGCTCTCGTCGGCCATCGCCGCGCACCTGGCATTGGGCTTGGCGCTGCCCGAGGCGGTCGAGCGCGCACGCGCGTACATCCTCGGCGCGATGAGCGCCGGTGCGGATGTGCTGGTCGGCGCGGGCCACGGTCCGCTCAACCACGGCTTTGCGCCAGTGCCGACCCACCGCTTGCCGCTGTCGGCCGGCTGAGCCACGCCAGAACGAAAGTCGCCGCCAGCGTCGGCAGCGCCGAGCCGAACTGCGGCGCCCACTTGGCGAGCGCGTGGTAGGCCGCGATGCCCGCGAGCCAGATCAGCGCCGCGCCCCAGTCGATGGTGCGCGTGCCGTTCGCCGACACGGCACTTCCGCTGCCCAGCCGTCCGAGGATCACGCCGTACAGCGGCACGAACACCGAGCTCAGCAGCAGCAGGAAGGGTTCGAGCGTGTGCATCGGCAGCACCAGCGCGAGGCCGATGCACAGCACCGCCAGCAGCAGGCCCCAGCGCTTCACGCTCCAGCGCGGCAGCAGGCTGTGCGTAGACACCGAGCCCGAGTACACGTCGCCATAGGCGTTGTCGAGTTCGTCGATGAGGATCAGCCCCAGCGCCACCAGCCCGCCCTGCGCCAGCAGCAGCGCCATGACGAGGCTGGTGCCCGGCTCGGCCACGCTCACCACCATCACGCCCAGCGCGTAGCACCAGATGTTGGCCAGCGCGTAGCCGATCCAGGTGCCGCTGAACGCGCTGCCCAGACCACCGGCGGCACTGCGCTTGCCGTGGCGCGCGTAGTCGGCCACCAGCGGCAGCCACGACACCGGCATCGCAATCACGAGGTCGAGCGCGCTGAACATGCCCATGCTGCCGTTGCCCGGCCGGGCCCAGAAGGCGTCCAGGCCCTTGGCGTGAAGCTGCGTGGCGAACTGCCAGCTGAGCCACAGCAGCGACAGCACCACCAGCGGCAGGCCGAAGCGGCTCACGAAGCGGCGCACCAGCTTCACCATCGACCCGGCCAGCAGCGCCAGCAGCACCGCACCCCACAGCAGCGTCGTCAGCACGCCGCCCCAGGCCGTGCCCAGCGCGGCGCCGAAGGCTTGCTGCCCGATGGCCTGCGTGCCCTCGCGCATGATCACGAGCTCGAAGGTGGTCCAGCCCACCA
This sequence comes from Variovorax sp. GW821-FHT06D12, assembly GCF_059419205.1. Classification (NCBI taxonomy): domain Bacteria; kingdom Pseudomonadati; phylum Pseudomonadota; class Betaproteobacteria; order Burkholderiales; family Comamonadaceae; genus Variovorax; species Variovorax sp. GW821-FHT06D12. Next base: position 606,850 of record NZ_JBWKRI010000001.1, on the reverse strand, counting down.
GCTGCACGATGTTGAGCAGCACCGGCAGCCGCGCGAAGGCGCTGCCGTAGGTGGCGTGCATCAGGCCGGCGCTGGCCAGCCCGGTTTCGCAGCCCAGCCGCGCGGTCCAGGCCAGCAGCCCGGCGCCGAGCAGCGAACCCAGCACGATCGCCAGCGCCGCGTCGCGCGTGCCCACGGCCGGCACCAGGTAGGCGCCGATCTGCATCACCAGCAGCCCGACGCCGAGGCTGAACCACAGCGAGGCGTGGTCGTGCCAGCCGAAGACGCGCCGGGAGGCAGGCAGGGGCGTGAGCGCTTCGTTGCCGGAAGCGGAACTGTCGTTGTCGTGGTCGTGTGCCATCCGTTTTGCTCCAGTGCAAAAGGTTTGGCAGGTGGGCGAGGCTCCAGTGGCGCGGCCGTCGCGCGAGACAACGCGACAGGCCACCGGACCAGCTTCCCTGCGCGAGGATTACCTCAGTCAGGTTCAAAGGGACTTTCTCAGCCACACCGGTCGAAACCGGTGCAGCACCCCTAGCGAAATGTCATTTTAGGCGCGTGTGTCGCAGACGCACCGAAAAGTTCCTGCGCACGGAAGAATCCGGCCACAGCGGGCCTTGCACCCGCCGCACCGATGGCGTGCCGGGGCCGAGGGCCTATTCCTCGTGCTTTCCCGCGCCCTCGGCGGAAAAATTCTCGACCACCGATTCGAGCCACCGGCCGACGATTGCCATCTCTTCGTCGCTGAAACCCTGGGTCAGCCGTGCGTTCAACGCGCCGAGCCCGGCCTTTGCACGCTGTCCGGCAAGCCGTCCTTCCTCGGTCTGGTACAGGCGGAATGCGCGCCCGTCGTTCGGGTCTTGCGCGCGGGTCAGGTAGCCGGCCTTTTCGAGCCGGGCGGCAAGGCCGGACATGGCCGGTGCACCGATGTTCAGTGCCTGCGCGACTTCTCCCGTCAGGGCGCCATCGTTGGTCGACAGGAAAAACATCGTGCCGGCCTGGGCTGCCGACAGCGCGGGCAGGGCGTCGCCGCGGGTTTCTTTCCAGCGCTGCACCGCCCGCTGGGCGACGTTCAGAAGAAACACCAGCCTGTATTTTTTTTGAGCTTTCATCGGATTCCTGTGGCCTGGGCGAAGGCGCGGCAGGTTACATCTTATCCGTATTTATTTCGCACGCGAAGCATATACTTCGTATGCGAATTAAATGCCATCCCTCTCGCGCGGTGCGAGAGGGCAACCAGGAGAACCTATGACCGAACACGTGACCGTCGAATCCACCCAGGGTGTCCTGACCCTCACGCTGGCCAGGCCGGAGAAGATGAACGCACTGACCAATGCGATGTATGGCCGTCTGGCCGATGCCATCGCAGGCGCCGAGAGCGACCCGTCCGTCCGGGCCATCGTGATGCGAGGCGAAGGTGGCATGTTCACCTCGGGCAACGACCTGGGCGAATTTGCTGCCGTGGCTGCCGGGAAGGCCGGCAACGAAGAGCGCCATGTCGCCCGCTTCCTGCGTGCGTTGGCGAGTTCAACGCGACCGGTGATTGCGGCGGTCAACGGACGCGCAGTCGGCGTGGGGACCACCTTGCTGTTGCACTGCGACTTCGTCGTGCTGGCTGAGGATGCGCTGCTGTCCACGCCGTTCGTCAACCTGGCGCTGGTTCCCGAAGCGGCGTCGAGCCTGCTGCTGCCTGCCCGCATCGGCCACGTTCGTGCCTACGAGATGTTTGCGCTGGGCCTGCCGGTGTCCGCTGCGCAGGCCTTGGCCTGGGGCATCGCGAACCGGGTCGTTCCTGTGTCGGACCTGCACGGCGAGGCGCAGAAGGTTGCCGAGCTGCTCGCCAGCCGTGCCGCGGGCTCGTTGAAGCTGACGAAGGGCCTGATGAAGCAGGGCGCGGCCGTTGCAGCCCAGATGGACCTCGAAGGCGCGCAGTTCGTGGAGCGCCTCCAGAGTCCCGAAGCACGCGAAGCCTTCACGGCGTTCGCCGAGAAGCGGGCCCCTGACTTCTCAAAGACTGTGGCGTAGCGGCAAGCGGGCCGGTCATCGTCCAGATGTCGGCCGACCCGTGATGCGCCGGTCCGCGGGCCCACGGGCCGGGTGAGAATCTCCGCCACGAGGGCGCCTTCGAATGCCCTGGAGGCTCCCCGCACATGACAGACGACCGCAAGCACCCGGAACCACCGGCCTCATCGCCCGCACCCCACGCGCGGCTGCGGCGCTTCCGGGTCGACGTCGGCACCATCATCTGCGCGGTCGCGCTGCTGCAGTCGCTGCTGCTGGTGGCCTTCGGCTACTGGGGGGCGGAGAAGCTGGTGTCGAAAGTGGGCGAGTCGGCGCACAAGGTCAACCATGACCGGGTTGAAGACAACATCCTCGCCTTCCTGGCCAAGACCGAGGGCCTGGTGCGCGCCATCGCCCACACGCCCGACCTGCATCCGGCGGGCCACGACGGCGAGCAGACCGCCGAGCTGCTCTGGGCCGTGCTGGAACAGACACCCGAAATCGACAGCATCGGCGTGGGCAGCGACGACGGCCATTTCTTGATGGCCATGCGCCACCCCGTGTCGGTGGTGCGGCAGGTGCTGCGCGAGAAAGACTTCAGCACCGAGACCTGGGAGTACAAGTCGCCGCCCGACAGCGACGGCGACGAAGACCCGCGGCGGCGCTACGAGACGACGCGCATCGAAGCCTTTCGCAGCGAGGACGACCCGGTGCACCAGGACTGGTTCACGCAGGCCGAGAAGGCGCAGCGCGCCGTGTGGACCGCGCCCTTCGTGCTGCCCTCGATGAAGGAACTGGGCGTGAGCCACGCGCGGCCGAGCCGGCGGCATGACGAGGAGGGCGTCACGCAGAGGATCGTGGCGGTCGCCAGCGTGTCGCTGGGGCATCTCTCCAACCTCGTGCGCCTGTTCGGCGGCACGGGCCACGGCCACAGCGCGCTGTTGAGTGCCGACCACCACGTGATCGCGCGCAGCGACCACCCGCATTCCGTGCGCGTGCTCGAAGACCCGGACGAGGGCGTGCTCGGTGCGCTGCACACCCACATGCTGGCCAACGGCAGCCGCGGCTGGACCGAGGACATGGCCTTTGCCCTCGTGCACGAGGGCACCCACTACCAGGTGCAGACCTCGCGCATTCCGGCCACCGACTGGCATCTTGTGAGTTGGGAGCCCGAAGAGGCACTGCTGGGCGCGCTGCATCGCAATGTGCTGTGGTCGCTGCTGCTGGTGCTGGCGTTCCTGGCGATCGCGCTCTTCATTTCGCTGCGCCTGTCGAAGCTGGTGACCGCGCCCATCGAAAGCCTCTCGCGCACGGCGCGGCGCATCGGGCGGCTCGAGCTCGACGACCTGCCGCGCGAGTCGAGCCGCGTGCTCGAGATCCAGCACCTGAACCAGGCGCTGGACGAATCCGCGCGCAGCCTGCAGGCCTTTCGCAAGTTCGTGCCGGTGGACGTGATCCGCCAGCTCATCGCCGAAGGGCATGCCCTCGAACCCAACGGGTCGCCGCGTCGCATCACCGCGATGTTCACCGACGTGGAAGGATTCACGGCCATCGCGGAATCGATGCCGGCCGACGTGCTGATGCGGCAGCTGACCGACTACTTCAACCTCGCCACCCGCGTGTTCGCGCGTCACGGCGGCGTGATCGACAAGTTCATGGGCGACGGCATCATGGTGCTGTGGGGCGCGCCCACCGACCTGCCCGACGCGGAGTACCGCGCCTGCGCGGCCTCGCTCGAACTGCACGCCGAGATGACCGAGCTCAACCGCCGCTGGCAGGCCGAGGGCCTGCAGCCCTTTCGCACGCGCATCGGCATGCACACCGGCGTCGTGATCGCCGGGGTGCTCGGCTCGAGCGACCGGCTGTCGTACACGGCGCTGGGCGACGTGATCAACGCGGCCAGCCGCATCGAGGGCACCAACAAGCAGCTGAGCACGCGCACGCTGATGTCCGAGGCGACCTTCGAAGGCCTGGGCGGGCGCCTGGCCACGCGGCGCATCGAGGAGCAGGTGGAACTGCGCGGGCGGCAGACGCGGATGGTGCTCTACGAGCTGCTCGATCCGGCCTGAGCCACCCTGCGCGCGAAAGCCTCCAACCCGTCGATCGTGATCTGGATGTGCCGCTCGAAACTGCTGTCGAGCGGCACGGTGGTGCCGTTGTCCCAGCGCAGGATGAAGGCCTTGTTGGCCAGCTGCGGCAGGTGGCGCGAAAGCACGGGATGGTCGAGCGGGCGGATCGTGTGGACGCGCTCGCGCAGCTCTTCGGCCCAGGCCTGCGTGTTGTCGGCGGGCAGGGGCGAGAACTCCATCGTCAAAAAGCCCAGCATCGCGGCGATCACGCAGTTGTAGGCCTCGCGCAGCGGCTCGCCGTCGAAGCCGGCCTCGGTCAGCGCCGCCAGCACGCCTTCGACGAGTTCGGTCGGCAGGCTGCCGTTGGACACCAGTTGCGCCCCGAGCAGCTGCGCCACGTTCGGGTGCTGCCGCACCGCGGCGCGGCAGCGGTGGAACAACTCGGCGATCCAGTCCTGCCAGGCGAGCGTGCCCTTGGGCGGCGTGACCTGCGCCATGACCGTGGCGGCGACTTCGGCGAGCAGGGCCTCGCGCGTGCTGACATGCCAGTGCACCGTGGCCGGGTACACGCCGAGCTGCGCCGCGATCTCTCGCATGCTGAAGGCGCCGAGGCCGAAGGCGTCGATGTGCGCTAGCGCGGCTTCGGCGATGCGCTGCTTCGACAGCGCCGCACCGCCGGCAGGGCGGCCGGCCGTCCGGGGGCGAGGCTCGGGGGCTTTTTTCTTCATGGATGCGGCCATTGTGCAGCGGGTGAATTGATTGTATAAATATTATTAATTGAGCATTGATCAATTAACTGGGCCGGGCGCTCCCGGCACGTTCCATTCCCAAAGGATGTTTCCCATGACGACCGCCATCGATCAGGCCCTGGCCCAGGCCCATCAACGCTTCACCGACGGCAACCCCGAAAGCCTGCGCCGCTTCGAGGCGCAGACGCGTTACATGCCCGGCGCCAACAGCCGTTCGGTGCTGTTCTACGCGCCGTTCCCGCTCACCATCGCCAGGGGCGAGGGTGCGTCGCTCTGGGACGCGGACGGCCACCGCTACACCGACTTCATCGCCGAGTACACGGCCGGCGTCTACGGTCACTCGGCCCCGGAGATCCGCGAGGCGGTCATCGAGGCGATGCAGGGCGGCATCAACCTCACGGGCCACAACCTGCTCGAAGGTCGGCTCGCGCAGACGATCTGCGAGCGCTTTCCGCAGGTCGAGCAACTGCGCTTCACCAACTCGGGCACCGAGGCGAACCTGATGGCGCTCACGGCCGCGCTGCGCTTCACGGGGCGGCGCAAGATCGTCGTGTTCTCGGGCGGTTACCACGGCGGCGTGCTCGGCTTCGGCGACCAGCCATCGCCGACCACCGTGCCCTTCGATTTCCTCGTGCTGCCCTACAACGACGCGGACACGGCGCGCGCGCAGATCGATGCGCACGGCGCGGACATCGCTGCCATCCTGGTCGAGCCGATGCAGGGCGCGAGCGGCTGCATTCCGGGCGGGCGCGATTTCCTGCAGGCGCTGCGCGACGGGGCCACGCGGGTCGGTGCTCTGTTGATCTTCGACGAGGTGATGACTTCGCGGCTCGGGCCGCACGGGCTGGCGAACGGGCTGGGCATTCGATCCGACCTCACGACGCTGGGCAAGTACATCGGCGGCGGCATGTCGTTTGGCGCCTTCGGCGGGCGCTCTGACGTGATGGCGCAGTTCGACCCGCGCACCGGGGCGCTCGCGCACTCGGGCACCTTCAACAACAACGTGATGACGATGGCGGCCGGCTATGCGGGCCTCACGCAGCTGTTCACGCCCGAGGCGGCGGGTGCGCTGGCCGAGCGCGGCGAGGCGATGCGGTCACGGCTCAACGTGCTGTGCGAACGCGAGGGTGTCGCGATGCAGTTCACCGGCGTGGGTTCGCTCATGAATGCGCATTTCCTGCGGGGCGAGGTGCGGCGCGTGGCCGACCTGGCGGCGGTGGACGGGCGCTTGCGGCAGCTGCTGTTCTTCCACCTGCTGGACCAGGGGATCTACACCTCGCCGCGTGGATTCATCGTGCTCTCGCTGCCGTTGTCGGCGCAGGATATCGACCGCTACGTCGCCGCCGTGGGCAGCTTCATCGAGGCCTACCGGCCGTTACTGCTCAGCGCGGGGTAGTGCCCGTCACGCCCAGCAGCTCGTGCAGGCGCGTGCTGGTGGTCGTGTACTGCAGCGGGATCGCCTTGCCGGGGAACACCCGCGCGGCAGCGCCCCAGGCCGCCAGCGTGGCCTCGTGGAAGCCGCAGACGATGAGCTTCTTCTTGCCCGGGTAGGTGTTGATGTCGCCCACCGCGAACACGCCGGGCTCGCGGGTTTCGTACTTCTCGGTGTCGACCGGCACCTGCTTGCGTTCCAGCTCGAGGCCCCAGTCGGCGATGGGGCCCAGGCGCGGCGAAATGCCCAGGCAGGCGACCAGCGCGTCGAGCGGCAGGTCGACCGTGGTGGCGTCGGGCGTGGTGATCTGCAGCTGTTGGCCGTCGAAGGCGCTCGGCTGGCCGACCCGGAAGGCCAGCTTGCCGTCGGCCACGAGGGCGCGCATGGCGGCCACGTTCGCTTCGTCGGCCTGGAAGCCGTCGCGGCGGTGGACCAGCGTCACCTGCCTGGCCAGGGCCGTGAGGGCGATGGCCGTTTCGAGGGCGATGTCGTCGCCGCCGTTGACCACGACCGTCTGGCCGGCGAAGCGGTCGAGCGAATCGGGGTGATAGAACAGCGTCGAGCCTTCGAACTGAGCGATCCCGTCGACGGCGATGCGCTTGGGCACGAAGGCGCCGACGCCGGCCGCGATGAACACCGTCTTCGCGAGGAAGGCGGTGCCGGCCGAGGTGGTCAGCAGCAGGCGGTCGTCGGCCTGGCGGGCCAGGGTAGAAACCTGCTCGCCGAAGTGGAATTGCGGCTTGAACGGCGCCACCTGCTGCAGCAGCGACTGCGCCAGATCGCGCCCGCTGGTGACCGGGGTGCCGGGAATGTCGTAGATCGGCTTGTGGCCGTACAACGCCACGCACTGGCCGCCCGCGGCGGGCAGCGCATCGACGATGTGACAGGAAATCTCGAGCAGGCCCAGTTGGAAGGCCTGGAACAGGCCGACCGGACCGGCGCCGATGATCAGCGCGTCGGTCTCGATCGGTGCGGGCGCCTGGCTCAGCGCACGAGCTCCGAGATCTTGCCCGTCTTGTCCTTCCACTCTTCAGCTTCGGGCAGGGCGGGCTTGCGCTTGGTGATGCTCTTCCAGCCGTCGGCCAGGGCCAGCTCGGCGTTCAGCTTGATGAAGGCGATCTGGTCGGCCGGCAGGTCTTCCTCGGCGTAGATCGCATTGACCGGGCATTCGGGGATGCAGACGGCGCAGTCGATGCATTCATCCGGGTCGATCACCAGCATGTTGGGACCTTCGCGGAAACAGTCGACGGGGCAAACGTCCACGCAGTCGGTGTATTTGCAACGGATGCAGGCTTCGGAGACGACGTGGGTCATTTGTCTTTTAGCGTCAGGAGAAGGGGCTGGAAAACCCTAGATTTTAGGCCTTTGCGGCGGGCGTCTGCACGAGCACGGCAGCGGAGGTGCGATGGGAGGCCGTATCGACCAGCACCAGCGACCCCAGCGCACGCGATTGGGCGAAGGGCAGGACGGCCAGCGGCTGCTGCAACGCGAGCACCACGTCGCCGATGGAATTGGCCTCGAGCTGGGTTGCCGGCTCGGATTCGAGGGTGGTGATGTTCACGCGATCGACGATGCGCGCCACCTTGGCCTTGACCCAGCGGTGGCCCTGCAGCGCCCAGTACACGCGGCCCGCGACCAGCGGCTCGTCGTCGAGCCAGGCCACGGTGGCGGTGATCTCGCGCACGGGCTCGAAGGCCTCGGGCGCCAGTAGCCAGTCGCCGCGCGACACGTCGAGTTCGCGGTCGAGCACGATGCCGGCGCTGTGGCCCGCATGCACGGTCTTCGGCTGGCGCGTGTGGCTCAGCACCTGTGCCACGGTGGCGGTCTGGTTGCTGGGCAGCACCGTGACGCGCTGGCCGGGCTCCACATGGCCCGAGGCGACGCGGCCCCAGAACACGCGGCGGCCTTGCGAGGTGTCGGCCGAGGCCGAGAACTTCTCGACCCACTGCACCGGGAAGGCGAAGGGCACGGCTTCGTCCTGCGCGGTCACGGGCAGGTCTTCGAGCAGCTCGAGCAGGCTCGGGCCTTCGTAGCCGACCCAGTCGGCATGGCGCGTGGCCACGTTCCAGCCCTTGAGGGCCGAGATCGGCACGATGGCTGCGACCTTCACGCCGGCCGCTTCGGCAAAGGCGTTCAGCGCGGTCGAGATGCGCTCGAAGGCGAGGGCGGCGTCGTCGATGGCGTCGAGCTTGTTGACCGCGAACACGATCGACTGCACGCGCAGCAGGTGAGCCAGCAGCGTGTGGCGGCGCGTCTGCGGCAGCAGCTCGCGCTTGACCACGGTGCCGTCTTCGACCTCGGCGGCCCAGGCCAGCTTGGTGGCATCGACCAGCACCACGGCCGCGTCAGCCGCCGAGACGGCCGTGACCATGTTGCGCGTGTACTGCTCGTGGCCCGGCGCGTCGCCGATGATGAACTTGCGCTTGGCGGTCGAGAAGTAGCGGTAGGCCACGTCGATCGTGATGCCTTGCTCGCGCTCGGCCGAGAGGCCGTCGGTCAGCAGGGCCAGGTCGGTCTCGCCGCCGCGCTGCACGCCGGCCAGCTGGTCTTGCAGCACGGTCTTGCTGTCGACCAGCAGGCGGCCGATGAGCGTGCTCTTGCCGTCATCGACCGAGCCGCAGGTGATGAAGCGCAGGGCGGTGCCGGTGTCGCCGTGGACGTCGGTCGTGGCGGGGGTTGCGATCGTTGCGCTCATCAGAAGTAACCGTCTTTCTTGCGTTTTTCCATCGAAGCTTCGGAGGTCATGTCGTCCATGCGCGTGGCGCCGCGCTCGCTGACGTCGACCGACAGCGTCTCCAGCACCACGTCGCCCGCACCCGCGGCCAGGCTCTCGACCGGGCAGGTGGTCGTGATGTCGCCCACGGTGCGAAAGCGCACGTCGCGCACCTGCACGGTCTCGCCGTCGCGCGGCGGCGTGAGTTCGGTCACGGGCACCAGCAGGCCGCGGCGCTCGACCACTTCACGCTTGTGCGTGTAGTAGATCGACGGCAGGCCGACGTTCTCGCGCTCGATGTATTGCCACACGTCGAGCTCGGTCCAGTTGGAGATCGGGAACACGCGGAAGTGCTCGCCGGGAGCCAGGCGCGTATTGAACAGTGTCCACAGCTCGGGGCGCTGGTCCTTGGGCTGCCACTGGCCGAAGCTGTCGCGGTGCGAAAAGATGCGCTCCTTGGCGCGGGCCTTTTCCTCGTCGCGGCGGGCGCCGCCGATCAGCGCGTCGAAGCGGAATTCTTCGATCGCTTCGAGCAGCGTCACCGACTGGTGCGCGTTGCGCGACTCGCCGGGGTGCGCCAGGCGCACGGTGCCGCGCTTCATCGAGTCTTCGACGCTGCGCACGATGAGTTCGGCGCCCAGTTCTTTCGCGCGCTGGTCGCGGTAGGCCGTCACTTCGGGGAAGTTGTGGCCGGTATCGATCATCAGCAGCGGGTAGGGAATGCGGCCGACGCCGAAGGCTTTTTCAGCGCACTTGAGCAGCACCAGCGAGTCCTTGCCGCCCGAGAACAGCAGGGTGGGGCGCTCGAAGGCGGCGGCCACTTCGCGCAGGATGAAAATGGTTTCTTCTTCCAGCGCGTCGAGGTGCGTGTTGGACAGGTTCGCGGGTGAATGCATGGGCGGCTGCAGCAGGTCGGCTTCGGTACGGGCGTTCATCGGATGGGTCCTGGAGGCGGAGAGCGATCGTTCAGTGCGACAGGTGCAAGCCGCATTCGCGGTTGTCCTCGCCCTTGGTCGGGTCCACGTAGTCGAAGTTGTTGGGCAGGCCGTTGGCTTCGCAGTATTCGTACAGGTCCTTGGACGACCAGTGCAGCAGCGGCGCGACCTTGATCAGGCCGTCCGGGTTCACGCTGACCGGGTCCATCTGCGCGCGCACGGCCGTGTCGGTGGCCCGCAGCGCGGTGAACCAGACCTTGGGCGCGGTCTCGCGCAGTGCGCGGGCAAAGGGTTCCAGCTTCACTTCTTCGGTGAAGGCCGCGTGGCGCGGATCGTCCAGCGCCGGCGTGGCGCCTTCGACCGCTTCGCGGTGCGCGCGCGAGCGGCGCGGCAGGTAGATGTGCAAGTCCAGGCCCAGGAGCTTCGTCACCTCGTCGGCAAAACGGTAGGTGGCCTCGGTGTTGTAGCCGTTGTCCATCCAGACCACCGGCACGTCCCGCTTGGCGCGCGTGACCATGTGCAGGATCACGGCCTCGAAGGGGCGGAAGTTGGTGGTGATGATCGCGGGCTGGCCCAGGCCGACGGCCCAGTCCACCAGGCCCTCGGCGTTGCGGCCGAGTTCGGTGTTGATGCGTGCGAAGTCGATGTCGGTGGCGATGCTCATGGGGCTCTCTTGTCTGCTCAGGCGCCGGCCACGAAGTGCGGCGCGGTCTTCACGGCGTCGCCCTGGTAGAACGTGGCGAAGCGGTCGAACTGGCGCTGTGCGTCGGAGGCGTCCACGCCTTCCTTGAGCACGGCGCTGGAGAAGCCGGTGCGTTCCATCTGCACCAGCTGGTCGATCAGCACATCGCCCGTGGCGCGGATGTCGCCCGTGAAGCCGAGGCGGCGGCGCAGCAGGAAGGCCTGGCTGTAGGCGCGGCCGTCGGTGAACTTCGGAAAGTTCAGGTCGATGCGTTCGATGTCGGCCAGGCACACCTCGATGGCGAGCGGGTCGGCGTCGTTGGCCAGTTGCAGGACCTTCGGGTCGCCGTCGTCGATGTGTTCTTCGGCCGAAAGGATGTTCAGAGTCTTTTTCATGCTGCTTCCTCCACCTTGAATCGCGCACCGTTGGCTGCGGCCTTGAACGGGTCGTGGCCCACGCGGCGCAGGGTGTCGATGAAGGTCTCGCCGTTGGCGCGGGTGTCGCGGTACGTGGTGAGCACGGCCTCGATCACGCCCGGCACTTCGGCCGCCGAGAACGAGGGGCCGACCACCTTGCCGGCCTGCGGCGCGCCGCTGAGCGCGGAGCCGTCGGAGCCGCCGAGGGTGACCTGGTACCACTCCTTGCCGTCCTTGTCGACGCCCAGGATGCCGATGTGGCCGCTGTGGTGGTGGCCGCACGAGTTGATGCAGCCGCTGATGTGCAGGTCGATCTCGCCCAGGTCGTCGAGCTCGTCGAGGTCCTGGTAGCGCTCGGTGATGGCTTCGGCGATGGGAATGGAGCGAGCGTTGGCCAGCGCGCAGAAGTCGCCGCCGGGGCAGGCGATCATGTCGGTCAGCAGCTGCACGTTGGCGCTGGCGAAACCGGCGGCGCGGGCGGCGAGCCACAGCGCGTGCAGGTCTTCGGCGTGCACCCAGGGCAGCACCACGTTCTGGTCGTGCGTCACGCGGGCTTCGCCGGCCGAGAAGCGGTCGGCCAGCTCGGCGATGGTGTCGAGCTGGTCGCCCGAGGCATCGCCGGGCGCCTGCTTCAGGCGCTTGAACGACAGCGTCACGGCGCGCAGCGCGGGGTTCTTGTGGGCATCGACGTTGCGGGCCAGCCAGCGCGCGAACATGACGTCGTCGGCGGCGTGGGCGCGCAGTTCGGCGTCGGTCTTCTCGGCGCTTTGCAGCACGCGGGTGGCCAGCGTCGGCGGCACGAAGGAGGCGGCCACGCGGTCGTACTCTTCCTGCGTGATGGTGTGCGGTGCGCCGTCGTGCTCGAGGATCTGCTTGTACTCGGCCTCGACGTCGTCGATGTAGCGCTGGCCTTCGGCCTTCACCAGGATCTTGATGCGCGCCTTGTAGATGTTGTCGCGGCGGCCGTAGCGGTTGTAGACCCGGATCACCGCTTCGAGGTAATTCATGATCTGCTGCCAGGGCAGGAACTCGCGCAGCACGGTGCCGATGATGGGCGTGCGGCCCATGCCGCCGCCCACCTGCACGCGAAAGCCGATGTCGCCCGCTTCGTTCTTCACCACGTGCAGGCCCACGTCGTGCCAGCCGGTGGCGGCGCGGTCTTCGGTGGCGCCGGTGATGGCGATCTTGAACTTGCGCGGCAGGAAGGCGAACTCGGGGTGCAGCGTGCTCCACTGGCGCATGATTTCCGCGAACGGGCGCGGGTCGGCGATCTCGTCGACGGCAATGCCGGCGCGCTCGTCGCTCGTGATGTTGCGGATGCAGTTGCCGCTGGTCTGGATGCCGTGCATGTCGACCGAAGCCAGCAGGTCCATCACGTCGGCCGACTTGGCCAGCGGAATCCAGTTGTACTGGACGTTCTGGCGCGTCGTGAAGTGGGCGTAGTGGGTGGGCAGCTTGTGGCTGCCGAGCAGGCCCTGGGTCTCGATGGCCTTGCGGTAGACCTCGGCCTCGGGCTCGTCGTACTCGCGGGCGATGCGGGCCAGCACGCGCAGCTGCTTGCTCGACAGCTCGCCGTACGGCACGGCCACGCGCAGCATCGGCGCGTAGCGCTGCACGTACCAGCCGTTTTGCAGGCGCAGGGGGCGGAACTCGTCCTCGTGCAGGCGGCCCTTTTGCCAGCGCTCGAGCTGGTCTCGGAACTGGGCAGCGCGTTGGTGAACGAACTGGCGGTCGAATTCTGTGTATTGGTACATCGTGCGTGTGTGTCTTGAAGAAGTGCGGTGCCGCACGTACAACGGGGGCGCCCCAGCAAGAAGCCCCGGATTCTGAAAGCCCGCCTTATGGAAACAAACTATTTTTTGGTTCGCGTCTTATGCGGATAAGCTTATTCACCAGCATCCATGCGGGTTGCGAGGCGGTTGGTTGCTTATTCCGGATAAGGCGCGAAGGCCGGCGCGGGGTCGCCGGACGCTGGATTCTAGGAACCCGGGGGCACCCGCGCAGGGCGCCTATCGCAGCTTGAAGTCGAAGCCCAGGGTCTGCGGCGAACTCAGCAGTTGCCGCGCGGCCTTGTCGGCCTGGTGCTGCGCGTTGAGCCATTCCCGGGCCAGCCGGGCTTCGGTCCGGTTCAGGTGCTCGATGCCGTGGTGACGCTCCTTCGACCAGGCCTGGAAGCACTTCACCACCCGCAGCGGATCGCCGATCTGCTCCTCGATCCGCAGCCGGTAGATGTCCGCGGCCACCATGACATCCTTCAAAGTGAAGTTCTGGCCTTTGACGTGGACCACGTAGGGGACCACATAAGAAGTTGTCCTGGCGAGATCGCTCATGCCTTCATCCGTGCCTCAAGTCGCTGCCTGTGCCGCAGATTAGCGGCGGGTATCGAAATGAAACTGAGCGTTTCTGAGCGCCACAGCGGCGCCCGGACAGCGTCGGGCTAGCGCCGGATGAGCGTCTTGGCGTGGAAGCGGTAGCCGGCGTTGCGCGCCGTGTTGATCGGCAGCACCAGGCCCGTGGCCTCGCTGACCTTGCGCCGCAGGCGGCGGATCTGGGTGTCGAGACGGCGCTGGTCGTAGCTCAGGTAGTGCTCGCCCAGGGCCTGCACGATCTGCTGGCGGCTGGCGATCTCGCCGGCGCTGCGCATCAGCTCGTGCAGCACCGTGAGGTCCTGTTCCGACAGCGCAATGGGCGCGAAGCCCGGCGGCGACAGCCGGCGCGGGCCCAGCTCCAGAACCCAGGCGTCGGCCGGCAGCGCGGCGGGCGAATCGCCCAGACGCCGCGACAGCGCCGCCAGCGTGGCCGCCAGTTCATCGAGGTCGGTGGTCTTCGACAGGTAATAGTCGGCGCCGATGTCCAGCCCGGTCACGCGGTCGCGGGCGCCGCCGCGTGCCGTCAGCACGACGATGCCCAGGCGCTCGCCGCGTTCGCGCAGCTCGCGGATCAGCGACAGGCCGTCGCCGTCGGGCAGGCCGAGGTCGACCAGCGCGATGCCGTGGCGGGCCGGGTCGTAGGTGCGGTGGAAGCCTTCGAGCGACGCCTCGGCATCGACCCGGTAGCCGCTGCCGGTCAGGAACTCGCTCAACTCTTCGCGCAGCACGGCTTCATCTTCCAGCAGGATCACATCACGCATGGGAACAGGGTAGGGGCTGGTGGCCGAGGGAATCTGAGCGTTTCTAAGCACGATGAAAGGCGCGCGGATTGTAGGGGCGCCCTCGATAATCCGCGCCCATGAAACGCCTTGCTCGGTGCCTGTGGCGGTGCGGTTGTCTTGCCGTGCTGGGCCTTCTCTTTTCCACCGCGGCCGCCGCCGGCGTGCTGCGGCTGAATCCGTTGGCGAGCGTCGACAGCCACGGCCAGTTGTCGATGCTGCGCGACCCCGAAGGCCGCCTCAGCGCCGACGAAGCCGCCGTCGCGCCGGGTTGGAAGGCCTTGCCCGGCGCCGTGAACGCAGGCTTCACGCGCGACGCCGTGTGGATCAAGCTCGAGGTGCAGCGCCCGGCTGACGCGTCGCAGCAGCGCTGGCTGGCGCAGTTCAGGAATGCGCTGCTCGACGATGTGCGGCTGTACCGCCAGGACGACACCGGCCGCTGGCAGCTGGCCGTGCACTCGGGCGAAGACATCGGCCGCGAGCACTGGCCCGTCGACGCGCGCAACGTGCAGTTGCCGCTCACGCTGGAGAGCACCGAACCCACGCCGCTGCTGCTGCGCCTGCAGTCGCGCAACGCCATGTCGACCACCATCGGCTTTGCCGCGCCCGAGGTCTACGCGGGCACCGCGCGGCGCGAGTACCTCTTCTACGGCCTGGGCTTCGGATTCGGCCTGATGCTGCTCGCCTTTCACACGCTGTTCTGGCAGATGACGCGCGAGCGGCTGAGCGCGTGGTACCTGGTCTACGTGGCGAACGCGCTGCTGGTCGAGTTCCTGACGGCCGGGCTGCCGCAGCAGCTGCTGGCCATGCCCGCGCGGCTGTCCGACCTGCTGCTGAGCCTGTCGATCTGCGCCGGCGTGGCCATCGGCATCCGCTTCGCCGGCATGCAGCTGGGAACCGACGTGCAGTGGCCGCGCTTCACTCGCGTGGCGGTGCGCGTGGTGGGCCTCGTGAGTGCCACCGCGGTGGCGCTGGTGCTGGCCGGCGCCAACGGCCTGGCCATGCAGGCGGTGCAGGGGACGGCGATGCTGTGCATCGTCTACCTGATCGCCGCCGCGCTGTGGTTGCTGCCGCGCGACCAGGGCCAGGCGCGGGCCTTTCTCGTCATCTTCGGCATCTACTACGTGGGCGTGATGGTGAGCTTCCTGCGCAACCAGGGCTGGCTGCCGGCCGGCGCCTGGACCGACAACGCGACCGCCGTGGGCACGCTGCTGCACCTGCTGCTCATGAGCATGCGGTTGAACCGCCGCTACGACCAGCTGCGCCGCGAGAAGGAAGCCGCGCAAGCGCGCCTGGTGCACGTGGTCGGCCGCCAGAACGACCGGCTGGAAGACGAGGTGCGCAAGCGCACGGCCGACCTGCGCGGCGAGATCGAGCAGCGCCAGCGCCTCGAGGTCGACCTGCGCGCCGCGCTGGAAACCGAGCGCCGCGCCAAGCAGTCGCAGGTGGATTTCGTCGCCATGGTGTCGCACGAGTTCCGCACGCCGCTGGCGATCATCCATACCACCGCGCAGCAGATCGCGAAGAACCTCGATGCCGCGCGCGAGAAGACCCTGGCGCGCTGCCTCAACCTGCGCGCCGCCGCGCAGCGCATGACCGCGCTGGTCGACGAGTACCTGACCTCCGATCGCATGGAAGCCGGCCAGACGCCGTTCCAGCCGCGCCCTTGCGAGCGCGATGAACTGCTGGAGCTGTTCGAGGACCTGGTGGCCGACTGGCCCGACGGCCGTGTCGTGTGGCAGGGCAGCCATCTGCCGCCGCAGCTGGTGTGCGACCCCGGCCTGCTGCGCGTGGCGCTGCGCAACCTGCTGGCCAACGCCGACCGCCACACGCCGGCGGGCCGGGCCATCGTGCTCGACGTGGTGCCCGCAGAAGCCGGTGGACTGAACATCCGCGTGAGCAACCCCGGCGACGCGATTCCGCACGACGAGGTGCCGCGGCTGTTCGAGAAGTATTTCCGTGGCCGCCAGGCGGCGCGCTCACCGGGCGCCGGCCTCGGCCTGTACCTCGTGCACCAAATCGCCGAGCTGCACCGGGGCCAGGCCCGGCTCGACAGCGCCGGGCAGGACGGCCAGGTGCGCTTCAGCCTCGCGCTGCCTTGAAGTGCCTTGAAGGCGCGCGGCCTCAGCGCAGCATCGACGACATCGCCGAGCAGCAGTTCAGCATGCGCACGGCCGACTCCACCGAGTCGGCGCTGAAGCGCAGCGTGACGCCGTCGACGCGCTCGAAGCTCGGCCACTGGCAGAACAGGTCGGCCATCATCGGCGACTGGGTGCGCAGCGTGACCACCTGCGGGCCCTGGAAGACCAGCGGACGTGCGTGGGCACGCGCGGCCAGCCCTTCGATCACGCCGGCGCGGATCGCCTGGCGCGATTGCTCCGGCGACAGCGACACGCCGCTGTTGAAGCCGGTCGCCTTCTTGGTCTGCACGAAGCTCGCATGCGGAAAGAGTGCCTGGTTCTCGGAGATGAACACGTCGTCGCCGCTGGCCATCACGACCGGCACGCCGTATTCGCCGGCCAGTGCGCCGTAGATCCCGGCCTCGCCGAGTTCCTGGTCGCCCAGCCGGATGCCCGCGAAGGCAAAGCCGTTGATCGTGTGCGCCAGGATGCCGCGCCCTTGGGCACGCGAGTGGTAGCCGACCATGCAGACCGCTTGCACGCCGTCTTCCTCCACGCCCGCCACCATGCTCAGGTAGCGCGGCTTGCCCTGCACCACGCGGGCGCGTGCATCGAGCACGTCGGGCGGCATGTTGCGAAAGCCGCCGTGCGAGTCGTTCACCAGCACCTCGGTGGCGCCGGCGTCGAAGGCGCCGGCAATCGCGGCGTTGGCCTCCTGCGCCATCAGCACGCGGGCGCGTTCGTACTCGGGGTTGCCCTGGCGCGCCTGCTCGTGGTGGTAGACGCCTGCAACGCCTTCGATGTCGGTGGAGATCAGGACTTTCATGGACGTGTGTTTCAGGCGAGAGGTGAAAGGGAAGACGCCGGCAGCAGTTCGCCGAGCGCCGCGCGGTGGTTGCCGTCGCGGCCCGTGACCGGCGTGGCGCGCCACAGCGCATGAAGTATGGCCTGCTCGGTGCTGTCGGCCGCGGCCTGGAACAGCCCGTCGAGCCGTGTGTCGTGCAGCATCGCCACGGCCGGCATGGGCCGGTCCGCGCGATCGGGGATCGTGTAGGCGGTCGAGAAGGCCAGCACGAGATCGCCGCTGCCGTGGCCGTAGACCGAGCCGGTGCGGGCCAGCCCCGCGCCCGCGCGCAGCGCCAGGCGGCGCAGCTGGCGCGCGTCGAGCGGCGCATCGGTGGCGACGACGATGATGATCGAGCCCTTCTCGGGCTCCGCCGCTTCCTTCGCTGCCTGCAGCGCCGCGAGCCGTTCGCCCACCGCGTGCCCGGCCAGCACCAGCTGCGGCTGGCGCCCGTAGTTCGCCAGCACCAGCGTGCCCACCGTGTGGGTCGTGCCGTCGGCCACTGCCACGCGGCGCGACGCGCTGCCGATGCCGCCCTTGAGCTGGAAGCTCGACATGCCGCGTCCTGCGCCGACCGAGCCCTGTTCGAAATCGGTCCCGGCGGCATCGAGCGCCTGCAGGTAATCGGCCTCGGTCACGGCCAGCCGCTGGATGTCGTTGAGAAAGCCGTCGTTGCACTCGAAGACCAGCGGGTTCACCGTGGGCAGCGCGCGGCCGGTCTCGGGGTTGGCCGCCGCGCAGTGGCGGATCTGCGCCGTGGCCACGGTGCCGACCGAGAAGGTGTTGGTCAGCGCGATCGGCGTTTCCAGCACGCCGAGCTCGGCCAGCTGCACCAGCCCCACGCTCTTGCCGAAGCCGTTGAGCACCACGGCCGCGGCCGGCACCTTGTCGCGGAACGGGTCGCCGGCGTGCGGGCGGATCACGGTCACGCCGGTCTGCACCGGGCCGTCGGCCAGCGTGCGGTGGCCGACCGTGACGCCCGCGACGTCGGTGATGGCGTCGCGCGGGCCCGCAGGCAGCGTGCCGATGAAGGGCAGGGAAGTCGTCGAGGCCATGAAGAGAAAAAGAAGAACTTACTGGCGGTCGATCTTCGGATCGAGCGCGTCGCGCAGCGCATCGCCCAGCAGGTTGAAGGCCAGCACGGTGAAGAAGATGGCCAGGCTGGGGAACAGCGCCACGTGCGGCGAAGTCACCATGTCGGCGCGGGCTTCGTTGAGCATCGCGCCCCACTCGGGCGTCGGCGGCTGCGCGCCCATGCCCAGGAACGAGAGGCTGGCTGCCGTGATGATCGAGGTGCCCACGCGCATCGAGAAGTACACGACGATCGACGAGATCGTGCCCGGCAGGATGTGCCGCACGATGATGGTCCAGTCGGACGCGCCGATGCTGCGCTCGGCCTCGATGTAGGTCTGCTGCTTGAGCACCAGCGTGTTGCCGCGCACCAGGCGCGCAAAGGCCGGCACGCTGAACACCGACACCGCCACCACCACGTTGGTCATGCTGCTGCCCAGGATGGCGACCACGCCCAGCGCCAGCAGGATGCCGGGGAAGGCGAACAGCACGTCCGAGATGCGCATCACGATGCGGTCCCACCAGCCTTCGTAGTAGCCGGCCAGCAGGCCGAAGGCCGTGCCGATGATGCCGCCCACCAGCACCGACAGGAAGCCGGCCGCCAGCGAGATGCGCGTGCCCGCCAGGATGCGGCTGAAGATGTCGCGGCCCAGCGGATCGACGCCGAACCAGTGCGTGGCCGAGGGCCCGCTGTTCAGCATGTCGTAGTCGAAGAAGTTCTCGGGATCGAAGGGCACGATCCACGGTGCGAACACCGCGATCACCACCAGCAGCAGCACGAAGATGGCCGCCACGATGCCCACGGGCTGCTTCTTGAAACGGCGCCAGCATTCGCCCCAGGGCGTGCGGACCTTGCCGGCGGTCAGCGCAACGGCAACGGGGGACAGGGGAACGATGGATTCGGCAGACACGCCGGTAGCTTGCGTCATGGCTGCGTGCTCACTTATAGCGGATGGTCGGGTTGATGTAGCCGTACAGCACATCGACCACGAGGTTGATCAGGATGAATTCGAGCGAGAACAGCAGCACCAGCGTCTGGATGACGGGGTAGTCGCGCATCTGCACGGCATCGACCAGCAGACGGCCCAGGCCGGGCCAGTTGAACACCGCCTCCACAAGGATGGAGCCGCCCAGCAGGAAGCCGAACTGCAGGCCCATCATCGTGACCACCGGAATCAGCGCGTTGCGCAGCGTGTGCTTGAACACCACGCTGGTTTCGTGCACGCCCTTGGCGCGCGCGGTGCGCACGAAGTCTTCCTGGATCACTTCGACGAAGGAAGCGCGCGTGAAGCGGGCCATCACGGCGGCCACCGCCGCGCCCAGCGTGATCGAGGGCAGGATGTAGTGCTGCCAGGTCGCGGCGCCCACCGTGGGCAGCCAGCCGAGCTGCACCGAGAAGATCTGCATGAGCAGCATGCCCAATGCAAATGCGGGGAATGAGATGCCCGACACCGCCAGCGTCATGCCGATGCGGTCGGGCCACTTGTTGCGGTACACCGCCGACACGATGCCGATCCCCATGCCGAAGATCACCGCCCACACCATGCTGGTGATGGTCAGCATCACCGTCGGGAAGAAGCGCTCGGCAATCTCCGTCGACACCGGCCGCCGCGTGCGGATCGAGGTACCGAAGTCGCCTTGCACCATGTGGGTGAAGAAGCTCACGAACTGCTGCGGCAGTGGCTTGTCCAGCCCGAGCTCCGCGCGCACCATGGCCACGGTCTGCTCGTCGGCATCCTGGCCGGCGGCAAGGCGCGCCGGGTCGCCGGGGAGCATGTGGACGAACAGGAACACCAGCACTGCCACGATGAGCAGCGTGGGGATCAGGCCCAACAGTCGTTTGAGGAAGTAATTCAGCATGGGATACGGTTGTCGCGAACGGGCGATGGCACGGTGCCAGCGCCCGCCGGACAGTCAGTCAAGAAACGAAGGAGCTGCGATCAGTTCGACACCGACATGGCATCGATGTTGATGTTCGCGTCGGGCATCACGAACACACCCGACAGGCGCTTGGCGTGCGCCGACAGGTTCTGCTCGGTGACCAGCGGCACGCGCGGCAGGTCCTTGCGGATCTCGTCCTGTGCGGTCTTGTACAGCGCGGCCTTTTCCTTGTCGTCCACCGTCACGAGCGCCTTGGCGATCGCGGCGTCGACCACGTCGCTCTTGTAGAACGACATGTTGTTGAGCTTGGGCGCCCACGACTCGGAAGCGAACAGCGGACGCAGGCCCCAGTCGGCTTCACCGGTCGACGACGACCAGCCCGTGTAGTACATGCGGACCTTGGCCGTCTTCGGATCGGGCCAGGCATCGACCTGCTCGGTGCGCTGGCCCACTTCGAGTGCCTGCACCTGCAGCTTGATCCCCACCTGTGCGAGCTGCTGCTGCACGAACTGGATCGTCTTCTGGCTGGTCGTGTTGTTGTAGGCGCTCCACAGCACCGACTCGAAGCCGTTGGGGTAGCCGGCCTCAGTCAGCAGCTGCTTGGCCTTCTTCACGTCGTAGGGAATGGGCGCCATCTTCTCGGCGAACTTCACGCCCTGGGGCATCACGCCTTGTGCAGGGAAGGCGTAGCCGCCGAAGGCGACCTTCGACAGCGCTTCCTTGTTGATGGCGTAGCCGATGGCTTCGCGCACCTTCGGGTTGTCATACGGCTTTTGCAGCATGTTGAAGGCCAGGAAGCGCGTGATGATCGAGGGCGAGGCCACCACTTCGAGCTTGTCGCTCTTCTTCAGCAGCTCGGCCTGCTCGTAGGGAATGGGGAAGGCAAAGTCGGCTTCGCCGGTCTGCAGCATCGCGGCGCGCGTGTTGTTCTCGAGCACCGGCTTCCATTGCAGGTTGTCGACCTTCGGGTAGCCCTTCTTCCAGTAGCCGTCGAACTTCTTGGCCTTGACGGCGTCGGTCTGCTTCCATTCCACGAACTCGAAGGGGCCCGTGCCCACGGGGTGGAAGGCGATGTCCTTGTTGCCCCACTTCTTCAGCGCGGTGGGCGAGATCATGGCGGCCGAGGCGTGGGCCAGCGAGTTGATGAAGGGGCCGAAGGGCTCCTTCAGCGTGATGCGCACGGTGGTCGGGTTCACGGCCTCGACCTTGCCCACGCGGTTGAACTGGTTGTAGCGCAGCAGCTTGTTGTCCTGGTTCAGCACGCGGTCGAGCGTGACCTTCACGGCTTCGGCGTTGAAGTCGGTGCCGTCGTGGAACTTGACGCCGCTGCGCAGCTTGATGGTGTAGACCAGACCGTCCTTGGACACGTCGTAGCTCTCGGCGAGCACGTTCTGCACCTTCAGGTCCTTGTCGAACTGGAACAGGCCTTCATAGAAGGTCTTGGTCACGGCCGTGGTGATGGTCGTGTTGGTGTTGTACGGGTCCAGCGTTTCCGGCTGGTAGCCGATGGCCAGCACCACGTCTTTGGCAGCCAGTGCCGAGCCCGAGGCGGCGAGCGCGGCCAGGCCCAGCAATGCGGATGCCCAGCGCAGGGAGGAAGAAGATTGCT
Source organism: Variovorax sp. GW821-FHT06D12 (assembly GCF_059419205.1). Taxonomy (NCBI): domain Bacteria; kingdom Pseudomonadati; phylum Pseudomonadota; class Betaproteobacteria; order Burkholderiales; family Comamonadaceae; genus Variovorax; species Variovorax sp. GW821-FHT06D12. The sequence continues at coordinate 585,204 of NZ_JBWKRI010000001.1, read as the reverse complement.
TCATGGAAGAACTCCAGTCGGTTCGTGGAAAAAATGCAGGTGGCCTGCGGGTGAAAAAAACGGTTCGGACTCAGAAGGCGCCGCCGATGGCATGCCGTGCGACGAAGTGGCCGGGCGCAACCTGCACCAGCGGCGGCACATCGGGCTCGTCGCCCACGGCGCGGATCGGGCTGGGAATCTCGCCTTCGAGCAGCGCGCGCGGCTTGTGTCGGCGCGACGGGTCGGCCACCGGCACTGCCGCCATCAGCTTGCGGGTGTAAGGGTGCTGCGGCGCCTCGAACACGGCGCGGCGCGGGCCGATCTCGACGATCTGGCCCAGGTACATCACGGCCACGCGGTGGCTGATGCGTTCGACCACGGCCATGTCGTGCGAGATGAACAGGAACGCCACGCCCAGCTCGCGCTGCAGGTCGAGCATGAGGTTGACGATCTGCGCCTGAATGGACACGTCGAGCGCCGACACCGATTCGTCGGCCACCACCACCTTCGGGTTCAGCGCGAGCGCACGCGCGATCGCGATGCGCTGGCGCTGCCCGCCCGAGAACTCGTGCGGATAGCGCTGTGCCACCTCGGGCGGCAGGCCGACCTTCTGCAGCAGCCAGTCGACGCGCTGCTGCGCCTCGGCACCCTTGGCGATGCCGTGGATGAGCAGCGGCTCCATGATCGAGAAGCCCACCGTCACGCGCGGATCGAGCGAAGCGAACGGGTCCTGGAAGATGAACTGGATGTTGCGGCGTAGCGCCTGCAGCTCGCGCGTGGGCAGCTCGCGGATGTTCTTGCCGCCGAACTCGATCGCGCCGCTCTGGCTCTCGACCAAGCGCAGCAGCGAGCGGCCGGTGGTCGACTTGCCGCAGCCCGATTCGCCCACCAGCGCCAGCGTCTCGCCGGGGTACAGGTCGAAGCTGATCTTCTCGACCGCATGCACGCGGCGCTTCACGCGGCCAAAGATGCCGCTGCGCACGTCGAAGCGCGTCACCAGGTCGCGCACGCGCAGGATCGGGCCGGCGTCTTCGCGCACGGTGGTCTGCGGCGTGGTGTCGTTGCAGGGCACGGTCTCGGTGCTGTCTTCGGTGCGCAGCAGTTCGAACTTGGCCGGCAGGTCGGTGCCCTGCATCGCTCCGAGCTTGGGCACGGCCGACAGCAGCGCCCGGGTGTAGGGGTGCTGCGGCGAGGCGAACACGGTGTCGGAGCTGCCGGCTTCCACCTTGTCGCCGCGGTACATCACGAGCACGCGATCGGCGATTTCGGCCACCACGCCCATGTCGTGCGTGATGAAGAGCACGCCCATGCGCATCTCTTTCTGCAGCTCGCGGATGAGCTGGAGGATCTGCGCCTGGATCGTCACGTCGAGCGCGGTGGTGGGCTCGTCGGCAATCAGCAGCTGCGGCTTGCACGACAACGCCATCGCGATCATCACGCGCTGGCGCATGCCGCCCGAGAGCTGGTGCGGAAAGCGGTCGAGCACGTTGCGCGCTTCGGGAATGCGCACGAGTTCGAGCATGCGCAGCGCTTCGGCGCGCGCCGCCGCATTGCTCTTGCCCTGGTGGATGCGGATGGCCTCGGCGATCTGGTCGCCGGCGGTGAACACCGGGTTCAGCGAGGTCATCGGCTCCTGGAAGATCATCGCGATGTCCGCACCGCGGATGCCGCGCATCGTGCTGTCGCGCGCCTGTGCCAGGTCGAGCACTTCGCCGTTGCGTCGGCGGAAGGCCATGCTGCCGCCGAGGATGCGGCCGCCGCCGTGTTCCACCAGCCGCATCAGCGCGAGCGAGGTGACCGACTTGCCCGACCCCGATTCACCCACCACCGCGAGCGTTTCGCCGTGGTCGACGTGGAAGGACAGCTTCTTGACGGCATCGACCGTGCGCTCGGAGGTCGAGAAGCGCACGGTGAGGTCGTCGACGGCGAGGACGCGGCCGTCGGGCAGGTTCAGGGCAGGGGAGGACATGGCGGATGCGAGGGAAAAAGGGGCAGGGCGTCAGGCGAAGATGGCGGTGACCGGGGCTTCATCGCCGCGCGCGTGGCCGCGGTACATGCCTTCGGTGTTGAAGGCCAGGCTCAGGTTGCCGTGGCGGTCGACGGCGATCAGGCCGCCGGTGCCGCCGATGGCGGGCAGCGACTGGTGCACCACGGCATGCGTGGCCGCTTCGAGCGTGGCGCCGCCGTAGGCCATGCGCGCGCAGATGTCGTAGGCGGCTGCGACGCGGATGAACATCTCGCCGCTGCCGGTGCACGAGATGGCAGCGGTGCGGTTGTCGGCGTAGGTGCCGGAGCCGATGAGCGGCGTGTCGCCGACGCGGCCCACGCGCTTGTTGGTCATGCCGCCGGTCGAGGTGGCGGCGGCCAGGTGGCCGTGCATGTCGAGCGCCACGGCTCCGACGGTGCCGAACTTCTTGTCTTCGTCCAGCGGCGGCTTGGTCATGGCGGCGCCTTCGTGGTCGGTGACCACGCGGCCCGTGTCGCGCACGCGGTACAGCTGCTGGCGGCGTGCGTCGGTCGAGAAGAAGAAGGGCTCGACCATCTCCAGGCCGCGGTCGCGCGCGAAGGCCTCGGCGCCCGCGCCGGCCAGCAGCACGTGGGCGCCGTCCTCGAGCACGGCGCGCGCGGCGCGCACCGGGCGGCGCACGTGGCTCACGCCGGCAATGGCGCCGGCCGCGAGCGTGGCGCCGTCCATCACGGCGGCGTCGAGCTCGTGCGTTTCCTCGTGCGTGAACACCGCGCCGTAGCCGGCGTTGAAGAGCGGGCAGTCTTCGAGCATCTCGACCGCCAGGCAGGTGGCGTCGAGCGCGGACATGCCTTTGAGCAGCGCGGCCTGCGCGGCGCGCACGATGATCTGCAACGCGTCGTGGTAGGCCTGCGCCTGCTCGGGGTTGGTCGTCGAGGCGCTGATGGTGCCGGCGCCGCCGTGGATGGCGATGACGGGCGTGACGTTCTTCATCGGGAAGCTTTCTTCTTTTTCTTGCCGGCGTCGGAAGCGACGGCGGCGGGGAGGGAGGGCATGGAGACTTCGCCGCGCGCATGGCCCTGGCCCAGTCCGCCGTGCAGCCACGGACGCACCGCCTGCAGGATGCGGCCGGCCGACTGCGCCGCGCCGGGCGCGCGCAGGGCGACCGCGCTGGTCAGCGCCTCGATCAGCGCGAGCACGCTGGTCTCGCAGTTGGGGCGGTAGCTGGTTTCGGTCTGGCCGTACAGCACCACGTCGGCCAGCGGCGCGATGGGCGAGCTGGGCCGGTCGGTCAGCGCGAGCACCGCGCAGCCCTGGCCGCGCGCGATCTGCGCCAGCGCCACCGTGTCGGTGAGGTAGCGCGGAAAGGTCAGGCCGATGAACAGGTCCTGCGGCCCCGCGTGCATCAGCGTGCGCGCCGAGTGCGTCACGCCGCTCACGCTGGAGAGCATGCGCACGTCGCTGCAGGAACCATCGAGCCCGTGCTGCAGCAGGCCCGCGAGCCAGGCGCTGGCGCCGAAGCCGCCGATGTAGATCGAGCGGGCCTTCAGGATGCGCTGCACCGCGGCCTCGCAGGCGGCGTAGTCCAGCGACTGGCGCGTGGCTTCGATGTTGCGGCGGCTCTCGTCGAGCGCCGTGGCGAACACCTCGGCCACCGTGGTCGGGTGCTCCAGGTTGCCGCGCAGCCGCTCGACCGGCGCCACCAGCGGCTCGAAGCCGCGCACGAGCTCGGCGCGAAAGGCGGCGTAGCCGTCGAAGTCCAGCGCGCGCGCAAAACGGTTGGCCGTGGCCACCGACACGCCGGCCGCGGCGGCGAGCTCGTCGATAGGCAGCGTCGCGACCTGCAGCGGATGCCCGAGCACGAAGTCGGCCACCTGCCGGTGCGAACGCGTCAGCCGCGGCAGCGCCTGCGCAATGCGCTGGGCCACGGTGGTGCCTGGGGTGTCGACGTTGGTGCTCATGGGGCGGGCGATGCACCGGGAAGGGTGCGAGTGATGTAAATCGGTTTACAAATATATGTCAGTTATGAAAATTTTCTGTCATTTCCGAGCGTGAATGCAAATACTGGGCCAGAAGAGAGGGTGTTTTGAGGGTTTACCCCGAGTCGAATCGGTCGGGGTCGGGTGGGCGCAGGTTCGGCGTTTCCCCAGGCGATACACTCCCGGCCGCACGTCAAAAAAGGCGTGCACGGGATTGGCGTCCCGAATCACCTCTGCGTTTTCAACGGAGGCCATTCATGGCTGGTTCTGCCTGCTCACTCACGCCATCTCCCGCATCCCCTGACTTCGGCGTTGCCGAAGCTTTCGCTCTTCAGGCGTGCGACGACACCGACAGCCTGCGCGAAGTGCTCTGTGCCTACGCGTGTCTCGAAAAACTCATCGTGCCGCTTGAAGTGAGCGACACGGAGCAGCTCAACCCGACTCGCAGTGAACTCAGCGCGTTGCTGCGCCTGGTCAATGACGAGTTGAGCCGCCGCATCGAGGCCGTCGACAAGACGGTTCATGCGATGCGTGGCGCGTTGACTGTCGCTGCTGCGAACTGACGGACAGTTGAATGTCCTTCGTCACGGGGCGTCCCAAAGAGCGCGCTCGCGCTGTTCGTCAAAATGCGGACAGAAAAGGGAGCCATGCAATGAAGACAGAGGAAGCGAGTGACCAAGGTTCTGCGCTGGGCGGGCGAATCCTGAAGGTCGACCACGCCGGAGAGCAGGGAGCGGTGAACATCTACAGGGCGCAAATCTTCATGGCGCGATGGACCGCGCCTTCGCTGGTGCCTGAACTGCGGGAGTTCAAGTCCCACGAAGAAGGGCACCGGGCGTTGTTCGCGGCCGAACTGAAGCGCCGGGGCGTTCGTCGCTGCCGCAGCTACTGGTTGTGCGGCATGGGTGGCTGGGTGCTCGGCCTGATCACCGGGTTGCTCGGTCGTCATGCGATTTCGGCCACCACCGTCGCTGTCGAGCGCGTAGTGCTTGGGCATCTGAAGGCCCAGTTGCGCGAACTCGCGGGGAAGGACGAGGCGGCCGTGCGCACCATCTCGCAGATCGTGGAAGAAGAACAGCTGCACCACGACCAGTCCGCATCGCACGTGCAGGCCAATCACCTCTGGACGCGGGTCCTGAGTCCCGTGGTCGCGCTGTCGACCGAGTCCGTCATCTGGCTCGGGATGCGCCTCTGAGTTTTTTAATTTGTCGGCCACGTAGACAAAGGAATTAATCGCCGAGGCTGAACGCGCATCACGGCGTTGACGCCCTCGTGCCCAACCCCGAGTATCCCGAGCGGTGCGATTGGCACCGGGGAACGAGGAACCAAAAAATGAGACAGGAATGGCTTCGCCGCGCGTGCGCGGTGATGGGCGGCTTTGTGCTGGTTGCGGCCCTGGCCGCCTGCGGCGGGGGCGGAGGAGGTGGCGGGGGCGGTGTGCCGCTGATCCTGCCGCCGACGGGCACGGCGCCGGTGCAGCCGGCGCCTTCGGCCAATGGCCGGGTGGTGTCGGACACCGTGACGTCGAGCGTCAATGGCGTGCGCTACCCGATCGAGGTGTTCATTCCGGCGGCCTACGACAGCAGCAGCGATGCCGTGCCGATCATCTACGCCTTCGACGGCGACGCGACCAACGGCCTGCCCGACACGCGCTTCACGACCCTCAAGAACGTGCTGCTCAAGCGCGGCACCAAGGCCATCCTCGTGGGCATCGGGAACACCGCGCGCCGGCAGGAGGACTACAACTTTCCGGGCGCCAACGCGTACCACACCTTCCTCACGAAGGACCTGGTGCCGTTCATCGAATCGAAGTACCGCGCGGACCCGAAGAAACGCATGCTCACGGGCCTGTCGACCAGCGGCAACCTCGCGGCCACGGCGCTGTTCCTGGAGGCGCCGGACAACCTCGTGTTCTCGTACTTCATTTCCATCGAGGCGGCCTTCTGGCAGCAGGAGGCCGAGAACAACGCGCTCGAAAAGAAGATGTTCGACGCACTCGCAGGCCGGCCGCTGCCCGTCACGCTGATCCTGGCGCACTGCGCCAGCGGCTGCAACGAAGTGCCGGTGAAGGCGATGTACAAGCGGATGTCCGAACGGGGCTACGTCGGACTGCAGCTCATCGACACGGAGTTCAACTCCACGCACGTCGGGACGGACGTGCTCGCGTTCGACGACGCGATCATGCGGATCTTCAAGTAAGGCTTTGCGGCGAACCGGGGAACCCGGTTCGCGCCACATGCTCAGTTGACGGAAGGGCTCGGCGGGTAGCCGGCTTCCGTCAACGCCGCCACCAGCGTGGGGCGGTCTTCGGTGGTGTCGATGCGCACCGTTCTTTGCTTCACGTCCACTTCGAGCCTGGCCTGCGGGTCCAGGTCCTTGATGGCGCGGGTGATGCGGCCGGCGCAACTGCCGCAGGTCATCGACTGGATTTCAAACGCTTGCATGGGGTGAGTCCTTTCAAAAGAGTGACTCGCAGTGTCAAGCTTGGCATCGTGTGAAGGTCAAGCGCGGCGAACGCCTGACCCCTGGCGTGCCAAGGTCATGCGCCGTCTGCGCTTGACTCTCTCATGGTGTGAAGGTTGAGGCTTCGCGCTTTGGCTCGAAGGAGAACCCCATGGAACATCCCACGGCGCCGGCTGCTGCGGCGCGCTTGTCCCTTGCCGAGGTCGTTGCGCGCTCTGGTGCGTCCGCGCAGTTGCTGAGTGACTGTGAATCGCTCGGGCTGCTCGACGACACGGCGCACGCCGGCCGCTACGACGAACGCGCGGTGTCGACACTGCGCTTCGTGCGGCGCGCGCACACGCTGGGTTTCGACACACCGGAAGTCGTCGAGCTGCACGCGCTGTGGCAAGACGGTCGTCGTGCAAGCTTCGACGTGAAGCGCGTTGCGCTCGAACGCGCCGACGACCTGGCCCAGCGGATCGAAGAGCTCGCGCACATGAAGCGCCTGCTGGAGCGCCTGGCCCACTGCTGCGAAGGCGACGAGCGCCCGGAGTGTCCGATCCTCGATGAACTGGCGGGGCTCAAGGGCTTCGCCGGCTGCGAAGCGCGGCGTGCCTGAAGCCGATCCTCAGCCCGGAATGTTCGGCTCGACCAGCTGCGCCAGCGCGACCAGCGATTCCTGCCAGCCCAGGTAGCACATCTCGACAGGAATCACCTCGGGGATGCCTTCCTGCACAACGGACATCTCCGTGCCGCACGACACCGCCGTCAATGTCACGGTGGTCTTCATCGTGCCCGGCAGGTTGGCGTCGTCGAAGCTCGCGTCGTAGGCAATGCGCTGACCGGGCACGAGTTCCAGGTACTTGCCGCCGAACGAATGGCCGTGGCCGGTGCCGAAGTTGGTGAAGGACATGCGCCACGCGCCGCCCACCACTGGCTCCATGGTGTGGACCTTGCCGGTGAAGCCGAAGGGCGGCAGCCAGCGCTCGAAGGCGCCGGGCTCCACGAAGGCGCGGTAGAGCTTGTCGGGGGTGGTGCGCAGCACGCGGTGCAGGCGGACGGTGTTGGTGGCCATGGTTGCTTTCTCCTGGTGAAGTACAGAGGACGACCCTCTGTGATGACGTCGGATGAGCCCGCTGCGATTCGACAGGTGCAGGATCAGGAAAAACCCTGAGCCCACACCCCGCGCCTCAATCGATGAACCGCGCCACGATGTCCTGGAACGACGGCAAGTCCATCGGCGTGTGGCCGCCTTCGTAGCCCTTCAGGCTCAGCTGCAGACCCTTGTAGTTGCGCGCGGCGATCTGGTCGCGCAGCGCGGTGATCTCCGGACCGCCGACGTTGCCGATGGCATAGCCCAGCAGCAGGGTCACGGGAATGTCGCGCGTGCTGCTGTTGGCGTACATCTGGCTTTCGAGCGGATCGAGCTGGCCGCGCGCGCCGGCGGCGGGCGGATCCGACGCGAAGAAATGCTGGAAGGTGAACGTGCCCGCCGCGCCTTCGGTGAAGAAGGCGATGAGCGTGAAGACGCCGCCGTTCGACAGGCCCGAGAGCATGCGCCTGGCCGGGTTGGCCCGGTAGTTCGATTCGACATGCGGCACCAACTGGCCGGTGAGGAACTCGTGGTACGCCTTGGCGCCCGGCATCAGGTAGTCGGTGTTGCGGCGCGAGGTGCCGCCGATGCCGACCACGATGGCTTTCTTGCCGGCCTTCTCGAGGGTGTCGGTGAAATTCTGGAAGCGCGTCACGCTCTGGTTGTAGACCGCGTCGCCGTCGGTGATGTAGACCGTGGGGTAGCTCGCGGTGGCGCCGTCGTAGCCGGCCGGCAGGTAGACCTGGATCGGGTAGGTCGCGTCCGTGGCGGTCGACTTCATCGAGCTGCTGACCACCCGGCCGCGCCCGGTGTCCGCGGGCGGTGGTGTCGGCGTGCCGCCGGCCGGTGGCAGCGGCAGCATCGCCACACCGCCCCCGCCGCCTCCACCACCCCCTCCGCCGCCGCAACCTGACAACCCCAGCAGCAGGGCGCAGCCCGCTGTGAACATGAGCCGGCGAAGAATCCCTCTTGTCTGCATGTGACGTTCCTTGTTGTGATGACCGTGGTGGCGGAAGCCGGGGCGATCTTAGGGGCGATGGGGTGCGACTGTCGCGGCCGTCTTCTGCATGAACACGCTCAACGGATCGTCCGGATAGTCCCCGAAGCGCTCGCGCCGCGCATACCCCGCACGCGCATAGAAGGCCAGCGCCTCGGGCTGGCTCACGCCCGTCTCCAGCCGGAACATCGCGCATCCGCGCGCCGCCGCTTCGGCTTCGAGAAAGCCCAGCACCTTCGCCGCGACGCCTTGCCCGCGGTTCTGCGGGCGCACGTACATGCGCTTGAGTTCGCCGTAGCCGGGGTTCATGACGACGGCGCCGCACCCGATGGCCGTGCCGGCCGCGTCGCGCGCGACGGCGAACAGCACATGGGCCGCCGACAGCGCGGCAAGGTCGATGCCGTAGTGGCTCTCGGGCGGGTACAGCGGCTTCTGGTACGCGTCGAGGTCGTCGATGAGCTGGACGACGTCGGGCTGGTTCGGGTTTTCGATCGAGATCTGCATCGTTCGATCGTAGCGAGCCGACGCGCTGCAAAGCCCGACGCGCGACGGGGTTCTGCGCGGCGGCCAACAATGGCCGCGTCATTCATCTTGTTCGTCAGTTCGTTGATTGAAGGAGTAGAACTTTGGAATACCGTCATCTGGGCAAATCAGGCCTCAAGGTCCCCGTGTTGAGCTTCGGCACCGGCACCTTCGGCGGCAAGGGCGAGTTTTTCAGCGCGTGGGGCAGCACCGACGTGGCCGAGGCGCGCACGCTGATCGACATCTGCATGGACGCCGGCGTGAACATGTTCGACAGCGCCGACATCTACTCGGGCGGCGCCGCCGAATCGGTGCTGGGCGAGGCGATCAAGGGCCGGCCGCGTGACCGGCTGCTGATCTCGACCAAGGCCACCTTCCGCAGCGGCGAGGGGCCGAACGACGTGGGCTCGTCGCGCCATCACCTCGTGCAGGCGGTCGATGCGTCGCTGAAACGGCTGGGCACCGACTACATCGACCTGCTCCAGCTGCACGGCTTCGACGCCAGCACGCCGGTCGAAGAAACGCTGTCCACGCTCGACGACCTCGTGCGCGCGGGCAAGCTGCGCTATGTGGGCGCGTCGAACTTCTCGGGCTGGCACCTCATGAAGTCGCTGGCGGTGTCCGAGCAGCGCGGTTATGCGCGCTATGTGGCGCACCAGGCCTACTACTCGCTGGTCGGGCGCGAGTACGAGTGGGAGCTGATGCCGCTGGCGCAAGACCAGGGCGTGGGCGCGGTGGTCTGGAGCCCGCTGGGCTGGGGCCGGCTCACGGGCAAGATCCGCCGCGGCCAGCCGCTGCCGGCCAACAGCCGCCTGCACGTGACGGCGGACATGGGCCCGCCCGTGCCCGACGAGCTGCTGTACCGCGTGGTCGAGGCACTCGAAAAAGTTGGCGCCGAAGTCGGCAAGACGGTGCCGCAGGTCGCGCTCAACTGGCTGCTGCAACGCCCGACGGTGTCCAGCGTGGTGGTCGGCGCGCGCGACGAGGCGCAGCTGCGCCAGAACCTCGGCGCGGTGGGCTGGAACCTCACGCCCGCGCAGGTGGCCGAGCTCGATGCGGCCAGCGCGACCACGCGCACCTACCCGTACTGGCACCAGCAGGGCTTCAAGGAACGCAACCCGAACCCCGTCTGACCGGGTTCAGTCGGGTGTCAGCCCCAGCACCCACTGTTTGAAGTGCTCCAGCGCCCCGGAGGCCGGCCGGCCTTCGGGGTACGCGAAGTAGTAGCCCTGGTGCACGTCCAGGTGCCGGTCCACCGGGATCACGAGCTCGCCGGTGCGCAGTTCCTGCTCGACCAGGATGCGCGGCGCCAGCCCCACGCCCATGCCCGCCGCCGCGGCGGCCACCACCATGGTGAACAGCTCGTAGCGCGGCCCGCGCGAGGCGTGCACCGTGTACTCCCACTCTTGCTGCGCGTACCAGTCACGCCAGGCATGGGCGCGCGTGCTCAGGTGCACGTGGCGGCAGCGCTCGAAGCCGGCCTCGTCCCACCGGGCCTGCGCATCGCGGAACGCAGGGCTGCAGATGGGCACCATCTCGCCTTCGGAAAAGATCAGCCCGCCGCGCGTGTTCGGCCAGAACTGGTCGCCGAAGTAGATGGCCGCGTCGTAGGCGTTTTCCTGGAACGAGAAGGGCTGCGAGCGCGCCGACAGGTTCACCGTGATGTTCGGGTGCAGCCGGCTGAAGTCGGGCAACCGCGGAATGAGCCATTGCGTGGCGAAGGTCGGCACCACGGCCAGTTCGAGCACGAAGCCCATCTCGTGGCCGGCGCTGATCTCCAGCGTGTCGCGGCGGATCTGGTCGAGGTGGCGGCGGATGCGCGCGGCGTACTCGCGGCCCACGTCGGTGAGCGTGAGCCGCTTGCGCACGCGCGAGAACAGCGGTACGCCCAGGCGCTGTTCCAGCATCGCCACCTGGCGTCCGACCGCGCTTTGCGTGAGCGCCAGCTCGGTCGCCGCGCGGGTGAAGCTCCCCAGGCGCGCCGAGGCTTCGAAGGCCTGCAGCGCGCCGAGGTTGGGAATGTCTTTTCTCATCGCGCTATTCTGGCGGCAGCATGCGTAGCCCGGGCAACGGCCAGGGCCAGCACATCGAAGACACGGAAAGGCATCTCATGCGGCGTGTGGCGATCATCGGCGGCGGGGCCATCGGCTCGGCCATCGCGTACTTCCTGGGCGCCGACCCGACGGGCGAGGCCTTCGACATCACGGTGGTGGAGCGCGACTTCTCGTACCGACAGGCCTCGTCGGCGCTGTCGGCCAGCTCGATCCGGCAGCAGTTTTCCACCGCCATCAACATCGAGATGTCGCTCTACGGCATCGAGTTTTTTCGCGCGCTGGGCGAAACGCTGCGTGTGGGCGATGACGACGTGCCCGATATCGGCCTGGTCGAGCCCGGCTACCTGTACCTGGCCTCGCCGGCGGGTGTCGAGGTGCTGCGCGAAAACCACGCGACGCAGAAGGCGCATGCGGTGGATGTGGCGCTGTTGACGCCCGAGGAGCTGAAGGCGCGCTTCCCGTGGCTCTCGACCGAGGGCATCGTGCTCGCATCGCTCGGCCTCTCGGGCGAGGGCTGGTACGACGGCTACAGCCTGCTGCAGGCCTTTCGCAAGAAGGCGGTGTCGCAAGGCGTGCGCTATGTGCAGGCGCAGGCGACGGGCCTGCAGCGCGAGGGGCGCCGCGTCACCGGCGTGCGGCTCGACGGCGGCGACACGCTGCATGCGGACATCGTCGTCAACGCGGCGGGCGCATGGGCGGCGCCGGTCGCGCAGTGGGCCGGCATCGCGCTGCCGGTGCACGGGCGACGCCGCAGCGTGTTCAGCTTTTCATGCCCGAGCACCTTGCCCGGTTGCCCGCTGGTCATCGACACCTCGGGCATCTGGCTGCGGCCCGAAGGTCGCCAGTTCATCTGCGGCTTTGCGCCGCCCGAAGACCGGGACCCCGACGACGCGCCGCTCGAAGTCGACCACGAGGCCTTCGAAAACTTCATCTGGCCGGCGCTGGCCGAACGCATCCCGGCCTTCGAGGCCGTCCGCATGACCGGCGCCTGGGCCGGCTACTACGAGATGAATGTGTTCGACCACAACGCGATCCTCGGCCTGCACCCGGACTGCGACAACCTCTACTTCGCGAACGGCTTCTCGGGCCATGGACTGCAGCAGTGCCCTGCTGCAGGGCGGGGCATTGCAGAGCTGATCCGCTTCGGCGGCTACCGCAGTCTCGACCTGTCGCCGCTGTCGTTCGCGCGCATCCTGGAGAACCGGCCGCTGCGCGAGAAGAACATCATCTAGGGTTGCTGCTCCGCCGGCTTGATGTCCCCCACGGGCGACAGCAGCGCCGGGTCGAAAGCGGCGAGCGCGCGGCCTTCCTTCAACCGCTTCGGCCAGTCGGGGTTCGACAGCGCGCCGCGTCCCAGTGCCACGAAATCGGCGCCGTCCGCGAGCGCCGCCTCGGCGCGCCCCGGGTCGTGCAGGCCGCCGTTGGCGACGATTGCGAGGCCGGGTGCGTGGCGGCGCGCGAGCTGCAGCAGGCTCGGTCCCCCATCGCCGAAGGCGGGTCGCCAGGCTTCGAACTCGGTGACGTGCAGGTAGTCGATGCCGCTGTGCGCCAGGGCCCCGAACACCGTCGCCGCGCCGGCCTCGGCTTCCGGCCACTTGTGGCCGAAGTCGTTGACCTTGCCTTGCGAGATGCGTACGCCGACCGGCGCCGAGGCGCCCAGCATCTGCCGCACGGCGCGCGCCACCTCGACCGTCAGCTGCACGCGTTGCGCGAGGGCGCCGCCCCAGCGGTCGGTGCGCGTGTTGGTGTGGCCGCTCAGGAACTGGTCGAGCAGGTAGCCGTTCGCGCCGTGGATCTCCACGCCGTCGAAGCCCGCCACTTCCATCGCCAGCAGCGCGGCCCGGGCGAAGCCGCGAATCGCTTCGGCGATGTCGGCATCGGTCATCGCGCGGGGCACCGGGTACTCGCCTTCGCCGCGGTAGGCCGTCATCTGCGTGTCGAGCGGGCGAACGGCCGACGGCCCCGCCGTGTGGTCGCGAAAGCGGTTGAACTGCGACAGCGCACCCGCATGCATGAGCTGCGCGATGGCGCGCCCGCCCGCGTCCTGGATCGCCTTCACCACCGGGCGCCACGCGCGGGCCTGTTCGCCGTCGCTCAGGCCGGGCTGGCGGGCATAGCCTTGCGCGTACGCCGTGTCGGTGTAGATGCCTTCGGTGATGACGAGCCCGAAGCCGCCGCGCGCAAAGCGCTCGTAGTAGCGGGCCATGGTGCCGTTGGCGTGGCCCTCGGGCGAGGCGCTGACGCGCGTCATCGGCGCCACGGCGAGCCGGTTGGGCAGCTGCAGGCCGTGCAGCGTCGCCGGCGCGAGCAGCGGCGTGCTCATCGGGCGTCTCCGGGCGCGACGGCGATGGCCTCGATCTCGATCATCGCGTCGGGCGAGTACAGGCCCGAGACCTCGACGATGGTGTCGGCCGGGTAGGGCGCCGAGAACCACTGGCGGCGCAGTTCGACGATCTTCGGGAAGTTCGCCATGGAGGTCAGGAAGATCGTCACCTTGACCACGCTGCCCAGGCCCGTGCCGGCGGCCCGCAGCACGCGGTCGAGGTTCTTGAAGGCCTGCTCGGCCTGGCGATCGAAGTCGCCCTTGCCGACGATCTCGCCGTCGTCGCCGATCGCGGCCTGGCCGGACACGAAGACGAGGTTGCCGAGCTGGATGGCCTGCGACAGCAGGAAGGGGGCGTAGGGGTCGGGTTGGGTGTGGATCTGCTTGGGTTGGAGTTGCATGACAGGTGTCTTCTATGGTGAATTTCAGATCAGCCGTGGAAGTGGTTTCTTCCCGCGACCCCTGAAATTTAGAGATGAAGAGGGCGCCCGACAAAGGCTGATTTTTCAGCCGATAGATGAGTTGAGCTAATCTGTACGCATGCGAAGACTTCCTCCCCTGGGCGCATTGCGCGTGTTCGAGGCCGCGGCCCGCCGGCTGAGCTTCAAGGCCGCCGCCGACGAACTGCACGTCACGCCCACCGCCGTCAGCCACCAGATCAAGCAGCTCGAGGAAACGCTCGAGGTGCGCCTGTTCGAACGCGGCACGCGGCAGGTGCACCTGACGGCCGCCGGGCACCAGCTGTTTCCCGCGCTGCGCGACGGCTTCGACAGCTTCGAGCGCGCGGTCGACGGCGTGCGCCGGCTGAAGGGCACGCGCATCGCCACGTTGTCGTCCACGGTCGGGTTCATGGCCCGGCGGCTGGCGCCGCGCGCGGGCACCTTCCGCGACCTGCACCCCGAATGGACGCTGCGGCTGGACGCCACCAACCAGGTCGTCGACCTCGACACCGAGGCCGATGCGGCGATTCGCTACGGCAACGGCCGCTACGCCGACCTGGTCGTGGAGCCGCTGTTCCAGGATCACTACGCGCCGGTCTGCAGCCCCGCGCTGGCGGTCGCGGCGCGGCAGGACCTGAAGGCCGTCTCGCTGATCCATTTCGAATGGGGGCGGGCGGGGCGCGACGAAACGCTGGCGCCCGTGTGGCGCACCTGGCTCGCGCGCGCGGGCCGCACCGACATCGATGCGCAGGCCGGCCTGTCGTTCACCGAAGAGATCCACGCGGTGCAGGCCACGGTCGCGGGGCAGGGCGTCGGCCTGCTGAGCCTGGCGCTGGTGGCCGACGAGCTGGCGTCGGGCCTGCTGGTGCAGCCCTTCGAGTTGTCGGTGGAGAGCTACCGCTACGACCTGGTCTACAGCCCGCGCGCCGCCACCCGCCCCGCGACGGACGTGCTGCGCGACTGGGTACACCGCGAGTTCGGCGGCGGCGAAAAGAAGGCATAGTGGCAGGCATGACTGCCCAGACCCTGTACGCGCAAAAGCGCGTTTCCGCCGCCGATGCCGTGCGCCAGGTGCGCCACGGCGACATGATCATCGTGCCCACGGGCGTCGGCGAGCCGCCCTCGCTGCTCACGGCCTTGTCGGAGCAGCGCCGCGATTTCCGCGACGTGAAGGTGGCGCAGATCCTGGCGATGCGCAAGTACGCCTACATCGACCCCGAGACGGTCGAGCACGTGCGCCACGTCGCGCTGTTCTTCGGCGGTGCCACGCGCGCCGGCGGGCAGGCGGGCTGGATCGATTTCATTCCCAACTACTTCTCCGAGATCCCGGCGCAGATCGAGCGCGGGCAGATCGCGGCCGACGTGGTGTTCAGCATGGCTTCGCCGATGGACGCGCACGGCTACTTCGCGCTGAGCCTGGGCCCCGACTACACGATGGCCGCCGTGGCGAAGGCCCGCGCGGTCGTGCTCGAGGTGAACCCCAACGTGCCTTATGCGCACGGCAACTGCCACGTGCACATCTCGCAGGTGGCGGCGCTCGTCGAGAGCAGCGAACCGGTGATGGAAGTCGGCCTGCCGAAGATCGGCCCGGTGCAGGAAGCCATCGGCAAGCACGTGGCCGACCTGATCGACGACGGCGCCACCTTGCAGATCGGCTACGGCGGCATTCCCGATGCGGTGGTGATGCAGCTCACGGGCAAGCGCGACCTGGGCATCCACACGGAGATGATCGGCGACGGCATCCTCACGCTGGTGGAAAGCGGCGCGGTCACCAACCGCCGCAAGAACTACCTGCCGGGCAAGTCGGTCGCGACCTTCGCGCTGGGCTCCAGCAAGCTGTACCGCTTCATGGACCGCAACCCGGGGCTGGAGATGCACCCGGTGAACTTCACCAACGACCCGGCGCTGGCGGGGCTGAACGACAACCTCATCGCCATCAACGCCACCATGCAGATCGACCTGCTGGGCCAGTGCGGCTCCGAGAGCCTGGGCCACGCGCCGTATTCGGGCACGGGCGGGCAGTCGGACTTCGTGCGCGCGGCCAACCGCTCGCGCGGCGGCAAGGCCTTCATCGTGCTGCCTTCGACGGCCAAGGACGACACCATCTCGCGCATCGTGCCCTCGCTGTCGCCCGGCACGCATGTGAGCACGAGCAAGAACGACATCAACTACGTCGTCACCGAGTACGGCGTGGCGCAGCTGCGCGGCAAGTCGGCCAAACAGCGCGCGCAGGAGCTGATCGCGATTGCGCATCCGGACTTCCGGGCGGAGCTGACGGAGCAGGCGAAGCAGGCCAAACTGCTGTGAGTTTTGCAGGGCGCAGGGCGTGACTTAGGGCACTCCTGCGCGGCCCCGGGCGACGGCTACATTCGCTGCGATGAGCATCTCCTTGCGACATCTTTTCCTGCTGGGCGCGGCCTGCGTGCTGTCCGGCCAGGCGTTCGCTTGCAGCGGACCGGGCCAGCCGGGATGCCCGCCACCGAACGCGCCAGGCTGGCCCCACAACAGCCGGCCGCCACCCCGGGACACCGTGCCTGTGATGCCCGGCGGCACGGGCCGCTACAGCGACCCCGACGAGTACCTGGCGCCGCCGCCGCCCGACCCCACCTTCTCGTACAAGTGGGGCGCGTACGTCATCGACAAGTCGAAGGGCGCCTTCGGTGGGGTCGACAACCGGGCGACCCAGGCCGATGCCGAAAACAACGCCATCGCTCAGTGCGTGGGCAACGGCGGCACCGCCACCGGCTGCCGAAGCATGACGCTGACCTGGCAGGAAGGCTGCGGCGTGGTCGTGATGGGCCGCAACGTGCTGTCGATGAAGGCCAACAAGCTGCAAAGCGCGGCGCAGGCGGAAGCGATGGCGGAGTGCTCCGCGCATGCGAAGGACTGCAAGGTCGTCACTGCGCGTTGCAACGCGCTCGTCGTCAATCGCTGATCAGCTGGCCTTCGTCGCGCGTACCAGCGACGGCGTGGCCTTGTAGCTTTCGGGGAACAGCTTCTTCAGGTCGTCGATCTTCGGCAGGTCGTGGATCGCGATGTAGGGCTGGTTCGGGTGCAGCGTGAGGTAGTCCTGGTGATAGTCCTCCGCCGCGTAGAAGGGCTTGGACACCTCGACCGTGGTCGCCAGCGGCTTGTTGCCGAAGGTCTTGGCCTGGTTCAGCTGGGCGATGTAGGCGTTGGCGATGCGGGCCTGTTCGGCGTTTTCGGCGAACACGGTGGAGCGGTACTGCGGGCCGGTGTCGGGGCCCTGGCGGTTGAGCTGGGTCGGGTCGTGCGCCACCGAGAAGTAGATCTGCAGCAGCTTGCCGTAGCTGACCTTGTGCGGGTCGTAGCTGATGCGAACGGCCTCGGCATGGCCGGTGCGCCCGGAGCCGACCTCGTTGTAGCGTGCGGTGCGGGCCTCGCCGCCCGCGTAGCCCGAGAGCGCATTGCTCACGCCCTCGACGCGCTGGAAAACGCCCTGCACACCCCAGAAGCAGCCGCCCGCGAACACGGCGGTGGCGGTGGTGGCGCCTGCGGGTGCGGTGAGGTCGACCGTGGGCGCGGGCACGCGGCGCGCGGTCTCGGCGAAGGAGGGGGCCGCGTGCCAGGCGAAAGCGGCGGCGGCGAGCGTGCCGGCGGCGATGGCGAAGGATTTCATGGCGGTCTTTCGTAGGGAGCGCAGGAAAGGGACAGTGATCCCGATCCCGCCGGCCGTCAATGGCGGCGGGGCCGGTGAGAAGGCGGCTTACTTCTTCATCTCGTCCTTGCCCATCGCGTCCTTCTTCATGTCGTCCTTGGCCATGGCATCTTTCTTCATGCCATCTTTGGCCATGCCGTCCTTCTTCATGGCGTCCTTGCCCATGGCGTCTTTCTTCATCCCGTCCTTGGCCATGCTGTCCTTCTTCATGCCGTCCTTGGCCATGTCGTCCGCGGCCAAGGCCGAGGCGCCGGCGAAGGCCATGCAGGTGGCGAGGAGGGTGGCGGTGAGCTTGTTCATGTCGGTCTTCCTGAGTTGAGGTTGGGTCTTGTTGTCGAGATCGGCCTGGTTCCGTGTCGGAATTCGGCCTCGCGCTTTCTTCGGCAGTCGAGCGGCTGTGGCGGCCCCTCAGCTCCCTCCGAACCAGTTGTAGCCCTGGTCTTCCCAGTAGCCACCGGGATAGGTGTTCGTCACGTACATCGCCTGGATGTGCTTGGGGTTCTTGTAGCCAAGCTTGGTCGGCATGCGCAGCTTCATCGGGAAGCCGTACTTCGGCGGCAGCGGCTGGCCGTCGTAGCTCAGCGCCAGCAGCGTCTGCGGGTGCAGCGCGGTCGGCATGTCGATGCTGGTGTGGTAGTCGTCCGCGCACTGGAAGCCGATGTACTTCGCGCTCAGGTCCGCGCCGATGTGGCGCAGGAAATCGGCAAAGCGCACGCCGCCCCATTTGCCGATGGCGCTCCAGCCTTCGACGCAGATGTGGCGCGTGATCTGGTCCTGCTGCGGCAGGGCGCGCAGCTCGGCGAGCGTCCAGCGGCGCTTGTCGGCGACCATGCCGCTCACTTCGAGGCGGTAGGTGGCTTCGTCGACCTCGCGGACCTCGTCCTCGCCGTAGTAGGCGTTGAACGGAAAGGGGCGCGTGATCTCGGCCTCGGTGTAGGTCGGCGCCAGCCGCGTCGGGCTGAAGAGCCAGCCCTGCACCTCGTCGTTGAAGCGCGAGACCTTCGCGAGCGCCGCTTCCACGTGGCTGTCGTCGCTGATGCTGCAGCCGGTGAGCATCGACAGGCCGCCCAGCGTCAGCGACCGGCGCAGGAACAGGCGGCGCGAGGGCGCGTCGAGCCGGCGCTCGATGAGGGCGCGGGCTTCGCGCACCATGGCGTCGCCGTCGACACCGACCAGGGGAGGGCGTTTGAAAAAGAGGCTCATGGGGTGTGGGGTGCGCGACCGCGCAGCATGGTGAGCAGGGTGCGGGGCACGAGCGCCACCATCACGAGGTGCACGGCAACGAAAGCCACCAGGGCGGCCATCGCCACGAAGTGGACGCGGCGCGCGGCTTCGTAGCCGCCCAGCAGCTCGCGCAGCATCGGAAACTGCACCGACTTCCACAGCACCAGCCCCGACAGCACGATCGCGACCAGGTCGACGATCACGAACAGGTAGGCGAGCTTCTGCACATGGTTGTAGTGGCGCGGGTCGGCATGCGAGAGCCTGCCGCCGAGCGCGGCCCGCGCATCGCGCCAGAGGCCGGCCGGCGTGAGCGGGAAGAACTTGCGCGCGAAGCGCCCGCTGGCAAGGTTCAGCACCAGGTAGACGAGCCCGTTGAACACCAGCAGCCACATCGCCGCGAAGTGCCACTGCAGCGCGCCGCCGAGCCAGCCACCCAGCGTGATCGCGGCCGGAAAGCGAAAGGCAAAGAAGGGCGCCGCGTTGTAGATGCGCCAGCCGCTGGTCACCAGCACCAGTACGGCCAGCGCGTTGAGCCAGTGCGTGACGCGCATCCACAGCGGGTGGATCGGTCGGTGGTCGGGGGCGGAGCGTGTCTGCATGGGCCGGATTGTTGGGCGCCCCCCCTCGCCGATTCATCACGCAAAGTTCAAGGATTCGTGATAACTCCGGGGGGCGTCTCGCGGGACAATCGCGGCCATGGACACCGCCAAACGCGTGCTGATCGTCGAGGACGACGCCCACATTGCCGAGCTGCTGCGCATGCACCTGCGCGACGAGGGCTACGCGGTCGAGCACGCCGCCGACGGCAACGCGGGCCTGCGCGCGCTGGAGCGCGGCCAGTGGGACGCGCTGGTGCTCGACCTCATGCTGCCCGGCATCGACGGCCTCGAGATCTGCCGCCGCGCCCGTGCCATGGCGCGCTACACGCCCATCATCATCGTGAGCGCACGCTCGAGCGAAGTGCACCGCATCCTCGGGCTGGAGCTGGGCGCCGACGACTACCTGGCCAAGCCCTTCTCGGTGCTGGAGCTGGTGGCGCGTGTGAAGGCGCTGCTGCGGCGCACCGACGCGCTGGCGCGCAACGCGCGGCTGGAGTCGGGCAGCCTCACGCTGGGCAACCTCGACATCGAGCCGCTGGCGCGCGAGGTGCGCGTCGACGGCAAGCCGATCGAGCTCACGCCGCGCGAGTTCGACCTGCTGTATTTCTTTGCGCGCCACCCCGGCAAGGTGTTCTCGCGCTTGGACCTGCTCAACCAGGTCTGGGGCTACCAGCACGACGGCTACGAGCACACGGTCAACACGCACATCAACCGGCTGCGCACCAAGGTCGAGGCCGACCCGGCCGCGCCGCGGCGCATCCTCACGGTGTGGGGGCGCGGCTACAAGCTTGCGGCGGACGACGTAGCACCGAAAGGTGACGTTCCATGATGGCCTGGGCCACGCTGTCGCGGCGCCTGTCGATCGCGTTCGCAGTGCTGCTGCTGGCCTGCTGCGGCGCCTCGGCGTGGCTGCAGATGCGCGCCGGGGCGCAGCACGCGCAGGAGGTGACTCAGCGGCTGTCGCTGGGGCTCGCGGCCCACATCGCGCAGAACACCGAGCTCATGAAGCCCGGCGGGCTCGACCCGGTGGCGGTGAAAGACCTGTTCGACAAGCTCATGACCGTCAACCCCAGCGTCGAGGTCTACGTGCTGGGGCTCGACGGCCGCATCGAGGCCCAGGCCGCGCCGCCCGGCCACCTCAAGCGCGACAAGGTGGCGCTCGGCCCCATCCGCAGGCTGCTGGCCGGCGAGCGGCTGCCCATCGCGGGTGACGATCCGCGCAGCCTCGATGGCACCAAGGTCTTCAGCGCTGCGCCGCTGCGCATGGGCGGGCGCGACGCCGGCTATGTGTACGTGGTGCTGCAAGGCGAAGACCACGACGTGCTGGCCGCCAACCTCTCGGCCGACACCGTGCTGCGCACCACGTTGTGGTCGATGGCCTTGGTGGCGCTGCTGGGGCTCATCGCCGGGCTGGTGGCGTTCCGCCTCATCACGCGGCCGCTGCGCGAGCTGACGGCGGCGGTGCGCCGCTTCGAGGCCGAGGGCATCGCAGCGCTGGAGCGCGAGGCGCCCATGCCCGCGCCGCCGCACCACGCCGACGACGAGATCGCGCAGCTGCAGCAGGCCTTTGCGCAGATGACGCGCCGCATCGCCGAGCAGTGGCGCGAACTGAGCCTGCAGGACCGTCAGCGCCGCGAACTCTTCGCCAACATCTCGCACGATCTGCGCACGCCGCTCACCTCGCTGCACGGCTACCTCGAGACGCTGCTGCTCAAGGCCGGCACGCTCAGCGAGGAAGAGCGCCGCCGCTACCTGGAGATCGCGCTCGGCCAGAGCCGCAAGGTGGGCCGGCTCGCGCAGGAGGTGTTCGAGCTGGCGCGGCTCGAGTACGGCGTGGTCAAGCCCGAGAAAGAGAACTTCGCGCTCGCCGACCTCGTGCAGGACGTGTTCCAGAAGTTCGAACTCGCGGCCGAGGCGCGGCGCCAGCAGCTCAAGCCCGACATCGCGCCGAACCTGCCCGTGGTGTCGGCCGACCTCGGCATGATCGAGCGTGTGCTGACCAACCTGCTGGACAACGCCATCCGCCACACGCCGGCCGGCGGCGAGATCGAGGTGCGCCTGCGCCCGTCCGACGCCGGCGTGGCGGTGCAGGTGAGCGACACCGGCCCCGGCATTCCGGGCGAGCTGCAGAAGGGCCTGTTCACGCGGCCGGCCTTTGCCGATGGCGGTGCGCGCGGCGGCGGGCTGGGGCTCATGATCGTGCAGCGCATCCTGCAGCTGCACGGCAGCGACATCCGGCTCGTACCGCAGCCGGGCAAAGGCGCGGTGTTCCTGTTCCGGCTCGGAGGCGCAACAGCGCGCTGAAGGCGTTGAACCTGGCGGTCGACGGGTTTGCCAGCGGGCGGCGGGCGATGCTACAAGCGAAGCGGCATCACCCCCCAAGAACAGAAGGAGACCCCCGACCATGCCCGCTTTCGAGACCGTCCTGATCGACAAGGACCCGCAGCACCCGCGCATCGCGCGCCTCGTGCTCAACCGCCCCGAGAAGCTCAATGCCATCGGCGACAGCACGCCGACCGACATCCGCCGCGCGGTCGAATGGGCCGAGGCCGACGACGAGGTGCATGTGATCGTGGTCGAGGGCGCGGGCCGTGCCTTCTGCGCCGGCTACGACCTGGGCGACTATGCCGAAGGCCACGGCCGCGAAGGCCAGGGCGACCATCCCTGCCGGCAGGAGAAAACGCCGTGGGACCCGATGCTCGACTACGCCGCCATGAAGCGCAACACCGAAGACTTCATGTCGCTGTGGCGCTGCCGCAAGCCGACCATCGCCAAGGTGCACGGCTACGCGGTGGCCGGCGGCTCCGACATCGCGCTGTGCTGCGACCTGCTCACCATGGCCGACGATGCGCGCATCGGCTACATGCCCACGCGCGTCTGGGGCTGCCCGACCACCGCCATGTGGACCTACCGCCTCGGCGCATTGCGCGCCAAGCAGCTCATGTTCACCGGCGACACCATCACCGGCACGCAGGCGGCCGACTGGGGCCTGGCCAACTTCGCGGTGCCCGCGGCACAGCTCGACGAGGCCACACTGGCGCTCGCGCAGCGCATCGCGGGCGTGCCCAGTTCGCACCTCATGATGCACAAGATGGTCGTCAACCAGGTCTGGCACTCGATGGGGCTGGAGCAGACCCAGATGTTCGCCACCGTGTTCGACGGCATCACGCGCCACAACCCCGAAGGCATGTGGTTCCGCCGCCAGGCCGAGGCTGAAGGCTTCAAGAGCGCGGTGCAGTGGCGCGACAGTGGTCGGCCGATTCCTGAAGGCGACGAGGCGAGGGCGCGCATCGCCGAGCTTGAAGCGAAGCTGGCTGCGCGCGGCTGAGCACACGGTCGCGTGGCGCCATGCTGGCGCCCATGTCACGCGACCGACATATCTCCCCTTGATGATCCGCCGCGCCTGCCGTCCGTCACGTTGACGGCGGAAAGATGGCGCATCCATTTCGATGGATACAAAAGGGGAGGATTTCAATGCAGTTGTTCAATTTCTCGCGCACGGCCCTCGCGGCCTGTGCCTGCGCATTCATGGCCGCCTGCGGTGGCGGCAATGGCGGCGGTGGCGTGCCGATGTGGCCCATCGTGCCGGTCTCGCCTCCGGCCCCCGCACCTGCGCCCGCCCCGGCCCCCGCACCGGCCGAGGCCGCCCCCGTGCTCGTCATCGGCCACCGTGGCGCGCCCGCGCTCCGACCCGAGCACACGCTGGCCTCGTACCAGCAGGCCATCGACGACGGCGCCGACTTCATCGAGCCCGACCTCGTGCCCACCAAGGACGGCGAGCTGGTCGCGCGCCACGAGAACGCCATCGCCATCGTCAATGCGGCCGGTGAGGTGCTCGAAGCGACGACGAACGTGGCTGAAGTGCCGAAGTTCGCCGACCGCAAGGCCACCAAGGTCATCGACGGCCGCCAAGTCATCGGCTGGTTCACCGAAGACTTCACGCTCGCCGAGCTCAAGGAGCTGAGGGCGCGCGAACGCATCCCCGCGCTGCGCCCGGCCAACCGGTCCTTCGACAACGAGTTCCAGGTGCCCACGCTCGACGAAGTGATCCAGCTCGCCAAGGCGCAGTCGGTCATCAAGGGCCGCGTGATCGGCATCTACCCCGAGACCAAGCACCCGACCTACTTCCGCTCGATCGGCCTGCCGCTCGAGAAGAAGCTGCTCGACACGCTGCACAAGTACGACCTCGACAAGGCCGACGCGCCGGTGTTCGTGCAGTCGTTCGAGACCGGCAACCTGAAGGACATCCGCCTGAAGAGCACGGTGAAGATCGTCCAGCTCATCGACGGGCAGGGCGCGCCCTACGACCTCGTGGCGCTGAACGACAAGCGCACCTACGCCGACCTCGTGAAGCCCGAAGGCCTGGCCGAGATCGCGACCTACGCGAACGGCATCGGCCCGGCCAAGGCGCGCGTGATCCCGGTGGTCGACGGCAAGCTCGGCACGCCGACCACGCTCGTGAAGGACGCACACGACAAGAAGCTGCTGGTCCACATCTTCACGGTGCGGCCCGAGAACAACTTCCTGCCCGACAGCCTGAAGAAGGCGCCCAAGACCGACCCGACCGTGTACGGCGACACCGCCGGCGAGATCAAGGCGTTCCTGGATGCGGGCATCGACGGCTTCTTTGCCGACAGCGCGGCCACGGCCGTGCCCGCGGTGAAGGCGTACCGCGCGGCGCAGCCGAAGTAAGCGAGTCGAATCCGGAAAGGAAGGGGGCGCTCAGACGCCCTTGCGGCGCTTCACCACCACCGTGGCCTCGAGGCCTTCGTAGGCCTCGGCGTCGCCGTACCAGCTGCCCGAGATGGGCGCCGCCAGCGCGGGGTCGCGCGCCACGCCCACGCGGATCAGCTGGCCGCTGCCCATGAGGTTGTTGGTGGGGTCGAAGGCCAGCCAGCCAGCGCCTGGCAGGTAGGCCTGCAGCCAGGCGTGCGTGCTGCCGGCGCCGGTGACCGATTCGCCGGGCGCCTGCCCGGTGGCGTCGTTGTCGAGCGACGCGTCGTAGAGGTAGCCCGAGACGAAGCGCGTCGCGATGCCGAGACGGCGCGTGGCTTCCATCATCAGCAGCGCGTAGTCGCGGCAGCTGCCGCTGCCCAGCGCCAGCGTTTCGAGCGGCGTCTGCGTGCCTTCCTCGTCGCGCGCCTTGTATTCGAAGCTCTGGCCGATGTGCGCGTTCATGCGCGTGAGCACGTCGCGCGTGCTGTTGGGCTGGTCGGTGTGCAGGAACTGGTGCGCCCAGCGGATCAGCGTGCCGTTGGCATCGTCGTTGTGGTGCGGGCGCAGGTAGTGCTCCAGGTCCAGGCGCTCCTGCACCGAATAGGCAAAGGGCAGGAACTCGGCCGACGGGTCGAGCGTGAGCAGGTCGCGCTGCGATGGCGGCACGTGCTCGATGGTGAAGGAGCAGACGATGCGCAGCTCGGTCGCCTCGCCCAGCGGCTGCACCAGCGCGACGGAGTTGGAGTACGGGTCTTGAATGAGCCGCGTGAGGGCCTGCGGGCTCACCTGCAGGTCGGTGGCGAGCACCCGCAGGTCGTGGCTGTCGCGCGGACGGAACATCACGCGGTGCAAGCCGAAGGTCACCGGCTTGTTGTAGCGGTAGACGGTGGTGTGGGTGATGTCGTACTGGATGGCCATGGCGCGCATTGTGCGGTGCGCGCGTGACCTCGGGTGACGGGAAAGCCAGAACGCGGCGATTCAGTCCGATCCGGGCCAGAGCCGCTGCGTGCCCAGCGCCTTGGCGAGCGTCGCGGGCAAGGGCAGCGGCTCGCCGTGCCACTGCGCCGCCAGCAGCTCGGCGCACAGCGTGGCAAAGCTCAGGCCGCGCGAGCCCAGTGCGGTGCAAGCCCAGAGGCCGTCGTCGGCGCCCGGCGCCAGCGGGCCGACCAGCGGCCGGCGGTCGCCCGAGGCGCAGCGCACGCCGACCCAGGCGTAGGTGTCGCCGCGTTCGAAGGCGGGCGCGAGCGCGGCGGCGGCGCCGGGGTGCAGGCGCGCGAGCCGGTCGCGGTTGGCGAGGCGGTCGGCGTCGGTGGGGGCGAGGTCGGTGCTGTCGCGGTCGAAGGTGGCGCCGATCAGCCACAGCGGCTGCGGCGCCTGGCCGTCGGGCACGCCGGCGATCAGGTGGCCGTCGCCGTTGATGGGGGTGACGGGCAGGGCGGCGGGGTCCGCGCGGCCCCAGGCGACTTGGCCGCGCACGGGTTGCAGCGGCAGGTTGGGTGCGAAGTGGCGGGATGCGAAGCCCGCGGCCACGACGACGCGGTCGGCTTCGGCGAGCAAGGCGCCGGCATCGTCGAGCAGCTGCCAGCCGCCGTCCGTGCGTGCGAGGCGCGCCACGCGGCTGTTGCCTCGGAACGCGACGCCCGGTTGGCCCAGCCACGCGGCGATCAACCGGTGCGGCCGCACCCAGGCCGCGCGCGCATGCCAGAGCGCCGGCGTGTCGGGCGGCAGGCCGGCTGCTGCGAGCCGGTCGGGCTGTGCGGGCCAGGATTCGTTCGGGCCTTGGGCGCTCCAGCCGGGCGGCACGCGCACGTCGCCGTCGGGCCGGCGTTCGAGCGAGCCGTGGGCGCCCCAGTCGCGACCGTTCTCAAGTCGCTGCGCCAGTTCGGTCCAGGTGGCGCGGATGCCGGCGCGCGTGAGCCGCGACAGCAAGGCGTCGTCGGACGACACATGCGGCGCCAGCAGCCCGACCGGCAGGCCCGACGCGCCCGAGGCCGGCGCGTCCGCCGCGTCGAGCACCGTGACCCGCCAGCCGCGCCGCGCGAGGCTGGCCGCGACCGCAGCACCCGCGAGCCCGGCGCCGATCACTGCGCAATGGCCGGGCGCTTCGACGCCTTCGCGCACCGGCTGGCGACGCCGCACCGTCCAGGCGGGCGCGAACACGCCGCGCAGGCTGCCGGGGCCCGGGTCGAGCTGGAAGCCGTTCTGCGCCAGCGCATGGCGCACCCCATCGTCGTCGGGGCGGGCCGCGAGGCCGGTGCCCTGGCGGGCGAAGCGCGACACCGCCTTGAGCGTGTCGGGCGAGGCCATCGCCGGGCCGAAGCCGTCGAGGAAGAGGCTGTCGGCCTCGAAGCGTTGCGCGCGTAGCATCGGCTGCAGCTCGCCCACGCACAGCGTGAGCAGCACGCGGCCGTCGTCGAAGGCCAGCCGGTGAAAGCCCGGCAGCAGCCCGGTCCATTGGCGGGCCAGCTCCTCGGCGAGCGGTGCCAGGGCCGGGTCGGCCTCAGCGGCGCGCAGCAGATCGCTGGCCGGCGCCGGATGGGCGTCGACCGCGACGTAATGCAGCAGGCGCGGCCGGTGCGGGTCGGCGCGCCAGGCCTGCCAGGTTGTCAGGAAATGAAGGCCCGGCCCGAAGCCGGTTTCGAGAATCCGCCATTGCGGGCGCCTGGACCAGGCGGCGGGCAGGGCGCAGCCGTCCAAAAACACACGGCGCGAAAGCGCCGGTGTGTCGTTGTCGAGGGGAGGGGTGTCGCCGGAGCGCGCGCCGAGCGGGGTGCCGTCGGCGGCCACGCCGGACTCAGGCCGCGGGAGGGGGAACGTAGCCTTGCGCCACGTCGGCGCCTTCGCCGAAGAAGTGCTTTTCCATCTGGCGCGCCAGGTACTGGCGGGCGCGCAGGTCGGCCAGGTTCAGCCGGTTTTCATTGACCAGCATGGTCTGTTGCTTGAGCCAGGCGGCCCAGGCTTCCTTGCTGACGTTTTCCCACAGGCGCTTGCCCAGGTCGCCGGGGTACGGCGGAAAGTCGAGTCCTTCGGCCTCTTTGCCGAGCTTGATGCACTGAACCATGCGTGCCATTTGATTGCCTCTTGTGGGGGAAAGCGGTTGCTTAGTTGATTTGGCTATTAAGAACTGAAAACTTGGTCGTTCCAGTTCCTATATGTCGTATTCAGAATACGTGGCTTCATTGATATGCCTTTTTAAGAGCAAGACACCATGAGCCTTCGCCGCGACTTTATCAAGCTTTCCCTGGGTGCCGGCGTGGCCGGTGCCTTGGCCCTGTCGGCATTGCCGTCGTTTTCGCAGGGCGCGGCGGGGGCCAAGGGCCCCGTGACGCTGCTGAACGTGTCGTACGACCCGACCCGCGAGCTGTATGTGGACTACAACCAGGCCTTCGCCAAGTACTGGAAGGCCAAGACTGGCCAGGACGTGAGCGTCAAGCAGTCGCACGGCGGCTCGGGCAAGCAGGCCCGTTCGATCATCGACGGCATCGATTCCGACGTGGCCACGCTGGCGCTGGGCGGCGACATCGACGCCCTGGCCACGCACGGCGGTCTCGTCAAGGCCGACTGGCAAAAGCGCCTGCCGCACAACTCCGCCCCCTACACCTCGACCATCGTGTTCCTGGTGAAGAAGGGCAACCCCAAGGGCCTGAAGGACTGGGACGACCTGGTCAAGCCCGGCGTGCAGGTGATCACGCCCAACCCCAAGACCTCGGGCGGCGCCCGCTGGAACTACCTCGCGGCCTGGGAATTCGCCAAGCGCAAGTACGGCGGTGACGCCAAGGCCAAGGAATTCGTCGGCAACCTGTACAAGAACGTGCCCGTGCTCGACACCGGCGCGCGCGGCTCGACCATCACCTTCGTGCAGCGCGGCGTGGGCGATGTGCTGCTGGCCTGGGAAAACGAAGCCTTCCTGGCGCTGAAGGAATTCGGCCCCGAGAAGTTCGAGATCGTCGTGCCGTCCATCTCCATCCTGGCCGAGCCCAGCGTGGCGGTGGTCGACAAGGTGGTGGACAAGAAGGGCACGCGCGCCGTGGCCGAGGAGTACCTGAAGTACCTGTACTCCGACGAAGGCCAGGACATCGCCGGCCGCAACTTCTACCGCCCGACGTCTGACAAGGCCAAGGCCAAGTACGACAAGCAGTTCCCCAAGCTGACGCTGGTGACCATCGACCAGGCCTTCGGTGGCTGGGCGAAGGCCGACAAGGAGCATTTCGCCGACGGCGGCTCCTTCGACCAGATTTACGCGCCCAAGCAGAAGTAAGCGCAGCTGTTCCGGAATCGATCGCTGGTGGCACCCCGTGGGAGGGCGCCGGGGATCGCTTCGCCCTGAATTTCTCCTGAAGCCCAACGAAAGTTTCTCGTGTCCGTTCTCCTGATTGCCGGCAGCCCTTCGGCCCCGTCCCGTTCCACCGCCTTGCTCGACGCGGTGGGCGAGCGGCTGGCCCAACGCCATGCGCGCATCGAGCGGCTCGCGATCCGCGACCTGCCGGCGCAGGCGCTGCTGCTGGCCGAGTGGGCGCATCCGGCCATCGAGCGAGCCATTGCCCAGGTGGCGGCGGCGCGCGTGATCGTGGTGGCCACGCCGGTCTACAAAGCGGCGTACAGCGGCGTGCTGAAGGTCTTTCTCGACCTGCTCTCGCAGAACGCGCTCAAGGGCAAGACGGTGCTGCCGCTGGCCACCGGCGGCAGCCCACACCACATGCTCGCGCTCGACTACGCACTGCGGCCCGTGCTGCAGTCGCTGTCGGCGCGCCACATCCTGCCGGGCGTCTACGCGAGCGATTCGCAGATCGCGCTGACGCCCGAGAACGCCTACCAGGTGCACCACGACCTGGCGGAGCGCCTGAACGAGGCCGTCGAGGTGCTCGCGACCGAAGGCCTGAAGCTGCCGGCGACCCATGGCTTCGAGCCGGTTCCCTTTTCCCGTGTGCGATGTAGCGTCTGACGACCGGGTTCCTCGCTGAACCCGGCCCCGGCCAGACCTCTTTCCGTTCCCCGTTTTTCGAAGCCGCCTGTGTGCGGCCGGGGATCGCTTTGCCTCACGTTTTTGCACCAAGGAATTTCGCATGAACCCCGTCGCTCCCGAAGACTCCGTGTTCGAAGTCGCGCCGCGCTCCTTCTGGCAGGCGCTGCGCGACCTGGCCATCAGCGCCATCGTCGTCACCGCCATCGCGCTCATCGTGAGCTTCATCTCCGCCGCCTCGGCGCACGCCCAGACGCAGACGAAGGCCAGGGGCGAGCTGCGCATCGGCTACCAGAAGTCGGCCAGCCTGTTCGTGTTGCAGAAGGCGCAGGGCACGCTCGAGAAGAAGCTCTCGCCGCTGGGCTTCGGCGTGAAGTGGGTCGAGTTCCCGGCCGGGCCGCAGCTGCTCGAAGGGCTGAACGTCGGCGCGGTCGATGTGGGCTATGTCGGCGAGGCGCCGCCCATCTTCGCGCAGGCCGCGGGGGCGAAGTTCGTGTACTTCGGCTACGACCCGGCCGCGCCGCGCGCCGAGGCCATCCTGGTCACCAAGGATTCGCCCATCCGCTCCGTGGCCGACCTCAAGGGCAAGAAGGTCGCGCTCAACAAGGGCAGCAACGTGCACTACCTGCTCGTGAAGCAGCTCGAGAAGAACGGCCTGAAGCTGTCCGACATCCAGCCCGTGTACCTCGCACCCGCCGATGGCCGCGCCGCCTTCGAGAGCAAGAACGTCGACGCCTGGGTGATCTGGGACCCGTTCCAGGCCGCCGCCGAGAAAGCCACCGGCGCCCGCGTGCTGGTCGATGGCGCACCGGACGTGGTCAACAACTACCAGTTCTACCTGGGCGAGCGCGGCTTCGTGAAGAAGCACCCGCAGGTGATCGACGCGCTGTTCGCCGATTCGGTGGAGCAGGGCATCTGGCTCAAGAAGAACCTGCGCCAGGCCGCCGAGCTCATCGCGCCGCTGCAGGGCCTGCCCGTGGACGTGGTCGAGCTGGCGCTGCGCCGCTACGAGTTCAACGTGAAGCCGATCACCGCGGCCGTCGCGGCCGACCAGCAGCAGATCGCCGACACCTTCTTCGCGCTGAAGCTCATTCCCAAGCCCATCAAGGTCAGCGACGCGGTCGTCACGGCCCAGCCCTGAACAGTTTCGAAGGACCCCATTCCATGACCCGCATTGCCATTCCCCGCCGCCGCCTGCTGCAGGGCGCAGCCGCCGCCCTCGCGCTGCCATCGTCGTTCGCCGCCCTGGCGCAGGCCCCCGCGCGCCAGTTGCGCATCGGCCACCAGAAGGGCTACCTGAGCGTGCTCAAGGCCCGCGGCACGCTCGAGAAGCGGCTCGCGCCGTTGGGCGCCACCGTGAAGTGGACCGAGTTCACGGCCGGCCCGGTGCAGCTCGAGGCGCTGAACGTCGGCTCGATCGACTTCGGCGACGTGGGCGAAGCGCCGCCCATCTTCGCGCAGGCCGCCGGCGCGCCGCTGGCCTACGTGGGCGCCACGGTGCCGCGCCCGAAGACCGAGGCGGTGCTGGTGCCCAAGGGCTCGGCCATCCAGACCGTGGCCGACCTCAAGGGCAAGAAGATCGCGCTCAACAAGGGCTCGAACGTCCACTACTTCATCGTCAAGCTGTTCGAGAAGCACGGCCTGGCGTACAGCGACCTGAACCTGGTCTACCTGCCGCCGGCCGATGCGCGCGCCGCCTTCGAAAAAGGCTCGGTCGACGCCTGGGTGATCTGGGACCCGTTCCTGGCCGCTGCGCAGCAGTCGCTCGACGCACGCATCCTGGCCGACGCCGTGGGCGTGGTCGGCAACCGCGCCTACTATTTCTCGTCGCTCGACTACGTGGCGAAGAACGCCGACGTGCTGGCCGTTGCGATCGAAGAGGTCAACAAGATCGACCAGTGGGGCGCCGCCCATCGCAACGAACTGGCGACCGAGCTGTCGGCGATCTGGGGCCTGCCCAAGGCCGTGGCCGACCTGTCGCAAGGCCGCACCGCCTACGGCACCGGCCCGATCACCAAGGCCATCCTGGCCGAGCAGCAGCAGATCGCCGACACCTTCTTCGCGCTCAAGCTGATCCCCAGAAAGATCAACGTGCTCGAAGCCGCCGGCGCGGGGATCGCGTGATGACCGCCGTGTCGACTGCGCTGCACGAACGCGCCGGCCAGGTGCTGGCCATCACGGCGCGCGCCTGGGGCGTCGTGTCCGCGGCGCGCCGCCTTCCTTTCCTGCTTGCCGTCTGAACGGGCAAGCCAACGAACGATCGAGAGTTTCCGATGCAGATCTTCTGGTTCCTCCCCACGCACGGCGACAGCCGTTACCTCGGCACGAGCGAAGGCGCGCGCGCCGTCGACCTGCCGTACCTGCAGCAGATCGCCGGCGCCGCCGACCACCTCGGCTACGAAGGCGTCCTGATTCCCACCGGCCGCTCCTGCGAAGACCCGTGGGTGATCGCCTCCAGCCTCATCGGCGCGACGAAGAAGCTCAAGTTTCTGGTGGCGGTGCGCCCCGGCCTGCACCAGCCCAGCCTGGCCGCGCGCATGGCCGCGACCTTCGACCGGCTCTCGGGCGGGCGCCTGCTCGTGAACCTCGTCACCGGCGGCGACCAGGCCGAGCTGGAAGGCGACGGCGTGTACCTCGACCATGCGGCGCGCTACGAGCAGTCGGCCGAGTTCATCCGCATCTGGCGCGAGATCATTGCGCGCAGCCACGAGACCGGCACCTACGACTACGAAGGCAAGCACCTGAGCGTGAAGGGCGCGCGGCTGCTGTTTCCGCCGGTGCAGAAACCGTATCCGCCCGTGTGGTTCGGCGGCTCTTCTGCGGCGGCGCACGACCTCGCGGCCGAGCAGGTCGATGCCTACCTGACCTGGGGCGAGCCGCCCGCGGAAGTGTCCAAGAAGATCGCTGACGTGCGCGCCCGCGCCGAACGCCAGGGCCGCAGCGTGCAGTTCGGTATCCGCCTGCACGTGATCGTGCGCGAGACCGAAGACGCCGCCTGGAAGGCCGCCGAAGAACTCATCAGCCGCGTCGACGACGAAACCGTCGCGCGCGCCCAGGCCGCCTTTGCGCGCATGGATTCCGAAGGCCAGCGCCGCATGGCCGCGCTGCACGCCGGCGGCGCCAAGCGCGGGCGCGCCGACCTGGAGATCGCGCCCAACCTCTGGGCCGGCGTGGGCCTGGTGCGTGGTGGCGCGGGCACGGCACTGGTCGGCGACGCCAATACCGTGGCGGCGCGCATCGAGGAGTACGCGGCGCTGGGCATCGACAAGTTCATCTTCTCGGGCTACCCGCACCTCGAAGAGGCCTACCGCTTTGCCGAGTTGGTGTTCCCGCTGCTCTCGCGCAAGGCGAAGACGCAGCTCGCGGGCGGCTCGCTGAGCGGTCCCTTCGGCGAAGTCGTCGCCAACCTCGACGCGCCCTCGCGCCTCGTCTCCCAAAGCTGAGGACACGCATGACCGAACAAGTACAGGAACTGCCGGCGGTGGCGCCGGCATCGAACACAAGCGATGCAGGCAGTGCGCTGCGGGGCTTCGGCCTCAACGTCGCGAAGCGGCTCATCCCGTGGCTGGTGCCGGTGGGGCTGATCGTCGTCTGGCAGATCGCCTCGTCGCTGGGCTGGCTTTCGACGCGGGTGCTGCCGGCACCGCTGGACGTGGTCAAGGCCGCGTGGTCGCTCACCGTGTCCGGCGAGCTCTGGACGCACGTGAAGGTGAGCGCGGGCCGTGCGCTTGCGGGGCTCGCCATCGGCGGCGGCGCAGGGCTGGCGCTGGGCCTGCTCACGGGCTCGGTGAAGTTCTTCGAGACGCTGCTCGACTCCACCATCCAGATGGTGCGCAACATCCCGGCATTGGCGCTCATTCCGCTGGTGATCCTGTGGTTCGGCATCGACGAGTCGGCCAAGCTGTTTTTGATCTCGGTGTCGGTGTTCTTCCCGATCTACCTGAACACCTTCCACGGCATCCGCAACGTCGACCCGCAGCTCATCGAGATGGGGCGCACCTACGGCCTGTCGCGCTGGCAGCTTTACCGCGAGGTGATCCTGCCGGGCGCGCTGTCGTCGATCCTCGTGGGGCTGCGTTTCTCGCTGGGCCTGATGTGGGTGATCCTCATCGTGGCCGAGACCATCTCGGCGCAGGCCGGCATCGGCTACCTCACGATGAACGCCCGCGAGTTCCTGCAGACCGACATCGTGCTCGTGGGCATCCTGCTGTACGCGCTGCTCGGCAAGCTGGCCGACCTGTTCGCACGCGGCCTGGAGCAATGGTGGCTGCGCTGGCACCCGGGCTACCAGAAGAAGCCGGCGAAGTGAGGGCAGGGCACATGAACCACATCCTCATCAATCGCCGTACCGCCATTGCGACGCTGGGTGCGCTCAGCGCAGGTGCCGTTCTGGCGCAGCAGCAACGGCCCGCCACCGTGCGCTTCGGCTACCAGAAGTCGTCCACGCTGATCGCACTGCTGAAGGTGCAGGGCACGCTCGAGAAGCAGCTCGCGCCGCTCAACGTTTCGCTGAGCTGGCACGAGTTCACCAGCGGCCTGCCGCTGCTCGAGGCGCTGAACCTCGACAACCTCGACATCAGCGCCGACGTGGCCGACACCGTGCCCGTGTTCGCGCAAGCGGCCGGCGCCGACCTGACCTTTCTGGCGCAGGAAGCCCCATCGCCGGCCGCGCAGGCCATCGTCGTGCGCGACGAGTCGCCGCTCAAGACCGTGGCGGATCTCAAAGGCAAGAAGGTCGGCTTTGCGAAAGCGGCCGGCGCGCACTACCTGCTGATCGCCGCGCTCGAGAAGGCCGGCCTGTCGTTCAAGGACATCGAGCCTGCGTACCTCACGCCCGCCGATGGTCGCGCCGCCTTCGAGAAGGGCGCTATCGACGCCTGGGTGGTGTGGGACCCGTTCCTGGCCGCGGCCCAGCGCCAGTCGAAGGTGCGCATCCTGGCCGACGGCGCGGGCATCGCGTCGTACCAGCGCTACTACCTGGCGAGCACCAAGTTCGCGAAGGCGCGGCCCGACGTGCTGCGCGTGGTCTACGCCGAGTTGGAGAAGACCGGCAAGTGGGTCAAGCAGCACCCGAAGGAAGCCGCGGCCCTGCTCGCGCCCGTGTGGGGGCTCGACGCCCCGACCATCGAGCAGGCCAACAGCCGCCGCAGCTACGCCGTGCGGCCGGTGGTGGCCGGCGGGCTGGCCGAACAGCAGCGCATCGCCGATGCCTTCTTCGCCGAGAAGCTGCTGCCCAGAAAAATCGATGCGCTGAACGTGGCGCTGTTCAACCCCGGGGCCTGAATTCATGAGTGCCGTTCTCAAAGACATCCAACCCCAAGCCATTGCCGGCGGCGTGCGCCTCGAGGCGCGCGGCCTGCACAAGCGCTATGGCGCGCGCGAGGTGCTGCGCAACACGCAGCTGACCATCGAGCCGGGCCAGTTCATCGCCATCGTGGGGCGCAGCGGCTGCGGCAAGAGCACGCTGCTGCGGCTCATCGCGGGCCTGGAAGAAGCCACCTCTGGCGGCCTCTGCACCGACGGCAAGGCCGTGAGCGGCCTGCACGACGACACGCGCATCATGTTCCAGGAGGCGCGCCTGTTGCCCTGGCGCCGCGTGCTCGACAACGTGACGCTGGGCCTGCCGAACGACGCCAAGGCGCGCGGCAAGGAAGTGCTCGCGCAGGTCGGCCTGGCCGATCGCGAGAACGAATGGCCGGCGCGCCTGTCGGGCGGGCAGCGCCAGCGCGTGGCCCTGGCGCGCGCGCTGGTGCACCACCCGCGCCTGCTGCTGCTCGACGAGCCGCTGGGCGCGCTCGACGCGCTCACGCGCATCGAGATGCACCGCCTCATCGAGAACCTGTGGCAGCGCCATCGCTTCACCGCGCTGCTGGTGACGCACGACGTGCAGGAAGCCGTGGCGCTGGCCGACCGCGTGATCCTCATCGAGGACGGCCGCATCGCGCTCGACGAGAACATCGCGCTGGCCCGCCCGCGCTCGCAGGGCGACCCGGCCTTTGCCGCGATTGAAAAACGAATCCTCGACCGGGTGCTGCAGAAGTCCGAAGAGACCGATGTGGAAAGCACCGATGCCAGCTGGCTCACGCCCCAGGCCCACGCCCTGCGCTGGGCGATCTGAGTCGTTTCATCCATTCCCCCTTTGAAAGGCAGTCGCATGTCGCAGAACTGGAAATTCGAAACCCTGTCGGTCCACGCCGGCTACTCGCCCGAACCGACCACCCGCGCGGTCGCGCCGCCGATCTACCAGACCGTGGCCTACGCCTTCGACAGCGCGCAGCACGGTGCCGACCTGTTCGACCTGAAGGTGCCGGGCAACATCTACACCCGCATCAACAACCCGACGCAGGACGTGCTGGAACAGCGCGTGGCCGCGCTCGAAGGCGGCATCGCGGCGCTGGCGCTGGCCTCGGGCCAGGCGGCCGTGACCTACGCGATCCAGACCATCGCCGAAGCCGGTGACAACATCATCAGCAGCACGGCGCTGTACGGTGGCACCTACAACCTGTTCGCCCACACGCTGCCGCAGTTCGGCATCACCACGCGCTTCGCGGACCATCGCGACCCGAGCAGTTTCGAGAAGCTGTTCGACGAGCGCACCAAGGCGGTGTTCGTCGAGTCGCTGGGCAACCCGGCCGGCAACGTGACCGACATCGCGGCCATCGCCGAAATTGCGCACCGCCACGGCGTGCCGCTCATCGTCGACAACACCGTGCCCTCGCCGTACCTGAGCCGGCCCATCGAGCACGGCGCCGACATCGTGGTGCACTCGCTCACCAAGTACCTGGGCGGCCACGGCACCAGCATCGGTGGTGCCATCGTCGATTCGGGCAAGTTCCCGTGGGCCGAACACAAGGAGCGCTTCAAGCGCCTGAACGAACCCGACGTGAGCTACCACGGCGTGGTCTACACCGAGGCGCTGGGCCCGGCCGCCTACATCGGCCGTGCGCGCGTGGTGCCGCTGCGCAACACGGGCGCGGCCATCTCGCCGTTCAACGCCTTCCTGATCCTGCAGGGCATTGAGACGCTGGCGCTGCGCATGGACCGCATCAGCAGCAATGCGCTGGCGGTGGCGCAGCACCTGAAGCAGAGCAAGGCCGTCAACTGGGTGAACTATGCCGCGCTCGAAGACCATGCCGAC
The DNA here is from genome assembly GCF_059419205.1 of Variovorax sp. GW821-FHT06D12. NCBI lineage: Bacteria > Pseudomonadati > Pseudomonadota > Betaproteobacteria > Burkholderiales > Comamonadaceae > Variovorax > Variovorax sp. GW821-FHT06D12. Next base: position 549,093 of record NZ_JBWKRI010000001.1, on the reverse strand, counting down.
TACCCGCTGGCGAAGAAGTACTTCGGCGGTCGTTCGAGTGGCGTGCTGACCTTCGGCATCGGCGCGGGTCGCGAGGGTGGGGCGAAGTTCCTCGATGCGCTGAAGCTCTTCACGCGCCTGGTGAACATCGGCGACGTGCGCTCGCTCGCCACGCACCCCGCATCGACCACGCACCGCCAGCTGTCGCCCGCAGAACTGGCCCAGGCCGGCGTCACGGAGGACACGGTGCGCCTGTCGGTGGGCATCGAGCACATCGACGACCTGATCGCCGACCTCGACCAGGCCCTGGCCGCCGCATCGAACTGACACAGCGTTCCAAGAAATGACCACATTGCAAGCCATCCCTGACGCCGCGCTGGACCAGCTGTTTCGCAAGGCGCGCACCGTGCACGCCTTCAAGCCGGTGCCCGTGCCCGACGCGCTGATCCATCAGCTGTATGACCTCGTGAAGTGGGGCCCGACCGCCTACAACGCCCAGCCCGCGCGCTACGTGTTCGTGCGCAGCGAAGAAGCCAAGGCCAAGCTGAAGCCGGCGGTGTCGACGGGCAACACCGCGCAGACGCTGCAGGCTGGCGTGACGGTGATCGTGGCGCAAGACACGCGCTTCTACGAGCACCTGCCCAGCCTGTTCCCGGCCTACGACGCCAAGCCCTTCTTCGAGAAGAGCGCCGACGCCGCGCAGGCCACGGCCTTTCGCAACAGCAGCCTGCAGGGGGCCTACCTGATCCTGGCGGCGCGCGCGCTCGGGCTCGACGCGGGGCCGCAGTCGGGCTTCAACGCCGACCTGGTCGACAAGGCCTTCTTCCCCGACGGCCGCTATCGCGCGAACTTCCTCGTCAACCTCGGCGTGGCCGACCACGCCGGCACTTTCGAACGCGGGCCCCGGCTGGCGTTCGACGACGTGGCCGAGATCGTCTGACCGCCGGCCGTTTTCACTCACAACCCCTGTCAACCCTGAAAGAGAAATCACCATGTCCATCCAAGCCATCAACGTCCGCAACCAGTTCAAGGGCAAGGTCCGCGAGATCATCCGCGGCGACGTCGTCTCCGAAGTCGATGTCGAAACCGCCTGGGGCATCGTCACCTCCGTCATCACCACGCGCTCGGTCGACGAGCTGCAGCTGAAGGTGGGTTCCGACGTGGTCGCACTCGTGAAGTCGACCGAAGTTTCGATCGCCAAGCTCTGACGGACCCTCGGGCTTTGCGATTCCCCGGTGCTGTCTTTGGTGCCGGGGTTTTTCGTTTGAGGTCGCTGGTTCGGGGCGTGTGCCCAGGCCACCGGGTACTTCCCTCCGCGAATGTCCTCCGGCCTGCGGCCTCCCCCTTAATTTCGCTGCGGGAAGCACCCAGTGTCCTGAGCACACCGAGCGCTGTCGTTGTGCTCGCCGATCAACGACCGCTGCGCATGACGCTCACGTCGATGGGGTGCCTTGCGCAGCGAAATCAAGGAGGAGCCCGAAGGGCGGGGGACATTCGCGGAGCAAGGTACCCCGTCGGCGGGAGCGCGCCCTGAAGCACCCAGACCCAGCACCCCATAGATCACAAGGTTGTTAAGAATCGACTTTTGAGTCGTTTGACCTTGGCCTTCGCACTCCTACAGTGGTGGTTATCGCCATCAAGGAAGATGGAATGACCAACGTACAACAGGAGCCGAACCGCATGTCCGTGGAAGTTGAAGATGTCATCGCCTTGCCGCCCGCCCTCGAACAGGCGCGCGCGCAAGCCATCGAAAAGAACTGGCCCTACGCCGGCGGTGTGACGCCCCCCGTGGCCTGGCAGCTGGTGCAGGACGGCCACGCCTTGCTCGTGGACGTGCGCTCCGGCGAAGAACGCAAGTTCGTCGGCCACGTGCCCGACAGCCTGCATGTGGCCTGGGCCACGGGCACCGCGCTCACCCGCAACCCGCGCTTCGTGCGCGAGCTCGAAGCCAAGGTGGCGAAGGACGGCGGCAAGGAAGCCGTGGTGCTGCTGCTGTGTCGCAGCGGCAAGCGCTCCGCACTGGCGGCCGAAGCCGCTGCCAAGGCCGGCTTCACGCAGGTGTTCAACGTGCTCGAAGGCTTCGAGGGCGAGATCGATGCGCGGCAGCACCGGGGCGGTTCCGACGGCTGGCGCTTCCATGGCCTGCCGTGGGTGCAGGACTGAACCCCCATCGATAGAAACACACGGGAGGAAAACACACATGGCTCAATTCGAAGTGAGCGACATCGTGCGCGCACTGCACGAGGTGCGCGACGAGTGGCGCGATTCGCAGCGCCGCTCACGCGAGCCCGGTGCGCGCGAGTTTCCGTCGCGCGATGCGCTGGCGCAGATCGTCGAGTCGCTCAAGGGCGCGCTCTTTCCGATGCGGCTGGGCCCGCCGGACCTGCGCCACGAGAGCGAGGATTTCTACGTGGGCCACACGCTCGACGCCGCCTTGCAGGCGCTGCTGGTGCAGGCCCGGCTCGAGCTGAACTTCAACGCACGGCTGGCACCGCGCCCCGCGAGCGAGATCGACGCTGCGGCCACCGAAGCCGTGCGCCAGTTCGCGAACGCGCTGCCGGGCCTGCGCCGGCTGCTCGACAGCGACGTGCTCGCGGCCTACCAGGGCGACCCGGCCGCGCGCAGCGTCGACGAGGTGTTGCTGTGCTATCCGGGCGTGCTGGCGATGATCCATCACCGCCTCGCGCACCGGCTCTACGAGCTCGGCCTGCCGCTGCTCGCGCGCATCGTCGCCGAGCTGGCGCATGCGCAGACCGGCATCGACATCCACCCGGGCGCGACGATCGATGCGGGCTTCTTCATGGACCACGGCACCGGCGTCGTGATCGGCGAGACGGCCGTCATCGGCAAGCGCGTGCGGCTGTACCAGGCCGTCACGCTCGGCGCCAAGCGCTTCCCCACCGACGCCGAAGGCAACCTGCAGAAGGGCCTGCCGCGGCATCCGGTGGTGGAGGACGACGTGGTCATCTACGCGGGCGCCACCATCCTGGGCCGCGTGACGCTCGGCAAGGGCGCAGTCATCGGCGGCAACGTGTGGATCACCGACGACGTGAAGCCCGGTGCCAGCGTCACGCAGGCCAGCCTGCAGAACAACAGCGCACCGAAGGCGGGCAGCGTATGAAGGCCTTTGTCGAAGACTTCGGCGTCACCGTGCGCCAGCTGCGCGAAGGGCAGGGCTGGTCGCAGGAAGAGCTGGCCGAGCGTTCCGATCTGAACCGCTCGTACGTGGGCGAGATCGAGCGCGGGCGCGTGATCCCGTCGATCGTCACGGCGCAGAAGCTGGCCACCGCGCTGGGCATCAACATCGTCAACCTGCTCGCGCGTTGCGAGCAACTGGAGCAGTCGCGCCTTGCACGGCGGATCAACTTGGCGGCTATAGCCTGTTGAGGGGAAACCCGTGGTCGCCAGACACTGGCGATCACTTTTTCCTCAACCCACGGAGCCTTGATCCATGAGTGCAACAGTCGGTGGTACCACCGCCCTTGGCGACAACGCCGCCCGCCAGCTAGCCAACGCCACCAAGACCGTTCCCCAACTCGAGACCATCAGCCCGCGCTGGCTGACGCACCTGCTGCAATGGGTGCCGGTGGAGGCGGGCATCTACCGCGTCAACAAGGTCAAGAACCCCGAGTCGATCAAGGTCACGTGCACCTCGCGCGAAGAAGAGAACCAGCTGCCGCGCACCTTCGTCGACTACGAAGAGAACCCGCGCGAGCACTACCTCAATGCCGTGAGCACCGTGCTCGACGTGCACACCCGCATCTCCGACCTCTACAGCAGCCCGCACGACCAGATCAAGGAGCAGCTGCGCCTGACGATCGAGACGATCAAGGAGAACCAGGAGAGCGAGCTCATCAACAACCCCGACTACGGCCTGCTGGCGCAGGTGAGCGAAGAGCAGCGCATCTTCCCGCTGACCGGCGCGCCCACGCCCGACGACCTGGACGAGCTGCTGACCAAGGTGTGGAAGGAGCCCGCGTTCTTCCTCACGCACCCACTGGCCATTGCCGCGTTCGGTCGTGAAGCCACGCGCCGCGGCACGCCGCCGCCCACGGTGAGCCTGTTCGGTTCGCAGTTCATCACCTGGCGCGGCATTCCGCTGATTCCGTCGAACAAGGTGCCGGTGGCGGATGGAAAGAGCAAGATCCTGCTGCTGCGCGTGGGCGACAAGCGCCAGGGCGTGGTGGGCCTGTTCCAGCCGGGCCTGTCGGGCGAGCAGAGCCCGGGGCTGTCGGTGCGCTTCATGGGCATCAACAACCATGCGATCGCGTCGTACCTGATCTCGCTGTACTGCTCGCTCGCGGTGCTGACCACCGACGCGCTGGCCGTGCTCGACGACGTCGAGATCGGCAAGTACCACGACTATCCCGACACCTACAAGTAAGCCGCGGTGAGCAGCACACCCACGTTCCCGGGCGAGGCGCCGTTCGATCCGGCCGTTCTCGCGCGCATGGCCAGCGCCATGTTCTCCGCGCCGCCGGGCGCGCAGTTTCCCGCCAACATCGCGCCGCCGGGCTCGCCGCTGGTGAGCCCCGCCGGCTTCGGGCCGAGCGTGCCGGGCACGCCGATCCCGCAGGGGCAGATTCCGGGCGCCAATGTGCTGCCCGCATCGCCGACCCAGCTGCCGTCGCTCGCGAGCCGCGCGCCGGCCTTGCTGCCGCATGCGGTGGCGGGCAACGGCGTGCCGGACACGGTGCTGTCGGTGGCGCCGGCCTTCGAGCCGCGTTCGGGCGGCGTGGTGCAGGGCGTGCCGCAGCAGGTGGGGGCGCCTGTGTCGCCGCAGGCCGCCTCCGCATCGCCGTTCTACTTCCTGAACCACAGCTACGGACATCCGACGGCAGGCACCGCCGGCGATGGCTTTGCGATCCACGATCCGTTCGCGGGCCTTGCCGCGCCGACGGCACAGCCTGCATTGCCACCGAGCCCGCCTTCGGCGCCGGCCGGACGCGACGCGCAGTTCTACTTCGTCGATGCGGTGCGCCTGCCCAACGGCTTCGTCACGCCAGCCAAGCCCGATCCGCGCGGCCCCGACGCGGTGCCGCTGGCCGGCAGCGGCCAGCATCCGCCGTTCGACGTGCACGCCGTGCGACGCGACTTCCCGATCCTGCAGGAGCGGGTGAACGGCAAGCAGCTCGTGTGGTTCGACAACGCGGCCACCACGCACAAGCCGCAGTCGGTCATCGATCGCATCGCGTACTTCTACGCGCACGAGAACTCGAACATCCATCGCGCGGCGCATGAACTCGCTGCGCGTGCGACCGATGCCTACGAAGGCGCACGCGAGCGCGTGCGCAAGTTCATCAACGCACCCGAAGTCGACGAGGTGATCTTCGTGCGCGGCACCACCGAGGCCATCAACCTCGTGGCCAAGAGCTGGGGCGGCCAGCACGTGGGCGAGGGCGACGAGATCATCGTGTCGAACCTGGAGCACCACGCCAACATCGTGCCGTGGCAGCAGCTCGCCGCCGCCAAGGGCGCGAAGCTGCGCGTGATTCCGGTGGACGACTCGGGCCAGGTGCTGCTCGACGAATACCGCAAGCTGCTGAACGACCGCACGAAGATCGTGGCCGTCACGCAGGTCTCGAACGCACTGGGCACTGTGGTGCCGGTGAAGGAGATCGTCGAGCTGGCGCACCGCGCGGGCGCCAAGGCGCTGGTCGATGGCGCTCAGTCGGTCTCGCACATGCGCGTCGATGTGCAGGACCTGGGTGCCGACTTCTTCGTGTTCTCCGGCCACAAGGTGTTCGGCCCGACCGGCATCGGCGTGGTCTGGGGCAAGCGCGAGGTGCTCGAAGACATGCCCCCGTGGCAGGGCGGCGGCAACATGATTGCCGACGTGACCTTCGAGAAGACCGTGTTCCAGCCGATCCCGAACAAGTTCGAGGCCGGCACGGGCAACATCGCCGATGCCGTGGGCCTGGGCGCGGCCATCGACTACGTGAACAAGGTCGGCATCGAGAACATCGCGCGCTACGAGCACGACCTGCTGGTGTACGGCATGGCGCAACTGGGCGCGATTCCCGGCGTGCGGCTGATCGGCACGGCGGCAGACAAGGCGAGCGTGATGTCCTTCGTGCTCGACGGCTACACCACCGAGGAGGTGGGCCACGCGCTCAACGACGAAGGCATCGCGGTGCGCACGGGGCACCACTGCGCGCAGCCGATCCTGCGGCGCTTCGGCGTCGAGACCACGGTGCGGCCGTCGCTGGCGTTCTACAACACCTTCGACGAGATCGATCGGCTGGTGACGGTGGTGCGGCGGCTCGCCGGCCAGCGGCGCACGCGCTGAGCAGGCTCAGGGCTTCGATGCCAGGTGCTGCCTGAAGAAGGCGAGCACCTTGGCATTGAAGTCGGCATGGAAGGCGACGCGGTCGAAGCCGCCGGCATCGCTGCAGATCTCCGGCAAGGCCTTGGCCATGGCCGGCGCGCAGGGCGCCAGGAAGGCGAAGTGCGCGGTGTTCGCGGGCACGTACCAGTCCGGCGCCGTAGGCAGGTTGCGGCGAACCGCTTCGACGTCGTCCAGCGTCACCCCGTCGCCGCCGCGCGCGGAGGCCCAGAGCTGGATGGGCACCGTGACCTGCTTCAGCCCCTCGGCATCGAAAAAGCTCAACGGGTCGACGATCACCGCCGCCTTGATGCGCGCATCGCGCACCGGCGGCGCAGGCAGTTCCTGGCGCTGGATCTGGCCGCAGAACGGAATCTTCGATGCCGGCGTGCAAAAGCGCAGGCCCAGCTTGAAGTCGGGCACCGCGCCCGTCGCCACGAGGCCGGTGTAGCCGCCGCGCGAGAAGCCGAAGAAGCCGACCCGGTCGGCGGCGATCTTCGTGTGGCCGGGCCACGTCTTGAGCATGTGATCCGCCAGCCGGCGCATGTCGACGGGCCGCGCGGCAAATGTCGAGAGATGGCCCCGGCGCTCCATGTCCTGGAAGTTGTCGTTCGGATGGTTGGTGGCGGCGACCACGAAGCCCGCGTCGGCCAGCGCCGCCGCCGTGTCGTGGTGCCCGAGGAACGAGCCGCCCGAGCCGTGCGACATCAGCACCAGCGGCAGCCGCGTGCCGGCGACGGGGCAGTCCTTGGCGGCCGAAATGGCGATCAGGCCGAACGCGATCTCGCTGGGCGCCGCCTCGCAAGGCGTCCACACCGCGCCGCGCAAGGCCGGCCCGTCCTTGTCGGCCGGCACCTCGATGAAGCTGAACCCCGCCGCATGGCTCCATGCAGCAGACACACAGAGGGCGGCGAGCAGGGCAAGGCGGTGCAGGGTCATGGTGCGCAAGGGGTAGGGGGCTGAACGGGCCGCCAGTGTGCCGCCTCCGGCCCCGCGCCGCCAGCCCGTTTTGCGTCGTGCGATGCGGGCGCGCTATGCTCTGTCGCTGTCCATCACGCTGCTTGTCTTCGCATGTCCCAGCCTCAGGTTTCTTCTTCCGGTGCTCCTTCTTCTGTCAGCGATTCCTGCGATGTGTTCGTGATCGGCGGCGGCCCCGCAGGTTCGACCGTCGCGGCGCTGCTGGCGCAGCAGGGGCGCAGGGTGGTGCTGGTCGAGAAAGAGCACCACCCGCGTTTTCACATCGGCGAATCGCTGCTGCCCGCGAACGTCGAGCTGTTCGACAAGCTCGGCGTGCGCGACCAGGTCGAGAAGATCGGCATGCCGAAGTTCGGCATCGAGTTCGTCTCGCCCGAGCATGAGCACCGCAGCTACGTCGAGTTCGCCGAAGGCTGGGACAAGTCGCTCGACTCCGCCTGGCAGGTGCGCCGCTCCGAGCTCGACGAGCTGCTGTTCCGCAACGCCGCCACGCGCGGCGCCCAGGCCTTCGAGGGCTGCAAGGTGCGCGACGTGGCCTTCGACGCCGACGGCGCCACCGTGCAGGCCGTGATGGACGACGGCGCCAAGCGCAGCTGGCGCGCACGCTTCGTGGTCGACGCCACGGGTCGCGACACGCTGCTGGCCAACAAATTCCGCTGCAAGCAGAAGAACCCCGACCACAACAGCACCGCGCTGTTCGGCCACTTCACGAATGCCGAGCGGCTCGAGGGCAAGAAGGAAGGCAACATCAGCATCTGCTGGTTTCCGCACGGCTGGTTCTGGTTCATTCCGCTGGCTGACGGCACGACCAGCGTGGGCGCGGTGTGCTGGCCCTACTACCTGAAGACGCGCGAAAAATCGCTGAAGGAATTCTTCTACGACACCATCGCGCTGTGCCCCGTGCTGGCCGACCGCCTGAAGAACGCCACGCTGGTCGACGACGCCGTGCACGCCACGGGCAACTTCTCGTACTCGAGCACGCACGCCACCGGCGACAACTACCTGCTGCTGGGCGACGCCTTCACCTTCATCGACCCGATGTTCTCCTCGGGCGTGTACCTGGCGATGCACAGCGCCTTCGACGGCGCCGAGCTGGTGGCCACCGCGCTCGACCAGCCGGCCGAACTGGCCCGCGCCCGAGAAGGCTTCGAGGCCATGATGCGCAAGGGCCCGCGCGAGTACTCGTGGTTCATCTACCGCGTGACCAACCCCACCATCCGCGACATGTTCATGTACCCCGGCAACCCGTTCCGGGTGAAGGAGGCGCTGATGTCGCTGCTGGCCGGCGACATCTACAAGGGCACGCCGATGTGGGGCGCGCTGCGCATGTTCAAGGTGCTGTACTACGGCATCTCCCTCGCCAACTTCCGCCGCACCTGGGCGGGGTGGAAGCGTCACCGCTTCAACATCCGCGACATGGGGGCGTTGAAGGGGGAGACGATCCTCAAGTCGGACTAGGCGGGCCGCGGGCCGGGTTCGCGCCGCGGGGCTACCAGCCCGTCAGGCCGGTACGGGCGGATGCCCACGCGGTGTTCGACGCTCGCAACGTCGCCACCGCATGCGCCACCCCCAGTTGCGGGCTGCTGAGCACCTCGACCTTGAGGTCCGCCAGCAACCCCGTCACCGGCGCCATCGACGCCTGCGCCAGCACGATCACATCAGTGCCATCGGCTGCGGCGCGGATCGATTCGGCCAGCGTGGCCACGTAGCGCGCGATGTCGCCGGACTGGAAATGCACCCAGGCATCCTCGACGAGCAGCGTGCTGGCGCGGATGCCGACGCCGGCCTGCCGGGCAGCGGAGAGCACGAGCGACAGCGTCGGGTCGATGGTGCTTTCGACGGCGCCGACGATCAGCACGCGCGGGCCGTTGCGCACGGCGCGGTCGGCCATGGCGCGGTCGATGCGCAGGGCGGCGAAGGCGCCGCCGGTGGCGGTCTTTTCGGCGATGCCGCCGATGGTCGAGCAGGTGCACACGACCACCGAGGCGCCGTCCGAGGCGGCGTCGCGCATGGCTTCGTGGACGCGCGCCACCAGGCCGGCGTGGTCGACGCCCAGGGTGCGCGCATCGGCGAGCAGCTCTTCCATCACCAGGTGCTGCACGCGCAGCTCGGGCGCGATCTCGCGGGCCAGGCTGCCGAAGGTCTGCACATGCACCTGCGCGGTATGGAGGAAGGCGAGCGTGTCGGCCATGACGTGGCTGCCGTTCAACCGGCCTCGCGGGCGCGCCGGAACTCGTAGGCCTTCAGGTGCACGTAGGCCGTGCGCAGCACCGACGGCGTGGCCGATGCGCTGCGCGGCGCGCGGGCCAGCAGGTCGCCCAGGATGTGGTCGGCCTCGACGCGCGCGCCGCGGGCCATGTCCTTGTACATCGAGGCGGTCATGGGCGAGCCGGCGGTCGTGACCACCGCGCGGCCGCGCGTGATGGCGCCGGGCCGTGGGGCAAAGCCGTTGTGGGCGGCGATGGCGCAGCACTCGTCGAAGATCGCCAGCGCCACGTCTTCGCCGCCGGCCGCCACGATGTCGCCGATGGAGGCGTGCATCAGGCTCGTGAGGCCCGCGGCCGAGGCGATGAAGACCCACTTCTCCCACATGTCCTGCGCGATGGTCTCGCTCGCGGTGGCGGTGAAGTTCGCGCCGGCGAACTGGGCCGCGATGGCGTCGATGCGCGGCGAGCGCCCGCCCGCGCGTTCACCGTAGCTCAGGCTGTGCATGTCGTTCAGGTGCTGCACGCGGCCCTCGTCGTCGAGGGTGGCGGAGATCATGCACAGGCCGCCGAGCACGCGCGCCTCGCCGAAGCGCGCGACCAGCCGGTCGATGTGGCCTAGGCCGTTGAGCAGCGGGAGGATGACGGTGTCGGGCCCGACGGCGGGCGCGAACGAATCCATGGTGGCGTCGAGGTCGTAGGCCTTGCAGCCGACCACGACCACGTCGTAGGGGCCATCGATCTGCTCGGCCAGCACGTGCTTCGGCGTGGGCAGGTCGAGGTCGCCGAAGGGGCTGCGCACCACGAGCCCGGTCGTGGCCAGCTGGGCCGCGCGGCCGGGACGCAGTAGAAAGGTCACATCGCGGCCTGCCGCGAGCAGGCGTGCGCCGAAGTAACCACCGAGTGCTCCCGCACCCACCATCAGGAATCGCATCGCGCGCTGCCTCCGAAGAAACTGAAGATCGGAAGCGATGATGCCCCGGATCGCGCGCGGGCGCCTCAGGGGTGTTGCGAGGTCGCCAGCCGCTCGCGGGCAAAGGGCCGCAGGTCGAGGCCGTGCGCGCTTTCGCGCCCCAGCACCCGGTCGGCGATGGCGTCGCCCAGCCCGGCCGAGTGCTTGAAGCCGTGGCCGGAGCAGGCCGAGACGATCAGCACGTTGCGCAGGCCGTCGAGCGCGTCGATCACGAAGCGGCGGTCGGGCGTGACGGTGTACATGCAGGCGCGGGCCTTGAGCGCATGCCCCCCGATCTGCGGAAAGCGCCCGGCGACGCGGTGGCGGTACATGGCGGCGGTTTCTTCGGCACTCACGTCGCGGTCGAGCGCGTCGGGCGTGGTGGCGTCGACGTACTGCTCGGTGGCGACCTTCAGCGCGGGCTGCGACGCGTCGGAGGCCGGAAAACCGTACATGTAGTCTTCCTGCGCGTCGCCGAACATCCAGATGAAGATGGGAAAACGCCCGGGCGCAAAGTCGGCCGCGGCGGCGGGGCCGGTGTCGAACCAGTGCATCACCTGGCGGTGCACCGAGAAGTGGGCCTGCCAGTCGGTGCGCGCCTGACGGCCGAGGAACTCGGGCAGCCAGGCGCCGGCCGCGACCACCACCTGGTCGGCGGTGAAGCTCGCGGTCTCGGTGCGCACGCGCACGGTGTCGCCGTTGCCCACGGGCTCGACGCCCAGCACGCGCTCGCCGGTGCGGGTCTGTGCGCCGTCGGCGCGGGCCACGGCGAGTTGCGCGGCGATGGCGTCTTCGGGGCGCACGAAGCCGGCGTCGCGCTCGAGGTAGCCGATCTCGTCGCCCTGCAGGTGGAACTGCGGGTAGCGCGCGCGGATGCCGGCCGCGTCGAGCACCTCGTGCGCGATGTCGAAGCGCTCGGCGCAGGCGATGGTGCGGCGCACGAAGTCGGACTTGCCGTGGTGCGCGGCCACGCGGTCGCGCGGCGCGAGGATGAGGCCGCCGGTGATGGTCATCAGCGGTCGGCCGGTGCGCGCCTCGAGTTCGCGCCAGATGGCGTGCGAGCGGTGCACCAGCGGCACGTACTCGTCGCCTTCGCCGACGGCCAGCCGCGTGATGCGCGAATCGCCGTGCGAGGAGCCGCGGTCGTGCGGCGGTGCGAACTGGTCGATGCCGAGCACGCGCGCACCGCGTTGCGAGAGCTGGTAGAGGGTGGCCGCGCCGAGGGCGCCCAGGCCGATGACGATCGCGTCGTAGTGGGTAGGAGAACGGGTCACGGGGCGAGAGGTTTCGTCGTCACACAAGGTTCAGGTCGAGAAACGCATCCTTCACCGCGATGGGCTGGGGAATGAGCTTCAGCTGCGCGAACACGTCGGCCAGGCCCTGCTGCTCGCGGGCGATGGCGGGCGTGAGCGCCACGACGCCATAGTGCCGCCGTTCGGTCGCCAGCGCCAGCACCTTGGGTTCGACCTTCAGCTGCGGCGCGAGCGTGGCCACCACCTCGCCGGGGTGGGCCTGGGCCCAGTCGTTGGCCTTGCGCAGTTCGGCGAACACGGTGCGCAGCGTGGCGGCGTTGGCGCGCGCGAAGGCGGGCTGCGCGAAGTGGTAGGTGCGGTTGCCGCTCAGGCCGGTGCCGTCGAACAGCAGGCGCGATTCGGTTGCCACCTGTGCGCCGGCCAGGAATGGGTCCCACAGGCCGATGGCCGCGACGCTGCCCGACTGGTAGGCGGCCACGGTATCGGAGGCCGTGACGATGTAGACCGGCTCGATGTCTTCGTAGCGCAGGCCGGCCGCCTCGAGTGCGCGGATCAGCACGTACTGCGTGTTGTAGCCGCGGCCGGTGACGACCTTCTTGCCCTTGAGGTCGCGCACGCTGCGGATCGGCGAGTCGCGCGGCACCAGGAAGCCGACGCCGCCGGGGTAGGGGCTTTCGGCCGCGAGGTAGGCCAGGCCCTTGCCGCTGGCCTGCTGGAACACGCCGATGCCGTCGGAGGCGTGGCCGAAGTCGATGGCGCCGGCCGCCAGCGCTTCCGACAGCTGGCTGCCGCCGAGGAACTCGCGCCACTCGACGTTCACGCCGGCCGGCGCGAGCGCCTTCTCGAGCTGGCCCGTGCCCTTGAGGATGTTGAGCGTGTTGAACTTCTGGTAGCCGATGCGCAGCGTGCGGGCGCGCGTCTGCGCGAACAGCGGGGCCGACGCGGCCACGGCGGCAGCGCCGACGCCGGCGCGAAGCAGAAGGCGCCGGGAGACGGCGGGCGAGGAAGAGCGTGGGAAGTGCATGAGAAGAGCGGGGCCGCGTCGCGCGGCCGAAGAAGAAAAAAGCAGTCAGTCGGAAGGCAGAGGCTGGCCACTCTAGGGATCGATGCCTTCGCGCGCCACGAAGCTTTTGTCATTTGTTCATGCGCAACTCATCGCTGCATATGCAAGCGGAAATTGCTTCGTTGGCGCCGCACGCGGCGCTGCCTAGAGTCGCGCTCTCTTTTTCCACTTCCAGCGAAGCGCAGGCATGACCCGAAACACCCACTCTTTCACCGTTTCCAGCCTGGCCCTGGCAATCGGCGCTCTCACCACCCTGGGCAACATCGCCTGGGCCGACAAGCTCGACGACATCCGCAAGGCCGGCGTGCTGCGCGTGGCCGCGTTCGACGGCAACCCGCCCTTCGGCTACATCGACCCGGCCAGCAAGAAGCAGGTGGGCCACGACATCGACCTGGCGACCGAGTTCGCGAAGAGCCTGGGCGTGAAGATCGAGCTGGTGCCGACCAACCCGGCCAACCGCATCCCGCTGCTCACCTCGGGCAAGGCCGACGTGGTGTTCGCCAGCTTCACCATCACCGACGAGCGTGCCAAGGCAGTGGACTTCACCACGCCGTACTTCCTGGTCGGCCAGCAGTTCCTGGCGAAGAAGGGCGTGCTGAAGGAGGCCGCGCAGATCAAGGACATCCGCATCGGCACCGAGAAGGGCACGACGATGGAGTCGAACCTGCGCAAGAACTACCCCGACGCCAAGGTCGTGCTCTACGACGATTCGCCCTTTGCGCTGGCCGCGCTGCGCAACGGCAACGTGCAGGCCATCACCAACGACGGCGTGAAGCTCACGGCGCAGTGGAACGCGATTCCCGACAAGGAGAAGTACGAGATCCCGGCGATCACGGTGTCGAAGGAGTACCTCGGCGCAGCCGTGGCCAAGGGCGAGACGCGCCTGCTCGAGACGCTCAACGCCTGGCTGGTCGACAGCGAGAAGAACGGCCGCGCCGTGGCGATCTACGACACCTGGTTCGGCCCCAACAGCAAGGCGCCGCTGCCGCGCCTGCTGAAGATCGGCGACCAGCGCGTGGCCGCCAACTGATGGGGCACGCAACGACCGGATCGATGAGGCCTTGAGCGATTTCCTGCGCGAGCACCTGCTCGCGCCCCATTACCTCGGCTGGCTGCTCGACGGCTGGCTCGTGACCGTGGGCGCCTCGCTGCTGGTGGCGGCGGGCGCCACGCTGCTGGGTGTGGTCGTGGCGGCGGGGCGCTCGTCGAGCCGGCCCGTGTGGCTGCGCGCGAGCGGTGCGTACGTCTCGCTGTTTCGCAACACGCCGCTGCTGGTGCAGCTCTTCTTCTGGTACTTCGGCGCGCCCAGCCTGCTGCCCGAGGCGCTGCGCGAAGGGCTGCTGGCCGGGCGTTTCATTTCCTTCGAACTTCTGTCGGCGCTGCTCGGTCTCACGCTGTATGCGGCGGCCTACGTGGGGGAGGACATCCGCTCGGGCATCCGCGGCGTGCCCGAGGGGCAGACGCTGGCGGCGCAGGCGCTGGGCTTCACGCGCGCACAGGTGCTGGCGCAGGTGGTGCTGCCGCAGGCGCTGCGCATCGCGCTGCCGCCGCTGCTGGGGCAGTACATGAACATCGTCAAGAACACCTCGCTCGCGATGGCCGTGGGGCTGGTCGAGCTGTCGTACGCCTCGCGCCAGGTCGAGGCGGAAACCTTCAAGACCTTCCAGGCCTTCGGCGTGGCGACGCTGCTCTACATCGTGACCATCGGCGCGATCGAGCTGTTGGCGGCGTGGGCTGCGCGTCGGCAGTCGGCGGTGCCGGGGAGGGCGACGGCATGACCGATGCGCTGCACATGCTGTGGGACAGCCTGCCGTACCTGCTGTGGGGCGCCTTTCCGCAGGGCGAGCTGGGCGGTGCGGCGCTGACGGTGCTGCTGAGCGCAGGCTCGGGCATTGCGTCGGCGCTACTCGGCTTGGCGTGGGGCATCGGGCTGGCCATGGCGCGGGGGCCGCTCAAGCGCGTGCTGACGCTGGGGCTGGCCTTCCTGCGTGCGATCCCGGTGCTGATGCTGATCTTCTGGACCTACTTCCTGCTGCCGTTCGCGCTGGGCGTGAGCGTGCCGGGCGTGCTGTCGGTGATGTGCGCGCTCTCGCTGGTGGGCGGCGCCTACCTGGCGCACGCCGTGCATGCGGGCATCCGCGGCATCGGGGCGGGGCAGTGGGCGGCGGGGCTGTCGCTCGGGCTCACGCGCTGGGGCACGCTGCGCCACGTCGTGCTGCCGCAGGCGCTGCGGATGATGCTGCCGTCGTTCGTCAACCAATGGGTCACGCTCGTGAAAGACAGCTCGCTGGCGTACGTGGTGGGCGTGGGCGAGCTGTCGTTCGTGGCCTCGCAGGTGAATGCGCGCACCATGGTCTACCCGGCGGAGATCTTCGTGCTGGTGGGCGCGATCTACTGGCTGCTGTGCACCGGGCTGGACCGGCTGGCCCACGGGGTCGTGCGCCGCGCGCAGGCGGGTGCGCCGGTTGTCATGAACTTTTCTGGAAAAGGTCTTGAGCGCTTCGCATAATCGTCCCGGTCATTCCGACAGCCTTTTCCATTTCAAGGAGTTCCACCCATGGCACAGACCCGGATCGCCGTCATCGTCGGCAGCCTGCGCAAGGATTCGTTCAACCACAAGCTGGCCCTGGCCCTGGCGCATCTCGCGCCGTCGGACTTCACGTTCGAGACCCTGCGCATCGACGACCTGCCGCTGTACAACCAGGACGACGACGGCAACCAGGCCGCCCCCGTGAAGCGCCTCAAGAGCGAAGTGGCTGCCGCGCAGGGCGTGCTGTTCGTCACGCCCGAATACAACCGCTCGATCCCCGGCGTGCTGAAGAACGCCATCGACCACGCCTCGCGCCCCTATGGCCAGAGCGTCTGGGCCGGCAAGCCGACCGGCGTGCTCGGCATTTCGGTGGGCGCCATCGGCACCGCGCTGGCGCAGCAGCACCTGCGCAACATCCTGGCGTATCTCGACGCGCCCACGATGGGCGGCCCCGAGGTCTTCCTGCAGGCCAAGGACGGCCTGTTCGACGACAAGGGCCATATCGGCAACGAAGGCACGCAGAAATTCCTGCAGGGCTGGATGGACAAGTACGTGGCGTGGGTCAAGGCCCATTCCGCGGCCTGATCGCAAGGCCATCGCCCATGAAAAAGCCGCCCCGTGGGGCGGCTTTTTCGTTCCGGCGGCGGAAGACTCAGGCCGCTTGCGCGACCGTCGTCTGGTTCGCAGCTTCGGTCGTGGCCACGAGGATGTCGGCGCGGGCGGCGGCCAGCGCGGCGGCCTTGGGCGCGTCACCCATCGCGATGCCCTCGGCGCGCACGAAGCGCACGTCGGTGACGCCGAAGAAGCCGAAGATCACCTTCAGGTAGCTTTCCTGGTGCTCGGCCGCCTGGCCGCCTTCCGAGGTCGAGTAGATGCCGCCGCGGCTCGAAGCCACGATCACCGTCTTGCCGCCGGCCAGGCCCACGGGGCCCTTCTCGGTGTACTTGAAGGTGCGGCCGGCTTGCGCGAGGCGGTCGATCCAGGCCTTGAGCTGGGTCGGGATGGTGAAGTTGTACAGCGGCGCGCCGAGCACGACGACGTCGGCGGCCAGGAACTGGCTCACCAGCTTTTCCGACAGGGCGTTCTCGCGCAGTTGCGCTTCGGTCGGCTGGGCCTGCACGCCGGTCTTGATGCCGAGGGCGTCGACGCCGAAGTGCGAGGGCGCGTCCACGGCGAGGTCGAGGTACTCGACCTGGGTGTCGGGGTGGGCGGCGCGCCATGCGGCGACGGTTTCGGCGGTCAGCTGGCGCGAGGTGGAGCCGGCGGCGAGGATGCTGGAGTCGATGTGGAGCAGCTTCATGTCAATCAATCACTTTCTGTGCAAGGTGTCGGCGCTGAGAAGTGGCCGGCGTTGGGAGAATTCTATTTTTGATGTGAGTGGCTGATAAGTAGCCAAAATTTGATCAGATCGTTCTGTTTGCAGGACAATGAAGCCATGCAAGACCTCAACGACATGGTGTTCTTCGCCGAGGTGGCCGAGCGGGGCGGCTTTGCCGCCGCCAGCCGGGCGCTGGGCATCCCCAAATCGCGGCTGTCGCGCCGCGTGGCCGAGCTCGAGGAACGGCTGGGCGTGCAGCTGATGCAGCGCAGCACGCGGCGCCTGTCGCTCACGCCGGCCGGCGAGATCTACCTGCGGCATGCCTCGGCGATGCGCGACGCGGCTCAGGCGGCGGCCGAGGCGGTGGCGCAGGTGCAGACCGAGCCGAGCGGGCTGGTGCGGCTGACCTGCCCGGTCACCATCTCGCACAGCGGGCTGGCGCAGCTGATGCCGGTGTTCATGGCGCGCCACCCGGCGGTGCGCGTCGACATGCGCGTCATCAACCGGCCGGTGGACCTGATCGAGGAGGGCATCGACATCGCGCTGCGCGTGCGCCCGACCATCGAGGACAGCACGGTGCTGGTGGCCAAGACCTTCGGCCACAGCCGCGGCGTGCTGGTCGCGAGCCCGACGCTGCTGGCCAGCCAGGGCCCGGTCGACACGCCCGCCGACCTCGCGAAGCTGCCCACGGCGGCCATGTCGGTCAACGGGGAAGGGCGCTCGGAGTGGCGGCTCGAAGGCCCGGAAGGCCGCAGCCACGTGCATGTGCACACGCCGCGCTACGTGGCGGATGACCTGGCCACACTGCAGTTCGGCGCGCTGGGCGGCGTCGGCGTGACCCTGCTGCCCGACTACATGTGCAGCGCCGACATCGAGGCGGGCCGGCTGGTGCGGGTGCTGCCCGGCTGGGGGCCGTCGCCGGTGGTGGCGCACATGGTGTTTCCGGCGCGGCGGGCGTTGGTGCCGGCGGTGCGGCGGCTGATCGACTTCCTGTCCGAACACCTGCAAAGCGAGCAGATGCGGATGTTTTGAGGCAGATTGCTATCTAAAAGATAGCGCCATAGTGGGCCTGCGCAGGTTCTATATGCGAAAAACGTCATATCCAAACAAACAGATATTCGTTTGCCATTGAAGCAGCGATTCGCACAATCCAGGGCTTCACCCCCTCCTTGGAGCGACCATGGCAACCCTGCGACTCGGCGACACCGCCCCCAATTTCACCCAGGACTCCAGCGAAGGCCCGATCGACTTCTACCAGTGGGCCGGCGATTCGTGGATCGTGTTCTTCTCGCACCCGGCCGATTTCACGCCCGTGTGCACCACCGAACTCGGCAAGACGGCAGCGCTGTCGGGCGAGTTCGTCAAGCGTGGCGTGAAGCCCATCGCGCTGAGCGTCGACCCGGCCACCAAGCACAAGGAGTGGATCGGCGACATCAACGAGACGCAGAACACCACCGTCAACTTCCCGATCATTGCGGACGCCGACCGCAAGGTGGCCGACCTGTACGACCTGATCCACCCGAACGCCTCGACCACGGCCACGGTGCGCAGCGTCTACATCATCGACCCCAAGAAGGTCATCCGCACCACCATCACCTACCCGGCGTCGACCGGCCGCAACTTCGACGAGATCCTGCGCGTCATCGACTCGCTGCAGCTCACCGACAGCCACAAGGTCGCCACGCCCGTGAACTGGAAGGACGGCGACGACGTCGTGATCGTGCCGAGCATCCAGGACCCGGCCGAGCTGGCCGAGCGCTTCCCCAAGGGCTTCAAGGCCGTCAAGCCTTACCTGCGCATCACGCCGCAGCCCAACAAGTAAGAAGCCGCAGGACCGCGCCGTCATGCAGACTCGTGTCGTCATCGTGCCCGGTTGGCGCGACTCCGGGCCCGGCCATTGGCAGAGCCTGTGGGAAGAACGCATTCCGGGCGCGGCGCGGGTGGCGCAGGACGACTGGGCTTCGCCCAAGCGCGACGCCTGGGTGCCCGCGCTGGCCAAACTGGTGCTCGAAAGCGAAGGCCCGGTGGTCATCGCGGCGCACAGCCTGGGCTGCATCGCCACGGCGCACCTGCCGCCCGAGGCCGCCGCCCGCATCCAGGGCGCGCTGCTGGTGGCGCCGGCCGACCCCGAGCGCCGCGCGGTGCTGTCCGACTTCGCACCCGTGCCCTACGCGGCGCTGCCGTACCGCAGCATCGTGGTGGCGAGCAGCAACGATCCCTATTGCCCGATCCGCCTGGCGGGCGCCTATTCGCGCGCCTGGGGCAGCGAGTTCGTGCGCATGCAGAATGCGGGGCACATCAACATCGATTCGGGGCACGGAGACTGGCCGCTCGGCCTGGCCCTGCTGCAATCGTTGACCGACGAACCCGCCGCCTGGTCGGCGGGACGTGAATTTTCAGAAAACCTGGCAACCACATGACTTCCAGAATCAAGACCTTCGTCGCCGTGCTCGCGCTGGCGTCCTCCGCACTCGCCGGCAGCACCGCCTTCGCACAAGGCACGGGGCTGCTGAACGCCTCGTACGACGTGGCCCGCGAGTTCTACAAGGACTACAACGCGGCCTTCGTGGCGAACTACAAGAAGGCCACGGGCAAGGACGTCAAGATCGACCAGTCGCACGGCGGCTCCAGCGCCCAGGCGCGCGCCGTGGCCGACGGCCTCGATGCCGACGTGGTCACCATGAACACCTCGACCGACATCGACTTCCTGGCCAACGCCGGCGTGGTCGCCAAGGACTGGAACAAGAAGTTCCCCGAGAACGCATCGCCCACCACCTCGACCATGCTGCTGCTGGTGCGCAACGGCAACCCCAAGGGCATCAAGGACTGGGACGACCTGGTCAAGCCGGGCGTGCAGGTCGTGATCGTCAACCCCAAGACCGGCGGCAACGGCCGCTACGCCTACCTGGCCGCCTGGGGCTACATCAAGAAGAAGGGCGGCACCGACGCCCAGGCCGCCGAGTTCGTCGGCAAGCTGTTCAAGAACGTGCCGGTGCTGGCACGCGGCGGCCGCGACGCGACCACCGCCTTCCTGCAACGCAACATCGGCGACGCGCTGATCACCTTCGAATCGGAAGTGGTCTCGATCGACCGCGAATTCGGCACCGGCAAGGTCGACTCGGTGTACCCGTCGATCTCCATCGTGGCCGAGAACCCGGTCGCCATCGTCGAGCGCACCGTCAAGAAGAAGGGCACGGGCGAGCTGGCCAAGGCCTACCTCGACTGGCTGTACTCCGAAGAAGCGCAGGAAATCGCCGCCAAGCATGCGCTGCGCCCGCGTTCGCAGACCGTGCTCAAGAAGTACGCCTCGACCTTCAAGCCGCTGCAGCTGTTCACGGTGCAGGAACTGTTCGGCAGCCTGAGCGAAGCGCAGAAGGTGCACTTCAATGACGGCGGCCAGTTCGACAAGCTCTACACGCCCGGCGCGAAGTAAATGAGCGGCGCTGCTTCTTCGGCGCTCCCGGCAGCGGGAGCGCCTTTTTCACGTGCCAACCGGGCAGGGGGCGCCAAGCGCGTGCTGCCCGGTTTCCACATCACGCTCGGCTTCACGGTCTTCTACCTGTGCCTGATCGTGCTGATCCCGCTGTCGGCGCTGGTCTTCAAGACCTTCACGATGACCTGGGAGCACTTCTGGGTGTCGGTGACCGCGCCGCGCGTGATGGCCTCGTACCGCCTGACCTTCGGCGCATCGCTGATCGCCGCGATGGTGAACGCGGTGTTCGGCCTGCTGGTGGCCTGGGTGCTGGTGCGCTACAAGTTCCCGGGCAAGCGCATCGTCGATGCGCTGGTCGACCTGCCGTTCGCGCTGCCCACGGCCGTGGCCGGCATCTCGCTGACGGCGCTGCTCGCGGGCAACGGCTGGATCGGGCAACTGCTGGAGCCGCACGGCATCAAGCTGGCGTTCACGCCGGCGGGCATCGTGATCGCGCTGATCTTCATCGGACTGCCCTTCGTGGTGCGCACGGTGCAGCCGGTGCTCGAAGACGCCGAGAAGGAACTCGAAGAAGCCGCCACCTCGCTGGGCGCCACGCGCCTGCAGACCTTCACGAAGGTGATCTTCCCGTCGATCGCGCCTGCGCTGCTGACGGGCTTCGCGATGGCCTTCGCACGCGCCATCGGCGAGTACGGCTCCGTGATCTTCATCGCCGGCAACATGCCGATGATTTCCGAGATCACGCCGCTCATCATCATCGGCAAGCTGGAGCAGTACGACTACACGGGCGCCACCGCGGTCGCGCTGGTGATGCTGGTGCTGTCGTTCATCCTGCTGCTGGTCATCAACGGCCTGCAAGCGTGGCAGCGCAAGCGCGCGGGGGCATGACATGAGCGCACCTTCGAAAATCATCCGCCGCGCGCAGGCCGGCACCACCGAGTCGGCCTGGGTCCGCTGGACGCTGATCGGCATCGCCCTGGCGTTCATGTTCCTGTTCCTCGTGCTGCCGCTGGCGGCCGTGGCGGTCGAGGCGCTGCGCAAGGGCCTGAACGCCTACCTCGAGGCGCTGAAGGAACCCGATGCGTGGAGCGCGATCCGCCTCACGCTGATCACCGCCGCCATCGCGGTGCCGATGAACCTCGTGTTCGGCGTGGCCGCGGCCTGGGCCATCGCCAAGTTCGAGTTCCGCGGCAAGGCCTTTCTCACCACGCTGATCGACCTGCCGTTCGCGGTGTCGCCGGTGGTGGCGGGCCTGATCTACGTGCTGGTGTTCGGCGCGCAGGGCTGGTTCGGCCCGTGGCTGGCGGAGCACGACATCAAGATCATCTTCGCCGTGCCCGGCATCGTGCTGGCCACCGTGTTCGTGACCTTTCCCTTCATTGCGCGCGAACTCATTCCGCTGATGCAGGCGCAGGGCACCGACGAGGAACAGGCCGCCATCGTGCTCGGCGCGACCGGCTGGCAGACCTTCCGGCGCGTGACCTTGCCCAACATCAAGTGGGGCCTGCTGTACGGCGTGATCCTGTGCAACGCGCGCGCCATGGGCGAGTTCGGCGCGGTGTCGGTGGTGTCGGGCCACATCCGCGGCCAGACCAACACCATGCCGCTGCACGTCGAGGTGCTCTACAACGAATACCAGTCGGTGGCCGCCTTCGCGGTGGCCTCGCTGCTGGCGATCCTGGCGCTGGTCACCCTGGTGATCAAGTCGGTCATCGAGTGGCGCCATGAGCGCGAAATGAAATCCATCGCCGAGCTGCCGCCCGAGCGTCCCCCCGAGCCTTCGGCGGCCTGAGAAGACGAGAGAACAAGACCATGAGCATCGAAATCCGCAACATCAGCAAGCAGTTCGGCGACTTCCGCGCGCTGAACAACGTGAACCTCGACGTCGAGTCGGGCGAACTGGTCGCGCTGCTCGGCCCCTCGGGCTGCGGCAAGACCACGCTGCTGCGCATCATCGCGGGCCTGGAAACGGCCGACACCGGCAGCATCCATTTCTCGGGCGAAGACACGACCGACGTGCACGTGCGCGAACGCCAGGTCGGCTTCGTGTTCCAGCACTACGCGCTGTTCCGCCACATGACCGTGTTCGAGAACGTGGCCTTCGGCCTGCGCGTGAAGCCGCGCAAGGAGCGCCCGAGCGACGCGCAGATCAAGGCCAAGGTGACCGACCTGCTCAAGCTGGTGCAGCTCGACTGGCTGGCCGACCGCTACCCGTCGCAGCTGTCCGGCGGCCAGCGCCAGCGCATCGCGCTGGCCCGCGCGCTGGCGGTGGAGCCCAAGGTGCTGCTGCTGGACGAACCCTTCGGCGCGCTCGACGCCAAGGTGCGCAAGGAACTGCGCCGCTGGCTGCGCCGGCTGCACGACGAGCTGCATGTCACTTCGATCTTCGTCACGCACGACCAGGAAGAAGCACTCGAAGTGGCCGACCGCGTGGTGGTCATCAACAAGGGCCGCATCGAGCAGGTCGGCTCGCCGCAGGACGTGTGGGACAAGCCCGCGAGCCCGTTCGTCTACGGCTTCCTGGGCGACGTGAACCTGTTCCACGGCCGGGCCGACAACGGTGCCGTGCAACTGGACGGCATGCGGATCGACTCGCCCGAGCACAGCAGCGCGCGCGACGCCAAGGCGCTGGCCTACGTGCGTCCGCATGACCTGGATGTGACACGCTACGTGTCGGGTGCCACGGGCATCGTCGCCACGCTGTCGCGTGCGATCGTGGTCGGACCGATCGCGCGGCTGGAACTTGAGCCCACCGAAACGAATCCAGATAATCCGGGCTCCGGAACCATCATCGAAGCGCAACTCCCTGCGCAACAGTTCCGCGACCTGGGCTTGAAGGAAGGCGACACCGTCGTCGCCAACCCCCGCAAGGCCAGGGTGTTCGTAGAAGAAGATTGGGTATCTCCTTGATCCATTGGTACTTCGGCGCGCCGCGCCGCGCGCTCGGGCTGATCTGCCTGGCCTGTGTCCTCATGCTGGCCTTCGGGCTGTATCTGCAGCACGTGGTCGGGCTCGAACCCTGCCCGATGTGCATCGTGCAGCGCTATGCGCTGATGCTGGTGGCGCTGTTCACCGGCTTGGCGGCGCTGTTCAGCAGCCGCGGCCTGCAGGTGACGGGCGGGGTGCTGGCGCTGGCGGCGGCGGTGGGCGGTGCCTACACGGCGGCGCAGCAGAGCTGGCTGCAGTGGTATCCGCCCGAAGTCGTCTCGTGCGGGCGCGACCTGTACGGGATGATCGAGACCTTCCCGCTCAAGCGCGCGCTGCCGATGATCTTCCGCGGCGGCGGCGACTGTTCCAAGATCGACTGGTCGCTGTTCGGCCTGACGCTGGCGAACTGGTCGTTCATCGCGTTCACGGTGCTGGCGCTGTTGCTCCTCACCTTGCTCTTGCGCCGGCGCACCGCGCGCTGAGTTCTTTTTCAGTAGTTGTTGCGGCGTGGCCCGCTGTCCTTCGAGGGCAGCGGGCCACGCCGTTTTCATGGGTCGCTGCGCAGGCCCGTGCAAAAAGCCCACCAAAACGCATGCTTTAGCAGGCCTTCAGCAACCGGGGCTAGGATGAACCGCATCCTTTCCCGGGCCTCGCCGCCCGTTTCATCCCACTTCTTCACTGCATGCCCACCACTCCTTCGCGACGATCGCGCAAGCTCCTTGTCGGCCTGGCCTTGCTCATCGTGCTGGCCATCGCGGCCTTCTTCTGGCTGAGCCCGCCGAAGAAAAGCGACTACCTGACCGCCACCGTGCAGCGCAGCGACCTGGAGAACGCGGTGCTCGCCACCGGCGTGCTGCAGGCCCTCAAGCAGGTCGAGGTGGGCGCGCAGGTGTCCGGCCAGCTCAAGTCGCTGAAGGTGGTGCTCGGCCAGACGGTGAAGAAGGGCGACTGGCTGGCCGAGATCGACCCCGTCATCTCGCAGAACACGCTCGCGCAGGAGCAGGCCAAGCTGGAGAACCTGCAGGCCCAGAAGCTCGCGAAGGAAGTGCGCGTGAAGCAGGCCGAACTCACCTGGGCGCGCCAGCGCGAGATGCTGGCGCAGGACGCCGCCGCGCGCCAGGACCTGGAAAGCGCCGACACCGAGCTGCGCGCGCTGCGCGCCGACGCCGTCTCGCTCGACGCGCAGATCCGCCAGCAGAAGCTGGCCCTGGCCTCGGCGCAGACCAACCTGTCGTACACGCGCATCGTCGCGCCCATCGACGGCGACGTGGTGTCCATCAGCACGCTCGAAGGCCAGACCGTGGTGGCCTCGTTCCAGGTGCCCACGCTGATGAAGCTGGCCGACCTGTCGACCATGACCGTGAAGGCCCAGGTGTCCGAGGCCGACGTGGTGCGCGTGAAGGCCGGCCAGCCGGTTTACTTCACCATCCTGGGCGACCCCGACACGCGCTACCACGGCACGCTGCGCGCGGTGCAACCTTCGCCCGAGAAGATCAACAACGCCGTGTTCTTCAACGCGCTGTTCGACGTGCCCAACCCCGAGCGCACGCTGCGCGTCGACATGACGGCGCAGGTCGCCATCCTGCTGGGCGAGGCCAAGCAGGCGCTGACCGTGCCGCTCACCGCGCTCGGCACGCGCGACAAGGATGGCCGCCACGAAGTGCGCGTGCTCCTGCCCGACCAGCGCGTGGAAAAGCGGCAGGTGCGCGTGGGCATCAGCAACAACTTCCAGGCGCAGGTGCTCGAAGGCCTGAAGGAGGGCGACAACGTCATCACCGGCGACGCCTCGGCGCTGGAGAAAACCGACGGCAATGACAGCGGCAACCGGAGGCCGCGCCAGTGACGCAACCGCTGCTGACCCTGCGCGGCATCGGCCGCAGCTTTCCCTCGGGCGAGCAGGAGGTCCAGGTGCTGAAGGACGTCGACCTGGACGTCGGCCACGGCGAAATGCTGGCCATCGTCGGCGCCTCGGGCTCGGGCAAGTCGACGCTGATGAACATCCTCGGCTGCCTCGACCGGCCGACCACCGGCACCTACACCGTGTCGGGCCAGGACGTCGGCACGCTCGACAGCGACGCGCTCGCCGCACTGCGGCGCGAGCACTTCGGCTTCATCTTCCAGCGCTACCACCTCATGCAGCACCTGACGGCCACCGGCAACGTCGAGGTGCCCGCCGTGTATGCCGGCACCGAGGGCTCGGCGCGCGACGCGCGGGCGCGGCAACTGCTCGCGCGCCTGGGCCTGGAAGACCGCACCGAGCACCGGCCGAGCCAGCTCTCGGGCGGCCAGCAGCAGCGCGTGAGCATCGCGCGCGCGCTGATGAACGGCGGGCAGGTCATCCTGGCCGACGAGCCCACCGGCGCGCTCGACAGCAAGAGCGGCCAGGAGGTCATCGGCATCCTGCGCGAGCTGCATGCGCAGGGGCACACCATCATCATCGTGACGCACGACATGCAGGTGGCGCGCTGCACCGAACGCATCATCGAGATCGCCGACGGCGCGATCGTGGGCGACCGGCCGAACGTGCCGACCGTGGCCGCGCCCGCGCAGACCGTCGGCGACGACACCCCCACGCCGCCCGCGATGACCCGCCCCACGCTGGGTATCGCGCGCTTCAGCACCGGCTGGGCGCGTTTCTCCGAAGCCTTCCGCATGGCCTGGCGCTCGATGATGGCGCACCGCATGCGCACGGCGCTGACCATGCTGGGCATCATCATCGGCATCACCTCGGTGGTGTCGATCGTGGCCATCGGGGAGGGCGCCAAGCGCTTCGTGCTGGCCGACATCAAGGCCATCGGCACCAACACGCTCGACATCTACCCGGGCCACGACTTCGGCGACGACAAGGCCGCGAGCATCCGCACGCTGCTGCCCGCCGACCTGCAGGCCATCGCCGCGCAGCCCTACGTGCACAGCGTCACGCCGACCACCATGCGCAGCCTGCGCCTGCGCTACCGCAGCGCCGACGTGAACGGCAACGTGAACGGCGTCAGCGACAACTTCTTCAGCGTGCGCGACATCCAAATGGCCAGCGGCACGGACTTCGACGCCAACGACGTGCGGCACCAGTCGCAGGTGGTGGTGATCGACCAGAACACGCGGCGCAAGCTCTTTCCCGACGGCACCGACCCCGTGGGCAAGATCATCCTCGTGGGCAGCCTGCCGTGCACCGTGATCGGCGTGGCGCAGGAAAAGAAGAGCATGTTCGGCGAGAACAAGTCGCTCAACATCTGGCTGCCCTACAGCACGGGTGCAAGCCGCCTGTTCGGCCAGCAGCACTTCGACAGCATCACCGTGCGCATCCGCGACGACCAGCCGACCAAGGCGGCCGAAGAGAGCATCGTGCGGCTTCTCACGCTGCGCCACGGCGGCAAGGACTTCTTCACATTCAACATGGACAGCATCGTGAAGACGGCCGAGCGCACGAGCCAGTCGCTCACGCTGCTGCTGTCGCTGATCGCGGTGATCTCGCTCGTGGTGGGCGGCATCGGCGTGATGAACATCATGCTGGTGTCGGTGACCGAGCGCACCCGCGAGATCGGCATCCGCATGGCCGTGGGCGCGCGCCAGAGCGACGTGCTGCAGCAGTTCCTGACCGAGGCCGTGCTCGTGTGCCTGGTCGGCGGTTTCATCGGCGTGCTGCTGTCGTACGGCATCAGCTTTGTGTTCTCGCTGTTCGTGAAGCAATGGCAAATGATCTTTTCGCTCGGGGCCGTGGTGTCGGCTTTTTTGTGCGCGTCGCTCATCGGCGTGCTCTTCGGGTACCTGCCGGCGCGCAACGCCGCGCGGCTCGACCCCATCGAGGCGCTGGCGCGTGAGTAGCGCGCGACCGACCCTGGCGGGCCTCGCCATCGCGCTGGCGCTCGGCGGCTGCACGTTGTTCGCGCCGGAACGGCGCGAACACCGACCGCTCGGCGTGCCGCAGGCCTGGCAGCAGCAACAGCCCCTGCCGCAGAACGCAGCGGCCGTGCCGCAGGCCCGCTGGTGGACCGCCTTCCACGACGCGCGGCTCGACACCCTCATCGACAGCGCCTTGCGCACCAACAACAACCTCGCCGCCGCCGGCATCCGCGTGCAGCGGGCGCAGCTGCAGGCCGGCCTGGCGAACACCAACCTCACGCCGGGCGTGACGGGGCAACTGGGCACCCAACGCAGCTTCGACCTGAAGCGCGGCGGCGTGGCCGCATCGAGCGCGAACTCTTCACTGAGCCTGAGCTACGAAGTCGACCTGTGGGGCCGCCTGTCGGCGCAGCGCAGCGTTGCCGACTGGGAACTGCAGGCCACCCAGTCCGACCGCGAAGCCACGGCGCTGGCGCTGGTGGGCACGACGGCCGGGCTCTACTGGCAGACCGGCTACCTGAACCACCGTATCGCACTGAGCGAAGCCGGCATGGCTGATGCACGGCGCATCCAGGCGCTGGTGCGCGCCAAGTACGCGGCGGGCGCCGTGTCCGGCCTCGATGTCGCGCAGGCGGGCCAGAACCTTGCGAGCCAGGAGGCCGCGCACACGCAGCTGCTGCAGCAGCGCGTCGAGGCGCGCAACGCACTGGCCATCCTGTTCGACATGCCGCCTGAGACCCCGAGGGAGGAACCCTCGCAGCTGCCGGACGCCGCCTTGCCCGTGATCGATGCCGGACTGCCCGCCAGCCTGCTGGGCCGCCGGCCCGACCTGCGCGCCGCGGAGCAGCGCTTGCGGTCCTCGCTGGCGAACGTCGATGCCACGCGCACCAGTTTCTATCCGGTGCTGAGCCTCACGGGTTCGCTGGGCGGGGGGAGCAATGCCCTGGGCGAGGTGCTGAAGAACCCGATCGCCACGCTGGGCGCCGGTCTGGTGTTGCCCTTCCTGCAATGGAACACCGCGCGGCTGACCGTCGCCGTGTCGCAGACGCAGTACGAAGAAGCGGTCGTCGGGTTCCGCCAGTCGCTGTACACCGCGCTGTCCGAGGTCGAGAACACGCTGTCGTCGCGCACCCAGCTGCAGGACGAAAGCGTGAAGCTGGCCCTGGCGTTGCAGCAAGCGCAACGCGCGGAAGCCTTGTCGGAAGTGCGCTACCGCGCCGGCGCCACCGCGTTGCAGCCCGTGCTCGACGCCAAGGACAAGCGCCGCGCCGCGGAGGTGTCACTGGCACAGAACCGGCTGAACCAGCTCAACGCCACGATGACGTTGTACAAGGCGCTGGGCGGCGCGGCCACCGTCGAGTAGGAAGAGAGGAACGGCTCCCAAGCCACGGCAGGTGCCCGGCAGGCGGTGCGGTGTGGGCGGCCCCTCTGTGCCGCCGAGGAGCGCAGCGTTTCGCGGATCAGGGCTCGCAGCTGTTTGAGCGAAGCGAGTTCTGCGAGACCCCGCGAAACGCGAGCACCGCAGGGCAGCCGCGAAGCGGCCGGCACAGTGGGGTCGACCGCGCCGTACCGCCTGCCGGGCGCCCCTCAAAAAGAGGCTAGGCCTGAAACGGCGGCGCCCCCCGCAATTTGCGAAAGAGCAACCCAGGCAACCGCAAAACAAACTCCACCATCAACCGCGTGTGCATCCAAGTCAGCAGCACGTTGTCCCGCCCATAGCGAAAGTGCGACACCCCGCCTTCCTCCGCCGTCAGGTACTTCACAGGCGCATCGATGTTCACCGGCTTGACCCCGCGCCAGGCCAGCCGCACGACCGCTTCGGTGTCGAAGTCGAAGCGCCGCATCCACGGTTGCCGCGCCATCACGGCGATCAGGTCGACCACCGGGTACACGCGAAAGCCGTAGAGCGAATCGCCCACGCCCGCGAACAGCGTCTCGAGCTGCGTCCAGCCGTTCGACACCCGCCGCCCGCGCACCCGCAAAAGCGGCGCGCTGGCGTCGAACACGGGTCGACCCAGCACCATCGTCTCGGGCCGCGCCAGCGAGGCGTTCATGAAAGAGGGGATCAGGTCCGCCGGATGCTGCCCGTCGGAATCCATCGTGAGCGCGTGCGTGAAGCCCGCTTCTTTCGCGGCCCGCAAGCCGTGCAGCACCGCCGAGCCCTTGCCCTGGTTCTGCGGCAGCACCCACACACGCAGCCCCGGATCGCTGGCTGCCATCTGCTGCAGCCGCTCGCCCGTGCCGTCGTCGCTGCCGTCGATCACCACCCACACCGGGTTCCATTGCGCCCGCGCGGCCGCGACCGTCGAGAACAGGCGCTCGCCCGTGTTGTAGCTGGGAATCAGGACAAGGTGGGTGCGCGAGGCGTCTGCTGGCATTCGGGGGACGCGTCGGTGGCGCGCTGCTCCATGTGTTGACGGAAATAGTGTTCCAGCTCGACCTGCAACGCGTCGCTGTCCTGCGTCGGCGCGAAGCGCTTGCCCAGCCGCAACGTGAAGACGATGGGCAGCGGCGGCACGCGCCACAGCGGCCAGCCCTTGCCGAGGTAGGGCGAGTCGGTGTCGATGAACACGGTCTGGATCGGCGCCTGCGCCAGCTTGGCGATCAGCGTGGTGCCGGGGCGGAAGGGGTTCAGCGGCGGCGTCACCGTGCGCGTGCCCTCGGGAAAGATCACGAGCTGGCCGCCCTGGCGCAGGTCGTTGACCGCCAGGCGCACCATCGTGCGGGCCGACTTGTTGCTGATGTAGCGCGCCAGCCGGGCTCCGGCGCCGAGGAAGATGTTGCCCATCAGCTCGGCCTTCATGATGCAGGCGCTGCGCGGCAGCCGCGCCACCAGCAGCAGCGCATCGAGCATGGTCGGGTGGTTGGCCACGAAGATCACGCCGGGCTCGTTGCGCATCGGGTCCAGGCACGCGGCGTCGATGCGCATCATGCCGGTGACCGAGGCGAGCCACCAGAACATCCGGTAGGCAAAGGCGATGGTCATGCGGCCCAGCGCGCGCGCCGGCGCGGCCGGCATCACCGGGTACAGCAGCATGGCGACGAAGTTCCAGACCAGCGAGATCAGGCCGAGGAACAGCAGCAGCGCATAGAGCATCAGCGCGAGCGGGATCGACGTGAGAAGACGCAGCACGTTCATGGGTGGTGTCGGTCGAGCAGGCGGACGGCGGGCCGCTCAGGCGGCCTGCAGCCGGCCGGCGGCAACCGTGTGGGCCTCGATCTCGACCAGCAGATCGCTGCGGCAGATGTCGGCTTCCAGGTACACCGCATGGCGGGCCATCGGCGACTGGGCGCCGAGCGCGGCTTCGATCACCTCGCGAACGGCGTCGGTGTCCGACGGATGCCGCACGTACACCACGCAGTCGAGCGCATCGAGCGAGAAGCGCGCCGTGGTCTGCGCATGGGCGGAGGCGATCACGGCCTCGAGGTTGCGCAGCGTTTCGCGGGCCTGCTCACGCACGTCGCCGTGGTGCACCGTTTCGTGCCCGACGATGCTCGCCGTGCCCGAGATGAACAGCGCCACCTGGCCGTCGCCGATGTCCGCCAGCGCGGCGCGCGAGAAGGTCGGCGAGCGCGGGCCGTAGGTTTCGGGGTAGCGGTAGGCCGACACCTGCCGCGGGTTCTCGACCGGCAGCGGCGCGGCGCGTCCCGCGAGAAAACGGATCGACAGCGCGCCCTGGCGGATGCCCAGCGCACAGGCAGCCGGGGCACCCTCGAAGGCGGCGCGGCCGGCCTCGAAGAAGGCCTCTTGCCGACCGAGGTTGAACTGGCGATACCGCTCCAGCCCGCCGCCATCGGCGTTGATGCGCGGCAGGTAGTTCCAGATGCGCTGCAGGTGCGGCGTGCCCGCCTGCTCGAGCGTGCGGAACAGGTCGCGGTAGGCACGCTGCGCGAGTTCGGTCAGGCCCTGGCCTTCGACGGCTTCATCGAGGTCGATGGCGCCGAGCAGCCAGTGCCCGTCGGTGCGCCAGCGCGCGATGCCGGTGGTGCCCGACCGGACCTGGGTGCCGTCGCCCACGTGCCACACATCGGCCATCGCGCCTTGCGGCGACAGCACGCGCGCGTTGACCGTGGGCATCCAGGCGACACCGTGCGGCGTGCCGTAGCCGAGCGCGGCGAAGGGCGCATGGCTGTGCGTGGCCAGCGCGAGGCTGTCCGGCAGCGAGAGGCGCTCCACGCGCAGGGGGGAATGAAGGCGGTCGTCCTGGGGGCGCACGTTCAGCGAACCTCGTCGGCGGTGGATTCGGGCTTGCGGCCGGTGTAGGCAGAGAAGACCCCGAGGCTCGCATGCCGGCGCACGTCGCTGAAGCCGGCGGCGCCCAGCGCCTGCATGACGCGCTCGGGCGGGATGCAGGCCTCGATCGTGTCCCAGTAATAGCGCCACAGCTCCGAGGTGTCGCTGCGGCGGCCGACCACGCGGGCGATCAGCGGCACCACGGCGCGCATGTAGCCCTTGAGCAGCGCGGTCGCGATGCGGCCTTTGGGCTTGGTGATCTCGAGCACCACCACGCGCCCGCCCGGGCGCAGCACGCGGTGGAATTCGGAAAAGGCGGCGGCCACGTCGCTGATGTGGCGCATGGCGTAGCCCATGCTCACGAAATCGCAGCTGGCGTCGGGCCGGGGCAGGGCCTCGGCGACGCCTTGAATCAGTTCGACGCCGGGCAGCCGGACCTGGCCCATCATGCCCACGCTGGGGTCGACGCCGGTGAGCTTGCCGGTGGATCCGATGAGCTTCAGGGCTTCGCGGGCGACGAGCCCGGTGCCGATGCCCACGTCGAGCACCTGCGCGCCCGCCGCGAGGCCGGCTTGCTTCAGCGCGTCGCGCCGGTACGCGGGGCCGGTGCCGAAGGCCAGCACGGCTTCGATGCGGTCGTAGTCCGCGGCCGTGCTGTCGAAGATGCGCCGCAGGAACGCCTGATGCTCCGCTTCGGTGTTGTAGTACAGCGGCAGCGGGGCGTGCGGCGGCAGGGCGTCGGGATTTCCCGTACCGGCAATGGGCGATGGCGTCATCGAACAATTATCACCAAAAGGTCCGGGCGGAAATCCCGGGCGCCGGGGGAGCGTTGTGTGCGCCGGACAGTAAACTCCACACTTGCTTTGAAAACACACGACAGCGAGAGAGATAGCCATGGCCGGACATAGCAAGTGGGCAAATATTCAGCACCGCAAGGGCCGCCAGGACGAGAAACGGGGCAAGCTCTGGACCCGCGCCATCCGTGAAATCACGGTGGCGGCACGCGCCGGCGGCGCAGACCTCAGCGCCAACCCCCGGCTGCGGCTGGCGGTCGAAAAGGCCAAGGCGGTCAACCTGCCCATCGACACCGTCAAGCGCAACATCGACAAGGCCACGGGCAACCTCGAAGGCGTCAATTACGAAGAAATTCGTTACGAAGGGTACGGCATCGGCGGCGCGGCGATCATCGTCGACACCATGACCGACAACCGCGTGCGCACCGTGGCCGAAGTGCGCCACGCCTTCTCCAAGCACGGCGGCAACATGGGCACCGAAGGCTCGGTGGCCTTCCAGTTCAAGCACTGCGGCCAGATCATCTTTGCGCCCGGCACCAGCGAGGACAAGGTCATGGAAGTGGCCCTCGAAGCCGGCGCCGAGGACGTGATCACCGACGACGACGGCGCCATCGAGGTGCTCACCGCCATCGGCGACTTCGAGGCCGTGAAAAACGCGCTCGAAGCCGCAGGCCTGAAGCCCGACGCCGCCGAAATCACGATGCGTGCCGAGAACACCGTGGACGTGACCGGCGAAGACGCCGCCAGGATGCAGAAGCTCCTCGACGTGCTCGAGGACTTGGACGACGTGCAGGACGTGTATCACAACGCCGCACTGTCCGACTGAACGAATGAATGATGGATCCACAGCGACAAACGAAAGCCCGCGAATGAAGGTACTGGTGATTGGAGGAGGGGGCCGCGAGCACGCACTGGCGTGGCGGCTGGCGCAGGGCAACCGGGTCAGCCGCGTCTACGTGGCGCCCGGCAACGGCGGCACCGTGAGCGACGAACGCTACGACTGCATCGACATCACCGAACCCGCCGCGCTGCGCGAGTGGGCGATGGCCGAGAAAATCGCGCTGACCGTGGTCGGCCCCGAGGGGCCACTGGCGGCCGGCGTGGTGGACGAGTTCCGCGCGCACGGCCTGCGCATCTTCGGCCCGACGCAGGCGGCTGCGCAGCTCGAAAGCTCCAAGGCCTTCTCGAAGGCCTTCATGAAGCGCCACAAGATCCCAACGGCCGAATACGAGGCCTTCACCGACGCCGCCGCGGCCCATGCGTACATCGACGCCAAGGGCGCGCCGATCGTCGTCAAGGCCGACGGCCTGGCCGCCGGCAAGGGCGTGGTGGTTGCCATGACCACGCAGGAAGCCCATGAGGCCGTCGACTTCATGCTGGTCGACAACAAGTTTGGCGTGTCGCACAACGAAGGCGGCGCGCGCGTCGTCATCGAAGAATTCTTGCAGGGCGAAGAAGCCAGCTTCATCGTGATGTGCGACGGCAAGAACGTTGCCGCGCTGGCCACCAGCCAGGACCACAAGCGCCTGCTCGATGGCGACGAAGGCCCGAACACCGGCGGCATGGGCGCGTACTCGCCCGCACCGGTCGTCACGGCCGAGGTGCATGCGCGTGCGATGCGCGAGATCATCCTGCCAACCATCCGCGGCATGGAAAAGGACGGCATTCCGTTCACCGGCTTCCTCTATGCCGGTCTCATGATCGACGCGGCCGGCCAGCCCAAGACGCTCGAATTCAACTGCCGCATGGGCGACCCCGAGACGCAGCCGATCATGATGCGCCTGAAGTCCGACCTGTTCGAGGTGTTCTGGCACGCCACCGACGGCACGCTCGACCAGGTCGAGCTGCAGTGGGACCGGCGCGTGGCGCTGGGCGTGGTGATGGCCGCGCACGGCTACCCGCTGTCGCCGCGCAAGGGCGACCGCATCAGCGGCATCCCGGCCGAGGCACCCGATGCCGTGGTGTTCCATGCGGGCACCACGCTCGAGAACGGTGAGCTCAAGACCAGCGGCGGCCGCGTGCTCTGCGTGACCGTGCTGGCCGACAGCGTCAAGCAGGCGCAGCAGCGCGCCTACGAGGTCGCGGCGCGCGTGCAGTTCGACGGTGCGCAGTACCGCAAGGACATCGGCTACCGCGCCGTCAACGCGCGCAACACGCCCCACGCCTGATGCCTGCCACCCAGCCGAAGGCGGTCGGCGACTACCTGCGCGGACTGCAGCAATCGATCATCTCGGCGGTCGAGGCGGCGGATGGCGGCAGTGCGGTGCGCGACGCTTGGCAGAAAGAGCCCGGCGAGCCGCTGCAGGGCAACGGCCTGACCTGCATCCTCGAAGGCGGCGCGCTGTTCGAGCGCGCCGGCGTCGGCTTCTCGCAGGTGCGCGGCGCCAAGCTGCCGCCCTCGGCCACGCAGAACCGCCCCGAACTCTCGGGCGCGCCGTTCGAGGCCATGGGCGTGTCGCTGGTGTTCCACCCGCGCAATCCTTACGTGCCGATCGTCCACATGAACGTGCGCATGCTGGCCGCGCAGCCCGCGGGCGGCGGCGATCCCGTGTGCTGGTTCGGTGGCGGCATGGACCTCACGCCGTGCTACGGCTTCGAAGAAGACGCGGTGCACTTTCACACCGTGTGCCGCGATGCGCTCGCTCCCTTCGGCGCCGACAAGTACCCGCGCTTCAAGACGTGGTGCGACGAGTATTTTTTCCTCAAGCACCGCAACGAGCAGCGCGGCATCGGTGGCATCTTCTTCGACGACTTCGCCGAGGGGGGCATCGAGAACGGCTTTGCGCTGATCCGCTCGGTCGGCGATGCCTTCCTGCAGGCCTACCTGCCAATCGTCGAGCGCCGCCGCGGCATGCCGTACGGCGAGCACGAGCGCGAATTCCAGCTGTACCGGCGCGGACGCTACGTCGAGTTCAACCTCGTGTGGGACCGCGGCACGCACTTCGGCCTGCAGTCGGGCGGACGCACCGAATCGATCCTGCTGTCGATGCCGCCGCTCGCGAGCTGGGCCTACCGGCAACAGCCCGAAGCGGGCAGCCCCGAAGCCGCGCTGTACAGCGACTTCATCGTGCGCCGGGACTGGGTGTGAGCCCCACCGGTTCCGCTTTGCGCATCGGCGTCTTCGGCGGGGCCTTCGACCCGCCGCACAACGCCCACGTCGCCTTGGCCGAAGCCGCATTGGCACAACTCGATCTGACGGAGTTGCACGTCATTCCCACGGGGCAGGCCTGGCACAAGAGCCGCACGCTCACGCCGAAGGAAGACCGCCTGGCGATGGCGCGGCTGGCCTTCGGCAACTTGCAAGGCAAGGTCGTCATCGACAGCCGCGAGGTGTTGCGCGACGGCCCGACCTACACGCTCGACACGCTGCATGAATTGCAGAAAGAGCAACCCGGCGCACAGCTCGTGCTGGTGATGGGCGCGGACCAGGCGGCGGCCTTGCCGACCTGGCACGGCTGGCAGGATATACTCGGTATTGCTATCGTTTCTGTAGCGTATCGCGCACTATCGACGGGTGACGTCACTCGTTTTGATCCGAAACAGCTGCCCGGCCTCCCGGCTGGCGCGCGTTTCGAGGCGCTTGAACTGCCTGCCGCCATGGACACCAGCGCCACCGATATCCGGCGGCGTGTGGCGTCGGGTGTGGACATTTCCTCGCTGGTTCCGCCCACGGTTGCACGCTATATTGACCAACACCACCTCTACCGCTCTGCCTGATGACCACTGAAGCCGCCGCCAAAAAAGACATCCAAAAACTCCAGCGAGCCATCATCGATGGTCTCGAAGACGTCAAGGCGCAGGACATCCAGGTATTCGACACGGAGCACCTCTCGCCGCTGTTCGAGCGCGTGATCGTGGCGTCGGGCACCTCCAACCGCCAGACCAAGGCGCTCGCGTCGAGCGTGCGCGACGCCGTGCGTGAAGCCGGCTTTGCCAAGCCGCGCACCGAGGGCGAGGAAAACGGCGAGTGGATCATCGTGGACTGCGGCGCGGCCGTGGCGCACATCATGCAGCCCGCCATCCGCCAGTACTACCACCTCGAAGAGATCTGGGGCGACAAGCCGGTGCGCGCCAAGCTCGGTGCCACCAAGCCCGCGCTGGCCACCGCCTCGTCCGTCGTCAAGGGCGCCGAAGAGAAGAAGACGGCCGCCGCCAAGACGCCGAGCCTGCGCCGTTCGAGCGCCGCCAAGACCGCGATCCGCGCGGCCGAGCAGGAAGCCAAGGCCGCCAAGGCCCCGGCGAAGAAGGCCGCATCGAAGACCGCGGGCAAGACCGCCGCCAAGAAGGCCCCTGCGAAGAAGTCCGCCACGGGCACCGCACGCGTGCCGGTGAAGGTGGTCGGCAAGCCGGCCGCCAAGAAGACCGCTGCGAAGAAGGCGCCGGCCAAGAAGGCGCCAGCCCGCCGCGCATGAAGCTGCTGGTGGTCGCCGTCGGGCAGCGCATGCCCGACTGGGCGCAGACTGCCTGGGACGACTACGCCAAGCGCTTCCCGCCCGAGCTCAAGCTCGAGCTGCGCGCCGTCAAGACCGAGCCGCGCGGCTCCAAGACACTCGAAACGCTGTATGCCGCCGAGCGCGAGCGCATCGAAGGCGCCATTGCCCGCGGCATGCGCATCGTCGTGCTCGACGAGCGCGGCACCGCGCTCACCACCAAGGCGCTGGCCACACGGCTGCAGACCTGGCAGGGCGAGGGCGACGACGTCGCGCTGGTCATCGGCGGCCCCGACGGGCTCGACCCGGCCTTCAAGGCCGCGGCGCACGAACGCATCCGCCTGTCCGACCTGACCCTGCCGCATGCCATGGCGCGCGTGCTGCTGGTCGAGCAGCTCTATCGGGCGTGGTCGGTCAACGCGGGCCATCCGTACCACCGGGAATGACCACGGGGCCGGCGGTGGGGCCCACCTCGGAGACCTGAACTTGCCTGACTTCATCTACCTCGCGTCGCAAAGCCCGCGCCGCGCCCAATTGCTCGGCCAGCTCGGCGTGCGTCACGAACTGCTGCTGGCCGGCGCCGACGAAGACGCCGAGGCGCTCGAGGTCTTGCTGCCGAACGAGTCGCCCACAGCGTACGTGCAGCGCGTGACCGCGCTCAAGCTCGATGCCGCCGTTGCGCGCCGCAAGCGCCTGGGCCTGGCCGATGCGCCCGTGCTCTGCGCCGACACCACGGTCGCGCTCGGCCGCACCATCCTCGGCAAGCCCGAGGACGCGCGCGATGCCGAGCGCATGCTGGCGCACCTGTCCGGCGCCACGCACCGTGTGCTCACGGCGGTCGCGCTGCAGAACGGCCGTCGCCGCCATGCGGCGCTGAGCGTGTCGCGCGTGCGCTTCGCCACGCTCACGAAGAAGCAGGTCGCGGCCTACGCCGCCAGCGGCGAGCCGTTCGGCAAGGCCGGCGCCTACGCCATCCAGGGCGCGGCGGCGGCGTTCGTGGAGCACATCAGCGGCTCCTATTCGGGCATCATGGGACTCCCCATGTTCGAGACCGCGCAGCTGCTTCGAGGCGTCGGTTTCAATACTTAAGACATCCATGCAAGACATCCTGATCAACTGGTCTCCGCAGGAGACCCGTGTGGCGCTGGTCGAGCACGGCGCGGTGCAAGAGCTGCACGTCGAGCGCACGCTCGAGCGCGGGCTGGTCGGCAACATCTACCTGGGCAAGGTCTCGCGCGTACTGCCGGGCATGCAGTCGGCCTTCATCGACATCGGCCTGGAGCGCACCGCCTTCCTGCACGTGGCCGACATCGTTTCGCCGTTCACGCCGGGCTCGCGCCCGAGCGCCGCGCCGCCCGAACGCGACCACCGCAACGGCGGGCCGATGGTGCCCATCGAGAAGCAGGTGTTCGAGGGCCAGTCGCTGCTGGTGCAGGTCATCAAGGACCCGATCGGCACCAAGGGCGCGCGGCTGTCCACGCAGATCAGCATCGCGGGCCGGCTGCTGGTGTTCCTGCCGCAGGACAACCACATCGGCGTGTCGCAGAAGATCCCGCCCGACCAGCGCGAGTCGCTGCGCAACCGCATGCTGGCGCTCATCGAAGCGGCCGCGGCCGCCGAGAGCGGCGGCGTGGTGCCGGTCAACACCGGCGGCTTCATCCTGCGCACCAACGGCGAAGACGCGGCCGATGCCGAACTGGCCGAAGACATCGCCTACCTGCGCAAGACCTGGACGCGCATCCGCGAGGCCTCGAGCCGGATGCCGGCCATGTCGCTGCTGCACCAGGACCTGAGCCTGCTGCAGCGCGTGCTGCGCGACATGACGAGCGAAGACACGCAGACCATCCGCATCGACTCGCGCGAGCAGTTCGAGGTGCTGCTGAAGTTCGGCCTCGAATTCATGCCGCAGGCGGCCGGCAAGCTGCAGCACTACAAGGGCGAGCGGCCGATCTTCGACCTGTACTCGGTGGACGAGGAAATCGCGAAGGCGCTGGGCCGGCGCGTCGACCTGAAGTCGGGCGGCTACCTCGTGGTCGACCAGACCGAGGCGCTGACCACCGTCGACGTGAACACCGGCGGCTTCGTCGGTGCGCGCAACTTCGACGACACCATCTTCAAGACCAACCTGGAGGCCGCGCAGGCCATTGCGCGGCAGCTGCGCCTGCGCAATCTGGGCGGGATCATCATCGTCGACTTCATCGACATGGCGCGCGACGACCACCGCGAGCAGGTGCTGGCCGAGTTCCGCAAGCAGCTCGCGCGCGACCGCGTGAAGACCACGGCCGGCGGTTTCTCGCAGCTCGGCCTGGTCGAGATGACGCGCAAGCGCACGCGCGAATCGCTGGCCCACATGCTGTGCGAGCCCTGCGTGGCCTGCGGCGGGCAGGGCATCGTGAAGACCGCGCGCAGCGTGGCCTACGACGTGATGCGCGAGATCCTGCGCGAGGCGCGGCAGTTCACGCCGCGCGAGTTCCGCATCGTCTCGTCGCCGCAGGTCATCGAGCTGTTCCTCGACGAGGAAAGCCAGCACCTCGCCGGGTTGAGCGACTTCATCGGCAAGCCGATCTCGCTGCAGTCGGAGCCGGCGATCGGGCAGGGGCAGTACGACATCGTGCTGCTCTGACGACAGGAGCGCGCGGCCCGTTGCAACGACGGGTCAGCGCTTCGATTCCTGGCCTTGGCGCATCCAGACGCTGGCCAGCGCGGCGGCCACCAGCATCCCGGCAATCAGCAGCAGCCCGTTCTTCGTGCTGCCCGTGCTCTGCTCGATCCAGCCCATCACCGACGGCCCGATGAAGCCGCCCACGAGGCCGCAGGTGTTGACCAGCGCGAGTCCACCTGCCAGCGCCACGCCGGCCAGCCGTGACGACGCGAACAGGAAGATCACGGACTGCACCACGAAGAACATCGAGCCCGTGAGGCAGAAGCCGGCCAGCGCGACGGCCGGGCTCGCGAAGGCTGCGATCAGCAAGCCCACCGCCATCGAGACCAGCCCGACCAGCAGCAGGCGCCGGCCGCGCTGCGGTGTGACCGCGAGCCGGGGCAGCGCAATGGCGCCGACGGCGGCGGCCACCCAGGGCAGCGAGTTGAGCGCGCCGATCTCCAGCGGCGAGAGCTTGCCGTAGGTGCCGATGATGCTCGGCAGGAAGAAGATCACCGTGTAGATGCTGATCTGGTGGCAGAAGTAGACAAAGATCGCCAGCCAGATCTGCCGGTCGACCAGGCAGGCGCGGAATGATTCGCCGACCTGGCCGTTGGCCACGTCCTCGGCGCGTTCGGCGGCGAGCTGGCGTTCGATGGCCTGCGCCTGCGGGCGCGTGAGCCAGCTGGCGCTGGAGGGGCCGTCAGGCAGCTTGCGCCAGACCACGAAGGCCAGCGCCACGGCGGGCAGGCCTTCGAGCACGAACATCCATTGCCAGCCGTGCCAGCCCCACAGGCCGTCCATCTGCAGCAGCGCGCCGCCGACCGGGCCGCTGAGGATGTTCGCGATGCACACGCCGAGCAGGAAGTAGCCCGTGGCGCGTGCGCGGTCCTTGCTGCCGAACCAGTAGTTCAGGTACAGCATCACGCCCGGGAACAGGCCGGCTTCCGCCGCGCCGAGCAGGATGCGCATCACGTAGAACGAGGTCTCGCCCGTGACGAAGGCCATGCCGGCCGACAGCAGGCCCCAGGTGATCATGATGCGGGCGATCCACCAGCGGGCGCCCACGCGGTGCATCACCAGATTGCTGGGCACTTCGAGCAGCGCGTAGCTCAGGAAGAACAGCCCGGCGCCCAGCCCGTAGGCGGCTGCCGAGATGCCGATGTCCACGGCCATGTGGCTCTTGGCCAGCGCGATGTTGGTGCGGTCGATGAAGCTGATCACATAGGCCAGCACCAGCAGCGGCATGAGCTTGCGGAAGATCAGCGCATTGAGCGAGGCCTGCTCGTCGACGGCCTGGCGGGCGCGCAGGCCCGGCGGCGTGGCGGGGATGGATGGGTGTTGCATGGGATGTCTCTCTCCTGTCCTGTCGTGTTCTGGCGGAAGGTCGTCGGCGGGCGCCGGCGGGCGTGCAGATGCGGCCCGGTCATGGGCCGGGCCGAGTCGGGTCAGTGGTTCTGGCGCAGGGCTAGAAGTCGACGTTCGCCGCGCCCTTGAGGCCCAGGATCTCGCGGGCTTCGGCGGGTGTCGCGATGTCGATGTTCAGGGCCTCCAGCACGGCGCGGATGCGCAGCACCTGTTCGGCGCTCGACGCGGCGAGCCGGCCCGGGCCGATCCACAGCGAGTCTTCGAGCCCGACGCGCACATGCGCGCCCATGGCCGCGCCGATGGTGGCCAGCGGCAGCTGGTTGCGGCCGGTGCCGAGGATCGACCACTCGAAGCGGTCGCCGAACAGCCGCACGGCGGTGCGGCGCATGTGCATCAGGTCTTCGGGATCGGCGCCGATACCGCCCAGGATGCCGAAGACCGTCTGCACGAAGACCGGGACCTGCACCAGCCCGCGGTCCAGGAAGTGCCGCAGGTTGTTGAGGTGGCTCACGTCGTAGCACTCGAACTCGAAGCGCGTGCCGTTGGCGTTGCCGAGCTTGAGGATGTTCTCGATGTCGGCGAAGGTGTTCTTGAAGATCAGGTTGCGGCTGTTCTCCAGGTGCTCGCGCTCCCATTCATGCGCGAAGGACTTGAAGCGCTCCAGCATCGGAAAGAGGCCGAAGTTCATCGAGCCCATGTTGAGCGAGGCGAGCTCGGGCTTGAAGGTGGTGGCCGGGCGCATGCGCTCCTCGACGCTCATGTGCGGGCTGCCGCCGGTGGTGATGTTGATCACCGCATCGGTTGCGGCCTTGATCTTCGAGAGGAAGGGGCGGAACAGGTCCGGGTCCTGCGACGGGCGGCCGTCCTTCGGGTCGCGCGCATGCAGGTGCAGGATCGCGGCGCCTGCGCGGGCGGCTTCGATCGAAGCTTGCGCAATCTCGTCGGCCGTCACGGGAAGGTGCGGCGACATGCTGGGCGTGTGGATGGCGCCCGTGGGGGCGCAGGTGATGATGGCTTTGGGGCGTTGGGCCATGAGGTGTCCGGAAAGAAGAAGTGGGAAAGAAAGGGAGCGCGAGCGGATGGATCAGCTCAGTGCTTGCGTGTGGCCGTCCACCACGAGCTCCTGGCCCGTGACGCTGGCGGCCAGGTCGCTGGCGGCGAACAGCACCATGTTCGCGATGTCCGTGGCCGTGACCATGCGGCCCAGCGCGGCCTGCGCGGTGTAGGCGCGCGTCACTTCGTCGAGCGGCTTGCCCAGCGCCTCGGCCTTGGCGGCGATCACGGCGCGGATGCGCGGACCGTCGACCGCGCCCGGCAGGATCGCGTTGACGCGGATGCCGTCGGCCCCGAGCTCGAGTGCCAGCGTTTTCGTGAAGCCGATGACGGCCCACTTCGAGGCGGAGTAGGGCGAGCGCCCCGGCATGCCCAGGTGCCCGGCGGCCGAGGACAGGTTGATGATGGCGGGCAGGCGGCCCTTGCGCAGCCGCGGCACGGCCAGACGCACGCAGAGGAACTGGCCGGTGACGTTGACGGCCATCGTGCGTTCCCAGTCGGCGAGCGAGACGGCCTCGACCGGGCCGGTGGGGCCGGCCACGCCGGCGTTGTTCACCAGCACGTCGAGGCCGCCGAGTTCGCGGTCGACGGCCTCGAAGAGGCGGGCCACGTCGTCCTCGTTGGACACGTCGGCGACGCAGCGACCCACCTCGGGCAGTTCACGCGCGAGCTGGTCGAGGCTGGCAGCCTGCACATCGCAGACGAAGACCTTGGCGCCCGCCGCCGCGAAGCTGCGCACGATGTCCAGGCCGATGCCGTTGGCACCGGCGGTGACGAGCACGCGCCGGCCGGCGAGGGAGTTGTTGTTCCACATGCTGAAGAGATCCTTGAGGTCGATTTCGGAATGACGGGGATCGTATATCTGTGATCACAGATAATTCATAGGGAATACCCCGGCCATATACTTCGACGCATGAGCCTCACCGATCTCGTCACCCCCCTGAAGCGCCAGACGCTCAGCGCCAACGTCTACGACCAGTTGCGCGACCTCGTGATGAGCGGGCAGATGATGCCGGGCGAGCAGATTTCATTGCGCAGCGCGGCCGAGGCGCTGGGCGTGAGCGTGATGCCGGTGCGCGAGGCGATGCAGCGCCTGGTGGCCGAGCAGGCGCTCGAACTCACGCCCAGCCGCACCTTGCGCGTGCCCCGGATGACGGCGGCGCAGTTCAAGGAAATCACCACCATCCGTACCAACCTCGAAGGGTTGGCCACGGAGCTGGCGGCCTCGGCGTCGGGCGCGGTGGCGCTGCGCGACATCACGCGCTGGCACGACGAGTTCGCGGCCGAGATGAATGCGGCGAGCCCGGACGGCTCGAAGCTCGTCACCTTCAACAAGGAGTTCCACTTCGCGGTCTACGCCGCGGCCGACATGCCGGTGTTGTTGCAGATGATCGAGGCGCTGTGGCTGCGCATCGGCCCCATCCTCAACTACGACCTGCGGGCCGGCTCGCGCCGCGTCGGGGACAAGGTGGCGATGTCGCACCATGCGGCGCTGCTGGCCGCGCTGAAGCGCCGCGATGGCGCCAAGGCCCGGGCCGCGCTGCAGGGCGACATCGAAAGCGCCGCGGAATTCATCCTGTCGACGGGCGTGCTGGTGTCCGATGGCACGCTGCCGCCGCAGAACGCTGCGCCGGCGGCGAAGAAAGCGCGCGGCGCGCGCTGAGGGTCAGAGCGTCGGGTCCTGCCCCGGCGCCGCGCTGCGCACCGCCAGCGTCTGCAGCCGCGCATAGAGCCCGTCGCTCGCCATGAGCTGCTCGTGGCTGCCTTGCTCGGCGATGCGGCCTTGCTCCATCACGATGATGCGGTCGGCATGCTGGATGGTCGACAGGCGGTGCGCCACGATCAGCGTGGTGCGGCCCTGCATCAGGCGCTGCAAGGCGTCCTGCACCAGCCGTTCCGATTCGGTGTCGAGCGCCGACGTGGCTTCGTCGAGCAGCAGCACGGGCGCGTTCTTGTAGAGCGCGCGGGCAATCGCCAGCCGCTGGCGCTGGCCGCCCGAGAGCTGCGTGGCGTTGTGGCCCAGCACGGTGTCGATGCCCTGCGGCAGCGTCTCGACGTGCGTGCTCAGGTTGGCCGCCTCGAGGCAGGACTGCACGCGCGCGATGTCGATGTCGCCGCCCAGCGCCACGTTGGCGGCGAGTGTGTCGTTGAGCATCACCACGTCCTGGCTCACCATCGCGAACTGGGCGCGCAGGCTCTTGAGCTGCCACTCGCTGGTGTCGTGGCCGTCGAGCAGCACCTGGCCGCCGCTGGGCTGCACGAAGCGCGGCAGCAGGTTGACCAGCGTGGTCTTGCCCGAGCCCGAGGGGCCGACGAAGGCCACTACCTGGCCGGGCTCGATGACGAGGTTCACGCCGTCGAGCGCGCGCTGTTCGTCGTCGCCGCGGTAGCTGACCTGCACGTTGCGTAGCTCGATGTGGCCTTGCGCGTGCGCGATGCTGAAGGTGCCCTGCGATTCCGGCGCCACCTCGTCGATGAGGATCAAGCCGCGCTCCAGCGCTGCAAGGCCGCGCGTGATCGGCCCGGCCACTTCGGCCAGGCGGCGGATCGGTGCGATCAGCATCAGCATGGCCGTGATGTAGGCGACGAAGCCGCCCACCGTGAAGCCCTGCTTGCCGCTTTGCCACAGCGCGATCATCACCACCACCGACAGCGCCAGCGAAGCCATCATCTGCGTCAGCGGCGTGGTGGCGGCCTGGGCGATGGTCGATTTCACGGCCAGGCGATTCAGGCGCTGGCTCAATTGTTCGAAGCGGCGCTCCTGCGCCTGCTCCGCGCCGTGCAGCCGCACGACGCGGTGGGCCAGCACGTTTTCCTCGACCACGTAGGCCAGCTCGTCGGTGGCCTGCTGGCCTTGCTGCGTGAGCTTGTACAGGCGCTTGGAGAACACCTTCATGATCCAGGAGATGCTGGGCACCAGGAAGGCGACGATGAGCGTGAGCTTCCAGTTCAGGTAGACCAGGTAGCCCAGCAGCGCGATCAGCGTGAAGCCGTCGCGCGAGAGCCCGAGCAGCGCCTGCACCAACAGCATGGCGCCGGTCTGCACCTCGTACACCACCGTGTTCGACAGCGCGCTGGCCGACTGCCGCGCGAACAGCGCCAG
The DNA here is from genome assembly GCF_059419205.1 of Variovorax sp. GW821-FHT06D12. NCBI lineage: Bacteria > Pseudomonadati > Pseudomonadota > Betaproteobacteria > Burkholderiales > Comamonadaceae > Variovorax > Variovorax sp. GW821-FHT06D12. The sequence goes on along the minus strand of NZ_JBWKRI010000001.1, from coordinate 504,670 downwards.
CTCGGCGCCGAGCAGTCGCTCGAACAGCACGCGACGCAGCTTCTGCATGCCTTCGTTGGCGATGCGCGAGAGCGCGTACTGCGAAATGAACTGCGCGATGCCGCGCACCGCGAACAGCAGCAGCACGGCGGCCGGAATGAACCACAGCGGCATCTCGCCGCGCGTGAAGCCCCGGTCGAGCAGCGGCTTGAGCAGGGCGGCCATGAGCGGCTCGGTGAGCGCGGCCAGCAGGGCGCCGATCAGCCCCACGGCCCACCATTGGCGCGAACTGCCGAACCAGGTCATGAGTCGCGCCAGCCGGCGCATGAGGGGAGGGCGGGCGCTCTCGCTGCCGGGGGATGCTTGCATATGGCGGCGGATTTTACGGGGCCGCTCCGGCCGCCTTTCGAGAGGCCTGTAGGACCATTTCGCCGGATAAACGTTTTGTGACGGCGGGTTCAACCCAGTGTGTAACATGTGGCCCGTGAAACGCCGGGGAGAAACTTTTTACCCGGAAACCTCTCCGAACCGCATGAACAAGCCGTTGCCAGATCTTTCCCCAACTCCTTCTTCATCGTTGATTGCACGCCGCAGCCTCATCGCGGCCCTTGCTGCCTCTCCCATGCTTCCCGCCATGGCCCAGTTCCGGGTCGAGGTGTCGGGCGTGGGGCTGACGCAGTTGCCGATCGCGCTCGTGCCTTTCCGGGGGCAGGACGCCTCGCCCCAGAAGATCTCCGACATCGTCCAGGCCGACCTCGAACGCAGCGGCCAGTTCCGTGGCGTCGATGCCTCGGGCCAGGCGCTCGACGAATCCTCGCGCCCCGACCTCGCCCTGTGGCGCCAGCGCACCGCCGATTCGCTCGTGGTGGGCAGCGTGAGCCGGTTGGGCGACGGCCGCTACGACGTGCGCTTTCGCCTGTGGGACGTCGTGAAAGACCGCGACCTCGGCGGCCAGAGCTACACCGTGCCGCAGGGCGACCTGCGCCTGGCAGCGCACCGCATCGCCGACTACGTGTACGAGAAGCTGACCGGCGAGAAGGGCATCTTCTCGACCCGCATCGCCTACGTCACCAAGGGTGGCAGCCGCTACTCGCTGTGGGTGGCCGATGCCGACGGCGAGAACGCGCAGGCTGCGCTTGCCAGTCCCGAGCCGATCATCTCGCCCTGCTGGTCGTCCAACGGCCAGCAGCTGGCGTATGTGTCCTTCGAGTCGCGCAAGCCCGTGGTCTACGTGCACAACGTGGCCAGCGGCCAGCGCCGTCTGCTCGCCAACTTCAAGGGCTCCAACAGCGCCCCGGCCTGGGCACCCGACGGCGGGTCACTGGCCGTCACGCTCAGCCGCGACGGCGGCTCGCAGCTGTACACCATCCCGGCCAGCGGCGGCGAACCGCGCCGCCTCACCCAGAGCTCGAGCATCGACACCGAGCCGGTGTACTCGGCCGACGGCAGCACGATCTACTTCGTGAGTGACCGTGGCGGCGCGCCCCAGATCTACAAGATGAGCGCCAGCGGCGGCAATCCGACACGGGTCACCTTCAGCGGCACCTACAACATTTCTCCATCTGTCAGCGGCGATGGCCGGTGGTTGGCCTACATCTCGCGGGTCGGCGGTGCGTTCAAACTCCACGTGATGGAGTTGGCCAGCGGCAATGTCGCCGCGATCACCGACACCACGGCCGACGAGAGCCCGAGCTTCGCACCCAACAGCAAGCTGATCGTCTATGCCACGCACCTGCAGGGCCGCGAGGCGCTCATGACGACCACGCTGGACGGAAAGATCAAGGCCCGCCTCGCGGGTCAGGCGGGAGACATCCGTGAACCGGACTGGGGTCCGTTTCAAAAGCAATAAGCATTGACCAGATAAATTTACTTGAGGAGTTCGCAAATGTTGAAACGTACGATCTATTCGCTCGCCATCGTGGCGCTCATCGCCGGTTGCTCGTCGGGCACCAAGCTCAACGAAACGCCGGTCACCGACCGCAGCGGCACGGCCGGCGGCCAGCAAGGCGGCGCAACCGCCGTGGCCCCGGTGACCATCGACCCGAACGCCAACACGGCGCAAGGTCCGGTCGGCGTGGCACGCATCGTGTACTTCGACTACGACAGCTACACGGTCAAGCCCGAGTTCCAGTCGGTGATCGACGGCCACGCGCGCTTCCTCAAGGGCGCCACGCAACGTCGCATCTCGATCGAAGGCCACACCGACGAGCGCGGCGGCCGCGAGTACAACCTGGCCCTCGGCCAGAAGCGTTCCGAAGCCGTGCGCCGTGCGCTCACGCTGCTGGGCGTGAACGACAGCCAGATCGAAGCCGTGAGCTTCGGCAAGGAAAAGCCCGCAGCCCAAGGCTCGGGCGAAGAAGTGTGGGCGCAGAACCGCCGCGCTGAAATCCGCTACACCCGGTGATGCAACCACGAGCCCTGTGGCGAGGCGCGGCCCTCGCCGCCGCCTTGTTCTGCGCGTCGGCCGGCTCGCAGGCGGCGCTGTTCGAGGACGACGAGGCGCGCCGCGCCATCCTCGACCTGCGCCAGCGCGTCGAAGCCATGCGCCAGCAGACCGACCAGCGCCTGGCCGACGAAAACGGCCAGCTGCGTCGCAGCCTGCTCGACCTGCAAAGCCAGATCGAGCAGATGCGCGGCGAACTGGCACGCATGACCGGCCAGAACGAGCAGCTCACGCGCACGCTGAGCGAAATGCAGTCGCGCCAGACCACCATCGACGACAAGCTCAAGCAGAACGAGCCTTCCAAGGTCTCGATCGACGGCCGCGAGTTCAACGCCGATCCGAAGGAAAAGGCCGACTTCGAAGCCGCCCTGGGCGTCTTCCGCTCGGGCCAGTTCGCGCAGGCCCAGACCGCCTTCGCCGAGTTCGTGAAGCGCTACCCGCAAAGCGGCTACAACGCGTCCGCGCTGTTCTGGCTCGGCAATGCGCAGTACGCCACGCGCAACTACAACGAAGCCATCGCCAATTTCCGCTCGATGCTCTCGCTCGCGCCCGACCACGCCAAGGCGCCCGAAGCCGTGCTGTCGATTGCGAATTGCCAGATCGAACTGAAGGACACGCGCGCCGCACGCCGCACGCTGGAAGACCTGACCAAGGCCTACCCGCAGTCGGAAGCCGCACAGGCCGGCCGCGAGCGTCTGTCGCGCCTGCGTTGATGCAATGACCGTTTCGGCGGAGTGTTCCGCTTGAGAGTGCTTCGATGATGCCTTCGGCTGAAGAAGCCTCTTCCCTCCCCATGGCCGCCGCGGATGTCCTCACCGACACCGCGGCGCCTGACTTTGCGCGCCGCTTCGGCGGCCTCGAGCGCCTGTACGGCGTGGCCGGTGCCGCGCGCATCCGCCACGCGCATGTGCTGGTCGTCGGCATCGGTGGCGTGGGCTCGTGGGCGGTCGAGGCGTTGGCACGCAGCGGAGTGGGGCGCCTGACGCTCATCGACCTCGACCACGTGTCGGAGTCGAACATCAACCGCCAGATCCACGCGCTCGACTCGACCGTTGGGCAGGCCAAGGTCGAGGCCATGCGCGAGCGCATCGCGCAGATCAACCCCGACTGCCAAGTGCTCGCCATCGACGAGTTCGTCGAACCCGACAACTGGGCCTCGCTGCTCGAGACCGCGCAGGCCGCCCACGGGCCGGTGCACGCGGTGATCGATGCCTGCGACCAGGTGAAGGCCAAGCTCGCCATGGCCGCCTGGGCGCGCACCGTGTCGCGCAGCACCGCGTTCATCACGGTCGGCGCGGCGGGCGGCAAGCGGCAGGCGCACAAGGTCGACATCGACGACCTGTCGCTCGTCACCCACGACCCGTTGCTGGCCCAGCTTCGCCAGCGGCTGCGCAAGCTGCACGGCGCGCCGCGCGAAGGCCGAAAGATCGGCCTGGCCTGCGTGTTCAGCCGCGAGAGCGTGGCACCGCCCGACGCGTCCTGCCAGATCGATGCGGGCGACGGTTCGCTCAACTGCCACGGCTACGGATCGGTGGTCAGCGTGACCGCCACCTTCGGACAATGTGCGGCAGGGTGGGTGCTCGACGAAATTGCGAGAAACACCACGCTATAATCCAAGGCTTTGCTGGATTCAACGTCGGCAAGAAGCAAGAAAAATGGTTCCGGGACGTTAGCTCAGTTGGTAGAGCAGCGGACTTTTAATCCGTTGGTCACTGGTTCGAATCCAGTACGTCCTACCAGAACCCCCCAATCAATCCTCATGTGCTGCAAGCACCTGAGGATTTTTTTATGGGCGGCGCGCGCCCCCACGCACGATCACCCCTGGGGGCCGTGGTTGATCATGTCCCGGTGAATCAGCCAGCGGCCTTCCACCTTGCGCCACAGCACGAGGTAGCGTCCGCTGTCTGCCGTGACCTTCGTGCCCTCCGGCGTCGCCGCCTGGAGCTCATACGCGCCGACCTCCGAGGCCTCGTGCTCGTTCCCCTCGACATCGAGCGAGACGAAGCTCGCGGCCACGATGCCCTGGGCGAAGACGCCTTCGAAGAAGCGCGAAATCTCTTCATGGCCCTTGAAGGTGGGCGCGTCCTCGGGCAGGAGTTGCGCATCCTGCGTGTAGAGCGCCAGGGCGTCGGGAAGGCGCCGGCTGGCGATGGCGCGGGCCAGCGCGTCCTCTTGCTGCTGGATCTGTTGAATCAAGGTCATGGTGTTTCCGTGGTTGAAGAAGCGGGAGTGAAGACGTGTTCGTGGACGACGTGGCCGTCGACCAGCGTCAGGAGGCTGTGGGTCGCCGGAATCTCCGACGGCGCGATCGAGAACAGGTCCTGGGACAGCACGGCCAGATCGGCGCAGGCGCCGGGCACCAGGCGGCCCTTGTGCTCACCCAGCCCTTCGGCCACCGCGCCGCCGTGCGTGTAGGCCCTCAGGGCGTCTTCCATGCTGGCAGCCTCGTCGGGCCTGGCCGGATGCACCACGGCGGCATACAGGCCGAGGAAGGGGTTCAGCGGCCCGTCGGAGCCCAGGGCCACCGGAATGCCGGCGCCGAATAGCGAGCGGAAAGCCGCAAAGGGCGTGTCGGCACCGAAGCGCGCTGAATACAGATCGCCGAACAGGAAGTGCGAAGGGTTCTGCACCACCGTCACGCCCAGAGCTTTCGTGCGGTCGATCTGCGCGGGCGTGATGCCGTCGGCATGCTCGATGCGCAGGCCGGGGTCGCGCCAGTCCACATCGGGGCCGAAGGACTCCGCGCATGCGAGCACCGTCTCCAGCGTCTGCGCGCCGATCGCGTGCAGCAGCAGCGGTTCGCGCGCGGCGATGCTTTCGCGCAGCATCTCGCGCACGTCGGATGCCGCAAAGTTCTCGCGCCCCTGGGTCGTCGGATCGTCGCCGTAGGCACGGCCGATGGCCGAGGCCCGTTCGACGGGCGTGCCGTCGAGAATCCATTTGGTGCCGTCCACGCGGATGCGCGGAGCGACCTGGCGCGGCAGCTCCCGGCCTTCGCTCACCAGGCGCCCCTGCGGCCCCGACGGCGGAAAGCGGATCACCCGCACCTTGATCGGCAGGTCGGCGGCCTTCAGCATCTCGACGTAACGGGCCGCGGGCGTCCACGACATGTTCTGCAAGGTGGTGATGCCCCAGCGCACGCAATCGGCCGCCAGCGCGCGAAGGCTGTCCACGCCCTCGTCGCGCGTGGCCATGGACGCGAAGGTGCGCTGCGGCGCCCATTGCGCGTACTCGTTGATGCGCCCCGACAACCGCCGGGTGCCCGCCACGCGTTCGTAGGTGCCGCCCAGCGGATCGGGCTCGTCGTCCGAGATGCCCAGCCGTTGCAACGCGGCGCTGTTCACCACGTTGGTGTGGTTGGTCATGCCCAGCAGGATGACCGGGTGCCGGGGCGCCAGCGCGTCGAGCGCGTCGCGCGTCACCGAGCGGTCGATCGACAGCCCGATGCCCATCACCCCGTAGATCCAGGTGCCCGCCGGCGAGCCTGCGACAGCCTCCTCGATCATCGGTGCCACCTGCGCGAAGCCGGGGTCCACGACCGGATCGACCGGCAGCCGGATGCCCGCGGGGTCGGGCGTGTGGTGCATGTGCGCATCGTTGAAACCGGGAATCACCAGGCGCCCCTGCAGCTCGATGACTTCGGTGCGTTCGCCGATCCAGGCCTCGATCTCGGCGCGCGTGCCGGTGGCGACGATGCGGCCTTCGTCGATGGCGAGCGCCTCGCACCACGGATGCGTGCGGTCGGCCGTGAAGATGCGCCCGCCGGACAGCACGCGCTCGGCGCCCCCTGGCGCCTTGGAAGGGCCACCGCGCCTTCGAACGAGCGGTGCCGCACCGTCGCTGCCAGCGGCCGGCAAAGCCGCGCCCGAGAGGCCCAGCGGTTGCGCCTGCCAGGCAGCGGCCATGCACGTCCACAGCATCGGTCGGGTGAGCGGTGCGGGCTGTCGCCAGTCGGCATCGTGCGCTGCGCGGTGCACGTCGTGGAGCAGCTGAAGAAACGCCGCGCGCGGGATGCAGCAGGCGCAGCGGTAGTGCGCACTGTTCTTCTTCGCGGGCGAGGGCGCCGGCAGGGGTGGCATGGCCACCGGCGAGGTCACCGGCAGTGCGGCGTGCGGATGAAGGGCGGTCATGAAGCGGGCTCACTCTCACGGGATGACGGACGGCCAGCGTAGAGAGGCGGGGCGCCCGCGCACAGACAAACTGCTGTCAATTCCGGCCATCGACCACACGCGACGGCAGGCCGGGGCCTGCCCTTCTCGCGTTCCCGCGGGGCAGCACGTACGATCCGAAAGCACGCGCGGCCCCGCCCCTCCGATCGGCGCTGCGCTCCCTGGAGCACCTCGATGACACACCCCGCCGACAGCCACCTCGTGGTGATCCTCGCGTTCGACGAGGTGACGGCCTCCGACATCACCGGCACCGCCGATGTCTTCGCCATGGCGACGCGCTACTTTCTCGGCAGCGCCACGCCGGGCTACCGCATCGCGATCGCATCCATCGGTGGCCAGCCGATCCGCACGTCATCGGGCATCTGCATGGTCACCGAGCCCTTGTCGCAGATCGCCACTGAGCGCATCGGCACCCTGGTCGTGCCCGGCGGCGGGCCGCCCGCGGACCCGCCGATTCCCGCCGACCTGGTGGCGTGGCTGGCGCGCGAAGGCCGCCAGGTGCCCCGCATCTGCGGCATCTGCACCGGCACCTTCCTGCTGGCGGAAGCGGGCTTGCTCATGAACAAGCGGGTCACCACGCACTGGCAGGCTGCCCGGGTGATGGCCGAGCGCTATCCGCAGGGCCGCATCGAGGCCGACCACATCTATTCGCGCGATGGCGAGCTGTGGACGTCGGCGGGCTTCACCGCCGGGCTCGACCTTGCGCTGGCCGTGCTCGAGGAAGACCACGGCTACGAGATCGCGATGGAAGCCGCGCGCTCCTTCGTGACTTTTCTCAAGCGCCCGGGCCATCAGTCCCAGTTCTCGGCGGCGCTGTCGTCGCAGATCGCCGGCGACCGCGGCTTCAGCAAGCTGCACGCATGGCTCATGGAGCACCTGGCCGACGAGCTGAGCGTGGAAACGCTGGCCGACTGCGTGGGCATGGCGCCTCGCACCTTTGCGCGCCGCTACACCGAGCAGGTCGGCCGCACGCCGGCCAAGACGATCGAGGCCTTCCGCATCGAGGCCGCATTGCGCTCGCTCGCCGAGCCGGCGCTGAGCCTGAAGAAGATCGCGCGCGACTGCGGATTCGGAGACGAGCAGAACATGCGGCGCTCGTTCGTGCGCGTGCTGGGCGTCGGGCCGGACAGCTACCGGCACTCGGAAGCTGTCGGAACCGCCGCTGCGCTCAACTAGGGCCTGTTCACCCTATTTCTGGCGTCGCGTTGGCTGGCAAAGGGGCTGGCTGCAAGGCGCCCGTGCGCAGCAAGGCTGAAGCCTTGCAAGCGCGGGCAACGCCGCAGACGGCCCCTTTGCCAGCCAACCCGAAGGGAAGGTCTGCCACGGCGGGCCACTCGGCGTTGCGCTCCTTGCGTGTGCGCATGCACACGCGGCGTCACGCGCCTTGATTGGCCCGCCGTGGCAGACCTTCGCGACGCCAGAAGTAGGGTGAACAGGCCCTAGGCAAAGCCGCGCCGGCGAGCCGCCTGCGCCACGAGGTCGTTGGGCATTTCTCCTTGCAGGATGCCGCGTGCCGTCGCCAGCGTCTCCTGCGAAGCGATCTCGGGCCGGCCCGAACCGAAGGGCGGTTGGGGTGCGTATTCCATCAACAGCTCCGTCAGCGCGCCGTTGGGTGCACCAGCCCACTGGCCGATCATGTGCAGGCCGAAGTCCACGCCGGCCGTCATGCCGCCGCCCGTGGCGCGGTTGCGGTCGATGACGATGCGCTCGTTCACCGGCTGGGCGTCGAACAGTTCGAGGTAGTCGCGCGAGTACCAGTAGCAGGCCGCCTTGTAGCCCTTGAGCAACCCGGCCGCGCCCAGCAGCAGCGAGCCGTTGCAGACGCTGGTCACCCAGCCCGCCCGGGCGCCGATGTGCGCGACTGCGTCGAGGTAGGCGTCGTTGTCGAGTGCCTCGAATGCGGGCCTGCCGCCGCCCGGCACGAGCAGCACATCGGGGTCCTGCCAGCATGTCTTGAAGTCGTGCGTGGCCACGATGTCCGCGTGCGGTCCGCCGAAGTCCATGGGCAGTGCACCCGCCTGCGCGGCGGCAAACTGGAACTGCACGCCGGGAATCAACCCCCAGCAATTGGCCGGGCCGATCAGGTCGATGGCGGTGAAGCGGGGAAAGAGCAGGGCGAGGATGCGCATCGTTGGCCTTTGACGAAGAGGAGGGGGCCCGAAGGGACTGGCCAAAATCATGGCACGTGCACCCCGGGGCCGCGATGCCAACCCTGCGTCAAAAACAGCCAAGGCCCAGTGGGCGCGCGCTGCTCAGCGCGCGCGCTTTGGGCCGGGTATTGGCCTCAGGCCGGGGCGTGCCAGTCCTGCGCGCTGGCTTGCGGCGTGAGGTCCGCGAGGCCGGTGGAGCCCGTGGCGCCCTCATGGCACGGCTGGACCTCCAGCGGATCGCACGGGCTGCTGATCTGGCGCCCGTCGAACTTGATGCGGATGTGCGAATTGCTCGCGCCGGCGACGGTGCCGAGCCGGCCGCCGCAGATGACGCGGGCTCCTCTTTCGAAGCTGACGCCGTAGCGTTCGCGGATGTCCCTGAGGCTCATGTGATTCCCTTTGTTCCCTGTGCTGACAGTGAACGAATCGTCTCTTGGGCCCGCGTGGTACTGCGTAGGTCGCATTCCGTTACACCGTGTAGGAAAGAAGAGGGGTTGACGGAAGGCGGACGCCTTGGGGGCGCCAGCGCGCAGAAATGAAAAAGCCCTCGCGAGGAGGGCTTTTGTCGGAATGTGGTCGTGAACTCTTACGCGGTCCACGCTACGGCAAAGATTCGTTTGCGGAAGTCATTGTTGTTTTTCTCGTCGCTATGACTTCGACGCGCTGGTATGAGATTCAGCTTGCCTGGCCAGGCAAATGCCCGATCATTTCGGGCAACCGCGAATTATATACCAGAAAGAATCGACCCCATCAAAAGCCGCCGCCCGGCGCGCAGCGGTGCAGGCAAAAAAACAGCCCGCACGAGGGCGGGCTGGAAGGTGACTTGCTGGAGGAGGGAGGATCAGAGGTGCAAGCCACCGGGAGAAACCTCACTGTGCCCGGCGAATCTGTACGCAACCTGACCTCGCGAAAAGAGGCCCTTTGGGCCCTCAGTCTTCGTCTTCCCATTTGCCGATCACGGTGCCCAGCACGGTGAAGGGCACGCGCACGGCCTCGTGTGCGGGGTTCAGCGGCAGCAGCCAGCGGCGGCCCGCGTCTTCCTTGTAGACCTTGAAGGTGACTTCGCCACGGATGTCGTCGTCGAGCTTGGCGACGACGCGCTCGCCGTCGTCGGGCGTGGTGTGCTGCGGGTCGACGAAGACGATCGATCCGGCCGGGTAGCTCTTCAGGTGCCCGTGCGGCGAGGTCATGCTGTCGCCGCGCACGCGCAGTGCGTAGGTGCCGGCGCTGTGGTGCGCGATGCAGGGAATCCAGCGCTCGGCCAGCGTGGGCCGGGGCGGCGATTCGGCGCCGCGCCATTCGCCGGCCTGCTCCCACGAGATCAGCGGCACGGTGCCGGGCGTCTGGGGCGCGAAAGCCGGGCCGACGGGCGCGATGCGGGTGACGCGGTAGGGGCCGGGCGGCTCGTGGGCGTTGTCGCGTGCCAGGCGGATCTGCACCTCGTCCCACGGGGCGGGGCCGTCGCCGGTGTCGAGCCAGTTGGGGTCGGCGCGGTAGGCGCGTGCCAGGGCGAGCACGCTCATCGACCGGCTGGTGTCGCCACGCTCGATCTTCGAGATGCTCGACTGCTTGACGCCCGAAGCGGCCTCGGCCTGCTTCTGCGTCATCTTGGCGAATTTGCGTGCGGCCAGGGCACGTGAAGCAATAGTCTCCATGGGGTGGAGATTCAAGCGCAGATGAATATTCGTATTGGACTCTAAAATAGGAAAAAAAGGGAGGATCGATATGAAACCACGCGAATTGGTGCAGGCGCTGCGGGCGCTCGGATTGACGCAAAAGCAGATCCAGGAACGCACGGGCATTCCGCAGCCCACGGTCAGCAAGATCGGGCTGGGGCGGGTGAGCGACGTGATGTCGCGCCACTACGTCGCGCTGCTGGCGGCCTACGAGCAGCGCATGAAGGAAGAGGCGTTGCGGCCGGCCCCGCACTACGGGCCGCCGCCTGCCGGCGACTGAGCCGGCGACTGACCTAGAGATGGCCGGATCAGGCCGGCTTGAGCCGTTCGGCGGGCTCAGGCGGCGTGAGGGCCAGCGTGGTGCTCACGCGCACGCAGTCCTTGATGTGCTGTTCGCCCAGCGCGCGCAGCGCGGCATAGCCGAGCGCGGCCGACACGACCTGGCCGGCGATGGGCACGTACTTGGTGGCCTGCTTGGCGGTGAGGCGGATGCCGGCGTGCCGGGCCAGCTTCATGAGCAGCTCGCGCGTGACGAGCCGTCCCACGAGCAGGGCGCCGAGCGTGGTCGCGGCCTTCTGGATGCGCTCGCGCTGGTGCGGCGCGAGCTTTTCGACCTGGGTGACCGAGAGCCCGAACTCGGCGCTGATCTGCGGCACGAGGCGCGACAGCAGCGCCGCGTCGGCCATCCAGTCGACGCCCGGCAGCGGCACGGCGCTGGCGGCGGCGGCCATGAGGGCCTTGCGGCCGATCAGGCGTCGACTGCGGTGGATGGCCGCGATGAGTTTTTCATCGCCCCGGGCGAGTTCGATCGAAGAAGGCATGCAGCGTGGCTCCTTGGCGGGTTCCCTGAGCGTGCCATGCTACCCGGCCGCGCCGGTGGAGACCGGCCGGGCCGTGCGGGCGGCAGGGGTTATGCCGCCAGCGCTTCGAGCTGGTCGGACAGCGCCAGCCAGCGCTCTTCGAGCTGCGCGATCTCGTCGTTGAGCGCCTTCAGCCGCTTGCCGGCGTCGGCGATCTCCGCGGGCGGCAGCGGTTCGGCCAGCCGGGCTTCGAGCGTGCTGCGCTCGGCGCTGGCCGCGGCCATGCGCTCGTCGATCTTGGCGATCTCCTTCTTCAGCGGCTTGGCCTGCTCGCTGCGCTGCTGGCGCTCCTGGGCGTCCTGCTTGCGCTGCTCGGGGGTGTTACTGCTCTTCACTGGCGCTGCAGCTGCGGCGGCCGCAGCTGCAGCCGCCACGGCGTCCGCTTCGCGCACGGCCACCTTGGCCTCTTCGCGCAGGCGCTTGGATTCGTCGAGCAGGTAGCGCTGGTAGTCGTCCAGGTCGCCGTCGAAGTCGGTGACGACGCCGCGGCCCACGAGCCAGAACTCGTCGCACACCGAGCGCAGCAGCGCACGGTCGTGGCTCACCAGCATCAGCGTGCCTTCGAACTCGTTGAGCGCCACGGCCAGGGCCTCGCGGGTGGCCAGGTCCAGGTGGTTGGTGGGCTCGTCCAGCAGCAGCAGGTTGGGGCGCTGCCAGACCATCATCGCGAGCACGAGGCGGGCCTTTTCGCCGCCGCTCATGGTGCCCACGGGCTGCTTGACCATGTCGCCGCTGAAGTTGAAGCTGCCCAGGAAGCCGCGCAGGGCCTGCTCGCCGGTGGCTTCCTTGGCATTGCTGCCCAGCTCGCGCGCCATGCGCACCATGTGCTCCAGCGGGTTGTCCTGCGGGCGCAGCACGTCGAGTTCCTGCTGCGCGAAGTAGCCGATGTTCAGGCCCTTGCCTTCGGTGACCTGGCCGGCCAGCGCGCCCATTTCGCGCGCGATGGTCTTCACCAGCGTCGACTTGCCCTGGCCGTTGGCGCCCAGGATGCCGATGCGCTGGCCCGCCAGCACCGAGCGGCTCACGCCGCGCAGGATGGTCTTGGGCGCTTCGCCTTCAACCTCGTAGCCGAAGCTGGCGTTGTCGATCGAGAGCATCGGGTTCGGGATGTTGCCCGGCTCCTTGAACTCGAAGGTGAAGTCGGCCTCGGCCAGCAGCGGCGCCACTTTTTCCATGCGCTCCAGCGCCTTGACACGGCTTTGCGCCTGTTTGGCCTTGCTGGCCTTGGCCTTGAAGCGGTCGATGAACTTCTGCAGGTGGGCGATCTTGTCCTGCTGCTTGCTGAAGGCCACTTGCTGCTGCTCCATCTGCAGCGCGCGCATGTCCTCGAACTTGCTGTAGTTGCCGCCGTAGCGCGTGAGCTGGGCGTTGGCGATGTGCAGGGTGACGTCGGTCACGGCGTCGAGAAACTCGCGGTCGTGGCTGATGACGATCATGGTGCCGGCGTACTTCTGCAGCCAGGCTTCGAGCCAGACGAGCGCGTCCAGGTCCAGGTGGTTGGTCGGTTCGTCGAGCAGCAGCAGGTCGCTCGGGCACATCAGCGCGCGGGCCAGTTGCAGGCGCATGCGCCAGCCGCCCGAGAAGCTGTTGACGGGCTCGTCCAACTCGTGCGACTTGAAGCCCAGGCCCAGCACCAGCGCCTGCGCGCGCGGCACGGCGTCGTGCTCGCCGGCGTCGGCCAGGTCGGTGTAGGCGTGGGCCAGCTCCATGCCGATGTCGGCGTCGTCGGGGTTCTCGGCGTAGGCGGCCTCGATGGCGGCCAGCGTGGCGCGCAGCTCGGTCAGGCGCGTGTCGCCGCCCACCACGAAGTCGGTGGCCGACTCCTCGGTCTCGGGCATGTCCTGCGCGACCTGGGCCATGCGCCACTGCTTGGGAATGTAGAAGTCGCCGCCGTCTTCGTGCAGCGTGCCGTTGAACAGCGCGAACAGCGACGACTTGCCGGCGCCGTTGCGTCCCACCAGGCCGACCTTTTCGCCGGGGTTGAGATTGACGGTGGCGCCGTCCAGCAGTTTCTTGGCGCTGCGGCGAAGAATGACGTTTTTGAGAGTAATCATGAAATAGGAACCGTAGGGGGGATTATCCCGTCCGACCTTCAGCGAGCCGGCGCGAAGGGGCAAAGGCGGACATCGCCCGATGAAAGGGGGCGCAGCCCGGAGGCTGCGTGCAAGGCGGTGAAGCGGGGGCGGCGGGCGTCGCTAACGCACGCCGGCGCCGGCCAGCAGCGCCGTCCGGGTGACCAGCAACACCTGGTCTTCGCCGGCCGAGGTTTCGAGCCAGACCACCTCGAGCTGCGGAAACGCCGCCTCGAAGTAATCGCGCTCGTTGCCGATTTCGAGCACCAGCACGGCCTGCTCGCTCATGCGGGCGGGCGCGTCGGTGAACAGCTGGCGCACGAAATCCATGCCGTCGGTGCCGCCGGCCAGCGCCAGTTCGGGCTCGGCGCGGTATTCGGCGGGCAGCGCGGCCATGCTGGCGCTGTTCACGTAGGGCGGGTTGCACAGCACGAGGTCGTACGTGCCGGGCACGTTCCTCAGGCCGTCCGATTCGATCAGCGTGACGCGGGCGTCGAGCGCATGGCGCGTGACGTTGATGGCGGCCACTTCGAGTGCTTGCACCGACAGGTCGGCCGCGTCCACCGTCACATCCGGGTAGGTGAGCGCCGCGAGCACCGCGAGGCTGCCGTTGCCGGTGCACAGGTCGAGCACGCGCTGCGTGTGTTCGCCCAGCCAGTAGTCGATGCTGCCGTCGGCGATGAGCTCGGCAATGAAGCTGCGCGGCACGATGGCGCGCTCGTCCACGTAGAAGGGCACGCCTTGCAGCCACGCCTCTTTCGTGAGGTAGGCGGCGGGCTTGCGCGTGGCAATGCGCTCGTCGATGAGGGCAACCACCTTGGCAGCATCGGCCGGCGACACAGGGGTGTCGGCCACGGCGTCGATGTCGTCCAGCGGCTGCTTCAGGCGCCACAGCACGAGCCAGGCGGCTTCGTCGAAGGCGTTGGCGGTGCCGTGGCCGAAGGCCACGCCGGCGTCTTCGAGCCGCTTGGCGCCGGCTTCGATCAGTTCGATGACCGTGCTCATCGCGCGCCTTGCGCAAGCGCCGCGTCGAGCCCGCGCAGCGTGCGCAGGTAGATGTTCTTCAGCGTCTCGATCTCGGCGACGTCGATGTGCTCGTCGATCTTGTGGATGCTGGCGTTCACCGGGCCGCATTCGACCACCTGCTTGCAGATTTTGGCGATGAAGCGCGCGTCGCTGGTGCCGCCGCTGGTCGACAGCTCGGTGTCCAGGCCGGTTTCTTCGCGGATCGCCGCCTGCACCGCCGTGACGAGTTCGCCGGGCGTGGTCAGGAAGGGCAGGCCGCCGACGGTCCAGGTCAGCGTGCAGTCGACGCCGTGCGCGTCGAGCACGGCATGCACGCGCTGCTGCAGCGACTCGGGCGTCGATTCGGTCGAGAAGCGGAAATTGAAGTCGATCACCGCGCTGCCCGGAATGACATTGCTCGCGCCGGTGCCCGCGTGGAAATTGCTGATCTGCCAGCTGGTCGGCTGGAAGTAGGGGTTGCTCTGCGCGTCCCAGCCACCGGCGGCGTTGATCGCCACCAGTTCGGCCAGCGCGGGCGCCACCGCGTGCACCGGGTTCTTCGCCAGGTGCGGGTAGGCGATGTGGCCCTGCACGCCGTTCACCGTGAGCTTGCCGCTCATGGTGCCGCGGCGACCGTTCTTGATCATGTCGCCGCAGCGCGCGACCGAGGTGGGCTCGCCGACGATGCAGTAGTCGATGGCTTCACCGCGTGCGGCCAGCGCATTGCAGACGATCACGGTGCCGTCGACGCCGGGGCCTTCCTCGTCGCTGGTCAGCAGCAGGGCCAGCGTGAGTGCCGGGTCGGGCTCGCCCTGCAGGAATTCTTCGATGGAGGTCACGAAGGCCGCGACCGAAGTCTTCATGTCGCAGGCGCCGCGGCCGTAGAGCTTGCCGTCGCGGTGCGTGGGCGTGAACGGGTGGCTGCTCCACTGGTCGAGCGGGCCGGTGGGCACCACGTCGGTGTGGCCGGCAAAGACCAGCGTCTTCGTGGCCTTGCCGTTGGTGGGGCGGCGCACGGCCCAGAGGTTGGTGACCCGGAAATCGGCCGGGCCGCTCTCGATGGTTTCCAGCGTAAAGCCCAGCGCGGCGAGGCGTTCGCCCAGGATCTGTTGGCAACCCGCGTCGTCGGGGGTGACGGAAGGGCGCGAGATCAGTTGTTCGGCGAGCTGGAGCGTACGGGACATCGAGGGAGCGGGGATTAAGGGGCGGTCAGAACTTCACGTCTAGCGTGATGTCGGTGAAAGTCGGTTCGTCGAGCTGGTCGGTCAGGTCGCGATCCTCGGCCTGCTTCTTGGGCGCGTCGCGGTTCTGCAGGCGCCACATCAGGTTGGTGGGCGAGTCGGCGTTGGCCAGGCCTTCCTCGCGGGTCACGCGTTCCTCGGTGATGAGGCGCGCGATGTCTTCCTCGAAGGTCTGCGAGCCTTCGGCCATCGATTGCTCCATGGCTTCCTTGACGCCGGAGAAGTCGCCCTTTTCGATCAGGTCGGCCACCAGCGCGGTGTTCAGCATCACTTCGAGCGCGGGCACACGCCCGCCGGCCGGCGTGCGCAGCAGGCGCTGCGACACCACGGCGCGCAGCGCCGAGCCCAGGTCGCCCAGCAGGGTGGGGCGCACCTCGACCGGGAAGAAGCTCAGGATGCGGTTCAGCGCGCGGTAGCTGTTGTTGGCGTGCAGCGTGGCCACGCACAGGTGGCCCGACTGCGCGTAGGCGATGGCGGCCGTCATGGTGTCGCGGTCGCGGATTTCGCCGATCTGGATCACGTCGGGCGCCTGGCGCAGTGCGTTCTTCAGGGCCACCTGCAGCGAGGTGGTGTCGCTGCCCACGTCGCGCTGGTTCACCAGCGATTTCTTGTTGGTGTAGGTGAACTCGATCGGCTCCTCGACCGTGAGGATGTGGCCGCTGGCGTGCTCGTTGCGGTAGTCGAGCATCGAGGCCAGCGTGGTCGTCTTGCCTGCGCCGGTGGCGCCCACCATCAGGATCAGCCCGCGCTTTTCCATGATGAGCGACTTCAGGATGTCGGGCAGGTTCAGGTCGTCGAAGCTGGGGATGACCGAGGCGATGTGCCGCACCACCACCGCGTAGCTGCCGCGCTGGCGCATGGCGCTGATGCGGTAGTTGCCGGCGCCTTCGAGGGCGACGGCCATGTTGAGTTCGCCCGTGTTTTCCAGTTCCTGGATGCGGGCTTCGGGCACCACTTCCGACAGCAGCGCCAGCGGCGCGGTCGGGGGCAGCACCTGCGCATTGATGGGCAGGCAGTTGCCGTTGATGCGGATCATCACCGGGGAGTGGGCCGAGAGGTAGATGTCGGAGGCCTTGCGCTCGGCCATCAAACGAAGAATCCGTTCCATCATGTTCATCGGTCTCTCTCCTCGGTGCTGTTTTTTCTCAGGGAAGAAGCGAACCGGCCGCGCGCGTTGAAGCAGGCGGCCGGTGGTGGGTGCGTTTTAGTCGCGCAGCAGGTCGTTCAGGCTGGTCTTCGAACGCGTCTGCGCGTCGACCGTCTTGACGATGACCGCGGCGTAGGTGCTGTAGTCCTGGCCCGACTTGGTCTTCTTGGGCAGGCTGCCGCTGATGACCACGCTGCCGGCGGGCACGCGGCCGTACGAGATCTCGCCGGTGTCGCGGTTGAAGATCGGGGTGCTCTGGCCCAGGTACACGCCCATGCCCAGCACCGAGTTCTCTTCGACGATCACGCCTTCGACGACTTCGGAGCGCGCGCCGATGAAGCAGTTGTCTTCGATGATGGTCGGGTTGGCTTGCAGCGGCTCGAGCACGCCGCCCAGGCCCACGCCGCCCGACAGGTGCACGTTGGCACCGACCTGCGCGCACGAACCCACGGTGGCCCAGGTGTCGACCATGGAGCCTTCGCCCACGTAGGCGCCGATGTTCACGTACGAGGGCATCAGGATCGCGCCCTTGGCGATGAAGCTGCCGCGGCGGGCCACGGCCGGGGGCACGATGCGCACGCCCGATTCCTTCAGCTCGGCGGCCGACAGGTGCGAGAACTTGGTCGGCACCTTGTCGTAGAAGCCCAGCGAGCCGGCCTGGATCTGCTCGTTGTCCTTCAGGCGGAACGACAGCAGCACGGCCTTCTTGATCCACTGGTGCACGGTCCACTGGCCCACGCCCTGGCGGGTGGCGACGCGCAGCTTGCCGTTGTTCAGCTCGGTGATCACGTGCTCGACGGCCTCGCGCACTTCGGCGGGGGCGGCGGTGATCGAGATGTTGGCGCGGTCTTCCCACGCGGCGTCGATGATTTGTTGCAGTTGCTGTGTCATGGAGAGAGTCTCGGGTGAAAAAGGGGGCAGGGAAGCGGGGCGACAGGGGGTCAGCGGCGGCCGTCTTTGACGAAACGGACGATGCGCTGGGCGGCCTCGACGCACTCGGCCGTTTCGGCCACCAGCGCCATGCGGATGCGACCGCGGCCCGGGTTGGCGCTGTGGTCGGTGTCGCGCGCCAGATAGCTCCCCGGCAGAACCGTGACATTGTATTGAGCGTAGAGCGCGCGGGCGAAGGCTTCGTCGTCGCCAGCCCACACTTCGGGCACGCCGGCCCAGAGGTAGAAGCTGGCGTCGGGCAGGCGCACGTCGAGCACGGGTTCGAGCAGCGGCGTGACGGCCGCGAACTTGGCGCGGTACTGGGCGCGGTTGTCGACCACGTGCGACTCGTCGCCCCAGGCCGCGATGCTGGCGGCGGCCACGGCGCCGCTCATGGCGCTGCCGTGGTAGGTGCGGTACAGCAAAAAGCCCTTGATGAGGGCCGCGTCGCCGGCCACGAAGCCGCTGCGCAGGCCGGGCACGTTGCTGCGCTTCGAAAGCGAGGTGAGCGCGATCAGGTTCTTGAAGTCGGGGCGACCGAGCTTCATCGAGGCTTCCAGGCCGCTCAGCGGGGGCTCGTCGCGGAAGTAGATCTCGCTGTAGCACTCGTCGGCGGCGATCACGAAGCCGTGGCGGTCGGACAGCGCGAAGAGCTTCTTCCACTCGTCCAGAGACATCACCGCGCCCGTGGGATTGCCCGGCGAGCAGACGAACACGAGCTGGGTGCGGGCCCAGACGTCGTCGGGCACGCTGTCCCAGTCGACGGCGAAGTTGCGGGCGGGCACGCTGGGCACGTAGTACGGCTCGGCGCCCGAGAGCAGGGCCGCGCCCTCGTAGATTTGATAGAACGGGTTGGGCGACATCACCACCGGCTTCGGGTGGGCGCTGGCGTCGACCACGGTCTGGGCGAGCGAGAACAGCGCCTCGCGCGAGCCGTTGACCGGCAGCACCTGGGTGGCCGGGTCGAGCGCCAGGCTGTAGCGGCGATGCAGCCAATGGGTGAAGGCGGTGCGCAGTTTCAGCTCGCCGGCGGTGGCCGGGTAGGCGGCAAGGGCGCCGAGGCCGGCGCTCAGGGCGTCCTTGATGAAGGCCGGCGTGGCGTGCTTGGGCTCGCCGATGCCCAGGCTGATGGGGGCGAATTCGGGGGCGGGCGTGACGCCCGCGAACAGCTGCTTCAGCCGCTCGAACGGGTACGGCTGCAATTTGGCAAGCAAGGGATTCATGCCCCGGATTATCGGCGACGGGCCGGGCGGCCCGCACGCCCCGCGCCCCTTGGCCCGCTCAGCAAAGCGGGCGGTTGAACTGGCCGATCATGTTGGCGAAGTTCTGGTTGTAGCGGTTGGCCGCGTCGACGATGGCCGAGCGGCCCATGCGGGCCATCGCACCGGTTTCCTTGCGCTTGAACACGCCGTCCTTGGTGTCCTTGATCACCGAGCGCGACTGGCCGATGAACTCGTTGATCTGCAGCATGCCGCCGCTGCAGCTCTTGCCGTTCTGGGTCGACTGCTCGCTGGTTTTCTTGCTCCAGCCTGCGGCCGAGTCGGCCACCAGCGCCAGCGAGGCCTCGAAGGCGGCCAGCGCCTGCGGGTCGTTGGGCGCGGCGAACAGCGCCATGGCGTCGGCGTGGTTGAGCTTGCCGTGGTAGATCAGGCCGGCGCGGTAGTAGGCGGCGGTGTCCTTGGGCGCCTTCTCGAAGGCTTCCCTGGTGAGCGCCCGGTCGCGGGCGCTCAGGCCCTTGTCGAAGGCCGCTTCGGCCTGCGCGACGGTGGTGAGCGCGGCCAGGTAGTCGGCGCTCATCTGGCGTGCCTTGTCGCCGTTGTCGGCGAGGTAGCCCTTGGAATTGGCGTAGTCGTTCAGCTCGCGGCTCAGCGGCGACAGCACCTTGAGCGCGGCCGAGAAGGCCTTGGCCGATTCGTCGATCTCGGGCAGCGGCGCGGCGATGGCGGCGGCGGCATCGAGCTTCTTCGCCGAGCGGTCGACCAGGATGTCGTTCTGGATGCGCAGGCTGGTGAGCGGCGCCTTGGCCTGCAACAGCGGCACCTGGCCGGTCACGTAGCTTTCGCGGGCTTCCTGGAACGAGGTGCGCAGGTTGTTCGAGACGTCGACGTAGAGGTTGTACTTCTCGACGAGCTGCTGCTGGTCGTTGCCGGCCGGGGCGGCGGGCTTTGCTTCGGCGGAAGCGGGCGGGGCCGTCTTGTCCGTCTTGTCGCCGCAGCCCGCGACGAGCGCCGACACGGCGACGAGGGTGGCACCCAGCAGGGCCTGGTAGTTCTTCATTCTTTCATTTCCTCCGTTGAAAAAAAACAGCACGGGCAGGCCGCGGAACGGCGGCTTGCCGGAAAAACATCGTGGGGAGGAGCGCCGCTGCCTGAGGACAGCGGTCGAGGGGGCGGGATGGGTCAGACGGCGGTGGCCGCGCTGCGCCGGTAGAAAGCGAGCGAGCCTGCCAGCGCCAGCAGCATGCCGCCGCAGGCGCGGTCGATCCAGCGCGTGGCCGACACCGTGAGCAGCCGGATCGCGCGGGCGCCGACGAAGGCGTAGGCCAGCATCACCGCCATGTCCAGCCCCGCGAAGATCAGCGCAATGATCAGGTACTGCGGCGCCTGCGCGGCGGCCGGGTCGATGAACTGCGGCAGCAGCGCCGAACAGAAGATGTAGCCCTTGGGGTTGGTCACCGCCACCAGGAACGACTTGAAGAAGATGCGCCGGCTTTCGACCGCCGTGACGGCGGCCGCGGCGTCCGCGCTCGGCAGCTGGAAGCCGCCCTGGGAGCGCAGCATGCGCAGTCCGAGCCAGGCCAGGTAGACCGCGCCGACCCACTTCAGCATCGAGAACCAGAACTCCGAGGCCGCCAGCAGCGCGCCCAGGCCGAGCGCCACGGCGCCGACCAGCACGAAGTCGGACAGCACCGCGCCGAGCATGCCCGGCAGCGCCCGGCGCACGCCGTGGCGCGAGCCGTTGCTCAGGGCCAGCAGCACGGTGGGGCCGGGCGTGGCGATGGCGGCGAAGGCCACGATGGCGAACAGCAGGGCGGTGGCGAGCGTCATCGGGGCGTCTTTCTTCGGGTGGGTTTCTTCTTCAGATCTTCTTGACCAGCACCTGGCTCTTGCGATCCCAGTTGTACTTGCGCTTGCGCGCCTCGGGCAGCCAGTCGGGGTTGACCTGCTGGAAGCCGCGCTTGAGGAACCAGTGCATCGTGACCGTGGTGAGCACGAAGATGCTCTCCAGGCCCATGGCCTTGGCGCGGTGCTCGATGCGCTTGAGGATGCGTTCGCCGTCGCCCTGCGACTGCGACTGCGGCGACACCGTGAGCGCCGCCATCTCGGCGGTCTTCGCCTCGGGGTACGGGTACAGCGCCGCGCAGCCGAAGATCACGCCGTCGTGCTCGATGACCGTGTAGTGGCCCACGTCGCGTTCGATCTCGGTGCGGTCGCGCTTGACCAGCGTGCCGTCGCGCTCGAAGGGTTCGATGAGCTGCAGGATGCCGCCGATGTCGTCCACCGTGGCTTCGCGCAGGCTCTCGAGCTTCTCGTCGATGACCATGGTGCCGACACCGTCGTGCACGTAGATCTCGAGCAGCAGCGAGCCGTCGAGCGCGAACGGCAGGATGTGGTTGCGCTCCACGCCGCCCTTGCAGGCCTTCACGCAGTGCTGCAGGTAGAAGGCGGTGTCGGTCGGCTTCTGCGCGGGCGGCAGCGAGGCCAGCAGCTTCTCGGCGGCGGCCAGCGGCAGCTCGGTATCGATCGGGTTGTCTTCGCTCTCGGGCAGTTCGCTGTCCACGCGGATGCCCGGCACTTCGGTCAGGAAGATCAGCTTGTCGGCCTGGATCGAGATGGCCACGCTGGTCGCCACTTCTTCCATCGTCAGGTTGAAGGCTTCGCCGGTCGGCGAGAAGCCGAAGGGCGACATCAGCACCATCGCGCCGAAGTCGAGCGTGCGGCGGATGCCGGCCGCGTCCACCTTGCGCACCAGGCCCGAATGCTTGAAGTCCACCCCGTCGACCACGCCCACGGGGCGCGCGGTGATGAAGTTGCCCGAGATCACGCGCACCGTTGAGCCGGCCATGGGCGTGTTGGGCAGGCCCTGGCTGAAGGCGGCCTCGATCTCGTAGCGCAGCTGGCCCGCGGCCTCCTGGGCCGAGTCGAGCGCCACGGCGTCGGTGATGCGGATGCCGTGCGAGTACTTCGCCTCGTGGCCCTTGGCCGCCAGCTGCTCGTTGACCTGCGGGCGGAAGCCGTGCACCAGCACGATCTTGACGCCCATGCTCTGGATCAGGGCCAGGTCCTGCGCGATGTTCTGCAGCTTGCCCGCCGCGATGGCCTCACCCGCGAGCGCGACCACGAAGGTCTTGCCGCGGTGCGTGTGGATGTAGGGCGCGACCGAGCGGAACCAGGGCACGAAGGTGAAATTGAAGACGGTGGACATGGGGCGTGATTGTGCATTCTTGGCAAGGTTTTGGTGCAGCGCGTCATGCCAGGGCGCGCAGCAGCCGGCCGGCCCCGGCCGCGGCGGGCGTGCCGCGGGCCTTGAAGGCCTCGAGCTGGTCGGCGTAGGCGTCCAGCGGCTCCACCGCCGCCTCGGCCGCACCCGCCGGCGCGGCCGGTGCCAGCGGCAGGCCGAGCAGTCCGGCGAGCTCGTCCGGCGCGATCGAACCGTGCGCCATCAGCGCATCGACCACCGCCATGAAGGCGGTGGCGTGCGCTTCGAGCAGGCCCAGCGCGCGGGTGTGTTCGCGCGCCAGGATGGCCTCGATCTCGCGGTTGGTGGCGGCCACGTCGGTGTTCAGGTTGTCGTTCGAATCGGTCGTCACGTCGGTGCGGCTCCAGCGGGTGCCGAAGCCCAGGTGGCGCACGTGGCGCGCCGCCGTCGCGGTCGCCTGCATCAGGTCGCGCTCGGCGCCGGTGGTGCAGCCCGATTCGCCGAACACCAGCCGCTCGGCCGCGCGGCCGGCCAGGCTCACGCAGACGCTGTCCAGCAGGTTGCGCTTGGACCAAGCCTTGCGCTTCACGTAGCTGTTGTAGCCACCCTCGAACGAGGCCACGTTGATGCGGATCTCCTGCGGCGCGCGGCCGAAGAGCAGGGCGTACACCAGGCCATGGCCGGCCTCGTGCACCGCGAGCAGCGCGCGGAAGTCGGCGTTGGCGCGCTGCTTGAGCCGGTTCAGCTCCAGCGCCACCGGGAACTCGCGCCGCGCCAGTCGGAAGCGCGCGACCAGGCGCGGGCCGCCGGGCGTGACCTCGCCGGGGTCGAGCATCAGCCACACGGGCTCGCTGCCGTGCGCGCCCTGTTCGAGCGCCCACAGCGCGGCATTGACCAGCGTCGCGCTCAGGATCGCGTGGATCGACGAGAACAGCGGCCGCGTGCCCTGCGCCGGGAACACGGCGTTGGCGTAGATCTGCTCGTACACGCTCGCGTCGAGCACGAAGCGCACGCCCGAGCTTTCCTGGATCTCGCTCACGTAGCGGTCGCAGATCGACAGGATCAGGCGCACGTAGGTGGCGCGGCTGAACGAGGGGTAGATCACGTGGTTGTTGCCCAGCCGCGCGACCTGCTCGGGCTTGAAGCGTTCGGCCAGCGCCTTCTTCACGTCGATGAGCGAGAGCTTCTTGGTCAGCGCGTGGAAAATGTCAGCGTCGGTGTCGCAGTCTTCCACCCGCTTGGCGGTCTCGGCGTACATCTCGTCGAGGTTGCCCGAGACGAAGACCAGCAGCTTGGAGTAGTCGGTTTCCCAGTTGTCCTGCGAGGCGCGGAAGGCGCGCAGCCGCGCCTGGATCTCGTCGGGCTTCCAGGTCATGATTTCGAGCAGCGACTCGCGCAGCTTCAGGCAGCGCTTGAACTCCTGGGCTTCCCAGGGCGAGAGCTGCAGGCGGCGCTTGCGCTTGGTCTTGCCAGCCTTTGCGCCGTCGTCCTCTTCGTCTTCTTCGTCGTCGTCGTCGGTGCGACGGTCCTGGTCGTACTCGGCCCAGGCCAGCGACGACTCGATCTCGCTGAGCACCGACAGCGACGGAGGCAGGCGGCCGTCGGACAGCAGCGCCCACACGTCCTGGTAGCGCTCCACGCGCGCTTCCTTGCCGCTGGCGTCCACGGTGCGAAAGCGCTGGAACTCGTCGAGCACGAGGATGCCGGGCGCGCCCTCGGCGATGCCCGACTCGGCCAGCATGGCCGAGATCGAGCCGGCGGTGCGGTGGCCCGAGCCGTGGCTGAAGCCGTCCATCTGCACTTCGATGAAGCGGTCGTAGAAGCCCAGGTGCTGCGCCAGGCGCCGCACGAGCTGCGTCTTGCCGGTGCCGGTCAGGCCCCACAGGCAGATGACGACCGGGCGGCTGATGAGCTGCGGCAGCACGTACCAGGCGCGCAGCGAATCGATCACGCGATCGATGATCTCGTCGATGCCGAACAGCTCGGCCTTCAGCGAATGGGCAATGGCCTGCAGGTGGCGCGTGCGCTCGGCCAGCGTGGTGTGCAGGTCGCGGGAAATGTCTGGATGCGACATGAGGTTCTTTTTTTCTTCGAATGATTTGGGACACGGAAACAGGAATGCGGCCGCTGCTCCACGCGAGATGCGAGGAGGGCGGTGGTGCAGGCGCTGTGCGGGTCAGGCTGGCGCGCTTCGACCGAAGTGAAGCGCGAGCGGTGGGCGTTCAGTTCCGCGAAGGAAGCTGAAGCCGGCGCGCGGGCTTCGTCAGGCCGGGCGGGTCGCCTTGACCCCGCCGCGTGCAAGGACGCGGCTTGCGCAGCGGATGCGCATCGAAAGGGGGGCAAGGAAGGAGGTCATGGCCGCGATCGTAGCGGCAGCATGCGGTAGAGTAAAGAGTCTTTACGAAATTTTCTGCGCCACCTGCTGCATGCGGCCTCGCTGTGGATGCCATGCAACAGCGCCGGGGCCCCGCGATAATTGGCGGTTTGCCCGCCTGCCGCCGCGCGCAACGACCGACGACTGCCTTGCCTTGACGACCCTCACACCTCCCGCCCCCCTGCGCATCGAGTTTCCCGAATCGCTCCCGGTCTCCGGCCGGCGCGAGGAGATCATGGCCGCCATTGCGGCGCACCAAGTCGTGATCGTCTGCGGCGAAACGGGCTCGGGCAAGACCACGCAGCTGCCGAAGATCGCGCTGGCGCTCGGGCGCGGCAAGCTCAACGCGGAGCCCGGCAAGGGCCGCCTCATCGGCCACACGCAGCCGCGCCGCATTGCCGCCAGCTCGGTCGCCAAGCGCATCGCCGAAGAGCTGAAGACGCCGCTGGGCGACGTGGTCGGCTTCAAGGTGCGTTTTCAGGACCGCCTGAGCCGCGACGCCTCGGTCAAGCTGATGACCGACGGCATCCTGCTGGCCGAGACGCAGACCGATCCGCTGCTCAAGGCCTACGACACGCTCATCATCGACGAGGCCCACGAGCGCTCGCTGAACATCGACTTCCTGCTGGGCTACCTGCGCGAGATCCTTCCGCGCCGGCCCGATCTGAAGATCATCGTCACCTCGGCCACCATCGATGCCGACCGCTTCGCGCAGCACTTCGCTTCGGCCAAAGGCCCGGCGCCGACGATCATGGTGTCGGGCCGCACCTTCCCCGTCGAGCAGCGCTACCGGCCGTTCGAGGAGTCGCGCGAGCACGACCTGAACGACGCCATTGCCGACGCGGTCGACGAACTCTGGCGCGACCCGCACAACGCGGGCGACATCCTGATCTTCCTGCCCGGCGAACGCGAGATCCGCGAGGCGGCCGATCACCTGCGCCGCCACGTCAGCCACCAGCCGCTGTTCCGCAACGCCGAGGTGCTGCCGCTGTTCGCCCGGTTGTCGGGCCCCGAGCAGGACCGCATCTTCGAAAGCCACCACGGCCGGCGCATCGTGCTGGCCACCAACGTGGCCGAGACCTCGCTCACCGTGCCGGGCATCCGCTACGTGATCGACACCGGCACGGCGCGCGTCAAACGCTACAGCTTCCGCAGCAAGGTCGAGCAGCTGCTGGTCGAGCCGATCAGCCAAGCCGCGGCCAACCAGCGCGCGGGCCGATGCGGGCGCGTGGCGAACGGCATCTGCATCCGCCTGTACGACGAGAAGGACTTTGCGGGCCGCCCGCGCTTCACCGATCCGGAAATCTTGCGTTCGTCGCTCGCAGGCGTGATCCTGCGCATGAAGTCGCTGCGGCTGGGCGACGTGGCGCGCTTCCCGTTCCTCGAAGCGCCGTCGCCGCGCGCGATTGCCGACGGCTACCAGCTGCTGAACGAGTTGGGCGCGGTCGACGATGCCAATGAACTCACGGCCACCGGCGCCGAGCTGGCCAAGCTGCCGCTCGATCCGCGCGTGGGCCGCATGATTCTCGAAGCCCGCACGCGCGGTGCGCTCGAAGAAGTGCTCGTCATCGCCTCGGCGCTCAGCGTGCAGGACGTGCGCGACCGCCCGATGGACGCGCAGCAGCAGGCCGACCAGGCGCACTCGAAATTCGACGACGAAAAGAGCGAGTTCAGCGGCTACCTGCGGTTGTGGAAGTGGATCGCCGACGCGCGCGGCGGCCACGGCGACACGCACAAGCTCAGCAACCGCCAGTACGAGCAGCTGCTGCGCCAGAACTTCATCAACATCCGCCGCGTGCGCGAATGGCGCGACATCCATTCGCAGCTGCTCACGGTGGTCACCGAGCACAAGTGGCGCATCAACGCCACGCCGGCCGGCTATGAGCCGCTGCACCTGTCGATGCTCGCGGGCCTGCTGGGCAACGTGGGCTGGAAGCTCGAAGACGACGAGGCGTACCTCGGCGCGCGCGGCATCAAGTTCTACAAGCACCCCGGCGCGCACCTGAAGAAGAAGCCCGGGCGCTGGATCGTCGCGGCCGAACTGGTCGAGACCACGCGCCTGTTCGGGCGCGGCATCGCCAACATCGAGCCGCAGTGGCTCGAGCAGGTGGCGGAGCATCTGCTGAAGAAACAGCTGCTCGATCCGCACTGGGAGAAGAAGGGTGCGCAGGTCTCGGCGCTGGAGCGCGCGACGCTGTACGGCCTCGTGGTCTACAGCGGGCGGCGCGTCGATTTCACCAAGGTCGATCCGGTGTCGGCGCGCGAGATCTTCATCCGCGAAGCGCTGGTCGGCGGTCAGTGGGAAAGCAAGTTTCCGTTCCTCACGGCCAACCGCAAGCTGGTGCGCGAGGTCGAAGGCCTGGAGCACAAGGCGCGCCGGCAGGACGTGCTGGTCGACGACGAACTGATCTTCGCCTTCTACGACGCGCAGCTGCCGGCGGACGTGGCCAGCGGCATCACCTTCGAGAACTGGTACCGCCACGCCTCGAAGGACCAGCCGCGCCTGCTGTACCTCACGCGCGACGAGCTCATGCGCCACCAGGCCGCCGGCATCACGACGCAGTCGTTCCCGCCCACGCTGCGCCTGGGCGGCGTCGATTGCGCCGCGAGCTACCTGCACGAGCCGGGCGACGCGAAAGACGGCCTCACGGTCAGCGTGCCGCTGTTCGTGCTCAACCAGGTGAACGAAGAGCGCTGCGAGTGGCTGGTGACCGGCATGCTCAAGGACAAGATCCAGGCGCTGCTCAAGAGCCTGCCGCAGCGCCCGCGCTCGCGGCTGGTGCCGCTGCCCGAGTCGGCCTCGAAGCTGGCGGAGGAGCTGTCGGCGCCCGAACTCTTCGGCACCGGCTCGCTCACCGACGTGCTGCTCAAGCGTGTGCGCGACCTGACCAGCATCGACGTGAAGCGCGCCGACTTCAAGCTCGACATGCTCGCGCCGCACCTGTTCATGAACCTGCGCATCGTCGACGAGCACGGCCGCCAGCTGGGCATGGGCCGCAACCTCGGCGCGCTGAAGGCGGAGCTGGGCGCGCAGGCGCGCGGTGCGTTCCAGGCGCTCGCAGGGCTCAACGTGAAGGCGTCGCCGGCCCCCAAGGCCGCGCCTGCGAACGGGGCCCAGGCGCCGGCGAAGAACGCCGCGCCCGAGAAGGCGGCACCCACGCTGCCCGCCGGCCAGCGCTACACGAGCTGGACCTTCGGCGAGCTGCCCGAGCTGATGGAAGTGCGGCGCGGTTCGCAGTCGCTCATCGGCTTCCCGGCGCTGCGCGACGAAGGCGATGCCGTGACCATCGAGGTGTTCGACGAGCCCGCCGTGGCGGCTGCCAAGCACCGCGCTGGCCTGCGCCGCCTGTTCGCGCTGCAGCTGAAGGACGCGCTGAAGTACCTCGAGAAGAACATCCCCGACCTGCAGAAGATGTCGGTCGCCTACATGCCGCTGGGCACGTCGGAAGAACTGCGCACGCAGATCATCGACGTGGCGATCGACCGCGCCTTCCTGCAGGAGCCGCTGCCGACCGACGAGTTCGCCTTCAAGAAGCGGCTCGAGGAAGGGCGCGGGCGGCTCACGCTGATCGCCAACGAGGTGGCGCGGCTCGCGGGCGTCATCCTCGTGGAGTACGCAGCGGCGGCGCGCAAGATCAAGGACACGAAGGTCCAGCCCGAGGCGGTGCAGGACGCAGCGCAGCAGCTGCAGAAGCTCGTGGGCAAGCGCTTCATCGCCGACGCGCCGTGGACGCAGCTGCAGCACTTCGCGCGCTACCTCAAGGCCATCGTGCTGCGCCTGGACAAGCTGCGTGCCGACCCCGCGCGCGACACGGCCAAGCTGGCCGAGCTGAAGCCGCAAGAGCAGCGCTACTGGCGCCTCGTGGCCGAGCGCAAGGGCGTGGTGGACGACCGCATGCTCGAATTCCGCTGGTTGCTCGAGGAGCTGCGCGTGAGCTTCTTCGCGCAGGAGCTGCGCACGCCGCAACCGGTGAGCGTGAAGCGGCTCGACAAGGCCTGGGCGCAGCTTCAGGCGTAAAAAAAGCCCGCGGCGACGCGGGCTTTTTTCATGATGGCGCGGGCGCTATATGCGGCCCATGAGCACGAGGATCACCAGGACCAGCACCACGAGCCCGAGGCCGCCGCTGGGCCCGTAGCCCCAGGACCGGCTGTAACCCCAGCTCGGCAGCGCGCCGATCAGCAGCAGGATCAGGACGATCAGCAGAATGAACGAGAGGGACATGTTTTTTCTCCTGGGACGTTGTTGTCACGAGCCTCCATGCTCGTCGTCCCGGGGCGCCGCGAGCGCCGGAGAGCCGCCCCTGACGCGGTCAGGGCTGTCCTACCGCGGGCGTCGGCGCTTTACCGGTGCGCCTGCCAGCAGGAAGTGCATGGCCACGCCCACCGCCAGGAAGATGGCACCCAGCCCGCCGACGATGGCGGCGCCGCCCCACAGGTCGAAGAAGCCGTCGAGCCGGGCGTCCTGCGGGTTCGCGGGGTTGAAGAACACGCCGACGACTTCGCCCTTGTCGTAGGCAGGCGGGTTGCTGCTGCTCGAGGGCGAGAACTCGACGATCGCGCCCGAGGGCAGCGTGAAGCGCACCAGCGGGCGCCACGTCGGCGAATTGCTGCGGCTCGAAGTTCCCGCGGACTGCAACGCGATCACCTCGCCCTGCGCCTTGCCGGCCGATGCGACGAACTTCGTGGTGTTCTGGTAGAGCAGCCAGCCGCCGAGGAGCATGAGCGCGCCGACGAGCGTGAAGATGCGCGTGATGAGGCGGGTGGGGTTCATTGAGGTGGGCTTCAGTTGCGCATCCACTCGGCCGACAAGGTGCCCACGGCGGCCAGCACGAGGCTCGACACCAGGAAGCCCGCAGCCCCCAGCGTGGCCAGCAGGGCCCGTCGCCAGGGGCGCGTGCGGAAGAAATAGACCGGGATGCCCAGCAGTGGAAACACCCCCGCGAGCAGCGCCGAGCGACCGGGCGCGGGCACGCCGCGCGCGAGGCCGTCGGCCCGGCACCACGTGTAGCACAGCGCCGAGATGAGGAACACATGCACCACGTCCAGCGCGGTGTAGTCCTTGCCGCGCAGCGGCGGCAGGAACGCGTCGGCGATGCCCACCACGAGGAACGAGAGGGCCAGGGCCAGCAGGATCCAGCGCGGCCGGTTCATCGTCATCGCGGCACCCGGAGCGTGGCCGCCGGCGTCAGAGCTTCGCGAGGCGGTCGAGCGCGGCGAGCAGCGTCTCGTCCTTCTTGGCGAAGCAGAAGCGCACCACGCGCTGGTCGAAGCCGTCGCCGTAGAACGCCGACAGCGGGATCGCCGCCACGCCGATCTCGCGCGTGAGCCAGAGGCAGAAGTCGGCCTCCGACAGATCGCTCACGGCCGAGATGTCCACGCACTGGAAGTAGCTGCCTTCGCTGCGCAGCAGCTTGAAGCGGGTCTTCTCGGCCAGGCCGGCCGCGAACAGGTCGCGCTTGCGCTGGTAGAAGGCCGGCAGTTCCAGGTAGGGCTCGGGCCGCGCCATGTACTGCGCCAGCGCGTGCTGCATCGGCGTGTTCACCGTGAACACGTTGAACTGGTGCACCTTGCGGAACTCGGCCATCAGCGGCGCGGGCGCGGCCACGAAGCCGACCTTCCAGCCGGTGACGTGGTAGGTCTTGCCGAAGCTGCTGACGATGAAGCTGCGCGCCGCCAGGCCGGGGAAGCGGGCCACGCTTTCATGGCGTGCGTCGTCGAACACCATGTGCTCGTAGACCTCGTCGCTGATCACGAACACGTCGGTGGGCGCGAGCAGGTCTTCGAGCTGGCGCATCTCGGCCTCGGTCCAGACCGTGGCGCTCGGGTTGTGCGGCGTGTTGATGATGATCGCGCGCGTCTTCGGCGTGAGCGCGGCGGCGATCTTGTCGAAGTCGGGGCGGAAGGTGCCGGGCACGAGTGGCACGCGCACGACCTTGCCACCGGCCAGGTCGATGTTGGGCACGTAGCTGTCGTAGCAGGGCTCCAGCACGATCACTTCGTCGCCGGGGCGCACGAGGGCCAGGATGGCGGTGATGATCGCCTGCGTGGCGCCGGCCGTGACCGTGATCTCGGTCGCGGCGCTGTAGCTGCGGCCGTAGAGCGCCTCGATCTTGGCGGCGATGGCATCGCGCAGCGACGGAATGCCCGGCATCGGCGGGTACTGGTTGTGGCCGGCCGCCATGGCGGCGGTCACGTCTTCGAGCAGCTTCGGATCGCAGTGGAAATCGGGGAAGCCCTGGCCGAGGTTCACGGCGTTCTTCTCGGCCGCGAGCGTGGACATCACGGTGAAGATGGTGGTGCCGACAGCCGGCAGCTTGGTGGCGATCTCGGGCGTGCGGGGAGAAGACGAAGGGGTGGCGGTGCTCATGGTCGGTCGTCGCGGGGAGAAAGGCTGGAGGATCAGAGTTCGTAGTCTTGTTGATGGCCGCTCAGGGCCTTCGCGATCAGGTTGCGGTCGAGGCGGTCGGAGAGCAGCTCGGCGAACTTGAAGACGAAGTTGCGCAGGTAGGCGCTGCGCTTGAAGGCAACGCGCGCGATGTTCTGGCCGAACACATGGCCCATCGGTCGCACCACGAGGTCGGCGTTCGACTCGTCGCGCACCGCCATTTCGGCCACGATGCCCACGCCCAGGCCCAGGCGCACGTAGGTCTTGATCACGTCGGAGTCGATGGCTTCGAGCGCGATGCGCGGCGTGAGCTTCTTCTGCGCGAAGGCGTGGTCGATGCGCGTGCGGCCGGTGAACGACGGGTGGTACGTGATGATCGGCTCGCTCGCGAGGTCTTCGAGCGACACGCGTTCCTTGGCCGCCAGCGGGTGGTCCTTGGGCAGCACCAGCACGTGCTGCCATTCGTAGCAGGGCAGCGTGACCAGCTCGGCATAGCCGTCGAGCGATTCGGTGGCGATGCCGATCTCGGCGATCTCGTCGATCACCATGCGCGCCACCTGGTCGGGCGAGCCCTGGTGCAGGCTCACGTTGACCTTCGGGTAGGCCTCGCGCAGGTTGGCCACGGGCACCGGCAGCACATAGCGCGCCTGGGTGTGGGTGGTGGCGATGGAGAGGGTGCCGCTGTCCTGCGCGCTGAACTGTTCGCCGATGCGCTTGAGGTTGCCCACCTCGCGCATGATGAGCTCGATGCTGGCGATGACGTGCTGGCCGGGTTCGGTGATGCGCTTCAGGCGCTTGCCGTGGCGGGCGAAGATCTCGACGCCGAGCTCTTCCTCGAGTTCGATGATCGCCTTGGAGACGCCGGGCTGCGAGGTGTGGAGCGCCTTGGCCGCCTCGGTGAGGTTCAGGTTGCGCCGCACGGCTTCCTGAACAAACTTGAACTGGTGCAGATTCATATCAAATTCCGTCTGATTGCGGAATTCATTATGCCTTTGAAGTCTATAAAAATGACTGGGACTTCAGGATTTGATGGCAATCCGGGCCAGCAAAGCGACCAGTTCGGGTGATTCACCCACGATCGGGGCCAGCGAGAAGTCCACGTCGGGCCAGCGCTGGCGCAGGGCGTCCAACTGCAGCGGCAGGTCTTCGCGGGCGTGCTTGCCCATGCCCAGGAACAGCGGCACCACATGCACCGCGGTGGCGCCGTCGGCGATCAGCGCAGCGGCGGCCGTGGGCAGGTCGGGGGCGGCCAGTTCCATGTAGGCGCAGCTGACGCGCACCGTGGGGTCGTCTTCGCGCATGCGGGCGGCGACCGCTTCGATGGGCTCGCGCCAGCGCGCGTCGCGCGAGCCGTGCGCGAGCAGCACCGTGCCCGGCACCTGCGTGGTCATCGCCTCAGGACCAGCCAGCTGAAGGCTGTGAGAGACAGCACCGAATAGATCAGCCCCGGGGCCGCCGCCGTGAGCCAGGGCGACCAGTTGCTCAGGTTGCCGAGGTAGCCGAACACGTTGTTCAGCAGGAAGAAGCTGATGCCGATCATCACGCCGCCGAACACGTAGGTCGTGATGCCGGCCTGGCGGAAGTGCAGGTAGGCAAAGGGCAGGGCGAGCACCACCATCACCAGGCAGGACAGCGGGTAGAACACCTTGCGCCAGAACTCGATCTCGTAGCGCTGCGCCGTCTGGCCGTTGGCGTTCAGGTGCCGGATGTAGTCGAACAGGTCGATGGTGCTCATGCGGTCGGGCCGCAGCAGCGCGACCGACACCATTTCGGCGGTGAGCGAGGTGGGCCAGTCCATCTTCTCGACATGGGTGGTCGTGATGCGGGCTTTGTCGGCGGTGCGGGTTTCGTAGTCCTGCTGCTCGACCTCGGAGAGCACCCACTTATCGTCGAGGATGCGGGCCGACTTGGCCATGAGCTGCTTGCTCACGTAGCCGTTGCCGTCGAACTCGAAGATGCGCGTGTTCTGCAGCGAGCCGTCGCGCGAAATCGACAGCACGTTGACCGCGTACGACGTGTCGCCGCGCTTTTCCTTCAGCCAGGCGCCGGTGTTGCCCACCAGCGAGTAGGTGCCCTGGTAGCGCGACTTGAGCAGCTGCCCGGTGCGTCCCGACAGCGGCGCGATGTAGTCGCCGATGGCAAAGGTGAGCACCACGAAGCCCAGCCCCAGCAGCAGCAGCGTACGCAGCGCGCGCCACGGGCCCAGGCCGCTGGTGCGCAGGATGGTGTATTCGGAGCTTTGCGCCAGCCGCGCCATCACGAAGATGCAGCCGATCAGCACCGTGATCGGCAGCAGTTCGTACAGGTGGCTGGGCACCAGCAGCAGCACATAGATCAGCGCCTGCACCGGGCCGTAGGCCAGGCTTTCGGGCTTGCCCACGGACTGCAGCTCGTCGACGAAGTCGAAGAAGAAGAACAGGCTCAGAAAGCCGAGCGTCACGAAGGCCACAGCCTTCAGTGCCTCGACGTAGATCAGTCGGCGGATGGTTTTCACGAGGTCGGGTCGATCCGGGAAGGCGGTACGGCCGGCAGGGCGCCGGCCGTGGCGGCGCTGGCGCGGGCCTGGCGGCGGGCCGACCAGTTGTTGTTGCGCAGCGTGAGCCAGGCCGTGGCAAAGAGGAAGACGCCGCCATGCAGCAGCAGCATGAAGGAGCCCATGCCGTAGCGGCCCGAGCTGATCCAGCTCTGGCCCAGGTTCAGCAGGTTGTAGTAGACGACGAAGGCGAACAGCGCAAATACGAGGTTGCCGCTGCGTCCCACGCGCGGGTTGACGCTGGACACCGTCAGCGCCAGCAGCACGAAGTTGATGGCGGCCAGCAGCATGCCGAAGCGCCAGCCCAGCTCGCCCAGGCTGGCATCGCTGCGGTCGCGCAGCAGCGAGAGCGTGGAGCGCGCGCGCGTGGGCGTGCTGTCGCCGGTGGCGTTCGAGCTGCCGCCGGCGCGCGTGCCATAGGTCTTGAACTCGCTGATCTTCAGGCCCGATTCGGTGAACAGCGGGCGCTCCAGGCGCTGACCGTTGCTCAGCAGCAGGAAGCGGTGGTTGTCGATGTCCTCGATGCGGCCGCTGCGCGCCGACGTGGTGATCTGCAGGCCGCGCTCAACGGCCCAGATGAACACGTTGGTGGCGGTGGCGCCGTCGGGCGTGTCCTTGTCGATGAAGAACACGCGCAGCCGGCCCGAGGACTCGCGGAACTCACCCGGCGTGACGCGCTCGATGTCGCTGCGCTGCTCGTACTGCTGGCGCATGCCGATGGTCTGCGAGTTGGCCCAGGGCCAGCCCACCAGCGCCATGGCCGCGATGAGCAGCAGCACGGGCCAGGCGAAGCGGAACAGCGGCTGGACGAAATCGGCCAGGCCGCGCCCGCTGGAGAACCAGATCACCATTTCGCTGTCGCGGTACATGCGCGAGAGCGTGCCGACGATGGCGATGAACAGGCTCAGGCTCAGGATGGTCGGCATGTAGCCGAGCACCGTGTACGCCATCACGAGGAAGACCTCCTGCGGGTTCACGCTGCCCTTGGACGCCAGCCCGAGCGTACGGATGAGCATCATGGTCATCACGATGGTGACCAGGACGACGAGGGTCGCTCCGAAGCTGCGCGACAGCTCCTTGCGTAGGGAAGAATGGAATAACATCGTTCGAGGAAAAAAAGGATTATGGACTTTCAACTCAAGACCCTCACCGTCGCCCAGGCCGCCGCCGAGAAATCCGACCTCCTCATCGTGCTCGTCGGCAGCGCTCTCCCCACCGCCAAAGACCCTGTTTCCGTGCTCGCCGCCAGCGCCCGCAAGGCCGGCGACCTGCCCGACAAGGCCGGCAAGCTGCTCGCGCTGTACCGCCCCGAGACCGTGGTGCCCTCGCGCGTGCTGCTGGCCGCCATCGGCGACGGCAAGGCCGCCTCGGTGCGCAGCGCCGTGAGCGCGGCGGTTGCCGCCGCCAAGGCCAACGGCCCCAAGCGCGTCGTGATCGTCTTCGCGCAGCCGGCCGACGCCGCCGCGGTGGCCGCCGCCGTCACGGCCGCGGCCGATGCCAGCTATGTCTACACCACGACCAAGTCGAAGGCCGAGCCGCGCAGCATCCGCCACCTGACGCTGGGCGTGTCCGAGGCCGCCAGCCCCGCCGTCAGCAAGGCTTTCGACGACGCCCGCGCCACGGTCGCGGGCATCGAGCTGGCCAAGGAGTGGGGCAACCGTCCCGCCAACCATGCCACGCCCACGCTGCTGGCCGAAGCCGCCAAGGGGCTGGCGAAGCTGCCGCGCATCAAGTGCGAAGTGCTGGGCCAGAAGGAAGTCGACAAGCTCGGTATGGGCGCGTTCGCCGCCGTGGCCCAGGGCTCGGCCGAACCGCTGCGCTTCATCGTGCTGCGCTACCAGGGCGGCGCGAAAGACGAAGCACCCGTGGTGCTCGTCGGCAAGGGCATCACCTTCGACACCGGCGGCGTCTCGCTCAAGCCCGCGGCCGAGATGGACGAGATGAAGTTCGACATGTGCGGCGCCGCCAGCGTGCTCGGCACCTTCCGCGCGCTGGGCGCGATCCAGCCGGCGATCAACGTGGTCGGCCTGATTCCTTCGTGCGAGAACATGAACGACGGCAAGGCCGTCAAGCCCGGCGACGTGGTCACCAGCATGAGCGGGCAGACCATCGAGATCCTGAACACCGACGCCGAAGGCCGGCTGATCCTGTGCGACGCGCTCACGTACGCCAAGCGCTTCGACCCGGCTGCCGTGATCGACATCGCGACGCTCACAGGCGCCTGCGTGGTGGCTCTGGGCGGCGTGCGCAGTGGTCTGTTCGCCAGCGACGAGTCGCTGGCCTCTGCGCTCGAATCGGCCGGCGAGGCTTCGCAAGACCGCTGCTGGCGCCTGCCGCTGGACGACGACTACGCCGAAGGCCTCAAGAGCAACTTCGCCGACGTGGCCAACATCGCCGGGCGTGCCGGCGGCGCGATCACCGCGGCCAAGTTCCTGCAGCGCTTCACGGCCGACTACGCCTGGGCGCACCTGGACATCGCAGGCACGGCCTGGAAGAGCGGGGCGGCCAAGGGCTCGACCGGCCGGCCCGTCGGCCTGCTGGTCTCGTACCTGACGAACCGCGCGGGCAGCAGCAACGCCGCTGCCGCCGCGCCGAAGGCCGGGAAGGCCGCCAAGCCCGTGAAGAAGGCCGCGTCGCCCAAGGCCCCGGCCAAGCCGGCCCGAAAGGCCCGGTCCGCGCAGTGACCGACATCGGCTTTCACTACAACGCGCCCGACAAGCTCACCTACGCTTGCCGGCTGGTTCGCAAGGCCGTGAACACACGCGGCCTGCGCGTGGTGGTGGTGGGCGATGCGCGCGCGCTCGACACGGTCGACGCCGCGCTCTGGCAGCTGTCGCCGGTCGACTTCGTCGCGCACTGCCGCGCCGATGCGCCGGCCCATGTGGTGGCGCGCTCACCCGTGATCCTGTGCGCCGAAGGTGGGGACGCGGCCTCGCTGCCGCACCGCGAGATGCTGGTCAACCTCGGCCTTGAAGTGCCGGCCGGCTTCGAACGCTTCGAACGCATGATCGACATCGTGAGCGACGAGGCCAACGACCGGCAGGTCGGCCGCACCCGCTGGCGCCACTACGCCGACCGGGGCTACACGATCCAGCCGCACGATTTCGCAAGGAGCGCTTCCTGATGGCCAGCACGCTGCGCACGCCACCCCGGTTCGTCCCGACGCTGACGACCGTGCTCGAGATTCCGGCCGAGCCCGTGCCGGTCGCCGAGACGGTGCGACCCACGGGTGCGCCGGTGTCGCAGTCCCCGCCGCCGGACCCCGCGAGCGCCGTGGCCTTGCCGCCGTCGGTGTCGCTCACGCCGGCCGAAATCGTCAGCCTCGAAGAGCAATTGCTGCACCGCGTGCTGCAGCGCGTCGACCTGTCGCTGGAGGAGCGATTGAGCGACGCCGTGTCAGCTGCCGTTCAGCATCAGCTCGACGAAATGGTGCCGCGTCTGCGCGGCGAAATCGAGGCCGTGCTGCGCGCGCTCGTCATCGAATCCATGGCCGCTGAACTCTGTGAAAACACAGGGGAAAACACAGGGTCTACGCCAACTTCCGGCGCATAAATCCTCGGCTAAACTGCGCCGCAGGTCGGAATGGCGTGAGGGTGCCGCTGGTCTGCGGCGCGAAACTTGCGAGGTCTGAACGCCCGGATCGAACGACCGGTTTTTATATCTTTTCATCCAAGTTCTGGAGGTTCTCATGCAATTGAAATGGACTGCGGTCGCACTGGCTGCACTCACGCTCGTGGCTTGCGGCAAGAAGGAAGAAGCTGCTGCTCCGGCGGCACCGGCACCCACGGCTGCGGCTCCGGCCCCTGCTGCGCCTCCGGCTGATGCCCTGGTCGTCAAGATCGGCCACGTCGGCCCGACCAGCGGTCCCATTGCCCACCTCGGCAAGGACAACGAGCTCGGTGCCAAGATGGCCATCGAAGACCTGAATGCAAAGGGCTTCAAGATCGGCGACAAGGTTGCCAAGTTCGTGCTGGTTCCCGAAGACGACGCTGGCGATCCGAAGCAAGGCACCGCCGTCGCCCAGAAGCTGGTCGATGAAAAGGTCAACGGCATCGTCGGTCACCTGAACTCGGGCACCACGATCCCCGCTTCCAAGCTGTACAGCGACGCCGGCATTCCGCAGGTCTCGCCGTCGGCCACCAACCCCAAGTACACCCGCCAGGGCTTCAAGACCACGTTCCGCGTGGTGGCCGACGACACGCAGCTGGGCGGCACGCTCGGCAAGTACGCCGTCGAAACGCTCAAGGGCAAGAACATCGCCGTGATCGACGACCGCACGGCCTACGGCCAGGGCGTTGCCGAAGAGTTCGAGAAGGCTGCCAAGGCGGCAGGCGCGACCATCGTGGGCCACGAGTTCACGACCGACAAGTCGACCGACTTCAACGCCATCCTGACCAAGCTGAAGGCTGCCAAGCCCGACGTGCTGTTCTTCGGCGGCATGGACGCCGTGGGCGGCCCGATGCTCAAGCAGGTCAAGCAGCTCGGCCTGAACGTCAAGTTCATGGGCGGCGACGGCCTGTGCACCGGCGAACTGCCGAAGCTGGCAGGCGACGCCATCGGTGAAGACATGGTGGTCTGCGCCGAAGCCGGCGGTGTCGACGGCGACTTCAAGCAGCCGCTGGAAGACTTCAAGGCCAAGTTCAAGACCAAGAACGGCGTCGAAGTGCAGATCTACGCACCGTACGTGTACGACGCGGTCAACGTGCTGGCCGAAGCCATGGCCAAGGCCGGCTCGTCCGACCCGGAAAAGTACCTGGCTGAAGTCGGCAAGGTGCAATACAAGGGCGTGACCGGCCCGATCGCCTTCGACGAAAAGGGCGACATCAAGAACGGCGCCCTGACGCTCTTCACCTACAAGGGTGGCGTGCGCACGCAGATCGCCGTGGTGCGCTGATCGCATTGCAGCCAACGACCCTTCACCGGGTCGTTCCATGAAAAAAGGGCCCTCGGGCCCTTTTTTCATTCAGGGGTGCGCGCAGTCGTTGCGCGGGTCTGCCTTCAGAGCGCGGCCAGGCCCGAGGGGCGGTCCGCGTTGCAGTACTCGATGAAGGCGTCCAGGTCGCGCGACTTGTCGAACACCGCGTCGGCGCCCAGTGCCTGGCAGCGCGTGCGGATGTCGGGGGTGACGTAGTTGCTCAGCACCACGACGCGCTGGTGCGGGCCGCGTTCGCGGCAGCCCGACAGCACGCCCAGGCCGGAGCCTTCCTTGAGGAACAGGTCGACGATGAGCAGTTGCCAGGCATCGGGGTGGGCGGCGAGCCAGGCGAGGGCGCCCGATTCGGTTTCGGCATAGCCGACGACATGGCCGTTGACGAGGTCCTCGAGGGCGGGGACCAGGTTGTCCCTGATGGTCTTGTTGTCCTCGACGAGGAACGTGATGAGGGCCATGCCGCGGTTTTGATGTGTGAACCAATAGCGTAGCGTGGCGCAAGCGGTCTCCGCGTAGGAGAAGGGAGAACGACGCACGCAAACCGTGCGGAAACAACGGCGATCAGCGCTTGTCCGACGTCGCCTGGGTGCGGATGCGCGCCTTGAGCTGCTCGGCCAGCGCCTGGCTCTCGTCGCGCTCGGCGGTCACTTCGAGGCGCTTCTCGATTTCCTCGCTCAGCGCCGCATTCACTTCGGCCAGTTTCTCGGCCGACTGGGCGAGTTTTTCCTCGAGCTGGCTGGTGTGCTCGATGGCCTGCGCCACCTCGCCGACCTGGACCTCGTCCGGCAGTTCCTGTTCCAGCACGGTGCTCACGACGGCGAGGTTGTCCGAGGCGCGCTGCACATCGGCGGCCACCTGTTCGCTCTTTTTCAGGGTCTTGTCCAGCGAGGTGGTGCCGCGCGTCAAGGTGGGGGAAGGTCCGGCCATCGAGGCTCCTTTGCGGCAGGCGAAGTGGGGTGGAATGTCGGTCGATTCGATTCCGCGCATCGTACCGCCAGATGCGGCCTTGCTCAGGATTGGCAACAGTTGCTGCGTGGCAACAGGGTTCAGCCGAAGTCCTACGGAATCGACCGCGAGTTTCGGACTGGGCCGATGGGGGATTTTTGCCGCCCCCGGGAAGATGCAGAACATCCTCTTCCCCCTCCAAGGCTCGCCATGATCAGACACGCACTCGTGATCGACCAGGTCGAACGCACCGGCCTCGCGCTGGCCACCTTCATGCGCCACGCCGGCATTCCCCGCGTGGACGTGACGCGCAGCGGCCATGGCTTTGTCGAGGCAGTACAGCACCGGCGCCACGACCTGCTGGTGGTGGACATCGACACGCCCGAGGTGACGGGCCTGCAGATGATCGACGCGGTGGTCGAGGCCGGCAGTCCCGCCGCGCTGGTGCTCATGAGCGCCCAGCCGCCGCGCATCCTGCAGGCCGCAGAAGACTATGCCCGGGCCCGTGGCGCGCGTGTGCTTTCGGCCATCGCCAAGCCGCGCACCATGGTATCGATGGCATCGGCGGCGCAGGCCATGGCGCGCGAACGGCGCCACCGGGCCGGGCTGCGGCGCGGGAGCCTTCCATCCGCGAACGACACGCCGGCCTTCACGGAAGCGGTCCTGCGCGAGGCGCTGGCCACGCGCCAGATCGCCGCCCATTTCCAGCCCCGGCACTGCGCGCACACCGGCGTGCTGCGTGGCGCCGAACTGCAGCCGGGCTGGTACCGGCCCGAGGACACCTGGCTGCCCGCGGCCGACTTCCTGCCCGCCATTGCACAGGTCGGCCTGCACGAGGCGTTGGTGCAGCGCATGCTCGAGTGCGCCTTCGAACTGCTCGGCTACATGCACAAGGACCACGGCCTGCGCCTGGGCGTGCGCGTACCCGCGTCGGTGGCCGCCTCGGTGTCTTGGGCGCAGGGCGTGGCCGAGCAGGCCGAACGCGCCGGCATCGCCGCCGACCAGCTCGTGCTGGAGATCGCCGAAGACGGCGGCGCGCGCTGCAACGAGGTGTTGGCCGGCGCGGTCGCGCACCTGCGGCTGCGCGGGTTCCACTGCGCCATCGACCGTTTCGGCCAGGGCGACTCGACCCTGAGCCGCTGGTTCAAGGTGCCGTTCAGCGAGCTCCAGATCGACGCGCGCCAGCTGGCACAGGCGCGCGAGAACCCGCATGCCCGCCACATCCTGGCGAGCGTGATCGCCATGGCACGCGAACAGCACGCGACGCTGCTCGTGAAGGGCGTCGACGGCGAGCGTGACCTCGCGTTGGCCCGCAGTCTCGGGTGCCACTTCACGCAGGGCGCGCAGCACGCCGCGCCGATGGCCGAGTCGGCCTTCGTGCAGTACGCGGCGCTGCTGCGGTATGCGGCGGGGCGCCCGCAGGCGCCGCGGAACGCCGATTGACGATCGGGCGACGCGCGCTCAGGCCGCGCGTCGTGCCAACACCATTTCGGCGGCCGCCTGCAGCGCGGCCCAGCCGGGGGCGATCACCGCCATCTCGTCCTGCTTCACTAAAGCGCTGAGCCGGCCGCACATCGCGGCGATGGCCGGCTCGCCGATCATGGCGAAGGCACCGCGCACCGCATGCAACTCGTCGCCGATGACGCGCCGGTCGCCGGTCGCCAGGGCCTCGCGGACCTGCTGCGCGGAAGACGCCAGCGACGAGACCATCGCGTCGTGCAGGCGCGCGTCGAGTGGCGCTTGCGCGGGCGCGATCGGGGCGCTGGCCACCCGTGGTGGCGCAGCAGCGCCCAGCGTCTTGAGGATCGCCTGCTCCAGCGCCGGCAACAGCACCGGCTTGAGCAGCACCCCCGCGAAACCCGCCAGCGAGCATTGTTGGTAGCCCTCCTGCTCGAGGTGCGCCGTGATGGCGACGAGCGGGATCGATGGCATGCGTTCGCGCAGCCGACGGGCCAGCGTGTAGCCGTCCATGCCGGGCATGTTCAGGTCGGTCAGCACGAGGTCGTAGCGCTGCGCGGCGAACAGGGCCAGCGCGGCCTCGCCGTCGGGCGCCACGTCGGCGGCGACGCCAAGCGCGTCGAGCTGGTCGCTGATGAGGGCACGGTTGGCCGGATGGTCGTCCACGACCAGCAGGCGCACGGGACGCATGGGCGGGGCCGCGCTGGCAGCACCGGTGTCCGATGGCGCGACAACTTCGGGCGCCAGCGCCACCAGCGGCAAGGTCACCGTGAAGCACGAGCCTGCACCGGGCTGGCTGCTCACGGTGATCGTGCCGCCCATCTTGCGCGCCAGCCGCTGGCAGATCGACAGCCCCAGCCCCGAGCCGCCGAACTCGCGCGCGGTCGAGGGCGAAGCCTGCATGTAGATGTCGAACAGCTGCGGAATCTGCTCGGGCGGCACGCCCATGCCGGTGTCGGTCACGCGGATCGCCACCGGCGAGGCCTGCCCCGGCGACAGCGGCCCGACCTCCAGCGTCACCGCGCCCGCGGCCGTGAACTTGATCGCGTTGCTCAGCAGGTTCACGACGATCTGGCGGATGCGTGTTGGGTCGCCTTCATAGCCGGCGGCCAGGCCCGGGTGCACGACGCAATCGAGCCGCAGCCCCTTGGCATGCGCCGAGGGCTCGAACATTTCCGCGCAGGTGCGCACGAGCTCGGGCAGCGCCACGCGCGTGGCCTCGAGCTTGAGGTGGCCCGATTCCATCTTCGACAGGTCGAGGATGTTGTTGACGATCTCGAGCAGGGTGCGCGAGGCCTGGCGCACCGACTGCAGGCGCCGGGCCTGCACCTCGGGCGGCGCGCCTTGGCCGAGCAGCTCGAGGTTGCCCAGCACCGCGTTCAGCGGCGTGCGGATCTCGTGGCTCATGGTGGCGATGAACACCGACTTGGCGCGGTTGGCCGCCTCGGCCGCCTCGCGGGCTTCTTCGCGCTTCTTGTCGAGTTCGTTGCGCTCGGTGGTGTCGGCAAAGCTGCACAGCAGGGCGTCCGCGCCCTGGTAGCGCGTGCGCGTGCATTGCAGCAGCAGCTCGCAGGCCTGGCCGTTCTTCAGGGCCAGCGGCATGTCGGCGTCGTGCAGCGTGCCGCCGTGGGCGCGTTCGCGGTAGAGCGCGGCCATCTGGCGGTGCAGCGGCTCGGGCGGCGCGGTGGCCGCGGCGTAGTGTTCCATCAGGGTGTTCTGCAGCAGCACGCGCTCGTCGTCGAGCGCGATCAGGCAGACGCCGAACGACGAGGTGGCGATGATCGCGCGGTTGAGCTGCTCGCTCTCGAACACCCGCTGCGAGCGGCGGTAGGCGGGCTCCAGCAGCTTGCGCCTGAAGAGCAGCAGCAGGCCCCAGAGCGTGCCCAGCACCACCAGCGTGGCGCCGCCGTAGCGCAGCAACTGCGGCTTCAACGTGGTGAAGACCGTGCGCCACGAGCAGGCGTACACCAGCCACCAGCCGGTGCCGGCCAGCGGCGTCGAGAGGCTGAACACGCCCGCGCGGTAGGTTTCACGCGGCAGCGCAGGGCCGGCTTGGCGCAGGCTGTGGGCCAGCGCCGTGGCCATCAGCGCGCCGCCGTCGATGGCGTCGCCCGTGCGGTCGGCCGAGAGCAGCACCCGGCCCTGCGCGTCGACCAGCAGGGCGGCCGTGTCTTGCGGCGTGTGGCGCAGGCGGTCCTGCAGCACGCCCGAGGGCAGGTTGCTCACGAACACCATGAAGGGGCGGCCCTGGGCGTCGAAGCCGGGCTGCACCAGCTTGAAGGGCGAGGCCCCCGGTGCCAGCAGGTCGGGCGCTGGCGGCTGCCAGGCCACGCGGCGCTGCGTGCGCCACAGGTCGGCGAGCGCCGGGTTGCCGGCGAGATCGCCGATGTCGTAGCTCAGGCGCGCGATGAGCGCGGCGGTGTCCGGCAGGCCGGTGCGGGCCAGCGCGCCCTGCAGGCCGCCTTCGGGCGCGGGCATCAGCGTGAGCAGGCGGTGGTCGGGGGTGTAGGCGTAGGCGCCCAGCGGCGAATTGCGCAGCTGTGCGACGGCGGTGACGCTGTAGGCCTGCATCTCGAGCATGCCAAGGTAGGGCGCGAATTCATGCAGGTCGTGGGTGCGGGCGGTGTCGACCGCGGCGATGGCCGGCGTCAGGTGCGCCCCGGCCTGCAGGACCACGTGGCCCCCGTCGCGCACGAAGGCCTCCAGCGTGCCGGCGGCCGGCGGTGTCTGGCTGTTCCAGAGCAGTTCGGCGTTCACCACGCCGCGGCGCATCGCCGCCTGCTTTTCCTCGATGTCGAGCTGCATCTGCGCGCTGTGCGCGGCCAGCGTGGTGCGCAGGTTCGCGAGCGCATTGGCGGCGGCGT
Source organism: Variovorax sp. GW821-FHT06D12 (assembly GCF_059419205.1). Taxonomy (NCBI): domain Bacteria; kingdom Pseudomonadati; phylum Pseudomonadota; class Betaproteobacteria; order Burkholderiales; family Comamonadaceae; genus Variovorax; species Variovorax sp. GW821-FHT06D12. The sequence continues at coordinate 461,090 of NZ_JBWKRI010000001.1, read as the reverse complement.
TGTACAGCACGAGGCCCGCGGCCAGCACGATCAGCAGCGACAGCAGTGCGCCGCCGCCATAGAGCAGGGCGTGCTGGTAGCGGCGCAGCAGGTCCAGCTCCCGGGCCTGCCGGGCGGGTGTCGGGGCAGGGGGGGCGCTGGCGGGGAAGGCGGGCGGAGACATGGCGGAAAAATGGCGAAAAAGACGCGAATTAGAAACAATCGACTGGAATGGTAGGGCGAATTGCGCGTGGATTTTCGTGAATTCCAGGAGTGCTTCTGTTTATAGGACTGGTCCTATGCAGGCCTTTATTTTTCAGGATTCGGCTGAGCCGATGAGCGAGGGCTTCTGAAATTTCCATCTGTATTTTGCAGTCATAGGTGTCGATGAGAAATAAATCATCTATTCGGGTGGAGTAGATCTCCTGCGAACAGATCGCTGGGTCGGCAAGGCTGCCCTGCAAATCGACAGTGACGAGCGGCAGCGCCAATGGCCGCGCGACCTTCACGATGAGCTACCAATAGGCAAGCACCGTGCGAGCAATTTTCAGACGGGTCCGATTGGATTTTTGAGGCTGAAAACATAGGATTGAAAAATTACCTTTGTCGCCTCTTTGGCATCTGTGCAAGGGCGCTGGATTGAATATTTTTTAGGGGTCGTCGATGACGAATATCTTGTGGATCAAGAAATTGTGGGAATTCCTGCGTGGCAAGCGAATGCAGGCAACCGGCTGCACGCGGCGAAGCGCGTTGTTCGGCGCTTTGGTGCTGGCAAAAAAGCCATCGGCCACGGCCCGGAACGACAATTTCTTTTGAGCAGGCGGTCGCATTTGGCCTTGATCAAGATCGCAGGCGGATGGGGCCTCGACCCTTCATGGGGAGCGCGCTCATGCGGATGATCGGACACCGCCTGTCCATGGAGCGCACCAGGCTCGGTCTGAGCGCCGCCGCCTTCGCGGTGCTCGGCGGCGTCGATGCGTCCGTGCAGGAGGCTTTCGAAAAAGGCGCGCGCCACCCCGACGCGGCCTACCTGGCCACCATGGCCGTCATCGGCATCGACGTGCTGTACGTCGTGACCGGCATGCCCACCTGCACCGAAGACCTGTCGGTGAGCCGCGAGGAGGTGTCGCTGCTGCGCGCCTACCGGACCTCGGACGACGCCGGCAAGAAAGCCGCGCACGCGGCGCTCCAGGCCATCGCGCAGGCCTTCCCGGGCGACATGCTCTCGGCCTCGGGCGCGCGCGCTTCGCAGCCCGCTGCCGCGGCGCCACCACCCACCGAAACCGCCTGAGCCTTTCACCTGCGCGACGCGGCCCGCCCGCGCAGGACCGGCGGGTAAGATGCCCCGGCGCTGCGCCCGGACCCTCGTCCGCCGGCCACGCCGGCAAGCGAAAGGGAAAAAACAATGGCAATGGACCGCTTCGAAATCCGCGTCGTTCTGGCCGACGACCATCCCGGCATGCTGGCCGGGGTCCGGCACGAGTTGACGTCGGTCGAGACCCTCACGCTGGTGGGCGAGGTGGCCAATTCGACCGGGCTCATGGCGCTGCTCGAGAGCACGCCCTGCGACGTGCTGGTGTCCGACTACGCGATGCCGGCCGGCGAGTTCGGCGACGGCGTGCCGTTGTTCAAGCTGGTGAAGCGGCGCTTTCCCGACACGCAGATCGTGGTGATGACCATGCTCGACAATCCGGCGGTGCTGCACTCGCTGGTGTCCAGCGGCATCCGCTGCATCGTGAGCAAATCGGATGCGGTGGCGCACCTGATTCCCGCCATCCACGCTGCCCGCACCGGGGGCACGTACTACTCGCCGACCATGGACGCGGTGGTGCGCACCATCGACTGGGAGGTGCGCAGCCGCAACGCCGCGGGCGTGCTGAGCCAGCGCGAGTCGGAGGTGGTGCGGTTGTATGCGTCGGGGCTCACGATCAACGAGATCGCCGAGCAGCTGCATCGCAGCAAGAAGACCATCAGCACGCAAAAGACCAAGGCGATGGAAAAGCTGGGCATTGAGCGCGATGTCGACCTGCTGCGTTATGCGCTCGAGAACGGCCTGACGGCCACGGTGACGGGCGCGCCGCAAGGCTGACCCGCGCGTGGCCTCAGGGCCAGGGCAGCGCCGGCAGGCCCGGCGGTGGCGGCGGCGGGGCCGCCGAGGTGCTCATGAGCCCCGTCTCCATGCCGTAGCGCACGAGGTCCATGTCGCGCAAGATGCCGAGCTTGGCCATGGCCGAGCCCTTCTGCGTGCTGATGGTCTTCTTGCTGCGGTGCAGCCGCTCGGCAATTTCCGTCACCGTGAGGCCCGACACGAACATGCGCACCACCTCGAGCTCGCGCTTGGAGAGCATGGCGTGCGGCTGGGTGTCGGTGCGGTGCGGCGCGGTGCGCGCGGCGATCTCCGCCATGCTGGGCGACAGGTAGCGTCCGCTCGCGTAGGCCGCATGCACGGCCGGCAGCAGGTGGCTCACCGAGTCGGCCTTGTTCAGGATGCAGGGCACGCCGATGTCCAGCAGCGAATGGATGATGCCGGGGTTGTCCAGCATGGTCATCACCACGATCTTCAGCCGCGGGTAGCGCTGGCGCACCAGCGCGAACAGCGCGATGCCGTCGCCATGCAGGCCGCCGGGCATGGCGTAGTCGGACACCAGGATCTGGCAGTCGTGCTGCTTGAGCATCTCCATCATCTCGGTGGAGTCGCGCGCGGCGCCCACGACGGTGACCGCCTGGCTTTCGCGCAGCGTGCTCTCGATGCCGATGCGAACGGCGGGATGGTCGTCCGCGATCAGGACGCGGAGATTGAATGGCTTCATGGCGGACCTGTGGAACACAGAGGGGTCGGACCTGCGCGCGCCGCGTGCAGGAAGGGCTGCTGTCGAACGCCCGGCCCCCGGCGTCGGGGACGTCTGAAAAAGGGGCCGGTGGCGGGTGCCTCGGGCGGTGCCAGCAGGGGATGACTGGACTTTAGGAGGGCATCGGTCCTGCGTTAAGCGGCCTGATCCGATAGCGGGCCGCCAATGCATAGGACCCGTCCTAATTTGTAAGACGCGGGGTGCCTGGGGCTAGGACCGGGGGCGCCGGCGGATCGGATCGGGTCCGAAAACGGGTTCGGACCCGGGCGGCTTCAGGCCGCGGCCGCGCCCTCGGGCGCCCGGCGTGCGAGCGCGGCGCGCGCCGCCGGCTCGAAGCGTTCGAAGGCCTGCGCCAGCGCGGGCAGGTCGGCGTCGCGCAGCTGCGTTTCCATGGCGACGCAGTCGGCGGCGAGCCCGGCTTCGTGGATCAGTGCGAAGGCGCCGCGCAGCGAATGCAGCCCGGCGCCGAGCGCGGCGCTGTCGCCGGCGTCCAGCGCCGCGCGGATGGCCTCCGCGGTGTCGGCCAGGGACTGCACGAGCGGCTGGTGCACCGACGCGGGCAGGGTGCCCTGCGCGATGTCCTGCCGCCGGGCGCCGGCCGATGGCGCGGCGTCGGGGTCGCGCAGGGTCAGCTGGCGCACCGTGCGTTCGAGCGTGTCGAGCAGGATGGGCTTGATCAGCGCGGTGTCGATGCCCGCTGATTCGCAGCGCTCGCGTTCGCGCACCGCGACGTCGGCCGTGAGCGCCACGATGGGCACGCGCGAGCCCTGTGCGCGCAGCGCGCGTGCCAGCGTGTAGCCGTCCATGCCCGGCATGTTGATGTCGGTGATGATGAGGTCGTGCCGCCGCCGGGCGAACAGGTCGAGCGCCTGCAGGCCGCCCGAGGCCTGGTCGGAGGTGTAGCCCAGCGCCTCGAGCTGCATCTTCACCAGCTCGCGGTTGGCCGGATGGTCGTCCACCACGAGGATGTGCGCCGCCGGCGCGGCCGTGTCGGCGCCGGCCGCCGGCGGTGCGGGCGCGCGCGGGGGCAGGGCGGGAGCGGCAGGCAAGGGCAGCGTGACCAGGAAGGTGCTCCCCTTGCCCGGCGAACTCACCACCTGGATGTCGCCGCCCATGAGCCCGGCCAGCCGGCGGCACAGCGCCAGCCCCAGGCCGGTGCCGCCGAAGCGGCGGGCGATGCTGCTGTCGGCCTGCGTGAAGGGCTCGAACAGCGCCTTCTGCTGCGCCGCCGTCATGCCGATGCCGGTGTCGCTCACGCCGATCACCACCGGCGAGGCGGGGTCGGCGTCGTCCTTCAGGTAGACCTCGAGCAGCACGTCGCCGGTGTCGGTGAACTTGATGGCGTTGCTCAGCAGGTTCATGAGCAGCTGGCGCAGGCGCGTCGGGTCGCCGAGGTGGTGCGGGGCGAGGGCGTCGTCGATCACGCAATCGAGCGCCAGGCGCTTGGCCTGCGCCAGCGGCGTGAAGACCGCGATCACCTGCCGCGCCGTGTCCGCGAGGTCGAAGCGGATCGACTCCAGCCGCATCTGGTCCGACTCGATCTTCGAGAAGTCGAGGATGTCGTTGATGATGCCCAGCAGCGCGGTCGACGACGACGTCACGGCGCCGAGCCGCTCGTTCTGCGCGGCCGACAGCGGCGAGCGCTGCAGCAGCTCGAGGTTGCCCATGATCGCGTTCAGCGGCGTGCGGATCTCGTGGCTCATCATGGCCAGGAAGGCCGACTTCGCATGGTTGGCCTGGTGCGCGGCCTCGCGCGCGCTTTCCAACGCACGCTCGGCGTTCTTGCGCGTCGTGATGTCGGAGAAGTTGCACAGCAGCACGTCGCTGCCCTGGTACTTGGTGCGCACCACGCTCACGAGCAGCTCGGTGACTTCGCCACTGGCCAGCGTCACGGGCAGCTCCAGGTCGGGTAGCCATTCGGGAGCGCCGGGCGCGTCGTCGTACAGGCGCAGCAGGCGCTGCGGCAGGGGCGGGTCTTCGGGGCGCGCGTTGTCGGTGCAGGCCTGCATCACCTGGTTCTGCAGCAGCACCTCGCCCGAGGGATAGCGCAGCAGCGCCAGGCCCGAGGGCGTGGTCGCGACCATGGTGCGGTTGAGGTTCTCGCTTTCCACGATGCGCTGGGAGCGCGCATAGCCGGGCCGGAACACCTTGCGGTCGAGCAGGAGCAGCGCGGCCCAGACGAAGGCGATGAGCAGCAGCATGGCGCCCGCATAGAGCGCGAACCTCTGGCCCAGCTCGGACGCGATGGTGCGCCACGAGAAGGCGTAGAGATAGGTCCAGTTGGCGTCGGCGATCGGGGCGCGCAGCGTGAAGAGACCGTCGCGGTACTGCAGCGTGGCGCCGTTCGCGGCCAGCGACGGCTGCGAGAGCTGCAGCGCGCGCGCCTGCAGGCCCTCGGTGCCGCTGGGGCCGTGCGTCTCGGCGATCACCCGGCCCGACGGGTCCACGAACATCGAGGCCTCGTCGTGGCGCTCGTTCGACAGGTGCGCGGTGATGATGTCCAGCGGGTAGTCGTTCACCAGCACGACGAAGGGCTTGCCGTCGTGGAAGCCGGGCTGCGCCAGCCGCAGCACCGTCTCGCCGGTGAAGGGGCTCACGGCCGGCGGCAGCCACACGGCCGTGCCACTGGCGCGCAGGCGGGCGACGACGGCCGGGTCGCTCAGGTCGCCGAGCTCGGGCGGCGCGATGCGCTGGAGCAGGTCTTCGGTGGTGCGCGCGCCGTGGCGTTCGAACAGGTCGGCCGCCGCGGGGGCCGGCACCACGGCCAGGAAGCGCAGGTCGGGCGCATAGAAGTAGCTGGAGTGCAGCGTCAGCGTCTTCGTGTAGGCCGCCGAGCGGTAGCCGACCTCTTCGGCCAGCCCGAGGTACTGCGCGAAGCTGTCGGCCGGGCGCTGCGCCGAGAGGTCGCCCAGCAGCAGCATCGGCGGGAAGTCCTTGTTGCTGGGCAGCACCAGCCGGCCGTCGTGCGCGGCGAAGGCGTCGACCAGCGACTGCGGCGCGCGTGCGCGCCGCTCCCAGGCGCCTTCCTCGTGAAAGATGTTGATCCGCGCCGAGCCCTGGCGCACGAAGAGTTCGAGGTGGAGCAGGGCCTTGCGCGCATTGAACTCGGCTTGTCGCTCCGCGACGTAGTCGCGTACCTGCGACGAGAGCATCACGCCGGTGGCGGCCAGCAGCACGAGCGAGGTGACGGCGCCGCCCACGTATAGCAGCGCGCGCTGGTAGCGGTTCAGCAGGCTGATCACACCGCGTGGGGTGGCGCGCGAAGCGCCGAAGCCGAAGAAACGCGGGAGATCGCTGGGCATCATGGCAGCCGTGTGACCGGCGCGGGCAGGAAGAAGATGCCCGCGATGGTAGGGCACCGCCGTGCGTGCGGGCGCACCGCGGGGACGGGCGCGATGCACGCCTGCGGGGCGCATCGGGTGATCGCTGCATCAAGAAATGTCGACATTGGTGCAAACACCGTGGTTGACAGATCGTTTGTCGCAGACCATCGGCGGCCAGATCGCGTGCCGGACGGGCAGGCCGGATGGCACGCAATTTGCACAAGGCACGCCATGACAGCCAGCTCGCCGCGCACCTCCGCCAAGGCCCCCAAGGTCACCCGCATCGACCGCGACAACGACAGCACCGTGCAGTCGCTCACGCGCGCCATGCAGCTGCTCGAACTCCTGGCTGAAGACGACGAAGGCTTCCGGCTGGTCGACATCGCCGCGCACACGGGCCTGTCGTCGTCCACCGCGCACCGGCTGCTCACCACGCTCGAGCAGCGGCGCTTCGTGCAGTTCGATCGCGAGACCAACCTCTGGTACGTGGGCGTGCGCTGCTTCTCGGTGGGCGCGGCCTTCGGGCGCCGCCGTCGCATCGCGCACCTGGCGCTGCCGGTGATGCGCCGGCTGCGCGACAGCACGGGCGAGAGCATCAACCTGGGCATTGCCGACCTGGGCGACATCGTGTTCGTCACGCAGGTCGAGAGCCGCGAACTCATGCGCGCCATCGGCAAGCCGGGCTTCCGTGCGCCGCTGCATGGCACCGCGATGGGGCAGGCGATCCTGGCGGCGATGTCGGAAGACGACGTGCTGCAGTACCTGCGCACCTACGGCCTGCCCAAGCTCACCAACAACACGATCGCGCGCGCCTCACGGCTGCATGACACGCTGGGCGAAGTGCGCCGTGCGGGCCATGCGATTGACGACGAGCAGAACGCCGTCGGCCTGCGCTGCATTGCCGCGGCCATCCGCGACGAGCACGGCCAGCCCTTCGGGGCGATCTCGCTGGTCGGCCCGACGCAGCGCATCAAGAGCACCGACTTCCCGCACCTGGGCGCCACCGTGCGCGCCGCCGCCGACGAGATCACCGCCGCCTACGGCGGCCGCGCCCGCTGAGGCGCGTGCATTCCACTGGCGCAGCGCGCCAAGTGCTTGATTCCTAAGCCGTTTTTCCGACCGTCCCGCGCAGCGGGATAGTCCGCTGCGCGCGTGCGGCGCGCGCTCCAATGGCTTGCCCTTCAACCGCACCTCCTTGCACAAAACCATGAAAACATTGCTTCCACAGCACGGCATCAGCCGAACGCTGACGCGGGTTTGCGACTGGACCGTGATCGCCTGCGGCTGGTGGCTGATCGCGCTGTCCGTCATGACCTGCGTCGAAATGCTCGGCCGCAAGGTGTTCTCGTTCAGCCTGCAGGGCATCGACGAGATCGGCTCGTACACCTACGGCATCGTCGGCGCCTTCGGCTTCGCCTACACGCTGATCACGCGCAGCCACACGCGGGTCGACTTCCTGCTGTCGCGCTTCTCGGTCGGCACGCGCGCGCTGCTCAACATGCTCGCGATGGTGAGCCTCGCGGCGCTGGCGGTGCTGTGCCTCTGGCGCGGCTACAACGTCGTGGTCGAGAGCATCGAGCTGCAAAGCACGGCCGCCACGCCGCTCGCCACGCCGATGTGGATTCCGCAATCGATCTGGCTCGGCGGCTACCTGATGTTCGCGCTGGTCGCGGCCTGGGCGGCCTTCGATGCGCTGCGCCTGTTCGTGCGGCGCCGCACGGGCGAGCTCAACGAGCGCTTCGGTCCGCAGACGCTCGAGGAAGAGATCGAGGCCGAGACCGAGGTCCAGATCAAGGCCCCGGCGCAGGCGTCGACCGCGCATGCCGCCGCCGCCAATGTCACCAACGCCACCGGAGTCGCCTCGTGATCGGGCCGCTCGAAATCCTGGCCGGCCTGGCCATCATGCTGGGCCTGATGTTCCTGGGCTTCCATGTCGCGACCACGATGCTGGTCGTCGGCCTGCTCGGGTCGCTGATCCACTTCGGCATGCCCGCCATCAACGCTGTCGGCGAGCAGCTCTGGGCCGCCGGCGAAGACTACCTGCTGCTGTCGATCCCGCTGTACATCCTGCTGGGCGAGATCCTGATGCGCGGCGGTGCCACCGACAAGATGTACCAGTCGCTGGGCCAGTGGCTCAACCGCATGCCGGGCGGGCTGCTGCACACCAACATCGGCGCCTCGGCGCTGTTCTCGGCGGTGTCGGGCTCGTCGGTGGCCACCGCGGCCACCATCTCGACCGTCGCGCTGCCCGCCTTCAAGAACCGCAACTACGACCAGCGCATGGTGCTGGGCACCATCGCCGCCGGCGCCAGCCTGGGCAACCTGATTCCGCCCGGCGTGGCTTTCATCATCTACGGCTCGATGACCAACACCTCGGCGGCGCGGCTGTACATGGCCGGCATCCTGCCCGGCGCGATCATGACGGTGCTGTTCCTGCTCACGATCCTGGCGATCTGCGTGTGGCGGCCGTCGGTGGCGGGCGTTCGCGAAGGCCGCACCGCACTCGCGGAGAAGCTGCGCCACTCGGTGCACCTGCTGGGCCCGCTGGCCGTGTTCGCGGTGGTGATGGGCGGCATCTACACGGGCTGGGCCACCGTCACCGAAAGCGCGGCGCTGGGCGTGATCGTCTGCCTGCCCATCGCGGCGGGCTACCGCAAGCTGAACGTTTCGATGCTGCACGAGTGCTTCCGCTCGACCATGCGGCTCACCGCGATGACGGCGCTCATCCTCGTGGCGGCGCTGTACCTGAACTTCGTGCTCTCGATGCTGGGCGTGCCGCAGGCGCTGGCCAGCCTCATCAAGTCGGCCGACGTGTCGCCCATCATGCTGCTGTGGATGCTGGCAGCGCTGTACCTGGTGCTGGGCATCGCGCTGGAGACGATGCCGATGCTGGTCGGCACGCTGCCGGTGGTGTTCCCCATCGTGCAGGCCGCGGGCATCGATCCCGTGTTCTTCGGCGTCTTCATGGTGCTGATGTGCGAGATCTCGCTGATCAGCCCGCCGATCGGCATGACGCTGTACGTGATCCAGGGCGTGCGCGGCGAAGGCTCGATCAACGACGTGTTCCAGGGCACCTTGCCCTTCTTCGTCGCCATGGTCGTGATGACCGCGATCCTGATCCACAACCCCTGGATCGCGACCTACCTGCCGAACCTGCTGTTCGGCAAGTGACGGCACTTTTTTCTCCCGCTCTCGAATCACCTTTCAACCTTTCAAGGAGTCAGGCATGCAACTGAAATTCGTTCTCCCGCTGATCGCGGCCACCCTGGCGCTGGCACTGCCGGCGCAGGCGGACAACGCCCGCCTGCGCGTGGCCGGCAACCTGGTGGCCACCGGGCTGATCCAGCAGACCAAGGAGCAGCCCTTCTTCGAGAACTTCGCGAAGAACACGGGCCTGCCCATCGACGCCGACTACAAGCCGATGGACGTGCTGGGCGTGAAAGACGCCGACGGCCTGCGCGTGCTGAAGTCGGGCCTGTTCGACATCGTCACCCTGCGCCTGGCGCAGGTGTCGCGCGACGAGCCCTTCTTCCTGGGCCCCGACATCGTGGGCCTGTCGACCGACTACGAGGTGGCGCGCAAGGTGGTCGATGCCTACCGTGACGCCTTCGACAAGCGGCTGCAGGAGCGCCACGGCGGCAAGCTGCTGGGCATCTATCCCTTCGGCCCGCAGGTGGTGTTCTGCAAGGTGGCGATCGGCGGCCTGGCGGACCTGAAGGGCAAGAAGGTGCGCGTGTACGACCAGTCGCTCGCCAAGTTCATCGAGAAGCTCGGCGGCATCCCGGTGACCATTCCCTTCGGCGAGACGCAGCAGGCGCTGGAGCGCGGCGTGACCGACTGCGCCATCACCGGCCCGAGCTCGGCCAACTCGGCGGGCTGGCCCGAGGTCACCACGCACTTCATGCCGATCGGCTTCCAGATTGCGCTCAACGCGTACGCGATCAACCTGCAGAAGTGGAACGCGCTGAGCGCCGAGCAGAAGGTGAAGCTCACCGAGGCCTTCCGCAAGTTCGAGACCGAGGTGTGGGGCTACTCGAAGGAACTGTTCGACGACGCGTCGCGCTGCAATGTCGGCAAGGAGCCGTGCAAGACCGTCAAGAAGTTCGCGATGAAGGACGTGCCGGTGAAGTCGGGCGACCAGCAGATGATCCGCGACGCGCTGACCACGGTGTCGCTGCCGATCTGGAGCGAACTCTGCGACAAGTCCTACGACAAGTGCTCGGCCACCTGGAAGCAGGTCGTCGGCCCGGTGGTCGGTCTCAAGTAGCCCGGTATGCCATCGCTCTGGCAACTCACCGCGACCGAGCTCGCCGCAGGCTTTCGCGATGCGGCGTTCACCCCGACCGACGCGCTGCATGCCTGCCTGCAGCGCAGCGCCGAGGTCAACCCGCGGCTGAACGCGCTCATCACGCTCGACAGCGAAGGCGCCGCGCACGCGGCCGAGCAGAGCACCGCGCGCTGGCGCAGCGGCCGGGCGCTGGGCGCGCTCGACGGCGTGCCGGTCACCATCAAGGACAACCTGCAGGTGCGCGGCCTGCCGACGCACTGGGGCAGCCGCGCGCTGGCCGGCGTCGTGGCCGAGCGCGACGAGCTGCCGGTGGCCAGGCTGCGCGAAGCCGGCGCCGTGATCTTCGGCAAGACCAACGTGCCCGAGTTCACGATGCAGGGCTACACCGACAACCCGGTGTTCGGCCCCACCGGCAACCCGTGGGACCCGGCGCTCACGCCCGGCGGCTCGTCGGGCGGCGCGGTGGCGCTGGTGGCCGCGGGCGGCTGTCCCATTGCACTGGGCACCGACGGCGGCGGTTCCATCCGCCGGCCGGCCTCGCACACCAACCTCGTCGGCTTCAAGCCTTCGCGCGCCCGCGTGCCGCGCGGCGACGGGCTGCCGCCGATCTTCCTGGGCTTCGAGGTCGCGGGCCCGATCGCGCGCAGCGTGGCCGACGTGGCGGCGGTGATGCAGGTGATCGGCGATCGGCCGGTGGAGGAGGGCGCGGGCCCGCGACGCGCGCGCATTCTCTTCATTCCGCGCTTCGGCGATCACCCGGTCGATCCGCAGATCGCGGCGCTCACTGAAGCCGCCGCGCGCCACATGGCCGAACTCGGCCACGAGGTGACGACGGCGCAGGACTTCGGCATCGCCGAGGTGGTCAACCAGCGCTGGCCGCTGCTGGCGCAGGTCGGGCTGGCCTGGCTGGTGGCGCATCCGCAGGAGCTGTCGAGCCGGCCCTTCGACGCATCGCTGTTCGGCCCCGCGATGCAGGCGAACGCCGAGAACGGCCGCAAGGCCAGCGCGAGCGAGCTGTTCGAGCTGCTGTACGAAGCCGAGCGGCTGCGCAACACGCTGGCGCAGCTGTTCGACCGCTACGACTTCCTGCTCACGCCCGCCGCTGCTGCGCTGCCCTGGCCCGCCGGCGAGACGCATCCCACGCGCATCGACGGGCGCGAGGTCGGCCCGCGCGGCCACGCGGTGTTCGCCGGCTTCGCGAACGCCGTGGGCCTGCCCGCCATCGCGCTGCCGTGCGGCTTTGCGGGGCCGCTGCCGGTCGGCGTGCAACTCGTGGCACGCGAAGGCGCGGACGACGCCTTGCTCGCGCTCGCGCGCTCGTTCGAACAGGCCCATCCGTGGCGGCGCTTCCCCGCGTTGTGACGCTGGCCGAGGCCGTGGCGGCGCAGCTCGCGCCGGCCGAGGCCGCGCAGGCGCTGTGTCGCGCGCGGCGCGACGGGCGGCGCGTGATGTCGTCGCTGCTGCCGTCGCACGACCGGCACGCCGCCTATGCGATCCAGGACGCGACGCTGGCGGCGCTCGGCGCGGTCGGCGGCTGGAAGGTCGGCGCGAGCGCGCCGGGCCGCGAGCCCGTGTGCGCGCCGCTGCCGGCCGAGGGGCTGGTGCCCGGCGGCGCGTCGCTGGTCGGCGGTGCATGGCATCTGCGCGGCGTCGAGGCCGAGCTCGCGTTCCGCCTCGGCGCCGACCTGCCGCCGCGTGCGTTGCCCTACATGCGCGATGAGGTGGCCGATGCCATCGCGGAAGTGCTGCCCGTGATCGAGGTGGCCGAAACCCGCCTGATCGACTGGCTCGACGCCAGCCCTTCGGCATTGCTGGCCGACCTGCTGTGTCACGGCGGCCTGGTGCTCGGCGAACCCGCGCCTTTCGAGCGTGCGTGGCTCGACCTGGCGCGCACCGAGGTCGTGATGCATTTCGACGCGCAGGTCGTCGCCCACACGGTCGGGGAGCACACGCACCCCGACGTCGGTGCGCTGCTCGTGTGGCTGGCCAACGAAGGTGCGGCCCGGGGCCAGGGCCTGCGGGCCGGCCAGGTCGTGACGACCGGTTCGTGCACCGGCATGTTGTTCGCCTCGCAGGGCACGGCCGTGCGGGCGGAAGTGAAGGGGCTCGCGCCGTTGCACGCGCGCTTCTGATTTCTTTCCTGGGATCACTGGAGGAACCCGATATGTCCCATTCAACGATCGACGTGGTGGCGCAGGCGCTGGTGCATGCGCGCGGCGCGCACGTCGCGAGCCCGGCCGCAGAGGTGGCCGGAGGGCTCGCGCAGGCCGACGAGGCCTACGCCGTGCAGCAGCAGGTGGCGCAGGCGCTGGGCTGGTTCGGTGCGGCGCCGCCCGGGTACTGGAAGGCCGGCGGCCCGTCGTGCGATGCCGTCCTGACGCATGCGCCGCTGCCGCCGCGCGGCGTGTGGACCAGCCCGGCCACGGCCGGCGACTGGCCGTTCCACCTGCGGGGCATCGAGGCCGAGATCGCGCTGCGCATCGGGCGCGACGTCGATGCGGCGTTGGCGGCGACGCTGGCTGTCGACAGCGCACGCGCCCTGGTCGACGCCATGACGGTCTCGATCGAGATCGTCGATTCCCGCTGGCAGGAGGCCCTCGACGCGCCCGCGCTGTGCAAGCTGGCCGACCTGCAATCGCACGGCGCGTTGGTGCTCGGCGAGTGGGTGCCGTTCGTCGCCCGCGACTGGGCCGCGCAGGCCTGCGAGGTGCGCATCGGCGCGCGGGCGAGCGTGGTGCGCCGCGGCACGCATTCGCTCGGCGACCCGGCCTGGCTGCTGCCCGCGTGGCTGCGCCATGCCACGCGCCACGGCCAGACCGTCGCGGCCGGCACCGTCGTCACGACCGGCACCTGGGTCGGCATTCTCGAAGCGGGCGAGGGCGACCTCGTCACCGCCGAATTCCCGGGCATCGGCCACGCGTCGGTGCAGCTCTAGCAATTTCCACAACCCATCCAGAACGGAGACAACCCCCATGATCGCGCTCGACAACCACCCCAGCGGCCGCCACTTCCTGCAGATTCCGGGCCCCAGCCCCGTGCCCGACCGCATCCTGCGGGCCATCAGTCTGCCGACCATCGACCACCGCGGGCCCGAGTTCGCCACGTTGGGCAAGAAGGTCATCGGCGGGCTGCAGCAGGTGTTCCAGACCCGGCACCCGGTCGTCGTCTATCCCGCGTCGGGCACCGGCGCCTGGGAAGCGGCGCTGGTCAACGTGATGAGCCCGGGCGACCACGTGCTGATGTTCGAGACCGGCCACTTCGCGACGCTGTGGCAGAAGATGGCGCGCCGGCTCGGCCTGGAGCCCGAGTTCCTCGCGCTCGAAGGCAGCGACGAGACCGGCCTGCCGCGCAGCTGGCGCCACGGTGTGCAGGCCGACCTGATCGAGCAGCGCCTGCGCCAGGACACCACGCACCACATCAAGGCCGTGTGCGTGGTGCACAACGAGACCTCGACCGGCGTCACCTCCGACATCGCGTCGGTGCGCCGCGCGATCGATGCAGCGGGCCATCCGGCGCTGCTGATGGTCGACACCATCTCGGGCCTGGCGAGCGCCGACTACCGGCACGACGAGTGGGGCGTGGATGTCACGGTCAGCGGCTCGCAGAAGGGCCTCATGCTGCCGCCGGGCATCAGCTTCAACGCGGTGTCGCCCAAGGCGCTCGAGGTGGCGAAGACGGCGCGCCTGCCCAAGGCCTTCTGGGCCTGGGACGAGATCATCGAGATGAACCAGGGCGGCTACTGGCCCTACACGCCGAGCACGAACCTGCTGTACGGCCTGAGCGAGGCGCTGGACATGGTGCTCGAGCAGGGCCTGCCCGTGATCTTCGCGCGCCACCAGCGCTGGGGCCGGGGCGTGCGCGCCGCCGTGCAGGCCTGGGGCCTGCCGACGCAGTGCGCCGACGAGCGCGTGCATTCGCCCGTGCTGACCGGCGTCATCACGCCGCAGGGCGTCGATGCCGATGCGCTGCGCCGCCTCATCCATCAGCGCTTCGACCTCTCGCTGGGCGCGGGCCTGGGCAAGCTGCGGGGCCGCATGTTCCGCATCGGCCACCTGGGCGACTGCAACGACCTCACGCTGATGGCCGCATTGACGGGCATCGAGATGGGTTTCAAGCTGGCGGGCGTGCCGATGGCCGGCAGCGGGGTGCAGGCAGCCATGGCGTACTTTGCGCAAACACCGGCCGCCGACGCCGCGTGATCCCCCGGGAAGGGGCTGCGGACTAGGTGTTTGCCATTATCGTCAACAAGATTGTCAACATTGATGTTGACGTTGATTTCGACAAAGCCTAAATTCCGCTCCACAGCCTCGGTGGTGCACTGGACCGGACCAGCCCGACCCGCGACTGCAAAGTTCGCCAGCGTGCCGGGTCGTTTCCTTGCAAGCTGGCATCCGTGCCACTGCAAGGAGACAAACCGATGCAAAACACCATGACGGACGGCGCCAAGGCGACCGCCGCAGCGCCCGACGCCGCCCTCCAGCCCACCAAGGTGCGCTGGAAGATCTTCCTGATGATGTTGTTCCTGATCTCGATCAACTACATCGACCGGGCCTCGCTCTCGGTGGCCATGCCGCTGATCGCCAAGGAATTCGACATCGGCCCGGCCGTGCAGGGCCTGCTGCTCAGCTCCTTCTTCTGGACCTATGCGCTGATGCAGATTCCGGGCGGCATGCTGGCCGACCGCTTCGGCCCGCGCGTCGTCATTGCTGGCGCCACCGTGGGCTGGGGCTTCTTCCAGGCCATCGCCGCGGCCTGCACCGGCTGGGTGCCCCTGCTGCTGACGCGCCTGGGCCTGGGCGCGGCCGAGGCGCCGATCTACCCGGCGGGCGGCAAGCTCAACGGCATCTGGATGACGCAGACCGAACGCGGACGCGGCGCCACCTTGCTCGACGGCGGTGCGCCCCTGGGCGCGGCGCTGGGCGCGATCCTGATCTCGGCGCTGATCGCCGTGCTCGGCTCGTGGCGCCTGGCCTTCGTGATCGCCGGTGTCGGCACCGTCATCGCCGGCTACTTCGCCTGGCGCTACATCCGCAACCATCCGCGCCAGCATCCCGACGTGAACGAAGCCGAGGCGCGCTACATCGAGGCCAGCCATGCCGCCGATGCCGCCAAGGAATCGGCCAATGCGAGCGGGCGCGTGCTCGACTTCTTCCGCTACCGCTCGGTGTGGGGCATGTTCTTCGGCTGGATGTGCTTCAACGCGTTGTTCTACGGCCTGCTCACCTGGATGCCCAACTACCTGTCGAAAGTGCACGGCTTCGACATCAAGCAGATGGGCGGCGCGGTGTTCATCATGTTCTTCTCGGGCTTCGTCGGCGAAATGTTCGGCGGCTGGCTGGCCGACAAATGGATGGCGGCCGGCGCGTCGCAGAGCAAGGTGCTGCGCACGCTGTTCGGCATCTCGTCGATCATCGCGACCATCGCCATCTTCATGGTGACGCGGATCACGGACCCGGTCGCCGTGGTGGTGCTGCTGTCGGTCACGCTGTTCTTCCTGCGCTGGTGCGGCCTGTTCTGGTGCGTGCCGTCGATCCTCGGCACGCGTGCCCGGGTCGGCTTCCTGGGCGGCACGATGAACCTGGGCGGCAACGTGGCGGGCATCGGCGTGCCGATCGTGGTCGGCCTGATCGTGCAGGCCACGGGCTCGTACTTCATGGCGCTCATGCTGTTCACGGCCGCCGGCGCGGGCCTGTTCGTCTGCTCGACGATGCTGATCGACTACAGCAAGAAGCTGCCGGTCTGAGGCCAACCACCCCGACGTCCATCCCATGACCTCTCGCAAACTCATCGGCGTGCTCACGCCTTCCTCGAACACCGCGCTCGAACCGCTGACCAGCGCGATGGTCGCGGCCGTGCCCGGCGTCTCGGCGCATTTCTCGCGCTTCACCGTCACCGAGATCTCGATGCGCGATGCGTCGCTGAACCAGTTCGACGACAGCAAGATCCTCGAGGCCGCGCGGCTGCTGGCCGACGCGCGCGTCGACACCATCTGCTGGAGCGGCACCTCGGCCAGCTGGCTCGGCTTCGAGAAAGACCAGGCGCTGTGCGCGCGCATCACCGAGGCGACCGGCATCCCGGCGACCACCTCGGTGCTGGCGCTCAACGAACTGCTGGCCGCGCAGGGCGCGCGCACGCTGGGGCTGGTGTCGCCGTACGTCGAGGACGTGCAGCGGCGCATCGTCGCCAACTACGCGGGCATCGGCATCGATTGCGTGGCCGAGCGCCACCTGGACCTCACGGTGAACTTCTCGTTCAGCGAGGTCGAGCCCGACGCGCTGCGCCGCATGTTGCGCGAAGTGGCGCAGCAGCGCCCCGACGCCATCACCATCATGTGCACCAACCTGAGCGGTGCGCAGCTCGTCGAGGAGATGGAGCGTGAGCTCGGCATCCCGATCTACGACTCGGTGGCCACCGTGGTCTGGCGCGCGCTGAAGACCGTCGGCGTCGCGCCGGGCGCCGTGAAGGGCTGGGGCCGGCTGTTCGACGCGAACGCCTGAGCGTTCGCAAGCACCCCCGACACAGACAGAAAAGCAAAGAAAGACCATGACCTTCCGCGACCTCGATCTCGTGGTGCGCAACGCCCGCGTTGCCACCGCCAGCGACACCTTCGATTCGGACATCGGCATCGCCGGCGGCCGCATCGTGCAGCTCGGCCTCGGCCTGCCGCCCGGCCGGCAGGAGATCGACGCCGCCGGCCGCTACGTGACGCCGGGCGGCGTCGACGCCCACTGCCACCTCGACCAGCCGATGGAGCCGCCCGTGCGCATGGCCGACGACTTCGGCTCGGGCACCCGCGCCGCGGCCTGCGGCGGCACGACCACCGTGATTCCGTTCGCGGCGCAGCAGAAGGGCCAGTCGCTGCGCGCCGCCGTGCAGGACTACCACCAGCGCGCCGAGGGCCGCGCCCACGTCGACCACGCCTTCCACCTGATCGTGAGCGATCCGACCGAAGAAGTGCTCAAGCACGAGCTGCCGCAGCTCATCGCCGAGGGCTACACCTCGTTCAAGATCTACATGACCTACGACGACCTGAAGCTGGACGACGGCCAGATCCTCGACGTGCTGTCGGTGGCGAGAGAGCAGGGCGCGATGGCCATGATCCACGCCGAGAACGCCGACTGCATCGAGTGGCTGACCAAGCGGCTCGAAGCCAGCGGGCGCACCGCGCCGCGCTTTCATGCGCATTCGCGGCCGATGCTGGTCGAGCGCGAGGCGACGCACCGCGCCATCGCGCTGTCGGAGCTGGTCGACGTGCCGATCATGATCGTGCACGTGTCGGGGCGCGAAGCCGTCGAGCAGATCCGCTGGGCGCGCGCGCACGGCCTGAGCGTGTTCGCCGAAACCTGCCCGCAGTACCTGTTCCTGACCGCCGAAGACCTGGGCATCGACGACAGTTACCAGGGCGCGCGCTGTGTCTGCAGCCCGCCGCCGCGCAACCGCGAGAACCAGCAGGTGATCTGGAACGGGCTGTCCGACGGGCTGTTCACGATCTTCTCGTCGGACCATGCGCCGTTCCGCTACGACGCGCCCGAGGGCAAGAAGCCCGGCGGCGAAGAAGTGGCGTTCCGCCACATCCCGAACGGCATTCCGGGCATCGAGACGCGGCTGCCGCTGTTGTTTTCGCACGGCGTGCTCGACGGGCGCATCACCATCAACAAGTTCGTCGAGCTGACGTCCACCAACCCCGCCAAGGCCTACGGACTGCACCCGCGCAAGGGCACGATCGCCGTGGGCGCCGACGCCGACCTCGTGGTCTGGGGCACCACGCCGCGCGCCATCCGCAACGCCGACCTGCACCACGACGTCGACTACACGCCCTACGAGGGCATCGAGGTGAAAGCCTGGCCGGCGCTGACGCTGGCGCGCGGCGAGGTCGTGTGGGACGGCGAACGCTTCCATCCGCGCGCCGGACGCGGAGAATTCCTGCGCCGGGGCGAGCCCACCTTGCTGCCGAGCCGCCGACCCGCCTGAACCTGGAGCCACCGCCATGAACCTGCTGCTCATCAACCCCAACACCTCGCAAAGCGTCTCCGACCTGATCGCGGCCGAGGCCCGGCGCGCGGCCGCGAGCGACACGCACATCGAGGTGCTCACGGCGCCTTTCGGCGTGGCCTACATCGAGACCCGCTTCGAATCGCTGATCGGCGCCTACGCCGCCGCCACGCTCGCGGCCGAGCACCACACGCGGCACGACGCCATCGTGGTCGCGGCCTTCGGCGACCCCGGCATCGACGGCCTGCGCGAGGCGCTCGACATTCCCGTGGTCGGCCTCACCGAAGCCGCCCTCATGAGCGCGTGCCTGCTGGGCAAGCGCTTCTCGATCGTCGCGATCTCGCGCCGCATCACGGCGTGGTACCGAGAGTGCGTGCAGGCCAATGGCCTCATCGACCGGCTGGCGAGCATCCGCAGCCTGGACGGTCCTCTCAAGGACATCGGCCACGTGCAGGACGACCACGGCCAGCGCCTGGAGGCCCTGTGCATGTCGGCCATCGAGGACGACGGCGCGGACGTGATCATCATTGCCGGCGCGCCGCTGGCGGGCCTGGCGCGCTCCATCAAGGACCGCATTCCGGTGCCCGTGGTCGACGGCGTGTCGAGCGCCGTGTGCCATGCGCAGACGCTCGTGTCGCTGGCACCCGCGCCGGCGCGCCTGGGCAGTTTTGCACCGCCGCCGATCAAGCCGAACCACGGGCTGCCCGAGGCCCTGGCGCGGCTGCTGGCACGCGACGGCGCCCGCGCGCCAGGCTGAGGCGGTGGGCCCCGTGACGCTCTGCAGCCTCGAGGGGGCGTCGATAGAATCGGCGCCGATGCCCACCAAAGCCCCAGCCCGCAAGACCAGCGCGAACGGCGCGACTGGCGCCACCGGCACGACCGGTGCCACCCCTGTCCGCGAACACAGCGTCGACGAGATCGCCGAGAAGATCTCGGCCGCCATCCTGGAACACCGTCTCGCGCCGGGCACGAAGCTGGGCGAAGACCGGCTGGCCACGATCTTCGCGACCAGCCGCGCCAAGGTGCGCGAGGTGCTGGCCCGGCTGGCGCACGAACAGATCGTCGAGCTGGTGCCGCAGCGCGGCGCCTTCGTCGCCAAGCCCACCATCGAGCAGGCCCAGGACGTGTTCGAGGCGCGCCGCCTCATCGAGCCCGGCGTGCTGCGCCGCCTCATCCGTACGCTCGACGACGCCAAGCGGGAGCGCCTGCAACGCCACATCGAGCTCGAGGCCGACGCACGGCGCCGCGACGACAAGCGTGCCATCGTGCGGCTGTCGGGTGAGTTCCATGTGCTGCTGGCCGAGCTGGCCGGCAATTCGGCGCTGGCGCGCTCGATGCGCGAGCTGTCGGTGCTGACCTGCCTCATCATCTCGCTGTACGACGCGCCCACGGCCACCAGCTGCCGCGCCGACGAGCACGAGGAAATCGTCGCCGCCGTGAACCGCGGCGACGCTGCGCGGGCCGAGAAGCTGATGCTGCATCACCTCGACCACATCGAGCAGAGCCTGAAGCTGGACGACAGCGCGGAAGAGGTCGATCTCGAAAGCGTGTTCAGCTGAACCGGAGGAGGTCGGGCAACGGCATGCCCGATGTCCGCAAGGCTCAGGCAAACCCATTGCGGGCGCCCAACAAACAAAAAGCCCCAGCAGCTTGGCAGCTACTGGGGCATCGTTTTGGCGGAGCAGGCGGGATTCGAACCCGCGGAGGGCTATTAACCCTCACACGCTTTCCAGGCGTGCGACTTAAACCGCTCATCCACCGCTCCTGAGCCCACGATTGTAGCGCGGGTTTTCAGCCGTTTCAGTTCGGGCCGGCGCTTTTCCCGGTTTGGATCATGCGCATGGCCGACGAGATAAGCGCGGCCGTCTCGGTCATGTTGCTTGGCACGATGAGCGTGGTCTTGGAGTCGGCGGCCACCTTGCCGTAAGCATCGACGGCGCGCTCGGCCACCTTCAGCTGCACGGCCTGTTCGCCGCCCGGCTGGCGGATGGCGGCGGCCACGCGTTCGATGGCGTCTGCCGTGGCGGTGGCCACGGCCGTGATGGCGGCGGCTTCACCCTGCGCGTTGTTGATCTGCGCCTGCTTCTCGCCTTCCGAGCGGGCAATGAAGGCTTCGCGTTCGCCGGTGGCGATGTTGATCTGTTCCTGGCGACGGCCTTCCGAGGCGGCGATGAGCGCGCGCTTGCCGCGTTCGGCGGTGATCTGCGCCTGCATGGCCAAGAGGATTTCCTTGGGCGGCGTCAGGTCCTTGATTTCGTAGCGCAGCACCTTCACGCCCCAGTTGAGCGCGGCCTCGTCGATGGCGGCCACCACCTGGGCGTTGATCACGTCGCGCTCTTCGAAGGTCTTGTCGAGCTCCAGCTTGCCGATCACGCTGCGCAGCGAGGTCTGTGCGAGCTGGGTCACGGCCACGATGTAGTTCGACGAGCCGTAGCTGGCGCGCATCGGGTCGGTCACCTGGAAGTACAGGATGCCGTCGACCTGCAGCTGCGTGTTGTCGCGCGTGATGCAGATCTGGCTGGGCACGTCGAGCGGGATTTCCTTCAGGCTGTGCTTGTAGGCCACGCGGTCGATGAACGGGATCAGGAAGTTCGGGCCGGGCGTCATGGTGCCGTGGTACTTGCCCAGGCGCTCGCGCACCCATGCGTTCTGCTGCGGCACGAACTTGACCGACTGGCTGATGAAGATGATCGCGATGACCAGGATGATGAGAGGAACGGAAAATTCCATGGTGTTGCTTCCTTTTCGAATGCGTTTTTCTGACTGACCGATTGAACTGTTAGATCTCTGCTAGATCTTGTCGACCACGAGGCGGCTGCCGACCATCTCGACCACGCGGTGTTCGCCGGTGGAGGGCGCATGGCCCGCGCGCAGCACGACGGTCCATTGCGAACCGCGGTAGCGCACGGTGGCGGTGCCGTCGGGGTTCCAGGCATCGACGTACACGCTCTCGCCGATGTCCAGGTTGAGGTCGCGGTTGGCCTCGCTGGAGGGCTCGGCAGGGCGGTTGCGGCGGATCAGGTACCAGGTCACGACCGCGCCCACGCCGACCACGGCGGCCACCAGCAGCTGCGTGACGAGGCTGAAGCCCAGGTGCGCGGCGATGGCTGCGGCGGCGAAGCCGGCGGCCAGCAGCAGCAGGTACACCGTGCCGGACAACAACTCGGCCACGATGGCCGCGCCTGCGATCAACCACCAGAAGGTGGGATTTCCCATGGCAACTCCTCTCTTCTTTTGTTACTTGGACCTTCGCCATTCTGCGGCATGGCGCGCCATGCGCCTGTGTCGCGTAGGGATATGGCGCCCGCCGGGGCTGCTCGGGCCGGCGTGCCCTGCGGGGCTTGCAGGCGCCCGACGCAATCCGTCATCCGAATTCCGTACACTTCGCGCCTCGCTCATTGCCTGTCTGACTGCCTGTCCGGAGCCCCGCTCATGAAATTTCGCTTTCCCATCGTCATCATCGACGAGGACTTCCGCTCCGAAAACACTTCGGGCCTCGGCATCCGCGCGCTCGCGCAGGCCTTCGAAAGCGAGGGCTTCGAGGTGCTGGGCGTCACGAGCTACGGCGACCTGAGCCAGTTCGCGCAGCAGCAAAGCCGCGCCAGCGCCTTCATCCTGTCGATCGACGACGAAGAGTTCTCGGTCGGCCCCGACCTCGACCCGGCCGTGCTGAGCCTGCGCAGCTTCATCGGCGAGGTGCGTCGCAAGAACGCCGACGTGCCGATCTACATCTACGGCGAGACCAAGACCTCGCGCCACATCCCGAACGACATCCTGCGCGAGCTGCACGGCTTCATCCACATGTTCGAGGACACCCCCGAATTCGTGGCGCGCCACATCATCCGCGAGGCCAAGAGCTACCTGGAAGGCGTGCAGCCGCCGTTCTTCAAGGCGCTGATCGACTACGCCGAGGACGGCTCGTACTCGTGGCACTGCCCGGGCCACTCGGGTGGCGTGGCGTTCCTGAAGAGCCCGGTGGGCCAGATGTTCCACCAGTTCTTCGGCGAGAACATGCTGCGCGCAGACGTCTGCAACGCGGTGGAAGAACTGGGCCAGCTGCTCGACCACACCGGCCCGGTGGCGGCCAGCGAGCGCAATGCGGCGCGCATCTTCAATGCCGACCACTGCTTCTTCGTGACCAACGGCACCAGCACCAGCAACAAGATGGTGTGGCACCACACGGTGGCGCCCGACGACGTGGTGGTGGTCGACCGCAACTGCCACAAGTCGATCCTGCACGCGATCATCATGACCGGCGCGATTCCGGTGTTCATGAAGCCCACGCGCAACCACTTCGGCATCATCGGCCCGATCCCGAAGAGCGAGTTCGAGCAGAGCGCCATCAAGGCCAAGATCAAGGCCAACCCGCTGCTCGCCGACGTCGATCCGAACAAGGTCAAGCCGCGCGTGATGACGCTCACGCAGTCGACCTACGACGGCGTGATCTACAACACCGAGACCATCAAGAACATGCTCGACGGCTACGTCGACACGCTGCACTTCGACGAGGCCTGGCTGCCGCACGCCGCCTTTCACCCGTTCTACGGCGCCTACCACGCGATGGGCAAGCGCCGCGTGCGCCCGAAGGAATCGCTGGTGTTCGCCACGCAGTCGACACACAAGCTGCTGGCCGGCATCAGCCAGGCCAGCCACGTGCTGGTGCAGGACTCGCAGAACCGCGCGCTGGACCGGGACCTCTTCAACGAGGCCTACCTGATGCACTCGTCGACCAGCCCGCAGTACGCGATCATCGCGAGCTGCGACGTGGCCGCCGCCATGATGGAGCCGCCCGGCGGCACCGCGCTGGTGGAAGAGAGCATCCTGGAAGCGCTCGACTTCCGCCGCGCCATGCGCAAGGTCGAGGAAGAGTTCGGCAAGGACGAGTGGTGGTTCAAGGTCTGGGGCCCCGAGAAGCTCGTCGACGAGGGCATCGGCCGCGCCGAAGACTGGATCATGCACGGCGAGAAGAACGGCAAGCCCAAGAGCAAGAAGTCGCCGCGCAACTGGCACGGCTTCGGCGAACTGGCCGACGGCTTCAACATGCTCGACCCGATCAAGTCGACCATCGTCACGCCGGGCCTGGACCTGGAAGGCAACTTTGCCGAGACCGGCATCCCCGCCAGCGTGGTGACCAAGTTCCTGGCCGAGCACGGCGTGATCGTGGAGAAGACGGGTCTCTATAGCTTCTTCATCATGTTCACCATCGGCATCACCAAGGGCCGCTGGAACACGCTGCTCACGGCGCTGCAGCAGTTCAAGGACGACTACGCGCGCAACCAGCCGATGTGGCGCATCCTGCCCGAGTTCTGCCAGCAGCACCCGGGCTACGAGCGCCTGGGCCTGCGCGACCTGTGCCAGCACATCCACCAGCTGTACGCGCGCTACGACGTGGCCCGCCTCACGACCGAGATGTACCTGAGCGACCTGACGCCGGCCATGAAGCCCAGCGACGCCTTCGCCCACATCGCGCACCGCAAGACCGAGCGCGTGGAGATCGACGAGCTCGAAGGCCGCATCACCACCAGCCTGATCACGCCGTACCCGCCGGGCATTCCGCTCCTGATCCCGGGCGAGGTGTTCAACAAAAAGATCGTCGACTACCTGAAGTTCTCGCGCGAATTCAACCTGCAGTGCCCGGGCTTCGAGACCGACATCCACGGCCTGGTGGCGCGCATCGACGAGACGGGCAAGAAGCGGTACTACGCGGACTGCGTGCGCAAGGCAAGCTGAGAGAGGAGCGTGCCCCGGTGCGGGGCACGGTCTGCGAAGGCGGGGCTAGCCTTCGCGCACGCGCATGAAGCGCGCGAACTTCGGCAACCCGCTCGGGTGCGTGCCGTTGTAGCGGTAGGTCACCAGGCTGCCGATCGGCGGTGGCTGGTCGCGCTCGGCGTCGGTCAGGCCGGTGCCGAGCCGGAAGCGCTGGCCGTCGGGCATCTCGACCATCAACGCGCCGAGCCGGCCGTGGTGCTTGCCCTTGCCGGGCAGGTGCGCGACCACGCGAGCCTCGGCGTCCTCGAAGGGCTTGACCTTGAGCAGGTCGTTGTTGCGCTCGCCGCGGTACATCGACGCGCCCCGGTGCAGCATCAGGCCTTCGCCGCCCATCTTCACGGTCTTGTCGAGCAGCGCCTGCAGGTCCTCGTGCGTGGTGGCGGGCTGCTGCGGCACGGCCACCACCCAGGGCGCGTCGGTGATGGGCAGCAGCTTGCGCAGCGCCGCGAGGCGGGTGTTGAAGTCGCCGCCCTGGGCGGGCAGGTCGAACACCATGAAACGGATCTCGTGCCAGGCCGTGTCGCTGGGCGTCTGGCTGCGCACGGTCGACATCGTGTGGTTGAAGCGGCCACGTCCCGCCCACAGTTCGCCGTCGAGCGGCTGCTTGGGCAGCGAGGCGGTGAACCACGCCGGAGCCATGACAGGCTCGCCGCCACGGGTCCAGAGCTTCTGGCCGTCCCAGTAGCCGCGCACGCCGTCGAACTTCTCGCTGACCCAGTAGCCCGCGAGCGACATGCCGGGGCGGTACACCTCGGCAAGCATCAGGGCGGGGGCGGCCGCGCGCGCGAACGCGGCGCGACCCGAGAGGGCTGCGCCCAGTCCCGCAAGCAGGAGGAGGGAGCGTCGATTCAACACAATGGCAAGCGCTGGGAGCCGAGAGGGGAAATTACTCCGCCATGCCTCCGACCACGTTGCTGAAGCCGCCGTCCACGTAGGTGATCTCGGCGGTCACGCCGCTGGCCAGGTCGCTCAGCAGGAAGGCGGCCACGTTGCCGACTTCCTCGATGGTCACGTTGCGGCGGATCGGCGAGGCGTCGGCCACGGCCGTGAGGATCTTGCTGAAGCTCTTGATGCCGCTGGCGGCGAGCGTCTTGATGGGGCCGGCGCTGATGCCGTTCACGCGCATGCCCTTCGGGCCGAGCGAGGCGGCGGTGTAGCGCACCGACGCCTCGAGCGAGGCCTTGGCCAGGCCCATGGTGTTGTAGTTGGGCAGCGCGCGCTCGGCACCCAGGTAGGTCAGCGTGAGCAGGGCCGACTTGTCGTTGAGGTAGGGCAGAGCCGCCTTGGCCATGGCCGGGAAGCTGTACGCACTGATGTCGTGCGCGATCTTGAAGCCTTCGCGCGAGAGGCCTTCCAGGAAGTCGCCGGCGATCGATTCGCGCGTGGCGAAGCCGATGCTGTGCACGAAGCCGTCGAATTTGGGCCAGGTCTGCGCGAGGTCGGTGAAGAGCTTGTCGATCTGCGCATCGTCGCTCACGTCGCAGTCGAAAATCAGTTTCGAGCCGAAGTCTGCGGCATATTCGGTGATACGGTCCTTGAATCGCTCGCCGACATAACTGAAGGCGAGTTCCGCGCCCTGGTCGTGACAGGCCTTGGCAATGCCATATGCAATGGAGCGATTGCTCAACACACCGGTGATCAACAGTTTCTTGCCGGAAAGAAAGCCCATGAAGTTGCCTCGTGAAAATCTTGGGCAGAATTCTCGCATGCGAGGTTGGCTGCTCTGGATGTTGGCGCTCCTGGCGCTGCCCTCGTGGGCGGCGCACGGGCTGGGCATGGGTTACGAGCCCAAGTACCCGGCGTCGTTCACGCATTTCGACTACGTGAACCCCAACGCGCCCAAGGGCGGCGACCTGACCCTGTCGGCCGCCGGCAGCTTCGACAAGCTCAACCCCTTCACCTTGCGCGGCGTGCCCCCGGTGGGCATGGGCTACAGCGCCAACGGCTTCGTGTTCTCCGAGTACGGCCTGCTCTTCGACTCGCTGACCACGCCGAGCGAGGACGAGCCTTTCTCGCAGTACGGCCTGCTGGCCGAAGACATCCAGCTGGCCCCTGACCGCTTGAGCGTCACCTTCCGGCTGAACCCCAAGGCGCGGTTTTCCGACGGCTCGCCGGTGCTGGCGAAAGACGTGAAGTACTCCTTCGACACCCTGCGCAGCAAGGCGGCCGGGCCGACCTTCCGTTCGTACTGGGCCGACATCAAGGAGGCCGTGGTGACGGGCGAGCGCACCATCCGCTTCGACTTCGTGCGCCAGAACGCCGAGCTGCACATGATCATCGGCGGGCTGCCCGTGTTCTCCAGCGCCTGGGGCAAGGGCAAGCCCTTCGACCAGATCGTGACCGAGGCGCCGATCGCGAGCGGGCCGTACGTGGTGGACAGGGTCGATTTCGGCAAGTTCATCTCGTACCGCCGGCGCCCGGACTACTGGGCCGCCAACCTGCCGGTGCGCAAGGGGATGTTCAACTACGACACGGTGTCGTACCAGTACTTCAAGGACTCGCTCGGCGAAGAAGAGTCGCTCAAGGCCGGCGCGCTCGACGCGATGGAAGAGCGCTCGATCATCGCGTGGGTGCGCCGCTACAAGGGCCGCCGCTTCGACTCCGGCGAGCTGGTCAAGGAAGAGATCGCGCACCGCCGCTTCACCGGCATGCAGGGCCTGGCGCCCAACCTGCGGCAGCCGCGCTTCGCCGACATGCGCGTGCGCAGGGCGCTGGCGCTGGCCTTCGACTTCGACTGGCTCAACGCCCACCTGTTCTACGGCCGCCGCGGGCGCACCCAGAGCTACTTCCAGAACAGCGACGACCTCATGGCCCAGCCCGAGGTCAGCCCCGAGGAGCAGGCGCTGATCGACAAGCTCAAGACCCGGCAGCGCTACCTCGACAACACGAAGGGCGAGCTGCCGCGCCCCGACAGCAGCGGCGACACCGCCGAAGGCCTGCGACGCAACCTCGTGAAGGCGCAGGAACTGCTCAAGGAGGCCGGCTGGACCTACCGCGACGGCGCGCTGCGCGACAAGGCCGGCACGCCGTTCGTGATCACCATCGACATCGCCGACCGCAGCTCGGGCGTGGTGCTTGCGCCGTATGCGCGCAACCTCGGCAAGTTGGGCATCCGGCTCGACTACCGCCTGCGCGACCCGAGCCTGCTGAAGAAGAAGCTGGACGACTTCGATTTCGACATGGCCATCAGCCTCGTCGGTGGCTCGTCGAGCCCGGGCAACGAGCTGTACGACGACTTCGGCTCGAAATCGGCGAGCGAGAAGGGCAGCCAGAACCTCAGCGGCATCAGCGACCCGGTGGTCGACGAGATCGTCGAGGTGATCGTCAACAGCCACGACCGCGCCTCGCTCGCGGCGGCCGCGCGGCTGCTGGACCGCTACTTGCTCCACCAGCACTACATGACCCCGATGTACTACGGCAAGCAGTATTTCATTGCCCACAAGCGAAAGCTGCGTCGCCCGGACGCGCCCTTGCCGCAACGCCTGCTGGCGGGGTCGGCGATGCTGACGATGTGGTGGATCGAGCCGAGCGCCAAGTAAGAGAACAAGAACACGCATGGCCGCCTACCTGATCCGACGCCTCCTGCTGATCGTTCCCACGCTGTTCGGCGTGCTGCTGCTCAACTTCGCGATCGTGCAGTTCGTGCCGGGCGGTCCGGCCGAGCAGCTGCTCTCGCAACTCACCAACAAGGAGAACCGCATCTCGGGCGGCCCCACTGGCCGCACGCTCGACGCCAAGCAGGTGGCCGAGATCAAGGCGCTCTACGGCTTCGACAAGCCGGCCCCCGAGCGCTTCTGGCAGATGCTCAAGCAGTTCGCCCGCTTCGACCTGGGCAAGAGCTTCTTCCAGAGCAAGGACGTGTGGCAGCTCATCAAGGAGAAGCTGCCGGTGTCGATCAGCCTGGGGCTGTGGACCTTCTTCATCAGCTACCTCATCGCGGTGCCGCTGGGCGTGGCCAAGGCCGTGCGCGCGGGCTCGCGCTTCGACTTCTTCACGACGCTGCTGGTGCTCGTCGGCTACGCCATTCCGGGCTTCGTGCTGGGCGTGGCGCTGCTGGTGATCTTCGGCGGCCAGCTGCAGTGGTTCCCGCTGCGCGGGCTGACCTCGCCGAACTGGGAGTCGCTGAGCTGGGGTGCGCGCATCGTCGACTACCTGTGGCACATCACCTTGCCGGTGACGGCCATGGTGCTGGGCAGCTTCGCGATCACCGCGATGCTCACCAAGAACTCCTTCCTCGAGGAAATCCGCAAGCAGTACGTGCTGACGGCGCGGGCCAAGGGGCTGGCCGAGCGGCAGGTGCTGTGGAAGCACGTGTTCCGCAATGCGCTGATCCCGATCATCACGGGCTTTCCGACCGCCTTCATCGGCGCCTTCTTCTCGGGCGCGCTGCTGATCGAGACGCTGTTCTCGCTCGACGGCATGGGCCTGCTGAGCTACGAGAGCGTGCTGCGGCGCGACTACCCGGTGTTCCTGGGCACGCTGTATCTGTTCACGCTGATCGGGCTGGTGACCAAGCTCATCTCCGATCTTTGCTACGTCTGGGTCGATCCGAGGGTGAAGTTTGACTGAAGCCGCCGCCGTGTCCCTGAGCCCCGGGCGCCGTGCCTGGCGCCGTTTCCGCCGCAACCCGCTGGGGTTCTGGAGCCTGGTCGTCTTCTCGGCGCTGGTGGTGCTGAGCCTGTTCGCCGACGTGCTCTCCACCGACAAGCCGCTGGTGGTGCGCTACGAAGGGCAGACCTACTTCCCCGTGCTGCGCGACTATTCCGAGAAGACCTTCGGCGGCGACTTCGAAACGCCCGCCGACTACCTCGACCCCTTCATCGAGCAGCGCATCACCCAGGGCGACAACTGGGCGCTGTATGCGCCCAACCGCTACGGCCCGACCACGCTCAACTATTTCTCGAAGCCGCCGAACCCCGCCGCGCCCTCGCACGCGAACCTGCTCGGCACCGACGAGCGCGGGCGCGACCTGTTGGCCCAGCTGATCTACGGCTTTCGCGTGAGCGTGCTGTTCGCGCTGGCGCTCACCGTGGTCGGCGTGGTGCTCGGCATCGCGACCGGCGCCGTGCAGGGCTTCTTCGGCGGCAAGATCGACCTGACCTTCCAGCGCCTGATCGAGATCTGGAGCGCGATGCCCGAGCTGTACCTGCTGATCATCTTCAGCGCGATCTTCACGCCGAGCGTGTCGCTGCTGCTGATCTTGCTGAGCCTGTTCGGCTGGATGGGGCTGTCGGACTACGTGCGCGCCGAGTTCCTGCGCAACCGCCAGATGGACTACGTGCGGGCCGCACGCGCGCTCGGCGTGGGCAACCTGCAGATCATGTGGCGCCACATCCTGCCCAACAGCATGGTGCCGGTCGTCACCTTCTTGCCGTTCCGCATGAGCGCGGCGATCCTCGCGCTGACCTCGCTCGACTTCCTCGGGCTGGGCGTTCCGCCCGGCACGCCGTCGCTCGGCGAACTGCTGAGCCAGGGCAAGGGGAACATCGATGCGTGGTGGATCTCGCTGTCCACCTTCTGCGTGCTGGTCGTCACGCTGATGCTGCTGACCTTCATGGGCGACGCGCTGCGCGATGCGCTCGACCCCCGGAAGGCCGACAAATGACGACGATGCGCGACACAACGAAGAACCAGTCCTTGCTCGACGTGAAGGGGCTGCGCGTCGCCTTCGGCGGCAAGCCGGTGGTGCATGGCATCGACCTGCAGATCGCCGCCGGCGAAAAGCTGGCGCTGGTCGGCGAGTCGGGCTCGGGCAAGACGGTCACGGCGCTGTCGCTGCTGCGGCTGGTGCAGAACGCCGACCTTGACGGGGTGGCGACTCTGTCGGGGTCGCAGGCGCAGCGCGGTGCACGCGACCTGCTGTCGATTCCGGAGCGCGAACTGCGCGGCATCCGCGGCAAGGAGATCGCGATGATCTTCCAGGAGCCGATGACCGCGCTCAATGCGCTGTACACCGTGGGCGACCAGATCGCCGAGGTGCTCGAGTTGCACGAAGGGCTGTCGGCCCGCGCCGCGCAGGAGGCGGCCGTGCAGCTGTTGGCCGACACCGGCATTCCCGAACCGGCGCGGCGGGCGAGGTCGTATCCGCACCAGCTCT
The DNA here is from genome assembly GCF_059419205.1 of Variovorax sp. GW821-FHT06D12. Lineage (NCBI taxonomy): Bacteria > Pseudomonadati > Pseudomonadota > Betaproteobacteria > Burkholderiales > Comamonadaceae > Variovorax > Variovorax sp. GW821-FHT06D12. The sequence continues at coordinate 430,793 of NZ_JBWKRI010000001.1, read as the reverse complement.
CGGGCGGGCAGCGCCAGCGCGCCATGATCGCGATGGCCCTGGCCTGCAAACCGCGCCTGCTGCTGGCCGACGAGCCGACCACGGCGCTCGACGTCACGGTGCGCGCGCAGATCCTCGAGCTGCTGGCCGACTTGCAACGCAAATACGGCATGGCCGTGCTGCTCATCACCCACGACCTGAACCTGGTGCGCCGTTTTGCCGACCGCGTGGCGGTGATGGAGCGCGGCCACATCGTCGAGCACGGCCCGGTGGGCACGGTGTTCGAGGCGCCGCAGCATGCCTACACCCGCAAGCTGATCGACAGCCATCCGGCGCGTGATGTGGCCGAGGCGGCCACCGACGGCGCGGCGCCGCCGGTGCTGGAGGCCCGGGCGCTGCGCGTGAGCTATCCGGTGTCGCGCCCCGGCTTCGCGGGCTGGTTCCGCAAGGGCGAGTTCGTCGCCGTGCAGGGCGCCGATTTCCGGATTGCGCCGGGCGAAACGCTCGGCGTGGTCGGTGAATCGGGCTCGGGCAAGTCGACGCTGGCGCTGGCCGCGCTCGGCCTGCTCAAGCACCGGGGCGAGCTGCAGGTGACGGGGAAGGGCTGGGCGGTCGACCGCGCCTCCGACCTGGCGTTGCGCCGCACGATGCAGGTCGTGTTTCAGGACCCGTTCTCGTCGCTCTCGCCGCGCATGACGGTCGAGCAGATCGTGGGCGAGGGGCTGCGTGTGCACGCGCCCGAGCTCGACGCCGCGGCCCGCCGGGCGCGCGCGCTCACGGCGCTGGCCGACGTGGGCTTGAGCGAGGCGCAGTTTCCTGCGCTGCTCGACCGCTATCCGCACGAGTTCTCGGGCGGGCAGCGCCAGCGGCTGGCGATCGCCCGGGCGCTGATCGTCGATCCGCGGCTGCTGGTGCTCGACGAGCCCACCAGCGCGCTCGACGTGACCATCCAGAAGCAGGTGCTCGGCCTGCTGCAGCGGCTGCAGCGCGAACGGGGGCTGAGCTACCTCCTGATCACGCACGACGTCGAGGTGATCCGCGCCATGGCGCACCAGGTCATCGTGATGAAGGACGGCGCGATCCTCGAATCCGGGCCGGCCCTGCGCGTCCTCGACGCCCCCGAGCATCCCTACACACAGAAGCTGGTGGCGGCGGCGCTGCTGGAATAAAAACGGAGACGGGTAGAAATGTCGAGTATCGGACACGACCGGCGCGGTGCCTGGCGCGCGGCGCTGGCCTGCATGGTCACGCTGGCGGTGGCCATGGGCCTGGGGCGCTTCGCCTTCACGCCCATGCTGCCCATCATGCTGAGCGAGGGAAAGCTCGAGCTGGCCGGCGGCGGTTTGCTGGCGTCTCTTAATTACCTGGGCTATTTCTTCGGCGCGGTCAGCTGCGCGGCCATCGGCATCAAGGCATCGAGCATGGTGCGCGGCGGGCTGTTGGCCACGGCGGCCTTGCTGGTCGGCATGGGGCTGCTGCACAGCTTCGTCGGCTGGGGCGTGCTGCGCGCGGCGGCCGGGGTGATGAGCGCCTGGGTCTTCGTGTTCGCCTCGGGCTGGGGGCTGCGCCGGCTGGCCGAGACGAACGCGCCCACGCTGGCCGGCGTGATCTACACGGGGCCGGGCATCGGGATCGCCATGACCGGCCTGCTGGGCGGGGCGCTCGGCCGCTGGGGTTCGGAGGCGGGCTGGATCGGCCTCGGGTTGCTGGCCGTGGTGCTGGTCGCGGTGATCTGGCGGGTGTTCGACGACGGCGAGCGGGTGGGGGCGGCGGTGGGCGGGGCGGTGGCGAGTCCGGCTGTTGCTGCGGGGAGTGCTTCGGGATCGGCGTCAGCCCGCAGCGATGCGATCTGGCTGGTCGCGCTCTATGGGCTGGCAGGCTTTGGTTACATCATTACCGCCACCTTCCTGCCCGTGATCGCCCGGCAGGCGCTGCCGGGATCACCGTGGCCGGATTTCTTCTGGCCGCTGTTCGGCGCGGCCATCATTCCGGGCGCACTGATCGGCGCCCGCGCCCCCGTGCATTGGGATAACCGGCTGCTGCTGGCCGCCGCTTATGCATTGCAGGCCCTCGGCGTCGTGTTTTCCGTGGCCTGGCCGACCATTGCGGGTTTTGCGCTCGGCAGCCTGCTGCTCGGCATGCCTTTCACCGCCATCACGCTTTTCGCCATGCGGGAAGCCCGACGGCTGCGCGGCAATGCCGCGGCCGGGCTGATCGGCTATGCCACGGCGTCCTACGGGGTGGGGCAGATCATCGGGCCGCTGTTTGCAGCGCCATTGGCCCAGCGCACCGGTTCTTTCGAGCTCCCTTTGCTGGTGGCGGCAGCCGCATTGGCCCTGGGCGCGGTGCTGTTTGCCGTGGTCTGGTCGAAATACCGGCGCCCTCTGGCCGCCTGAATACCGATGTCCTTCATTTATGCACGCGAATAGCATATAATTCGAGGCTCACGACCAAACGGGCGGGTACCAACCGCCCGTTTTTTTTGGTCTATGCATTCTCAAGCAGCAATTATTTGGCGTCGTGGCATCCGTGGTGGGCGGGTGCTGCGGCTTGGGCATTGATTCAGAAGGCGCTTTCAAACACGTGGCATTGCAGCAAACAGTAGAACAAACCGTGGCCGGTCTCGGCTACGACCTGGTCGAGGTCGAGCGCTCGGCCGGTGGATTGCTGCGCGTGACGATTGATTTGCCCTGGACGCCCCCCACCTCTGAAGATGTGGCGGCCGGCGTGCCCGAACCCTTCGTGACGGTGGAAGACTGCGAGAAGGTCACGCGCCAGCTGCAATTCGCGCTGGAAGTCGATGCGGTCGATTACAAGCGGCTCGAGGTCTCCTCGCCCGGTATCGATCGCCCCTTGCGCAATGAACAGGATTTCGAGCGATTCGTGGGCGCGGTGATCGACATCACCCTCAAGGCGCCCATGGGTGCTGCCGCGGCGGGCCAGGTGTCGGCCAATCGCAAGAAGTTTCGCGGCACGCTGGAGCGTGCTGAAGGCGGTTCGGGTTGGCAGATCGTCTGGAGCGATGCGCCCGAGACCAAGCCGGGTCAAAAAGTGAGCAAGAAGCGCGCGCCTGCACCGTTGCATGCGCTGGGCTTCGTATTGGACGAGCTGCGCGATGCGCGGCTCGCGCCGATTGTGGATTTCAAGGGCCGCAAGGCCAAAACCCAACCGGGTTTTTCGGATATTGACGACGGAATGAACGTTCCGGACTGAACAAGAGGAGTGGTGGCATGAATCGCGAAATGTTGATGTTGGTGGATGCGATCTCGCGCGAGAAGAACGTCGAGCGCGACGTGGTCTTCGGCGCGGTCGAATCCGCACTGGCGCAAGCCACCAAGAAGCTCCATCAGGGTGACGTGGATATCCGCGTGGCGGTCGATCGCGACAGCGGCGACTACGAAACTTTCCGCCGTTGGCACGTGGTACCCGACGAGGCCGGCCTGCAACTGCCCGACCAGGAGATCCTGCTCTTCGAGGCGCGTGAGGAGATGCCCGACATCGAGGTCGACGAATACATCGAGGAATCCGTCGATTCGGTGCCGATCGGCCGCATCGGTGCCATGGCTGCCAAGCAGGTGATCCTGCAGAAGATCCGCGACGCCGAGCGCGAGATGCTGCTCAACGACTTCATGTCGCGCGGCGACAAGATCTTCGTGGGCACCGTCAAGCGCCTGGACAAGGGCGACATCATCGTGGAAGCCGGGCGCGTCGAAGGCCGCCTGCGCCGCAGCGAGATGATTGCCAAGGAAAACCTGCGCAACGGCGACCGCGTGCGGGCCATGATCATGGAGGTCGACCTGACGCTGCGCGGCGCGCCGATCATCCTGTCGCGCTCGGCCCCCGAGTTCATGATCGAGCTGTTCCGTCAGGAAGTGCCCGAGATCGAACAAGGCCTGCTCGAAATCAAGAGCTGCGCCCGTGACCCCGGTTCGCGCGCCAAGATCGCCGTGCTCTCGCATGACAAGCGTGTCGACCCGATCGGCACCTGCGTCGGCGTGCGCGGCACCCGCGTCAACGCCGTCACGAACGAACTCGCCGGCGAGCGCGTGGACATCGTGCTGTGGAGCGAAGACCCGGCCCAGTTCGTGATCGGTGCCCTGGCGCCGGCGAACGTCTCGTCGATCGTGGTCGACGAAGAAAAACACGCCATGGACGTGGTGGTGGACGAGGAAAACCTCGCGATCGCCATCGGCCGCGGCGGCCAGAACGTGCGCCTGGCTTCCGACCTCACCGGTTGGAAGATCAACATCATGGACGCGAACGAGTCGGCCCAGAAGCAGGCGACCGAGACCGATGCCAGCCGCAAGCTCTTCATGGAAAAGCTCGATGTCGACGAGGAAATCGCCGACATCCTGATTTCGGAAGGTTTCAACAGCCTCGAAGAGGTGGCCTACGTGCCGATCTCCGAGATGCTTGAGATCGAGGCCTTCGACGAAGACACCATCAATGAGCTGCGCGCCCGTGCAAAGGATGCGCTGCTGACCATGGAAATCGCCAAGGAAGAAGGTGTCGAAACCGTCTCGCAGAACCTGCGCGACCTCGAAGGCCTCAATCCCGACCTGATTCCGCAGCTGGCTGAAGCGGGTGTGAACACCCGTGACGACCTGGCCGACCTCGCGGTCGATGAACTCACCGAAATCACCGGCCTGAGCGCCGATGACGCCAAAGCCCTCATCTTGAAAGCCCGCGAACATTGGTTCGCCGGCCAAGAGTGACGGTATGGAGGCACGAAAGCAATATGTCCAGTACCACTGTCGCCGAGTTCGCGAACGAGCTCAAGAAGACTCCCGAAACCTTGCTTGACCAGCTCAAGAGCGCAGGCGTGCCTAAAGCGGCCGCCACCGATGCACTCACGGAGGCCGACAAGCAGCGCTTGCTCGGCTTCCTGAAGGCCAGCCACGGCACCGCCGAGCCCGAGCGCAAGAAGATCACGCTGACCAAGAAGTCGACCAGCGAGATCAAGCAGGCCGACGCCACCGGTCGCGCCCGCACCATCCAGGTCGAAGTGCGCAAGAAGCGCACCTTCATCCAGCGCGATGAAGGCCACCCGGCCACGGCCGAAGGCGCGCAGCAGCAGGCGGCCGAAACGTCCGCCGCACCGGCCGCGCCCCAGATCGACGAAGCCGAGCTGGCCCGTCGCGAGGAAGACGCACGCCGCCAGGCCGAGCTGATCCGCCGCCAGGAAGAAGAGCTGGCCGAGAAGCGTCGCCAGCGCGAAGAAACCGAAGCCCGCGAACGCGAGCAGGCCGAAAAGGCCGAGCGCGCCGAACAGGCCGAGCAGGAAGCCGCGCGCATCGCCGCCGAGAAGAAGGCCGCTGAAGCCGCCGCCGCCTCGGCCAAGGAAGCCGCGAAGCAGCCGGTGGCTGCCCCGGCCGCACCGGCCGCCGTGGCTGCCGCTGCTGCTGCTGCAGAGACCGCTGCCGTTGCCGAGAAGCAGGCCGCCGACACCAAGCTGGCCGCACAGAACGCCGCCACGCAAGCCAAGGAAGACGCCAAGGCCAAGGCCGCCGCCGAATCGAAGGCCCGTGCTGACGAAGAAGCCGCCCGCGCCAAGGACCTCGACGAGCGTCGCCGCAAGGCCCTGGCCGAAGCCGAAGCCATCCGCGCCATGATGAACGCACCGGCCCGCGTGCTGGTGCCGCACAAGGCGCCCGAGAAGCCGCAGCCTGAAAAGTCGACGGTCAAGGGCACGCTGCACAAGCCGGCCACGCCGCCGGGCCGCCCGGGCGCCCCTGCGGCCCCTGGCGCCGCAGCGCCGGCCGCTGCCGGTGCCGGCAAGGAAGTCAAGTCCGCCAAGCTCTCGTCGAGCTGGGCCGGCGATCCTGCCAAGAAGAAGGAAATCAAGACCCGCGGCGATGCCAGCGGGGGTGTCAGCCGCGGCAACTGGCGCGGAGGCCCGCGTGGCCGTCGCGGCAACGACCGTGGCGGTCATGACGAGCAGCACGCACCGGCCGCACCGGTCGAGGCGCGCGTGCTCGAAGTGCACGTGCCCGAGACCATCACGGTCGCCGAGCTCGCGCACAAGATGGCCGTGAAGGCGCAGGAAGTCATCAAGCAATTGATGAAGCTGGGCATGATGGCGACCATCAACCAGTCGCTCGACCAGGACACCGCGATGATCATCGTGGAGGAAATGGGCCACAACGCGGTGGTTGCCGCGCTGGACGACCCCGAAGCCTTCACCGACGAGGACGTGTCGGCGCAACAGGCCGAAGCCCTGCCGCGCGCACCGGTCGTGACCGTCATGGGTCACGTCGACCACGGCAAGACCTCGCTGCTGGACTACATCCGCCGCGCCAAGGTCGCTGCGGGCGAAGCCGGCGGCATCACGCAGCACATCGGTGCGTACCACGTCGAAACCGAACGCGGCATGGTGTCGTTCCTCGACACCCCGGGCCACGAGGCGTTCACCGCCATGCGTGCCCGCGGTGCGCAGGCCACCGACATCGTGATCCTGGTGGTGGCGGCCGACGACGGCGTCATGCCCCAGACCAAGGAAGCCATCAAGCACGCGAAGGCGGCAGGTGTGCCGATCGTGGTTGCGATCAACAAGGTGGACAAGCCCGACGCCAACCTGGACCGCGTGAAGCAGGAACTGGTGGCCGAAGAGGTCGTGCCCGAAGAGTACGGCGGCGACGTGCCGTTCGTGCCGGTGTCGGCCAAGACCGGCCAGGGCATCGACGACCTGCTCGAACAGGTGCTGCTGCAGGCCGAAGTGCTGGAACTCAAGGCGCCGGTGGATGCCGCCGCCAAGGGCCTGGTCATCGAAGCGCAGTTGGACAAGGGCCGCGGCCCGGTCGCGACCGTGCTGGTGCAGTCCGGCACGCTCAAGACCGGCGACGTGGTGCTGGCGGGTTCCACCTATGGCCGCGTGCGCGCCATGCTGGACGAAGACGGCAAGGCCACCAAGTCGGCAGGTCCGTCGATCCCGGTCGAAATCCAGGGTCTGACCGAAGTGCCGCAGGCGGGCGACGAGTTCATGGTGATGGCCGACGAGCGCCGTGCGCGCGAAATCGCCACCTACCGTGCCGGCAAGTTCCGCAACACCAAGCTGGCCAAGGCGCAAGCCGCGAACCTGCAGAACATGTTCACCGACCTGTCGGCGGGCGAAGTGCAGACGCTGCGCATCATCATCAAGGCCGACGTGCAGGGCTCGCAGGAAGCACTGGCCCAGTCGCTGCTCAAGCTGGCGACCGAAGAAGTCAAGGTGCAGATCGTGTACGCCGGCGTCGGCGGCATCAGCGAAAGCGACATCAACCTCGCGATCGCGTCGAAGGCAGTGGTCATCGGCTTCAACGTGCGTGCCGATGCCGGTGCGCGCAAGCTGGCCGAAGGCAATGGCGTTCAGCTGAACTACTACAGCATCATTTACGACGCCGTCGACGAGATCAAGGTCGCGATGTCGGGCATGCTGGCACCGGAGCGCCGCGAAGAGATCATCGGCTCGGCCGAGATCCGCACGGTGTTCGTGGCCTCGAAGATCGGCACCGTGGCCGGCTCGTACGTCACTTCGGGCTCGGTCAACCGCAGCGCGCATTTCCGCCTGCTGCGCGACAACGTGGTGATCTACACCGGCGAAGTCGACTCGATCAAGCGCATGAAGGACGATGTCCGCGAAGTCCGCGAAGGTTTTGAGTGCGGTATCAAGCTCAAGAACTACAACGACATCAAGGAAGGCGATCAGCTCGAATTCTTCGAGATCAAGGAAATCGCCCGGACGCTGTAAGCGTTCGACGCGAAAGAGGCCATGCCGAAAAGAAAAGCAGCCGCACCCAACCGCGCGTTCAAGGTCGCCGACCAGATCCAGCGCGATCTGACGGAGCTGATCGCGCGCGAGTTGAAGGACCCGCGCGTGGGCATGGTCACGATCCAGGCGGTCGAGGTCACGCCCGACTATGCGCATGCGAAGGTCTTCTTCAGCCTGCTCACGGGCGACGTGGCCGAGACCACCGAAGCGTTGAATCAGGCCGCGGGCTTCCTGCGCAACGGCCTGTTCAAGCGCCTGCACATCCACACCGTGCCGACGCTGCACTTCCTGTTCGACCGCACCACCGAGCGTGCGGCCGACATGAATGCGCTCATCGCACAGGCCGTTGCTTCGCGCTCGAAAGACGACTAGCGATGAACGCGCCACGCACACGGGTGCAGCGGCGCCCTGTGCATGGGGTGTTGCTGCTCGACAAGCCGCTGGGGTTTTCCAGCAACCAGGCCTTGCAAAAGGCCAAGTGGTTGCTGCGCGCCGAAAAAGCGGGCCACACCGGCACGCTCGATCCGCTCGCCACAGGCGTGCTGCCGCTGTGTTTCGGCGCCGCCACCAAATTCAGCCAACTGCACCTGGACGCCGACAAGACCTACGAGGCGGTCGCGCGCCTGGGCGTCAAGACCGCCACGGGTGACGCCGAGGGCGAGGTGATCGCCGAGCGGCCGGTGCAGGTGTCGCCAGAAGACCTGGCCCGCGTCCAGGCCCGATTCACCGGCCCGATCCGCCAGGTGCCGCCGATGCACAGCGCACTCAAGAAAGACGGCAAGGCGCTGTACGAGTACGCACGCGAAGGCATCGAGATCGAGCGCGCGCCGCGCGACGTCGTCATTCACCAGCTCACGCTGACCCGGCTGGATGACACCAGCATTCGCATCGTGGCGAGCGTGAGCAAGGGCACCTACATCCGCACCCTGGGCGAGGACATCGGCGAAGCCCTGGGTTGCGGCGCGCACCTGACCTCGCTGCGCCGCACGGCCACGGGCGGCTTCGGGCAGGCGCAGTGCGTCACCATCGAAGCGCTCGAAGCCATGACCGAAGACGAGCGCCTGGCACGCCTGTTGCCTCCCGAAGCGCTGGTCGACGGCCACAGCCGCGTCACGCTCGCCGCCGAAGATGCCGCACGTTTTCTCTCGGGCCTGCGCCGCCGTGGCGGCTGGGCCGATGCCGAGGCGGTGGCCGTGTTCGGCACCGACCCGCAGGCGTTCCTGGGCACCGCCCACGTGAGCGCCGGCGAACTGATCCCGGGGCGCTTGCTGAACCCCATCGAAATTCAGCAAATTCTTTTGAACGCACCACAGACCGAAGCGACACCATGAGTACCAAGCAAATCCGCAATATCGCCATCATTGCCCACGTGGACCATGGCAAGACCACCATGGTCGACCAGCTGCTGCGCCAGTCGGGCACCTTCGCCGAGCACGAGAAGGTCGTCGACACGGTGATGGACAACAACGCGATCGAAAAGGAACGTGGCATCACGATCCTGGCCAAGAACTGCGCCGTGACCTGGGAAGGCACGCACATCAACATCGTCGACACCCCGGGCCACGCGGACTTCGGCGGTGAAGTGGAACGCGCACTGTCGATGGTCGACGGCGTGGTGCTGCTGATCGACGCGCAGGAAGGCCCGATGCCCCAGACGCGCTTCGTGACCAAGAAGGCGCTGGCCCTGGGCCTGAAGCCGATCCTGGTCGTGAACAAGGTCGACAAGCCCGGCGCGAACCCCGACAAGGTGGTCAATGCCGCCTTCGACCTGTTCGACAAGCTCGGCGCGACCGACGAACAGCTCGACTTTCCCGTGGTGTACGCCTCGGGCATCAACGGCTGGTCGTCGCTCGAAGAAGGCGCAGCCGGTGAGCAGTGGGGCCCCGACATGTCGGCCCTGTTCAACACCATCCTGAAGCACGTGCCGTCGCAAAAGGGTGATCCGAACGCGCCGCTGCAGCTGCAGATTTCCGCCCTCGACTTCTCGACCTTCGTGGGCCGCATCGGCGTTGGCCGCATCAGCCAGGGCACGCTCAAGCCCATGACCGACGTGCTGGTCATGGAAGGTCCGGACGGCAAGACCGTCAAGGGCCGCGTCAACCAGGTGCTGACCTTCCAGGGCCTGGACCGCGTGCAATCGACGGAAGCCGGCCCCGGCGAAATCGTGCTGATCAACGGCATTGCCGACATCGGCATCGGCGTCACCGTGACCGACAAGGACAAGCCTGCGCCGCTGCCCATGCTCAAGGTCGACGAGCCGACCCTGACCATGAACTTCTGCGTGAACACCAGCCCGCTGGCCGGCCGCGAAGGCAAGTTCGTGACCAGCCGTCAGATCTGGGACCGCCTGCAAAAGGAACTGCAGCACAACGTGGCACTGCGCGTGAGCGAGACCGACGAAGAAGGCATCTTCGAAGTCATGGGCCGCGGCGAACTGCACCTGACCATCCTGCTGGAAAACATGCGCCGCGAAGGCTATGAGATGGCCGTGTCGAAGCCGCGCGTGGTGTTCCGCACCGTGAACGGCGAAAAGCACGAGCCCATCGAATTGGTCACGGCCGACATCGAGGAAACCCACCAGGGTGGCGTGATGCAGGCACTGGGCGAACGCAAGGGCGAGCTGGTCAACATGGAACCGGACGGCCGTGGCCGCGTGCGCCTGGAGTACCGCATTCCGGCGCGTGGCCTGATCGGCTTCACGAACGAATTCCTGAACCTGACGCGCGGCTCGGGCCTCATCAGCAACATCTTCGACAGCTACGAAGCCCACAAGGGCGAGATCGGCAGCCGCAAGAATGGCGTGCTGATCTCGATGGACGACGGTGAAATCTTCACCTACGCGCTGGGCAAGCTGGACGACCGCGGCCGCATGTTCGTGAAGGCGAACGATCCGGTGTACGAAGGCATGATCGTCGGCATCCACAGCCGCGACAACGACCTGGTCGTGAATGCCACGCGAACCAAGCAGCTGACCAACTTCCGCGTGAGCGGCAAGGAAGACGCGATCAAGATCACGCCCCCGATCGACCTCACGCTGGAATACGGCGTCGAGTTCATCGAGGACGACGAGCTGGTCGAAATCACGCCCAAGAGCGTTCGCCTGCGCAAGCGTTTCCTGAAGGAAAGCGACCGCAAGCGCGCCGGCCGCGACACGTCGAACGGCTGATCGCCTTCGATCGGCCATGCGCCTGACGCACGGCGCCGCTGTCGGGCTGATGGTCGTCGTGACCCTCATGTGGGGCACGGCGGGCGTCGTCACGCGGCACCTGGCGCAGGCGCACAGTTTCGAGATCACCTTCTGGCGCAGCCTCTTCACGATGCTGGCGCTGCTGGTGATCTTGCCGCTTTGGCGGGGGCGGGCGGTGTTCTCGCAGCTGCGCCGCGGCGGGCGCTCGCTGTGGATCTCGGGCGTCTGCTGGGCCGTGATGTTCACGGCCTTCATGGTGGCGCTGACGCTCACCTCCACCGCGAGCGTGCTGGTCACGATGTCGCTCGGGCCGCTGTTCACCGCACTGGCCGCGCGCCTCTTCATCGGGCACAAGTTGCCCGCACGCACCTGGGTGGCCATCGTGGTTGCCGGGCTGGGCATCGGCTGGATGTACGGCACGCAACTGCTGGGCGGTGGCGGCGGGTCGCTCGTCGGCACGCTGGTGGCGCTGTGCGTGCCGCTGGCGGGCGCGACGCAATGGACCGTGGTGCAGCATGCGCACGCCAAGGGGCAGGAGGTCGACCTCGTGCCCGCGGTGCTGATCGGCGCGACCCTCTCCGCACTCGTCACCTTGCCGCTGGCCTGGCCGTTCCGTGCCGGCCTGCATGACCTGGGACTGCTGGCCTTCCTGGGCGTCTTTCAGCTGGCGATTCCCTGTGTGCTCTCGGTGCTGTGCGCGCAGGTGCTCAAGGCGCCCGAGGTGGCATTGCTGGCGCTGCTCGAGGTGATCTTCGGCATCGCGCTGGCCTGGCTCGGCGCCGGCGAGACGCCCGCGGCCAGCGTGCTGACGGGCGGCGTGCTCGTGATCGGCGCGCTGGTATTCAACGAGCTGCTCGCGCTGCGCGGGCGTCGCACCACGCTGGCGGACAGCGCGCTGCCGGGCGCGCACTGACCTTTCGCCGCCCTCAACGGCCGAAGAGGTACCAGCCGATCACGATCACGACGGCCACCACGATCATTCCGAAGTTGCGCCAGCTGGCTTGCTGGCTGCGCGCGAACTCTTTGAGCATGTCGGCGGTCTCCTGCTCGTCGGCGGCGACGATCGCCTGGGCTTCGTCGAGGATGCGTCGGTGGTCGGCTGCCGTCGCGAAGGCCGGCTCGGCGGCAACACGGGCGCGCAGCGCTTCGAACGGTTCCGTGTCGAGCAGGCCGTCGGTCACCAGCCAGCCCAGCGTGGGGCCCAGGGCGGTGGGCGCGCCGGTCAGGGGCGCGGCGCGCAGCGCCAGGTCGCGGGTCTCGGTGTCGATCAGCCCTTCGTTGAACAGCGCGATCACGGCCTCGTGCGTGATGCCGGTCTTGCCGAGGTCCAGCAGGTCGTCCGCGTCGTAGGCGATGTCTTCCGCTTCGGTGAACGCCGCGACGGCCGGCGAGGCGGCTTCGAGGCGTTCCACAGCCGCATCCAGTTCTTCCTCGGCGATCAGGTTCTTGAGGCGCATCCAGGCCAGCGCATGCGCGGGGCCGGGGATCGGTGGCAGGGCGGGGGCCTCGGGATGCGCGAGCGCGGCATCGTGCTGCGCGTCGGTGATGAGGCCGTGGGACACAAGCGCGTGGAAGGCATCCGGGTGGGTGTCGGCAAAAGTCATCGGGCCATTCTGCCGTGCACCATGAAAAAAGCCCCGGCGGATGCCGAGGCTTTCGTGGGTGGCGGCGCCGGTCAGGCCGACGCCATCACATCAGCGGCATCAGGGACGGGCAACCTTCCAGGCACCGTTGGCCACGCCGTCACCGGTCTTGTCGCCGGCCTTGGTGTCCTTGGCCCAGTAGTACAGCGGCCAGCCCTTGTAGGCCCACTGCTTCTTGCCGTCTTCACGCACGATGATGGTGTAGCCGCCCATGGGCTTGGCGGCGTCGGCCACGGCGAGCGGCGGCCAGTTGGTGGCGCATTGGCCGTTGCAGGCGGAGGTACCGGCATTCGCGGTGTCGCGGGCGAAGGTGTAGAGCGTCATGCCGTTCGGGCCGACCAGCACGCCGTCGGCGGTGCGGGTGGGCGTGTCGGGCGCTCCAGCGGTCTTGGTGGACATGCCGCCGCAGCCGGCGAGCAGTGCCGCTGCGAGGATCGAGGCGCTGAGCAATTTCATGCAGTTTCTCCTTCAGTTGAAAAATCAATCGCGAAAACAAGCCAGGTGAATGCGCGAACCGGCAGTTTATGCCGTCGCTACGATAACTCGCGGTAGGCCAGGGTCGCGAGTCTCAGTAGCGCATCGCGCGGCAGGCGACCGGCCACGGCGTAGCCGAAACCCCGGTCGACCCAGTAGAAGCTCGGCACGGCGCCGTCCGAGGCAAAACGGAAGGCGGTTTCGCGCGCGGCAGCGGCATCCGCAGCCTCCGCGTCGAGCGTGCCGATGTACAGCGTGATGCGCTCGCCCGCCGCATCCTCGAACATGAACTGCGCGCGTGCCCCGGTTTCGCCGGGCAGCAGGCGTCCGCCGACCAGCGTGTAGCCCAGGGAGGACAGGTCGGGCACCTTGAGCGGGTGGTCGAGGCGCTTGGACAGCCACTGCACGAGGTGCTGCTGTTCGGCGGCGGCCACTTCGACGGGGTGCCGTTTCTCAGGGGTGTAGACGACGTGGGCCACCGAGGCGTCGCGCACGAACTCGCGCACGGCCGGTGCGCGCGCCAAGGAGGCACCGGCCGCGTGCGGCGCGCCCGACCACTGGGCATTGCCGAGCCAGCCGGCCGCGAAGGCGATCAGCAGGCCGGCGGCCATGCCGCCCCAGCGCAGCCAGGGGGCCGAGCGACCGGCCTCGGCACGGCGCCGCTCGAGCACGCCCATCAGCGGCGCAGGCACGGGTTCGTCGAGCAGGCCGCCGTGGAGGCGGCGCAACGCGTCGCGCTGGGCATGCCAGGCCGCCACGCGGGCCGCCACGGCCGGATCGCGCGCCAGCGCATCCTCGACCGCCTCGCGACGTTCGGGCGGCAATTGGCCGTCGACCCAGGCGTGCAGCTCGTCGTCGGTGGGGGGCAGGGTGGGGCGGTTCATAGCGGGGTGCTTCAAATCACTTGAGGCGGCGCAGGCCGGGGCGGCTGGGCGCGGTGGCGCCGTCCATCAGTTCCTGCAGACGAAGGCGGGCGCGCGAGAGGCGCGACATCACGGTGCCGATCGGAATGCCGAGCACCTTCGCCACCTCGGCGTAGGACAGGTCTTCGAGCGTCACCAGCAGCAGCACGGCGCGTTGCTCTTCGGGCAGCAGCATCAGGCAGCGCTGCAGGTCGAGGCCGAGGCCCGGATCGGTGCCGCCTTGAAGCTGCTCGGGCGCCACATCCTCCAGCGGCACGACCGCATGCGGTGGCGGCCGGCGTCGCACCTGGCTGGCGAAGAGGTTGTGCATGACCGTGAAGAGCCAGGCGCGCAGGTCGGTGCCCACCACCCAGAGCCGCCACTTGCCGCAAGCGCGCTCGAGCGTGTCCTGCACCAGGTCGTCGGCCGCCCAGGCATTGCCCGTGAGCGCACGCGCATAGCGGCGCAGGCTCGGGATGTGCTCGACCAGCAGGCGGGCGTCCATGGGTAGGCCGGGAGCCTGTCCGTCTCAGGGCTTGGCGGTTTTCCAGGTGCCGTTGACGCCGTCGCCGGTCTTGTCGCCCGGCTTGGTGTCCTTCACCCAGTAGTACAGCGGCCAGCCCTTGGCGGCCCATTGCTTCTTGCCGTCGTCGCGCGTGACGATGGTGAAGTCGCCGCTCGGCTTGTCGCTGTCGGCTGCCATGAAGGGCGGCCAGTTGGTGGCACAGCCGCCGTTGCAGGCCGACTTGCCGCTGCCGGCCGTGTCCTTGTCGAAGGTGTAGAGCGTCATGCCGTTCGCACCGACCAGCGCGCCATCGGCGGCCTTGGGCTGGGCGAACGCGGGGAGGGCGAGCAGGCTGCCGAGCAGTGCGGCGGCGATGCCGACGGAGGACATGCGGATAGGCGACATGGAAAGACTCCTGGGTTGATGGCATCGAGGATCGATGACACCGCACAAACGCCCGCAGAGCGCGTTTTATTCCATGCCGCCCAAAAAAGAAAAAATCAGCGGTTGCGGCTCTTCATCGCGCGCTCGACTTCGCGCTTGCCTTCGCGGTCCTTGATGGTGTCGCGCTTGTCGTGCTCGGCCTTGCCCTTGGCGAGCGCGATCTCGCACTTCACCTTGCCGGCCTTCCAGTGCAGGTTCAGCGGCACCAGCGTGTAGCCCTTTTGTTCGACCTTGCCGACGAGGCGCTTGATCTCTTCCTTGTGCAGCAGCAACTTCTTGGTGCGGACCGAATCAGGATTGACGTGCGTCGAGGCGCTCTTGAGCGGGTTGATCTGGCAGCCGACCACGAACAGCTCGCCGTCGCGGATCACCACGTAGCCGTCGGTCAGCTGCACCTTGCCTTCGCGCAGCGACTTGACTTCCCAGCCCTCGAGGACCATGCCGGCCTCGAAGCGTTCTTCGAAGAAATAGTTGTAGGCGGCCTTCTTGTTGTCGGCGATGCGGGAGGAGGTGTCTTGTTTCTTGGTGGCCATGGCTCGAGAAGTTGGGGGCGCATGGCTTCAATACAATCCGTCGCGCACGCTGTGCCGATTCTATGAAAACAGTCCACAAGTCCGTCCTCATCTGGTACAGCGCCGAAGAAATGTACGCGCTCGTCACCGATGTGGCGAAGTACCCGCAGTTCCTGCCCTGGTGCGACAAGTCGCGCGTCATCGAGCAGGACGAAGGCGGCATGACCGCCGAAGTCGGCCTGGCCTTCGCCGGGCTGCACCAGAGTTTCACCACCCGCAACACGCACATCGCAGGCCGCGAGGTGCAGCTGAAGCTGGTCGACGGGCCGTTCTCCAACCTCGACGGCACCTGGAAATTTCACCCCGTGGGCGAGCAGGGTGAACGCGCCTGCCGCGTCGAGCTGCAGATGAGCTACGGCTTCAGCAACTTCGCGCTGCAGGCCCTGGTGGGGCCGGTGTTCGACACCATCGCATCGAGCTTGGTCGAGGCCTTCGTCAAGCGCGCCGAACAGGTCTACGGCGAAGGCTGATGGCCGATCGCCACATCGAAGTCACGCTGAGCTGTTCGCCGGCGGCGCGCGAGGTGTTCGAGCAGGTCCTGCAACTCGCGCCCGGCACCGCGGTGGCCGAGGCGGTGAAGGCCAGCGATCTCATGCAGCGCTTTCCCGACCTGGACTGGCGGCATGCCATGACGCCGGGCATCTGGGGCCGGGCGGTGGCGTGGGAGCAGCCG
Source organism: Variovorax sp. GW821-FHT06D12 (assembly GCF_059419205.1). Lineage (NCBI taxonomy): Bacteria > Pseudomonadati > Pseudomonadota > Betaproteobacteria > Burkholderiales > Comamonadaceae > Variovorax > Variovorax sp. GW821-FHT06D12. Next base: position 414,667 of record NZ_JBWKRI010000001.1, on the reverse strand, counting down.
TTGAAGGACGGCGACCGCATCGAGCTGTGCCGTCCGCTCACGGTCGATCCGAAGGTGGCGCGCCGTGAACGCTTCCAGCGCCAGGGGGCGCGCGGCACGGGCCTGTTCGCGAACAAGCGCAAGGGCGGCAAGGACGGCTACTGAGCGGCCGTCGCGGGCTTACTTGCAGTCGCTGTCGATGACCGACTGAACCCGCTTCTGCTCGGCAGCGCGCGCAGCGTCGTCCATGATTTCGCGCTCGCCCTTGGCGTTGACCTTGGCGAGGCGGATGCCACTGTCGATCGTGGCTTTGCCTTCCCGTGCGCGGGCGCAGCTCTCGGCCTTGGCCTTGGCGATCTTTGCCGCTTCAGCCGCTTCCTTGGCCTTCTGTTCGGCCTCGGCCTTCTTGGTCTTTTCCTCGAGTTCCTTGTCCACGCCCGTGGGCTTGGGCGGCGGCGCGGGCTTGGGGGCTGCGGCCGTGTCGCTGCTTCCCTCGGCGGCCGGCGTGGCCGGGGCGGGCGCACGGGCCGACGGCGAGGGGCCGGCGCGGCGCAGGATGTTCTTTTCGGGGATGTCGGTGGGCGGCGGCTGGTCGCTGAAGACCTTCTTGCCGCTGTTGTCGACCCATTGCCATTGCGCGCTCGCCGAGAGCGGCAGCGCGCACGCGCAACCCAGTACCAGCCAATGCAGGAGATTCATGCGCGGAGTTTAGCCGGGCCTTACTTTTTGCAACATCCGGAATAGGCGGTTTTGCAACGGTCAAAAAGAACCCGCGCCGGCGAAGCGGGCGAGGGCCTCGTTACAATCCGTCTTTTGGAGCCTCACCCATGCGCCTTCTCGGCAAAGCGCTCACCTTCGACGACGTGTTGTTGGTGCCAGCATTCTCCCAAGTCCTGCCCAAGGACACGTCTCTCGCCACCAAGTTCTCCCGCAACATCACGCTGAACCTGCCGCTCGTCTCGGCGGCCATGGACACCGTGACCGAAGCCCGCCTCGCGATCGCCATCGCGCAGGAGGGTGGCATCGGCATCGTGCACAAGAACCTCACCGCGCAGCAGCAGGCCGCCGAAGTGGCCCGCGTCAAGCGCTACGAGTCCGGTGTTTTGCGCGACCCGGTGGTGATCACGCCGACGCACTCCGTGCGCCAGGTGATGGCACTGTCCGACCAGCTCGGCATCTCGGGCTTCCCGGTGATCGACGGCGGCAAGGTCGTCGGCATCGTCACGGGGCGCGACCTGCGCTTCGAGAACCGCTACGACGTGCCCGTCAGCGAAATCATGACGCAGCGCGACCGGCTCATCACCGTGCCCGACGGCACCACGCTGGCCGAGGCCAAGGCGCTGCTGAACAAGCACAAGCTCGAGCGCCTGCTGGTCATCAACGGCGACTGGGAGCTCAAGGGCCTCATCACCGTCAAGGACATCACCAAGCAGACCAGCTTCCCCAATGCCGCACGCGACGCCAACGGCCGCCTGCGCGTGGGCGCGGCGGTCGGCGTGGGTGACGGCACCGAAGAGCGCGTCGAAGCCCTGGTGAAGGCCGGCGTCGACGCCATCGTGGTCGACACCGCCCACGGCCACAGCGCCGGCGTGATCGAGCGCGTGCGCTGGGTCAAGAAGAACTACCCGCAGGTCGACGTCATCGGCGGCAACATCGCCACCGGCGACGCCGCGCGTGCGCTGGCCGACGCCGGCGCCGACGCGGTCAAGGTCGGCATCGGCCCCGGCTCCATCTGCACCACCCGCATCGTGGCCGGCGTGGGCGTGCCGCAGATCATGGCGGTCGACAGCGTCGCCACCGCGCTGCAGGGCACGGGCATTCCGCTGATCTCCGACGGCGGCGTGCGCTACTCGGGCGACATCGCCAAGGCCATCGCGGCCGGCGCCAGCACCGTGATGATGGGCAGCATGTTCGCCGGTACCGAAGAGGCGCCGGGCGAAATCGTGCTGTACCAGGGCCGCAGCTACAAGAGCTACCGCGGCATGGGCTCCATCGGCGCGATGCAGCAGGGCAGTGCCGACCGGTACTTCCAGGAATCGACCACCGGCAACCCCAACACCGACAAGCTCGTGCCTGAAGGCATCGAAGGCCGCGTGCCCTATAAGGGCTCGATCGTCTCCATCGTCTACCAGATGGCCGGCGGCGTGCGCGCCAGCATGGGCTACTGCGGCTGCGCGACCATCGAGGACATGCAGAACAAGGCCGAGTTCGTCGAGATCACCACGGCCGGCATCCGTGAGAGCCACGTCCACGACGTGCAGATCACGAAGGAAGCCCCGAACTACAGGGCTGAGTAAGCCCAATCTGGCCAGACCTTGAAAATCAGGCCAGACTGGGATTAGAATTTGGGCCAGATTTCAATCTTCTGGCCCAAATGCAATCCATCGGCATCGCTGAAGCCAAGAACAACTTCTCGGCCCTGATCGACCTGGTCGAAAAGGGCGAGGAGGTTCGCATCACCCGCCACGGCAAGGAAGTCGTGCGCATGCTGCCGGTGCGTCGCAAGCCCGTCATCACCGACGAGCAGATCGCCCGCGAGCTCGGGCAGATCGACGCGCTGCACGCCACCATCCAGCCCGGCCCCACGACCCGCGAGCTCCTGGACCAGGGACGCCAGCCATGACCGCTTTCGTCATGGACGCCTCGGTCACCGCCGCCTGGCTGCTGCCCGACCAGGCCAGCGAACACACCCGCAGGCTCTACGCCGCCATCCGCCGCGACGAGGTCGAGCCGCAGGCGCCCAACGCCTGGCAATGGGAGTGCGCCAACATCCTTGCCAACGGCGTGCGCAGCGGCCGCATCCCGGCATCGGCCGTCGAGGGCCTGTGGAGCGTGCTCGACGCCATCCGCCACCGCGTGGAGCTACACGACCTCGCGCCGGCCCAGCACAAGGCCGTGCTCGCCGTGGCCATCGACGCGGGCGTCTCGCTCTACGATGCGGGCTACCTCTGGCTCGCCAAATCGCTCAACCTTCCGCTCGCCACCTTCGACGAGCACCTCATCCAGGCGGCGCCGCACGCGGGCGTCAAGCTGTTCGACATTTCAACGCTCTGAGTCCTTTCGCCATGCAACACGACAAGATCCTCATCCTCGACTTCGGCTCGCAAGTCACCCAGCTCATCGCACGCCGCGTGCGCGAAGCGCATGTGCTCAGCGAAGTGCATCCCTGCGACGTCACCGACGAATGGGTGCGCGAATACGCGGCCGACGGCCACCTCAAGGGCGTGATCCTCTCGGGCAGCCATGCCAGCGTGTACGAAGAAACCACCGACAAGTGCCCGCAGGCTGTGTTCGACCTCGGCATTCCGGTGCTCGGCATCTGCTACGGCATGCAGACCATGGCGCACCAGCTCGGCGGCAAGGTCGAAGGCGGCCACAAGCGCGAGTTCGGGTTCGCGGCCGTGCGCGCCCATGGTCACACCGCACTGCTGAAGGACATCGCCGACTTCACCACGCCCGAAGGTCACGGCATGCTCAACGTGTGGATGAGCCATGGCGACAAGGTCACCGAGCTGCCGCCCGGCTTCAAGCTCATGGCCAGCACCGACAGCTGCCCCATCGCCGGCATGGCCGACGAGGCGCGCCGCTACTACGCGCTGCAGTTCCATCCTGAAGTCACGCACACCGTGCAGGGCAAGGCCATCATCGAGCGCTTCGTGCTCGGCATCTGCGAAGCCAAGCCCGACTGGGTCATGCGCGACCACATCGCTGAAGCCGTGCAGAAGATCCGCGAGCAGGTGGGCGATGAAGAAGTCATCCTTGGCCTCTCGGGCGGTGTCGACTCGAGCGTGGCCGCCGCGCTCATCCACCGCGCCATTGGCGATCAGCTGACCTGCGTGTTCGTCGACCACGGCCTGCTTCGCCTGAACGAAGGCGACATGGTCATGGAGATGTTCGAAGGCAAGCTGCACGCGAAGGTCATCCGCGTCGATGCCAGCGACCTGTTCCTGGGCAAGCTCGCGGGCGTGAGCGACCCCGAAGCCAAGCGCAAGATCATCGGCGGCGAGTTCGTCACCGTGTTCAAGCAGGAGGCCGCCAAGCTCAAGGCCGGCGACGGCGGCCACAAGGGCGCGACCTTCCTGGCCCAAGGCACGATCTACCCCGACGTCATCGAGTCGGGCGGTGCCAAGAGCAAAAAGGCCGTCACCATCAAGAGCCACCACAACGTGGGCGGCCTGCCCGAACAGCTGGGCCTGAAGCTGCTCGAACCGCTGCGCGACCTGTTCAAGGACGAAGTGCGCGAACTCGGCGTGGCCCTGGGCCTGCCGCCCGAGATGGTGTACCGCCATCCGTTCCCCGGCCCGGGCCTGGGCGTGCGCATCCTGGGCGAAGTGAAGAAGGAATACGCCGACCTGCTGCGCCGCGCCGACGCGATCTTCATCGAAGAGCTGCGCAACTTCACCGACGAATCAGGCAAGACCTGGTACGACCTCACGAGCCAGGCCTTCACCGTGTTCCTGCCGGTGAAGAGCGTGGGCGTGATGGGCGATGGCCGCACCTACGACTACGTCGTCGCGCTGCGCGCCGTGCAGACCAGCGACTTCATGACCGCCGACTGGGCCGAGCTGCCGTACGCGCTGCTCAAGAAGGTGTCGGGCCGCATCATCAACGAGGTGCGCGGCATCAACCGCGTGACCTACGACGTGTCGAGCAAGCCGCCGGCGACGATTGAGTGGGAGTGATGTCCCGAACTACCAAAGGCGCCGTGAGGCGCCTTTTCTTTGTCCCGATGCAGGCTTGAGGGCGGACGGCGTGAGATTTGCCGGAGGGGAGTCAATGAAACGAAGAAATAGCCAGGCATCTGCAACTACTGCTCTGCCTGCTGCAATGGGCCGTCAGAGCGAGACGGCGAGCGTCCCTGGGCGGAGCCTGACGGTCTTGCGAACGATTGCGGACGGCTATCCATGGAAGACGGTCGGATTCATTGCGTTCCTCGTCGGCTGCGGAGCTCTCTATGGCTATTTCGTTTCGATCGACTACGTTCCGCCGGACCTGATGGGCATCATGGCATTGGGGTCCATTGCAGCTCTGTGGCTCTTTCTCATCTGGTCATGCATGACCATCGTGCTGTTCGGAACTGCGGCTGTCATCGCGGCCTACGAAGTAAAGAGGCTCAGTCGGTTGACGATTTTTATCGGACAGTGGGCGTCCACCTTGTGTCTGGCCGCATGGGTGTTTCGTACATTTGATTGGTGGGGACTCGTTGCCGTCGCGGGTGGAGTGGCGGCAGCAGGCACCATCTATCGGCTGTTTCGAGAGAAGCCGAGACGATCTCCGTTGGATTTCTTCATGGCGGCCGCCGCAATTTTTCTCGGAGCCTCTTTCCTGCCCATGGGCGCGTACTTGGCGATCGACACCACTGGCGTCTTCAGGAACCCGCCCGACAGTTGGATCGACTGGCGCTTCGTCGCCTTTCCTGTGCTACTTGTTGCCTTGATGCTGGCGAACACCTTCGCAGCGAATGCCAATGCGCGCGTCAACGCGGTAGTCGTTTGGGGCGGTTGTCTTTTGGCGACCGCTGCAGTCTTCCTTGCACTCGGCGGACCTGCATACATCGGCACTGTGATCGCAGAAAGGGTCGGCTTGCGTTTGCCAGGCGTTTCAACCCTCAGTGTCTCGAAAGAAACTTGCTTGCGCGTGGTTGCAGCGATTCAACCCAAGGTCGTTCCCTCGGGCGGAAGTGATGTGCTGCCATGCGATGAGGTCTTGAATCTGATTCGTGCGGAAGTGCAACTGAGGTGGAGTGGCCGGTGGCTATTGGCAGTGAAAGAGATCAAGGGAACAAGAGTCCGAGTGGATGCGCCTCGAGTGACTATTCCTGATGATGGCACTCAACTTGTCATTCGATCGAAATCGGCGGCCTCATGACGCTGCTGACTCCTGAAGCAGAAAAGCGCCGCACGGCGCTTTTCTGTTTGCTTCGGTAGACCTCTGGAAATCAGAAGTTCGCCTTCAAGCCCACCGTGAACATCCCACCCTTGGCCTGCTTCGACAGCTTGCCGAAGTAGTCGTAGTCGGCCGTGATCGCGAGGTTCTGCGTCATGCGGTACTCGGCGCCGACACCCACCATCAGGCCCGTGCCGCTGCCCGAAATGCGCTGGTTGGCCGGGGCCCACTTGTTGTCGCCGGAGATGCGTCCGCGTGCCACGCCGAGGCGGCCGTTGAGGGCGAAGGCGTCGCCCAGCGGCATGCGGGCGGTGGCGGCGGCGTAGAAGACCTGGCCGGTGCCGGTCTGCAGCCGGGAGCCGCCGTAGGCCGAGCTCCACTGGCTCACGCTGCCGAGGCGGGCGTAGCCGGCTTCCACGCCGAAGTGCTCGGTCAGGCGGTAGCCGCCATACAGCTTGTACGACGTGCCGCTCTTGTCGGCCTTCTTGCCGCCCCATGGCACGGGCACAGGGGCGTTTTTCGAGGACGACAGGCTGTAGCTGGAGCGGCCGATGGCGCCGCCGACATACAGCCCGGTGTCCTTGTCGAGACCGGCGGCGAAGGCGCCGACGGAGGCGGTGCCGAGCCAAAGAGCTGCGAGTGCGAGGCGGGCTTGCGTTTTCGTCAAGATGAAATCCTGTTGGTTGATCGATTGATTGAATGAATGCGTGGATGGGCGGCGTGTCGTTGTTCGCCTTGCCGCCACCGTCCGACGATTCTCAAAAACCAAGCTGAAGACGAGCTTCGCGTTTGCTGAAGGCCTCATGAAGGGCCCTTGCCATGGGCGATGATCGACACATGTCAGCTCAGCTTCTTCTTCCCGGAATCGATCCCCCGCCGCGGCCCCTGCCGCGGCCTCGCGGCACCCAGGCCCCTCGCAAGGCGCCGCTGCCGCACTCGCTTTTCTTCGCACTGCTTCCCACCCCGCAAGACGCCGAAACCATCGCCGCGCTTGGCGCGCGCATGAACTCCCAACACGCCCTGAAGGGCACGGTGGTCGAGGCGCAGCGCCTGCACGTCACGCTGTTCGACCTCGGCAACCACGACCAGGTGCCCGCAGACAAGGTGGCCCAGGCATCGACCGCGGCCGCCGCGGTGTCCGTGCCGGCGCTCGATGTCGTTTTCGAAAAGTCCATGAGCTACGCCAAGGGCGCGCTGGTGCTGTGCGCCGACGACGAGGCCAACGTTGCGGCGTTGCGCGCGTTCAGGCAGCGCCTGGGCGAGGCGCTGGCCGATGTCGGCCTGAAGCCCTCGCGCGCGTTCACGCCGCACATGACCGTCGCCTATGCGCGGCGCAAGCTCGAAAAGCACGCGCTCGAAGCGCCCGCACGGTGGGCCGCCCATTCGCTGGTGCTCATCGACAGCCACGTGGGCGAGGGCGTGCACGAGGTGCTGGGCCGTTGGCCCGCCGAGGTGGCCGCCTAGGCGCCGTCCTGATCCGCAAACGTGTCGAACAGCAGCCCGCGCAGCCATTGGTTGCCCGGGTCGCGGTGCACCTTCGCGTGCCAGAACAGGTTGATCGCGATCTGCGGCAGCGCCACCGGGTGCGGTCGCCACACCAGGCCGAAGGGCTCGGCGATGCTGCGCGCCAGCCGCTCGGGCACGGTCGCGATCATCTCGCTCGACTGCAGGATGTGGCCGATGGCCACGAAGTGCGGCACCTTGAGCCGGATGCGGCGCTGGATGCCTTGCGCCGCCATCACGTCGTCGGCCTTGCCGTGGCCCGTGCCGGCGGCCTGCACCTGCACGTGGTCGGCGGCGCTGAAGTCCTTCAGTGACACGCTGCGCTTGCGCGCCAGCGGGTGCGTGCCCGCGAACAGGCACACATAGCGCTGCAGGAACAGCCGGCGCTGGAACACGCCCGACTTGAGCTGCGGCAGCAGGCCGATGGCGATGTCGACATGGCCGGCCTCCAGGTCGTCGCGCAGGTGGGTCGCGGTGTTGTTGCGCAGCGTGCTGATGGTCACGCCCGGCGCGGCGGCCGAGAGCGTTTCCATGAGGCGCGGCGTGAAGTAGATCTCGCCGATGTCGGTCATGGCGAGCGTGAAGCTGCGCGTGCTCGTGGCCGGGTCGAACACCACCTGCTGGTTGAGCGCCGTGTGCAGCGCACCCATGGCGTAGGCCACCGGCTCTGCCAGCTGCAGCGCGAAGGGCGTGGGCTCCATGCCGCGGGCGGTGCGCAGAAAAAGCTCGTCGCCCAGCAGCTTGCGCAGGCGCGCCAGCGCGTTGCTGATGGCGGGCTGCGACAGGCCCAGCGACTCGGCCACGGCCGACACGCGCTTCTCGGCCAGCATGCGGTCGAACACCAGCAGCAGGTTGAGGTCGATGTCCTTGAGTTGCATGGCGCACCTTTATTCATACTGGTGATACAGCCGATTCACCAGATTCTATTGGTCAATCGGAAGAGGCCGCGCATCATCCGTGCCCAGAGACAAGCCGGCCCCGCCGCCGGCGCGAGAAAAAGAGAGCCCGACGATGGACCTGCACATTCACCCCCTTGCCCGCACCCTCGAGGTCCGCCCCGGCGCGAACCTGCTCGAGGTGCTGCGCGAGCACCAGGTGCCGGTGTCGTACAGCTGCATGTCGGGGCGCTGCGGCACCTGCCGCTGCAAGGTGGTGTCGGGCCAGCTGCTCGACGGTGGCCAGGACGCGATCCGGCCCGACGGGCAGGGCGAGCGCTACGTGCTGGCCTGCCAGAGCACGCTGACCGAAAGCTGCACCATCGAGATTCCCGAGCCCGACGAGGTGGTGGTGCACCCGGCGCGCGTGCTCAAGGCCACGGTCACGGGCATCGACGTGCTCACGCACGACATCCGCCGCCTGCGCCTCAAACCCAACAAGCCGCTGGAGTTCTCGCCGGGCCAGTACGCCCAGCTGCAGTTCGGCCCCGAGCTGGCGCGGCCGTACTCGATGGCCGGGCTGAGCCGCGACGCGGAGCTCGAATTCCATGTGCGCCGCGTGCCGGGCGGGCGCGTCACCGCCCACATCTTCGAACAGCTGCGCGTGGGCGACACCGTGCGCGTGAGCGGCCCGCTGGGCACCGCCTACCTGCGCACCAAGCACCGCGGGCCGATGCTCTGCGCGGCGGGCGGCACGGGGCTCGCGCCCATCCTGTCGATCGTGCGCGGCGCGGTCGCGGCGGGGCTCATGCAGCCGATCCACCTTTACCTCGGCGTGCGTTCCGATGCCGACGTGTACGGCCTGCCGGAGCTGCGCGAATTGCAGGCGCAGCACCCGGGCCTGAAGGTGCACGTCGTGGTGGTCGCCGGCCCTGCGCGCGGCGGCCAGCGGCTGGGCCTCATCACCGACGCGATCCGCGCCGACCTGCCGGCGGGGCTCGACGGCTGGCGCGCCTACCTGTGCGGCTCGCCGCCCATGGTGGAGGCCGCGAGCCGCCTGGTGCAGGCGCACGGCCTGGCGCCCGAGCAGACGCATGCCGATGCCTTCTACCTGCAAGGCACCTGAAGAACCGAACAAGAGAAAAGGAGACCCGATGACCACGCCAGCCGTCTTCCCCATCGAACTGCACTGGGAGAGCGAGAAGACCAGCCGCATTCCCTTCATGGCCTACACCGACGAGGCGCTGCACAAGAAGGAACTGCAGCGCTTCTTCTACGACAAGCACTGGTGCTACGTCGGCCTCGAAGCCGAGATTCCGAACCCGGGCGACTTCAAGCGCACCACCATCGGCGAGCGCTCGGTCATCCTGTCGCGCGACGAAGAAGGTGCCATCCATGTGTTCGAGAACGTCTGCGCCCACCGCGGCATGCAGTTCTGCCGCGAGCGCCATGGCAACAAGAAGGAGTTCGTCTGCCCCTACCACCAGTGGAACTACACGCTCAAGGGTGACCTGCAAGGCGTGCCGTTCCGCCGTGGCGTGAAGCAGGACGGCAAGGTGCACGGTGGCATGCCGGCCGACTTCAAGACCGAGGACCACGGCCTGAACAAGCTCAAGGTCGCGTCGCGCGGCGGCGTGGTGTTCGCGTCGTTCGACCACGACATCGAATCGTTCGAGGACTTTCTCGGCCCCGACATCCTTCATTACTTCGACCGCCTGTTCGACGGCCGCAAGCTCACCATCCTGGGCTACAGCCGCCAGCGCATTCCGGGCAACTGGAAGCTCATGCAGGAGAACATCAAGGACCCGTACCACCCCGGCCTGCTGCACACCTGGTTCGTGACCTTCGGGCTCTGGCGCGCCGACAACAAGTCGGAGCTGAAGATGGACGCGCGCGGCCGCCACGCCGCGATGATCTCCACGCGCGGCAGCGCCGGCAAGGCCGCGCAAGTGACGCAGGTGTCGAGCTTCAAGGAGAGCATGCAGCTCAAGGACCCGCGCTTTCTGGACATCGTGCCCGAGCCCTGGTGGGGCGGGCCGACGGCGGTGATGATGACGCTGTTTCCCAGCCTGATCCTGCAGCAGCAGGTCAACAGCGTGTCGACGCGCCACATCCAGCCCGTGGGCCATGACGCCTTCGATTTCGTCTGGACGCATTTCGGCTTCGAGGACGACACGCCCGAGATGACGCAGCGCCGCCTGCGCCAGGCCAACCTGTTCGGGCCGGCCGGCTTCGTGTCGGCCGACGACGGGGAGGTGATCGAGTTCTCGCAGGAAGGCTTCGAGCAGAAGCCCTACCACCGCACGCTGGCCGAGCTCGGCGGGCGCGAGGTGGAGAACACCGAGCACATGGTGACCGAGACGCTGATCCGCGGCATGTACCGCTACTGGCGTGAAGTGATGGAGGCCGCATGAGCACGCTCGATACGTCCACCTACCTCGACCTGTCGCGCCTGTATGCGGCGTATGCGCACGCCGTCGATTCGGGCGACTGGGACCTGTGGCCCGCGTTCTTCACCGAGCAGTGCAGCTACCGCCTGCAGCCGCGCGAGAACCACGAACGCGGCCTGCCGCTGGCCACGCTCTCGTTCGAAAGCCGGGGCATGCTCGAAGACCGCGTCTACGGCATCAAGGAGACGCTGTTCCACGACCCGTACTACCAGCGCCACGTGGTGGGCCTGCCGCTGGTGCACCGCGTCGACGACGACGGCACCATCCACAGCGAGGCCAACTACGCGGTGTTCCGCACCAAGCTCGATGGGCCGTCGACCGTGTTCAATGTCGGGCGCTACATCGACAAGGTCGTGCAGACCCCTGAAGGCCTGAAGTTCGCGTCGCGCCTCTGTGTGTTCGACAGCGAAATGATCCCGAACTCCATCATCTACCCCATCTGAAATCGAGCCATGCCAGAAAAAGAACCAGAGACCCACGGTGCCCCGTTGCGCCGCTTCACCGACCCGGCCTACGTGCCGCTGTGCGCCAACCTCGCTGAAGTGCGCGAGAACATCGACCGGCTCGACCGCCAGATCGTCGCGCTGCTGGCCGAGCGCGGCCGCTACGTGAAGGACGCCGCACGCTTCAAGCGCGACGCCTTCCAGGTGTCGGCGCCGCAGCGCCAGCAGGAAGTGATCGACAAGGTGAAGGCGCTCGCCGAGAAGGAGGGCGCCTACCCCGAGGTGGTCGAGGCCGCCTACCGCGCGCTCATCGCGGGCTTCATCGCGCGCGAGCAGCAGGACCACCTGGGCATGGTCGATGTGGAGGTGCAGCCATGACGCGCGCACGCCTCTTCGTCGCACTCACCGCCGTGGCCATGGCCGCGGCCGCCCACGCGCAGGACTGGCCGCAGCGCCCCGTGCGCATCGTGGTGCCCTTCGCGGCAGGCTCGTCGCCCGACATCCTGGCGCGCATCGTCAACGACAAGCTCGCGGCGCGCATCGGCCAGCCGCTGATCGTCGAGAACAAGCCCGGCGCGGGCGGCAACAGCGGCACCGATTCCGTCTCGAAGGCGCAGCCCGACGGCTACACCTTCCTGCTGTCGGTGAATGCGCCGCTGGTCTACAACACCATCCTCTACAAGAACCTGCCGTACGACCCGTTCAAGGACCTCGTGCCCGTGTCGCTGGCCGCGACCACGCCGAACGTCTGCGCGGTCTCGAACTCGATGGGCGTCGATTCGGTCAAGGGTTGGCTGGCCGCGATGAAGAAGAACCCCGGCAAGTTCAACTTCGCCTCGACCGGCAACGGCTCGATCTCGCACCTGGGCGTGGAGCTCATCAAGGCCAAGACGCAGTCGTTCGCCGTGCACATCCCGTACGCGTCGTCGGGCCAGGCTGTGACGGCCATCGTGCAGGGCGACGTGCAGTACGCCTGCCTGCCGCCGGTCACGGTGATGCCGCAGGCCAAGGCGGGCCGCCTGAAGGCGCTGGCCGTCACCTCGGCCGAGCGTTCGGCATTGCTGCCCGAGCTGCCGACGTTGCGTGAGTCGGGCCTGCCCGACATCCAGGCCGTGCCATGGTTCGCCTACATGGCGCCCAAGGGCACGCCGAACGACGTGGTGCAGCGCATGAGCCGCGAGATCGCGGCGGCACTGAAAGACCCCGAGACAGTCAAGCGCCTGCAGACCGCGTACTTCGACCCCGTGGGCAGCACGCCCGAGGGCTTGTCGAAGTTCATGGACGAGGAACTGCGCCGCTGGAAGCCGGTGATCGACCGCGCCGGCCTCAAGCCCGATTGAGCAAAGGGAGCACACGATGAGCACGATGACCTGGGTCGACGCCGCGGCGGTCGACGACGTTCCCGCCGACGACGTGGTCGGCATCGAGGTGCAGGGGCGCGACATCGCGCTGTACGGCACCGACGACGGCATCCACGCCACCGACAACATCTGCACGCACGGCCATGCGCGGCTGTGCGACGGTTTTCTCGAGGGCCACGAGATCGAATGCCCGCTGCACCAGGGCCGCTTCGACGTGCGCAGCGGCAAGGCCATGTGCGCGCCGCTCACGGAAGACCTGCGCACCTACCCGGTGAAAATCGAGGGCGGGCGGGTGTTCCTCGCGTTCGAGGGCTGAACTGCTCTGCCTGCGGCGGGCCTGATCTGTATCGGTTCGCGCCGGACCGGTTGGCGACAATGGCGGCCCGTTTTCCTGGACATCCGATGACAGAACCACACAGCCGCGACCAGATCGCCGACCTCATCGCCGCCGAGCTGGGCCATAGCTTCGACGGCGAGATCCTGGCCGGCGGCCACTACGTGCCGTTGGTGCGCGACGGCCGCACCGTCTACCTCAGCGGCCAGGTGCCGCGCGTGGGCACCACGGTGGTCGTCACCGGCCGCGTGGGCGATGCCGTGTCGCTCGACACCGCGCGCGAAGGCGCCCAGATCTGCGCGCTGCGCAGCCTCGCGCTGCTTCGGCGCGCACTCGGTTCGCTCGATGCGGTCGAGAAGGTGCTGCGCGTGGGCGTGTTCGTGCAATGCACGGCCGACTTCACGCAGCAAAGCGAGGTGGCCGATGCCGCGTCCGACCTGTTGCACCGCGTGTTCGGCGAGGCCGGCGTGCATGTGCGCACGGCGGTCGGCGTCTATGCGCTGCCGAAGAATGCGACGGTCGAGGTCGAGATGACCGTCGCGACCACCCACGCAGCCTGACCTAGGAGCGTTCGCGGCGCGCGGGTTCGCTGCGGTGCAGGTGCACCGCCAGCGTGTCGCGCGGCGGGCGCACCGCGCATTGCGCCAGCAGCCGGCCGGCTTCGCCCCGGTGGTAGCCGTTGTGCGTCACGACGTGGGCCAGCATTTCTTCGCGCGTCATGCGGCCCTTGTCACCGTCGGTGAACACGAAGGGCAGCGGCTCGGTCAGCTGCGCCGGCGTGAGCGTGTCCAGGTAGGCGAGGTACCAGCGGTCGGACTCGGCCACGGCGGCGCGCAGGTCGGCCAGCGCGGGCGTTTCGGGCGTGTTGTCGTCGGTGAAGCCGTGCGGCGTGCCCGTGAGGTGGCCCGCGAAGATCCGGTTCACCACATGCGCATGATTGACCACGCGGATCGCAGCATGCCGGGCGTCGGCGTGCTGCACGGGGTCGAGGCTGGCCATGCAGTCCAGCAGCTCGTCGTTGGCCCACGCGTGGTACTGGAACAGCGTGCGCAGCAGGGGTGGGGCGCTCATGTCGGGTGTGTCCTTGTCATCGGGGAACCCGGATGTTCGCGGCAGGCGCGGCGCCTGTCCAGCCGCAGCCAGATCAGCGCTCGCCGAGCATCCAGCGCGTGCGGTCGCCGCGCCCCGGCAGGTGCAGCGCGGCGGTGGCTGCGGGCGTCTCGGCCAGCAACCGGCCCTTGCGGAACACCTTGAGCCGCGTCGCGCGCAGGCGGATGGCCTCGACCGGGTCGCGCGCCTGCAGCAGCACGAAGCTGGCGTCGCAGCCGGCTTCCAGGCCGTAGCCGTCCAGGTGCATCACGCGCGCCGCGCGCGTGGTCACGGCCTCGAAGCACTGGTGGATGCCGGCCTGGCCGGTCATCTGCGCCACGTGCAGGCCCATGTGGGCCACCTCGAGCATGTCGCCCGAGCCCATGCCGTACCACGGGTCCATCACGCAGTCGTGGCCGAAGGCGACGTTCACGCCGGCCGCCAGCAGCTCGGGCACGCGCGTCATGCCGCGGCGCTTGGGGTAGCTGTCGTGGCGGCCCTGCAGCGTGATGTTGATGAGCGGATTCGACACCACGCTCACGCCGCTCTCGGCGATGAGCGGCAGCAGCTTGCTCACGTAGTAGTTGTCCATCGAGTGCATCGATGTGCAGTGCGAGCCCGTCACGCGGCCCTGCAGGCCCAGGCGCAGCGTTTCGGCGGCCAGGGTCTCGATGTGGCGCGAGAGCGGGTCGTCCGACTCGTCGCAATGCATGTCGACCAGCTTGCCGCGCTCGGCGGCCAGCTCGCACAGCAGCTTCACGCTGGCGGCGCCGTCGGCCATGGTGCGCTCGAAATGCGGAATGCCGCCGACCACGTCCACGCCCTTGTCGAGCGCGCGCGTGAGGTTGTCGACGCCGCCCGGCGAGCGCAGCACGCCATCCTGCGGAAAGGCGACCAGCTGCAGGTCGATGTAGGGCGCCACCTGGCGCTTCACCTCGAGCAGCGCATCGACCGCGAGCAGGCTGGGGTCGCTCGTGTCCACGTGCGAGCGGATCGCCAGCAGGCCCTTGGCCACGGCCCAGTCGCAATAGGCGAGCGCGCGTTCGATGAGCGCGTCGGCCGTGAGCAGCGGCTTGAGCTCGCCCCACAGCGCGATGCCTTCGAGCAGCGTGCCGCTCTGGTTGACGCGCGGCTGGCCGTAGCTCAGCGTGGCGTCCATGTGGAAATGCGGGTCGACGAAGTGCGGCGCGAGCAGCAGGCCCTGGGCGTCGAGCGTCTCGTGCGCGGGCGCGGCCAGGCCGGGCGTGACTTCGGCGATGCGGCCGTCCTGCACGGCAACCGACATGCCGGTGCGGCCGTCGGGGAGGGTGGCGTGGGTGATGAGGAGGTCGAGCATCGGTGGGGTGTCTTTTTTCGAGGGGCGCTCAGCGCGTGCGCTGCGCGCGGAAGCGGTATTGCCCTGCGGCCGGCCCGACCTCGATGGTCACGCGGCGCAGCTTGTCGTCGTGGCCCGAGTCGGCCTTGGCCGTCACCACGATGCCGCGCGGCGTGGCGCGGCAGGTGAGTTCGCTCAGGGAGATTTCCGCGTGGTCGTTGTCGAGCTCGGCGATGGCGGTCGTGTGCACGGCGTACAGGCTGTAGCTGCGATCGGCCTCGCCGCGCGCCATCCACTGCACGTAGAGGAACGACTGCGCGAAGGCTTCGGCGTGGATCACGCGGTAGGTGCCGCGGTGGTCGGTGCCCCAGGTGCCGCAGGTCTGCACCCAGGTGACGGCGTCGTGGGTGGCGAAGCGCTCGGGGCCGTAGTCGGCGCCGAGTGCGTGGGCGCCGCTGCCGGCCAGGGCGAGCAGCGCGGTGGCCAGCAGGCGACGGAGGCGGGGCCGCGTCATCGGCATGTCAGCGTTCTCCCTTGCGGTAGGGTTTCATCAGCGCCTGCGGGTAGCTGGCCTTGCGGGCCACCAGCACCAGCGCCAGGATCGACAGCAGGTAGGGCAGCATCAGGTACAGCTGGTAAGGCAGCACGGCATCGCCCGATTGTTGCAGCCGCAGCTGCAGCGCGTCGAAGAACGCGAACAGCAGCGCGCCGAGCAGGGCCTTGCCGGGCCGCCACGATGCGAACACCACCAGCGCCACGCAGATCCAGCCGCGCCCGTTCACCATGTTGAAGAAGAAGGCGTTGAAGGCCGACAGCGTGAGGAACGCGCCGGCCACACCCATCAGCGCCGAGCCCGCCACGATGGCGCCGGTGCGCGTGGCCGCGACAGACACGCCCTGGCTCTCGGCCGCCTGCGGGTTCTCGCCCACCATGCGCAGCGCCAGGCCCAGCGGTGTGCGGTACAGCACCCAGGCCACCGCCGGCACCAGCAGCAGCGCGAACAGCGTGAGCGCGGTCTGCGCGCCGAGGATGGGCACGGGCAGCCAGTCCATCGGCGCGAAGGGTGTGATGGTCGGCGGCGTGTTCACCTTCGGAAAGCTCACGCGGTAGCCGAAGTAGCTCAGCGCTGTGGCCAATAACGTGATGCCCAGCCCCGAGACGTGCTGCGACAGCGCGAGCCCGACGGTCAGAAAGGCATGCAGCAACCCGAAGACCATGCCCGTGAGCGCGGCCACGCCGACACCGGCCCACAGCGGCGCGCCGGCATACACCGCGAGCCAGCCGGTGAAGGCGCCCGCGACCATGATCCCCTCGATGCCCAGGTTGAGCACGCCCGCGCGTTCGCACAGCAGTACGCCCAGCGTGCCCAGGATGAGCGGCGTGGCGATGCGCAGCACCGCGACCCAGAAGGCGGGGTTGGAAAGAATGTCGAGCAGGTCGGTCATTTCGTCACCCGCACGCGGTACTGCGTGAGCAGCGTGGCCACCAGCACCGCGATCAGCGAGGCCGCGACGATCACGTCGGCGATGTAGGTCGGCACGCCCACGGCGCGGCTCATGGTGTCGGCGCCGACCAGCACGCCGGCCACGAACACGCCGGCGGCGATCACACCCAGCGGATGCAGGCCGGCGAGCATCGCGATCACGATGCCGGTGTAGCCGTAGCCCGGCGACATGTCGAGCGTGACGTAGCTCGTGCGGCCCGCCACTTCGATGGCGCCGGCCAGCCCGGCCAGCGCGCCCGAGAGCAGCGCCACCATGACCACGGTGCGCGTCACCGGCACGCCGGCGAAGGCGGCGGCGCGCGCATTGGCGCCCACCGCGCGGATGTCGAAGCCCAGCACCGTGTACTTGAAGATCGCCCACACGATCACCGCGAGCGACACGGCCCACAGCAGCCCGGTGTGCACGCGTGTCTGCGCGATGAGCTTGCCCAGCTCGAGGTCGGCCTGCAGCGACACGCTCTGCGGCCAGCCCATCGCCGTCGGGTCTTTCATCGGACCGTCGAGCAGCGCCGATACGCCCAGCAGCACGATGAAGTTGATGAGCAGCGTGGTCACGACTTCGTCGACGCCGAGTTTGTTCTTCATGAGCGCCGGGCCCAGCAGCATCAGCGCACCGGCCACCGCAGCAGCCAGCATCATCAGCGGGAACAGCAGCCAGGGTGAGAGTTCGAAGCCGGTGCCGCCGTGCATGCCGCCCACGGCCACGGCGGCCAGCGCGCCCGCGAACAGCTGCCCCTCGGCGCCGATGTTGAAGAGCCGCGCCTTGAACGCGACCGTCGCGGCCAGGCCGGTGAGGATCAGCGGAATGGCCCGCGTCAGCGTCTCGCTCCATGCGAACACCGAGCCGAAGCCGCCCTGCAGCAGCAGTGCGTAGGTGCGCCCGACCGGCGCGCCGGCCCAGCGCACGAGCAGCGCGCTCACCAGCAGCGTGAACACCACCGCGCCGATGGGGGCCAGCACCAGCGCGGCGCGCGAGCTTTCGTGGCGTCGTTCGAGGCGCATCATGCGGCGGCTCCCGGGCGTTGCGGCGCCGTGGCGCCGGCCATCGCCAAGCCGATGGCCTCGCGCGTCCAGGCTGCGGCCGGGCGCGCTTCGCCGAGGTGGCCGCCGTGCATCACGGCCACGCGGTCGCCGAGCGCGAGCACTTCGTCGAGATCGTCCGAAATCACCAGCACCGCCGCACCGGCATCGCGCGCGGCAATGAGTTGCTGCTGCACATAGGCGACCGCGCCGATGTCCAGGCCCCAGGTGGGCTGGTGCGCGACGATGAGGCGCGGGGCGCGGTTCGGGTACTTCTTGTTGTCGGTGTCTTGTTCCACTTGCTCGGGCGCCAGCAGCGCCCGCCCCAGGATCAGTTTCTGCATGTTGCCGCCCGAGAGCGAACGGGCTGGCGACATCAGGCCGGCGCCGCGCACGTCGAAGGCTTTCTCGATGCGCCGGGCGTGCAGCCGCGCGGCGGCGCGCCGGACGATGAACGACCAGCGCGAAAAGACGGGGCTGCGCAGCCGCTCGGACACGGCGTTCTCCCACACCGGCAGGTCGCCGACCACGCCGACCGCGTGCCGGTCTTCGGGGATGCGCGCCACGCCACGCTGCACCAGCCGGGCGGGCGAGGGCGGCAGCGCGCGGCCCATGAACTGCGCGCTGCCGGAGACGGCGCGGCGCGTGCCGCTCAGCAACTCGGCCAGCGCGACCTGGCCGTTGCCGGAGACGCCGGCGATGGCGGTGATTTCCCCCGCGCGCAGCGTGAGCGACACCTCGCGCAGGCGGTCCTGCCCGCCGTCTTTCGTCGATGCGGTGCTCACATGGTCGAGCACGCACACCGCGTCGCCCACCGATTTCGCGGGCCGGCGCTGCGGCGCCTCGACCGCGTGACCGACCATCCACAGCGCGAGCTGCGCCTGCGTGGTGTCGGCCGTGCGCGCCTCGGCGACCAGCTTGCCGCCGCGCAGCACCGCGATGCGCTGCGACACCCGCAGCACCTCGCCGAGCTTGTGGCTGATGAAGATCACCGACAGGCCCTGCGCCACCATCTGCGCGAGCGTGGCGAACAGCGCCTCGCTCTCCTGCGGCGTGAGCACGGCCGTCGGCTCGTCGAGGATCAGGATGCGCGCGCCGCGGTACAGCGCCTTGAGGATTTCCACGCGCTGGCGTTCGCCCACCGACAGGCTGCCGATGGTCGCGTCGGGCTGCACCGGCAGGCCGAAGCGCTGGGCCACCTCGAGCAACCGGGCGCGGGCCGCCGCGCGGCGCGAGACCGGGCGCCACAGCGGCTCGGTGCCCATCGTCACGTTGTCGAGCACGCTGAGGTTGTCGGCCAGCGTGAAGTGCTGGTGCACCATGCCCACGCCGGCGGCCAGCGCGGCCTTGGGGTTGCCGGGCGGCAGCGCCGAGCCGAAGACTTCGATGCGGCCTTCGTCGGCAACGTAGTGGCCGAACAGGATCGACATCAGCGTCGACTTGCCGGCACCGTTCTCGCCCAGCAGCGCGAGCACTTCGCCGGCCTGCAGGTCGAGAGAGATGGCGTCGTTGGCCACGAGCGGGCCGAAGCGCTTGGTGATGCCCTGGAGGCGGAGCACGGTGGGGTTCATGGGGACACAGGTTGCGACGGCAGGTCGCGGCAGAAATTCTCGATGGCCCGCGCGGAGGCGGCGGGCGAGGCCTGCAGCAGGCCGTGAGGGCCGTCGAGCTGCACCAGGTGCAACGCCGACAACCCGCGCTGAATGGCGGCCACCGCGCGGCGCGGCACCACGCGGTCCTGCAGCGCCTGCAGGTACATCGCCGGCACACGCACCAACGGCAGCTTGTCGCGCACGTCCACGCGCTGCACTTCCTTCATGCGGTGGGTCATGACGGCCACAGACACCTGCTTCAGCGAAGCCTGGAGCATGTCCGACAGGTGCGGCGAGGCCGATCCGCCCAGCAGCAGGTGCCGCATCGGCGCGCGCATGAGCTTCGAATGCAGCAGGCGCATCGACAGGTCGAGCAGGCCCGCGCGCATCAGCGCCAGGCCGGGCGCGGGCCGGCGCGCGAAGCTGCAGCACAGGATGAGGCCGCGCAGCCCCGGCGGGCGCGAGGCCGCGAGGGAAATGGCCAGCGGCCCGGAAAACGATTCGCCGAGCAGCACGAAAGGCTGCTGCGTCGGCAGTTGCGCGCGCACCAGCGCCTCGAGTTCGTGGTAGCCCAGCACCTGGCGGCCCGGGTAGCGCACGACGTCGATGGCGGCCTGTGGGCCCAGGGCCTGCGCCAGCGGCGCGAAGAGATCGCCGGTGCCGTCCATGCCCGGCAGCAACACAAGACGCGGCAGGCGCCCGGGCGCCACCGTCACTTCCACGCGGCCAGGAAGGCCAGCATGACCTTGGCCGAGTTGTCGGCCGCGATGCTCATGAAGGTGCCCATCTCGTTCTCGCCGTCGCCGCCGCCCGCGAGGTCGCTGAGCGAGCGGAAGGCGATGTAGGGCACGCCGTTGCTGTAGGCGACCATGCCCACGGCGGCGGTTTCCATGTCGAGCACGTTGGCCTGGAAGGTCTTGTAGGTGTATTCGCGGTAGGCCTTGTTGTCCATGAAGGCCTGACCCGACACGCCGTTGCCGCCCACCACCAGCTGCGGCTTGCGCGGCAGGCACTTGCCGGCGCCGCAGTTCGCCAGCTCGACGTTGCGGATGCTGCGCGCCACCTCGAGCATCTTCGGATCGGCCGCGAACCAGAACTTGCGCTCGATGCCCGGCTTGGCGGCCGAGCGCACCTCGACCGGGCGCGGGAAGTTCATGCCGAAGTTGGGCAGCGTGGCGTCGGTGATGAAGGGCGGCGCGCTGTACTTGCCGGGCGCGGTCTCGCGCGCCATGAGCACCTCGAGGTACTGGCCCCACTGGGCAGGCACCGTCACGTCGCCCACGTGCAGCGACGGATTCACGCCGCCCGCGATGCCGCTGAACACGATGCCGCTGATGCGAAAGCGGTTGAGCACGAGCTGCGTGTTCATGGTCGCGTTCGTCATGCTGATGCCCGAGAGGAACAGCACCACGGGCTTGCCTTCGAGCGTGCCGGTGGTGAACTCGACGCCGTTCACGCTGTGTTTGCGGGGGCCCTGCAGGCGCGTGAGCAGTAGCTTGAGCTCGGGCTCGAAGGCCGAGATCACGGCCAGGCGCGGCGTGTCGTCCAGCCGTGTGCTGCTGTTGATGCTGACGACGTCCGACTTGTAGACGCCGACGCAGCCCGTCAGCACGAGGCCGAGCGCGGCGGCCAGGACCGGGCCGCGCAGGCGCTGGAGAAGCGAGGAAGTGTTCGTCATGGTCATCAGGAGTTGGTGGGCGGGAGTGAGGGGCGGTGTGCGGCGTCGGGCGTGGCGATCCAGGCTTGCAGCGCGGCGACGCGCGCGTGCTTCGGTGCCAGGCCGACGAAGGTGGTGTAGGCGGCGAGCGCCTTGGCGTCGTTGCCGGCCTGCAGGTAGGCATCGCCCAGGTTCAGGTAGGCGAGGGCGCGGCTGCCGTCCATGTCGATGGCCTGCTCGAACCAGCGCGCGGCCTCGACCGGCTTGCCGCGCTTGAAGTACACGAAACCGAGGTTGTTGGCCGCGAGTGCAAAGCGCGGCTGCAGCTTCAGCGCCTCGGTGAAGGCGGCTTCGGCCTCGTCGTAGCGGCGCTCGCGGTACAGCTGCAGGCCGCGGTCGTTGGCGCGCTGGGCGGCCACGCGCGGCGTGAGCGGCGCGGCGGCCGGCATGGTCAGCTTGGTGTCGGCGCCCTCGAGGTTCTTCACCACCACCTCGACGGCGGGCGGGCCGGCCTTGGTCGCCTTGGCCGTCTTGGGTACGGCCGCCGCATGCACGGCCTGCTCGTTGGCCTGGTCGATGCGCTTGTTGACCTGGCTGGCGGTGGCGTCGAGCTGCAGGCTGTCGCCGCTGAGGCCTTCGCGTTCGACGGGCAGCGCGAACACGAACTCGCCGCCCTCCGAGCCCGGCAGGCTGCCGAAGGCCGGCGTCTGGCGCGCGATGGCCGAGACCGCCGGCGCCACGTAGGCCGCGAGCTCGGTGCCGGTGATGACGTTGTCGCCGTTCAGGTCGGCCTTACCCGACAGCGCCTGCAGCATCGTCCAGGTGAAGACCGAGTGGCCGCCGGGGCCGTCGTCGGCCACCTGCTGGTCGGCGCCGCCGGCGGTGAGCATCTGGCGGCCGATGCGGCGCGCGTTGTCGGTCAGGAAGTTCCTGTTGCCCTGCGCCGCGCCGCCACGCGTGAGGCCCAGGCCCGAGTAGCAGGCGTCCACGAGGAACAGCACGTGCTTGGCCGACAGCGCCTCGGCCACCTCCTGCAGCTGCGGCATCGAGATGGCGTCGGACGGCAGGTTGTCCAGCGTGGCGTCGACCGGCACGATGTAGCCGACATCGCGCCCGCTCGCGAGCTTGCGGGTGCTGCCGTGGCCGGCAAAGAACACCAGCACGCGGTCGTCGCGCTTCACGCGCTTGCCGTCGGTCAGCTTTTCGTTCAGCGCGCGCAGGATGTTGGCGCGCGTGGCCTGGTCGTCGTACAGCGCCGTGATGTTCTCGGGCTTGAAGCCGAAGCGCGTGACGAGCAATTGCTCCATCGCCTTGGCGTCGGGCACCGCGTGGTGCAGGCCGGGCCATTTGGCGTACTTGTCGATGCCGATCACCAGCGCGTGGCTCTCGCGGTAGAGCGTGTCGCCCGAGGTGGCGGCCACGCCGTCGTCGGGCGCGGTCTTTTTCGAGGCGCTGACGACGAACTTGCCGTCGCGCCAGGTGGCGAAGCGGTAGCCGTCGGCCACCAACTGGTCGAGCACCGTGGGCAGGGCCTGCACGGTGCGGCCCTGGATGTCGTGGAACAGGATGACGCCGCGCTTGGCCTTGTCGACCTCGGCCAGCACGCGGTCGGCGATCGACTTGGGCACCGGGTCGGCCCAGTCCATGGAGTCGACGGTCCACATCATGGAGCGCAGCTTGAGCGCCTCGACCGTGCTCAGCTTGGCCTCGTTGCGCGCACCGTAGGGAAAGCGAAAGAGGGTGGACTGCGGCCGGCCGGTGGCGTCGAGCAGCGCTTCGGTCTCGCTGGCTTCGACGCGCACCGCGTCGTCGGTCATCTTGGCCATCATGCCGTGGCTGAAGCTGTGGTTGGCGAGCACGTGGCCGGCGGCCAGCACGCGCTTGGCGGTCGCGCCGTTGGCATTGAGCTGGGCCTTGCCTTGCGCGTCGAGCTTGCCCAGGTTGCGCCCGAGCTGGAAGAAGATGGCGGGCGCGTCGTAGCGCTTCAATATCTCCAGGATCTCGTCGGTGTGCTTGGCGTGCGGGCCGTCGTCGAAGGTGAGCACGACGGTCTTGGCGGGCAACGAGGTGCCGAAGATTTCGCGTGCGTCCGCGCTCTCTTTTTCCTTGGCGCCGCCCGGGGGCTGCGTGTAGGGAACGATGGCGCCGAAGTCTTTCAGGATCTGCTCGCGCGAGTACAGGCCCTGCAACTTGGCCACGTAGTCGGCCCACTTCTCGCGCTTGGGCTCGATGCCGCGCTGCGCGAAGCGGCCGAACACGTCTTTCAGCTCGCGGTCGTAGGCCTGCTCGATCTCGGCGAGCACGGCCAGGTCTTCGCTGGCGCGGCGGCCGAGCTTGAGCCCGGACAGCGACTGCGCCTGGCTGTAGCGCGTGCTCAGCTCCGAAAGAAACTCCTTGAACGCCAGCCGGTCGGCGTCGAACCAGCTCGGCTCGCTCTCGATGCGGTCGAGCAGCGCGTTCAGGCCCGCCACGGCGGCGGGGTCCGTCATGTCCGCGGCCTGGGCGATCAGCGCCTGCTGGCGCTCCTGCATCTCGTGAAAGAGCTGCTGCCCGACGGCGCTGACGGCACGCTTCTCGGCCGCCTCGAGCGCACGCTCGCCGGTCATCAGCACGATCATCTGGCGGTGCGCGGCGAGCAGGGCGTCGGCGCGCGCCTGCAGCGCGGCCGGAATACCGACCGGTGCCGCGACCACCGGCGGTGCAACGGCAGCGGGTGCCGAGGCGGCCGATGCGGGCACCTCGGCCGCAGGAGCGGTGGCCGTGGCCGCCGGCTCAGGTTGACAGGCGGCGAGCCCGGCGGCCAACGCCGCGATGGCCATGCCATGGATTGCGGTCTGCCATCGCGCACGCTTCATGGGTTCGGGTGTGCTCGCTTGTCTGTCTGCTTGTTACTTGGCGGTGGACTTCGGCTGGGCGTCGTCCACCTTCACGGTGAACTTGCCGGCCAGGATGTCGGCCTGCTTGGCCTTCACCTTGGCCACGATGTCGGCCGGCACCTTCTTCTCGAAGGTGCCCAGCGGCGCGAGCTCGGAGCCCTTGTGCTTCATGTGCGAGTACACGCCGTAGTCTTCGGCGGCGAACTTGCCTTCCTTCACCAGCTTGATGGCGCGGTCGGCCGAGGGCTCGAAGTTCCACAGCGCCGAGGCCACCACCGTGTTGGGGTACTGGGCCTGCGTGTCGATCACGTTGCCGATGGCGAGCTTGCCCTTTTCCTTGGCTGCGTCCGACACGCCGAAGCGCTCGGCGTACATGATGTCGGCGCCCTTGTCGATCATCGCGAAGGCCGCTTCCTTGGCCTTCGGCGGGTCGAACCAGCTGTTGATGAAGCTCACGCTGAACTCCACCTTCGGGTTCGTTTCCTTCGCGCCCGCCATGAACGCGTTCATGAGCCGGTTCACTTCGGGGATCGGGAAGCCGCCGACCATGCCGATGCGGTTGCTCTTGGTCATGCCGCCCGCGACCATGCCGCTGAGGTAGGCCGGCTCCTGGATGTAGTTGTCGAACACCGAGAAGTTGGGCGCCTGCGGCTTCAGCGACGAGCCCATGAGGAACGCCACCTTGGGGAAGTCCTTCGCGACCTTGCGCGCCGCCGCTTCCACGCCGAACACCTCACCCAGGATCAGCTGGTTGCCGCCCGTGGCGTACTCGCGCATCACGCGCTCGTAGTCGGCATTGCTCACGTTCTCGGTGGCCTTGTATTCGATCTCCCCACGCGCCTCGGCCGCCTTCAGCGCCTTGTGGATGCGACCCACCCATTGCTGCTCGAACGGCACCGTGTACACGGCAGCCACCTTGAGCTTGGCCTGCGCGAGCGCAAGGCCCGGGGCGCCCGCCGCAAGCGCTGCGGCGACGGCGATGGAACGAACGATCAATTGACGGCGTGCTGTCACGGTCTTCTCCTCGATTGAAATAAAAGAACCACCCTGCAATCCCCATGCCCACCAAAAGAGCCCGCCCTCGCGGCGGGCTCCCTTCCAGCAAACACCGAGGAACCGGCTCCGCCGGGCCTCAGGTGTTGCCCCCGGTAGGGGGTTGGCGAAGCGACACGAAGTGCGCGAAGCCTGGGGGCGAGCCTACTTCGTGCCGAAGATGCGGTCGCCGGCGTCGCCGAGGCCCGGCAGGATGTAGCCGTGGCTGTCCAGCTCGCGGTCGATGGCGGCGGTGTAGATCGGCACGTCGGGGTGCGCGGTCTGCATCGTCTTCACGCCTTCGGGGCAGGTCAGCAGGCAGACGAACTTGATCGACTTGGGGTTGAGTTCCTTCAGCCGCTCGACCGCGGCCACGGCCGAGTTGCCGGTGGCCAGCATGGGGTCGACCACGATCACGTCGCGGTTCTCCATCTCGCCGGGCATCTTGAAGTAGTACTCGACGGCCGTGAGCGTCTTGGGGTCGCGGTACAGGCCGATGTGGCCGACGCGCGCCCCCGGCACCACCGTGAGCATGCCGTCCAGGATGCCGGTGCCGGCGCGCAGGATCGACACCAGCACCACCTTCTTGCCGTCGATGACCTTGGCCTGCATGGTCTCCAGCGGGGTCTCGACCTCGATGTCCTGCATCGGCATGTCGCGCGTGACCTCGTAGGCCATCAGCATGCTGATTTCGTTCAAGAGCCGGCGAAAGCTGTTGGTGGAGGCGTCCTTGCGGCGCATCAGTGTGAGCTTGTGCTGGACGAGGGGGTGGTCGACGAGGTGGACGTTGCTCATTGGAGTCTTCTTTTGGTGTGCCGTTGCGGAAAACAGGAGAGTCTAAAAGACTAGAAGACGGTGCCGTCGCTCTCGATCTGCAGCGGTGGCGCACCGTTTCGCAAGCGCTGTGCCAGCACCCGGCCCGCGGCCCAGGTGCCGCCTTCGAGCACGCAGGCCAGGGGCAGCTCTTCCTCGGTGCGGTCGAGCACCTTGCGCACGCGCGGGGCGATTTCGTCGAGCAGCGCCACGGTGAGGGCGCGCCATTCGACGATGAACTCGTCGCCGGCCTTCCAGCAGCGGGTGAGAAAGGCCGGCTCGCGCGGCACGATCACGCCGCTGTCGATCAGCAGGCCGCCGTTGCGGTATTCGGGCAGGGCGGTGAGCGCGTCGAGATGCCGTACCTTCACGCCGGCCCATTCGAAGGGCTCGAGCAGCGAGTACGTGAGCCACTGCGACAGCTTGTGGAACGGCATCCAGCCGTTGGTGAGCCCGGGGCCGGCGACGGCGCTGTGGCGCCAGCAGTCGCCCAGCGCGAAGGCCGGGTCGCCCGAGCCGATGCCGCCCGCGTTGTCGCTGCCGTCTGCCGCCAGACTGTCGATGGCGTTGGCCGAGGGCCAGATGTGCGACAGCGTGTCGAGCAGCAGCGACAAAATCTGGTGCGCCGTGATCTCGGCCGTGGGCGGCGAGGCCGCGCCCAGCGGGGCCACGAGCGCGTCGAAAAGGCCGGCGGGCCGGCCGTCGTCGCCGAAGGTTTCGGGCTGCTCGCTCATGGCCTCGCCGAGGCGGCGCAGCAGCACCGCGCGCCCGGACAGGCCGACCAGCGGATTGACCTCGCTCACCTGGAAGGCGTCGCCCAGGCGCTCGGTCACGAGGCCGCGCAGGCCGGCCGCGTCGGCCTGCAGCGGGTGGTTCGGGTCGGACGAAAAGAGCCCGCTGGTGAACGCATGGAAGCACGCCACGCCCAGGCCTTCGGAACGGGTGAAGCGCAGGCCGGTGGCCGGTTCGGTGTAGTGCCAGGTCGGGCCGGCGCCGGCGTCGAGCAGCACGCTCACCAGCGTCAGGTCGATGTGGGCGCGGGCGCGCTGGCGGGCGTCGAGGCCCTTGCCGAGCAGCGCGTCGAGCTGCAGGCGTCGATCGACGCCGCCGGCCTCGAAGTGGCGCCAGCGGCTGTGGTACGGGATGGTGTCCCAGGGGTAGCGCTCGCGCGTGACCTCGGCCACGGTGCGCGCTGCATCTTCGAGCGCGTCGTCGCTGCCGATGCGGAACCACTGCGATTCGCCGCGGCGCGCGCGCGCCAGCAGGGCGCCCGCGCGCTGGCGGATGGCGGTGGTGGTGCGCAGCAAGGTGGCGGCGCCGGCCGGGTGGGCGGTGTCGGGCGCGAACTCGATCGACGGGTCGACATTGCCCGCGCCGCCGGGGCGCAGGCTGCCGGAACCGTCGGCGGGCAGGTCGATGTCGGTGCTTCGGCTCATTCGCTCAATCCCCGGCCCTTGGCCTTTTTCAGTTCCTCTGCGTCCGGCACCGGGCCGGGCGTGAAGTAGCCGGCCGCCATCTTGGCGTCCATCTCGACGCGGGCGTCGGCCGGGATCAGTTCGTCGGGAATGTTCACGCGCTCGCCGATCTCGATGCCCGAGCCGGTGATGGCGTCGAACTTCATGTTGCTCATCGACACGAGGCGGTGGATCTTCTTGATGCCCAGCCAGTGGAAGACGTCGGGCATCAGCTCCTGGAAGCGCATGTCCTGCACGCCGGCCACGCACTCGGTGCGCGCGAAATACTGGTCGGCCGTGTCGCCGCCCACCTGGCGCTTGCGGGCGTTGTAGACCAGGAACTTGGTCACTTCGCCGAGCGCGCGGCCTTCCTTGCGCGAGTAGGCGATGAGCCCCACGCCGCCGCGTTGCGCGCCCTGGATGCACTCTTCAATCGCGTGCGTGAGGTAGGGGCGACAGGTGCAGATGTCGGAGCCGAACACGTCGGAGCCGTTGCACTCGTCGTGGATGCGGGCGGTGAGTTCCACGTCGGGGTTGGCCAGGTCGCGCGGGTTGCCGAAGATGTAGAGCGTCTGCCCGCCGATGGGCGGCAGGAACACCTCGAGATCGGAGCGCGTGACCAGCTCGGGGTACATGCCGCCAGTCTCTTCGAAGAGCGTGCGGCGCAGGTCGGTTTCCGAGCAGCCGAAGCGGCGTGCCACCTCGGGCAGGTACCACACGGGTTCGATGGCCGCCTTGGTCACCATCGCCGCACCGCCCGTGGTGAGGAAATGGCCGTCAGCCTTGAGGCGGCCGCTTTGCAGCGCCTCGATCACCTCGGGCAGGATCACGTGGGCCTTGGTGATCGCGATGGTCGGGCGGATGTCGTAGCCGGCCGCGAGTTCGGTGGAAAACACGTCGGCCACGAGCGCGCCCCAGGGGTCGAGCGAGACGATGCGCCCCGGCTCGCTCCACTGCGGATAGGGGCCGATGACGTCGGTGGGCGCGGTGTTGGTGAGGTCGGCCTTGTGTTCGCGCTTCAGGGCCCCGGCCGCCACGGCCAGCGCGCGGTACACGCTGTACGAGCCGCTGTGCGTGCCGATGACGTTGCGGTGCGCGCGCTTGGTGGTGGTGCCGACCACGGGGCCACGCTCGGTGGCGGTGGCCGCGCCCCAATGGATGGGCAGGGCGCCGAAGCCGCCGGCATGCGAGGTCAGGCGGATGTGGCCGGTCGAGGACGAGGGGTGGAGCGGAGGGCTCTGCGCCGGGCTGGCACCGGTCGCGGTCGGCAAGGCGGAAGGGAGCGCGGTACTGTCTGCAGACATTTGAGGCCCTCAAAAAATGCAATGTACCGAGCACTTGTGCGGCTGGCAAGCGAGGGCCCGCGCGGCCTGGCCGCACTGGCATTCATGCAGGCGAGGAGCGCAGGCCGTAGGTCTTGCCGTGCACGAACAGGTACTCGGCGCGCAGCACCGCGTCGCCTTTCTCGCCGGTGAAGGTGAAGCCCAGCACGGCCACCGGCGTGCCGGGCTTGATCTCCTCGACGCCCCAGGCCTGCAGCCGCGTGAGCGGGGCCAGCTCGATCTGCCACTTGCGGTCGCGCCGTGTCGGCAGCTGCGCCTTGGCCAGCAGCGCCGCGCCGTCGACCGTGGCGCTTTGCTTGGGCAGGGGCCGCTGCTTCAGGTCGGGCGGCAGCGCGAGGTTCTCGGGCAGCTCGATCTCCAGCTCGCCGTGCGGATTGCGCCAGCTCACCTTGGTGGCGCGGCCTTCCAGATAGAGCGGGCGCTCCTGGTCAAAACTGCTCCAGCCGTGGTGGGCCCAGGCGGGCAGGGCCAGTGCGATCGAACCGGTCACGAACATGCGTCGATGCAGCATCGCGTTCTCCTTGGTCAGACATAGGCAATCCAGCGCCCGCAGATGATGACAGCGAGCCAAAACCCCAAAGACAGGAGGCATTGAAACCTGGCGAATCCGCTCTGCCCGCCGAGGTCGCCGCGCAGGTGGAACCAGGCGGCGTTGAGGCCGGCCAGCAGGATCAGCAGCAGCTTGACGCGAAAGGCCGTGTTGCTCAGCAGTTCGCCGGGTTGGCTGGCGAACATGGTCAGGCCGGTCAGCGCGCACAGGCCGAAGCCCAGCAGGGCGGGGCGCAACGTGAGGCGCGCCAGCAGCGGCGCCGGCAGCTCGCGGGCCAGGCCGAGGGCGCGCAGCTCGAACACCAGCAGGCCGCCGAACAGCAGCGCGATGCCCACGATGTGCGCCGCCTCCAGCGCCGGGTAGGCCCAGGGGTGCGAGACGAGTCCGGCCAGCATCGGGGCAGCTTAGCGCAAGCCTCGCCCCGGGGGCGCGGCACAATCCCTTGCAATCTTTTTTCACCAGGCTGTAACCGGCCGGCCCGATGGCACGAAACACCGTAGGTAGCAGGACGACACCGAGCGACGCGGAAGCGGCCTTGCGCCGCCTGTTCCTTCGCGGCCTCGATGGCGACGCCGGCGCGTACCGCGAGTTCCTGCAGAAACTGAGCGCGCACCTGCGTGCTTTTCTGGGCAAGCGCCTGTTCGGCTGGCCCGATGAAGTGGAAGACCTCGTCCAGGAATGCCTGCTCGCCATGCACAACCAGCGCCACACCTACCAGAGCGACCAGCCGCTGACGGCCTGGGTGCATGCCATTGCGCGCTACAAGATGATCGACCTGCTGCGCGCCAAATCGGTCCGCGAAGACCTGCATGACCCGCTGGACGACGACCTGGCCGTGTTCGCCGCGTCGGCCACCGAGGCCAGCGACGCGAAGCGCGACCTCGGCGGATTGCTGCAGACCCTGCCCGAACGCCAGCGCCTGCCCATCGTGCACGTGAAGATCGAAGGCCTCTCGGTGGCCGAGACGGCCAGCCTCACGGGCATGTCGGAGTCGGCGGTGAAGGTCGGCATCCACCGGGGCCTGAAGGCCCTGGCCGCGAAATTCGGGGGAGGCGCCGCGCCATGAAGACCGACGACCTCGTGAACCTGCTGGCCGCCGGCGAGGTGGCGCTGCCGCGGCGCAGCGCCAGCGGGCGCATCGGGCTGGCGGTGCTGGCCGCGCTGCCGGTGTCCTTCGTGATCCTGTTCGGTGAGTACGGGCTGCGGCCCGACCTGGTGCAGGCGATGTTCTGGCCGATGTTCTGGGTCAAGGTGCTGTTTCCGCTGTGCATCGCGGCGGCGGCCTTCGTGACGGTGCAGCGGCTGGCCCGGCCCGGCGTGCGGATGCGCCACGCGTGGTGGGGCGGGGTGCTGCCGGTGCTGGGGATCTGGGGGCTGGCGGCGTTCGTCTGGTTCTCGGTGCCGATCGAGGAGCGAATGCCCTTGCTGATGGGCCAGTCGTGGCGCATCTGCGCCCTGAGCATCGGCTTCATGGCGCTGCCGGTGTTCGCGGCCACCTTCGTGGCGCTGCGCGGGCTGGCGCCGACGCGGCCCGCGCTGGCCGGGGCCGCGGCCGGCGCACTGGCCGGCGGCGTGGGCGCGTCGGTATACGCGCTGCACTGCATGGAGCTGACCGCGCCGTTCCTCGCGGTCTGGTACGTGAGCGGGATCGCGGTGCCGGTGCTGCTGGGCGCGGTACTGGGGCCGCGCCTGCTGCGCTGGTAACGGCGCTGCTTCAGCGCTTCTTGCTGCCGAAAATCCCGCCCAGCACGCCGCGCAGGATCTCCTTGCCCACCGACGTGCCCATGGTGCGTACCGCCGACTTGGCCATGGTCTGCACGAGGCCGTCGCGCTTGCCGCCGCGCGGGCCGGTGCTGCCGAAGAGCATGTCGTTGAGCATGCCGCCCATGCCGGACGATTCTTCCGCTGCGGCCCCGCCCTTGGCGCCGGCGGCCGGTGCATCGGGCGCGCTCTCGGCGCGGCCCTTGAGCTTTTCGTAGGCCGATTCGCGGTCGACCGTCTTCTCGTACACGCCCGCCACCAGCGAGCCCGCGATCAGCGCCTTGCGCTGCTCGGGCGTGATCGGCCCGAGCTGGCTGCCCGGCGGCAGCACGTACACGCGCTCGGTGATGCTCGGGCGCCCCTTGGCGTCCAGGAAGCTCACCAGCGCCTCGCCCACGGCGAGTTCGGTGATGGCGGTCTCGATGTCCAGGCCGGGCTTCTGGCGCATGGTGCTGGCGGCGGCCTTCACGGCCTTCTGGTCGCGCGGCGTGAAGGCACGCAGCGCGTGCTGCACGCGGTTGCCGAGCTGGGCCAGCACCGAATCGGGAATGTCCAGCGGGTTTTGCGTGACGAAATACACGCCGACGCCCTTGGAGCGCACCAGCCGCACCACGAGTTCGATGCGTTCGACCAGCGCCTTGGGCGCCTCGTTGAACAGCAGGTGGGCCTCGTCGAAGAAGAAGGCCAGCTTCGGCTTCTCGGGGTCGCCGATTTCGGGCAGCTGCTCGAACAGCTCCGACAGCATCCACAGCAGGAAGGTGGCGTACAGGCGCGGCGAGTTCATGAGCTTGTCGGCCGCCAGGATGTTCACCACCCCCTTGCCGCCCACCGTCTGCATGAAGTCGGTGATGTTGAGCATCGGCTCGCCGAAGAACTTGTCGCCGCCCTGGGTCTCGATCTGCAGCAGGCCGCGCTGGATCGCCCCCACGCTGGCGGCGCTGATGTTGCCGTACTCGGTGGTGAACTGGCTCGCGTTCTCGCCCACGTACTGCAGCATGGCGCGCAGGTCTTTCAGGTCGAGCAGCAGCATGCCGCTGTCGTCGGCGATCTTGAACACCAGGTTCAGCACGCCGGCCTGGGTTTCGTTCACGTCGAGCATGCGGCCCAGCAGCAGCGGGCCCATGTCGGACACGGTGGCGCGCACCGGGTGGCCCTGTTCGCCGAACACGTCCCACAGCGTGACGGGGCAGGCGGCGGGTTCGGGCACGTCGATGCCGCGTTCCTTGAGCGTGGCGGCCATTTTTTCGCCGACGCTGCCTTTCTGGCTGATACCGGTCAGGTCGCCCTTGACGTCGGCCATGAACACCGGCACGCCGATGTTCGACAGTTGTTCGGCGATGGTCTGGAGCGAGACGGTCTTGCCGGTGCCGGTGGCGCCGGTGATCAGGCCATGGCGGTTGGCCAGGCCGGGCAGGAGGGTGCACTCGATGGTGTCGTGGCGTGCGATCAGAAGGGGGTCGGCCATGGGGCGCTCCGGGTCGTATCGAAGCGCGCAGTCTAATCAACCGCCACTCCTATAATTCACGACCCCGCACGGTCGTTCAGGAAAAAAGTTCAGGAGGTTTTTTTGTCATCGACTGCTCAGCCCCCCATTCCCGCCACTGGCGATGCATCCGAACAGTCGCCGATCGAAAAAGAGCTGGCCGTGTTGCTCGTGAACGCGCTCAATCTCGAGGTCGCACCTGAAGAGATCGTTCCCACCGACCCGCTGTACGGCGAAGGTCTGGGCCTCGACTCCATCGACATCCTCGAAGTCGCGCTCGAAGTCTCGCGCCGCTACGGTTTCCAGCTGCGCTCGGACGACGAGCGCAACCAGCAGATCTTCCAGTCGCTGCGTACGCTCGCGACCCACGTCGCCGAGCACCGCAGCGCCACCTGATCCATGTCCCGATGGCGACTCGTCCTCCTGCTGCTGGTAGGGGTCACGTATGCCGGCCTCTCCCACTGGATGACGCTGTTCCACGCCACCGAGCCCTGGGCTGTGGTGGTGTTGCTCGGCCCGTTGTGGATCGCCGCCATGGGCTGCGCCGCCAGCTGGTTCGGCCGCTGGGGCCTGGCCATTGCGGCGGCGCTGGGCATCGGCGGCTTCTCGCTCGTCTTCCTCGGTGAGGCGGGCGACACGAACCGCCTGTACGTGCTGCAGCACATCGGCATCAACGGTGCCTTGTGCGGCTGGTTCGGCTCGACGCTGCGCGGCAAGGGCCTGCCGCTGATCACCCAGTTCGCGCAGCGCGTGCACCCGCTGAAGGGGCACATGCTGTCGTACACGACGCACCTGACGCAGGTGTGGACGGTGTACTTCGCCGTGGTGGTCGTCTCGTCGATCGTGGTCTACCTGACGCTGCCGTTCTCGGCATGGTCGCTGCTGGCCAACGTGCTGTCGCCGCTGAGCGTGGCGCTGCTTTTCGTGGGCGAGCACCTCGTGCGCTACCGCCTGCATCCCGAATTCGAACGCACGCGCCTGGTCGATGCGGTGCGCGCGTTCTACGGCACCTCGACGGTGGACAACGGCGCTGGCGGCCAATGAAACAGGCACAGCCCGCGTGACCCCCGACACCGCTTCTTCTTCCTTCCTGCCGCTGCTCGCGGACCGCAACCCCGACGCGCCCTTGGCTTGGCGCGCCGGCCAGCCGGTCAGCACGCGGCAGTTCCTGGCCGACGTCGCGCGCCTGGCGCCCGCACTGCCTGCCGAAGGTCCTGCCGTCAATCTGTGCCTCGACCGCTACGCCTTCGCCGTGAGCCTGGGCGCTGCGCTGGTGCGCGGCCACGCCAGCCTGCTGCCGCCCGATGCGCGGCCGGACACGCTGGCGCGCCTGACCGAAACCGGTGGCGCCCACCTGTTCGCGCTGACCGACGATGCCAAGCTCGAGACGCCCGGCATGCGACGCCTGCAGGTCGAGGCCGTGCCCGGCCCGGCCGGCGATGCGCCGGTGCCCGCCATCGACGGCGGCCGGCATGCGGCCAGCCTGCTCACGTCGGGCTCCACCGGCGTGCCGCAGCCGCATGCGAAAGCCTGGCGCACGCTGGTTGGCGATGTCGAAGTGGCCGTCGAGCGGCTGTGCCGCGTGCTGCAGCGGCCCACGCTCGAAGGGCTCACGCTGGTGGCGACCGTGCCGGTGCAGCACAGCTACGGCCTGGAGTCGTCGGTGCTGCTCGCGATGCTCGGTGGCGCCGCTTTTGAAACTGGGCGGCCGTTCTTTCCGGCCGACGTGGCGAAGGCGTTGGCCTCGGTGCCGCGTCCGCGCGCGCTGGTGACCACGCCGTTCCACCTGAAGACGCTGCTGCTGTCGGGCATCGAACTGCCACCGGTCGACCTGATCCTGTCGGCCACCGCGCCGCTGTCGCCGCAGCTGGCCGCGCAGGCCGAGCAGGCGCTGGGCGGCGTGCTGCTTGAAATCTACGGCAGCACCGAATCGGGCCAGGTGGCGACGCGCCGCACGACCGAGAGCGAAATCTGGGAAACCTTCGGCGAAATCCGCGTGCATGCGGAACCGGGGGAGGGCGATGGCCCCGAGCGCTTCATCTTCAGCGGCGATTTCATTCCCGAGCCGACGCCCATGGCCGACGTGCTCGAACTGCTGGACGCACGGCGCTTTCGCTTGTTCGGCCGCGCCAACGACCTGATCCACGTCGCCGGCCGGCGCAGTTCGCTCGCGCACCTGAACTACCACCTGAACAGCATCGCGGGTGTCGAGGACGGCGCCTTCTGGCTGCCCGACGAGGTGGCCGACGGCGTGGTGCGGCCGGTGGCGTTCGTGGTCGCGCCCACGCTGTCGGCGGCGGACATCATTGCTGCACTGCGGCAACGGCTGGAGCCGGTGTTCGTGCCGCGCCGCGTGGTACAGGTCAAGGCCTTCCCGCGCGAAGGCACGGGCAAGCTCACGGTGCGGGCGCTGCGCGAATTCGCGCTGGCCCAGCTGGCCGACGACCAGACGCCGGTGCAGATGGCGCACACGGTGCCGGTCGATCATCCGGTCTTTGCCGGCCATTTCCCCGGCCAGCCGCTGGTGCCCGGCGCATTGCTGCTGGCCGAGGTCATGGAAGTCGTGCGGCGCGTGCCGGCGCTGTCGGCACGGCTCGGCGCGAGCCCGACGCTCGCGGCCGCCAAGTTCCTGGCGCCCGTGCGACCCGGCAGCACGCTGTCCATCGAGCTGCATCCCGAGGCCGGCACCGGCCGCGGCGTGCGTTTCGACGTGCGCTGTGACGGCGTGGCGGCTGTCACCGGCCGCTGGACGGCTGTGCCAGAGTCGGCGGGATGAGGCACACCGACGCCGAAACGCGCGCCGTGGACGAAGCGGCGCGCCAGACCGCCCGCCCGGCGGCCCAGCAGGGCGACTGGGCGCGCGCGCCCGAGCGCAGCAACATGCTGGCGCTGCGCTTCATCTGCCTGATGGCGCTGGTGTGCGGACGGCACGTCACGCGGCTGCTGCTGCCGCCGATCAGCCTGTACTTCCTGCTGTTCGCGCCGGCGCCGCGCCGCTACATCAAGCGCTACCTGTTCCGGGCCATCGGCCCGCGCGCGGGCTGGGTCGACGGCTACCGGCTGCTGCACGCGTTTTCCTCCACCGTGCTCGACCGCGTGTACTTCCTGCGCGGACGCATGGACCTGTTCAAGCTGAAGATCGAAGGCAACGCCCCGATCGAGGCCGAGGCGGCCGAAGGGCGGGGCGCTTTCCTGCTCGGCGCCCACATCGGCAGCTTCGAGGTGCTCGGCGCCTGCAAGCAGCAAAAGCACCAGAACCGCATGCGGCTGGCGATGCTGATGTACCCGGACAACGCGCAGCGCATCACCGCGATCCTGAACGCCATCGCGCTGCCCGAGATGCGGCCCCACGTGATTGCGCTGGGCCGGCCGCATTCGATGCTCGCGCTGCGCGACTGGCTCGACGGCGGCGGCCTCGGCGGCATGCTGGCCGACCGCACGCTGCCGGGCAGCGAGGAGCAGCCGGCGAACCAGCGCGGCAACAACATCGTGCTGCCTTTCCTGGGCCAGCCGGCCGTCTTCAACGACGGCCCGTTCCGGCTGGCGGCGCTGCTGCGCCGCAAGGTGTTCTTCATGGCCGGCATGTACGGCGGCGGTGCCCGCTACGATGTCCGGTTCGACCCGCTGGCCGACTTCGGCACGCCGTTCGCCGATGCCGCGGAGCGTGAACGCCGCATCCGAAGTGCGGTCGAAGCCTATGTGGCCCGCCTCGAGGCGCTGTGCCGCGCCTACCCGTACAACTGGTTCAACTTTCATGATTTCTGGCTCGAAGATGCGGCTTGATCGGCTTTGCAGGGTGGTGGTGCTGGCGGTGGCTTTTTGTGCCGCGCCGGCCTGGGCGGCGTTCGACCTGCCCGAACTGATGGGCCTGCTGGCCCGGCAGAAGAGCGGCGAGGCGCGCTTCACCGAGCAGCGCTTCGTGCACGGCCTCGAAGGCCCGCTCGACGCGAGCGGCACGCTGAGCTTCGAGGCGCCCGACAAGCTGGTGCGCCGCACGCTGTCGCCGCGCATCGAGACCATGTCCGTCGACGGCAACACGCTGACCCTGTCGCGCGGCAACCGCAACCGCACGCTGGCGCTGGACAGCATGCCCGAGCTGCTGGGCCTGGTCGAAGCCATGCGCGGCACGCTGAGCGGCGATGGCGCCACGCTGCAGCGCTACTTCAAGAGCACCGTGACCGGCGCCGCCGGCAAGTGGACGCTCGACCTCACGCCCAACGACAGCCGGCTGGCCGCGCAGGTGCGCAGCATGCGCATCACCGGCCGCAACAGCGAGGTGCTGGGGCTGGAGATGGAGTTCGTGGGCGGTGACCGCTCGGTCATGCACATCTCGCCCAACGCGCCGCCGTCGGCGGTGCCGGCCGGCGCCCCCGGGCGCGCGACGCCGTGAGCCTGGCGCAGGCGGGCGGCCCGCCGGGGTGGTCGCGTCGCATCGTCGTCCTGCTGGCGTGGTTGCTGGTCGTGGCCCTCGGCGCGGTCGTCATCGCGCGCACCCAGATCGGCGCCGACCTGTCGGCCTTTCTTCCCAAGAGCCCGGACCTGCGCCAGCGCGTGCTGATCGAGCAGCTGCAAAGCGGCGTCGCCTCGCGCACGCTGATGCTGGGTTTCGAGGGCGGCAGCGTCGCGCAGCGCGCTGAGGTCTCGCGTGCCGTCGGCAAGGCGATGCGCGACAGCAAGCTCTTCGACCTGGTGCAGAACGGCGACGTGAGCGACTGGAGCGAGGCCGGCACCTGGGTGTTCCAGCACCGCTACCAGCTGTCGTCCGGCGTGATGCCGGGGCAGTTCACGGCCGAAGGG
The DNA here is from genome assembly GCF_059419205.1 of Variovorax sp. GW821-FHT06D12. NCBI lineage: Bacteria > Pseudomonadati > Pseudomonadota > Betaproteobacteria > Burkholderiales > Comamonadaceae > Variovorax > Variovorax sp. GW821-FHT06D12. Next base: position 377,550 of record NZ_JBWKRI010000001.1, on the reverse strand, counting down.
TTGCGCGAGGCCATCGTCGACACGCTGTCGATGCTCGGCACGCCGGCCGGCAACGCGATCAAGCCCTTGCTCGACAGCGATCCGACGGGCGAGACCCAGCGCATCGCGATGGAGCTGGTGCCGGCCAGCGCGCCGCGCAGCGAGGCCGGTGTCTGGGTGTCGCGCGAGGCGCCGCGTGCGCTCATGATCGCCACCACGCGCGCGGCCGGCGGCGACCTCGATGCGCAGGCCGTCGCCATTGCCCGCGTGCAGGCAGCCTACGAAGCCGCCGCGCGCGGCATGGGCGAGGCCGCGCCGAAGCTGCTGCTGAGCGGCCCCCCCGTGTTCTCGGTGATGAGCCGCGAAAAGATCAAGACCGAAGCCATTCACCTCGCGGTGGTGGGCGGCATCGTGATGAGCGTGCTGCTGCTGCTGGCTTTTGCCTCGCCGCGCGCGCTGGTCATCGCCTTCCTGCCGGTGGCCACGGGCGTGGTGGTCGGCACGGCGTCGGTCAGCCTCGTGTTCGGCTCGGTGCACGGGCTCACGCTGGGCTTCGGCAGCACGTTGATCGGCGAGACGGTCGACTACGCCATCTACTACCTGATTCAGGCACGCGGCGCCGCCGTGGCCGGCACCGGCTGGCAGCGCTGGCGCGAGGTGCATTGGCCCACGGTGCGGCTGGGCCTGCTGACCTCCGTGTGCGGCTTTGCGGCGCTGGTGTTCTCGGGCTTCCCGGGGCTGGCGCAATTGGGCGTGTTCTCGATCGCCGGACTGGTGTCGGCCGCATTGGCCACGCGCTACGTGCTGCCCGTGCTGGCACCCGATGGCGCGACCGGCATGGGCATGCGTCGGCACATGGCGCGCCTGGCCGGCCTGCTGGTGCGCGGCCTGCCGCGCCTGCGCTGGCCGCTGGCGGCGCTCGGCGTGGCTGCGCTGGCGCTGGTGCTGTGGCAGGGCGGCCACCTGTGGCGCGCCGACCTGAGCGCCATGAGCCCCGTTCCGCGCTCGGCCCAGCAGCTCGACGAGATGCTGCGCAAGGACATCGGCGCCAGCGACGGCGGCGTGCTCGTGGTGGCCTTCGGCGACGACGAACAGGCCGCACTGCGCCACACCGAGGCCGCGGCCGCGCGCCTCGATGCATTGGTCGACAAGGGCGAGCTCAGCGGCTACGAAGCCGTGACCCGCGTGCTGCCCAGCGTGGCCGCGCAAACGGCGCGCCAGGCCAGCCTGCCCGACGCCGACACGCTGCGCGCCAACCTGGCCGAGGCGACCAAGGGCCTGCCGCTGCCGGCATCGCGCCTCGGCCCCTTCGTGGCCGACGTGGAGGCCGCGCGCAAGCAGGCGCCCGTGCAGCGCGCCGACCTCATGGGCGGGCCGCTGGGCTCCGTGGTCAACACGCTGATGTACGAGCGACCGGGCGGTGGCTGGTCCACGCTGGTCGTGCTGCATCCCGGCCCCGGCTTCGAACAGGCGCGCCTCGAGGAGGCGCTGGCCGGGCTGCCCGAGGTGCAGGTGGTGGACGTCGGGCGCGAACTCGGCGGCCTCTACCAGCGCTACCTGCACGAGGCCTTCGTGCAGGTGCTGCTGGGCGCGCTGGCGGTGGTGGTGTTGCTGGGCGTGTACCTGCGCTCGTGGCGCCGGCTGCTGGCCGTGTGCCAGCCGCTGCTGTTCGCGGTGGTGCTCACGCTGGGCGGCATGGCGCTGGCGCAGGCGGCGCTCGGCATCCTGCACCTCGTGGGGCTGCTGCTGATCGTCGCCGTGGGATCGAACTACGCGCTCTTCTTCGACCAGCTGCGAACGACTGGGCGCGCCGACGAAGACACGCTGGCTTCGCTGATGCTGGCCAACCTCACGACGGTGGTGTCGTTCGGGCTGATCGCGATCTCGGACATTCCGGCGCTGTCGTCCATCGGCCGCGTGGTCGCGCCGGGCGCCTTGCTGGCGCTGCTGCTGTCGGCCGCGTTCGCGCGCAACGTGGCGCCCGGGAAGAGCCCGAGCCCGCAGCGACCGCGCTGATGGGAAAATCCGGACCCACCATGTCGTCGCCTTCCGCCCCTTCCACTGGTTCAGCCGCCTCCGAATCCTGGCCCTGGCCGCCGGCCATGCGCGCCAGCGCGGCCGTGCATGTGGCCGCATTGGGCGCGGGCGTGCTGGTGCCGGGCGCCTGGCCCTGGGCGCTCGGCGCGGTGGTGCTGAACCATGCGCTGATCACTGGTGCAGGCCTCACGCCGCGCAGCAACCTGCTCGGCCCGAACGTCACGCGCCTGCCCGAGGCGGCCGCTGCGCGTCGCGAGGTGGCGATCACCATCGACGACGGGCCCGAGCCCGAGGTCACGCCCCGCGTGCTCGACCTGCTGGATGCGCACGGCCAGCGCGCCACCTTCTTCTGCATCGCCGAGCGCGTGCTGGCGCACCCGGCGCTGGCGCGCGAGATCGTCGCGCGCGGCCACAGCATCCAGAACCACACGGCGCAGCACCGTCACAACTTCTCCTTCCTCGGCCCGCGCGGCTTCGCAGCGGAGATCGCGCGCGCGCAGGACATCCTGACCGACGTGACCGGTCAGCGCCCGACCTGTTTCCGGGCGCCCGCCGGCCTGCGCAACCCTTTCCTCGAACCCGTGCTGCACCGCCTCGGCCTCTCGCTCGTGAGCTGGACGCGGCGCGGTTTCGACACCCGCGAAGGCGACGCCGCCAAGGTGATGGCGCGCCTCGCCCGCCACCTGCAGGCACGCGACATCCTGCTGCTGCACGACGGCAATGCCGCGCGCACCGCGGCGGGGCAAGCCGTCTTGCTGGAAGTCCTGCCCTTGTTGCTCCAACGCCTGCGCACCGATGGATTGCGCGCCGTGACCCTGCCTGAAGGATTGAAGACCGCATGAGCGCCGTGATGCCATCGACGATGACCACCGACCAAGCCTGGCGCGAGCTGCACGAAGCCGCGACCGTCCCCTACAAGAAGGGCGGCACCTTCGCCTGGCAGTTCGCGCGCGGCAAGCTCGGGCGCGACCCGGTGTTCCGCGGCCTGCTCGAACGCGGCCTGATCGACGCGCAGCACCGGCGCGTGGTCGACATCGGCTGCGGGCAGGGCCTTTTCGTGAGCCTGCTGGCGTCGATGAGCACGATGCAGCAACAGGGACGCTGGCCGGCCTCATGGGCCGCCACGCCGGCCGTCGCGGACTACACGGGCATCGAGCTGATGCCGAAAGACGTGGCGCGCGCCGAGGCATCGGTCGGCCACCTGAAGCCGACGCCGCGGCTGGTGTGCGCCGACATGTGCTCGGCCGCCTTGCCCGACTGCGACCTGGTCGTGATCCTCGACGTGCTGCACTACGTGGACCTCGCCGCGCAAGAGGGTGTTTTGACCCGCGTGCGCGACGCGCTGCGCCGTGGCGGCAACCCGAAGGCGCGCCTGCTGCTGCGCGTGGGCGACGCGTCGAGCACGCGCGGTTTCGCGATCAGCCAGTGGGTCGATCGCACCGTGACGCGCATCCGCGGCCACAAGGTCTCGCCGACCTGGGGCCGCCCGCTGACCGAGTGGATCGCCGTGCTGCAGCGCCTGGGTTTCCGCGTGCAAAGCATGCCGATGAGCGAAGGCACACCGTTCGCCAACGTGCTGCTGGTGGCCGACCTGGAGACTGTCGCTTGACGGCACCGCAGACGCTCGACCGCGCGGGCATTGCCGCGCGCATTCCGCACAGCGGCAGCATGTGCCTGCTGGAGCGCCTCGAAGGCTGGGACGCCGAATCGATCCACTGCAGTACCACGACGCACAGCCAGGCGGGCAACCCGCTGCGCACCGAGAGCGGCCTGCTCGCGCCGAACGCCATCGAGTACGCGGCGCAGGCCATGGCGCTGCACGGCGGCCTGCTGGCCGCCGAGGGCAGCACGCCGTCGGCCGGCTTCCTGGCCAGCGCGCGCAACGTGAAGTTGGCGGCGGCGCGGCTGGACGACATCGCCGGGGCGTTGCAGGTGCGGGCGAAGCGCCTGTCCGGCGACGACCGGCAGGTCTTGTATGAATTCACGGTGGCGGCCGACGACGGCCGCCTGCTGGCCGAGGGCCGGGCCGTGGTGGTCTTGAACACGCCGCTGGCGGACATGGGAAGCACACCGTCATGAGTTTCGAAGGAAAACGCACACTGATCACCGGCGCCAGCGGCGCGCTCGGCGCGGCCATGGCGGAGCGTTTTGCGCGCGACGGCGCCACCGTGCTGCTGCATGCGAACTCGCGGCCCGAGGCCATCGAGCAACTGGCCGCGTCGATCACCGCCGCCGGCGGCAAGGCGGAATGCCATGTGTTCGACCTGCGCAGCGACGAGGCCTGCGCGGCCGGCTGCGCACGCATCCTCGAAGGCGGCGCGGTGCAGATCCTCGTCAACAACGCGGGCGTGCACGACGATGCTGTGCTGCCCGGCATGCGCGCGGAGCAATGGCACAAGGTGATCGACGTGTCGCTCAACGGCTTCTTCCGCGTGACCCAGCCGCTGCTGCTGCCGATGATGCGCACCCGCTGGGGGCGTGTGCTGAACATCTCGTCCGTCGCCGCCATCGCGGGGAACAAGGGGCAAGTGAACTACGCCGCGGCCAAGGGTGCGCTGAACAGCGCGACCAAGGCGCTGTCGCTCGAAGTGGCGTCGCGCGGCGTGACCGTGAACGCGATCGCGCCGGGGATCATCGCCTCGCCGATGGCCGATGCGGTGTTCGATCCCGCGCTCATCAACCAGATGGTGCCCGTGAAGCGCGCCGGAACGCCGCAGGAAGTGGCGGCGCTGGCGGCATTCCTGGCAAGCGATGAAGCCGCGTACATCACGGGTCAGGTGATCTCGATCAACGGCGGGATGATCTGAGGCCCGGCTGCTTCGTTCTTCCTCGCGAAGGGCAGAGCATCCACTTCACCCCGGAGCCCGACAGGCGGTGCGGTGTGGGCGGCCCCTCTGTGCCGCCGAGGAGCGCAGCGTTTCGCGGATCAGGGCTCGCAGCTGTTTGAGCGAAGCGAGTTCTGCGAGACCCCGCGAAACGCGAGCACCGCAGGGCAGCCGCGAAGCGGCCGGCACAGTGGGGCCGACCACGCCGTGCCGCCTGTCGGGCGCTCCCAAAAGGCCTAGAGAGGCAGCGTATCGAACGCAGCGTAAGCCGTAGCCAGCCAAGACTTCACGCGCTGCCGTTCCAGCAACCCAAGCGCATGCGGCCCTTCGCGGTCGTTCACCGCCTTCCAGAAGCTCGTGTTCTGCGCATCGATCTTGCGCATGCTGGCCTCATGCAAACGCGGCAAGGCAATCACGCGTGCGCCATTCGCATTGGCCTTCGACAGCGACTGCGACGCCAGCAGCATCCCGAAGTCGCTGCCGCGCCCGTAGTTCTGCACCACGATGTAATTGGGCCGGTTGCCGAAGGTGTCGATGAGCGTGCCGAGCAGGTCGGTGGAGTCCTTGCCGTCGTCCAGCACGTGCCAGAAGTTGACCGTGACGTCGATCTCCTCGAACACGTCGAACAGGTCGGATTCCTTGATCCAGCGCGACAGCGGCGCCAGCGTCTGCGCCGCGAGGTCGACGATCACGCTCTGCTTCGGGTTGGTCTCGAAGCCGTTCACCACCGTGTCCAGGCCTTCGAAGCTGTCGACCACCACGGGCGAGGCAAAGCCCTCGTAGAAGCGCGTGAAGGAGCTGTGCGAACGGTCGGTGTCGAAGCCGGTGAAGGGCCGGCTGCGATCGATGAAGTACTGGGCCAGCACGCGTGCCGTGACCGATTTGCCGACACCGCCTTTTTCGCCGCCGATGAAGTTGATGGAGCTCATGAGTGGTTGCTGCCTCGAATGGGTTGAGGGGTGGAGGAGGGCGGATTCATTCTAGGGGTCGCCTGTCGCACCGCTGTGGCTAGCGGCCCCGCTTGCTCATGCCCTGCAGCAAGGGATGTGCCTGCAGGCGATGCTGCAGCCGTTTCTTCCACGGAGCCGGCAGTGCCGAGGCGTCGATCATCGCGGGCCACTGGTCGCGCGCGAGGCGGGCCGTGTCGGCCACCACGCGTCGCATGCGCGGCTCGTGCACGCCGGCCGAGAAGCAGAAGGCGCGCACGTTGGCCGGCGTGAACATCGCGGTGCGACGCGCAGCGGTGGCGCTAACCGGGGCCGGCAGCAGCGGCAGCGCATGGCCTTCGACACCCTGCAATGCCGCGTAGGCCACGATATCGTAGGCAGGGGCCAAGCGCGGCGCGATGCCATCGGGGTACAGCACGCCGAAGTTCTTCAGGTGGGCATCGGGGTTGCCCAGCAGGTCGTTGACCACGAGCCGGCGCACCAGTTCGAGCACAGCGTCTTCGCCGAGAGACGGAAAGGCGCGCATCGCGAGCGCCATGTCGAGGTAGCTTCCGCTGTACTTGTGCATCGGGTCGACCGCCAGCACCTGCGCGAAGTCTTCGAAATGGATGCGGCGCGCGCCATCGCGGTCGAAACGCGTGACAGCCAGGAACTCGGGCTCGTCCGGCAGCGCATAGCTGTGCTCCGCCGCAATGGCCGACAGCGGTGCGAGTTCGGCGTGGCACACCTCGACGCCCGCCACGCCGGCCATCTGCAGCGAAAGCATCTCGAGTTGCGGCATGTGCGGCCGGCCGGCCACCGGCAGCTTGGCGATCACGCGCGTGCTGGCGCCGGCGCGCACGCGCGCCACGTAGCGCCCGCCCTGGCGGCGCAGGCCGAGCTTGGGCTGCACGCCCGAGACCGAGATGCCCTGCGGCATCGGCAGCTCGACCACCGACATCTCGAGCGCGTCCTGGTCCTGCGTGATGAGCCGCTGCAGCGTGCCGCGGTCCACCGACACCGGGCGCGCGGCCACGGCGCCGGGCAGGTCGCCGCCGCAGGCCGCCAGCAATTCGAAGTGATCGTTCTCGCGGCAACCGCGCAGCTGCGCGATGTGGCTGCGCAGCACGCCTTCGGGCAGCAGGTTCTGGAAGAAGCCGGGCAACTGGCCGCCCTGGGCGTTGAACAGCGGGTTCTTCACGTCGCTCCACAACGCGGCCTGGGCGGCCGGGTCGCTCGCGACCATCGACAGCGAAAGCACGCCGGGCAGCGGGTTGGCGATCAGCTCGGGCTCCGCCACGAAACGGCACAGATCGGCGTACTGGAACAGCTTGCCGAGGCGGTGCGCGCCGAGCGAAATCTCGAGGATCTTGACGTTCATGGCGGTGAGCGGCGGCCCCGCACGTAGGGCGGCGCGGCAGGCGCTTCGGCCAGCGCACGACCGACGCGCGTGGCGACCGGCCGGTAGCCGGGATCGACGGCCGTGCCTTCGCCGAAGCCCTTGGGCGCGAGCTGCAGTTCGAGCCCCAGCGCATCGACCAGCGCGAGCAGCGAGGACAGTTGCGGATTGCCCTTCAGGCTCAGGGCATTGCGCACCGAGCGCTCGGTGAGCCCCGAACGCAGGGCGATCTCGGCGTTCGTGAGGCCGGTGGCCCCGCGACGCGCCGTAAGGGCGGTGATGAGTTCCTGCTTGTCCACGGAAAGATATTACCGCAAATGCCTATTTCGGAAACATATTTCCGATGCGAAGAGCCTACTTGGGTATCAGTGTGAAGAGCGGCATGACCACGCCCATCACCCAGTTCTGCCCGAAATCGAGGGCCGCCCGGCGGTACTTCTCGTCGGCCTGCGCGGCCAGCAGGTCGAGCCGTGCCACCACCTTCGACAGCTCGCGGTCGGCCACGAGGTTGCGCCCGCGCTCGCTGATCTCGGTGGCCAGCAGCAGTGGCTGGCCGTCGGGGCCGGTCTTGGAGGAAATGAGCCAGAGCGAAATCTCGAAGTTGCGCGCCGTGCGGTAGCTGTTCTCGGCGTCGACCCCGTCGATCATGGTCTGGTCCCAGGTGTTGCCGTTGGCCTGCTTGAGCATCGAGGCCCACCCGACGACCAGCGCCGCCACGCGGTCGCCCTGGTAGGCCTGCGGGCCGGTCTCGAAGGCCAGGCGGATGGCGTCGATGCCGGTGGCGCCGCGCAATTCGGGCAGTGGCGTGCCCTGCAGGACCGCGTCCCAGGTGCGCTGCGTGGCTTCTTCCATGCTGGCGGCCGACTTGCGCCATTCGCGCGGGTTGCGCCGGTACAGAGTGGTCTGCACGCGGCGCACCGATTGCAGGTTGTCGCGCAGCGACAGGTTGGCGATGCGGTTGGTGGCCGATTGCAGCCATTCCTGGTTGCCGTAGGGCTCGGCGCGCTCGGTGGAACGGAAGGAGGAACAGCCCGTCAGCGCCAGCGGCGCGAGCAGGGCGGCCGCGGTGCCCGCCAACAGGCAGGTGCGTCGCGCCGCGAGGGGAGAAGCCAGGGAATCGCTCATGCCCTGACGTTATCATCCACGGCTGGGGCGGCGGCCCGCTTCAAGCTGCGGGCCCGTGCAATTTTCCTTACAAATCAATACCTTGGCGCTACGCCAAGGCAGGGCGACAAGTCGTGCGTCTTAACTCCATCAAGCTCTCGGGCTTCAAGTCGTTCGCCGAACCCACCAACTTCCTGCTGCCGGGCCAACTGGTCGGGGTGGTGGGTCCGAACGGCTGCGGCAAGTCGAACATCATGGATGCCGTGCGCTGGGTGCTCGGCGAGTCGCGTGCGTCGGAACTGCGCGGCGAGTCGATGCAGGACGTGATCTTCAACGGCACGACCACCCGCAAGCAGGCCAGCCGCTCGAGCGTCGAACTGGTGTTCGACAACGCCGACCACCGCGCCGGCGGCCAGTGGAACCAGTTCACCGAAATCGCCGTGCGCCGCGTGCTGACGCGCGATGGCACCAGCAGCTACTACATCAACAACCAGCCGGTGCGTCGCCGCGACGTGCAGGACGTGTTCCTGGGCACAGGCCTCGGCCCGCGCGCCTACGCCATCATCGGCCAGGGCACGATCAGCCGGATCATCGAATCCAAGCCCGAGGAACTGCGCCTGTTCCTCGAGGAAGCTGCGGGTGTCTCCAAGTACAAGGAGCGCCGCCGCGAAACCGAGAACCGTCTGGGCGATACGCGCGAGAACCTCACGCGCGTCGAAGACATCCTGCGCGAACTCAACGCCAACCTCGAGAAGCTCGAGAAGCAGGCCGAAGTGGCGGCGCGCTATAACGCGCTTCAGGGCGACGCCACGAAGAAGCAACATCAGCTGTGGTTCCTCAAGCGCGGAGAAAGCGATGCCGACCAGGCCAAGATCAAGGCCGATTCGGAAAAGGCCATCAACGACCTCGAATCGCGTACCGCCGACCTGCGCCGCATCGAGTCCGAACTCGAAACCGTGCGCCAGGCCCATTACGGCGCCGGCGACCTGGTGAACCAGGCGCAGGGCAAACTCTACGAGGCCAGCGCTGAAGTCGGTCGGCTTGAAGGCGAGATCCGCTTCGTGGTCGAAGGCCGCCAGCGCGTCGAACAACGCCTGGTGCAGCTGCGTGAGCAAATGGGCCAGTGGGGCCGTCGCCGCGAAGAGGCCGAGGCCGAGATCGAGACGCTGGCCGGTGCCGGCGTCGATGCCGAAGAGCAGGCCATCCTGCTGGCCGCACAGCTCGAGGAGCACGACGCACGCCTGCCTGACCTCGAAGAGGCCGTGCAGCGTGCGCAGAACGAAGCCAACACGCAGCGCGCCACGGTGTCGCAGGTGCAGCAGCAGATCCAGGTGCTGGCCGCCGACCAGCGCAACATCGAAGACCAGAGCCGCCAGCTCACGCTGCGCAGCGAACGCCTGCGCGCCGATCAGAACGCACTGGCCGCGCCCGACGAAGACCGGCTGACCGAGATGCAGGAGCAGCTGGCCGCGGCGCAGGAAATCGCCAGCGAATCCGACGCCCGCCTGCAGGAACTGCAGGAGGCCGTGCCGCAACTCGACGAAGACCGCCGCGCCAAGCAGCAGGCCGTCAACACCGAGGGCGCCCGTCATGCCGAGTTCTCGGCCCGCCTCGAAGCGCTGCGTGCGCTGCAGGAGAAGGTCAAGACCGACGGCAAGCTCGCCCCCTGGCTCGCCAAGCACGGCCTCGACGGCCTGCAGGGCCTGTGGAGCCGCATCCACATCGAACAGGGCTGGGAGAACGCGCTCGAGTCCGCACTGCGCGAGCGCCTGGGCGCGCTCGAAGTCAGCCGGCTCGACATGGTGCGTGCCTTCGGCAATGACGCACCGCCCGCCAAGCTGGCCTTCTACAGCCCGCCCGCCGCCGGCGTGCCGCAGGGCGCGGGCGCGCTGCCCAAGCTGTCGAGCCTGCTGCGCCTGAACGACGCCGGCCAGCAGGCGTTGCTGAACGACTGGCTGCACGGTTGCTTCACGGCCGAGACTTTCGAAGAGGCGCTGGCCCAGCGCGCCACGCTGCAGCCCGGCGAGGTGATCTACGTGCGCAGCGGCCATGCCGTGTCGTCGCACAGCGTGAACTTCTACGCGCCCGATTCCGAGCAGGCCGGCCTCCTGGCCCGCCAGCAGGAAATGGAAAACCTCGAGCGCCAGCTCAAGGCCCAGACGCTCATCAACGAAGAGGCGCGCACCGCGCTGGTCCGCGCCGAAGCGGCCTACGGCGACGCCGCGCAGCGCCTCGTCACGGCCCGCCGCGAAGCCGCCGAAACGCAGTCGCGCGCCCATGAGCTGCAGGTCGAAACGCTGCGCATGACGCAGCTCGCCGAACAGACCCGCGCGCGCAGCCAGCAGCTGGCCGCCGACCTCGGCGAGGTCGATGCCCAGCTCGAAGAATTGCAGGAAAAGCGCATCGCCGCTGAAGGCCGCTTCGAAGAACTCGACATGCAGCTGGCCGACAGCCAGGAGCGCCATGCGCAGCTCGACGAGCGCGTGATCGAAGCCGGCCGCGCGCTCACGGCCAGCCGCGAACAACACCGCAGCCTCGAGCGGCAGGCGCAGGAAGCCACCTTCTCGCAGCGCACGCTCGAAGCGCGCCGCGGCGAGCTGAACCGCAGCATCGAAACCGCCTCGCAGCAGACCGTCGCGCTGACCGACGAAGACGAGCGCGCCCGCGCCGAGCTGAGCCGCCTGTCGGATGCCGCCGCGCAAGCCGGCCTGCAGGACGCGCTGTCGCTCAAGCTGGAGCGCGAGACCGCCTTGGGCGCGGCCCGCAGCCAGTACGACGACCTCACGCTCAAACTGCGCGCCAGCGACGAGCGCCGGCTGCAGCTGGAGCGTGAACTCGATCCGCTGCGCCAGCGCATCACCGAGTTCCAGCTCAAGGAACAGGCCGCGCGCCTGGGCGTCGAGCAGTACCAGCAGCTGCTGGACGACGCCGGTGCCGACCTCGAGGCGGTCGCGCAATCGATCGAGACCGAGAAGGTGCGCCTGACCGGCCTGCAAAGCGAAATCGACCGCCTGAACCGCGAGGTGGTCGCGCTCGGCGCCGTCAACCTCGCCGCGCTCGACGAACTCGCCATTGCGAGCGAGCGCAAGATCTTCCTCGACGCCCAGTCGGCCGACCTGAACGAAGCCATCGGCACGCTCGAAGACGCCATCCGCAAGATCGACGCCGAAACGCGTGACCTGCTCGGCGGCACCTTCAAGATCGTCAACGAGCACTTCAGCCGCATGTTCCCGGAGTTGTTCGGCGGCGGCAACGCCAAGCTGATGATGACGGGCGACGAGATCCTCGATTCCGGCGTGCAGGTCATGGCCCAGCCGCCCGGCAAGAAGAACCAGACCATCCACCTGCTCTCGGGCGGCGAGAAGGCGCTCACGGCCATTGCGCTCGTGTTCGCCATCTTCCAGCTGAACCCGGCGCCTTTCTGCCTGCTGGACGAAGTGGACGCGCCGCTGGACGACGCCAACACCGAACGCTATGCCAAACTCGTCTCCGCCATGAGCCGTGAAACCCAGTTCCTTTTCATCAGCCACAACAAGATCGCCATGGAAATGGCCGAACAGCTGATCGGCGTGACCATGCAGGAGCAGGGCGTGTCGCGCATCGTTGCGGTCGACATGGAGTCGGCGGTCTCGATGGTCGAAGCGGCATAAGGCAGGCGCGCGCATGAGCAATCTCACCCTCGCCCTGGCGATCCTCGGCGGCCTCGTTCTCGCGGCCGTCGTGGCCTACAACACCCTGATGTCGCGCCGCAACGCGCCGCGCCAGCCCGACGCGGTCGATGTCGCGTTGGCAGAAGCCGAACGCGCGCTGGCAGGCGGCAGCGACGGCGGCGTGGAGCCGATGCTCCATGCCGACCCGAGCCAGGTGGCCGGCAGCGACCGCCACGAGCCGCTGTTCGACCCCGACCTGCCCGCGCCCAGCGGCGTGCCCGTGCCCACCGGCGAGCGCCGCGGCGGGCTCGATCCGCTGATCGACGTCATCGCGCCCATCTCGCTCGAAGGCCTGGCCTCGGGCGATGCCGCGCTCGCGTCCATGCCGTCGACGCGCCGCGCCGGCAGCAAGCCGGTGGCCATCGAAGGCCTGAACGACCTCACCAGCCAATGGGAGCCGCCGGCGCCCGGACAGCGCTACCGCGCGTTCCAGGTCGGCGTGCAGCTGGCCAACCGCACCGGGGCGCTCAACGAGATCGAGTACTCCGAGTTCGTGGTCAAGGCGCAGGCCTTTGCCGATGCCGTGAACGGCGCGCCCGAGTTTCCCGAGATGCTCGACGAAGTGGCACGCGCCCGCGAGCTCGATCAGTTCGCCAGCGCGCACGACGCGCAACTGGGCTTCGTGCTGCGCGCGCTGCACGCGGCCTGGAGCCCGGGCTACGTGCAGCAGAACGCCGCGCGGCTGGGCTTCGTGGCCGGGATCATTCCGGGCCGCATGGTGCTGCCGACCAGCGAGGCCGGCCTGCCGCCGATCCTCGGGCTCTCGTTCGACACCCAGGCCGCGCTGGCCGACGATCCGGCGCAATCGGCCATCCGCGAGCTCAGCCTGAGCCTGGACGTGCCGCAGGTCGATCGCGGCGAAGAGCCGTTCCGTCGCATGCGCGAAGCCGCCGCCACGCTCGCCCGCGAGATGGACGGCGTGGTGACCGACAGCGACGGCCAGTTGCTGCGCGACGAGACCATGGACGTGATCGGCACCGACCTCGAGCAGCTGTACGACACGCTCGACGCACGCGACCTCGCCGCGGGCTCGCCACTGGCGCGACGCCTCTTCAGCTGATCCGTCTTTTTCCCGAGGGACACCCCATGACAACGCGCGACGAAGCGGCACGCGAAGCCGCCGCACTGAGCGAGCAGTTGCATCGCCACGCCCATCTGTACTACGTGCTCGACGCCCCCGAGTTGCCCGACGCCGAGTACGACAAGATGTTCCAGCGCCTGCAGGTGCTGGAGACCGAGTTCCCCGAACTGCGCACGCCCGATTCGCCGACGCAGCGCGTGGGCGGCACGGTGCTCGACAGCCTGGCCAAGGTGCGCCACCGGGTGCCGATGCTGTCGATCCGCACCGAGACCGACATCACGCCCGCCGGCGCCAGCGCCTTCGACGCACGCGTGCGCCGCGAGTTGGGCCTGGCCGAAGACGCGCCGCAGATCAGCTACGTCTGCGAACTCAAGTTCGACGGGCTGGCCATGAGCCTGCGCTACGAGCACGGCGTGCTGGTGCAGGCTGCCACGCGCGGCGACGGCGAGGTGGGCGAGGACGTCACGCAGAACATCCGCACCGTGCGCGAGATTCCGCTCAAGCTCAAGGGTGCGGCGCCACCCGTGGTCGAGGTGCGCGGCGAGGTCTATATGAAGCGCGCCGATTTCGATGCCCTCAACGAGCGCCAGCGCCAGAAGATCGCCGCCGGGCAGAAGAACGAGAAGGTGTTCGTCAACCCGCGCAACGCAGCGGCCGGCGCGGTGCGCCAGCACGACCCGGCGATTGCGGCAGAGCGCCCGCTGAGCTTCTTTGCGTATGGCCTGGGCGAGGTCTCGCCCGCGAGCGATGGCGGTCCCGAGATCGCGACCCAGTTCGACTGGCTGCAGCAGTTCCACGCCTGGGGCTTTCCGGTGGCCACGCAGACCGCGCGGGCCACCGGTGCTATTGAACTGATAGCGTTCCACGAAACCATCGGCCGCCAGCGCGATGCGCTGCCGTACGACATCGACGGCGTGGTCTACAAGGTCGACAGCCTGGAGCTGCAGCGCCAGCTGGGCTTTGTTTCGCGCGAACCGCGCTGGGCCGTGGCCCACAAGTACCCAGCGCAGGAGCAGCTGACCGAGGTGGTCGGCATCGAGATCCAGGTGGGACGCACCGGCAAGCTCACGCCGGTGGCCAAGCTGGCACCGGTGTTCGTGGGCGGCGTGACCGTGACCAACGCCACGCTGCACAACGAAGACGAAGCCCGCCGCAAGGACGTGCGCGTGGGAGATACCGTGATCGTGCGGCGCGCCGGTGACGTGATTCCCGAAGTGGTCGGCGTTGCGCCCGACAGCCTGGCCAAGCCCGACGACCAGCGCGGCGCGGTCTTCACCATGCCGCACAAGTGCCCCGTCTGCGATTCCGAGGCGGTGCGGGAGGAGGGCGAGGTCGACTACCGCTGCACCGGCGGCCTGTTCTGCGCGGCGCAGCGCAAGGAGGCCATCCTGCATTTCGCTGCGCGGCGCGCGGTCGACGTCGACGGGCTGGGCGACAAGCTGGTCGAACAGCTGGTCGATGCCAACCTGATCCGCACCTTGCCCGACCTCTACAAGCTCGGTTTCGTCACGCTGGCGGGCCTGGACCGCATGGCGGAGAAGTCGGCCCAGAACCTCGTCGATGCGCTCGAAGCCTCGAAGAAGACCACGTTGCCGCGCTTTTTGTTCGGCCTGGGCATCCGCCACGTCGGCGAGAGCACGGCGAAAGACCTCGCCAAGCATTTCGGCAAGCTCGACGCCATCATGGACGCGACCGAGGAGCAGCTGCTCGAGGTCAACGACGTCGGCCCGGTGGTGGCGCAGAGCCTGCGCACCTTCTTCGACCAGCCGCACAACCGCGAGGTGGTCGAGCAGCTGCGCGCCTGTGGCCTGACCTGGGAAGAGTTCGAGCCCGAGGCCCGTGCCCCCAAGCCTTTGGCGGGACTGACCTTCGTGATCACCGGCACCCTTCCTACGCTGGGCCGCGACGAAGCGAAGGATAAATTGGAGGCAGCCGGCGCCAAGGTGGCCGGCTCCGTCAGCAAGAAGACCCACTACCTCGTGGCCGGGGAAGAGGCCGGCAGCAAGCTGGACAAGGCGCGCGACCTCGGCGTCACGGTGATCGACGAGGCGCGTATGCTGGAGGTCCTCGCCAGCGGTGTTCCGCCGGCGCCCGACGCCTGAGTCGCCCGGCGCCCGGGATCCAGGCCCTTACCGGCCGTTACGCGACTTCACACCAGCGCAGTCAACAGGGTCTACAAGCGGGCGTTGAACGATCACAGAAGGCCGACAAGGAGTCCCTCATGCAAAAAATTCGTGTTCTCGCTACCAGCCTCGCACTCGGCGGCATCGCGCTGCTGAGCGGCTGCGTGGCCGTTCCTGGCGATCCGTACTACTCCGGCGGCTATTCCGAACCGTACTACTCCGACCCGGGTCCCGTGGTGGTGCCGGCGCCGGTCTACATCCAGGGTGGCGGCTACTACGACAACCGTCGCCCGTACTACGACCGCCGTCCTTACTACGACGGCCGTCGGCCGGCTTACCCGTACCCCGGCGTGCGACCCTCGTACCCGACGACCCGCCCGGGTTGGGGCGGTGGCCGTCCGCCAGTTGCCGTGGTGCCACCGGTGCGACCCGGCGGGGGTGGCGTGCCCGGCATCACGCCCTCGCATCCGCAGCAGATGCCGCAAGGTCGCGCGCGGCTATGGACCTCGCCCGACTCGCAAGGCACCACGCCTCCCTGATCGTGGCGCTGATGTGAGGTTCGCGTGAGGCTGTCGCGATAATCCCGCCATGGCCTTCCGCGAAATCCTCAAGATGGGCGACCCCCGGCTGCTGCGCACCGCGCAGCCGGTCGCCGCTTTCGACACCGACGAACTGCACCTGCTGGTGCGCGACATGTTCGAGACCATGCAGGCGGTCAATGGCGCCGGCCTTGCGGCGCCGCAGATCGGCGTCGACCTGCAACTGGTGATCTTCGGCACCGACACCGTCAATCCACGCTACCCCGACGCGCCGCCGGTGCCGCGCACCGTGCTGCTCAACCCCGTCATCACGCCGCTGGGCGATGAAGAGGAAGAGGGCTGGGAAGGCTGCCTGTCGGTGCCCGGCCTGCGCGGCGTGGTGCCGCGCTTCGCCCACATCCGCTACACGGGCTTCGACCTGTACGGCGACCCGATCGACCGCACCGCCGACGGCTTCCATGCGCGCGTGGTGCAGCACGAGGTCGATCACCTGTTCGGCAAGCTGTACCCGATGCGGGTGCGCGATTTCTCGCGCTTCGGCTACACCGAGGTCCTGTTCCCGGGACTCGATGCGGCCGACGACGACTGAGTCGCCAGTCGCCTCTTCGCCTACTTGTTGTTGAGCCCGAAGCGGCCGCCACCCGTGAGCGCGAGCGAGATCGCCGCGAACAGGAACATGCCCTGCAGTTCCAGCGCCCAGCCGCCTTGCCCGTTCAGCGCGCCCAGGTCCTTGCGGTGGGCCAGCCAGATTGCCACCACCATGTTGATGGCCACGACCAACGCCGCGGGCCGCGTGAACAGGCCGACGATGAGCAGCACCGGGGCCAGGATCTCGCCCACGTAGACAAGGTAGGCCAGCACCGCAGGCACGCCGTGGGACGCGAGCATGCCGCCGATGCCGTCGACGCCCTTGCCGACCTTCGCAATGCCATGCAGCAGGATGAGGATGCCCAGCGCAACGCGCAGGATGAGCTTGCCGGTGTCGTCGGACTTGACCATGGTGTGATTCCTGTTCGGGAGTGATGAAAGGGCCGTATGGTAGTGAAACTGGCCGCGCCGCCAACTGATCGCCCGCGAGCGGATCGACATATGTATCCAACGCAGGGTTCTTTGTCGTCGGCCTGCATCGCCCCGTACACTGCCTTTTGCCTACTGTTGAGGAGCACACACCAATGATGATGAAGAAGACAAGCGCCCGACTCCGCCCGGCACTGCTCGCCGCCGCTTCCGTTCTCGCGCTGGCCGCCGCGGCCCCGGCCTTCGCCGGCAAGACGCTCGACGCGGTCAAGCAGCGCGGCAGCGTCAAGTGCGGCGTGACCAACGGCGTGGCCGGTTTCTCGGCCCCCGATACGCAGGGCAACTGGTCGGGCCTGGACGTTGACACCTGCCGCGCCATCGCCGCGGCCGTGCTGGGCGATCCCAAGAAGGTCGACTTCGTGCCGCTGAATTCGCAGCAGCGCTTCTCGGCGCTGCAGGCCGGCGAGATCGACATCCTCGCGCGCAACACCACCTGGACGCTCACGCGCGACGCCTCGCTGGGCTTCAACTTCACCACCATCACCTACTACGACGGCCAGGGCTTCCTGGTGCCCAAGAAGCTCAAGGTGACGAGCGCCAAGCAGCTCAAGAACGCCACCATCTGCACGCAGTCGGGCACCACCAACGAGAAGAACGTGTCGGACTACTTCCGCGCGCAGAACATCCCGGTCAAGACCGTCGTGTTCGAGAGCTTCGAAGCCTCGTTCAAGGCCTTCTTCTCGGGCCGCTGCCAGGCCTTCACCACCGACGCCTCGGCGCTGGCCGGCCTGCGCAACAAGGAAGCGCCGAACCCCGACGACTACCTGATCCTGCCCGAGCTGATCTCCAAGGAGCCTCTGGCGCCGCTGGTGCGCCGCGGCGACGACGAGTGGTTTGCCATCGCCAAGTGGGTGCCCAACGCGCTCATCGAGGCCGAAGAATTCGGTGTCACACAGGCCAATGCCGACCAGCTCAAGGCCGGCAGCAAGGACCCGGCGCAGCAGCGACTGCTCGGCGCCGGCGAAGACCTCGGCAAACTGCTGGGTCTCGACAAGGACTGGTCGTACCGCGCCATCAAGGCCGTGGGCAACTACGGCGAGATGTTCGAGCGCAACGTCGGTCCGAAGTCGGTGCTCAAGCTGCCGCGCGGCTCCAACAATCTGTGGAGCAAGGGCGGCCTGATCTACGCACCACCGGTTCGATGAGCCGCCAGGCCTCGCGCCGCGGCGCCTGGCTGGCCTGGCTCGTTCAGGCCCTCCTGGTGCTGGCCGTCGTGGCCGGTGCCTTCTGGGTGGTGAACCATGCGCTCGAGGTGCTGCGCGCACGCGGCGTGCGTTCGGGCTTCGACTTTCTTACCGAGCCTGCGGGCTTCTCGATCAGCGAGGGCTGGCTCGACTTCGACGCCAGCCAGCCGTCGTGGCGCGCGTTCCTCGCGGGCCTGATCAACACCGTGCGCGCGGCTGTGCCGGCGGCCGTCTTCGCGGTGGTGCTCGGCACGTTGATCGGCATCGGCCGGCTCGCGCCGCACGTGCTGCTGCGCGGCATCTGCACCGCGTACGTGGAACTGCTGCGCAACGTGCCGCTGCTGGTGCAGCTGCTGATGCTGGCGTTCGCGATGGCCAACCTGCTGCCCGATCCGACCGAGCCCGTGCACCTGCTGCCGGGCGTGTGGCTCAGCAAGGGCGGCCTCAGCGTGCCCTGGCCCGTGGCGGGCGAGGGCGGCGGGTGGCCCACGCATTTCGAATGGCCCGAGCGCGGTGACTTCGGCGTGAGCGGCGGCGCCGCGCTGAGCCCGGAGTACGTGACCATCGTCGCCGGGCTGTCGCTGTACTCGGCGGCCTTCGTCGCCGAGATCGTGCGCGCGGGCATCCTCTCGGTGTCGCAGGGGCAGGTGCTGGCGGGGCAGGCGCTGGGCCTGTCGTCGGTGCAGCAGCTGCGCATCGTGATCCTGCCGCAGGCGCTGCGCGTGATCGTGCCCTCGCTCACCAACCAGCTGCTGAGCCTCACCAAGAACTCGTCGCTCGCCGTGGCCGTGGGCTATCCGGAGCTGGTGTCGGTGGCCAACACCACCATCGGCTCGAACGGGCGCGCCTTCGAGTGCATCGCGATCATCATGGCGGTGTACCTGCTGCTCTCGCTCGTGATCTCCTTCGGCATGAACCGCTACAACGCGCGCGTTGCGCTGCGAGGCTGGCGATGAGAAACGTCGCGCAAGGCCCCATCGCATGGCGCAGCGAGTTGTGGGGTTCGCCGCTGCGCGCACTGGCCACGGTGCTGCTGCTGGGCCTGCTGGCTTGGGCCGGCTTCCACGCGTTCGAGTGGGGCGTGGTGCACGCCGTGTTCCGCGCCGACGCCGACGCCTGCCGCGCGGTGCAGCACGGCGCCTGCTGGGGCGTGGTGGCCGAGAAGTGGCGGCCGATGCTGTTCGGGCGTTTCCCGTACGAAGAGCAATGGCGCCCAGCCGTTGCCGTCGTCGTGCTGTCCGCGGTGACGGTGCTCAGCGCCTGGCCGCGCAGCTGGCGCTGGTGGCTGGCGCCGTTGTGGGGCGTGGCACTGCTGCTGTTCGTCGGGCTGATGCACGGCGGCGTGGCGGGGCTGAGCGTGGTGCCGACCAGCCGTTGGGGCGGCCTGCCGCTCACCATCGGGCTGGCGGTGGTCGGGCTGGCGCTGGCCTTTCCGCTGGCGCTGCTGCTCGCGATGGGGCGGCGTTCCGAATGGCCCGTGGTGCGCACGCTGAGCGCGAGCTACATCGAGCTGGTGCGCGGCGTGCCGCTGATCTCGGTGCTGTTCATGGCCTCGTTCCTGCTGCCGCTGCTGTGGCCCGCGGGCTGGCAGCCCGACGTGCTGGTGCGCGTGCTCATGGGCCTCACGCTGTTCGTCGCTGCTTATCTTGCGGAGATCATCCGCGGCGGCCTGCAGGCCGTGCCGCGCGGGCAGACCGAGGTGGCGATGGCGCTGGGCTTCGGCCGCTGGCCGGTGCAGCGCGACATCGTGCTGCCGCAGGCGCTGCGCCTCGTGGTGCCGGCGTTGACCAACAGCGTGGTCGGCACCTTGAAGGACACCTCGCTGGTCACCGTGGTCGGCCTGTTCGAGCTGACCGGCGCGCTCGGGCTGGCGCTGGGTGGCGACCCGGTCTGGCGGCCGTTCTACCTCGAGGGCTACCTGTTCGTGGCAGCTGTCTACTGGCTGCTGTGCTTCGGGCTGTCGCGCTACAGCGTCTGGCTGGAGCGGCGCCTGGGCACCAGCTCGGCGTAGCCGGTCTGCGCATCGGGCTCGCGCGAGAAGCGCCACTCGGGCAGCACCGCGACGAGGATCTCGGCGGTGGTGCGCACCACGCAGCCCGGCGCGGCATGGCCGCCCGACACCCGGCCGTCGCCGTCCGACACGCTGAGATGCAGGTGCGAGCCGTCGGGCGACAGCGTGCCGGCGAGCGTGAGGATTTCAAGGTCGCCTTCGATCCGCGTCGCCGTCTCTGCATCCGCGAAACGGATGCTCGCGCCGCGCAGGCTGCCGATGCCCGAGACCACGAAGGCCGCGTCGCCGATGCCGGCTTGCTTCAGCACGGCGTCGAGCGCCGCGCGCAGGTCGTCGCCCGGTTGCAGCCGTAGCACCAGCGTGTCCATGCGCGTGCGCCTTGCGTCAGCTCGCCGACAGCGCCTTGTCGACCACCTGCTGCGCCTCGCCGAGGATGCGCGCAAGGTGGTCGTCGCCGAGGAAGCTCTCGCCGTAGATCTTGTAGATGTTCTCCGTGCCCGACGGCCGCGCGGCGAACCAGCCGTTCTCGGTGACGACCTTCACGCCGCCGATGGCCGCACCGTTGCCCGGGGCGTGGCTCAGCACGTTCTCGATCTTCTCGCCCGCCAGCGTGGTCGAGGTGATCTGCTGCGGCGACAGGGCCGACAGGCGTTTCTTCTGCTCGGGCGTGGCGGGCGCGTCGACGCGGTCGGACACGGGGCGCCCCAGCGCCTGCGTCAGCTCGGTGAAGCGCTCGCCGGGGTCGCGACCCGTGCGCGCGGCGATCTCGGCCGAGAGCAGGGCGGGCACGATGCCGTCCTTGTCGGTGGTCCAGGCGCTGCCGTCGTGGCGCAGGAAGGTGGCGCCCGCGCTTTCCTCGCCGCCGAAGCCCAGCGAGCCGTCGACCAGACCGTCGACGAACCACTTGAAGCCCACCGGCACTTCGTACAGCGGGCGGCCCAGCTGCGCCGCCACGCGATCGATCATGCGGCTGCTGACCACCGTCTTGCCAACGGCTGCCTGCGCGGGCCAGTGCGGGCGGTGCGTGAAGAGGTAGTCGACCATCACCGCGAGGTAGTTGTTCGGCTGCATCAGGCCCGCGCTGCGCGTGACCACGCCATGGCGGTCGTGGTCGGTGTCGCAGGCGAAGGCGATGCCGAAGCGGTCTTTCAGCGCGACCAGCCCGTGCATCGCATCGGGCGACGACGGGTCCATGCGGATGCGGCCGTCCCAGTCGAGCGACATGAAGCGGAAGGTCGGGTCGACCGCCTGGCTCAGCACGTTCAGGCGCTGGAGCTTGTAGCGCGCGGCAATGGCGGGCCAGTAGTGCACGCCGGCACCGCCCAGCGGATCGACGCCCAGATCGATGGTGCCGCCGCGGATCGCGTCCATGTCGAGCACCTGGGCCAGGTCTTCGACGTAGGTGTTCAGGTAGTCGTGGCGGTGCGTGGTGGACGCCTTCAGCGCCTGCGCCAGCGGCATGCGCTTCACGCCTTCGAGCTTGTTCGCCAGCATCTTGTTGGCGGCGGCTTCGACGGCGGAGGTGATGTCGGTGCCCGCGGGGCCACCGTTCGGCGGGTTGTACTTGAAGCCGCCGCTTTCGGGCGGGTTGTGCGAGGGCGTGATCACGATGCCGTCGGCCAGGCCGCTGGTGCGTCCGCGGTTGTAGACCAGGATGGCGTGGGACACGGCCGGCGTGGGCGTGTACTCGTCGTCCTTCGACAGCATCAGCTCGACGCCGTTGGCCGCCAGCACCTCGACCGCGCTGGCGAAGGCGGGCGTGGACAGCGCGTGCGTGTCGATGCCCAGGAACAGCGGGCCGTCGATGCCTTGCTGCTTGCGGTAGTCGCAGATGGCCTGGCTGATCGCCAGCACATGCCATTCGTTGAAGGCGTCGTCGAACGAAGAGCCGCGATGTCCCGAGGTGCCGAAGGCCACGCGCTGGCTGGGCACGGCCGGATCGGGGCGACCGGTGTAGTAGGCCGAGACGAGGCGCGGCACGTCCACCAGCAGATCAGACGGGGCCGGCTGGCCCGCGAGGGGATGGGAAGAGGTGCTCATGTCGAAAGCGGGTGATGAAAGGGAGCGCGCCGGCGGTGCCGTGCGCGGCCTTTCAGCATACGCCATGGGCGGGACCGGCCTGCCGCCTGCGCGCCCGTTCACAGAGGGCCGCTTACAACCCTTTCAATGTGAGCGCCGCGTGCGGACCCGCTCCGGGCCGTCGCCCGTGGCCAGCCACCGGGCCGGCACCTCGAAGTACGCGGCGATCGCGTGCAGGTGCAGGGTGCCTGCGCAGCTGTGGCGGTCGGTGAGCCAGCGGATCACGGTGGGGGCGCTGACGCCGCACTGTCGGGCGAGCTCGGATTTCCATTGAGGCTGCGATTCGGCGACGAGCGAGATCAGGCGGTCTTGAAAGCTGGCGTTCATGGTCGGCCCCCTTTGGCGACAACAGCGGTCGGCTCTGAATTTCCTCGAAACGCGCCAGGCACCCAACCCCTCCTTCGCAGGGGCTGGTAGTTTTTTGCATGGAGGGTGATCTAGTTCCGACGCGCGGCGGCTGCACCCGTGTGCGCCAGCGTCAGAATGAGGGTGCATATCGGCCAGAAAGGCCGAAGGGGGTGTGCCATGAAAGTGATGACGCTGGACGACCACGCGTTGTTTCGCGCGGGCCTGCGCATGCTGCTGGAGAGCATGGAGCGCAGCGCCGAAATCTTCGAAGCCGCCACGGTCGACGAGGCCTGCGCCCTGGCGCTGCGCCATCCCGACCTGGCGATCTGCCTGCTCGATCTCGAACTGCGGGGCGAGTACGGCCTGGATGCGCTGGTGCGCCTGAAGGCGGCCGCGCCCGACATCGCGGCCGTGGTGGTGTCGGCCTCGACCGATGTCGACATCATCCGCGGTTGCCTGGAGGCGGGCGCCATGAGCTTCGTGCCCAAGAGCATGCCGGCCGATTTCCTGAAGCGGGCCTTCGAGACCGTGCTGGCGGGGGAGGTCTACCTGCCGCAGGAAATCCTGCACCTGGGGCCGAAGAGCACCGCCAGGCCGACGCTCAGCCCGCGCCAGACCGACACGCTGCACGGCCTGGCGCGCGGGCTGCCGACCAAGTCGATCGCGCGCGAGCTCGGCCTGTCCGAGCACACGGTGAAGGAGTACATCGGCACCTTGTTCCAGGCACTGGGTGTGCACAATCGCACCGAGGCCGTGATCACGGGCATCCGCCTGGGGCTGTTGTCGCCGCTGCAGCGCAAGGGGTCATGAGCGGGCCACCGCGGGCGGCTAAGCTTCAGGCTGGTTTCAAGGAGCAAGACAAGATGCGCATGACGTTTGGCCGGCACGGGTTTCTTCTGACGGCTGCGGCCCTGGCTGCGGTGCTCGCGGGCTGCGAGGCCCCGCCCAAGGACCGGCCGCTCACCTCCGAAGTGCCGGCGCCGCCGAGCTTTGCGCCGCCGCCCGAAAGTTGCCAGGCCCCGGAAGTGCGCTTTGCGCTCGGCATGCAGGCGACGCGTCCGTTGCTCGAAGAAATGCGCCAGCGCGCCGGCGCGAAAACCGCCCGCACCGTGCCGGCCACGGCACCGGCCGACCCGGCCCAGGACGCGACGCGGCTCAACGCGCAGGTCGATCCCACGGGTCGCATCCTCGGCGCGTACTGCGGCTGAGCCGCACACGCCCATTCAGCGGCCTCACTGGGAGGCCAGCGCCTCCATCAGGTCGGTCTCGATGGCCAGCTGCGTCTTCTGGCCTTGCAGTTCCGGCCCGCTGATCAGGAAGGTGTCTTCCACCCGTTCGCCCAGGGTCGTCACCTTCGCCAGCTGCAGGTTCAGGTGATGCCGCGCGAGCACGCGCGCCACCGAATACAACAGGCCCGCACGGTCGCTGGCCGAGATGCTGAGCAGCCAGCGCTGCGCCTTGTCGTCGGGCACGAGGCTGATGCGTGGCTTGATCGGAAAACTGCGTACCCGGCGTGACACGCGCCCCATGCTGGGGGCGGGCAGGGCGCCGGCTTCGGTGAGCGTTTGCGCCAGGCCGGTCTCGACCATGCTGATCAGGTCGCGGTAGTGGTCGGGCTGGAAGGTCGTCACCACCTGGAAGGTGTCGAGCGCGTAGCCATTGCTCGTGGTGTGGACCTTGGCGTCGAGGATGCTGAACGAGGCCTGGTCGAAATAGCCGCAGATGCGCGCGAACAGGTCGGACTGGTCGGGCGTGTAGACCACCACCTGCAGCCCTTCGCCCACCGGCGACAGGTGCGCGCGCACGATGGGCAGCGCCTTCGGGTCGATGGGCACGTTCTTCGGCGGCACGAAGCGCGACAGCTGCTTGGCGTGCCAGGCGATCTCGGTGGCGTCGTGGCGCATGAAGTAGCCGACGTCGAGCGTGTCCCACAGCGCCTTGTGCGCCTCGAAGCGCTGGGCGTGCAGGGCGAGCAGCACCAGCGCCTCGCGCTTGCGGGCCTCGACCTCGGCGTCCGGGTCGGGCATGCGCCCGCCCAGGGCGCGCAGCGTGAAGCGGTACAGGTCCTCGAGCAGCTTGCCCTTCCAGGCATTCCACACGCGCGGCGAGGTGCCGCGGATGTCGGCCACCGTCAGCAGGTACAGCGCCGTGAGGTAACGCTCGTTGCCCACGCGCTTGGCAAACGCGCCGATGACCTCGGGATCGCCCAGGTCCTGCTTTTGTGCGACCTGGCTCATCACCAGGTGCTCGGCCACGAGGAACTCGATGAGCTTGGCGTCTTCGCGGGCGATGCCGTGCTGTTTGCAGAAGCGCTGCACGTCGCGCGCGCCGAGCGTGGAGTGGTCGCCGCCGCGGCCCTTGGCGATGTCGTGGAAGAGGGCGGCGACGTAAAGAATCCAGGGCTTGTCCCAGCCGGCCGCGAGCTGCGAGCAGCCCGGGTACTCGTGCGCATGCTCGGCGATGAAGAAGCGGCGCACGTTGCGCAGCACCATCAGGATGTGCTGGTCGACCGTGTACACGTGGAACAGGTCGTGCTGCATCTGCCCCACGATGCTGCGGAACACGCGCAGGTAGCGTCCCAGCACCGAGGTCTGGTTCATGAGCCGGAAGGCATGCGTGATGCCGTAGGGCTGCTGCAGGATCCGCATGAAGGTCACGTGGTTGACCGGGTCGTTGCGGAACTTGCTGTCCATGACATGGCGCGCGTTGTACAGCGCACGCAGCGTGCGCGCCGACAGGCCCTTCACGCCGATGGTCTTCTGGTACAGCAGGAAGGTCTCGAGCACCGCGTGCGGCTCGCGCTCGTACAGGTCGTCGCTGGCGATCTCGATCAGGCCGGCGCGCTCGTAGAAGCGCTCGTTGATGGTCGTGGGCTGCTCGTCGATGGGCTGCAGCCGCTCCGAAATATTGAGCAGCAGGATCTGGTTGAGCTGCGACACCGCCTTGGCCGCCCAGTAGTAGCGGCGCATCAGCGCTTCGCTCGACTTGCGCTGCGACTCGCTCTCGTAGCCGAAGCTCGCGGCCACGGCGGTCTGCAGGTCGAACACCAGCCGGTCTTCGCGCCGGTTGGCGATCACGTGCAGGCGGGCGCGGATGAGCGAGAGCAGGGCTTCGTTGCGCTTGATCTGCTGTGCCTCGAAGGGCGTGGCCAGGCCGTTCTTGGCCAGGTCGTCCCAGCGGCTGCCGAAGCCGGCGGCCTTGCTCATCCAGAGGATGGTCTGCAGGTCGCGCAGGCCGCCGGGCGATTCCTTGCAGTTGGGCTCGAGCGCGTAGGGCGTGTTGTCGAACTTCTGGTGGCGGTGCCGCATTTCCTGCGACTTGGCCACGAAGAAGGCCTGCGGGTCGATGGCCTGGGTGAAGCGGCGGCGAAAGGCCGCAAAGAGCTTCTTGTCGCCCGTGATCAGGCGCGATTCGAGCAGCGAGGTCTGGACTGTGATGTCCTTGGCGGCCTCGTCCAGGCACTCCTCGAGCGTGCGCACGCTGGAGCCGATCTCGAGGCCGGCGTCCCAGCACTGGCCGATGAAGGCCTCGATGCGGGCCGGCTCGACGCCGCTGTCCTGGCCCTCGGGCGGCAGCAGCAGCAGCACGTCGACGTCGGAGTACGGAAACAGCTCGCCGCGCCCGTAGCCGCCCACCGCGGCCAGCGCGAAGGCGTCGCCGAAGCCGGCTTCGTTCCACAGCGCAGTGAGCGTCTGGTCGGCCAGCGCCGAGAGCTGGCGCAGCACCGTGTGGACGCTGCGGGTGGGCGCGCGTGCGAAGCGCAGGGTGTCGAAAAGGGCGAGCTTTTTCGCGCGATAGGCTTCGCGCAGCGTCGCCACGTCGATCTTGGCTGCTTCGATCACGGCGGGGGCGCGCTGGGGCGCGTCAGGTTTTGGTGGAGGTGACGAAGGCCGGCAGCGGGGGGCTGCCTTCGGAGAGCGTCAGCACCTCGTAGCCGGTCTCGGTGACGAGCACCGTGTGCTCCCACTGGGCCGACAGCGAATGGTCGCGCGTGACGATGGTCCAGCCGTCGTATTGGCCGCCCTTGAAGTCTTCCTTCACGTCGCGCTTGCCGGCGTTGATCATCGGCTCGATGGTGAAGATCATGCCGGGCTTGAGCTCTTCCATGGTGCCCGGGCGGCCGTAGTGCAGCACCTGGGGTTCTTCGTGGAAGCGCTGGCCCACGCCGTGGCCGCAGAACTCGCGCACGATCGAGAAGCCCTGGCCCTCGGCGAACTTCTGGATCGCATGCCCCACATCGCCCAGGTGGGCGCCGGGGCGCACCTGCAGGATGCCGTGCCACATGGCCTCGAAGGTGACGTTGCACAGGCGCTTGGCGGCAATGGAGGCGTCGCCGATCACGAACATGCGGCTGTTGTCGCCGAACCAGCCGTCCTTGATGACGGTGACGTCGACGTTCATGATGTCGCCCTTCTTCAGGGGCTTGTCATTGGGAATGCCGTGGCACACCACGTGGTTCACCGAGGTGCACAGCGACTTCGGGAACGGCACGCTGCTGGCGCCCATGTAGCCCACCGTGGCCGAGGTGGTGCCCTGCTTGACCATGTACTCGGCGGCCAGCCGATCCACGTCGTTGGTCGTGATGCCGGGCTTGATGAAGGGCGTGAGGTAGTCCAGCACCTCGGACCCGAGGCGGCAGGCGACCCGCATGGCTTCGATGCCTGCGGCGTCTTTGTAGGTAATGCTCATGCCCCGAATTATCCCATTCGGCAAGCTAAAATTCCGGGTTAACGCGGATGACCCCAGTCAGCGGCCATCCGCCTCGATTCCTTGATTTCCAACGCGCCCCCCGAGGCCCCATCGACCGTGACGCAGCCCGCACCTCAAGCCCTTCCTGTCGTAACCATGTTCGAGGGCGGCAGCGCACTCAGCGACTTCCGTGCACGGCAATTGCTGCCGAAGCTGCAGGCCATCGAGCCGCGCATCGAGGGCATTTCGGCCCGTTTCGTGCACCTGGTGGTCACCGATGCGTCGCTGGGCGACGCCGACCGCGAGCGCTTTGCCGCGCTGCTGACCTACGGCGAGCCCTTCGAGGCCCCGGCAGCCAAGGCGAGTGCCTCGGTGGTCGTCACGCCCCGCCTGGGCACCGTGTCGCCCTGGGCCTCCAAGGCCACCGACATCGCCCACAACTGCGGCCTGGCGCTGCGCCGCGTGGAGCGCGTCACCCAGTACCACCTGAAGCTCAAGGCGCCGCTGATCGGCAAGGCCCCCGTGCTCGAGGGCGACGCTCTGGCCGCCGTGGCCGGCCCGCTGCATGACCGCATGACCGAATCGGTGCTGGCCACCGTCGAGCAGGCGGCCAGCCTGTTCAGCGAGCTGCCGGCCCAGCCGATGGCGCAGGTCGACGTGCAAACGGGCGGGCGCGACGCCCTGGTGGCGGCCAATACCGGCTTCGGCCTGGCGCTGGCGGAGGACGAAATCGACTACCTCGTCGAAGCCTTCACCCGCCTGGGCCGCAACCCCAGCGACGTCGAACTGATGATGTTCGCGCAGGCCAACAGCGAGCACTGCCGCCACAAGATCTTCAACGCCAACTTCACCATCGACGGCGTGGCCCAGCCCCAGAGCCTGTTCTCGATGATCCGCCACACCGAGAAGCAGAACCCGCAGCACACGGTGATCGCCTATGCGGACAACGCTTCGGTGATGGAAGGCGCGACCATCGAGCGCTTCATTCCCGTCGAAGGCTCGCAGAGCTATCAAAAAGATAGCGCCCTGAGCCATGTGCTGATGAAGGTCGAGACGCACAACCACCCGACGGCCATTTCCCCGTTCCCGGGCGCCTCGACCGGCGCGGGCGGCGAGATCCGCGACGAAGGCGCCACCGGCCGCGGCTCCAAGCCCAAGGCGGGCCTGACCGGCTTCACCGTGTCGAAGCTCTGGCCGGAAGAGGGCCACTACGGCAAGCCCGAGCACATCGCCAGCCCGCTGCAGATCATGACCGAGGGCCCGCTGGGCGGCGCCGCATTCAGCAACGAATTCGGACGTCCCAACCTGCTGGGCTACTTCCGCGAATACGAGCAGGCGGTGACGAGCGACCTCGACACCGTGCAGCGCGGCTACCACAAGCCCATCATGATCGCGGGCGGCCTGGGCAGCATCGACGCCACCCAGACCAAGAAGATCCTGTTCCCGGCCGGCTCGCTGCTGATCCAGCTCGGCGGCCCCGGCATGCGCATCGGCATGGGCGGCAGCGCCGCCAGCTCGATGGCGACCGGCGCCAACGCGGCCGAGCTCGACTTCGACTCGGTGCAGCGCGGCAACCCCGAAATCGAACGCCGTGCGCAGGAGGTCATCAACCACTGCTGGCAGCAGGGCGCGGCCAACCCGATCCTGGCGATCCACGACGTGGGCGCCGGCGGCCTGAGCAATGCCTTCCCCGAGCTGACCAACGACGCCGGCCGCGGCGCGCGCTTCGACCTGCGCGCCGTGCCGCTCGAAGAGTCGGGCATGGCGCCCAAGGAAATCTGGTGCAACGAAAGCCAGGAGCGCTACGTGCTGGCCATCGCGCCGGAGTCGCTTGAGCAGTTCAAGGCCTTCTGCGAGCGCGAGCGCTGCCCGTTCTCGGTGGTCGGCGTGGCGACCGAAGAGCGCCAGCTGCTGGTGGTCGACGAAGGCGCGGCGGTGCAGCCGGTCGACATGCCCATGGACGTGCTGCTGGGCAAGCCGCCCAAGATGCACCGCGACGTGAAGACCGTCGCCCGCAGCTTCAAGCCGCTCGACCTCACGGGCGTCGACCTGCAGAAGGCCGCCATCGACGTGCTCGCGCACCCGACCGTGGCCTCCAAGCGCTTCCTCATCACCATCGGCGACCGCAGCGTGGGTGGCCTGACGCATCGCGACCAGATGGTCGGCCCGTGGCAGGTGCCGGTGGCCGATTGCGCCGTGACGCTGGCCGACTACAAGGGCTTCGCCGGCGAAGCGATGAGCATGGGCGAGCGCACGCCGCTGGCCGCACTCGATGCGCCGGCTTCGGGCCGCATGGCTGTCGCCGAGGCCATCACCAACCTGCTGGCCGCGCCGATCGAGCTCTCGCGCGTCAAGCTGTCGGCCAACTGGATGGCCGCCTGTGGCGAACCCGGCGAAGACGCTGCGCTGTACGAAACCGTCAAGGCCGTGGGCCTGGAGCTGTGCCCGGCCCTGGGCGTGTCGATTCCGGTCGGCAAGGATTCGCTGTCGATGCGCACGCAGTGGAAGGACAACGGCGACGCCAAGAAGGTCACGTCGCCGGTCAGCCTGATCGTCACCGCCTTCGCCTCGCTGGCCGACGTGCGCGGCACGCTCACGCCGCAGCTCGACGCCACCGAAGACGACACCACGCTCGTGCTCATTGACCTCGGCCGTGGCCAGCACCGCATGGCCGGCAGCATCCTGTCGCAGACGCTCGACCAGAGCGGCGACACCGTGCCCGACCTCGACGACCCGGCGCAGCTGGTCGCGCTGGTCAACGCCGTGAACGCGCTGCGCGCCGACGGCAAGATCCTCGCGATGCACGACCGCAGCGACGGCGGCCTGTTCGCCACCGCCTGCGAAATGGCCTTTGCGGGCCACGTCGGCGTGGCGCTGAACGTCGACATGCTCGTCACCGAAGGCGACGGCATTTCCGACAGCCGCATGGAAACCGGCGACGCCAAGAACTGGGCGCAGCAGGTCAGCGCGCGCCGCGAAGAGCTCACGCTCAAGGCGCTGTTCAACGAAGAATTGGGCATGGTGCTGCAGGTGCGCACCGCCGAGCGCAACGACGTGATGCAGGTGCTGCGCGCCCACGGCCTGAGCACGCACAGCCACTTCGTCGGCAAGACGCGCCCGGCCAGCTCGGCCATGGACGCCGGCAAGGGCAAGCTCGAAGTCTGGCGCGATGCCAAGTCGGTGTTCAGCGCCTCGCTGCACGACCTGCACCAGGTGTGGGATTCGGTCAGCTGGAAGATCGCCCGCGAGCGCGACAACCCGGCCTGCGCCGATGCCGAGCACGCCGCGGCCGGCGTGCCGAACGACCCGGGCATGCATGTGTTCCTGCCGAACGCCCCGGTGGCACCGGCCATCCTGCAGTCGCGCCCCAAGGTCGCGATCCTGCGCGAGCAGGGCGTCAACTCGCACGTCGAGATGGCCTATGCCTTCACCGAAGCCGGCTTCGAAGCCTTCGACGTCCACATGACCGACCTGCAGACGGGCAGGGCGGACCTGGCCGCGTTCAAGGGCGTGGTCGCCTGCGGCGGCTTCAGCTACGGCGACACGCTGGGCGCGGGCATCGGCTGGGCGCGCAGCATCACCTTCAACCCGAAGCTGGCCGAGCAGTTCAAGACCTTCTTCGGTCGCGCCGACACCTTCGGCCTGGGCGTGTGCAACGGCTGCCAGATGTTTGCCGAACTGGCCGACATCATCCCGGGCGCCGAAGCCTGGCCGCGCTTCACCACCAACCAGAGCGAGCGTTTCGAGGCGCGCCTGTCGATGGTCGAGGTGCTCGAGTCGCCCAGCATCTTCTTCGCGGGCATGGCCGGCAGCCGCCTGCCGATCGCGGTGGCGCACGGCGAGGGCTATGCCAACTTCAAGCACCGCGGCGACGCGGCCAAGGCCATCGGCGCGATGCGCTTCGTGGACAACCACGGCCAGCCGACCGAGCAATACCCGTTCAACCCGAACGGCAGCGCCGGCGGTCTGACCTCGGTCACCACGCCGGACGGCCGCTTCACGGCCGTGATGCCGCACCCGGAGCGCGTGTTCCGCAACATCCAGATGAGTTGGACCTCGGGCGACAAGAGCGAACTGAGCCCGTGGATGCAGATCTGGCGCAACGCGCGCAAGTGGGTGGGTTGATCGGGCGCCCTCAGGCCGTGCAAGCGGCCTGAATCAGGTCAAAAAAATGCCCTCCAGGCTCGGGTCTGGAGGGCATTTTTCATTGGGGGTCGATGCGCCTGAAGCGCCGTCAATCAACGCTGGCTGTTCAGCATCGACGCCTTGAACGACAGCACATGCGTCTTCGCCGCTTCGGCCGCTGCATCGGCGTCGTGCCGCTGCAGCGTGGCGACGATGGTGCGGTGTTCCTCGATCACCTCGGCGAGGTGCCCCTCGGCGGCCAGTGAGATCGCCCAGAAGCGCTGCGAGCGCGCATGCAGCACGCTCAGGATGTCCTGCAGCATCGCGTTGCGCGCCGCCGCCGCGATCTTTTCGTGGAAGAGGCGGTCCAGGTTCATCACCGACATCGCATCGCGCCGCTGCGCCGCCGCTTCGAACTGCTCGGCGATGGCCTGCAGCTCGGCCAGCTCGGCCTCGGTGATGGCCGCTGCGGCCAGGCGCATGCACAGCACCTCGTTCACCAGCCGGACCTCGATCAGCTCCAGCGCGTCGTTGATCGACAGCGGCGAAGCCATCGCGCCCTTGCGCGGAATGATGCGGACCAGGCCCTCGGCCGACAGGCGGTGCAGCGCCTGGTTCACCGGCGTGCGGCCCACGCCCAGCCGCTCCATCACCTGGGCGGTGTTGAGGTATTCCCCGGGCTTGTAGGCCAGGGTCACCAGGGCTTCCTTCAGGCGCAGGTAGGCCGTCTCGTTGAGGGAGATGGCTGCTTCGGGCCGCCGGACGGGGGCTTTGCGGGCGGGCGTGGCTGCGTTCATCGGGGCGGGAGGGTCATGGTGGAGTTCCCCGATGGTACCTGCGGGAAATCCCTTTGAAGTTTCTGTGGACTCACTGTAATATCGTTGTGAAATTTCACTGGAACTTCAATAGAGCTGCCACCCATGAAACTGTCTTTCGAACT
The DNA here is from genome assembly GCF_059419205.1 of Variovorax sp. GW821-FHT06D12. Lineage (NCBI taxonomy): Bacteria > Pseudomonadati > Pseudomonadota > Betaproteobacteria > Burkholderiales > Comamonadaceae > Variovorax > Variovorax sp. GW821-FHT06D12. Next base: position 345,374 of record NZ_JBWKRI010000001.1, on the reverse strand, counting down.
TCCCGAGGGGAATGCCCCGCAAACGCTGAGCTTCGAGGCCCGGCACCTCGTGATCGCCGGCTGGACCGGGCGCGACACCGCCGCCATCGAGCACCACATCGAGGAACTCGCCGAGCTGGGCGTGCCCGCGCCCAGCACCGTGCCGCTGTTCTACCGGGTGGCCACCCAGCAGCTGAGCCAGGCCAACGTCGTGCAGGTGGTGGGGGCCGACACCTCGGGCGAGGTCGAGCCACTGCTGTTCCTGCACGGGGGCGAGTTCTTCGTCTCGATCGGCTCGGACCACACCGACCGCGCGCTGGAAGCGCACAGCGTGGCGCTGTCCAAGCAGATCTGCGTGAAGCCCGTGGCGCGCACCGCCTGGCGGCTGGCCGACGTGCAGGACCGCTGGGACACGCTGGTGCTGCGTTCGTGGATCGAGGAGGGCGGTGAATGGCGCCTGTACCAGGAAGGCACGCTCGCCGCGCTGCGCCCGCCGGCCGATCTGCTGGCGCGCTGTGCCGCCGCCGACGGCGAGCCGGCCGACGGCTTCGCGATGACCTGCGGCACGGTCGGCGCCATCGGCGGCATCCGCCCGGCGGCGCGCTTTCGCATGGAGCTGGTGGACGAGCACACGGGCCGCCGCATCACGCACGAGTACCGCGCGGTCTCGCTGCCGATCGTCGCCTGACGCACGAGGACCGCACATGCCCGCCGCGATCTCCCTCGAAGCCGCCCGCGCCGACCTGGCCGCAGGCCGCACCACCTCCGCCGCGCTAACCGCATCGGCGCTGCAACGCATCGCCGACCCTGCCGGCGAAGGCGCGCGCACCTTCACGCGCGTGCTGGCAGGCCGCGCCCAGCACCTGGCGCGCGCCTCCGACAGCCTGCGCGAAGCCGGCGTCGTGCGCTCGCCGCTCGAAGGCCTGCCGGTCTCGGTCAAGGACCTGTTCGACGTGGCAGGCGAAACGACGACCGCCGGTTCCGTCGTGCTGCGCGACGCGCCACCCGCCGCGCACGACGCCGAGGCCGTGCGGCGCCTGCTGGCGGCCGGCGCGGTGCTGGTGGGCAAGACCAACATGACCGAGTTCGCGTACTCCGGCCTCGGCCTCAATCCGCACTACGGGACGCCGGCCAATCCGTGGCAACGCGGCGAGCGACGCATTCCCGGCGGCTCGTCCTCGGGCGCGGCCGTGGCGGTGGCCGACGGCATGTGCGTCGCCAGCGTCGGCAGCGACACGGGCGGCTCGGCGCGCATTCCGGCGGCGCTGTGCGGCATCACCGGCTTCAAGCCGACGGCGCGCCGCATGCCCGGCACCGGGCTCGTGCCGCTGTCGCACAGCCTCGATGCAGTCGGCGTGATGGCGCTCGACGTGGCCGGCTGCGTGGCCATGGATGCGGTGCTCTCCGGCGTGTCCGAGGCGCCCCGTGCGCTGCGCCTGCGCCAGGCGCGCTTCGCGGTGCCGACCACCTTGGTGCAGGACGGCATGGACGCGCACGTCGCTGCAACCTTTCAACGTGCGCTGCAGCGCCTCTCGGCCGCCGGCGCGCAGCTGGTCGAACTGGCGGCGCCCGAGTTCGACGAGCTCGCTGCCATCAACGCCGCAGGCGGCTTCAGCGCCGCCGAGTCATGGGCGTGGCACGCCGAACTGATCGAGCGCAGCGGCAGCGGCTACGACCCGCGCGTGCTCAGCCGCATCCTGCGCGGCAAGGACTTCACGGCGCGCGCCTACCTCACGCTGCAGGCGCAGCGGGCCGACTGGCAGCGCTGCGTGGCCGCGCGCCTGGGCGAATTCGACGGCTGGCTCATGCCGACCGTGCCGCTGGTGGCGCCGCGCATCGACGCCCTCGAAGTCGACGAGACGCAGTACGTCGCCGTCAACGCCGCGATGCTGCGCAACCCCTCCATCGTCAACTTCATGGACGGCTGCGCCATCTCCTTGCCCTGCCACGCGGCCGGCGAAGCGCCCGTGGGCCTGAGCCTTGCTGGCCTGCCGATGCGTGACGCCGCGCTGCTCGCGTGGGCCGCCGACATCGAACGCACCCTGCGCGCCACTGCCGATTGACCCGTCTGCCCACCCTCAAGAAACTCCGGAGAACCTCATGACCCAGCGCTTCCGTTTCCCGCTCGCCTCGCTTGCCTGTCTTGCCGCCGGCCTGGCGTGCATCGTGCCCGCCGCCCATGCGCAGGATGCCTATCCGTCCAAGCCGATCCGCATGGTCGTGCCGTTCCCACCGGGCGGCAGCATCGACATGACGGCGCGCCTGGTCGGCCAGAAGCTCTCGACGGCGCTGGGCCAGCCCGTGCTGGTGGACAACCGCCCCGGCGCCAGCGGCAACATCGGCATGGACTACGTCGCCAAGGCGCCCAAGGACGGCTACACCTTGCTGATGGTGCACACCGGCCTGGCCTCCAACGGGCACATGTTCGCGAAGCTGCCCTACGACCCGATCAAGGACCTGGCGCCCGTGATCCGCGTGGCCGACCAGCCCAACGTGCTCATCATGAATCCCAAGTGGACGTTCAAGAACGTCGGCGAGCTGGTGGCCTATGCCAAGGCCAACCCCGGCAAGCTCAGCGTCGGCACCTCGGGCGTCGGCGGCCCGCAGGACGTGGCCGCGCGCCGCTTCATGCAGATGACCGGCACCGATCTGCTCAACGTGGCCTACAAGGGCGGGGCGCCCGCGCTGTCCGACCTCGTCGGTGGGCAGATCGACATGATGTTCGAAACCTCGCCGACCGCCGTGCCCTACGCCAAGAGCGGCAAGCTGAAGGCGCTGGCGGTCACGGGCGACAAGCGCGTTTCGACCTTGCCCGACGTGCCGACGGTGGCCGAGTCCGGCGTGCCGGGCTATCGCTTCATGGGCTGGGTCGGCTTGGTGGCGCCGGCCGGAACGCCGGCACCGATCATCGCCAAGCTCAACGAGCAGGTGCAGGCGCTGCTCAAGAACGCCGACACGCAAAAGCAGTTCACCGACCTCAGCCTCGAGGTCATCGGCGGCTCGACGGCGGACTTCACAAGTTTCGTGCGCAAGGAGTCGAACGACTACGCCCGGTTCGTGAAAGACTTCAACATCACGCCGCAATGAAAAAAGCCCCGCGATTGCGGGGCTTTTTTCTGGGCGATGGGCCGCAGGCTTACTCGACCTTGGCCTTCGCGCGCAGGTCTTCCTGGTACTTCTGCAGGCGCTGCTGCTGCAGCTGCTGCGTGATCTGCGGCTTCACTTCTTCCAGCTTCGGCAGTTGGGCCTGGCGGATGTCGTCGACGCGGATGATGTGGTAGCCGAACTGGGTCTTGACCGGGGCAGGGGTGGTCTCGCCCTTCTTGAGCTTGATCATCGCTTCTGAGAACTCGGGCACGAAGCTGGCGGGATTGGCCCAGTCGAGGTCGCCGCCGTTGGCGCCCGATCCCGGGTCCTTGCTCTGCTTCTTGGCGATGTCTTCGAACTTGGCGCCCTTCTTCAGGTCGGCCATGATCTTCTTGGCCTGGTCTTCGGTCTCGACCAGGATGTGACGGGCCTTGAATTCCTTGCCGCCGTTGGCTGCCACGAACTTGTCGTACTCGGCCTTCACGTCGGCGTCGGACACCGCGTTGGTCTTGCGGTAGTTCTCGAACAGCGCGCGGATCAGGATGGCCTGGCGCGCGAGTTCGAGCTGGTTCTTGTAGTCCTCGGTGGCGTCCAGGCCTTGCTTTTGCGCTTCCTGCATGAACACTTCGCGCGCCACGATTTCCTCGCGCAGCTGGCTTTGCATCTCGGGCGTCACCGGGCGGCCGGCGGCAGCCAGCTGCTGGGCCAGGACGTCCATGCGGGCCTTGGGCACCGGCTTGCCGTTCACGATGGCTGCGTTCTGCGCCAGGGCCGACAGGGGGAGTGCACCGATCAGCGCTGCGGCCGCAACGGCCTGCAAGATGTGTTTTTTCATGAAATGAATATCAGGCTGGAGAGGAAATGCGCGTGTAGGAAAAGGCGCGGGAAAGAAAGCAGGAATCAGGAGAAAAGAAGGAGAGGGTGGGCGGCCGCGGCGAACGCGGCAAGCAACCGATTGGACGACTCAGAGCACCTCGATGGCGATGGCGTGCAGACCCTGTGCGATAAAAACTTGGAGGGCATCATACACAAGCCGATGCCGCGCCACGCGGGGCTTTCCGTCGAACAGCGGGGAGGCGATGCGCACCCGGAAATGCGTGCCGTAGCCCTCGGCGTTGGCACCCGCATGGCCCGCGTGGGCGGCGCTTTCGTCGATCACTTCGAGCTGCGTGGGCGAAAGCGATGCGCGCAGCGCCGTCTCGAGTGCGGCCACGGTGGGCAGGGGGATGGTGGTGGTCGTCATGCGGTCGGCTTGTCTTCCTTGAGGTGCGGCGCGATGTACAGACCCTGCGCCACCAGGAAGACGATCGGGAACACATAGCCCCAGAGCTTGAAGTTGACCCAGGCCTCGGTCGTGAAGTAGGCCGCCACGTAGCCGTTGATCAGTGCCATGAACAGGCAATAGCCGATCCACGCCACGTTCAGCCGACCCCAGATGCGCTCGGGCAGCTCGAGCTGTGCGCCCAGCAGCATCTTCAGGAAGTTCTTCTTCAGCGCCCACAGCGCCACCGCCAGCGCGACGGCCATGGCGCCGTACAGCACCGTGGGCTTCCACTTGATGAAGCGGTCGTCGTGCAGCACCAGCGTGAGCGTGCCGAACAGCAGGATCAGTACCAGCGTGGCCTTCTGCATCGCCTGCAGCTTGCGTTCCATGGCGTAGATGACGGCCATCTGCACCACGGTGGCGGCCATCAGCACGCCGGTGGCGGTGTAGATGTCGGCGAACTTGTAGGCGCCGAAGAACAGCAGGATCGGAAAGAAGTCGAGGAGCAGTTTCATTTCTTGTGGAAGTCGAGCGACGCCGAGTTCATGCAGTAGCGCAGGCCGGTTTCGGTGGGGCCGTCGGGGAACACGTGGCCCAGGTGGGCGCCGCAATTGGCGCACACGTTCTCGGTGCGCACCATGCCGTGCGAGCGGTCGACGATGTTGCGGATGGCGCCGGGCACGGCTTCTTCGGAGAAGCTGGGCCAGCCGCAGCCGGCGTCGAACTTGGTGGCCGCTTCGAACAGCTTGGCGCCGCAGCAGATGCAGTGGTAGGTGCCGTCGTCCCAGTGGGCTTCGTACTTGCCGGTGAAGGGGCGTTCGGTGGCGGCGTGGCGCGTCACCTCGAAGGCGGCGGGTTCGGCACCCTTCTCAGCGAGCAGGGCTTTCCATTCGGCGTCGGTTTTCTGTACGGGCGTGGTCATGAGGAGCAGCTGATTTCGATCGTGGAGGCCCAGTCGGGCGGGAAGCCGGCGTAGTCGTCGGCACCGGGGTGTTCTTCACATGGGGTTTGGAGCAGCGTCAGCAAGGTTGCCACACCCGCATGGTCCTTTTGCTGACTGGCTTCGATGGCCTGTTGGCCCAGGTGGTTCCGCAGCACGAACTTGGGGTTCGACTGCAGCATCAATTTTGCCGCTTCGGCGCGCTGCGATTGTGCATGGCGCTCCGAAAAAGAGAGCATCCAGGCATCGAAGCCGGCCCGGTCGAGGAACAGGTCGCGCACCGGCTCGACGTTGCCGTCCGCCATGTGATTCGACAGGCGGCGCCAGAAGATGGTGTGGTCGACCTTCTCGGCGGCCATCAGCTTGAGCACGCCCTCGATGAGCGCGCGGTCGCCCTCGGCGGGCGTGGCCAGGCCCAGCTTGGCGCGCATGCGGTCTTCGAAGGCGTTGGGGAACACGGTCTTGTACGACTCCAGCGCGGCCACGGCGATTTCCTGGTCGCCGATCAGCGGCAAGAGTGCCTGCGCCAGGCAGAACAGGTTCCAGTAGGCGACGTTGGGTTGCTGGTTGAAGGCGTAGCGGCCCTGGGTGTCGCTGTGGTTGCAGATGTGGCGCGGGTCGAAGCCGTCGAGGAACTGGAATGGGCCGTAGTCGATGGTGAGCCCGAGGATGCTCATGTTGTCGGTGTTCATCACCCCGTGGCAGAAGCCCACGGCCTGCCACTGGGCGAGCAGGGCAGCAGTGCGCTCGCTCACGGCCTCGAGGAAGGCGGCGTAGGCATTGCCGTTGAAGCGCGCGGTGGCGCGGCATTCGGGGTAGTAGCGGTCGATGACGTAGTCGGCCAGCGCGCGCAGCTCGTCTTCGCGCTGGTTGGCGGCGAAGTGCTCGAAGTGGCCGAAGCGGATGAAGCTGGGCGCCACGCGGGTCACGACGGCAGCGCTTTCCAGCTCTTCGCGGCGCACGCGGGCGTCGGAGCCGGTCACGCACAGCGCGCGCGTGGTCGGAATGCCCAGGCCGTGCATGGCCTCGCTGCACAGGAACTCGCGAATGCTCGAGCGCAGCACGGCGCGGCCGTCGCCGCCGCGCGAGTAGGGCGTGCGGCCCGCGCCCTTGAGTTGCACCTCGAGCCCGCCCTCGGTCTCGCCGAGCAGGATCGCGCGTCCGTCGCCCAATTGCCCGGCCCAGACGCCGAACTGGTGGCCGCTGTAGACCGTGGCGAAAGGCCGCGTGCCGACGACCGGCAGGCTGCCAGTGAGCGCGGCCAGCGTGGCGTCCGACTCGCGCCAGCCGGGCGGCAAGCCCAGCTCGCGCGCCACGGCGTCGCTGTGGCCGACCCAGTACGGGTCGGGCAGCGGCGTGGGGCGCAATTCGGTGAAAAAGGCGGGGCCCAGCGTCGAGAAGCCGGGCTTCCAACGCAGGCCCAGGTCGGCGACCGGGGTGTCTTCGGCTAACAAGCTCATGCCCGGATTGTCCGGCAGCGCGCGAAACCCCAGGCCGTTGAGGCCATCGGGCGCGTGGGGCGGGCGTCGCCGCTCAGTTCAGCAGCGCGCCGCGCAGCGCGCCGGCGCCGTCGAGCGCGAGGCTGGCGCGGTACTGGGCCGGCGGCAGGCCGAACCAGCGCTTGCAGGCGCGAAAGAAGTTGCTGACGTCCACGAAGCCCAGCCGGTCGGCCACGTCCGCGAGCGTGTGGCGCTGTTCGGCCAGGTACTGCTTGGCGAGTTCGCGGCGGGTGCGGTCGAGCAGTGCCTGGAACGACACCGACTCCTCCTGCAGGCGGCGCTGCAGCGTGCGGTCGGCCAGCCCCAGGCCCGAGGCCACGTCCTGGCGGCGCGGCTCGCCGTGCTGCAGCCGGCGCGCGATCTCGGCGCACACCAGGCTGGCGGTGGTGGTCTGTCCCAGCAGGTTGAGCTGGTCGTCGAGCAGGTGCTCCTGCATCTCGCCCAGCGCCGGGTGGTGGGTGGGCAGCGGCATGGTCATGTCGGCCGACGACAGCAGCACGCGGTTGGCGGGCGCGTTGAAGCGGATCTCGCAGCCGAAGGCCTCGCGGTGCAGCCGGTCGTTGGCCGGCGGCGGGTAGACGAACTCCATGGCCAGCGGCTGCAGCTCGCGCCGCGTGAGCCACTGGCACTGCATGAGCACGGTCAGCAGGGCGTACTCGACGCGCTGGCGCGGGATCGGCAGGCTGCCGCCGGTGTGCTCCATGACCATCCAGCAGCCGCGCGCGTCGGACTGCAGCGAGAACGCGGTGGCGTCGGAGATCACGGCCATGTAGCGCGTGAGCCGCGTGAGCGCCGCGCCCAGGGTGGGGCTGCAGGCCATGGCGTGGCCCACGGTGCCCAGCTTGCTGTGCGTGGCGGCCAGGTCGCGGTCCAGGCCCAGCGTGGGCCGCCCGGCATGCGCCACGGCCACCTGCCACAGCACCGAGATCTCGTCGACCGGGAAGCGGGCGTTCTGGCGGTGCAGGGAGTCAGGATCGAAACCGGCGTCGCGCAGCAGCGAGGGCACGTGCAGCCCCTCGGCCTGGAACATCGACAGCACGCCTTCCAGCCACGCGGCCGAACTGGTGCGCGACTCCGGCTGCGGACATCCGGGGCGGCGCGACGGCCGGCGCGAATGGCGCGGCAGGGAGGCTTCTGAAGTCATTCGATTGGCTCGCTTGCGATAGCGGTGAAAACAGGGCCGGTTCCTAGAATTTTTCCAGTGCACGGCGGCCCGGAGTATGGGTGCCGCGCGCCGAGCCAGGAATTCCGATTAACCCGGTGTGGAGACAAAACATGAAGACAACGACAACAGCACAAAACCAGGGTGCGGCAGGACAGACGGCGATGGCGCGCGCCATCGCCACCGTGGCCACGCTGGCCGCGGCGGCGGCGCTCGCGGCCTGCGGCGGCGGCTCGTCGGGGGCGACCGCCTTTCCCGTGTTGCCGCCGGCTCCGGCACCCGCGCCCGCTCCGGCGCCCGCCGCCGACGGTCCGATGGTGCGCCAGACCACAGCCGGCAAGGTCGAGGGCACGGACGACAGCGCCAGGAATGGCACCTGGTCCTGGAAGGGTGTTCCGTTCGCCCAGCCGCCGGTCGGCGCACTGCGCTGGCGCGCACCGGTCGAGCCCGAAGCCTGGACCGGCATCCGCCCGGCCAAGGCCTTCGGCAACGCCTGCCTGCAGATCGGCCGGATCTTCAGCCCTGGCACCAGCAACACCTACGACGCCACCATCGGCACCAATCTGGGCAAGCCGGTCGGCAGCGAAGACTGCCTGTTCGTCAACATCTGGCGTCCGGCCACCACCGAGAAGAACCTGCCGGTGCTGCTGTTCATCCATGGCGGCAGCAACATTTCGGGTTACACGGCCGATCCGCTGTACGACGGCGCGGCGCTGGCCAAGGCCACCAACGCGGTGGTCATCACCGCCAGCTACCGGCTGGGTATCCTGGGCTTTTTGAACATGCCGCAGCTGCGGCCGGGCGGCACGGCGGGCGACGACTCGGGCAACTTCGCGCTGCTGGACAACATGGCGGCACTGCGCTTCATCCAGGGCAACGTCGCCAACTTCGGCGGCGACCCGGGCAACGTCACGCTGTCGGGCGAATCGGCCGGCGCGACCAACCTGCTGGCGGTGATGACCTCGCCGATGGCCAAGGGCCTGTTCCACAAGGCCTTCGAGATGAGCGGTGGCATTTCGCTCAAGACCAATCTGCCGCCCGGGACGCTGCCGACGCTGCAGCCGGCTTCGGCCTCGTTGACGCAGGGCCAGACGATCCTCGAAAAGCTGCTGGTCGCCGACGGCACCGTGGCCGATGAAGCGGCGGCCAAGGTGTATATCGGCACGCGCTCGCCGGCGCAGATCGCCGAGTACCTGCGTGCGCAGGAGGGTGGGGCGCTGCTGACCAAGGTCACTGCTGCCGGGCAGGGTTCCGTTGCGCCCATCCCCGACGGCACGGTGCTGCCGTCGGACCCGATCGGTGCGATCGCGGCCGACAAGTACGTCAAGGTGCCCATGCTCGCGGGCAACACGCGCGACGAAGGCAAGCTCTTTGCGTCGCTGCTGGGATCGCTGGGCATCCCGGGCCTGAAGGCGGGCTGGATCGTCAAGGACGACGAGCGCTTCTCGATGATGTTCAACTTCAATCCGGACGCCGCCCCCACGCTCACGGTGAACGAAATCATCGACGCATCCTACCTTCCGGTAGGTACTCCCGGCACGGGCTACAACGCAGCGACCGACATCGTCACGAAGGGCCTGTTCGGCGCCAACCGCGACAACCTGCTCAACACCATGAAGACGCGCCAGTCGAACATCTGGCACTACCGCCTCGACTGGTCGCAGGAGGCCGCGCCGTGGAACGACGTGTACGGCGCCGCGCACGCCTTCGACCTGCCGTTCGTGTTCGGCAACTTCGAGGGGTCGCTGCTCAGCAACGTGATGGGCGGCAAGGCCAACGAGAAGGGGCGCGTGGCGCTGTCGAAGGCCGTCATGGCCAGCGTCGGGGCCTTTATGCGCAACGGCGATCCGAACACGCCCGAACTCGGTGCAACCTGGGGAACGTGGCCTTCGCAGATGCTGCTGGATGCCACGCCAACGGCGGCAAAGATCACGCCGCTGAACGTCCCTTGAAGAGCCGCTTCGTTCAATCATGCAGTGCGGGTTTGTGTCATTGTGCAAGTGGCCGAAGCTTGCGTGAATCTCTCGTTCGCAACGCTTTTTGAAGTCATTTCACATAGGAGTCCGTAGATGCTGGGTTTGATGCAAGACCAACCGCTTTTGATCTCGTCGCTGATCGAGTTCGTCGAGCGCCACAACGGCGACGGCGAGATCGTCTCGCGCCGTGTCGAGGGCGATATCCACCGTTGCACCTGGAGCGACATCGCATCGCGCGCCAGGCAGGTGGCCAATGCGCTGGATGGCGAGCAGCTGCTGTTCAGCGACCGCATCGCCACCCTGGCCTGGAACGGCTACCGCCACCTGGAGCTGTACTACGGCGTGAGCGGCAGCGGCCGCGTGCTGCACACCATCAACCCGCGCCTGCACCCCGACCAGATCGCGTGGATCGCCAACCATGCCGAAGACCAGATCCTGTGCTTCGACCTGAGCTTCCTGCCGCTGGTGCAGGCGGTGCATGCGCGTTGTCCCACGATCCGGAAATGGGTTGCACTGTGTGATGCCGACAAGCTGCCGGCCGACAGCGGCGTGCCCAACCTCGTGAGCTACGAGGCCTGGATCGGCACGCAGTCCACCACCTACGATTGGCCCACCTTCGACGAGAACTCGGCCTCGAGCATGTGCTACACGAGCGGCACCACGGGCAACCCGAAGGCCGCGCTGTACAGCCACCGCTCGACCATGCTGCATGCCTACGCCGCCGCGCTGCCCGACGTCATGCGCATCTCGGCGCAAGACTCGGTGCTGCCGGTGGTGCCGATGTTCCACGTCAACGCCTGGGGCATTCCGTACTCGGCCGCGCTGGTGGGCTGCAAGCTCGTGTTCCCGGGTCCGTCGCTGGACGGCAAGTCGGTGTACGAGCTCATCGAGTCCGAAGGCGTGACCTTCGCGGCCGGCGTGCCCACCGTGTGGCAGATGATGTTGGGCCACATGCAGACCAACGGCCTGAAGTTCAGCAAGCTGAACCGCACCGTCATCGGCGGCTCGGCCTGCCCGCCGGCCATGATCACGGCGTTCCAGGAGAACTACAACGTCGAGGTGCTGCATGCCTGGGGCATGACCGAGATGAGCCCGCTGGGCACGCTGTGCACGTTGAAGAACAAGCACCTGTCGCTGCCCGCCGACGCGCAACTGCAGATCCGCATGAAGCAGGGCCGCGCCATCTTCGGCGTCGACATGAAGATCGTCGACGGCAACGGCGACGAGCTGCCCTGGGACGGCAAGGCCTACGGCGACCTGTTGGTCAAGGGCCCCTGGGTCGTCAAGGAGTACTACAAGGGCGAGGGCGGCAACCCGCTGGTCGCCGACGCCGCGGGCCGGGGCTGGTTCCCCACCGGCGACGTGGCCACCATCGATGCCGAGGGCTACCTGCAGATCACCGACCGCAGCAAGGACGTGATCAAGTCCGGCGGCGAGTGGATCAGCTCCATCGACATCGAGAACATCGCCGTCGCGCACCCGGCCATCGCCATGGCGGCCTGCATCGGCGTGTTCCACCCCAAGTGGGACGAGCGCCCGATCATCGCCGTCGTGAAGAAGCCCGGCGCCGAAGTCACCCGCGAGGAGCTGCTGAAGTTCTACGAGGGCAAGACCGCCAAGTGGCAGATCCCCGACGACGTGGTGTTCGTCGAGGCCATCCCGATCGGCGCCACCGGCAAGATCCTCAAGACCAAGCTTCGCGAACTGCTCAAGGACTACAAGCTGCCGGGCCTCTGAAGCACGGTCAAAGCCCACCCGCACTGTCGCGCACGCGATAGGAAGGCCGCCCCGGCGGCTTTCCTTCCGGGCATTCCCTGTGCGGCGAAGAAAAGGGCGCTTGTACGCTGGCGTCCCGCCTTTCAACCAGGAGACTCTTCATGCACTTCGGTATCAAGTCAGTGGCCGCCTGCGCCATGTTGGTGAGTGTTTCAGCGTCGTTCGCCCAAAAGGGCGAAACCGTCAAGATCGCCTGGCTGGACCCGCTGTCGGGTCTGATGGCGGCCGTGGGCACCAACCAGCTCAAGACGACCCAGTACCTGGCTGACGAGTTCAACAAGAAGAATGCGTCGGGCGTGAAGTTCGAGATCATCGCGATCGACAACAAGCTGAGCCCGCAGGAGACTACCGCGGCGCTGCGTTCGGCGCAGGACCAGGGCGCGCGCTACATCACCCAGGGCAACGGCTCGGGCCCGGCGCTCGCGATCATCGACGCCGTCGAGAAGAACAATGCGCGCAATCCCGGCAAGGAACTGCTCTACCTGAACTACGCGGCGGTCGATCCCGACCTCACCAACAGCAAGTGCAGCTACTGGCACTTCCGCCTCGATGCCGACACCTCCATGAAGATGGAAGCGCTGACCACCTGGATGAAGGACCAGGCCGACATCAAGAAGGTCTACATCCTGGGCCAGAACTACTCCCACGGCCAGCAGGTGTCCAAGTTCGCCAAGGACAACCTCAAGACCAAGCGCCCCGACATCCAGATCGTGGGCGACGACCTGCACCCGCTCGCGCAGGTGCGCGATTTCTCGCCCTACATCGCCAAGATCAAGGCCTCGGGCGCCGACACGGTCATCACCGGCAACTGGGGTTCCGACCTCTCGCTGCTCATCAAGGCGGCGAACGACTCGGGGCTGGACGTCAAGTTCCTCACGTACTACGCACCGGGCGCCGGCACGCCCACGGCCATGGGCGCCACCTCGGCAGGCAAGGTCTACACCGTGGCCTATGCCCACTACAACATGGGCGGCGAAATCCAGCGGCTGCTGACCGGCTACAAGAAGAAGATGAACGACGACCTGACGCAGTCCTCGATCTATCACACCTTCGCATTGCTCGATGCCGCGTTCGTGCAGACCAAGTCGACCGACCCCGTCAAGGTGGCCGCGGCACTCGAAGGCATGAAGATCAAGAGCTTCAACGGCGAGGTCGAGATGCGCAAGGCCGACCACCAGCTGCAGCAGGGCCTGTACATCTCGCGCTGGGAGAAGGCCAGCGCCAAGTACCCCTATGACGCCGAGAACACCGGCTACACCAACGTCCCCGTGAAGTATTACGAGTCGTATGTGGCGAGCACGCCCACGACCTGCCAGATGAAGCGCCCCTAGGCGTCTTTGTGAACGCATTTCCTACCCATCGGTAGAAGATACCTACCGCCGGGTAGCAAAAGAAGGAAATGCACTGTCGCCTGCGCGATAGATACGTGCCTTTGCAGCCCCTTCCTTACGGGCATTCCCTGAGGGGTGGGGTGGCAAAGACTTGTACGCTTGTGCAGCGTTTTTGATATCGGTTTGACCAGGAGATATAGATTGAAGTTCGCTCTGAAGATCGCTACCGCCGCCGTGCTCGCGGCAAGTGCCACCGGTGCCCTTGCCCAGAAGGGTGAGACCGTCAAGATCGCGTGGCTGGACCCGCTGTCGGGCCTGATGGCGGCCGTCGGTACCAACCAGCTCAAGACCTTCCAGTTCCTGGCCGAAGAATTCAACAAGAAGAACGTGGCCGGCGTGAAGTTCGAGGTCATCGGCATCGACAACAAGCTCAGCCCGCAGGAAACCACCGCCGCGCTGCGCTCGGCCATGGACCAGGGCGCGCGCTACGTGGTGCAGGGCAACGGCTCCGGCCCGGCGCTGGCCATCATGGACGCGCTCGAGAAGCACAACGCCCGCAACCCCGGCAAGGAAGTCGTGTACTTCAACTACGCGGCCGTCGATCCCGACCTGACCAACAGCAAGTGCAGCTACTGGCACTTCCGCCTGGACGCCGACACCTCCATGAAGATGGAAGCCCTGACCACCTTCATGAAGGACCAGGCCGACATCAAGAAGGTGTACCTGATCAACCAGAACTACTCGCACGGCCAGCAGGTCGCGAAGTACGCCAAGGACAACCTCAAGACCAAGCGCCCCGACGTGCAGATCGTCGGCGACGACCTGCACCCGCTGGCCCAGGTGCGCGACTTCGCGCCCTACATCGCCAAGATCAAGGCATCGGGCGCCGACACCGTCATCACCGGCAACTGGGGTTCCGACCTCGCGCTGCTCATCAAGTCGGCCAACGATGCAGGCCTGAACGTCAAGTTCTACACCTACTACGCCGTGACCAACGGCACGCCGACCGCCATGGGCGCGGCCTCGGACGGCAAGGTCTACATGGTGGGCTACAGCCACTACAACGCGCCGGGCCCGATCGCGCCGATGATGAACGAGTTCAAGAAGCGCTTCAACGAAGACCTGTACACGACGTCGCCGTACACCGTGTACGCGATGCTCGCCGAAGCCTTCGTGCGCACCAAGTCGACCGACCCCGTCAAGGTGGCGGCCGCCATGGAAGGCATGAAGTTCAAGAGCTTCAACGGCGACGTCGAGATGCGCAAGTCCGACCACCAGCTGCAGCAGGGCCTGTGGATCACGCGCTGGCAGAAGGCCGACGCGAAGAGCCCGTACAGCCCGGAGAACACCGGCTACACGCTGGCACCGGTCAAGTACTACGAGCCCTACGTCTCGAGCACGCCCACCTCGTGCCAGATGAAGCGACCCGGCGGCGCCTCCTGATCGCCTGCTGATCGCCCACTGACCGGTCGAGGCCCGACTTCAACACTCGGGCCTCTTTCTTTTTCAACCGACACGGAAGACCGATGAACGTCGAATTCTTCGTCATCTCACTGCTCAACGGCGTCAGCTACGGCCTGCTGTTGTTCATGCTGAGCTCTGGCCTTACGCTGATCTTCAGCATGATGGGTGTGCTCAACTTTGCACACGCCAGCTTCTACATGCTGGGCGCCTATTTCGCCTACACCCTGTCAGGCATCGTCGGCTTCTGGCCCGCGCTCTTTCTCTCGCCGCTGCTGGTGGGTGCATTGGGCGCGGCCTTCGAGCGCTACAGCCTGCGCCGGGTCCACAAGTTCGGCCACGTGCCCGAGCTGCTGGTGACCTTCGGTCTTTCGTACCTCATCCTCGAGCTGGTCCAGCTGGTCTGGGGCCGCTCCACGGTGCCCTACGGCCTGCCCGAGGCGCTGCAGGGCCCGCTGTTCTCGCTGTACGGCACGCAGTTCCCCAAGTCGCGCTCGTTCATCATGCTGGTGGCGATGCTCATGCTGGTGTCCGTGTGGCTGCTGCTCACGCGCACGCGCATTGGCCTGGTGATCCAGGCGGCGCTGAAGCACCCCGACATGGTCGAGGCGCTGGGCCACAACGTGCCGCGCGTGTTCATGCTGGTGTTCGGCGGCGGTGCCGCGCTGGCCGGCCTGGCGGGCGTGATCGGCGGCAACACCTATGTCACCGAACCGGCCATGGCCGGCTCGGTCGGCACCATCATCTTCGTGGTGGTGGTGGTCGGCGGCATGGGCTCGCTGGCGGGCGCCTTCCTGGCGTCGCTGCTGATCGGCATCATCCAGACCTTCGCCGTGGCGCTGGACCACTCGCTGGCCACTGCGCTGCAGGCCCTGGGCGTGGCCGTGACCGACCAGACCTTCGGCTACGAGCTGCTCAAGCTCACCATCTCGCAGGTCGCACCGATCCTGCCGTACCTGTTCCTCGTGCTGATCCTCATCTTCCGCCCGAAGGGTCTTCTGGGCACCCGGGAGGACTGACACCATGACCACCGCAACCACCACTTCACCGACGACCCCGACGCGGTACTACCGCTTCAAGCCCTGGAACATCGGGCGCTACCTGGTCTGGGCGCTGTTCGCCCTGGTGCTGATCATCTCGCCGATGCTGTTCAAGAGCAGCCTGGCGCTGACGATGCTCTCGCAGATGGGCTACCTGATCATCATCTGCCTGAGCTACAACATCCTGCTGGGGCAGGGCGGCATGCTGAGCTTCGGCCATGCCGTCTATACCGGCCTGGGCTCGTTCATCGCCATCCACGCGATGAACATGGCGACCAAGGGCGGCCCGACCATTCCGCTGGTGCTCATTCCGCTCGTCGGCGGTCTGGCGGGGATGTTCTTCGCCATCCTGCTGGGCTTCGTGACCACCAAGAAGTCGGGCACCACCTTCGCCATGATCACCATGGGCATCGGCGAGCTCGTGGCCTCGATGGCGCTGATGTTCCCCAGCTTCTTCGGCGGCGAGGGCGGTATCACCACCGATCGCGTGTACGGCCCGAGCTTCTTCGGCTTCACCTTCGGTCCGCAGATCCAGGTGTACTACCTGATCGCCGCGTACTGCTTCGTGTGCACCGCCCTGATGTATGCCTTCACCGGCACGCCGCTGGGCCGCATGCTGAACGCGGTGCGCGACAACCCGGAGCGCGTGGAGTTCATCGGCTACAACACGCAGCGCGTGCGCTACTTCGCGTTCATCATCGCGGGCTTCTTCGCCGGTATCGGCGGCGGCCTGGCCTCGATCAACTTCGAGATCGTGAACGCGGCCGACAGCCTGAACGCCATCCGCTCGGGCGGCTACCTGCTGTTCACTTTCCTGGGCGGCGCGGTGTTCTTCTTCGGCCCGATCATCGGCGCGGTGCTGCTGGTGTTCGCCTCGATCCTGCTGTCTGAACTGTCGAAGGCCTGGCAGCTGTACTTCGGCCTGGTGTTCGTGTTCATGGTGATGTTCGCCCCCGGCGGCATCGCCAGCCTGGTCATGATGAACCTGCGCGTGGCCAAGTTCGGCAAGTTCAACCGCTTCTGGGGCCTGTACGCCGCGCTCGCCGTGGCCCTGGTGCCGGTGGTGGTCGGCGCTGCCGCGCTGATCGAAATGATCTATCACATCCAGCTCAACGCGGCGATGGGCCCGGACCTGAAGTTCTTCGGCACCATGCTGAACACGGCGGGCGTGACCAGCTGGCTGGGCGCCATCGCGATCCTGGCCGTCGGCCTGGCCGTGCTCGAGGTGGCACGGCGCCGCTTCGTGCGGGTCTGGGGCCAGGCGCAGGAAGAGATCGAAGCAGAAATCAAACGTCGGGAGGCGGCGTAAATGAGCGCGCAATACGCATTGGAACTGAAGGCGCTGCGCAAGAATTTCGGCAAGACCGAAATCATCCGCGGCGTGGACCTGGCGGTGAAGGCCGGCGAACGCATCGCCGTGATCGGGCCGAACGGCGCGGGCAAGTCGACGCTGTTCAACCTGATCAGCGGGCGGCTCACGCCCACCAGCGGCGAGGTGCTGCTCAACGGGCAGCGCATCGACGGCAAGAAGCCCTATGAAATCAACCGCCTGGGGCTGTCGCGCAGCTTCCAGATCACCAACATCTTCCCGAAGCTGAGCGTCTTCGAGAACCTGCGCTGCGGCGTGCTGTGGAGCCTGGGCTACAAGTACACCTTCCTGCGCTTTCTCTCGAACCTGGACGACGCCAACGCGCGCACCGAAGAGCTCATCAAGCAGATCGGCCTGGAGCGCAAGCGCGACGTGCATGCGGTGAACCTCACCTATGCCGAGCAGCGCGCGCTCGAGATCGGCGTGACCATTGCCGGCGGCGCCGGAGTCATCCTGCTGGACGAGCCCACGGCCGGCATGAGCAAGACCGAGACCTCGCACTTCATCTCGCTCATCAAGCACGTCACCGTCGGCAAGACGCTGTTGACGGTGGAGCACGACATGGGCGTGGTCTTCGGGCTGGCCGACAAGATCGCCGTGGTGGTCTACGGCGAGGTCATCGCCTTCGACACGCCGGCTGCCGTGCGCGCCAATGCACGCGTGCAGGAGGCGTATCTGGGATCGTCGGTTGCCGACGCGCAAGGGGCGGGACACTGACATGCTGAAGCTTCACGACATCCACGCCTACTACGGCAAGAGCCATGTGCTGCATGGCGTTTCCTTCGACGTCCGCCCGGGCGAGATCGTGGCCCTGCTGGGTCGCAACGGCTCGGGCCGTTCGACCACCGCCAAGGCCATCATGGGCCTGGTGCATGCCGAGGGCACGCTGCAGTGGAAGGGCGGCGACATCCTGCGCCGCAAGGCCTACGAGATCGCGCACATGGGCATCGGCTACGTGCCCGAGAACCGCGACATCTTCCCCAAGCTCACGGTGCACCAGAACCTGCTCCTGGGGCAGAAGGGCTCGGGCAAGGGCAGCCGCTGGTCCTTCGACGACATGTACGGCATGTTCCCGCGCCTGAAGGAGCGCCAGCACACCGAGGCCGGCGTGCTCTCGGGCGGCGAGCAGCAGATGCTCACGCTGTGCCGCACGCTCATGGGCGATCCCGACCTGATCATCATCGACGAGCCGACCGAGGGCCTCGCGCCCAAGATCGTCGAGCTGGTGGGGCAGTACCTGCGCACGCTGAAGGACAAGGGCATCTCGGTGCTCCTCATCGAGCAGAAGCTCACCATCGCGATGCAGATTTCGGACCGCGCGCTCGTCATGGGCCACGGCAGCATCGTGTTCGACGGGACGCCCGACAGCCTGCGCGCCGACGGCACCACCCGCAGGGAGTGGCTGGAGGTTTAAGCAAACCCCCAGGCTTCGCGCACTTCGTGTCGCGCGCGCCTTCCCCCTTGCAGGGGGCAACACCTGCGGCCCGGCAAAGCCGGTTCCGCGGTGTTCCTGGAAAGTCCGGCTCTCTCTTGAGGCCCTTGTCCCGACAGCGACTGCGTGCCATTGTTCGGCCACGCAAAACGCCTAGAATCTTCGAAAAAGAACACTCGTGCTTTTTCTTCTTTTTCTTCACACACCAAGGAACGCAGCATGACGGCTGAATACAAAGTGCTCGGCGATGTCGCCGTGATCACCCTGACCAACCCGCCGGTCAACGGTCTCGGCTTCTCGACACGCATCGGCATCACCGACGGCCTGTCCAAGGCCAATGCCGACAGCGCCGTCAAGGCCATCGTCATCACCGGCGCCGGCAAGGCGTTCTCGGGCGGTGCGGACATCAAGGAATTCGGCACGCCCAAGGCGCTGCAAGAGCCCAACCTGCTGAGCGTGATCCTCTCGCTCGAAGCCTCGCCCAAGCCCATCGTCGCAGCCATCCACTCCGTGTGCATGGGCGGCGGCCTCGAGCTGGCGCTCGGCTGCCACTACCGCGTGGCCGCACCGGGCACCAGCGTGGCACTGCCTGAAGTCAAGCTCGGCCTGCTGCCGGGCGCCGGTGGCACGCAGCGCCTGCCGCGCGTGATCGGCGTGGAAACCGCCCTGAACATGATCGTCAGCGGCGAGCCGGTCAAGAGCGAACTGCTCGCCAGCCTGCCGGGCCAGAAGCTGTTCGACAAGCTGGCCGCCTCGGCCGAATCGGTGTTCGACGAAGCCGTCGAGTTCGCCAAGTCGGTCGCTGCCAAGGGTGGTGAGCTGCCGCTGGTGCGCAACCTGCCGTGCAAGCACCCGCAAGGCGATGCCTACTTCCAGTTCGCCAAGAACATGGTCGGCGGCATGTCGAAGAACTACCCCGCGCCGCTGAAGTGCGTCGACGCCGTGCAGGCCGCGACCAAGATGAAGTTCGACGACGGCATGGCCGAAGAGCGCCGTCTTTTCACCGCGCTGATGTTCACGCCCGAATCGCTGGCCCTGCGCCACCTGTTCATGGCCGAGCGCGCCGCGAGCAAGATTCCCGACGTGCCCGAAGACACGCCCAAGCGCGAGATCAAGGCCGTGGGCGTGATCGGCGCCGGCACCATGGGCGGCGGCATCTCGATGAACTTCCTGAACGCGGGCATCCCCGTCAAGATCCTCGAGATGAAGCAGGAGGCGCTCGACCGCGGCATTGCCACCATCAAGAAGAACTACGAAGCCCAGGTCAAGAAGGGCAAGCTCAAGCAGGACAAGTACGAGCAGCGCATGGCGCTCCTGAGCACCACGCTGAGCTACGACGACCTGAAGGACGCCGACCTCATCATCGAAGCCGTGTTCGAAGAAATCGGCGTCAAGGAAAAGGTCTTCAAGGAACTCGACCGCGTCGCCAAGAAGGGCGCCATCCTGGCCTCGAACACCTCGACGCTGGACGTCGACAAGATCGCCTCGTTCACCGACCGTCCGCAAGACGTGGTCGGCATGCACTTCTTCAGCCCGGCCAACGTGATGAAGCTGCTCGAAGTGGTGCGCGGCAAGGCCACGTCCAAGGACGTGCTGGCCACCGTGATGGCCATCGGCAAGAAGATCAAGAAGACCTCCGTCGTGTCGGGCGTGTGCGACGGCTTCATCGGCAACCGCATGATCGAGCAGTACAGTCGCCAGGCCGGCTTCCTGCTGGACGAAGGCGCCACGCCGCAGCAGGTCGACAAGGCCATCGAGAAGTTCGGCTTCGCCATGGGCCCGTTCCGCATGGGCGACCTGGCCGGCAACGACATCGGCTGGGCCATCCGCAAGCGCCGCGCTGTCGAGCGCGCCGACATGAAGTACAGCCGCACGGCCGACAAGCTGTGCGAACTGGGCCGCTTCGGCCAGAAGACCGGGGCAGGGTGGTACGACTACCAGGCCGGCAAGCGCGACGCCATTCCGTCGGAACTCGTCAACAAGATGATCGAGGACCACCGCAAGGAACTGGGCATCACGCCGCGCAAGATCTCCGACACGGAAATCGTGCAGCGCCTGGTGTTCGCCCTCGTCAACGAAGGCGCGCACATCCTGGAAGACGGCATTGCCTCCAAGTCGGGCGACATCGACATGGTGTACCTCACCGGCTACGGCTTCCCGATCTACCGCGGTGGCCCGATGCACTACGCCTCGCAGGTCGGCCTGTACAACGTGGCCGAGACGATGAAGCGCTTTGCGCAGAACCCGCGCGACGACGCCGAGTTCTGGCAGCCCGCACCGCTGATCCAGAAGCTGGTGGCCGAAGGCAAGTCCTTCAGCTGAGCCTGAACCGGGATCAAGACCGCCCATGTTGAAACGCATCTTCCTCGGGCTGCTGCTGGTGCTCCTGGCACTGGTGGCGGCCGTGGCGGTCAAGACCTGGACCACGCCATCGCAGCAACTCGCGGTGGCGCCCGCACCGAAGCTCGAGATCGACCTGCAGGCCGCTGCCAAGCGGCTGGCCGGCGCGATCCCGATCCGTACGGTGTCGAGCCTGGAGGACGCGGCCGCCAACCTGGCCGAGTTCGACAAGCTGCACGCCTACCTGGCGCAGCAGTACCCGAAGGTCCACGCCACCCTCAAGAAGGAAGTGGTGGGCCAGAAGGCCTTGCTCTACACCTGGACCGGCACCGACGCGCAGGCCAAGCCAATCGCGCTCATGGCGCACCAGGACATGGTGCCCATCGCACCCGGCACCGAAAAAGCCTGGTCGGTCGATCCCTTCGCGGGCGAGATCAAGGACGGCTTCGTCTGGGGCCGCGGCACGCTCGACAACAAGGGCAACCTGTTTGCGCAGATGGAAGCCATCGAGCTGCTCATCGGCAGCGGCTTCCAGCCGAAGCAGACGGTCTACCTCGTGATGGGCGACGACGAAGAGGTGAGCGGCCTGCGCGGCGCGCAGCCCATCGCCGAACTGCTCAAGTCGCGCGGCGTGAAGCTCGACTGGGTGCTCGACGAAGGCCTGCTCGTGCTCGACGGCGTGCTGCCCGGCCTGAGCAAGCCCGCGGCGCTCATCGGCTTGGCGGAGAAGGGCTATGGCACCTTCTTCCTTTCGCTCGATACCGCGCCCGGCCACTCGTCGATGCCACCGCAAAAGAGCGCCATCGGCCGCATGAGCGCCGCGCTTGCGCGGCTCGAAGCAACGCCGATGCCCGGCGGCATCCAGGGCGTGGCGGGGCAGATGTTCGGCGCGCTTGCGCCCGAGATGGGCGGCGTCAATCGCGTCATGCTGTCGAACCTGTGGCTCACCGAGCCACTGGTGCGCGGCCAGCTCGAGAAGAGCCCGAGCAGCAACGCCATGCTGCGCACCACCACCGCGCTGACCATCGTGCGTGCCGGCAACAAGGACAACGTGCTGCCCGGCCGTGCCGAGGCCGCCGTCAACTTCCGCGTGCTGCCCGGCGACACGCTGGCCAGCGTCGAGGCGCACCTGCGCAAGGCGCTGGGCGACGACGACATCAAGATCAAGCCGTACCCCGGCAACTCGGAGCCCTCGCCGGTGTCGCCCACCGACAGCACCGGCTACCGCGCGATCCAGCAGGCCGTGCGCCAGAGCTTCCCCGATGCCGTGGTGGCCCCCGGCCTCATGACCGCCGCCACCGATTCCCGCCACTTCAGCCTCGTGAGCGACGCTGTCTTCCGCTTCTCGCCGTTCCGCGTGAAGAGCGAAGACCTGGCGCGCTTCCATGGCAACAACGAACGCCTGGCCATCTCGAACTACGGCGAGATGATCGGCTTCTACCACCAGCTCCTGCGCAACACCCACGCGGCCGCGCCGGCGCAATGACGACCCCGTCTTTTCCCTCTTTTCCCTTCCATCTTCAAAGGACCTCACCATGACCAGCGCCGTCATCGTTTCCACCGCCCGCACGCCGCTCGCGAAGAGCTGGAAGGGTGCCTTCAACATGACGCACGGCGCCACGCTGGGCGGCCATGCCGTGCAGCACGCGGTGCAGCGCGCTGGCATCGACCCGGCCTCGGTCGACGACGTCATCATGGGTTGCGCCACGCCTGAAGGCGCCACCGGCTCCAACATCGCGCGCCAGATCGCCCTGCGCGCCGGCCTGCCGGTCACCACCTCGGGCATGACCATCAACCGTTTCTGCTCGTCGGGCCTGCAGACCATCGCCACCGCCGCCCAGCGCATCATCGCGGGCGAGGGCGACGTGTACGTGGCCGGCGGCGTCGAGAGCATCTCGTGCGTGCAGAACGAAGCCAACACGCACATGCTGGCCGACCCGTGGCTCGTGAAGCACAAGCCCGAGATCTACTGGAACATGCTGCAGACCGCCGAGCAGGTCGCCAAGCGCTACAACATCGGCCGCGACGCCATGGACGAGTACGGCGCACAAAGCCAGCAGCGCGCCACCGCCGCGCTCGAAGCGGGCCTCTTCAAGGCTGAAATCGCCCCCATCACCGTGCTGGCCGGCGTGGCCGACCCCGTGATGGGCCTGCGCACCAAGGAAGTCACGATCGAGAACGACGAAGGCATCCGCCCCGGCACCACCAAGGAAGGCATCAGCGGCATCCGCTCGGCCATGCCCGGCGGCCTGATCTCGGCCGGCAACGCCAGCCAGTTCTCCGACGGTGGCGGCGCCTGCGTGGTGGTCGACGAGAAGTACGCACAACAGAAGGGCCTGAAGCCCCTGGGCCGTTTCCTCGGCTTCGCCGTGGCCGGCTGCGAGCCCGACGAAATGGGCATCGGCCCGGTCTTCGCCATTCCCAAGGTGCTCAAGCGCCTGGGCCTCACGGTCAACGACATCGACCTGTGGGAGCTGAACGAAGCCTTCGCCGTGCAGGTCATCTACTGCCGCGACAAGCTGGGCATTCCGGGCGACCGCCTGAACGTCAACGGCGGCGCCATCGCCGTGGGGCACCCCTACGGCGTGAGCGGCCAGCGCCTGACGGGCCACGCGCTCATCGAAGGCAAGCGCCGCGGCGCCAAGAAGGTCGTGGTCACGATGTGCATCGGCGGCGGCATGGGCGCTGCGGGCGTGTTCGAGGTCCTGTAACCATGTCCGGCTTGGGCAATGACCAGGAGGTCTCGCCCGAAGCCGTCCTGGCCTACGGCCGCAGCGTGCTGGCCGCGCAGCCCTTCAGCGTGCTGATCGGCGCCGAGCTGCATGCGCTCGCGCCGGGCCATGCCGAGCTCCAGCTGCCGCTCACCGCGCAGCTGAAGCAGCAGCACGGTTTCGCCCATGGCGGCATCGTGAGCTACATGGCCGACAACGCGCTCACCTTTGCGGGCGGCAGCGCCTTGCGCGTGCCGGTCGTGACCTCCGAATTCAAGATCAACTACGTGCGGCCCGCCATCGGCCAGCGGCTGATTGCGCGCGCCCGGGCCGTGCACACCGGCAGCTCGCAGGCCGTGTGCACCTGCGAGGTGGTGGCGGTGGCCGACGACGGCACCGAGAAGCTCTGCGCGCTGGCGCAGGGCACCATCGCCAAGCTGCCCGATTCCCCGAAGAAGACTTCGTCACCCGCGAAGTCGTAGCCTGAAGAAGACATCACCATGAGCCTGCGTCCCACCCTCGACTTTCTGCTCTACGACTGGCTCGACGCCGAGAAGCTCAACCAGAGCGAGCGTTTTGCCGACCACTCGCGCGAGACCTTCGACGCCGTGCTCGACACCTGCGAGCGCATCGCGCGCGAAAAGTACGCGCCGTTCAACCGCACCGTCGACACGCAGGAACCGCATTTCGATGGCGAGAAAGTCATCTTGCCGCAGGCCACGCACGACGCGCACAAGGCCTTCGTCGAGTCCGGCATGCTGAGCGCCGCGCAAGACTACGAGATCGGCGGCATGCAGCTGCCCTACACGGTGCAGGCCGCGGCCAACAGCTTCTTCGCGATGGCCTCGGTGAGCATCGGCTCGAACATGCTCACCAGCGGCAACGCCAACCTGCTCATGGTGCACGGCACCGAGAAGCAGAAAGAGGTGTTCGCCAGGAATGAATTTTCGGGTCGCTGGGCGGGCACCATGTGCCTGTCGGAGCCGCAGGCCGGCTCGTCGCTGAGCGACGTGGCCACGCGCGCCGTGCCCGATGGTGCCGATTTTCAAAACGATCCGCTGGGCCCGCGCTATCGGCTCACGGGCAACAAGATGTGGATCTCGGCCGGCGACCACGAGCTGACCGAGAACATCGTGCACATCGTGCTGGCCAAGATTCCCGACGAGAACGGCAAGCTCATTCCGGGCACGCGCGGCATCTCGCTGTTCATCGTGCCCAAGCGCATGGTGGACACGCAGGGCGAGCTCACCGGCGAACGCAACGACGTGGCGCTGGCAGGCCTGAACCACAAGCTCGGCTGGCGCGGCACCACCAACACGCTGCTGAACTTCGGCGAAGGCAAGTACCCGGTCGGCGGCAAGGCCGGCGCGGTGGGCTACCTGGTCGGCGCGCCCGGCAAGGGACTGCACTGCATGTTCCACATGATGAACGAGGCCCGCATCGGCGTCGGCACCGCCGCCACCATGCTCGGCATGGCCGGCTACTACGCCTCGCTCGAGTACGCCAAGAGCCGCCCGCAGGGCCGGCTGGTGAAGAAGCCCGAAGCCGCCGGCGCCGCCGTGGTGAAGGACTCGGCCGCGCCGCAGGTGCGAATCATCGAGCACGCCGACGTGCGCCGCATGCTGCTCGCCCAGAAGGCGTACTGCGAGGGCGCGCTGGCGCTGGAGCTGTACTGCGCCCGCCTGGTCGACACGCAGAAGACCGGCGACGCCGCACAGGCCGACGACGCCCGCCTGCTGCTGGAGGTGCTCACGCCCATCGCCAAGAGCTGGCCCAGCGAGTGGTGCCTGGAGGCCAATTCGCTGGCGATCCAGGTGCACGGCGGCTACGGCTACACGCGCGATTTCCCGGTAGAGCAGTACTGGCGCGACAACCGCCTGAACATGATCCACGAGGGCACGCACGGCATCCAGGCGGCCGACCTGCTGGGCCGCAAGGTGCTGATGGAAAAGGGCCGCGGCCTGCAGCTGCTGGCCGGGCGCGTCACCGAGACCATTGGCCGCGCGGCCAAGGTGCCCGCGCTGGCGCCGCACGCCAAGGCGCTGGGCGCCGCGCTGCAGCACATCGGCAGCGCCACGGAAGCCGCCTGGTCCACCGGCGACCCGGCCGACGCGCTGGTCAACGCCGTGCCCTACATGCAGGCCTTCGGCCACACCGTGCTGGCCTGGCTCTGGCTCGACGTGGCGCTGCGGGCCCTGGAAATCGACGCACAGAAGGCGAGGGCGGTAACAGCTGGCAAGATCGGCGCCACGGACTATTTCTTCCACTACGAGCTGCCGAAAATCGGTGCCTGGCTCCAGGTGGTCGAAACCCGTGACCCGACCTGTACCGCTTTGCCCGAGGACGCTTTCTGACAATGGCCAACGCCGCCCCGAACTCACCCCCGCCCGCCGCCCAACCGCCGAAACCACCCAAGCCGCATGCGCGGCTCGAGAAGTGGATCTGGATCCTGATCTACGGCGGCCTGTTCCTCGTGATCCTGGGCATCGCCACGGGCCGCACCGAGCCCACGCTGGGCTGGTCGATGGCCGTGCCCGGCGTCGTGGTCGCCGCGGTGGGCGTCGCGCTCATCTACGTGCGTTCGCGGCTCAAGTAAGAACAAGGCAAGGACCGACCATGCTCAAGCACATCGTGATGTGGAAGTTCAAGGAGCACGCCGAGGGCGCCGACAAGGCGACCAACCTGCTCAAGGCCAAGGCGCTGCTCGATGCCTGCGCGACGCTCTCGCCCGGCACGCACCGTTTCGAGGTGGTCATCGCCCAGCCCGGGCTCGAGGCCACCTACGACCTGATCCTGAACTCGGAATTCACCGACGCCGCCGCGCTGGCGGCCTACGCCGACCACCCCCAGCACGTGGCGCTCAAGCCTTTCATCGGCGCCGTGCGCGAAGCCCGCCAGTGCATGGACTATGAGCTCTGAACCCCACGCGCCCGACGCCACGGCCTCACCGGCCGAGCGGCGGGCGTTCGGCCGTGCGCAGCGCCAGCGCTGTGCGCTCGGCCAGTGGGCGCAGGCGCCCCGGCCCGACGCCACCGACCGCGATCCGCTCGGCTGGCTGAAGGCGTCCAACCGCGGCCGCGTGCCCGAGCTGGTGCCGGTGCGCCACGGCCGCATGCTGGTCAGCCCCTTCACGTTCTACCGCGGCGCCGCCAGCCTGATGGCGAACGACCTCGCCAGGCTGCCGCACAGCGGCATCGCGACGCAGCTGTGCGGCGATGCGCACCTCGCGAACTTCGGCTTCTTTGCCAGCCCCGAGCGCGCGCTGGTCTTCGACATCAACGATTTCGACGAAACCCTGCAAGGGCCCTTCGACTGGGACGTGCGCCGGCTGGCCACCTCGTTCGTGGTGGCCGCGCGCGACCGGGGTTTCAAGCCGCGCATCGGGCGCGAGGCCGTGCAGCAGCTGGCCGAGGCCTACCGCGACCGCATGCGGGCCTTCGCGCGCATGGACACGCTGGAGGCCTGGTACGCGCGGCTCACCTCGCAAACCCTGCTGAAGCTCGGCGCCGAAGACGCGACCGAACTCGCGGTCATCAAGAAGGCGCGCCGCAGCACCTCGCGCGTGTTCGCCGACAGCGCGACCGAGACGGTCGACGGCCGCCTCATGATCCGCGACCAGCCGCCTTTCGTGTACCACGACGCCCGCGCAACGGCGCGGGAAATCAAGCGCTTCCGCGCCGGGCTGCCGGCCTTCCTGGCGCAGTACCGCGCCAGCCTGCCGCCCGAGCGCCAGCGGCTGTTCGACCGCTACGAGCTGCACGATGTCGCGGTGCTCACGCCCGGCGTCGGCTCGGTCGGCCGGCGCTGCTTCCTGCTGCTGTTCGTGGCCGACCGCGCGCACCCGCTGTTCCTGCAGTGCAAGGAGGCCGGCGAGTCGGTGCTCGAAGCCCCGCTGGGCGCGGCACCGGACACGGCGTCGCCGGGCCAGCGCGTGGTGCAGGGCCAGCGGCTGGCACAGGCCGCCAGCGACGTCTTCCTGGGCTGGGCCCAGGGACCGGGCGGGCGCGGCTTCTACGTGCGGCAGCTGCGCGACATGAAGGCCTCCTACAAGCTCGAGGACTTCAAGCCGGTCGACCTGCTCGAGTTCGCCGAGGCCTGCGGCTACAGCCTGGCCCGCGCGCATGCCAAGGGCGGCGACGCCTGGGCCATCGACGGCTACCTGGGGCGCTCCAGGAGCTTCAACACGGCGCTCGCCGATTTCGCCGAAGGCTATGCCGACGTGAACCAGGCCGACTGGCGCCGGCTGAAAAAAGCCGTGGCCGCCGGCAAGGCCGCCGCCGTCGAGGCGGACGACACCGCGTCCTGACGGCCCGAAGCCACCGCCTTCACAGCCAACGCAACCCTCTTCTTTCATCATCCACACCGGAGACACCGACATGACGAAGCCCCGCACCACCCAACAGCTGTTCGACCTCACGGGTCAGACGGCGCTCATCACCGGCGGCTCGCGCGGCCTGGGCCTGCAGATGGCCCATGCGCTGGGCGAAGCCGGCGCGAAGATCATGCTGAGCTCGCGCAAGGCCGACGACCTGGAACAGGCCGCCGCCGAGCTGCAGGCCGCCGGCATCGACGCGCGCTGGATCGCCGCCGACTGCTCCAAGGAAGAAGACACCCGCCGCCTGGCCGACGAGACCCTGCAGCGCATGGGCGGCGTCGACATCCTCATCAACAACGCCGGCGCCAGCTGGGGTTCGCCGGCCGAGAGCCACCCCGTCGAGGCCTGGGACAAGGTGATGAACCTCAACGTGCGCGGCTACTTCATCCTGGCGCAGCAGGTTGCCAACGGCTACATGATCCCGAAGAAGCGCGGGCGCATCATCAACATCGCCTCGATCGCGGGCCTGAACGGCAACCCGCCCGGCATGCAGACGCTGGCCTACAACACCTCGAAGACCGCGGTGATCGGCTTCACCAAGACGCTGGCCGCCGAATGGGGCAAGTACAACATCAACGTGAACGCGATCTGCCCGGGCTTCTTCATGACGAAGATGGCGGCCGGCCTGATCAAGACCCTGGGCGAAGAGCACATGGCCGCCTCGGCGCCCCTGGGCCGCCTGGGCGACGACGAGGACCTGAAGGGCCTGACGCTGCTGTATGCGAGCGATGCCGGCAAGCACATCACCGGCCAGTGGGTGGCGGTCGACGGCGGCGTGAGCGTGGTGCTGGGTGCGGCCTGACATGTCCGATTCGCCTGAAAAGTCCAGCGACATCAACATCCGCTCGTACACGAGCCAGATTCCGTTCGCGCGCCACCTCGGCTTCGAGCTCACGAAGTTCGAGGACGGCCAGTCCGAGATCATCTACACCGCCAAGCCCGAGCACCTGAACACCTTCGACGTGACGCACGGCGGCGCCTGCATGACGCTGCTCGACATCGCCATGGCGGCCGCTGCGCGCAGCGTGGCGCCCGAGACCGGCGTGGTCACCATCGAGATGAAGACCAGCTTCATGCAACCGTCGGTCGGCCCGCTGCACGCACGCGGCACGCTGCTGCACCGCACCGCGACGCTGGCTTTCACCGAAGCCAAGATCTACGACGAGCAGGAGCGCGTGTGCGCCCATGCCACCGGCACCTTCAAGTACGTGAAGCGCCGGCTGCCGACCGGCCCCGCGAGCGCCAACGCCATGCGTCCGCCATCGACCGACTGACACCCATTCCCCCGGAGACTTCCATGCCCACCAACAAGCAGATCCACCTCGACAACCGCCCCGAGGGCGAAGCCACGGCCAGCAACTTCAAGCTGGTGACTGTCGAGACGCCCGCGCTCGCCGACAACCAGGTGCTGGTGCGCCACCACTACATGAGCCTCGATCCGTACATGCGCGGACGCATGAACGACTCGAAGAGCTACGCGCAGCCGCAACCCGTGGGCCAGGTGTTCCAGGGCGGCACGGTCGGCGAAGTGGTCGAGAGCAAGCACCCCAAGTTCGCCGTGGGCGACAAGGTCGTCGGCTTCGGCGGCTGGCAGGAATACAGCGTGGTCGATGCCTCGCAGCCCGGCGCGCTGAAGAAGGTCGACACCACGCACGTGCCGCTGTCGCACTACCTCGGCGCCGTGGGCATGCCCGGCGTGACGGCCTGGTATGGCCTGGTGAAGATCATCGCGCCCAAGGCCGGTGAAACCGTGGTCATTACCGCCGCCAGCGGCGCCGTGGGCAGCGCCTTCGGTGCGCTGGCCAAGGCGCGCGGCTGCCGCGTGGTCGGCATCGCGGGCGGCCCCGACAAGTGCAAGTACGTGACCGACGAACTCGGCTTCGACGCCTGCATCGACTACCGCCAGCACCCCGACGTGAAGACCATGAGCGCCGCGCTCAAGGAAGCCTGCCCGAACGGCATCGACGGCTACTTCGAGAACGTCGGCGGCTACATCTTCGACGCCGTGCTGCTGCGCACCAACGCCTTCGCGCGCGTGGCGCTGTGCGGAATGATCGCGGGCTACGACGGCCAGCCGCTGCCGCTGGCGAACCCGGCGCTGATCCTCATCAACCGCCTGAAGATCGAGGGCTTCATCGTCAGCGAGCACATGGAAGTGTGGCCCGAGGCGCTGACCGAACTCGGCACGCTGGTGGGCACGGGCAAGCTCAAACCGCGCGAGTCGGTGGCGCAGGGCATCGAATCCGCCCCTGAAGCCTTCCTGGGTTTGCTCAAGGGCAAGAATTTCGGCAAGCAACTCGTCAAGCTGATCTGATGCACTGAAACGCACGGCAAGGAGGCCGGTCATGGACACGACGCACGAGGTCTTCAACCAGCCCACGCCGCTGGTCGACTACAACCTCTTCGACACCCACCGCCCCCTGCGCGATGCGCTGAAGTTCAACGCGCCCACGCTGCAGACCACGCAGCTGCACGAGCTGGGCGCCACCCTCGGTTCGGCCGCCATGCAGACGCATGCGCGGCTGGCCAACATCCACACGCCCGAACTCCGCACGCACGACCGCTTCGGCCGTCGCATCGACGAGGTGGAGTTCCATCCGAGCTACCACGCGCTGATGACCGCCGCGGTGGGTGCGGGCCTGCACGGCACGCCGTGGACCGGCACGTCGGCTTCGCCACACGTGCTGCGCGCCGCGGGCTTCATGCTCTTCACCGAGCTGGAGCCGTCCATCCTGTGCCCGATCTCGATGACCTACGCCGTCACGCCCGCCTTGCGCGGCAACGCGGGCGTGCATGCCGAGTGGGGCCCGAAGCTCGCCAGCCTCTGGTACGACCCCGCACTGAAGCCGCTGCACGACAAGCCCGGCGTGACCATGGGCATGGGCATGACCGAGAAGCAGGGCGGCTCCGATGTGCGGGCCAACACCACGCAGGCCGTGCGCGACGGCAGCGACGCCTGGGGCGAGCGCTACGCCATCACCGGCCACAAGTGGTTCTTCTCGGCGCCCATGTGCGACGCCTTCCTGATCCTTGCGCAGGCACCGGCCGGACTGTCGTGCTTCTTCCTGCCGCGCGTGCTGCCCGACGGCACGCGCAACGCCATCCACATCCAGCGCCTGAAGGACAAGCTCGGCAACAAGGCCAACGCCAGCTCCGAGGTCGAGTTCCACGGCGCCAGCGCCTGGCTGGTGGGCGAGGAGGGCCGCGGCATTCCGCAGATCCTCGAGATGGGCACGATGACGCGGCTCGACTGCTCGCTCGGCACCAGCGGCCTCATGCGCCAGGCGTTGGGCATCGCGCTGAACCACACAGCGCAGCGCCAGGCCTTCGGCAAGCCACTGGTCGAACAGCCGCTCATGAAGAACGTGCTGGCCGACCTCGCGCTCGAAAGCGAAGCCGCCACCGCACTGGCCATCCGCCTCGCGCGGGCCTTCGACCGGCAATCCGACGCGCACGAGAACCTGATGGCGCGCCTGCTCA
Organism: Variovorax sp. GW821-FHT06D12; assembly: GCF_059419205.1. NCBI lineage: Bacteria > Pseudomonadati > Pseudomonadota > Betaproteobacteria > Burkholderiales > Comamonadaceae > Variovorax > Variovorax sp. GW821-FHT06D12. The sequence goes on along the minus strand of NZ_JBWKRI010000001.1, from coordinate 314,152 downwards.
CGCCGGTCGCCAAGTTCTGGATCTGCAAGCGCGGCAGCCACTTCGCGCAGGAAGCCATGGAGTGCCTGGGCGGCAACGGCTACGTGGAAGAGGGCGGCGAGGGCATCCTCGCGCGCATCTACCGCGAGATGCCGCTCAACTCCATCTGGGAGGGCGCCGGCAACATCATGGCGCTCGACCTGCTGCGCGGCCTGCGCAAGGGCGACGCCGTGGCCGCGCTGGCGCACGAGCTGGCCCCCGCGCGCGGCCAGCAGGCCGCCCTCGACCGCCTGGCCGACGCCTTGCCCGCACGCATCGAGGCGATGGCCTCCGAGACCGAGGCACGCCGCCTCGCGCAGGACGTGGCGCTGGCCGTGCAGGCCGCCTTGCTGGTGCAGACCGCGCCGGCCGCCGTGGCCGATGCCTTCTGCGCCTCGCGCCTGGGCGGCGACTGGGGCCAGGCCTTCGGTACGCTGGGCGCGGGCACCGATTTCGATTCGATCATCCAGCGCGCGCAGCCGCGCTGACCACCCACAAGAACACCTCCACGAAAGACGCCATGGCCGACCTCATCCTTCACCACTACACCACCTCGCCGTTCTCGGAAAAGGTGCGCACGATCCTCGGCGCCAAGCAGCTGCCGTGGAAGTCGGTCTTCATTCCGCCGATCATGCCCAAGCCCGACGTGGAAGTGCTCACCGGCGGCTACCGTAAGACGCCGTTCCTGCAGATCGGCGCCGACATGTACTGCGACAGCGCGCTCATCGCCGACGTGCTGGAGCACCTGCAGCCCGAGCCCACGCTCTACCCGCAGCCCGAGAAGGGCATGTCGCGCATCCTCGCGCAGTGGGCCGACACCTCGCTGTTCTGGGCCGCGATGGCCTGGAGCCTGCAGCCCAAAGGCGCTGCCGAGGTGTTCGCCAAGGCGCCGCCCGAAGCCATCAAGGCCTTCGGCGAAGACCGCGGCAAGATGAGCGCCGGCAACATGACGCGCCTGCGCCCGGCCGACGCCACCGGCGCCTACAAGTCGTACCTGCGCCGCCTGTCGGACATGCTCGACGACAAGCCCTTCCTGCTGGGCGAAGTGCCGTGCATCGCCGACTTCTCGGCCTACCACCCGCTCTGGTACACACGCCGCATCGAGGCGGTGAAGGGCATCCTCGATCTGACGCCCGCGGTGCTCGACTGGATGGACCGCATGGCGGCCATCGGCCACGGCACCTCGTCGAAGTTCTCCAGCGACGAGGCCATCGCCGTCGCCAAGGCCGCCACGCCGCACACGCTGCTGACCGACAGCACCTTCCAGGACGACCACGGCATTGCGCTGGGCAGCGCCGTCACCATCCGCGCCGAGAGCTTCGGCCTCGAAGAGACGGCGGGCACGCTGGTGGCCGCCACGCGCACCCACTACACGCTGGAGCGCAGCAGCGATCGCACGGGCACGGTGCATGTGCACTTTCCGCGCATCGGGTATGTGTTGAAGAAAGCAGAGGCCTGATGAGCGAAAGATCCGCGTGCGACGGGCACCTTCGTGACTGCGCCGGCGCGCGTTCCGTATTTCAATAGGGGCTTCCGCTTCAACGTCAGAGACAAGGACACCGGCAAATGATCCAGGACTTCAAGGGCAAGACCGCCGTACTCACCGGCGCAGGCTCGGGCTTCGGCCTCGAATGCGCGCGCATCGGCGCCGCCCGCGGCATGAACCTCGTGCTCGTCGACGTGCAGCAGGACGCACTCGACAAGGCCAAGGCAGAAATGGAAGCCCTGGGCGTCCAGGTGCTGGCGCGCAAGGTCGACGTGTCCGACGCGGCCCAGATGGAAGCGCTGGCCGCTGCCGTCAAGGAGCGCTTCGGCGCGCCGCACTTCGTGTTCAACAACGCCGGCGTGGGCGCGGGCGGCCTGGTGTGGGAAAACACCGTGGCCGACTGGGAATGGGTGCTGGGCGTCGACCTGTGGGGCGTGATCCACGGCGTGCGCCTGTTCACGCCGATGATGCTCGAGGCCGCCGCCAAGGACCCGAGCTACCGCGGCCACATCACCAACACCGCCAGCATGGCCGGCCTGCTCACGCCGCCCAACATGGGCATCTACAACGCGGCCAAGGCCGCCGTCGTGAGCCTGACCGAAACCATGTACCAGGACCTGAACCTGGTCACCGACCAGATCGGCGCGAGCCTGCTGTGCCCGTACTTCGTGCCCACCGGCATCACGAGCAGCGAGCGCAACCGCCCGAACGCACCGAAGGACACCGAGCTCACCAAGAGCCAGCTCATCGGCCAGGCGATGAGCAACAAGGCGGTGAGCAGCGGCAAGATCACCGCTGCCGAGGTCGCGCACAAGGTGTTCGAGGCCATCAGCGACAACCAGTTCTACGTGTTCAGCCACCCCAAGGCGCTGGGCAACGTGAAGAGCCGCATGGAGAACATCGTGTCGATCACCAACCCGGCCGACCCGTTCCTGGAGCGGCCCGAGATCGGGCAGAAGCTGCGCGAGCAGCTGCGCTCGGCTTGATCCTTTCCTGAAGAGGCGGCCCGTCTTCGCGAGGGGCCGCGCTCAGCCGGCCTGCACCTTCGCCTGCAGGTCGCGCACCAACTGCTCGATGCCCGACAGCGCCTCGGCCATCGACCGCTCCAGCAGGTCGCCCCGGTCTTCCGCGTGCTCGACCGCGATGTCGTGCACCTCGCGCAGCCCGACCAGGCCCAGCGCAGCCTTCACGCCCGGCACCAGGAAATTCAGATGCGCCTGCATGCCGCCGGGCCCGAAGCCGCTGCTGCCGTGCGCGGTGAGCAGCACCGTGCGGCGCGGGCGCTCGGCCAGCAGCGGCACATAGGGGTCGTCCAGGCTCGGGTCCATGTCGAAGGTCTCGCCGACGCGCACGATGTTGTCGATCCACGCCTTCACGGTGGCCGGGGCGCTGTAGTTGTACATGGGCGTGCCCATCACGATCACGTCGGCGCGGCGCAGTTCGGCAATGAAGGTGTCGCTCTCGGCCAGCACCTCGTGCATCCAGGGCTCGCGCGCTTCGGCGGGCGTGTAGGCGCTGTGGATCCAGTCACCGGTGACCGCCTGCGGCGGCGCGATGCCGAAGTCGCGGTAGATCACCTCGTCCTGCGGGCGGGCGGCCTGCCAGGTGCTGACGAAGTGGTGGCTCAGGCGACGCGAATGCGAGCCGTGGACGACCGAGCCCGAACGGCCGGAACGGGGGCTGGCATCGATGTGGAGCAGGGTGGTGGTGGTCATGGCGTGGTCCTCGGTTGGATGAAGGGAATTCAGCTGTCTGCTTGACATGGTTCCCAATTTATCGAAGCATCCATCCACGGACAAACGACGAATTTTTCTCGCTGCAGAAAATTCAATTCATCTATCAGCACGCCATGGCCCTCCTGCATTCCCTGCCTCCGCTGGCCTCGCTGCGCGCCTTCGAGGCCGCCGCGCGCCATTGCAGCGCCAAGCTCGCGGCGAACGAGCTGTCGGTCACGCCCACGGCCATCAGCCACCAGGTGCGCCAGCTCGAGGAGTCGCTGGGCGTGGCGCTGTTCGTGCGCCAGCCGCGCCAGCTCGTGCTGACGCCGCAGGGCCGCGAGCTGCAGGCGGTGCTGAGCGATTCGTTCGCTGCCATGGCCCAGGCCGTGGCGCGCCTGCGTGCGCCGCCCGAGCGCAGCGCCATCACGCTGTCGACCACGCCCGCCGTGGCCGCGCGCTGGCTGTTGCCGCGCGTGGGAGCGCTGCGCGCGGCACACCCCCGGCTCGACCTGCGCATCCACGCCTCGCACGACGCGGTGCCGCTCGATGGCCTCACCGCCGATGTCGCCATCCGCTACGGCAAGGGCCAGTGGCCGGGCCTCGTGGCCGAGAAGTTGTTCGACACCGTCTTCGCGCCGGCCTGCAGCCCCGCGCTCAAGCTGCGCCGCCCGGCCGACCTCGTGAAGCACACGCTGCTGCATTTCGCCGTGCCGAACAGCAAGACCCAGCCGGGCACCTGGGCCGCATGGCAGCAGGTGGCCCAGGTGCCCGGCCTGGACGTGTCGGCCGGCCCCGTGTTCTCCGACGAGACCCACACCGTCTCGGCCGCGCTGCAGGGGCAGGGCGTGGCGCTGATGGGCCTGGCGCTCATCGCCGACGAACTGCGCGCGGGCAACCTCGTGCAGCCCTTCGGGCCGGTGCTGCAGGGCTCGCCGTTCTACCTGGTGTGCCCGCAGGCGCGGCGTGACGATCCGAACGTGGCGGCGGTGTTCGAGTGGGTGAAAGGGCTGTCGCCGCTGGACGCCGCCGCGCGTTGACGCAACGCACGACAGGGCGGCGACACAATGGCGTCTGGCGACTTTTCGACGATCCCTTTCGCATGAAACCTTCCCCGACTTCTCCCATCCTCCAGGTACAGAACCTGCACTTTGCCTACCCCGACCAGCCCGCGCTGGCGAACGGCTGGTCCGCCACCGTCGGCGAAGGTGTCACGCTGCTGTACGGCGACACCGGCAGCGGCAAGTCGACCTTGCTGCGCGTGCTGGCGGGCCAGCAGCCTGCGTCGGCCGGGCAGCTGCGCGTGGCCGGCGTGGCGCTCGACGCCGAACCCGAGGCCTACCGACGCCAGGTCTTCTTCTGCGAGCCGGCGGCTGAAGCCTTCGATCCGCTCAGCGTGCAGGCCTGCACGGCCTTGCTGGGCGAGGGCGATGAGGGGTTCGATGCGGCCGAGTGGCAACGGCTCGTCGAGGCCTTCTCTCTCGTGCCGCACCTGGAAAAGCAGATGTTCATGCTGTCGACCGGTTCGCGCCGCAAGGTCGGGCTGGCCGCCGCGCTCGCGTCGGGGCGGCCCGTGGTGCTGCTGGACGACCCGGTGGGTGCGCTCGACGCGCGTTCGATCCACGGCCTGTGGCAGGCGATCGAACGGCGCGTTGCGCAGCCGGGGCGGGCGGTGGTCGTGGCGAGCAGCGAGCGCGTCACGGAGGTGCCGCTGGCCGCCTGCATCGAGCTGCCGCTGGGTTGATCAGCGGCGCGGTGTCGCCATCACGTGGTTGTCGTGCGGCTTCCCGCCGAGCATGAACTGCGTGAGCCCCATCGCGACCAAGCCTTGCTTTTCGTAGAACGCGACGGCGCGCGGGTTCTTCGCGTACACCGCGAGCCACAGGCCGTCGCTGCCCGTGCGTGCGTGAGCGGCGTCGCGGGCTTCGCGCAGCAGCATCGACCCGACACCGCTGCGCTGGAACGGTGACTGCACGTAGAGCGTGCGCAGCTCGGTGTCGCAGCCCGGCACCAGCGGCTGCGCGGCGCCGAACTGCAGCAGCGCATAGCCCACGAGCTGGTCGCCGACCTGCGCCACGCGCAGCGCGACATGGGGCGATTCCGACCACGCGGCGAACGCTGCCGGCGTGAAGGTCGAGAGCACGTAGCGCCCGAGCACGTCGTTCACGCCGTCGGTGGCGTAGGTGTCGAGCCAGACCTGGATCGCGAGCGCGGCAAGGGTGTGCGCGTCGGCTGCGGTGGCGGGGCGAAGGGTGACAGGTGGACGGTTCATGGTGCGGCGCATTCTGCGGCAAGCGCGTCACGCCGCCTGCAGCGCCGAGCGGAACCGGCTCGGCGGCGCGCCGGCCGACTTGCGCATCAGCCGCCGCAGCGCCGTGGCGTCCTCGTAGCCGACCTGCGCCGCGACCTGCTCGATGGTCATGCGGCTGCTTTCGATGAGCAGGCGCGCACGGTTCAGCCGCACGCTCTGTACCAATGCGAGCGCCCCCAGGCCGGTGGCGGCACGCACGCGCCGGGCCAGCGTGCGCTGCGACATCGCGAACTCTTCGGCCAGCGCGACCACGCTGGGCGGCGTGGGCAGCGCGGCCTCGATGCGCCGCGTGAGCCGCGCGACCAGCTCGTTGCCGTTGGACAGCATCGACGGCACAACGAACGGGGCCTGCGCCTGGCGGCCGTCGATCAGCAGCACCTTGCTCACGGCCTCGGCCAGCGCGGGGCCGAAGCGCGTGCGCAGCAGGTGCAGCATGAGGTCCGACTGCGCAAAGGCCGCGCCCGCGGTGCTCACCGGCCCGTCGGCGCAGACCATGCGGTCGGCATCGACATGGCAGGCCGGTTCGAGCCGGCGCAGCTCGGGCGCCAGCCACCACGAGGTGGTGACGCGGCGCTGCGCCAGCAGGCCGGCCGCCTGCAGCAGGAACACGGCCGAGCACGAGGCCGCGACCGCGCCGCCGCGTGCGGCATGGCGCCGCACCGCATCGATGGCGGCGCGGGCGTGGTCGTCGGTCAGGCGCAGTGCGAGGTCGGCCGGCTTGTCGACGCCGAGGCCGGGCACGATCCATGTCGAGCCGTCGGCGCGCGCGCGGCGGGGCATGGCGAGGGTGTCGATCCGCAGGCCGTTGCTCAGCGGCACGCTGCCACCATCGGGCGACACCACGCGCCAGGTGGGGCGGGGCATCCGGTGGCGCGGCGCGAGCGTGGCGGCGGCCGCCAGCACGTCGAGCGTGACGGCGGTGCTGGTGGCGAAGCTGCCCGGAAGGACGAGGACGGTGAAATCGTGCATGGCAGAAAACGCCCGATAGGCGTCTGAATGGACACTGGCAGTCTAGTGCGTGCTCGGGTGCAATGGGCATCGTCGCAACACCGAAGGTGCTTTCGTGTCCCACATCCTTGCCCTTGCTCCTCACGGCGCCCCCCCGCACGCCCGGGAGGCCTTGCCATGACCGACCCGCTCGACGACTTCACCCGCCGCGAGATCACGCTCGACGGCGCCACCAAGGCGGTCTACGTGGCCGGCACCGGCCCGGCCGTGATCGTGATGACCGAGATGCCCGGCATCAGCCCGCACGTGGCGCGTTTCGCCCGCTGGGTGCGCGACGCCGGCTTCACGGTCTACATGCCGTCGATGTTCGGCCGCGACGGTGCGGTGCCGGATGCGGAAGAGGGCAAGGCCGTGTTCCAGCGCGCCTGCGTGAGCGCCGAGTTCCGCGCCTTCGCGGGCAACGCCTCGAGCCCGGTGACGCAGTGGCTGCGCGCGCTGGCGCGGCTGGCGCATGCGGAGTGCGGCGGGCCGGGCGTGGGCGCGATCGGCATGTGCTTCACCGGCAACTTCGCGCTCACCATGATGCTGGAGCCGGCGGTGCTCGCGCCCGTGCTGTCGCAGCCGTCGCTGCCGCTGGACAACCCCGGCGGCATCGAGATCTCGCCGGAAGAGATCGCCCAGGTGCGCCAGCGCCTGGAGCGCGAGGACCTGACCGTGATGGCCTACCGCTTCGAGGGCGATCGCTTCTGCCGGGCCCAGCGTTTCGCGGCCTACGCAGACGCACTGGGCGACCGCTTCGTGGCCCGCGTGCTGCCCGACAGCGCGGCCAACACGCGCGACCTGCCGTCGTTTTTCTCGCAGGTGGTGGCCAGCCCGCACAGCGTGGTGACGGCGCACCTGATCGACGAGGCCGGCCAGCCGACGATTGCGGCGCGCGACGAGATCCTTTCGTTCTTCGCGCGCCGCCTGGGGGTGCAGGATCAGGCCCGTGCCGAGGCGCCGTCGGCCGGCAACTGACCGGTCTTCTGTGCCCGGCGGTCGAGCGCGCGGCTCCACACCGCGATCGCCAGGCCCACGAGCGTGAGCAGCGCGGCCACCCAGCCCAGCGCACGCAGCCCCGGGCCATGGTCGATGGTCACGCCGCCGACCCAGGCGCCGAGCGCGTTGCCGAGGTTGAAGGCCGCGATGTTCAGGCTCGAGGCGAGGTTCTGGCCCGCGCCCGAAGCCTTCTCGAGCACGCGCAGCTGCATCGGCGCCACGGTGGCGAACGAGGCCACGCCGAGCAGGCCGACGAAGACCACGGCGGTGAACGGCGTTCCGATGGTGAACTGCATCGCGCCGAGCACCACGGCCAGCGCCACCAGCGTGCCGAGCACGGCAGCCATCGGTGCGCGGTCGGCCAGCTTGCCGCCCAGGATGTTGCCGACGGCCAGGCCGCCGCCGAACACCAGCAGGATCGGCGACACGGCCGATTCCGACAGGCCGGTGACCTGCGTCAGCAGCGGCTGGATGTAGGTGTAGACCACGAACACGCCGGCAAAGCCGAGCACCGTCATCGCCAGGCCCAGCAGCACCTGCGGGCGGGCGAGCACGGCCAGCTCTTCGCGCAGCGGTGCGGGCTTGGCCTCGCCCTTCATGCGGGGCACGAAGGCCGCGAGCACCACGAAGGCCAGCACGCCGATCAGCGTCACCGCCCAGAAGGTCGAGCGCCAGCCCAGCTGCAGGCCCAGCCAGGCGCCGGCCGGCACGCCCAGCAGCGTGGCGGCGGTGAGGCCGGTGAACATGATCGCGATGGCCGAGGCGCGGCGCTCGGGCGCCACGAGGCCGGTGGCGACCACCGAGCCGACGCCGAAGAAGGTGCCGTGCGCCAGCGAGGTGATGACGCGCGCGGCCATCAGCATTTCGTAGTTGGGCGCCAGCGCACAGGCGAGGTTGCCGAGCGTGAAGATCGCCATCAGCGCGAGCAGCACGGTCTTGCGCGGCAGCTTGCGGGTGGCGATGGTGAGCACGGGCGCGCCGACCGCGACCCCGAGCGCGTAGCCCGAGATCAGCAGGCCGGCGGCCGTGATGGAGACGTGCAGATCCGTCGACACCTGCAGGAGCAGGCCCATGATGACGAATTCGGTGGTGCCTATTCCGAAGGCACCGGCGGTGAGGGCAAGAAGAGCGATGGGCATGATGCCTGTACTGTGCGGACGATCGGCCTCGATGACTAGAATGCCGCCAGTACATGCACTTGTGAATTCAAATCACATTAAAGGAAGCCCATGCCGCGCATCGACGTCAACCGCTCCGGCGAGATGGAGGCCTTCGTGCAGGTGGTGGAGGCGGGCGGTTTCTCGGCGGCGGCGCGGCTGCTGGACATGACGCCCTCGGCCGTCAGCAAGCTGGTGGCGCGGCTCGAGTTGCGCCTGGGCATCCAGCTGGTGCACCGCTCCACGCGCAAGCTGCAGCTCACGCCCGAGGGTCTGCATTTTTACGAGCGCAGCACGCGCGTGCTCGCCGACATGGACGAGGCCGAGCGTTGTGCCGCGGCCGGCGCGGCGCCGCGCGGGCGCGTGAGCATCAACGCCAGCGTGTCTTTCGGGCACCACAAGCTGGTGCCGCTGGTGCCGCGCCTGCTCGAGATGCATCCGCAGATCACGCTCGACATTGCGCTGACCGACCGCATCGTCGACCTGATGGACGAGCGTGCCGACATTGCGATCCGCTGGGGTCAGTTGCCGTCGTCCGACCTGGTGGCGCGGCGCCTGGGCGAAACCAGCCAGGCCATCGTGGCCGCGCCGGACTACCTGGCGAAATACGGCACGCCGCGCACGCCGCAGGAGCTGGAGGCGCACAACCGGCTGGGCTGGAGCTACCGGCGCAACACGCCGGACTGGCCGTTGCGTGTCGATGGCCGCATGGTGATGTTGCCGGTGGCGGGGCCGGTGCGCGCGGGCGACGGCGAAACGTTGCGGCAGCTGGCGATCGCGGGGGCGGGCGTGGCGCGCTTGTCGCTGTATCACATCCAGCACGACATCGATGCCGGCCGGCTGGTGCCGCTCCTCGAAGAGTTCAACCCGGGCGAGATCGAGCCGATCCACGCGGTGTACATCGGCAAGGCCGGCACGCTGCCCGCGCGGGTGCGGGCGGTGCTCGACTTCCTGGTGGCGTGCTCGGGCGTGGGCGGTGGGCGTTACACGCTCAAGCGCACGGCGCCGATGCCGGGGAATTCGGCCGTCACCTGATCGCCGCGGCGGCAGGGCAGCACGCCGACCCACGAGCCGGTGGTGACGACGGTGCCGGCGGGCACGGTCTGGCCGTGGCGCGTGAGGTGGCGCAGCCAGATCGGCAGCAGCCAGGCCGGGTCGGCCAGCGGATGCGTGCCTTCGCGCACGACCGTTTCTGCATCGCCGATCTTCGTTTCGCAGCGCTGCGAGGCCCAGTCGACGGCGGCGTACGGTTGCCACTCGCCGAGCACGAGTGCGCCGTGCACCTGCGAATCGGCCAGGCGCAACAGGGCGGGTGTGGCGGCCAGGTCTTGCCAGCGGGCGTCGACGATTTCGACGGAGACGGCCATGGCGTCGATGAGGGCTGCCGAGTTGTCGTGGTCGAGTGCGGCGGCTTGGGCGGGTGTGACGTCCTGGCCGAGTCTCAATGCAATCTCTGCCTCGATGCCGGGGGTGTGGAATGTGAGGTCGCTGAAGTTGGCCGGGCTTTGCCGCACGCCGGACGGAGGCAGCGGGGCGTGGGTGAGCGTGGCGCTGCGGGAGCCGCCGCCGGACTTCCATGTCTTCGGAACGCCGTCGAACCAGCCGAGGGCTGCGGCTACCGCGTCTTGCACTTCATAGGCTTGCGTTGCGTCTTGCAGGGCGTCGGTCCACGGGGTGGCGTCGAGCGTGCGGTTGGCCTGGCGTGCGGCGATGAGGGCTTCGGTGAGGGCTTTTTGGTCGGGCGTCATTTTGGGGATCTTCTCAGTTTCTCTTGGGTTCGTTTGTTCAGGGCGCGTGCCCAGGCCACCGGGTACTTCCCTCCGCGAATGTCCCCCGGCCTGCGGCCTCCTCCTTGATTTCGCTGCGGGAAGCACCCAGTGTCCTGGGCACATGGACGCGCTGTTGGTGTGCGGCCGATCAACAACCGCTCTGAACTCGCTCACGCCGATGGGGCGCCTTGCGCAGCGAAATCAAGGAGGAGGGCGAAGCCCGGGGGACATTCGCGGAGCAAGGTGCCCCGTCGGCGTGAGCGTCGCCCTGAACAACGGCCGTCAAGTCTCGACCTGCACCTTGCCGTCCTTCACCACCTTCGCCCACTTGGCGATCTCCGTGCTGATGAACTGCTTGAACTTGTCCTGCGAACCGCCGCCGTCTTCCGCGCCGTAGGTGTCGAGCCGTTCCTGCACATCGGGCATCGCGAGCACGGTGTTGACGTCGCGGTTCACTTTCTGCGCGATGGCCGGGGGCAGCTTGCCGGGGCCGGCCAGGCCGTACCAGGTGGTGGCCTCGAAGCCCGCAAAGCCTTGCTCCTGCATCGTCGGCACGTTCGGGTGGCCCTTGGCGCGCTTGGTGCGCGTCTGCGCCACGGCGAGCACGCGGCCGTTCTTCACGTGCGGGGTGGCGGCGGTCATGGTCTCGAAGCTGTACTGGATCTGCCCGCCCATCAGGTCGGCCAGCAGCGGGCCGCTGCCCTTGTACGGCACGTGCAGCGCATCGACGCCGCCCTGCAGCTTGAACATCTCCAGCGCCAGGTGCTGGGCCGAGCCCGCGCCGGCGGAGCCGAAGCTCACGGTGCCGGGCGCGGCCTTGCAGGCGGCGACGATGTCTTTCACGCTGAGGGCCTTCTGGCCCGGGTTGGCGATGAGCAGGTTGGGCGTGACGCCCACGAGCACGATCGGCACGAAGTCGCGCTCCACGTTGTAGCGCAGCTTGGGCTGCAGGCTGGGCGCGAGCGCGTGGCTGTTGATGTGGGCCATGAGCAGGGTGCTGCCGTCGCTGGGCTGCTGCGCCACGTAGTCGGCCGCGAGCACGCCGGCGACGCCGCCCTTGTTCTCGACGATGACTTGCTGGCCCCACATGATGGTGAGCTTCTGCGCGACCACGCGTGCCAGCGCGTCGGTGCCGCCGCCGGGTGGAAAGCCCACCACGATGCGCACGGGGCCCGTGGGCCACTCCTGTGCGAACAGCCGGGGCACGCCCAGCGTGGCGGCCGCGCCGGCGGCGGCCTGGATCAGGGAACGTCTTTGCATCTTCTTTGTCTCCGTCGGTTGGGGAATCCGATGCGTGCCGGGAGCCGCTTGCGCGGGCCCGGCAGGGTGGTGGTGGGCCGCCGCATCGTTCGAGCGATGCGCTGCGGCCCGTGTGGGTTGGCGTGCGCCGGGTTCAGGCTGCTTTTTGCAGGCCGACCGGTGCAGCCTGGTGGCTCGCGAAGTAGTCCATCGCCGCCTGCACGCCGCTGCCCGCCAGCTTGATGCCGCTGAGCTTCATGCCCATCTCGACACCCGCGACCATGGCCACGAGCGTGAGGTCGTTGCTGTCGCCCAGGTGGCCCATGCGGAACATGCGGCCCTTGAGCTTGCCCAGGCCGGTGCCCAGCGAGAGGTCGAAGCGCTGGTGGATGAGGCGGCGCACGGCGTCGGCGTCGACGCCCTCGGGCGTGATCACACCGGTGAGCACGGGCGAGTACACGGAGGGGTCGGCGCACTGGATCGGCAGGCCCCAGGTGTTGACCGCCGCGCGCACGCCGGCGGCCCAGCGCTGGTGGCGCGCGAACACGTTGTCCAGGCCTTCGCCCAGGATCATGTCCAGCGATTCCGACAGGCCATACAGCAGGTTGGTGTTCGGCGTGTAGGGCCAGTAGCCGTCCTTGTTCATCTCGACGATCTCGTCCCAGGCCCAGAAGGCCTTGGGCAGCTTGGCGTGCTTCGAGACTTCGAGTGCACGGGGCGAGAGCGCGTTGAAGCTGATGCCGGGCGGCAGCATCAGGCCCTTCTGCGAGCCGCTCACGCAGACGTCGACACCCCATTCGTCATGGCGGTAGTCGGCGCTGGCCAGGCCCGAGATGCTGTCGACCATGAGCAGCGCAGGGTGGCCCGCCGCGTCGATGGCCTTGCGCACCGAGGCGATGTCGGAGGTGACGCCGGTGGAGGTTTCGTTGTGCACCACGCACACGGCCTTGATCTTCTTTTCGGTGTCCTTGCGCAGGCGCGCCTCGATGAGCTCGGCCTGCACGCCGCGGCGCCAGCTGGGCGCATTCGGCAGGTGGGCGTCGGTGCCGGTGTAGGCCAGGAACTCGGTCGACAGGCCCAGGCGCGTGGCCATCTTCTGCCACAGCGACGCGAAGTGACCGGTCTCGTACATGAGCACGTGGTCGCCGGGGCTGAGCGTGTTGGCGAGTGCGGCTTCCCATGCACCGGTGCCCGACGCGGGATAGATGGCGACCGGGTGCTTCGTCTTGAAGATCTCCTTGATGCCGCCGAGCACCTTCAGTCCCAGCGTGCCGAACTCAGGCCCGCGGTGGTCGATGGTGGGCAGGCTCATGGCCCGCAGGATGCGGTCGGGCACCGGGCTGGGGCCGGGAATCTGGAGGAAGTGACGGCCGGTGGGGTGGATGTCGAGTTGCAGCATGGGCTCTCCTTGTGCGCTCAGTTTTGCATTCAAAATGCATTTATGTATGCTGGTTTATACCTATCAACCTAGGTTGTATCGGCTATTTTTTGCATTCAAAATGCAGACAAGGGAACCCCACATGACCGCTGAAATCATCGAAATCTCCAGGCTGGCCTTGCATGACCAGGTGGTGGCGCGCCTGCGCACCATGCTGGTGGAGGGGCGCATCTCGCCCGGCGCCAAGCTCAATGAACGCGAGCTGTGCCTGCAGCTGAACGTGTCGCGCACGCCGCTGCGCGAGGCCATCAAGTTGCTGGCGGCCGAGGGGCTGGTCGACCTGCTGCCCAACCGCGGCGCGGTGGCGGTGAAGCTCACCGAGGCCGACGTGCTCAACACCTTCGAGGTGCTGGCGATGCTCGAGGGCATGTCGGGCGAGCTGGCGGCCAAGCGCATCACCGACGAGGAGCTGGCCGAGGTGCGCGCGCTGCACTACGAAATGATGGCCTGCTTCGCGCGGCGCGACCTGTCGGGCTACTACCGCCTGAACGCGCGCATCCACACCGCCATCAATGACGCGGCGGCGAACCCGGTGCTGTCGAACACCTACCGCTCGATCAACGCCCGCGTGCAGTCGCTGCGCTTTCGCACCAACCAGGACGAGACCAAGTGGAAGCACGCGGTCGAGGAGCACGAGCAGATGGTGCAGGCGCTGGCCGCGCGCGACGCGCAGGCCATGCGCAAGGTGCTCACGGCGCACGTGCTGCGCAAGCGCGACACCGTGCTGGAGCTGCTGCGCGCCGGGCAGATCTACCCGCAAGCCAAGAGCACAACCAACAAAGCGAGCTGACATCCCACCATGCGCATCGACCCCGCCAGCCACATGCAGCCAGCCGGAACCGTCCTTCCGCCCAACGACACCTGCGAACTGCTGGCGCGCCGGCTGCGCACCGACACGCAGGGCGAGGTGCTGTTCGACGACGGTTCGCGCGGGCGCTACGCCACCGACGCGTCGATCTACCAGATCACGCCGGTCGGCGCCTTCGTTCCCACGAACGAGCGCGACATCGCCACCGCCATCGACATCGCCCGCGACCTGAAGGTGCCGGTGCTGGCGCGCGGCGGCGGCACCAGCCAGTGTGGGCAGACCACGGGCGCGGCGCTGGTGATCGACAACAGCAAGCACTTTCGCAAGGTGCTCGAGGTGAACGTGGAAGAGGGCACCGCCACGGTCGAGCCGGGCCTGGTGCTCGACCACCTGAACGCACAGCTCAAGCCGCATGGGCTGTGGTACCCGGTCGATGTGTCGACCAGCGCGCAGGCCACGCTGGGCGGCATGGCGGGCAACAACTCCTGCGGCTCGCGCTCCATCGCCTACGGGAACATGGTGCACAACGTGCTCGGTGCGAGCGCGTGGCTGTCGAGTGGCGAGCTGGTCGAGTTCGGTCCGCTGGGCCAACTGGGCGCGCGCGCGGCGGGCATTGCGCAGTTCGTGCACGGGCTGGCGCGCCAGCATGGCGAGGCCATGGCCCAGCACTGGCCCAAGGTGATGCGCCGCGTGGCGGGCTACAACCTCGACATCTTCGACAACCAGAGCGAGAAGCCGTACACGGCCGACGGCAGCGTGAACCTGGCGCACCTGCTGATCGGCGCCGAAGGCACGCTGGCCTACACGCGCAGCCTGAAGCTCAAGCTGGCGCCGTTGCCGCGCGCCAAGGTGCTGGGCATCGTGAACTTCCCGACCTTCCATGCGGCCATGGACGCAGCGCAGCACATCGTGAAGCTCGGGCCGACGGCGGTGGAGCTGGTCGATCGCACGATGATCGAACTGAGCCTGGCCAACCCTGCGTTCAAGCCGACCGTGGAAACGGCGCTGATCGGCAAGCCCGCCGCCATCCTGCTGGTCGAGTTCTCGGGCGCCGACAGGGCCGCGCTGCTGCCGCAGCTGAAGCAGCTGGTCGAGCTGATGGGCGACCTCGGCCTGCCCGGCAGCGTGGTCGAGATGCCCGACGACGGTCGGCAGAAGAGCCTGTGGGAAGTGCGCAAGGCCGGCCTCAACATCATGATGAGCCTCAAGGGCGACGGCAAACCCGTGAGCTTCATCGAGGACTGCGCCGTGCCGCTCGAGCACCTGGCCGAATACACCGACGCGCTGACCGAGGTGTTCGCGAAGTACGGCAGCCGCGGCACCTGGTACGCGCATGCCTCGGTCGGCACGCTGCATGTGCGGCCCATTCTCGACATGCGGGCTGACGGCGCCGCCAAGATGCGCGCCATCGCTGAAGAGGCCAGCGCGCTGGTGCGCAAGTACAAGGGCGCGTTCAGCGGCGAGCACGGCGACGGCCTGTGCCGCGGCGAATGGATCGAATGGCAGTTCGGGCCGGCGATCAACGAGGCCTTTCGCGCGATCAAGCAGCAGCTCGACCCGATCGGTCTGTTCAACCCCGGCAAGATCATCGACCCGCCGCGCATGGACGACGGCGCGCTGTTCCGCTTCGCGCCGCCGACGGCGCCCAAGCCGTACCGTCGCATCGAACTGAAGCCCGTGCTCGACTGGTCGGGCTGGAACGTCAACGCCGACCCCGTGACCGAGGTGACCACCGCGCCCGGCACCGGCGGCGACAGCACCGGCGGCCTCGCCAAGGCCGTGGAGATGTGCAACAACAACGGCCACTGCCGCAAGTTCGACGCCGGCACCATGTGCCCCAGCTACCGCGTGACGCGCGACGAGCAGCACCTGACGCGCGGCCGCGCCAACACGCTGCGCCTGGCGCTGTCGGGCCAGCTCGGCGCCGACGCCTTCACCAGCGAGGCCATGCACGAGACCATGGACCTGTGCGTCGGCTGCAAGGGCTGCAAGCGCGACTGCCCGACCGGCGTGGACATGGCGAAGATGAAGGTCGAGTTTCTCGACCACTACAAGAAGCGCCACGGCCACACGCTGAAAGACAAGCTGGTCGCCTACATGCCCGACTACGCACACCGCGCCAGCCGCATGCCCTGGCTGCTGAACCTGCGCAACCGCGTGCCGGGCGCGGCATGGCTGGGCGAGAAGATGCTGGGCTTTTCGGCGAAGCGCTCACTGCCCGAATGGCGCACCGACACCTTCTGGCGTGCGAAGGACGCGGTGGCGGCCGGCCTGTTTTCCGATCGGGCCTCGGTGCTGGCTGCGGCAGCGCGCGGCGAGAAGGTCGCCGTGCTGTTCGTCGACACCTTCAACGGCACCTTCGAAAGCGAGAACGTCTTCGCGGCGGCGCGCGTGCTGCACGCCGCGGGCTATGCGCTGCACACGGTGGAGAAGGGCGGCGGGCACCACTGCTGCGGCCGGACCTTCCTGGCCAGCGGCATGGTCGACGAGGCCAAGGTGCGCGCCGGAGCGCTGATCGACGCGCTGCTGCCGCTGGCGCAGGCGGGTGTTCCCATCGTCGGGCTCGAGCCCTCGTGCCTGCTCACGCTGCGCGACGAAACACTGGTGATGGGCTTCGGCGACAAGGCGCAGGCCGTTGCGAAGCAGGCGCTGCTGTTCGAGGAGTTCATCGCCCGCGAACGCAAGGCCGGCCGCTTCGAACTCGCACTGAAGCCGGCCACCGCGCCGATCCTGCTGCACGGCCACTGCCACCAGAAGGCCTTCGGCGCGGTGAGCCCGATCATGGAGGTGCTGAAGCTGATTCCGGGCGCTGAGCCTGAGCTCATCGAAAGCTCATGCTGCGGCATGGCCGGCAGCTTCGGCTACGAGGCCAGCCACTTCGAGGTGTCGATGCAGATGGCCGAGGCGAGCCTGCTGCCGGCCATCCGCGCCAAGCCCGATGCGATCGTGGTGGCGGACGGCACGAGCTGCAGGCACCAGATCGGCGACGGCGCGCAGCGCGAGGCGGTGCATGTGGCGGTGCTGCTGGCGCGGCACATGATGCTCTGAGGCGGCTGCGGCTTTCTCTTTCGGCACTCAGAAGGGTGGCGAGACCACCTGGCGCCAGCTGCGGCGCCAGGTGCGGGAGTCCGGACAGCCGTCACCGGCTTTCTGTGTGCCGCCCACGCCGGTGAGAAAGCCGGTTTCGTTGGTGCAGCTGCTCCTGGGCTTGCCGTCCGGCTGGCCTTCGTTGGGCTGGCCGACCATGTTCCGCGAGTTCACGTTGCCGCGCGTGAAGCCGCCGGTGGGAATCGAGACGACCGAATACGCGTCGAAGCTGCCGTTGCCATCCACGTCGAAGGAGTTCTTGTTCTTGCCGGTGAGTGCGTCGAGCACGTAGATGATGTTGGGCAGGCTGCCCGTGGCCGTGCAGGATTCGATGCCCTGTTTCTTGTCCTCCGGCAGGAAGGACGAGACGATCACGCTGCTGCCCAGGTTGGCGAGGTCGCCGACCACGCGCTCGCCGTTGGCCATCGCGCCGGGGTGGGTGATGGTGCCGAGGTTCAGTTGCCATCCCTTCTTGGTTTTCCAATCGACGGCATTCGTGCTGAGCTGGTAGAAGTCCTTTCCCTCCTCGATGCCGGCGCCGGTCTTCGCCACAGGAATGATGGTTTGCGTCACGAGGTTCGAGGTGCTGAGCGCGACGGCGCCGGCCTTGTCGTCGCCTCCGATCGGGGTCTGGTCCCAGAGTCCGTAGAGGGCCTGCTTCGTGGCCGGCATGGCCAGGTCGTCCTCGTCGAGCAGGATGCCCGTGCCGATCACCACGATGGCGCCGCACTGCGAGGTGGCGCTGTAGGTGCACGTGCTTCCATCGCCCGGGTGGACCTGCCAGGTCGGCGCGGCATAGATGGGCTGCTTTCTGCCCTGTGGCGTGGTGAACAGCCGCCTGGGAACGGAGGCCGCGAGCTTCGCGCTTCGCAGGTCGAAGCGCCACAGGTTGCCATTGGCGTCGCCGGCGTAGGCCGCCACGATGCGGCGGGTGCTGTCCCGCACCGCGACCACGCCGCCCAGGCCGCGGTTGCCGCCGCTGACCTCGCCGCCATAGCCCGTGGGGAGTTGAATGAACTGCTTGAGCTTGCCGGTGAGCGCCTCCACCACGTACAGCCCGACCTTCTGCGTTTCGGGGTAGTGGCCGTTGCCGGTCAGCATGACCCAGGTGCCGTCGTCCAGCTGGCCCGCGGCGGGGTTGTTGGTCACATGGCCCAGGTGGGGATAGTCCTTGTGCTTGTTGCTCACTTCCCAGAGGAAGTGTTCCTTGCCCGGGGTCCGGTCGGCGTTGTTCAACGGCGATTCCAGTCCGTACATGAAAGGGCCCGCGCGTCCGCCCGTGCCCAGCACCAACTGGCGCCAGGTGTTCCTTTCGCCGGCCGGGGTCTGGCCGTTCCTGTCGTACACGTCCTGCTCGACCAGCGGGCCGTCGAGCGTGTAGCGAAAGCGGAAGTTCGCGCCGGCGAGGTCGATCTGCGAGGCCATGGCGCCGTTGGGCATGAATGCGGCCAGCTCGCTGCCTGCGGCGTCGTTCCTGCCGGCGTTCAGCACATGGACCTTGCCGTTGTTGGTGGCCGCGAAGATGGTGGGAGGGCGCGTGGTCTTGAGGGCCTTGTAGTCGGGGTAGGTGTCCTTGCCGTCGACCGAGCCGAAGGCGCCGTAGCCCATGTCGAAGCGTCCCCCCACGAACACCGGCGGCGAGTTGACCGAGGCGCCGATGGGCTGCCTGCGCAGCCGGTAGACCGTGCCGCCGGCATCCTTCTGCGGGTCCTCGCCCAGCAGGTAGCGGACAAAGCGTTCGTCGGTGGCCTGCTGCTTGTCGGCGTTCAGCAGGGCCTGGAGATCGCTCGGCAGGTCGCCCAGCCGGGTGCCGTAGGTGAGCGCCGTGCGCTGGGCGCTCCCGGGGGCGTTGGGGTCGTAGTTCGACAAGGCCAGGATCGTGCGCTTGTCCACGGCCGGCATCCTGGCATTGGCCGACCAGGCCGGCTTCGGCTTTCCGGCATCGTCGAAGACAGCGTTGGCGCCGTCGGCATTCAGCGCGAAGGCCTTGATGTCGCCGCTGTTGTCGGCCGTCTGGTACTCGGTCGTGTACTTGTACTGGCCCTGCAGTGTCTGGAACTCGTTGCTGTTGCCCGATACGGCCACGCCGGCGTCGTTGCCGGCGCCGACCATGCTGCTCAAGGCGTTGTCGAGCGCGCGGCGCACGTCCTCGCCCGAGTACACGCTGTAGGCACGGCCGCCGCCGGTGAAGCCGGCACGGATGAAGTCGTCGACGCGCCGGGCGTCGCCCGCGTCCGAACTGTCGCGGTTCAGGTCTCCGGTCGCCCACTGCGGTGGCGTGGCCGGATTGCCGGCGAGCCAGTCGCTGTTGTATTTCTCGATCTGCGCCCACGTCAGCCCTTTCTTGAGGGGTGAGTCGCCCGAGGGCGTGAGGCCCCAGCCGATGGTGTACGTGGTCATGTTCTGCCAGAAGGTGGGGTTGTGCTGGCCCTCCACGGGTGGCACATCGTTGGACAGCGTGCTGGAGAAATCCGTGTGCCAGAAGTAGCGGGCCGTGAGGTCGGCGAAACCGTTGCTGCTGGTGCCGCCATCGCTGTAGGGGATGTAGAGGTTTCTGGCGCTCAACCTTTGGGGCAGGTCCAGGCTGTCGCGGGCGGAAGCGCCCTTGGGGTCGTATTTGAACTTCGCGGCACTGCCGGACGGCTTGCCGTCGTAGTTGGTGCTGGCGGTCGTGGCCGTGGAGCTCGTCTCGATGGCTTGCGCGGTGCCGGCGTTCCAGGCGCCATCGGACAGCACGATGGCGTAGGCGCGCCTGCAGCTCAATTCGCCACTTGTCGCGTCGTTGGGATCGTTCTTCCAGGGGCTGGTCAGCGAGGAGGTCGCATAGGTCGCGGTCTCCTTGCCGGCGTAATAGTCGGCGGCGAGTCTCAGGGCGTTGTGGCTCGGCGTTCCTCCGTTGGGGACGATGTCGTAGATCCAGCTATAGAACCTGGACTTCCATTTCTGCCCCGAAGCGGTGGACTCGTCCTTGAAGTAGTTGACGCCGCTGACGATGTGCTCGGCGGGTTTGGCCGGGTTTCTCGGATCTACTTCCGCCACGCTTTGGTTGTATTGAACGTACCCGACCCTGAACTTGTTGTCGTAGCTCTGCATCGCCAGGCCCAGCGCGGTGCTGACAGCGAGTGCGCGGTTGCGGTACCACGTGTACCAGTTCGCGATGTTCTTGCGCTCCAGCGCCGCGGGGCATTCGTTGGCGCTCCCGCAGTCGGTCCGCCTGTGTCCGGGTGGCAAGGGGACATCGCCGACATCGAGCGCCCCGATGACGCTAACTGTTCGATTGGCCTCGGTGGAACAGTCGTTGTTCTTGCACAGAACGTAGGTGAACTTCTTGGTGCTTGTCGTCGTCCCTGCTTCGTGCAAAGGCCTTCTGTCGGTGGACGATTGGTTGTCCACGAAAGCAACCGGGTTGGGCTTTTCCTTGCCGGTTGCATCGACTCTGGCGCTATAGGTGATCGCCGGGTTGTAGTACTGGGTGTTGATGTTGCTGGACCGCATCGAATACCACCCGTACTTGCCCCTGCAATCCTTCTCTTCTCCCTTGCACTGGTCGTTGACCGCATACCCGTCCTGCATCTCGTCGTCCATCGACCCGGAGTTGTCCAGCACGAACATCAGGTTGGGCTTGGCGCCCGGCACGGCGTTGTACAGCGGGGTCTGGCTCGGCGTCGTGGCAGCCAGCGCGTCGCCGACGGGAAGAAGCGCTGCGCTCCACGCGACAGCGAGACTGACGAAGGTTCGCAGCGTGCGTGCGGCCTTGGCGGGTGCCGGAACAAGAAACGGGCGCGTGGCGGTCATGCGGTTTTCCCTGCGGTTGAAAGTGGGGCGCTGATAAGGCGTGCGAGATTCATCTCCAGCACTCCTTCGTCAGCAGTCCCGCGACCTCGTCATCCATGTCCTTCACACCCAGGCCGCTCAAGGTCAGCGTGCCGCACCGGTCGCCGGTCATGCTGCCGGTGCGGGTGGCCTTGAGGATGTAGCTGGGTGGGGTGTCCCGGGCGAAGACGGCGATGGTGTAGTTGGCGGCGCCGGACTTCGGCGACTGCTGCAAGGCTCTGGGTAGCAGGCTCTCTGCGCCTTTCTTCTGCTCGGTCTCTTCGCCGGCATCACCCGCGGCAGCGGTGTAGCGATCGTTCGCCGAGTAGTAGCGCTGCATGAACTGCGCGGCCTCCATCAGGATGCCCTGGGCTTCGGCGCGCTTGGAGCGGCGCACGTGCTCCTGGTAGTTCGGCAGCGCGATGGCGGCCAGGATGGCGACGATCGCGACGACGACCATGACTTCGATCAGCGTGAAGCCGCGGCGGGAGCGCGAGGAAGCGGAAGGCAGGTGTGTCATGGCGATGGAGGTCATGAAGTCATTTGTCGCGCGTCAGCACGGACTGCAGCCACGCTTCGGCGCCCTGGGTGGCGATGCCGGTCGACGTCTCGAACCTGGCGTTGTTGGCAAAGCCCCGGGCGGTGATCAGGTAGCCGGTCAGACTGGGCGTCGAGGTGGTGGCGATCTTCTGGATGAGGCAGCGCGGCTCGATCTCCAGGGGCGTCACGTCGACCGTGGTGCCGGTGGGCTTCTTGTTGACGTAGGCCTTCGGAACGACGATCGCGCTGTTGCCCACCCAGCTGGCCTTCTTGCGCCATGCCGCGGTTTCGTCGAACTCCGAGCCGATGGGGGTCGTGATGATCCGGGCGCGCATGCCGACGGAGGCGTACTCGGTGTAGTCCTTGTCGTCGCCATCGAAGATGGCCACCTGTTCGCAAAAGCGCAGCGCGGTTTCGGCGGCTTCGCGCGCGACCTCGGTCGAACGAATGCCGTTCACGCTGCGCTCGCTCTGCGTGGCATTGCGGATCGCGAAGGTGCCGACCAGCGACAGGATCACGACCAGGATCAGCGTGACGATCAGCACGACGCCGCGTTCGTGCGCACGGCCGGCGATGCGGCGCGGAAGAGGGGATGGCTTCGTGTTCATGGGGTGATCAGGCGGTTGCGCAGCAGCACCGTGGTGGTGAAGGTCCTGCGCAGGTAGCCGTCGGTGCCGGTGCGGTCGGTGTTGTCGCATCGCTTGTAGGCAAGGCCACCGTCGGGGACGTCGCGCACCGGCCGGTCGCTGCGCATCTGCAGGCACACGCGCACGCTCAGCACGCGGCTCCAGCGGTCTTCGGCGAGATCGGCAAGAACGCCGCTGCCGGGCAGGGCATCGACACCCGCGGCATCGAGGTACTTGACGATCTGGTGCCGCAACGGGTCGTAGGTGGCCGCCAGCTCGATGCTGGGACGGCTGGCCACGCCATAAAGAATGCGCATGCTCTCGACGTTGGCCAGCAGCGGCTGCGAGGGGCCGATGGCGTTGACGGCGTCGCGCTTTTCCATCCCGCGGCACGACAGCATCGGCGCCGTGCTCGCGTCTGTCACCAGATAGCGGTTGTCGGCCAGTGCGTAGTTGGCGGGTGGGGGCGCGCCGGGGGGCGGCGTGGGCGACGGGCTCACCTGCGACGGCGTGAGGGCGTTGATGCCGTTGCCCAGGCAGTTCGTCGCCAGCTTGGCGTCGGTGCCCGTGGGCATGGTGTTGTCGGTGGTGGCTTCGTAGCGGATGGCGATGGCGTCGCTGCCTTTGCCCGTGCACGACAGCTTGTCGAAGGCGGCTGCGGCGTCGGTGAATCCACCAGTGCATCCGCGCACGGCGGGGCCGGCGTAGTTGCCCATCACCGTGGCGCCGTTGCTCGGGATGAGCTGCTGCGAGTAGCCGGCCTGCTTGAGTTGCTGCTGGATCAGGTTGAGCGCGAGGATGCCGTCCTCGTTCAACTGCGTCTCGGCCTGCGACAACTGGCTGCTGCGGCTGGAGGTCGAGAACGTGGACAAGGCGGCTGCCAGGATCACCAGCCCGATCGTCAGCGAGATCATCAGTTCGATCAGCGTGAAGCCACGGACCGGATTGCGCCTGCGCGGGGGAACAGCGAAGACGGTGCTCACAGCGTGATCCGGAAATACATGCAGTTCACCTCTGCCGGGGCCGCGATGTTGGCGCCGGCGATGGGGCAGGCCTGGTGCAGCCCGAAGCCCACGTCCTCCGCGATGGCGCGCCAGATCAGCCAGATGTTCAGCACGCGCGTGGCCGGCAGGCCGTTCACGCCGGAGGCCGCGTCGACCAGTTCCGTCGTGACGTAGGCCGTGCCGCCGGGCAGCCGGTTCCCGACATTCGTGAGCCACTGCGCGAGGTCGTAGGCGGCAATGGCCGCGCCACAGGTGTTGACCGGCCTGTCGGGAACGGAGGTGTCGACCTCGCACGCGGCGGGCGGCGGCGTGGGGTCCGTGGAGGCTGTCTCGCGCGTGCTGGCGTTGTAGGCCTTGGCGTGGGTGTAGCCGGCAAAGCCCGCGAGGTTGGCGCGAGCACGTTCCGCGTAGTCGTTCACCAGGCTCAGGCCGGTGGCGCGCATGCGCGAGAACTGGTTGTACTTGAGGGCCGCCGACGTGAGCCCCGCCATGCCGAACAGGCCGATGGCCAGGATGACGATTGCGACCAGCACCTCGATGAGGGTGGCACCGCGTTGTGTAGAGCGCTTCATTCGTCGTTGCCCGAACAGTCTTCGCCATCCGCGGCGTAGCGGATGCGCCCGGGCTTGCTGATGCACAGCGTCTTGCGTGCCCATGGGGTGGTGCTGGCCGTTTCGAATCCGGGGGCATCGACGGTGATGCTGTTGCTCCCCGAGCTCACCAGACCATTGGGCAGGAAGACAAAACGGCCGGCTTTGCCAAGAGCGATCTTCGCGATGCCGGGCAGTGCGTCCTGCCGCAACAGCACCTCGTCTGTCGACACGGAATAGGCGAAGTCGCCGTCGCGGTCGTTCTTGGCGAAGACGATCCAGCCGGCCGCGAAATCGTTGCCGCCCGAGCCGGTTTCGCACTCGACCGCGGTGCCTGCGCGCAATTGGCAGACGACGACGGGTCTTGCGCGGGCGATGGCTTCGGTGCGTGCGGTGCGCAACGAACCGGTCACGGCGTTGACGGCGTTGGACAGCCGCCACTGCACGATGAAGCGCGTCATCGAAGGCGCCGCGATGCCGATCAGGATCGCGAGGATCGCCAGCGTGACCATCAGCTCGATGGCCGTCAGTCCGCGCTGGTCGCGCAGCCGCGCCGGCCGCGAAGAATCGCGTGGCCTCATGTGCATGTGTCTCCCTGTTGTTTTGGAATTTCAGCCGACAACTTCTGGGCGCGAGACTAGGGGGCGATGCACATGTCCGACAACGGCTCGCCGACGTTCGGTGCGTTCGAAAGGATGAGCGGAAATTCCTCGAAGCGCCGAGTGAAAGTCTGGTATTTCGGGGTGTTTGGTTGGTACTTTTTCTCTTCTGCGGAAGAGGTCTTCGCGCCCATGTCCGCGCGTCGTTCCTCAACCTTGAATCACAATGCTCCGATGACTGCCGCATCCCCTTCCGAATCCGGCTTTGCCTTGTTCCCGACCGCCATCGGCGTGTGCGCGCTGGCCTGGGGGCCGCAGGGGCTGGTCGGTGTGCAGCTGCCCGAAGAGCGGGGCGAAGCCGCGACGCGTGCGCGCATGCATCGGCGCTTTCCTGATCTGGAGGAAGCCTCGCCGTCGCCGCGCGCGCAGCACGCCATCGCGGGCGTGCAGGCGCTGCTCGAAGGCGCGACCGACGACTTGTGCGACATCGACCTCGACATGCGCGGCGTGTCCGAGTTCCACCAACGCGTCTATGCGATCGCGCGGCGCATTCCGCCGGGGCAGACGCGCACCTACGGCGAGGTGGCCGAAGAACTCGGCGACAAGGGCCTGTCGCGCGCGGTCGGGCAGGCCATGGGCCACAACCCCTTCGCCCCGGTCGTACCCTGCCACCGCGTGCTGGCCGCGGGCAACAAGCCGGGTGGTTTCTCCGCGGGCGGCGGCGCGTTGACCAAGCTGCGCATGCTCGACATCGAAGGCGCCACGCCGAACGGGACGCGCTCGCTGTTCTGAGCTTGAACGGTCAGGCCGCCGGCACGGGCAGTTGTTGCAGTCCTGCGATGCGCGAACCGAAGATGATCGCGGCCTGCAGCACGAAGCCCGCGAGCGCCAGCAGCAGGCAGGCCGGTTCGCCCCACAAGGCGCCGACCAGGCCGCCGAGCGCCGCGCCCACGGGGCGCGCACCCGCATTCACCGTGAGGAACACCGCCGACACCCGACCCAGCATCGCCGAGGCCGTCACGCTCTGGCGCAGCGTGGTCGAGGTGATGACCCAGACCATCGGCCCCGCGCCGAACAGGAAGAACGAGAGCGCGGCCAGCGAGGCGGTCGGCACGACGAGGGTGGCCGCCATCGTCGCGGCGGCAGCCACCGCCACCGCCGGCCCGACCTGGATCGCACGGCCGAACGGCAGGCGCGCCGTCACGCGCGAGGTCAGCAGCGCACCGACCACCATGCCCGCACCGTACATCGCGAGCGTGAAGCCCACGGCCTGCGCGCCGAGGCCCAGCACGCGCACGGCATAGGGCACATAGCCCGCCTGCAGCACAAACCACGAGATGTTGAAGACCGCACCGGTCATCAGCATCGGCCGCAGGAACGCGTGTTGCCAGACGAAGCGCGCGCCGTCGTGCACGTCGCGCAGCGGATGGCGCGACGGGGCTGCAGGGCGGGGCGCTTCGTTCAAACGCAGCAACAGGCCCACGGCCGCCACCGACAGCACCGCCGCCAGCACGAAGGCCGACGACGCGCCGGCCCACGCGACCAGCGCGCCAGCGAGCGCAGGCCCGGCCGTGAAGGCGGCGCTGCGCGCCAGCTCCAGCCGCCCGTTGGCGCGCGCCAGCGTGTCACGCGGCACGAGGGCAGGCACCAGTGCTGGCGCCGCGACGCTGAAGCCCACGGTGCCGACCGCGCCAAGGAACCCGAGCACAGCCAGCCCGCCGATGCCCAGCGTCGACGACAGCACCATGCCGAGCAAGGCCAGCAGCGACACCGCACGCAGACCCTCGGCCCACACCATCAGGCGACGGCGCGACATGCGGTCCGCGAGCAGGCCCATCGGCAGTGAGACCAGCAGGAAGGGCAGCGTCTGCACCGCCGCCAGGAAGCCGATCTCACCCGGCCCGGCGCCGAGCGCGAGCACGGCCACCAGCGGCACGGCCGCGAGGCTCAGTTGTTCGGCGGACTGCGCCGCCAGATTGGCCCAGGCAAGGTGGGAGAAGGAACGGGGAAGAGGCGAGGGCATGGGGCGGCACACGAAAAGAAAGACCGCATCCTCGGGGCCGCGCCCGTCTGCCGCTGGCCGTTTACGGACGTGGAAGCCTCAGCCCGCGTTCATCTGCTCGAACCACTCGGCCACGCACACCGCTTCGGGCACCGCGTCGGGGGCGAGGCCGTAGTAGTAGCGCTCCAGCGTCATCCGCAACCCAGGCAGCGGCGATTGCAGCCGGCCCGACGCCAGGTCGTGCGCCACCAGCGAGGTCGGCGCCAGCGCGATGCCCAACCCGTCGACCGCGGCCTGCAGCACGAAGTGCAGGTGATCGAACTGCAGCCGCCCGGCCGGCCGCGCGCGCGGTGCGCCGACCTGCTTCTTCCAGTCGTCCCAGTCGTCCTTGCGCGTGCGGGCCGACAGCAGCACATGCGAGGCGAGGGCGCGCAGGTCGGGCAGCGGCTGCGCCTTGAACAGCGCGGGCGCGCCGACCACCAGCACTTCGTCTTCGAGGAAAGGCCGCACCTGGATCGACGACGGCCAGCCTTCGAGGCCTCGGCGCACGGCGATGTCGAAGCTGTCCGTGGCCTGCTCGGGCATGACGGTGCTGGTGACGACCTGCGGCTCGATATCGGGATGGCGTTCCACGAACGACGGCAGCCGGGGAATCAGCCAGCGCACCGCGAACGAGGGCCGCACGTTGATGCGCACCGCGCGCGCCGGGCCCTGCAGCTGCAGCGCGCGGGCCGCCGCGTGGATCTGCGCGAGCGCGGGTTCGGTTTCCGCGAAGAACTGCTGGCCCTCGGGCGTCAGCGTGACCTGCCGGATGCGGCGCTCGAACAGCGCCACGCCCAGGCAGGCTTCGAGGCTCTTGATCTGTCGGCTCACCGCGCTGTGCGTCACGTGCAGTTCGACCGAGGCACGCGTGAAGCTCAGGTGGCGGGCCGCCGCCACGAAGGCACGCACGGCATGGAGGGGCGGTTCGCGAAGCGGCATGCGTGCGATTTTCTCACGCATGCCGCGCGGGAATGTCGTTTGTCGGTGGGCGTCGCGAGCGGGCACGATACGGGCTCGATGTCCGCTGCACCACCGCTTTCTCCCGCCGTTCCCGTCCGTTCCACCGACCTGGATTCCCGCCACGCCGCCATGGCGCTCGGCCTGTCGCTGCCGGCCGACGTGGTGCTGTACCTGCTGTTGCCCATGTACGCGTCGCAGTTCGGCGTCTCGCTGGCCGAGGTCGGCCTGTTGCTGGCGGCCAACCGGCTGGTGCGCATCGCGGGCTACGGCTGGGTGGCGCGTTTCTATGCGCGCCACGGCGACCGGGCGAGCTGCACGCTGGCCGTGGTGGCCGCCGCCTGCTGCGGGCTGGGCTACGCCACGCTCTCGGGTTTCTGGGCGCTGCTGCCGCTGCGGCTGACCTGGGGCCTGTGCTTCGCGGCACTCAACCTGTCGACGCAGGCCCTGGCCACGGCCGACCCGCTCGGTGCCGCGCGGCGCAGCGGGCGGTCGCGCGCCTTCATCGCGACCGGGCCGGTGCTCGCGCTGCCGCTCGGTGCGCTGCTGGCGTACACGGTCGGTCCGCGCGCGATCTTCGGCGTGCTGGCGGTGGTGTCATTGCTCGCGCTGTTCGTCACCCGGCGGCTGCCGTCGAAGCCGCACCACAGCGCAGCGCCGACACGGCGCTTCTCGCGGCCGAACGCGCTGGACGGCTGGTCCTTCATGGAAGGGCTGGCGCTCGACGGCCTGTTCATCGTGGGCCTGTCGTACCTCGGCAAGGACCTGCTGCCCGGCGGTGCGGTGATCGTGGCCAGTGTGCTGATGGCGCTGCGCTACCTCGCGGAAATCTTCCTCGGACCGGTGGGCGGGCGCATGGCGGAGCATTTCGGCGCCGAGCGCCTGCTCGTGAGCCTGTCTCTGGTGACGTCGCTCGCGCTCGTGGGCTTCGGCCTGGGCTGGCTGTGGAGCTGCGCGGCGCTGATCGTGGTGCTGCGCGCGCTGCAGCTGCCGCTCCTGCCGCCCATCGTGGCGCGTCGCACGCCCGGACCGGAGCGCGTGCGGGCGCTGGCGGCCCGTGCGGTCTGGCGCGACATCGGCGCGGGCGCCGGGCCCTTGCTGGCCGGCGTGCTGCTGCCCATTGCTTCGCCGCCGTGGATCTACGGCAGTGCCGCGCTGTTGCTGGCGGTGGCGGCGCTGGCCTGTGTCCGACGCGCATCGCCACCCACCCCAATCCAGGAGAACATCGCCCCATGACCACCATCGACACCGTTGCGCAACTCGAAGCCCTGTTCGGCCAGCCGGGCGAGGCCTCGCTCAAGAAAGAGGTGCCGTACCTGCACCCGAGCTACCAGGCGTTGATCGCCGCATCGCCGTTCGCGGTGCTCGCGACCACCGGGCCCGGCGGGCTCGACGCCTCACCGCGCGGCGACGCCCCGGGCTTCGTCGCGGTGCAGGACGACAAGACCTTGCTGCTCCCCGAGCGGCGCGGCAACAACCGCATCGACAGCCTGCGCAACATCGTGGCCGACCCGCGCGTGGCCTTGCTGTTCCTGATTCCGGGCGTGGGCGAGACGCTGCGCGTGAACGGGCGCGCACGCATCAGCGTGGCGCCTGAGTTGCTGGCGCGCTTCGCGGTGGAAGGGCGTGCGCCGCAGTGCGTGATCGAGGTCGCCGTCGAGACCGTGTTCTTCCAGTGCGCCCGCGCCATCCAGCGTTCCAAGCTCTGGGCGCCGGTGCCGCCGAACGCGCCGCGCACCGTGCCGACGCCAGGTGGCATCCTTTCGGCGCTGACCGATGCGGCCTTCGACGGCGTCACCTACGACCGCGAACTGCCCGCGCGCCAGCAGGCCACGCTGTACTGAAGGGGCGCGGCGTACCGCCCGGTAGAACGAATGCACTAGCGGCGAAAGCCGCCGACCCCACGCCTGCACCGATTGCGAGCCTTCGCCACAATCGACCCAATGCGTTCTTCTCCGTTCTTCAAGATGGCCCTGTTGCTGGGCCTGCTCTCCGCCATCGGGCCTTTCGCGATCGACATGTACCTCCCGGCTTTGCCCGCCATCGGGCAGAGCCTGCATGCGGACATCGGCGCGGTGCAGATGAGCCTCACCGCCTTCTTCCTGTCGCTCGGCGCGGGCCAGCTGCTCTACGGTCCGATCTCCGACATGGTGGGGCGCAAGCCGCCGCTGTATGCCGGGCTGGTGCTGTTCGCGCTGGCCAGCGTGGGCTGCGCGCTGGCGACCGACATCCAGACCCTGATCGCGCTGCGCTTCGTGCAGGGCCTGGGCGCGGCCGCCGGCATGGCGATTCCGCGCGCCGTGGTGCGCGACCTGCACACGGGCACCGATGCCGCGCGGCTGATGTCGCTGCTGATGCTGGTGTTCAGCGTGTCGCCGATCCTCGCGCCGCTCGCGGGCAGCCTGGTCATCGCCTTCACCGGCTGGCGCGGCGTGTTCTGGGCCGTCACCATCGCCGCGGTGGCGGGCCTGGCCATGATGGTCAAGCTGCTCGACGAAACACGCCCGGCCTCGGAGCGCGTCGAAAGCAGCCTGGGCAGCGCGCTGTCGGCCTACTGGCTGCTGCTGCGCGACTGGCACTACCTCGGGCTGGTGTTCATCGGCAGCTTCGCCATGGCGGGCTTCTTCACCTACCTGGCCAACTCGTCGTTCGTGATGATCGACCACTACGGCCTGTCGCCCGCGATGTACAGCGTGGCCTTCGGCGTGAACGCGGCGGCCTTCATCGCGGCCTCGCAGTTCACGGGCTCGCTGGGCGAGCGCTACGGGCTGGTCAACCTCGTCAAGTTCGGCGTGGCCTGCTGCGGCGTGGCGATGGTCGCCATGTTCGTGTACTTCGCGATGGGCGGCGACAACCTGTGGGTGCTGATCGTCCTGTACTTCATCGCCTCGGGCTTCATGGGCCTCGTGATCCCGACCACCGGCGTGCTGGCGCTCGAGATGCACGGCGCCATCGCCGGCACGGCCTCGGCGCTGCTGGGCACGCTGCAGATGCTGACCGGCGCGCTCGCGATGGCGGTGGTGGGCCTGTTCTCCAACGGCCGGCCGCTGCCGATGGTGGCGGGCATGGCCGCCGGCGCGCTCATCGCGCTGGTGCTGACCTGGCTCACGCTCGGCGGCGTGCGCTCGGAGCCGACCGGGGGCAGGGCGCAGGAGGCCTGACATGACGGTCGCCATGACAGGCAACGGCCCGCAGGCCCAGCTCGACGGCCTGGCCGCGCCCGCGCGCGGCTGGGCGATGCTGGTCATCATCCTCGGGCTCACGGTGTCGGTGCTCGACGGCACCATCGTCAACCTGGCGCTGCCCGGCATCGCGCGTGAACTGCAGGCCACGCCGGCGCAGGCCATCTGGGTGGTCAACGCCTACCAGATCGCCACGCTGGTGATGCTGCTGCCGCTGGCCTCGCTGGGCGACCTCGTGGGCTACCGGCGCGTGTACCTGGTGGGCATGGCGGTGTTCACCGTGTCGTCGCTGGCCGCGACCTTCGCCAACTCGCTCGCCACGCTGATCGCGTCGCGTGCGCTGCAGGGGCTGGGCGCGGCAGGGATCATGAGCGTCAACGCGGCGCTGGTGCGGCTCACGTTCCCCTCGGCGCAGCTGGGGCGGGGCATGGCCATCAATTCGCTGGTGGTCGCCACCTCGTCGGTGGCCGGGCCTTCGGTGGCGGCGGCGATTTTGTCGGTGGCGTCGTGGCCGTGGCTCTTTGCCATCAACGTGCCGCTGGGCATCGTGACCTTCGCACTCGGCATGCGCGCGCTGCCGTTCAACCGCGCGGCGCCGGCCGCGGGCGCGCGCTTCTCGCCCATCGACGTGACGCTCAACGTGCTGATGTTCTCGCTGGTCTTCCTCGGCGTGGACCAGCTGGGCGTGCGCGAGGGCGGGGTGCAGGCCACGGGCACGCCGTGGTCGGCCTGGGCCACGCTGGCGGCCGGGCTGGCGGTGGGCTTCGTCTACCTGCGGCGCCAGCGCACGCAGGCGGTGCCGCTCTTTCCCATCGACCTGCTGCGCATTCCGGTGTTCGCGCTGTCGATGGGCACCTCGGTGGCGGCGTTCTGCGCGCAGATGCTGGCCTACATCGCGCTGCCGTTCCTGCTGCTCGACGTGTACGGCCGCAGCCACATCGAGGCCGGCCTGCTGATCACGGCCTGGCCGCTGGCCATCGTGGTGATGGCGCCCATCGCCGGGCGGCTGATCGGGCGCTACCCCGACGGGCTGCTGGGCGGCATCGGCCTGGGCCTGCTGGCCACGGGACTGGCGCTGCTCGCGGCGCTGCCGGCGCATCCGGGCAATGCCGACATCGCCTGGCGCATGGCGCTGTGCGGCCTGGGCTTCGGCCTGTTCCAGTCGCCGAACAACCACACCATCGTGAGCTCGCCACCCGCGCACCGAAGTGGTGCGGCCAGCGGCATGCTGGGCACGGCGCGGCTCACCGGGCAGACGCTCGGGGCCGTGGTGCTGGCGGCAGTGTTCAGTGTCTGGAGCCCGCATGGCGGGCACGGCCCCGTGGTGGCGCTGGTGCTGGCGGCGGGTTGCGCGGCGGTGGCGGCGGTTTTCAGCAGTCTGCGGCTGAAGACGACAAGTCCGCATGCCTGAATAAGGTAGGGTACGGCCTCATGAAGGAAGTACCTGACACCGTGGTCTGCCCGGGCTGCGACGCGGTCTACGCCCGCACGCCGCTGGCGCCGCGCGACGTGGCCGAGTGCCCGCGTTGCGGCACCGAGCTCGACCGGCACCCGGGCGCGCAGCAGCGGCGCATCCTGCCGCTGACGGTCGCGAGCCTGATCATGTTCGCCATCGCCAACCTGTTTCCCATCGTCGAGATCGAGCTGCAGGGCCTGCGCAGCCAGACCACGCTGGCCGGCGCGGTGGTGGTGCTGAGCGCCGAGGGCATGTCGCCGGTGGCGCTGCTGGTGCTGGCCACGACCATCCTGTTTCCGCTGCTGCAGCTGTGCATCCTGGCCTACCTGCTGGTGCCGCTCGCCCGCGCGCACCGGCCCTGGGGCTTCGCGGTGCTGGTGCGCATGATGCAGTCGCTGCGGCCCTGGGGAATGATCGAGGTGTTCCTGCTCGGCGTGCTGGTGGCGATCGTCAAGCTGTCGAGCATGGCGACGGTGGTGCCGGGCCCCGCGCTGTGGGCCTTCGTGGCGCTCACCGTGACGCTCACGGCCGTGTTGTCGTTCAACCCCGGCGCGTTCTGGGAAATGACCTTCCGTCAGGCCGATGAAGAAGACGCACAAGCTGATGCAGAAGCGCCGGAGGTGCGCGCATGAACATGCGCGGGCTGCCCGCCCGCCTGGCCTCGGCACGCCCCTGGGAGGCGCAGGCCGACGACGAGCACGACCACGAGAACCCGGTGCCGACGGCCGCCGCGCTCGGTCTGCACGTCTGCACGCACTGCACGGCCGTCTGGCGCGATGCCGAAGATGGCGACGCCTGTGCCCGCTGCGGCACGCACCTGCACACGCGCAAGCCGCAGAGCCTGAACCGCACCTGGGCCTTCCTGATCGCGGCCTGCATCATGTACATCCCGGCCAACCTGCTGCCGGTGATGATCACGCGCACGCTGTTCGGCGCGCAGTACGACACCATCCTGAGCGGCGTCATCTACTTCTGGGTGTCGGGCGCCTGGGGGCTGGCGGCCATCGTGTTCATCGCGAGCTTCCTGGTGCCGCTGTTCAAGCTGGCGGTACTGCTCTTGCTTGTGGTGCTGGCGCAGCGGCGCAGCAACTGGCGCCGGCGCGAGCGGGCCAAGCTGTATCACATCATCGAGATCATCGGCCGCTGGTCGATGCTCGACGTGTTCGTGGTGTCGCTGCTGACCGGGCTGGTGCAGATCCAGGGCTTCGCGGTCATCACCGCCGGCGTGGGCATTGCGGCCTTCGGCGCGGTGGTGGTGCTGACCATGCTGGCCTCGCTGAGCTTCGACCCGCGCCTGACGTGGGACGGCCCGGTGCCGCAAGCAGACACGGACGAACGACACATTGAAAGCAGGGAAGAAAAAATCGCATGAGTGAAGAAGACACGCAACCGCAAGACCGTCCGGCAGCGTCGGCCCCGCCCGCGCTGCCGAAGCCGAAAGTGGCGCGCCGCCGCGAATGGCTGCCCTCGCTGATCTGGCTGATTCCCATCGTCGCCGCGCTGGTCGGCGTGACGCTGGTGGCCCGCATCCTCATGGAGCGCGGCCCCGAGATCGTGCTCACCTTCAAGACGGCCGAGGGCCTCGAAGCCGGCAAGACCGCCGTGAAATACAAGGACGTGCAGATCGGCCTGGTGCAGAGCCTGCGGCTGGCGCGCGACCGCTCGCACGTGCGCGTGCTGGTGCAGCTCAACAAGGACGCCGAGGGCTTCACCTCGGCCGACTCGCGCTTCTGGGTGGTGCGGCCGCGGTTGGACACCTCGGGCATCTCGGGCCTGGGCACGCTGCTGTCGGGCGCCTACATCGGCGCCGACGCGGGCGTCGAGAAGGAAACCGCGGGCGAGTTCACCGGCCTCGAAGCCCCGCCCATCGTCACACGCGGCGACTCGGGCCAGCAGTTCTTGCTGCGCGCGCGCGACGTGGGCTCGCTCGACGTGGGTTCGCCCGTGTACTTCCGGCGCATCAAGGTCGGGCAGGTCGCGGCCTACGAGCTCGACGGCGACGGCCGCGGCGTCACGCTGCGGGTGTTCGTGAACGCGCCGTACGACAAGTTCGTCGGCATGAACACGCGCTTCTGGCAGGCCAGCGGCATCGACGCGCAGCTCAGCGCCAGCGGCTTCACGCTGCGCACGCAGTCGCTGGCCACCATCCTGCTCGGCGGCATCGCCTTCCAGGCGCCCGACGACGCCATGGGCCCGCTGGCCAAGGAGAACACGGCCTTCGCGCTGGCGCAGGACGAAAGCGCCGCCATGAAGGAGCCCGACGGCCCTTCGCAGACGCTGCTGATGTACTTCAACCAGTCGCTGCGCGGCCTCACGCCGGGCGCACCGGTCGACTTCCGCGGCGTGGTGCTGGGCGAGGTGAAATCCATCGGCGTCGAGTTCGACCGCGCCGAGCGCGAGTTCCGCATGCCGGTGCTGGTGCAGATCTACCCCGACCGCCTGCGCCGTCGCGAAAGCGGCGCCGGTGCGCAGGCCACGGAGTCGCGCGCGACGCAGCAGGAGCGGCTGCGCTTCCTGGCCGAGAAGGGTCTGCGCGCCCAGCTGCGCAACGGCAACCTGTTGACCGGCCAGGTCTACGTGGCACTCGACTTCTTCCCGAAGGCGCCGCCGGCGAAGATCGACCTGTCGAAGAGCCCGATCGAGCTGCCCACCATCGCCAACGGCCTGGACGAGATCCAGTCGCAGGTGCAGGAAATCGCGACCAAGCTCAACAAGGTGCCCTACGAGCAGATCGCCACCGACCTGCGCACCACGCTGGCCACGCTCAACAAGACGCTCACCAGCGCCGAGCAGACCGTCAGCCGCATCAACAGCGACGTGACGCCCGAGCTGGCCGCCGCCATGAAGGACGTGCGCAAGACCGTCAACTCGGCCGAACGCACGCTGGCCGACGACTCGCCGCTGCAGCAGGACATGCGCCAGACCCTGCGCGAGCTGACGCGCGCCGCCGGCTCGGTGCGCGTGCTGACCGACTACCTCGAACGCCATCCCGAATCGCTGCTGCGCGGCAAACCGGACGACAAGAAATGAAGACGACGACCTTCGCGCTCGCGGGCGCCGCCGCGTTGATGGTGCTGGCAGGCTGCGCGAGCAAGCCCGACAGCTACTACACGCTGGCCAGCCCGCCCGCGCTCACCGATGCCGCGCCGCGCCAGAGCGATGCCGCCACGCCGCTGTACATCGAGCTCGCGCCCGTGGCCGTGCCCGAGCGGCTCGCGCGCCCGCAGATGGTGGTGCGCCGCCCGACCGGCGGCGTGCAGGTCGACGTGCTCGAGCAGCACCGCTGGGCCTCGTCCTTCGAGAACGAGCTGCGCGACGCGCTGGGCAGCGGCATCGCCAGCCGGCTCGGCGCGCTCGACGTCACGCAGGGCGGCCGCCAGACCTCGCAGCCCGTGTGGCGCGTGGCGGTGCAGGTGCGCCAGTTCGAGATGGTGGACGGCGGGCGCGTGGACGCCGGCTTCACCTGGACCCTGCGCCGCTCCGACGAGGCTCGCACGCTGGTGTGCCGGCTCGACGCGGGCGAAGCCACCGGCGGCGGCATGGACGCGCTGGCGCAAGGCGCGCAGCGCGTGACGGCCGCGGCGGCGGCGGCCATGGCGCGCAGCGTGAACGCGGCGCGGACGAACCCGGGCGCGACGGCGTGCGCGACCTGAGGCTTTCACCTTTCCCCGACGGGGGAAGGCTCCACGCCACCATTCGCTAGAACGGAGGCCCCATGGCACAGATCGGCAAGGCGCCCTGCGACGACACGCTGATCCTGCATGGGTCTCCATCTCCCACGGAAGAGGGCGCCTGCCCCGAAGTCTCCAAGCCCTGGGTGCTCGCCGCGGCCATCGTCGGCTCGAGCATGGCCTTCATCGACGGCACCGTGGTCAACGTCGCCTTGCCGGCGATCCAGGCCGACCTGCATGCCACGGCCTTCCAGGCGCAATGGGTGGTCGAGTCGTACGCCTTGTTGCTCGCGGCGCTGCTGCTGGTGGGCGGAGCGCTCGGCGACCGCTACGGGCGGCGGCGCATCTTTGCCATCGGCGTCGTCGTGTTCGCTTTGTCGTCGGTGGGCTGTGCGCTCGCGGCCGACGTGCAGCAGCTCATCGCCGCACGCGCGATTCAAGGCATCGGCGGGGCGCTGCTGGTGCCGGGCAGCCTGGCGCTCATCAGCGCGTCGTTTCCCGAGAAGGAACGCGGGAAGGCCATCGGCACCTGGTCGGGCTTCAGCGGCATCACGGCGGCGGTGGGGCCGGTGCTGGGCGGCTTCCTGGTCGATCACTTCTCGTGGATCTGGGCTTTTCTCATCAACGTGCCGATGGCGCTGCTGGTGCTGTGGATCGTGCGCCGCCACGTGCCCGAGAGCAAAGGCGCCGCGGCGCGCGGCGGGCTCGACCTGTGGGGCGCGCTGCTGGCGACCGCCGGACTGGGCGGTATCGTCTACGCCTTCATCGAAGCGCCGACGCAGGGCTGGCGTTCGCCGGCCGTGCTCGCGGCGCTGGCCATCGGTGTCGCGGGCAGCATCGGCTTCGTCGTCGCCGAACGCCGGGCGCGCACACCGATGCTGCCGCTGTCGCTGCTGCGCATCGGCAACTTCAGCGGCGCCAACCTGCTGACGCTGCTGCTGTATGCGGCGCTGGGCGGCGGGCTGTATTTCTTTCCGCTCAACCTGATCCAGGTGCAGGGCTACTCGGCCACGGTGGCGGGCGCGGCGCTGCTGCCGTTCATCTTCCTGATGTTCGCGCTCTCGGGCTGGGCCGGGCAGCTGGTCGACCGTTTCGGACCGCGCGTGCCGCTGGTCATCGGGCCGGCCATCGCGGCCGTGGGCTTTGCGCTGTTCGCGCTGCCGGGCGTGGGTGCGAGCTACTGGAGCGGCTTCCTGCCGGCCGTGGTGGTGCTGGGTTTCGGCATGACGGTGACGGTCGCGCCGCTCACCACCACGGTCATGAATGCCGTGGGGCCCGACCTCGCGGGCGTGGCCTCGGGCGTGAACAACGCGGTGTCGCGCGCGGCGGCGGTGCTGGCGATTGCCGTCTTCGGCGCCATCATGGCCTGGGCCTTCGACGCGGCGCTGGCCGAGCGGCTGCAGGCGATGGGCGCGTCGGACGAGGTGCGGGCTTTTCTTGCGGCCGAGCGCGACCGGCTGGCCGCGGCCGGCGCACCGCCGGGCGCCGATGCGGCCACCGTCGCCGCCGTGAAGCACGCGGTGGCCGAATCCTTCGTCGCGGGCTTTCGCTGGGTGATGCTGCTGAGCGCCGGCCTGGCCGTGCTGAGTGCGGTCAGCGCCTGGCTGATGATCCGGCGCACGCCCTTGGAAAAGCCAGACAACAACAAGCCATGAGACAGGAGACAAACCACCGATGGAAGCAGCACAACCGGCCGTCGCGCCGCCGCACGTCGATGTCCTGATCGTCGGTGCCGGCCTGTCCGGCATCGGCGCCGCCTGCCACCTGCAGGCGCAGTGCCCGGGCCGCAGCTACGCGATCCTCGAAGGGCGCGAACGCAGCGGCGGCACCTGGGACCTGTTCCGCTACCCGGGCGTGCGCTCCGACTCCGACATGTACACGCTGGGCTACGTGTTCCGCCCGTGGACGCAGGCCAAGGCGATCGCCGACGGCCCCTCGATCCTGCAGTACGTGCGCGACACCGCGCGCCAGCACGGCATCGACGACAAGATCCACTACCAGCACCGCGTGGTGCGCGCCGCCTGGTCGAGCGCCGACGCCTGCTGGACGGTCGACGTGGAGCAGGGCCCCAACAAGCAGCCCGTGCAGTGGCGCTGCAACTTCCTCTTCCTGTGCAGCGGCTACTACCGCTACGAGGCGGGCTACACGCCCGACTTCGCCGGCTTGGCCGACTTCAAAGGCCGCATCGTGCATCCGCAGCACTGGCCCGCCGACCTGGACCACCGCGGCCAGCGCGTGGTCGTGATCGGCAGCGGCGCCACCGCGATGACGCTGGTGCCGGCCATGGCGCAGACCGCCGCGCACGTCACGCTGCTGCAGCGCTCGCCGACCTATGTGGTGGCGCGCCCGGCCGAAGACCCGATTGCCAGCCGCCTGCGGCGCCTGCTGCCGGCGATGGCCGCGTACCGCCTCACGCGCTGGAAGAACGTGACGCTCGGCATGCTGTTCTTCCGGCTCGCGCGGCGCAAGCCGGCGCGCGTGAAACGCATGCTGCTGGGCGGCGTGCGCCACGCACTCGGGCCCGGCTACGACATCGCCACGCACTTCACGCCGCGCTACAACCCGTGGGACCAGCGCCTGTGCCTCGTGCCCGACGGCGACCTGTTCGCGGCGCTGAACGCCGGGCGCGCCTCGATGGTCACGGACCACATCGACACCTTCACGCCCGAGGGCTTGCGGCTGAAGTCGGGCCGCGTGCTGGAGGCCGACATCGTCGTCACCGCCACCGGCCTCGAGCTGCAGGTGCTCGGCGGCATCGAACTGAGCGTGGACGGCCGCCGCGTCGACCCCGCAGCGACCTTCAACTACAAGGGCATGATGTACAGCGACGTGCCCAACCTGGCCTCGTCCTTCGGCTACACCAACGCCTCGTGGACGCTCAAGTGCGACCTGACCTGCGCCTACGTCTGCCGGCTGCTGAACCACATGCACAAGCACGGCTGGCGGCAATGCACGCCGCACAACGCGGGCCCCGACCTGTCGCCCGAACCGTGGATCGATTTCAGCTCGGGCTACGTGCAGCGCTCGCTCGACAAGTTTCCCAAGCAGGGCGCGCGCACGCCGTGGAAGCTGCACCAGAACTACCTGCGCGACATCCTCCTGCTGCGCCTCGGGCGCGTGGACGATGGCGTGATGGCGTTCTCGAACCGAGCGGTTTGATCGCGGCCTGACCGCGTTGCGTGACGTGGCGATGTATAGCTCTGCTCAATACAACATCGAAGATTTTTGAATTGGATCGATGGCAGGCGGCGGTGATTTACTCCGCCCGGCGTTGCACTCGCACGGAAGAAAACGGCGAGGCGGCACCCGGGAATCACCCCACGACCCTGTGATGAGGAGACCTCATGAAGTCATCGATCCGTGCATCCCTGGCGGGCCTGCTGTTCGCAGCGCTGGCAGGACATGCAAGCGCTGCCTCGCTGGACGCTTTCGCGGCCACGCCGAACGCAGCCATCTCCGGCAACAACATCGAGAACCTGACGCAGTCGACACCCGAGATGTGCGCGTCGGCCTGCCTGGGCGCGCCACGCGGCGCCTGGTGCGTCTCGTTCGACTACAACAAGGCTGGCCAGAGCTGCGACCTGAGCGACAAGCGCGCCGCCGACGTGGGCGGGCTGAAGACCGACTACCCCGGTAACCCCTACGACCACTACAGCCTCAAGCCCGATCCGCTGAAGCCTTTCGCGCGCACGCCCAATGCGGCCATCAGCGGCTACAACACCGAGGCCCTGCAGGGCGTGACGCCCGCCGACTGCGCCAACGCCTGCACCGACGCGAGCCGCTCGTCGTGGTGCAAGTCCTTCGACTACCACAAGACCAACCAGCGCTGCGACCTGAGCGACAAGCGCGCCAGCGACATCGGAGGCCTGAAGACCGACTACGTCGGCAATCCCTACGACCACTATTCGCTGATCGCGGGCGAGGGCGTTCCCAACCCCGTGCCCGGCAACAAGCACATCCTGCTGATCGGCATCGACGGCTTGCGGGGCGACGCCATCCAGTGCGCGGGCTGCGTGCAGACGCCCGCGATGTCGGCGCTGATCGCCGGCGGCGCCTTCCACGGCAACGTGCTGGCGGGCGGGACCAAGCAGGCGACCGTGAGCGGACCCGGCTGGTCGTCGGTGTTCACCGGTTTCTGGGCCGACAAGCACGGTGTGACCTCGAACACCACCACCTTGCCGCTGAAGAAGACGCACGTGTTCGACCAGATCAAGGCGGCCTGGCCGACGGCCACGACCGCGGTGGTGGGCGACTGGTTCAACATCACCCACAACCTGCGCCCCGCGCTGGCCGACTTCGTGGTCGCCAACGCGGCCAAGAACTCGCAGCAGGCCACCGATGCGGTGAAGGGCTGGCTGAGCTGGAAGCACCCGCCGACGGCGATCTTCTACTACCTGCACAACGTTGACGTCCACGCGCCGAGCTACGACCCGCTCAATGCCTACTACCAGGGCAAGATCGCCGGCGAAGACCAGCAGATCCAGCAGGTGCTCACGGCGCTCACGTCGCGGCCGAACTACGCGAATGAAGAATGGCTGATCGTCGTCACCTCGGACCACGGCGGCACCGGCAGCAGCCACGGCGGACAGACGGCGGCCGAACGCAGCACGCTGCTGATCCTGAACAACAACCACCAGAACCCGCTCAAGCCCAGCTACTGCGTGGGCAGCCTCGGGGGTACCGCATTGACGCAGGTGGACGGCACGACGCCGCACATCCTGGACTTCCTGGGCCTGCCGAACACCACCGAAGGGCAGAAGCACCCGGCGTGCGGGAACTGAGGCCGGGCGAGTCCGGGCGGGGCCGAAGGGGAGGGTAGCCCGCGCGCATGCCGTGCGCGGCAGGCGAAATGCCTACCCTTCGGCGATCGGCGGGTTGAACCCGCACATAATCTCGCGTTTTCTTTTGTTCTGAATCTCTCAGGTAGCCACGCCGTGTCGAAGCCAACCTGCCCCTGGACTTCGACCAACCCTTTCCGGCTGTGGTGCGCCCGTGTTCGAACGCTATTACCGCGAGCTGCTGAGCTTTCTGTCCCGCAAGGTACCCGACCGCGCCACCGCGGCCGACCTGGCGCAGGAGAGCTACGTGCGGGTGTACGAGGCGCAGCGCACGGGCAGCGTGGTGCGCGACCCGCGCGCGCTGCTGTATCGCACGGCCCGCAACCTCGTCACCGACCACCACCGCCGCACCAGCGTGCGCGCGGGCGGTGACACGGCGGCGTCCGATGAGGCACCGCCCGACGCCGACGACTGCATCGGCCCGCCCACCTTCGAGCCCGACGCCATCCTGTCGTCCACCCAGGGCATGGCGGCCATGGTCGAGACCATCGACCGGCTGCCTCCGCGCTGCCGCGAAGCCTTCGTGCTCTACAAGTTCGACGGGCTCTCGTACGCCGAGGTGGCTGCGCGCATGGGCATTTCGGTGCGGACGGTCGAGATGCAGTTGCGTATTGCGATGGAGGCGTGCTGGGCGTGCCTGGAGCGCACGCGGGGGCCGCAGTGAGATGAGAGAACGCAGAACACGCCCCATTACAGGGTTTGACCACGCTCGTGCGTCTACCCCCATAAGAACGATCCCCACGTCATGACCCTCACGTCGCCACCGTCCGAAGAAGCCCTGCGCCTGCGACAGGACGTGCTGGACTGGTTCGTCCGCCGCCAGCGCGCGCAATGGAGCGCGTCCGACGAGCGCGCGTTCCAGGCCTGGCTCGGCGCCGATGCGCGCCATGGCGAGGCGTTCCGCGAATGGGAGTCGCGCTG
This sequence comes from Variovorax sp. GW821-FHT06D12, assembly GCF_059419205.1. Lineage (NCBI taxonomy): Bacteria > Pseudomonadati > Pseudomonadota > Betaproteobacteria > Burkholderiales > Comamonadaceae > Variovorax > Variovorax sp. GW821-FHT06D12. The sequence continues at coordinate 272,897 of NZ_JBWKRI010000001.1, read as the reverse complement.
GCGCGCCTTCGACGCGATCGCGCCCGAGACGGTCGCGGGTTGGCGAAGCGGCTTCGAAGGCCACGCGCCCGCCGCACCCACGCGCCGCGGCTTCCTGAAGCCGGCTTTCGTACTGGCAGCCTCCGGCATGGCGGTCGGCGCCGGCTACCTCGGCTGGCACCACGTGCAGGCCCAGCCCGTGTTCGAACAGGCCTTCGCCACCCGGCGCGGGCAGCAGCTCGAAGCGCCGCTGCCCGACGGCTCCCGGCTGCGGCTGGACACCGCCACCCGCCTCGAAGTGCGCCTGTTCCGCGACCGCCGCGAGGTGACGCTGATCGACGGGCAGGCGGTGTTCGCGGTGCAGTCCGATGCGAAACGCCCGTTCGACGTGCTGGCCGGTCCGCTGCGCGTGCGGGTGGTCGGCACGCGCTTTGCCGTGCGCCACACCCCCGGCATGCCGGGCGCCGACGGCACGCGGGTGTCGGTGGAAGAGGGCAAGGTGCGCGTGGTGCGCCGGGCGCTGGATGCGACGAGCGAAGTCTTCCTGACCGCCGGCCGCCAGGTGGAAAGCGATGCGCAGGGCCGGTTCTCCGCCGTCTCGGCCGTGCCGCGCGACGGCATCGCGCCCTGGCGCGAGCACCGCCTGAGCTTCGTCGACACGCCGCTGGCGCGCGCGCTGGCCGAGCTGGAGCGCTACGGCAGCACCGGCCTGGTGGTGAACGACCCGGCGGTGGCGGCCCTGCGCCTGAGCGGCACCTTCGACCCGCGGGACGCGCGCACGCTGCGGCGCGCCCTGGCCAGCGCCTTGCCGGTGCGGCTGAAGGACACCGGCACGGTCGCGGAAATCCTGCCGGCCCCCTGAAACAAAAGAATCAAGAATTTCTCGCCGGCACTACGGGGATTCCGCCGGCTCGTGCGTCAGCCCAGATAGGAACCATTTGCATTCACTACCTGGAAGACGTTCGATGACGAAGCGCTTGAGAACAAAGATGACACCCGCGCCGCTGGCCCTGGCCGTTGCACTGGCCCTGGCGAACGCGCCCCTGATGACCCGGGCGCAGGGCGCGCCCCAGCCGATCCACATCGCCGCCCAGCCGCTGGCCGAGGCGCTGAACGACTGGGCGCGGCAGACCCGCATCCAGCTGATCGTGCAGCAGAGCCTGGTCGCGGGCAAGACCGCGCCCGCCATTTCGGGCAGCCTGACGGCCCGGCAGGCGCTCGACCGTTTGCTGGCGGGCAGCGGCCTGGCGGCCACGATGGAAGGCAATGCGGCGGTCATCAAGACGGCGCCCGCCACGGGCGGCACCTCCACGCTGCCGGCGGTGACCGTCGTGGCCGACGGCGAAGAAAGCGCCACGGGCCGGGTGCAGGGCTATGTCGCCAAGCGCAGCGCCACCGCCACCAAGACCGACACGCCGATCATCGAGACGCCGCAGTCGATCTCGGTGATCACGGCCGACCGCATCGAGGCCATCGGTGCCACCAACCTCAAGGACGCGCTGGGCTACACGCCGGGCGTGTCGACCACCACCTACGGTGCCGATTCGCGCTACGACTGGATCTCGCTGCGCGGCTTCGACGCCTATTCGCCGGGCTTCTATCTCGACGGCCTGCCGCTGCGCAACAACAGCACCTGGGGCGTGTGGCGCACCGAGAACTACGGCGCCGAGCGCATCGAACTGCTGCGCGGCCCGTCGTCGGTGCTGTACGGCATGAGCGGCCCGGGCGGGGTGGTGAACGTGGTCAGCAAGCGCCCGACTGCGGAGCCCGTGCGCGAGCTGCAGCTGCAGGTGGGCGACCACGCCCGCAAGCAGGTCGCGGGCGATTTCTCGGGTGCGCTCGATGCCGACGGCAAGCTGCTGTACCGCATCACCGGCCTCGTGCGCGACGCGCAACTGCCGGCGGGCAAGGAGGCCGACGACCGCATGTACATCGCGCCCGCGCTCACCTGGAAGCCGTCGGGCGACACCACGCTCACCTTGCTGTCGCAGTTCTCGCGCACGCGCGGCGGGGTCTACACGCGCGCACGGCCGCAGGTCGGCTCGCTCGATCCGACCGCGATCGGCACCACCATTCCCTCGAAGCTGTTCGTCGGCGAGCCCGGCTTCGACCGCTTCGACCAGGACCAGCAGATGGTCGGCTACCAGTTCGAGCACCGCATCAACGACACCTTCACGGTGCGGCAGAACGCGCGCTATGCGCACCAGAAGCTCGACTACACGGGCACGCAGCTGAAGGGCTTCATGGCGCTGAACCCCGAGGTGCCGAACGACCCGCTCAACTTCCAGCAGATGTCGCGCAGCGTGTTCGGCAGCCGCGAGAACATCGGCGCCCTGGCACTGGACAACCAGCTGCAGGCCGACTTCCGCCTGGGCGAGACGCAGCACAAGGTGCTGGTCGGGCTGGACTACCAGCGCACGCGCATCGACCAGGTCACCTTCAGCGGCGGCAGTGCCTCGCCGCTGAACATCTACGCGCCGGTGTACGGCGGGCCGATCGAGCGGCCCGCGCCGTATTTCGACGGCATCACGCGGCTTGCGCAGACCGGCGTCTACCTGCAGGACCAGATCAAGTGGGGCGAGCGCTGGACGCTGACGCTGGGCGGGCGCTACGACACCGCCGACAGCACCGTGGACAGCCGCCTCGACGGCTCGCGCCAGCGCATGCGCGACCACAAGTTCACCAGCCGGGCCGGCCTGGTCTACCTGCACCCGAGCGGCTGGGCACCGTACCTGAGCTACTCGGAGTCGTTCGCGCCCACGGCCACCATCGACCCGGTGTCGGGCGACCCGTTCAAGCCCGAAAGCGGCAAGCAGTACGAGGCGGGCGTGCGCTACCAGCCCACGGGCAGCAAGGCGATGTACAGCGCCGCCATCTTCGACCTGCGGCGCAAGAACTACATCAGCTACGACGGCGAGTTCATGCCCAAGCAGACGGGCGAGATCTCGGTGCGCGGGCTGGAGCTCGAGGCCACGGCGGAGATCGCCTCGCGCCTGAACCTCACGGCGTCGTACAGCTACACGCCGCGGGCCATCGTCACGGCCAGCAGCAACACGAGCGAGATCGGCAAGCAGGCCACGGCCGTGCCGCGCCACCGGCTGTCGGTGTGGGCGGACTACCGCTTCGCCGGCGGCGTGAAGGTGGGCCTGGGCGCGCGCTACACGGGCTCGAACTACGGCGACGGCGAGGCCGCGTGGCCGAGCAAGGTGCCGGCCTCGACGGTGTTCGACGCCATGCTCGGCTACGACATCGACCGCTGGAGCCTGGCGCTGAACCTGCGCAACCTGACCAACAAGACCTACTTCGCGAACTGCGGCTACCGCAACTGCTACTACGGCTACCCGCGCACGGCGACGGCCACGGCGACCTACCGCTGGTAGGTCAGCGACGCTGTGCCAACAGGTGCCGCCCCAGCGCCTCGAAGGCCGGCAGCGTCACCGGGTCGTTCGCGGCATTGCCCGCGATCGGGTGCGAGGCGTAGCGCACGATCACCATTTCGGCCTTCGGGTCGATGTAGATGCGCTGGCCGTGCACGCCGCGCGCCATGTAGGCGCCGTGGTCGTTGTGCGTCACCCACCACATGTTGCGGTAGCTCCAGCCCTGCAGCAGCGGGTAGCCGCCTTTGGTGAAGGCCGCCTTGTCGCCGCCGCGGCGGATGTCTTCGACGGCCGCCTTGGGCACGATTTGCCGGCCTTTCACGCGCCCGTCGTTGCGCAGCATCTCGCCGAAGCGCGCGAGGTCGCGCAGGCCGGTGTTCAGGCCGCCGCCCGCGAAGGGCGTGCCGATCGAATCGACGGTGAAGTAGGCGTCCTGCTCGGCGCCCAGGTGGCGCCAGATGCGCTCCGACAGCAGCTGCGCCACGGTGCGGCCGGTGGCGCGCGCGATCACCCAGCCCAGCACGTCGGAGTTGACGGTCTTGTAGCCGAAGCCCTCGCCATGCTTGCCTTCGGGTTGCACGGTCTGCAGGAACTCGTAATAGCTGCGCGGGCCGGTGTAGTCCTTGGGCTTGGGCAGCGGGTTGCCGGCCTGCGCATGGGCCCAGACCTCGGCCTTCGGGTCGGCGTAGTCCTCGCTGAATTTCAGGCCCGTGGTCATGTCGAGCACCTGGCGCACGGTGGCGTTGCCGAAGGCCGAGATCGCGAGCTCGGGCACGTAGTGGGCGACCGGCTTGTTGGCGTCGAGCGTGCCTTCGGCCACCAGCATCGCGCCCAGCGTGCCGACCACCGACTTGGTGACCGACATGGCGCCGTGCTGGCCGTCGTCTCTCAGCACGCCGAAGTAGCGCTCGTAGACCACGCGCCCGCGGTGCAGCACGAGGATGCCGTCGGTGTAGGTGGCGGCCAGCGAGGCGTCCCAGGTCATGGGCGTTTTCGCATCGAGCGGCGTGAAGCGCAGCGTGTCGATGTCCTTGCGCAAGGCCTGGGTTAGGGCGGTGGGCGCACCGAGCCCGCGCGACACGTTCACGGTCGGCATCAGCTGGCGGAAATTCGACACGCTCCAGCGCAATGCCGGAAACTGGAAATAGCTGCCGTCCTCAAAGCGCAGCGTGCGCTCGGGCGGCGGGGGCGAGCCGGTCATCCACCCGAGCCTGGCGGGGTCGCTGGCGGCGGCGTCGGGGTAGGTGGCATCGGCTGCGCCGGCCGACACCGCCAGGGCGGCGAGCGCGGCGGTCAGCAAAGCCTGGGCGCCAAGGCGGGTTCTGGAAGGGGCGAACATGGCAGTTCCGAAGCGAAGGACCGGCCCATTGTGGCCCGCGGCCCGGCCTGCGAACTTCCCACTGACAGCCGCGGCGCAGGTTGACAGGGCGCCGCTTCGGCTTTGATACTGAACTCCCTGGTTCATCATCCAAGCAAAGGAGATTCCATGCAGAAGATCATTCCCTGCCTCTGGTTCGACGGCAACGGCGAGGAGGCGGTCAATTTCTACACCGCCATCTTTCCGAAGTCGCGCCTCACCGACACGCTGCTCTGGGGCGATGTGAATCCCGCCAAGAAGGGCAAGCTGCTCACCGCGACCTTCGAGCTCGACGGGCAGTCGTTCATGGTGCTCAACGGCGGGCCCGAATACAAGATCACGCCGGCCATCTCGCTCATCGTGACCTGCGAGACGCAGGAAGAGGTCGACTACTACTGGGACAAGCTGCTCGAGGGCGGCGGCCAGCCCGTGCAGTGCGGCTGGCTCACCGACCGCTTCGGCGTGTCGTGGCAGGTCACGCCGATGCCGCTTATTCGCATGTTCCAGGACAAGGACGCGGCCAAGGCGGCCCGCGCGATGGCGGCCATGATGACGATGATCAAGCTCGACATCGCCACGGTGAAGAAGGCCTTCGACGGGGAGTGAACCCCGCCGAGCCAGCGATCAGACCAGCCGGCCGATCGGTTTCTTGCGCCACACCAGGCGGTAGTACGCGGTCTGCAGCAGCAGCATCGCGCCGAAGGTCACCGGGTAGGCGACCCAGATCCCGTCCAGGCCCATGCCGAAATGACGGCTCATGAGCCAGGCCACCGGCACTTCGACGCCCAGGATGCAGACGATCGAGATCAGTGTCGGCACCAGCACCGAGCCGCTGGCGCGCATGATCCCCGAGATCGCCGAGGCCATGCCGAACAGCACCAGGCTCCACAGCATGATGTGCAGCAGGTTCTGCGCGATCTCGATCACCGGCGCGCTGGTGATGAAGAAGCCCATCAGCGGACGCGAGAACAAATAGCCCAGCAGCACCAGCCCGCCCGTCAGCACGAGGTTCATGCCCAGCGCGGTCTGCACGATCGCGCCCAGCCGGTTGGCGCGGCCCGCGCCGATGGCCTGCGCGCCGAGGATCGACGTGGTGATCGCGATCGAGATGGCCGGGAACTGCACGTAGGCCACCACCTGGTTCACCGCGCCGTAGGCGGCCGTGGCGTTGGAGCCGTAGCTGTTGACCATCGACAGCAGCACCACTTCGGCCAGCGCCACCACGATCATCTGCACGCCGGTGGGCACGCCGATCTTCAGCACCGCCTTCAGCAGCTGCGGCTGGATGCGCAGGCAGCGCACGAACTCCGCGTCGGGGGCGAGCGGGCTCTTTTTCTGGCGCAGCCGGAAGCCCAACCACGTGGTCGCGACCGCGAACGACAGCACCGAGGCCCACGCGCCGGCCGCCACGCCCAACTGCGGCAGCCCGCCCCAGCCGCGGATGAGCGCGGGCGTGACCACCAGGCCGATGGCCGTGGAAATCAGCAGCGTCAGCAGCGGCGTGATGGTGTCGCCCACGCCGCGCAGCATGGCGGTGGCCAGCAGGAACAGGAACACGCCGGGCATCGCGATCAGCATGATGCGGGCGTAGCGCGTGGAGTCGGCCAGCACGTCGGGCGGCGTGCCCAGCATGGCCAGCATCGGCGTCGTGAACAGGCCCCCGAACACCGCGATCGCCAGGCCCAGCAGCAGGCCCACCGTGAGCGTGGTGCCCGCCACCGCCTTGGCCTTGGCCGCGTCGCGCGCGCCCCAGGCCTGGCCGATGAGCACCGAGGCACCGGCGCCCAGGCCGATGATGAAGGCGATGAAGAAGAACATCACCGGGAAGAAGCTCGACACCGCCGCCAGCGCGCTCACGCCGAGCATCTGCCCGACGTAGATGTTGTTGATGGTGCCGGAGAGCGACTGCAGGATGTTGCTGAGCAACATCGGCGCCAGGAAGAACAGGAACACCTTCCACAGCGGACGCGGCGCACCCACCGGCGCCACGGGCACGCCGCGCAGTCCGCTCGGGTTGCTGGGGCCGGTGGTGGTGGTGCTATCGGGCGCCGCGCTCATGCAGCACCCCAGCCACCGGCCGACAGCTTATGCAGGTGCACGCGCAGGTCGGTGGGCCAGGGTTCCACGAGGTCGCTGAAGCGCTGATGCTCGCCCGCGAACAGCGCGCGCGTGGCTTCCTCGAAGCCGGGCAGGTTGCCCGCGATGGCGGTCATGAAGCGGTAGGTGGCTTCGCGCGCGGCACGCACCGTGTCGCGGTCGGCGTGCACGTGGCGTGCGTCGTCCACCAGCTTGCGCAGCGCCACCGAGGCGCCGCCCGGCTGGCGGCCGAGCCAGTCCCAGTGGCGCGGCAGCAGCGTGACTTCGCGCGCCACCACGCCCAGGCGCGGACGGCCGACGCCGCGCGGCGCGTCTTCGTGTTTCTCGGCTTCGAGCGCGGAGGTTTCGATGGCCTTGGGGTCGCGCAGGTCGACATCGAGCTGCTCGCCGGTCTGGTCGTCGAACACGAGGCAGGTGGCGGCGTCGCCGCGCTCGCGCAGTTGCGTGAGCACCTGGGCCTTGGTGCCGGCGGCGACGCGCTGGAAGCCGGCAAACGCAGTGAATGTGGTCGGTAGTTCGTCGGGTGACATGCAGATTCTTTTTGGGTTGTCGATCCGGGCGGAACGAAACGAGGTTCGTAATCTACCCGCAGGACGGTTCAGGCGTGCGGCGTGTCGTGATCGCACAGCACCCGCAGCGCGGCATGGAGGTCTGGCAGGCGTTGCGGGTCCAGCGATTTCACGGCATCGACGCAGATCGCTTCGACGGTGGTGATGGCGGCTTGCATCAACTTCTTTCCGCCGCTGCGAATATTCGCATGGCGCTGGGGGTCGTCATCGGGTCCCGTCGTGCGCTCGGCCAGGCCGGTCTTTTCGAGCAGCACCATCTTGCGGACGAGCGCCGACATTGGCAACCCCAGCGTGTGCGCAAGCTCGGCCATCGGCATGGCGCCGTTGCCGGCACGCAGCAACAGGTGGAGCAGGGTGAAGTCGTCGTAGTCCAGCCCGTGGAAGGCGCCCAGGTCCTCGTTGAGTTTCAGGCTCAGGCTGGCGTGGGCGCGGCCGAGGTCGAGGCAAAAGCCCAGTGCGTCGGTGCTCATGGCGTGTTGTAGCCCTTGTCAGTGGTGCACTGGAGTTCCTCGCGCCAGAGCTCCAGCAGCTTTTCCAGCTCCGCCGCGCGGTCGAAGGCGGGGTCGTCGCGCTCCTTCACCCGGTCGATCACCTCGAAGCCGAAGTGCGTCGCGCCCTGCGCCACCCAGTCGCGCTGCAATGCCTTGTTGCGGTGCGAGCGCAGGTTCAGCTCGAAGCGGGCGCGGTTCATGGCGCCTTCGACGTCGAGGCTGCCGGCCACGTAGACGCGGCCGTCCATCAGGTTGCGGATGACGAAGACGCCGGCGGGGCGCACGCTGTCCTTGTATTGCTTGACGAGAGTACGTCGGGTGGAAGGAGATGGATTCATCTCCAAATATTACCCGGGCAAAATATAAAACACAATACACCCGGGTAAAAATAGATTCACTCGGCGCGCAGCCGGTGCCAGCCGCGCAGCACCCGCCGGTGCACCGCCCGCACGATCCGCCAGGGGCGGCTTTCGCGCACCCGTGTCAGCACCTGGTCTTTCCAGGCTTTCCAGCGCGGGTACCAGCGCGCGAACCAGGTCAGCTGCATCAGCGAGCCTTCGACCAGCTGGAAGATCCGCGCGACCACCGCCGTGCCCGCGAGCTTGGCCAGCAGCAGCACGGCCATGCCGCTGAACGCGTGGCCGCGGCCGAACAGGAACAGCGCCAGCAGCTTCACCGGAAAGAGCAGCAGCATCGGCACGAAGAACGCCAGCAGCGCGCCCCAGGGCGGCAGCGCGCGCAGCAGGTTCTCGAGCCGCGCCCAGAAGGGCAGGCGCGCCAGCCGCGCAACCAGCGCCGCGAGCGGGGCCCAGCCCCATTCCTCGAACAGCAGCACCGGCACGAGGATCGTGGTGGCAACGGCGCGGAACAGGGCGCGCAAGGCGCGCACGAGGGGGTTGTGCATGCGCGAAGGGTATACGCACACGGCCGCGCGCCGCCGGGACCTTGCGGACCCGGCGGCGCATCGTTCGAAAAGGCGGCGTCTGCGCGCCTGTCTATTTGCGGCCGACGCTGCTGTCTTCCGCGGGCCGGAAGAACAGGTACTCGCCCCGGCCCAGTTCGGGCGTCACTTCGTAGCCGCTGCACCGCGTGACGTTGCACTGGATGATCACGACGCGCGGCCAGATGGTGGCCGAGGTCGGGAACCCCGGCATGTACTGCGGCACGTGCCAGACGCCGTAGTCGCCCACCGGCTCGGCGTTTTCCGTGCCGCTGGCGTTCTGCAGGCCGCTGCCCATGGGCATCCGCTCGATGCGGATGATCGGCGTGGCGGCGACCGATGCCGTCGCCACGCAACAGGCGGCCAGCCAGAGAGGAACGGTCCTGGTGTTCATGGTGATGGACTCCAGAGCCGACCTCATTGCGCGTCGGCCGGTGCCGAAGCCACCTCGTCGGCCGGGTCAGCCGGCAGGCGGCGCGTGATGCGCGCTTCCAGGATGTCCGGCTGCGGGGCCACGGCGCTCGCCATGACCGGTGCCGGCTCCGCCGCAGGTGCCGCGGCTTCTTCGGCGGGCGCTGCGGCCACGGGGGCCGGTGCCACTTCCGGCGCAGACACCGGGACGGCGGTCGCGGCCGGCGCGGGTTGCGGCGCCGGCTGTTCCTGCGCCGGGGCTGCCATGGGCATCGCCTCGACCAGCGTGGCCGGTGCGGCGGGCTGCTGCACCGCCACGACCGGCGCGGGTGCCGGGGCCGGCGCCAACGCGACAGGCGCCGCAGGTGCCACGGGCGCCACCGGCTGGGGCACGGCCACCGCCACGGGAGCCGGCGCAGGTGCTGGAGCCGCGGCCACGGGTGCCACCGGCGCCGCCGGACGTGCCGCCACGGGCGCGCCGGCCGAGGAGGCCTGCGGTCCGAACGCGCTCACGCGTTCTTCGGCGGTCATCGACTGCGGGCACTTCGAGCCGGTCATCTCCAGGGCCGCCTGGGCTGCCGGGTCCATGCAGTCCATGGCCAGCGACGCTGCCTTCATGCCCTTGTTCCAGAGCTCGCGGCTCATCTTCAGGCGCTTGCAGTGTTCGTCCGTCCAGGTGGTGCCGAAGCTCAGCCCGACCCCTGCGCCGTTGGCGCTGGCGCTGGTGCTGCCCATGCAGGTGTCGTTGCTGGTCGTCAGGTTCGGGCCGCTCACGGAGGGCACGTTCTTGACGGTGTAGCTGCCACGGTAGTCGACGGTGCTGGTCGTCGCGCCCGTGTTGTTGATGTTCTGTGTGCTGTTGCTGTCCACCGTGGCCCGGGAGGTGACTTCCGAGGGGGCGGAACTGTTGAAATTCACCGCCTGGGTGTTGCCCTGGGCGTTGGTGGTGGCTGAACTCTGCGACTGGTTGTTGGCGCCACCCGCCGTGGTCTGCGCCAAGGCGCCGGCGGACAGGCCCAGCAAGGTCAGGGCAATCAGTGTTTTCATTTTTTCGACTCCTTTGGGAAGCAGGGGAGGGGCGTGCCCCTCCCCGTTTCTGGTCCAACAACCGATGGTCCGGATCGCTCAGGGAGCGTTGGCCGTTGCGCCGGAGATCGCGCCGCCGGCGGTGCCGCCACCGTTGCTGAAGCCCGCTGCGTTGCCCACGGCGAAGTTGATGACGCCCGTGGAACCGCCGGTCGAGCCCGACGTGGCCGAGGTCGTCGTGCCGTTGACGATGCCGTTGACCGCGCCCGAATTGGCGCTGAAACCGGCCGTCGTGCCCGAGGTGCGCGTCACCACAGCCAAACCGCCGCCAGGACCTGCAGCGGTGGCTGCGGTGTTGTTGGTGGTGGAGCCGGCTGCGCCGCCTGCAGAGCCGCTCACGGGGTTGGCGCCGCCGCCGGCGTAGTTCGCATTGGCGCTCGAGGTCGCATTGGCCTGTGCGTTCGCACCGCCTGCAGCCACGCCGTTGCCGGTCGTTGCTGCCACGCTGGTCACGCGTCCTTGCGTGGTGGCCGAGCCGCTGGCGCTGGCGCCGCCGACGCGCAGGAAGGCATTGCCTGCTGCGCCGCCCGCCGCGTTGGCCGTGGCCGACGAGGTGGAGCTGGCTGCGTTGTAGCTCAGTGCGCTGCCCGTTCCGGAGCTGGCGGCGACCGAGCCTGCCGAGCTGGAGGAGCCGGTCGTGGTGTTGGTGACGGCGAGCGCCACGCTGCTGCCGGTTGCGGTCCCGATGCCAGCCACGAGAACCACTGCCATGGCGATAAGAGTCTTCTTCATGATGCTTCCTCGATAGTGTTGAAACGAACCCGATCGCCGGGGAATCCGGCCATCAGCGACGGTCAGCGAGCACGGATTGAATGGATTCCGTTGCGACCGGGATGCAGTTTCAGCGGGGGGAAGGGATCGAAAAATGCCTCAGGCTGGGTAGTGCAAGGCTATGGCGAAAGCAATGCCCGGCCGCGTTTTCGGCGCGGGCGGGGGACCGGTTTCCGGCCCTGTTTCCCTCGTGGCCACTATCACTTTCGTTCACAATCTGGCAATATTGCAACCGAAAGAAACCAAGGTAATCAAAAAAGCCGATAGCCGGAAAAAGAGTAGAAATCGATTAACTTTTGTTCACGAAGTCGCGACTTTTATCTGTGACAAGGGGGCTTAAATGGAAAACGATCTCGACATTTCATTGACCGATGTCGGTGGTGGCGCTAGGAAATTCTCCAATCCCGGCCAGTTCGGTGGGCTGCTGGCTCCCTCGGCGGATACCCTGCCGTGGCCGGACTACCTCACGGGCCAGGAAACCAAGCCCGTTCGTGTCCTGCTCGTCGACGACGACCCCTTTGTCCGCCGTGTCATCGCCCAGGAACTGCTGGGCGATCTGCGCATCCAGCTCGAAGGCCAGGCCGGCTCCCTGCGCGAGGGAAGGCGCCTCTTGATGCAGCATGAATTCGATGTGCTCATGGTCGACATCCGTCTCGGAGACGGCAGCGGATTCGAGCTCATCGAAGAGGCCAAGAAGCACCGCAGCGCCGCCGAGATCATCGTCATTTCCGCGCTGGAAGACGAGCCCCAGGTGCTGCATGCCTTCGAGCTCGGCGCCTCGGGTTACCTGGTGAAGAACGCCTGGTTCCAGAGCTATGCCCAGGCCGTGCTGCAGGTGGTGAATGGCGGGGCCGCCATCACCCCCCGGCTGGCGCGGCGGCTGCTCGTTCACCTGGACCATCAGCGCGCCAATCCGAGCCCGGTGCGCCCGCCGGACAGCAAGGCGACCCTGTCGGCACGGGAGCGTGAAGTGTTGCGACTTGTAGCCACGGGATATGTGACGGAAGAGATCGCCCTGCAGCTCACCATCAGTGCCCAGACGGTTAACGCGCACGTCAAGAACATCTACCGCAAGCTGCACGCCCACACCCGCGCGCAGGCCGTGAGTTTCGCCTCGCACCGGGGGCTGCTCTAGGGCGCGCTTCGGGCGCGCCGCGTTCGCAGCGGAGCCACCCATGCGCGCGCCCGCGCCCCCGCTCCCGCCGTATTTCCTGGAGGACCAGTTCGTGTGGCTTTCGATCGCCGCCTGGTGTGTGCTCCTGGTCTGGCTGTGGCCGCGTGCCTCGCGCCAGCGGATGCTGCTGTGGGTGGGGCTCGCATTCGCGCTGCACCTGACGCCGGTGGTAGGGCAGGTGATTCGCGCGACCTCGGCGATCACCACGCTGGGTACCGAGGTGCCGGCCGCCTTCTGGGCCCTGCAGGGGGTGAACGTCGCCGTGCTCTGCATGATCGTGGCCACCTGGTATTTCACGCGGCGCCGCCTCGTGCGCTACCGCCAGGCGCAGGCCGTGCTCGCCGAGCGCCGCCGCATCGCCAGCGACCTGCATGACGGTGTCGGCTCGCGGCTGGTGGCGCTCATGGCCAGCTACGACCCGCGCTCCGCCGACGCCCGCGAGCTGTCGATGGCCCTGCAGGCCTGCCTGCTGGAGCTGCAGCTGACGGTCGACTCCCTCGACGACCAAGCCGACACCAGCATCGGCGAGCGCCTGGGCCACCTGCGTTACCGGCTGCAACCGGCGTTCGACCGGCTCGGCATCACGCTCGTGTGGAACGTGCAGGACGTGGTGCTGGCGCCGCCGCTGTCGCCCGAGGCCGCGATGCAGCTGTGCCGCATCGCGCAGGAGGCCTTGTCGAACGTGCTGCGGCATTCGCAGGCGACCCGCGTGGAGGTGCGCTTCGGCCCGCGCGAACGTTCGCACGGGCTGGTGCTCGAAGTGCTCGACGACGGGCGCGGCCTGGATGCGGCGGCCGGCGAGGCCGGCGGCAAGGGCCTGCGCAGCATGCGCGAGCGCGCCGATGCGCTGCACGGTGAGCTGGCCGTCATGGACGCAGCGCCGCACGGGCTGCGCATCCGGCTCGTGATGCCCGGCGAAGTGCTGCCGCAGTCGGCGGTCGCGGCGCCGGCCGAGAGCACGTTGTAACCATCCCACGCCGGTGCCCGGCGGGGGGCCTCGTCGCCTATGGCAAACTTCCGCGCTTTGCCAGGGACGCGCTCAAGACATGCAGAAAATCATTCGCCAGCTCGCCGTTGAAATCAAGGTCGGCGAGCACCAGGTGAAGGCCGCCGTCGAACTGCTCGACGAAGGCGCCACGGTTCCGTTCATTGCCCGCTATCGCAAGGAAGTCACGGGCGGCCTCGACGACATCCAGCTGCGCGAACTGGAAGCCCGGCTGTCTTACCTGCGCGAACTCGAAGACCGCCGCGTGGCGGTGCTCAAGGCCATCGACGAGCAGGGCAAGCTGACCCCCGAGCTGCGCGCCGCGATCGAATTCGCGCCCACCAAGCAGGAACTCGAAGACCTGTACCTGCCGTTCAAGCAGAAGCGCCGCACCAAGGGCCAGATCGCCCGCGAATTCGGAATCGAGCCCCTGGCCGACAAGCTGCTGGCCGACCCCACGCTCGACCCGGCCGTGGAAGCCAAGGCCTTCCTGCAGCCCGCCACCACGCTGGACGACGGCAAGCCGGGCCCCGATTTCTCCACCGTGCCCCTCGTGCTCGACGGCGTGCGCGACATCCTGTCCGAGCGCTGGGCCGAAGACGCCGTGCTCGTGCAGGGCCTGCGCGAATGGCTCTGGAACGAAGGCCTGCTCAAGTCCAGCCTGATGAGCGGCAAGGACGAGAACAACGCCGACATCGCCAAGTTCCGCGACTACTTCGACTACGACGAGCCCATCGGCCGCGTGCCCTCGCACCGCGCCCTGGCCGTGTTCCGCGGCCGTGCGCTCGAAGTGCTCGACGCCAAGCTCGTGCTGCCCGTCGAGCCCGAGCCGGGCAAGCCCAGCATCGCCGAAGGCAAGATCGCGCTGCACCTGGGCTGGAGCCACGCGGCCCGCCCGGCCGACGACCTGCTGCGCAAGTGCGTGGCCTGGACCTGGCGCGTGAAGCTGGCCCTGTCGACCGAGCGCGACCTGTTCACCCGCCTGCGCGAAGACGCTGAAAAGGTCGCCATCAAGGTGTTCGCCGACAACCTGCGCGACCTGCTGCTGGCAGCCCCCGCCGGCCGCCGCGTCGTGATGGGCCTGGACCCCGGCATCCGCACCGGCGTGAAGGTGGCCGTGGTCGACTCCACCGGCAAGCTGGTCGAGACCGCCACCGTGTTCCCGCACGAGCCGCGCAAGGACTGGGAAGGCTCACTGCACACGCTGGGCAAGCTGTGCGCCAAGCACGGTGTGAACCTGATCGCCATCGGCAACGGCACCGCCAGCCGCGAGACCGACAAGCTGGCCGGCGACCTCATCAAGCTGCTGGCCAAGATGGCCGCGCAGGCCGGTGCGCCCGAAATGACGGTCGACAAGGTCGTGGTGAGCGAAGCCGGCGCCTCCGTGTATTCCGCCAGCGAATTCGCCTCGCAGGAAATGCCCGACGTGGACGTGAGCCTGCGCGGCGCCGCCTCCATCGCGCGCCGCCTGCAGGACCCGCTGGCCGAACTCGTGAAGATCGACCCCAAGAGCATCGGCGTGGGCCAGTACCAGCATGACGTGAACCAGAGCGAACTCGCGCGCACCCTGCAGGCCGTGGTCGAAGACTGCGTGAACTCGGTGGGCGTCGACCTGAACACCGCCAGCGTGCCGCTGCTCAGCCGCGTGTCCGGCCTGTCGGCCAGCGTGGCCAAGGCCGTGGTGCGCTGGCGCGAGGCCAACGGTGCGTTCTCCACCCGCAAGCAGCTGCTCGACGTGACCGGCTTCGGCCCCAAGGCCTTCGAGCAGAGCGCCGGCTTCCTGCGCATCCGCGACGGCGCCGACCCGCTGGACATCACCGGCGTGCACCCCGAAACGTACCCGCTGGTCGAGCAGATCATCGTCAAGACCGGCAAGCCCATCGCCGAGCTGATGGGTCGCGCCGACATGCTCAAGACGCTGAAGCCCGAGCTGTTCGCCAACGAGAAGTTCGGCGTCATCACGGTCAAGGACATCCTGGGCGAACTCGAAAAGCCCGGCCGCGACCCGCGCCCCGACTTCAAGGTGGCGCGCTTCAACGACGGCGTGGACGACATCTCCGACCTCACCGAGGGCATGATCCTCGAGGGCACCGTGAGCAACGTGGCCCAGTTCGGCGCCTTTGTCGACCTGGGCGTGCACCAGGACGGCCTGGTCCACGTGAGCCAGCTGAGCCACAAGTTCGTCAACGACGCCCGCGAAGTCGTCAAGACCGGCGACATCGTCAAGGTCAAGGTGATGGAAGTCGACGTGGCCCGCAAGCGCATCGGCCTGTCGATGAAGCTCGACGCCGCCCCCGCACGCCGCGACGGTCCGCGCGACAACCGCTTCGAAGGGGCAGGGCGCGGCCAGCAACAGCAAGGCCGGCGCGACAACTCGCCGCAGCCGGCGGGGCAGATGGCGAGTGCGTTTGCCAAGTTGCAGGGGTTGCGCAAGTAACCGCCAGCAGATCGAAGGCCATCCCGTTAAACTAGTCATCTAACTAGTCATCTAACTAGTCTGATGGGGTGGCGCCAATGAAAACCTGGCCGGTACAAGACGCGAAAGCGCGTTTCAGCGAATTCCTGGAGGCCTGTCTGAACGACGGGCCGCAAATGGTCACCCGGCGCGGTGCCGAGGCGGCTGTGCTGGTGCCGGCCGCGGAATGGCGGCGGCTGCATGCCATCGCCAAACCCTCGCTCAAGGAGCTGCTGTGCACCGACGAGGCGCGCACCGAGTTCCTCGTGCCCGAGCGCGGTGCCGCACGCAGGCGACGTGTCACCCCGGCCCGTTGAAGGCGCGCGCGGCATGTACCTTCTGGACACGAACGTCATTTCCGAACTGCGCCGGCTTCGGCCTCATGGGGCCGTCCTGGCGTGGCTGGCGCCCATTCCCGACAACGAACTTCACCTGTCGGCCGTGACGCTGGGAGAGATCCAGGCCGGCATCGAACTCACGCGCGAACAGGATGCCGCGAAGGCGGACGAGATCGAGCAATGGGTCGAGCTGGTCGCTGCGTCGTACAACGTCCTGCCGATGGATGCGAAGACCTTCAGGCTGTGGGCCCGGCTGATGCACCGCAGCTCCGTCACGCTGTACGAAGACGCCATGATCGCCGCCACGGCGAAACAGCACGGCCTGACCGTCGTCACGCGCAACGTCGGCGACTTTGCCGGCTTCGGTGTCGAGGTCTTCAATCCCTTCGAAACGGGTGCCGCATGAAAGCCCTGCGCATCTACGCCGGCCCCGCGGCCCGCCAGCACATCGAGCAGCATGGCCTGCGTCCGCAGGACGTGCGCACCATCCCCGGTGCGGCCGGCGGGCCCAAGGGGCTGATCCTCGGGCCGCTCGATCGCTTCATCTTCGGGCGCTGGCTCACGCAGTCGAGCCAGCCGGTGGACCTGGTGGGTGCGTCGATCGGGGCGTGGCGGCTGGCCACGGCGTGCCTGTCGGACCCCGAGGCGGCCTTCGGGCGCTTCGAGCACGACTACGTGCGCCAGCAGTTCGAGGTGCCGCCGGGCCAGAAGCGGCTCAGTCCGCACCAGCTCAGCGAACGCTTCGCGGAAAGCCTCGACACCTTCTACGGCGGACGCATCGGCGAGGTGCTGGGCCATTCGCGCTACCGGCTGCATGTGGTGACCTCGCGTGGGCGTCACATCCTGGGGCGCGAGGGCAGGGCGCGCACGCCGGTCGGCTACCTGGGCGCCTTCGCGAGCAACAGCCTGCACCGCAAGAGCCTGGGCGCCTGGCTGGAGCGCTGCGTGTTCTCCACGCCTGGCGCGGCCTTGCCCTTCGGCACGACCGACTTCCGCACGCGCCAGCACGCGCTGAGCGAGGCCAACTTCAACCGGGTGCTGCAGGCCTCGTGCTCCATTCCGTTCCTGCTGGCGGCGGTGCACGACATTCCGGGCGCGCCGCGCGGCGCCTACTGGGACGGCGGCATCACCGACTACCACCTGCACCTGGACTACCAGCCCGCAGACGAAGGCATCGTGCTGTACCCGCACTTCCAGCAGGCGGTGGTGCCGGGCTGGCTCGACAAGGGGCTGCGCTGGCGCCACAAGTCGACGCGCTTTCTCGACCGCATGGTGGTGCTCGCGCCCAACCCCGAATGGGTGAAGACGCTGCCGCACGGCAAGCTGCCCGACCGCAAGGACTTCATCCGCTTCGCGAACGACGCGCAGGCCCGCATCGCGGCCTGGGGCCAGGCCACGCGCGAGGCGACGCGGCTGTCGGACGAGTTCGAGGCCTGGCTCGGCGACGACGGGCGTTCGCGCGACATCCTGCCGCTCTGAGCCCACCTTGTCCCGTCGGGGACAAACCCTGAGCGCCGGCGCAGGAGCGCGCTTCGAGAATGGTCCGATCCATGCCATCCGAAGGGTTCCCGACCATGCCGCACGCCACGCTCTCCCGCCGCCGTTTTTCCCTCGCCACCGCGGCCGCCGCTGCCAGCCTGGCCGCACCGTCTTTCGCGCAGAGCGCCTGGCCGAGCAAGCCGATCCGCATCGTCGTGCCCTACACCCCGGGCGGCTTCACCGACCAGATGGCGCGGCTGGTGCAGGCGGGCCTGCAGACGCGCCTGGGCCAGCCGGTGGTGATCGACAACAAGCCCGGCGCCAACAGCCTGATCGGCGTCGATGCCGTGGCCAAGGCCGCGCCCGACGGCACCACCTTCGGCGTCGTCATCGCGGCCTACACGGCCAACACCACGCTGTACCCCAAGCTGCCCTACGACCCGCGCAAGGACCTCGTGGGCGTGTCGCTGATGGGGGTGTCGCCGCTGCTCGCGGCGGTGAACAACGACGCGCCGTTCAAGACCGCGCGCGAGCTCATCGACTACGCCCGCAAGCACCCCGGCAAGGTGAGCTTCGGCTCCTCGGGCAACGGCTCGGCCGCGCACCTCACGAGCGAGCTGTGGAAGTCGCTCACGCAGACCTACATGATCCACATCCCGTACCGCGGCGCGGTGCCCGCACTGACCGACCTGATGGGCGGGCAGATCCAGCTGTTCTTCGATGCGCCCACGGGCCTCATCAACCAGGGCAAGGCCGGCAAGGTGCGTCTGATCGGCGTGGCCGGCGACAAGCGCCTGCCGGCCGTGCCCGACGTGCCCACCTTCATCGAGCAGGGCTTCGCGGGCTTCACCGGCAGCACCTGGGCCGGCATGCTGGCGCCGGCGGGCACGCCGCGCGAGATCGTCAAGCGCATGTCGGAAGAGGTGGCGCGCATCATCAAGAGCGACGAGACGCGCGCCAAGCTCGATGCCATGGGCACCTTCCCGGCGGGCAGCACGCCCGAGGAGTTCGACGCCTTCATTGCCTCCGAGACCCCCAAGTGGGGCAAGGTGATCCGCACGGCGGGCGTCAAGCTCGACTGAGCCTCCAGTGCTGTTTCAGGGGGCCAGCACCAGCACCTTGAACTGGCTGGGCACGATGCGCATGCCCACGATGTTGCAGCGGTTCTGCACCGCCAGGCTGGTCATGCGCGTGCACGGCGTGCCCTTGAGCAGCACCGTGAAGGCGCCGGTGATGTGGCGCGACGGCCCCATCACCGTCTGCGACACCACGCCCATCAGCACGCCGGCGTTGTCGCCGTTGGTGATCGGCGTGGTGGTCGCCATGTTGTGCACGGGCGTGCCGCCGTACAGGATGTTCCAGGCGTTGGGCAGGGCCGTCGGCCCGAGCGCGATGTTGGGGTAGGGCACGGGCAGCGCGGGCGGTGTCTTGCAGACATCGGGAAACGCGAGGTCCATTCCCATCATCTGTGCGTTGGCGAACATGGTTCAGGCTCCTTGTCGGTATCAACCCATGTGGATCTGTTCGGCGTCGACCTTCACCAGCGCTTGGCTGGTGACAAAGGTGTTCCTGGCGTGCAGTCGCAGGCTTTGCGAGGCCTGCATGTCGATCTGGCCCGCGCGCACCTGCTCGACCTCTTCGGTGAGGCGAAAGCTCGAGCGCGTGAGCAGGCTCAGGCGGTCGAGCACGGTCTCCAGCGTGCGGCCCACGAAGCGGGCGACCAGCGTGGTCACGCGCACTTCGGCGCCGCGGTAGGCCATGTCGGTGATGTCGACGCTCGCCTTGTCGGCCTGAAGTGCGAACGCGGAGGCCTGCAGCGCGATGCCGCCGCGGCGCGAGCGGATCGTGAGGTCGCCGTCGGCCACGAGTTGCGACTGGCTGGGGTCGGCCTGCGTGACGACGGCGATCAGGAACAGCTGGTCGCGCTGCGGCCCGGCCACGAGCACGACATCGCCCACGGCGGGCTGCAACAGGCAGCTCGCGGCGCGCGGGCAATGCCAGGGCGCGCCGCTCGGCTGCGGCTCGACGACGAAGCGGCCGTCGGGCAGCGATTGCACGACGGTGCCGAGCGCGCTGCCGGTCCAGGCCGGTGTGGCGACCGCAGGCAGCGGCTTGCGCAGCAGCGCGTGCATCTCGGTCTCAGGCGTTGCCGGCGGCGGCGAAACAGCTTCGCGAAGGGCTCGTTGGTTCATGGCGGGGTGTCCTGTGGATCGGGCGGCAGCGGCCGGCCGAAGGTGTCGCGGCCGGCGCGTTGTGGGCGGCTCGCACGGGCGGCGGAAAAGCGCTCGGCCTCGAACAGCGCCGGGTCGCTGTCGAGCACGCCGAGGCGGTCGCTCCAGCGCGCGCCGGTCTCGATTGCCCGGTGCATCTGGGTGCGGTGGAAGGTGGCGCCGCGCAGGTCGGCATCGGCGAGGTCGGCGTAGGAGAAATCCGCGTACACGAGGTGGCTGCGGGCGAACGCGGTGCGGCGGCAGCTCGCGCGGTGGAACACGCACTGTTCGAGCCGCGCGTCCGACAGGTCGGCGTCGTCGAGCCGTGCACCGACCCACAGGCTCTGGTCGAAATGCCCGCCGCGCGCGTCCACCCGGCGCAGGTCGGCTTCGGGGAACAGGCACTGCGGCGCCTGCACGCCCGACAGCACCGCGCCTTCGAGCTTCGCGCCCTTGAAATTGCACTGGCTCAGCCGTGCGCCGGCGAAGTTGCAGCCCGTGAGGTCGGCATCGATGAACTGGCACAGATGGAACGACTGCGCCGAGAAGTCCTGCCCCGCGAGGTCGGCCTCGCCGAAGATCACGTTGTGGAAGCTCGCACCTTTGAAGCGCGTGCCGCGCAGCGCCGCGCGGTAGAAGACGGTGGTGTTCAGTGCCGTGTCGTCGAAGCGCGTGCCGTCGAGGCGGCATTCGCCGAACACCGCCTTCGTGAGGTCCGCGCGCTCGAAGTCCGCGCCGTCGAGCGTGCTCTGGTGAAAGGTGGCCTGGCCCGCCTGCGCCTCGGTCATGTCGACGCGGCTCAGGTCGGCCTCGGAGAAGACGGCGTGGGCCATCGCTGCAGACCGCAGGCGCGCGCGGGGCAGGGCGCAGCGGTGGAAGGCGGCGTGCTGCAGGTCGGCGCTGTCGAGCACCGCGTCGTCGAAGCGGCAGCTGTCGAACACCGATTCGCCCAGCCGCGCACCACGCAGGTTCGCGCGGCGGAAGTCGCAGGCGCCGAAGCTGCCGCCGCGCAGGTCCATGCCGTCGAAGTCCATGCGCTGGAAGTCCTGGTCCTGGATGTGGTCGCCGCCGCGGATCTTCGCTGCCAGCTCGGCCGGCGTCATCGGGCCGGGTCCGCGGCGCGGCGCGGGAGGGTCTTGGCCTGTTCGAGGTGCGCGCCGTGCGTGTCGGTCACGCTGTCGATCAGGGTCTGCGAGACGTCGGCGCGGAACAGGTTGGCCTCGCGCAGGTCGGTGCGCACCAGGCGGGCTTTCTGCAGGCTGGCATGCATGAGGTTGGCGCCGCGCAGCGAGGCCTGCGTGAAGTCGGCGCGGATGAAAAGGCTTTCGGGCGCATCGCAGCCGCTGAGGTCGGCGCCGGTGAGGCTGCAGGCCGACAGGTCGCAGGTGTCGAGCGTGGCACGCACGAAACGCGCGCCGTCCAGCGGCATCTCGCGCAGGCCGCATTGCACCAATGTCGCGTCTTCGAAGTCCACGGTGCGCAGGCTGCTGGTGCCAACGAAGCAGGTGGTGTGCAGGGTGGCGCCGCGAAAGACGATGCCGATGTCGCCCGGCGTGTGGGCCCAGGCGCAGGCTTCGAGCCGGGCCTCGCTGAAGTCGAGCCGCTCGGCGATGCACGAGATCAGGCCGACCTTGTGGAGCACGGCGTTGCGAAAGCTGCAGTCCTGCAGGCGGGTCTGTTCGAGGAAGGTCACGTAGGAAAGGCGTGCTGCATCGAAGCGGCAGTGGTCGACCTGCAGGCCGAGCACGGTCAAGTGCTCCAGCGAGGCCTGCGAGAAGTCGCAGTGCTCGAAGTGCGTCTGCTCGAGCGTGCTGTGGTGCAGCTGCGCGCCGGTGAACACGGTGCGGACGCAGTGGGCCAGGCTGAGGTTCGCGCGATGCAGCACGCAGCCCGCGAGCGAGGCCCGCGTGAGACGCGCTCGCACGAGCACGGCCTCGGTGGCATCCGCGCCATCGAGCCGGGCGCCTTCGAGGTTCGCGTGTTCGAGCAAGGTGCGGTGCAGGCGTGCGCCGCGCAGGTCCATGCCCGACAGGTCGGCGCCGGTGAGGTCCATCTCCGAGAGGTCGCGCGTGGTGGCCATGGCGTCCTGCACGCGCCGGCGCGCCTCGGCGGCGCGTTCGCCTTCGAGCACGTCGGCGGGCGACTGGTGCTGCGCGCCCATCCGGTACATGTCGATCAGCCCGCGCTGGCCTTTCTCGACCACCTCCGCGAAGGCCTGCTGCTGAGCGGGCGGCAGCGCGGACGTGCCCGTGGCGGCGGCGATGCCGAACATGCCCTGCAGCACGGTCTGCGCATCGAAGGCGGGCGGGCCCTTGGTCGTGGTGCGGTCGATGTTCGAGACCAACTCTGCGGAATCGAAACCGACCTGGCGCGACTCGGCTGCATTGAGCTGCCCCGCGCGTTCGAGCTCGCGCCGTCCGTCTTCGAGCGCCTGGCGCTGGTCCTGCGTGAAGCGCATGGTGCGCTCGACGAACTCCGGCAGCTCGGCCAGCGTCGGCACCTTGCGGAAGGGCTCGGGCAGCGGCCGTTCGCGCAGCAGGCGCGGATCGTGGCCGGCCTCGCGCGCCTGCTGCATCAGGTCCGCGCGCAGCCGGTCACCACGCTCGCGCATGTTGCGCACGAGCGCGGATGCTTCGCCGTCATCCAGCGTGTCGAGCCAGGGGCCGATGGCCTGCGCGGGCAGCAGCTCGTCGTCGCGGGCGGCATGCAGTGCGCCCGTCTCGGGATCGCAGCGGCGCTGGAGGAGGGCGAAGTAGTGCGCCAGCGGGCGCGGTGCATCGCCCGCGTCTTCGATGGCGGGCATCACGTGGGTCACGTCGTCGGCGTCGTCTTCCACGATGTCGATCTCGCCATGGTGGATCAGCGCCACCTGAGCGCGGTGCGGAAAGAACCACGCCGTGGTGAGGCGCATCGGCACCTCGTCGAACTGTTCTGGCTCGCGGCCGCGTCCGCTCCGCCGCGCGATGAAGGCGCGCGCACGCCAATCGGGCAGGCGCCCGCGCTGCACCGGCTGCGTGGGGTGCATGTGCCAGATCTCGTAGGGCGTGCCGCCGGGGATGTGGTCGCGCGCGGGCCAGCGTTGCTGCGGCGGTGCGGCGTTGAAGAAGCGCCAGTCCATGTCCTCCGAAAAACCGGGGAACAGGTGCTCGCGCCAGTGGCCGTCGTACTGCCGGCCGATCAGGCGCATGCGGCTGGGTCGGGTCAGGTCGATCGGGCCGAAGCCGGCCGGCTCGGTCTCGCGATCGGGCCGGTCGATGCGCTGCTGCGGGTCTTCGATGTTCGGCAGGCGCTGCACCTGCAGGCCGTTGACGGTCTCGAGCGCGTGGCCGATGCCCTGCGGGTTCTCGGCAAAGCCGGGGCCGCCGTAGGCGCGCGTGGCGTCGAGTCGCATCGATTCGAAGGGCTGCGGCGCGGTGGCGCGGCCGTCGAGCCAGAAGCGGTCGCCGAACACCAGCAGCTGGCGCGAAAGCTCACCCACGCGCATCGCGACGGCGCAGGCGGTCTTGTCGTCCTGATGGTGCGTATAAGCGTGGCCCGTGGCCAGGAACTCGGCGTGGGGTTTGGGAATGCCCAGGTCGATGGCGCCCGTGGGGCCGAGCTCTTCGGCGGCGATCTTCCAGAACTCCGGCTCGGGCAGCAGCACGGGCGCGGCGTCCATCGACACCATGCCCATCAGCGTGACACCCAGGCGCTGCTGGCGGCCTCGCAGGAAGGGGCGCGTGATGACGCTCAGCCGCAGCGGCTTGACGGTTTTCAATGGGGACTAGCTCCGTGCGGGTGCCACTTCGAGCGGCGTGCGCTGCCGGTCGACCGCCACCACGTCGGGATGCGCCGGGTCCTGGACCAGATGCAGCGTCGCGCCCGGCACCGCGAGGCGGGGCAGCAGCAGTTCGTCGACCAGCGTGCGCAGCACCACGCTCGGCACCGGGGACGACGGCGGCATCTGCAGCGTGAATTCGAGCGCCACCATGCACTGGCCGTGGCTGCCCGGGCTGGTGAGCTGGTGTTCGGAGCGCCGCACCTGCGCCACCACGCCATGCGTGGCCACGCCGGCCCCGCCCAGGCGTTCGGCGATGCGCCGCTCCTGCGTGTACTTTCGCTGTTCGCGCGTGGCCGTGACGACCACCGCGACGCCGGCCAGCAGCGCCCCGCCCATCATCACGGCGAAGACACTCCAGAGGACCTGTTCCCAGACGGGCATTGGCAATGCGATCGGTCGGCGGCTCAGACCTTGACGGTCATCGCCTTGGCGGCGAAGGCCAGGCCGCCGCTGGCGATCTTCATGCCGATGTTCGCGACCTTGAGCATCTTCCCCTCGATCTCGGTGGCCGAGTTCTGCGAGCGGAATACCGCCACGTCGAGCCGGATGCCCGAGAACTGCGAGTTGAGGATGTAGTTCTGCTGGCGCAGCCCCCACAGGTCGAGCGCCAGCCCGACTGCTGAGAAACGCGCCCCCACGCCGCCCGCGCGGTACCAGCGCCAGTCGTTGCTCTTGGCGTAGTTGTTGATGTAGGTCTTCGAGTTGTTCGTGTAGTCGTTCGTGATGTTCTTGTAGACCTTGGACGTCGTGTTGTAGACGTTGGTGTTGATCACGTGCTGCGTCGTGTTGTGGATGTGGTTCGTGGTGTTGAAGGTCACGTCCGGCGAGGTGTGGACCGTGGGGCCGGTCACCGTGGTGTTGGACGGACCGTTCACATGCACGGTGTTCGACGTGTTGATGGTGTCGTTGCGGCCCGCGCTCACGAAGCGGATTTCCTGCCCGTCGATGGTGCCGTTGAAGCCGCCGCTGATGGCGAGCGTCACGCCGCCGGAGATGGTGTCGTTCAGTCCGCCGCTGAGCGTGCGCGTCTTGCCGCCCGTGATGCGCTGCGTCACGCCGCCGCTCACGGTTTCGCTGAAGCCGCCCGTCACGTCGCGCGTGTCGCCGCCGGTGATGATTTCCGTCGCGCCCGCGGTGATGTCGCGCGTCTCGCCGTCCTGGTAGGTGGCCGACTCGTGGCCCTTGATGAGGGTGGTGCGGGTGCCGTCGGTGGTGTGGGTCTCGTCGGCTTCCACTTCCACGTCGAGGTTGCGTTCGGCGTGCAGCAGGATCTGCTCGGCGCCCGCGCGATCCTCGAAGCGCAGCATGTTGGCCTGGTTGGCCGCGCCGCCGGTGCTGGAGCGCGTGAGGATGCCGCTGGCTGTGGCGTTGGCGGGCAGCTCCCACGGCGGCATCTGGTCGCTGTTGTAGACGCGGCCGGTGATGATGGGGCGGTCGGGCTGGCCGCCGATGAAATCGACGATCACTTCCTGGCCCACGCGCGGCATGTGCATCGTGCCGTAGTTGGCGCCGGCCCAGTTGCTCGATACGCGCACCCAGCACGAGCTGTTCTCGTCCGACTGGCCGTAGCGGTCCCAGCGGAACTGCAGCTTCACGCGGCCGAAACGGTCGGTCCAGATCTCTTCGGGGCCGACCACGGTGGCGGTCTGCGGGCCGTTGGTGCGCGGGCGCGGCGTGGTGCGCGCGGGGCGGTAGGGCACGGCCGAAGGCAGGACGGTGAAGTCGAACTCGCACACCGATTCGCTGCTGCCGCCGGTCGAGTATTCGGGCTCGCGCAGGTCGTAGCGCGTTCCGGTGACGAGGTACTCGCGGTTGTCGGCCTCGCGCGGGCAGTGCGTCATCTCGAACAGGTGGCCCGGCGCCATGCCCACCACGTTGGTGTGGCCCGAGGCCAGCTCGTGCGCGCACTGCAGCTCCTGCAGGCGGATCTTCGCGTAGGCGTCGCCTTGCTGGTGCTCGCTGTAGCCGCCGAGCCATTCATAGACTTCGTAGGTCGCGTGGTCGTGGCCCTTGGGGTCCTGCTGCACGCTCTGCAGCGAGGCGCGCGACTTCCTGAAGTCGAAGTCGTCGAGCATCACGCGGCCCGAGGTGATCTGCTCGGCCACGCGCCAGCGGTCGATGCAGGGCTCCAGCGCATTCACCACGCGGTCGCGCGGGCGGTAGGGAATGCGCGCGTGGCCCGGCAGCGGGTGGTAGCCGCCCGTGTCGTCGGCCAGCACCAGCAGGTGCGAGCCGTTGCCGTGCTCGAAGTGGTAGGCGATGCCTTCGTGCTCCATGAGACGGCTCACGAAGGCAAAGTCGCTCTCCTGGTACTGCACGCAGTATTCCCACGGACGGTAGCTGCCTGTGAGGCGCTTCTCGAACTGGAAACCGTACTTGCCCAGCACCGCGTCGAGCACTTCGGGCACGCTCTGGTTCTGGAAGATGCGGCAGTCGGTGGTGCGCGTGAGGTACCACAGCCAGGGCTGCACGAGCGCGCGGTAGATGTAGTAGCGGCCGGTTTCGTTGGCGCGCCCGACCAGCTCGAAGCGCACCACCGTGCCGTTGAGGTGGCGCGTTGCGCCGTCGTCGGCAATGGCCAGCGTGAGCGAGGTGCCGAGCAGGCGCTTCAGGTCGAGGTTGAAGCTGGTGCTGACCATGTCGACCTCGAACTCGAAGAGTTGCGAGAGTCCTTCGTGTCCCCGCATCGCGCGGAACTTGAGCTGCTCGGCGCTCAGGACGGTATGGACTTGGACGGTACGCGGCATTCGACACTTCCCTGACCCCTCGGGCTTTCACGGATGCGAAGCCTCTGCAGATGGGGCCAAGCCAGTATGAAAACGCCGCGTGTCACATCCATGACGCGCCACATGCAAAAGGCCGTCGAAACGGCCTTTTGTGAAAGCGAATGCACGCCTGCGCAGCAGGAGTGACGCAAAGGTTTTACATCGACGCTTCGAGCATCGCCTTGTAGTCGTCGCGCGTGGCCAGCCGCGGGTTGGTCTTGTGGCAATGGTCGGCCATGGCGCCGTCGATGATCTGTTCGAACATCGCGGGCGTCACGCCCACTTCGGCCAGGCCCTTGGGCAGGCCCAAGCGCGCGTTCATGTCGCGGATCGCGTGGCCGAGGTCGCCGGCCGAGTCCAGGTGCATGGCCTGCGCCATGCGTTGCAGGCGCTGTTCCTTCTGCACCGACTCGGCGCCCGAGTTGAAGTGGATCACCGCCGGCAGGAAG
Source organism: Variovorax sp. GW821-FHT06D12 (assembly GCF_059419205.1). Taxonomy (NCBI): domain Bacteria; kingdom Pseudomonadati; phylum Pseudomonadota; class Betaproteobacteria; order Burkholderiales; family Comamonadaceae; genus Variovorax; species Variovorax sp. GW821-FHT06D12. The sequence continues at coordinate 246,144 of NZ_JBWKRI010000001.1, read as the reverse complement.
AGGGCGTTGAGCGTGCCGTGGTGCAGGCGCGGATCGACGCCGCCCAGGCTGTGGCTCAGCGAATGCACGCAGCCCAGGCCCTTCTGGAAGGCCATGGCGCCCTGCATCGATGCGCTCATGAGGTTCAGGCGCGCCTCGCGGTCGCTGCCGTCCTTGGTGGCGCGTTCGATGTGGCCCCAGGCGCGCTCCAGGCCGTCGAGGCCGATGCCGTCGGCCGGCGGGTTGAAGGCGGCCGACATGAAGGTTTCCATGCAGTGCGCGATGGCGTCCATGCCGGTGGCGGCCGTGAGCCGCGGCGGCAGGCCGAGCGTGAGCTCGGGGTCGCAGATGGCGGCCTTGGGCATCAGGAACCAGCTGTGAAAGCCCAGCTTGCGGTGGTCGTCGACGATGACGATGGCGCCGCGCGCCACCTCGCTGCCGGTGCCGCTGGTGGTGGGCACGGCAATGAGCGGCACCGCGCGCTCGGTGATCTTGGGCGAGCCGCCTTCGATGGTGGCGTAGGTCTTGAGCGGGCCGTCGTGCGTGGCCGCGATGGCCACGCCCTTGGCGCAGTCGATGGCCGAGCCGCCGCCCACGGCGATGAGGCCGTCGCAGCGGCCGCTGCGGTACAGCTCGACGGCGGCGCGCACCGCGGCCTCGGTCGGGTTGGAGGGCGTCTGGTCGAACACCGAGACCTCGAGATCGGCGATGGCGTCGAGCGCCTTCTGCAGCACGCCGGCCGCGCGCACGCCGGCGTCGGTGACGATCAGGGGACGGTTGATGCCGATGCGCGCGCACTCGCTGGACAGGAGCTTGATGGCGCCGAATTCGAACTGGATCTGGGTGAGGTATTGGATGAGGGCCATGAGGGGGAACGCCCGAGGGCAGTACGATTGCTGACCGTTCGAATCTAACAAGAGGGGACATTCTTGCCCACCAACAAAACCCTTGCGTCTGTCGCACTGGGCTCAGCGCTGCTGGCCGCCTCGGTCCAGGCCGCCTGCCTCAGCGACACCCAGGTGGCCGACTTCGCCGCCGCGCAGGCAGCACGCACGCCCGCTGCCGACATCGAGAACCTCAGCGAAGCCGACGCCGCCTGCACGCGCGCCAAGCTCAACGTGCTGCATGCGCGCAACCTGGGCGAGGTGGTCGGCTACAAGGCGGGCCTGACCAACCCCGCGGTGCAGAAGCGCTTCAACTACGACCAGCCGGTGTGGGGCGTGCTCTACCAGCGCATGCTGCTGGACAGCGGTGCGGTGGTGGATGCGGCCTTCGGCGCGCGGCCGCTGTTCGAGGCCGACATGCTGGTGCGCGTGAAGAGCGCCGACATCCACAAGGCCAAGACACCGGCCGAGGTACTGGCCAACATCGACCAGCTCATTCCCTTCATCGAGCTGCCCGACCTCGCGGTGCAGACGCCGTCCAAGCTCAACGGCCCGGGCGTGGCGGCCATCAACGTCGGAGCGCGGCTCGGCGTGCGCGGGCTGCCGGTCGATGTGCCGGCCACGGCCGACGGCCAGTCCTGGATGCTCGAAAGCCTGCGCGACATGCGCGTGGTCATGAAGGACGGGCAGGGCAAGGAGCTGGCGGCCGGCAAGGGCTCCGACATCCTCGAACACCCGCTCAATGCGGTGGTGTGGCTGGCCGGCGCGCTGGCCAAGGAAGGCATCACGCTGAAGCCGGGCGATCTGATCAGCCTGGGCTCGTTCTCGCCGCTGCTGCCGCCCAAGGCCGGGCAGACGGTGGTGGTGAGCTACGAAGGGCTGTCGCGCATGCAACCGGTGGTGGTGTCTTTCAAGTGAGCACGACCACGACAGCGAACCGCCTCGCGCAACCCGCGCTCACCCCGAAGATGGCCGGCGTGGTCGAGCGCATGGCGCGCGCGGGCCATCCGCCGCTCGACCAGCTCACGCCCGACGAAGCCAAGGCCTCGTACGAAAAGGGCGCGGGCGTGCTCGAGGTGCCCAAGCCCGAACTGGCGCGCATCGAAGACTTCCACATCGCCGCGCGCGACGGCCACGCCATGCCCGCGCGGCTGTACGCGCCGTCGGCCGAGGTGCTGCCGGTGCTCGTGTACTTTCACGGCGGCGGCTTCACGGTCGGCAACATCCGCACGCACGACACGCTGTGCCGCGTGCTCAGCCTCAAGAGCGGCTGCGCGGTGGTGTCGGTCGACTACCGGCTCGCGCCTGCGCACAAGTTTCCGACCGCATCGAACGACGCCTGGGACGCCTTCCAGTTCATCGCCACGCAAGGTGCCAGCCTCGGTCTCGACGGCACGCGCCTGGCAGTGGGCGGCGACAGCGCGGGCGGCACGCTGGCGGCCGTGTGCGCCATCCTGGCGCGCGATGCCGGCCTGCCGGTGGCGCTGCAGCTGCTCATCTACCCCGGCATGGCCGCGCACCAGGACACCGAGTCGCACCGGCGCCATGTCGACGGCCCGCTGCTGACCAAGGCCATGATCGACTTCTTCTTCGCCCAGTACGTGAACACGCCCGCCGACCGCGACGACTGGCGTTTCGCGCCCTTGCTGGCCGACGACGTCGACGACGTGGCGCCGGCCTGGATCGGGCTGGCCGAGGCCGACCCGGTGGTGGACGAAGGCATTGCCTACGCCGACAAGCTGCGCGCCGCGGGCGTGGCGGTCGACCTGGAAATCTACCGTGGCGTGATCCACGAATTCATCAAGATGGGCCGGGCGATTCCCGAAGCGCTGCAGGCGCAGAACGACGCGGCCCGCGCACTGAAAGAGGCATTGAACCCATGAGCGAGAACAACAACACCCCGGTCCGCCGCGAGGACTTCCATTACTTCCACCGCCTGCGCGTGCGCTGGGCCGAGGTGGACATGCAGAAGATCGTCTTCAACGCGCACTACCTGATGTACTTCGACACCGCCATCGCCGACTACTGGCGTGCGATGGCGCTGCCTTACGAAGAGGCGATGCATTCGCTGGGCGGCGACCTGTACGTGCGCAAGGCGACCATCGACTTTCGCGCCTCGGCCCGCATGGACGACGTGATCGACGTGGGCATGAAGTGCGCGCGCATCGGCAACTCGTCGATCATTTTCCAGGGCGGCCTGTTCCGCCAGGACGAGTTCCTGGTGGGCTGCGAGCTCGTCTACGTGTTCGCCGACCCGGCCACGCAGACCTCGAAGCCGGTGCCCGCGGCCCTGCGCGAGACGCTGACGGCCTTCGAGGCCGGCGAGCCGATGCGCACCGTCGAGACCGGCGACTGGGCCACGCTCGGCGAAGGCGCGAGCGCGCTGCGCCGCGCCGTCTTCATCGAGGAACAGAACATTCCCAAGGAGCTGGAGTGGGATGCGCACGACGCCGTCGTGCTGCACGCGGTGGCGCGCAACCGGCTCGGCCAGGTCATCGGCACCGGCCGGCTGCTGCCCGCCGAGGACGGCGTCTCGCACATTGGCCGCATGGCGGTGCACCGCACCTTGCGCAGCGGCGGCCACGGCGCGGCCGTGGTGCAGGCGCTGGAAGACGCAGCACGTGCACGCGGCGACCGCGAAGTGGCGCTCAACGCGCAGCGCAGCGCCGAGCGCTTCTACGCGCGGCTGGGCTACGCGGTGCACGGCCAGCCTTTCGAGGAAGCCGGTATCGCGCACATCGAGATGCGGCGCGCGCTGCGCTGAGCACTCCCGATCAGTAGCGGGCCGGCGGGTCCGGCACGTAGCCGGGGTCCGAGCCCGGGAAGGGCGAGGGGCCCGACGGGCGCGGCCAGCGCTGCGGCACCGGGATGACGCCCGCGGCGACCAGGTTCTCGCGGCTGTCGTAGCGGATGCGGATCACCTCGTCGGGCTGCGAGCTGACGCGCTCGAAGGTCGTCTTGCCGACGTAGGAGGTCTCGCGCCGTCCGTGGGCCGTGCCCAGGCTCGGGCTGGGCGCCGACTGGCGGGCCATGGCGCTGGCCGACGACTCGGCGGCCATGTCGGCGTTGCCGGCGGGCGGAGCCGCCTTGGCCCGCGCATCGCCCATCGACGACGGTGCCGGCGGCGCCTCGCTGCGCCGTTCACGGCTGCTGTTGCCGCCGCTGTATTCGTCGCGCGACGGATAAGGCGTCACGACCGGCGGCGGCGGTTCCGGCCGGCGCTCGCGGAACATCGCGACGCCGATCACGCCCACGTCGTCGGGGCGGCCGGTGCGGCTCGCGTAGGAATTGCCGGCGGCGGCGAATTCGAAGGCCGCGATCTGCGAATCGCTCTTGCGCCAGCCCGCGATGTCGCTGCGCTCGCGCGGGCCGAACACATAGCCGTTCTGGCCGACGCCGGCGGTTTCGCCGGTGACGACGTTGACGCCGTCCACCGACATCACGGCCATGATGCGTTCGCCCATCGCGTTGCGCGCCCGGATCGCATAGCGCGCGCCGGGGCGGCCGGCCACCCAGTACTCGCCGCGGTGGCGGTAGATCGGCAGCTCGGCGCCGCTCGTGCGGTCGACGATGCTGATGTTCATCAGCCCGCCGATGCGGCTGGCACCGGAGGGGTACGGCCGCATCGGGCTTTCCGCCCCCGCCGACAGCGCGGTCAGGGCCAGGACGGTGGTGAGGAGAAGTCTGCGCTGCATCATGGTGGCTTCCTTGCCAGGAGTGGATCGATGCAGGCTTCTACGGCGGGGCCTCGCGAACGGGGTTAAGCGTCGCGCAAAAAAAATGGCGCTGTCGGTGAGACAGCGCCAAGCGCCCCCGGAAAGAAGGCAGGGACGCAGGGGAAATCAGATGTCTTCGAGCAGCGGATAGGGCAGCGGCTCCACCGACAGCGCCGGTCCGCCGGGCGCCCCCGCGTGCAGGCCGCCGGCCTCGAGCGCGGCGATCTGGATCGAGATGAGCGCGGACCAGCCGCCGTCGGGCGCGGGCGCGGCCTGCGCCACGGTGCCCACGGGCTGTTCGGCGTCGTTGGCCGCGAACACTTCCTGGCCCGCGGCCAGCGGGGCGTCGGTCTGCGCGAGGTAGGTGCGGCGCTTGAGCGTGCCGCGGAACTGGCTGCGCGCCACGATTTCCTGGCCGGGGTAGCAGCCCTTCTTGAAGTTCACGCCGCCCACCGACTCGTAGTTGATCATCTGCGGCACGAAGGCCTCGATCACCGACGTGGTCAGCGTGACGATGCCGCTGCGCACCTCGCTCCAGGGCCACAGCGCGGCGTCGAGCGTCGGGCCCACGGGCGCCTTCTGGTCGGCCGGCGCGATCCACAGCGCGCGCGGTACGCCGTCGGCCGGGTACAGCGACACCACGCTGATGTCTTCGCCGATGGCCGTGCGGCGTCCGGGCGGCAGGGCCGCGTCCAGGCCGTTGGCGGTCAGGGCGGTGCCGGCCACGCCGTGCAGCGCGAACTGCTCGGTGGCGTCGGTCAGCTTGACCTTGGCGCGCAGCACGTACATCGACAGGCGCTTGAGCGTGGCCGCCAGGATGTCGCGGCTGCACACCAGCAGGATGAGTTCGGGTTGCGGGCGGATGCCGATGAAGCTGGCGATCACGCGGCCCTTGGCCGTGCAAAGTGCCGCCAGGCGGGCTTCGGTGGCGCCGAGCAGAGAGAAATCCTGCGTGAGTTGGCCGTGCAGGAAGCTGGCGGCATCGGGGCCTTCGGCGCGGATCACGCCGAGGTGGGGCAGGGTGCTCACCCCGTTGAGAACGACTGTGGTCATCGCTGAATTATCATGGCCGTGCCTGTTCCTTCGGGGCGGCAGGGATTCCCCGTCGCAGCGACGGGGCCGGCCGTTCCCGCGGGTCGGTGTCCATCTGCTTGCCAGCCCTTTTTCTTCCTCCGTCTTTTCCTCGGATTCGTGCGCAGCTTCTTCCTCACGCTCTTCCTGCTCGTGGCCCTGGCCGTTCTGGCGCTCGGCGGCGCCGGTCTCTGGTGGGTGCACCAGCCGCTCAAGTTGCCGACGCCCAGCGTCGACCTGTCGGTGGAGCCCGGCACCACGCCGCGCGGCATTGCGCAGGCCGTGGCCGACACCGGTGTCGACGTGCAGCCTCAGCTGCTGTACCTGTGGTTCCGCGTCTCGGGGCAAGACCGCCAGATGCGCGCCGGCAGTTACGAACTGGAACGCGGTGTCACGCCCAAGCTGCTGCTCAACGTCCTGGTGCGCGGCGAGGAAGCCACGCGCAGCGTGGTGCTGGTCGAAGGCTGGAACATCCGCCAGGTGCGCGCCGCGCTCGCCAAGGCCGAGCAGCTCAAGCCCGAAAGCGTGGGCATGAGCGAAGACGCGCTGATGGCCGCGCTGGGCAAGCCGGGCCTGCACCCCGAAGGCCGCTTCTTCCCGGACACCTACACCTACTCGAAGGGCTCGACCGACATCGCGCTGCTGCAGCGCGCCATGCGGGCCATGGACAAGAAGCTCGAGGCCGCCTGGGCAGCGCGCGCGGCCGATCTGCCGCTCAAATCGGCCGATGAGGCGCTTATTCTGGCCAGCATTGTCGAAAAGGAGACAGGCAAGGCCAACGACCGCGCGGAGATTGCCGCCGTCTTCACCAACCGGCTGCGCATCGGCATGCCGCTGCAGACCGACCCCACCGTGATCTACGGCATGGGCACCGCCTTCGACGGCAACCTGCGCAAGCGCGACCTGCAGACCGACACGCCCTGGAACACCTACACCCGCGGCGGCCTGCCGCCCACGCCGATCGCCATGCCCGGCAAGGCCGCGCTGCTGGCGGCCGTGCAGCCGGCGCAGAGCAAGTCGCTGTACTTCGTCTCGCGCGGCGACGGCACGAGCCAGTTCAGCAGCTCGCTCGACGACCACAACCGCGCGGTCAACCGCTATCAGCGAGGCGGCGGCAGCAGCTCCCAACCCAAGGCGACCCAATGAGTTCGATCAGCAATGGCGGTCTGTTTCTGACGCTGGAAGGCATCGACGGCGCGGGCAAGTCGAGCCACCTCGACGCGCTGGAAGCCCGCTTCAAGGCGCAGGGCCGCACCGTGGTGCGCACGCGCGAACCCGGCGGCACGCCGCTGGCCGAGACGCTGCGCGGGCTGGTGCTCAAGCAGCCGATGAACCCGCTGACCGAATCGCTGCTGGTGTTCGCGGCGCGTTGCGACCACATCGCCCAGGTCATCGAGCCGGCGCTGGCGCGCGGCGAGGTCGTGCTGTGCGACCGTTTCACCGACGCCACCTTCGCCTACCAGGGCGCGGGACGCGGCTTCGACACCGCCGTGCTGGCTACCCTCGAACAGTGGGTGCAGGCGGGCCGGGCCGGTGTGCCGGCGTCGCAACTGCTGCAGCCCCAAGTGACCGTGTGGTTCGACCTCGCCCCCGAGATCGCCGCCCAGCGCCTGGCCGGTGCGCGCGTGCCCGACAAGTTCGAGGCCCAGCCCGTCGAGTTCTTCCGTCGCGTGGCGCAGGGCTATGCCGCCCGCGCCGCCGCCGATGCCTCGCGCTTCGTGCGCATCGACGCGAGCCAGGCGCGCGACCAGGTCTGGCAGCAGATCGACACCGCGCTGGTGGCGCGTGGCGTGCTGTCGCCGGTGCAGGGAGCCGCGCGATGAGCGAGCCGGTGAACACACTGACCCCGTGGCTGCGCCAGCCCCTGGCCGAACTGCTGCGCCAGCGCGGCCATGCCTGGCTGCTGCAAGGCCCGTCGGGCATCGGCCAGTACGAACTCGCGCTGGCGCTCGCCGCCGCCTGGCTGTGCGAACAGCCGGTGGAGGAGGGCGGTGCCGCCTGCGGCCACTGCGCGAGCTGCCACGCCATCGAGGTCCGCACCCACGCCGACTTGTGCGTGCTGATGCCCGAAGTCGCGATGCAGGAACTGGGCTGGCCGCTCGACGAAAAGGCGCAGTCCGACATCGACGACAAGAAACGCAAGGCCAGCCGCGAGATCCGCGTCGAAGCCATGCGCGACGCCGTCGGCTTTGCCCAGCGCACCAGCGCGCGCGGCCGCGGCAAGGTCGTGCTCGTGTATCCGGCCGAGCGCATGAACACCATCACCGCCAACGCGCTGCTCAAGACGCTCGAGGAACCCGTCGGCGACGTGCGCTTCGTGCTCGCGAGCGAGGCCGCGTGGCAGCTGCTGCCGACCATCCGCAGCCGCTGCCTGGGCTTCACGCTGCCCTGGCCCGAAACCGCCGAGGCCGAGGCCTGGCTGGCGGCACAAGACGTGCCCGTCGCCGATGCCGCGCAACTGCTGCGTGCCGCGGGCGGACGGCCCAGCGATGCGCTGCGGCTGGCGCGCTCGGGCCAGTCGCCCAAGGCGTGGTCGCTGCTGCCCAAGGCCGTGTCGCGCGGCGACGTGGGCGCGCTGGCCGACCAGGCGCCGGCCCAGGCCGTCGTCTCGCTGCAAAAGCTCTGCCACGACCTGATGGCCGTGGGCCACGGCGCCGAACCCCGATTCTTTGATGCGGCCGACCTGCCGCCGGCCCCGCACAAGCTGGCGCTGGCGCGCTGGTCCAAGTCGCTCGCCGCCGCCGCGCGGACCGCCGAGCACCCGTTCAACGCCGGCCTCATGCTCGAAGCGCTTGTGAGCGAGGCGCGAAGCACCCTAAACTCTGCCGCTCGCCGCCCATGAACCAACCTGTCGCTCCCGCCGCTGCCGCTTTGTCTGCCACGCCCGCCCGGCCGAGCGTCATCCAGCTCGCCATCAAGGAAAAGGGCGCGCTCTACGCGGCCTACATCCCGCTGTTTGCCGAGGGCGGCATCTTCATTCCGACCACGCGCGAATACCGGCTGGGCGACGACGTCTACGTGCTGCTCACGCTGCCCGAAGACCCGCAGCGCTATCCAGTCGCCGGCAAGGTCGCCTGGATCACGCCGGCCCGCGCCGCCGGCAACCGGGCGCCGGGCGTCGGCGTGCGCTTTCCCTCGGACGAGAAGTCGCGCCAGCTGAAGGCGCGCATCGAAGCCGCGCTCGGTGGCTCCATGGCCTCCGACCGCCCGACCCAGACCATCTGAGTTCTTTCTCCGCCGCCGTCCCCGTGACGCGGAACTCCGGACACGGCGCGATCTCCCACAGGCGCGCCGCACTTCATCCTTTCCGATGTTCACCGACTCCCACTGCCACCTGACTTTTCCCGAATTCGCGGACCAGATGCCCCAGATCCGCGCCGCCATGGCCGCCGCCAAGGTCGACCGGGCGCTGTGCATCTGCACCAAGCTCGAGGAATTCGACGACGTGCAGGCCCTGGCCGCCAGCTACGACAACTTCTGGGCCAGCGTGGGCGTGCACCCCGACAACGAGGACATCGCCGAGCCCACCGTGGAAGACCTGGTGCGCCTGTCGGCGCGCCCGCGTGTCGTGGCCATCGGCGAGACGGGCCTCGACTACTACCAGATGGAAGAACGCAAGGGCGGGCGCAGCATCGCCGACATGGAGTGGCAGCGCGACCGCTTCCGCGTGCACATCCGCGCCGCGCAGCAGACCCGCAAGCCGCTCATCATCCACACGCGTGACGCCTCGGCCGACACGCTGGCCATCCTCAAGGAGGAGGGCGAAGACGGCACGGGCAGGGCGGCCGGCGGCGTGTTCCATTGCTTCACCGAAACCGCCGAGGTGGCGCGCGCCGCACTCGACCTGGGTTTCTATATTTCCTTTTCGGGCATCCTGACCTTCAAGAAAGCCCAGGACCTGCGCGATGTGGCGGCTTTCGTGCCGCTGGACCGCATGCTGATCGAGACCGACAGCCCCTACCTGGCGCCCGTGCCGTATCGCGGCAAGACCAACAACCCGTCGTACGTGCCCTTCGTGGCACAGCAGATCGCCGAACTGCGACAAATGCCCGTAGAGGACATCGCCAAGGCGACAAGCGACAACTTCGAAACATTGTTCAGGGAAGTCAAATCATGAAAAATTACTTTAAGAAGTCGATATATCTTGTTGTCATGGCTGTATCTTTTGCAGCGCACGCTGGTTCGTTCGAAGACTTTTTCCGCGCCGTGCGCGGCGACAACGCCAGCGGTGTGCGCACCCTGCTGAACCGCGGTTTCGACCCGAACACGCGCGACGAACACGGCCAGACCGGCTTGATGCTCGCGCTGCGCGAGCCGTCGCCGAAGGTCATCCAGGTGCTCATGGAGTCGCCGCAGCTCAACGTCGACCTGGCCAACGCCAAGGACGAAACGCCGCTGATGCTGGCGTCGATCAAGGGCCAGCAGGACCTGGTGGTGCAACTGCTCAAGCGCGACGCTGCCGTCAACAAGACCGGCTGGGCACCGCTGCATTACGCGGCCAGCAGCGGGCAACTGTCGATCATGAAGCTGCTGCTCGAGAACCACGCCTTCATCGACGCTCAGTCGCCCAACGGCACCACGCCGCTGATGATGGCCGCGATGTACGGATCGAACGACGCCGTGAAGCTGCTGCTGGCCGAAGGCGCAGACACGGCGATGAAGAACCAGCTTGGCATGACTGCGGTCGACTTTGCAGTGAAGGCCAATCGGGCGGAGTCTGCGGAACTGATCAAGGCAGCTGGGGATGCGAAGGCGAATGCGGTGAAGGCGGTGCCGAAGGATGGGAAGTGGTGAGTGCCCGCAGGCCTCAGCAATCCTGACGCAGCAGAGGGTGAACACGGTCGCCCAGGTATCTGGACAGCCATATGCAGTGCTCTTGAAGGCTTTCCACTGGAATATCGTTGCCCAGCCATAGGGACTTCTCATCCTGTCCTGGCAAGCGCGTGACCACGCTGAGATAACCCGCAGTGGCGTAGCTGGTGAGCGCCGTGGGGGTCACTGCGCGAATGGACTCAAACGGGACCACGGTGGTGCACAGCTTTCGCAGTGGCGCCGTCTCGACATAACTGAGCTGCCTGGTTTCCGAATCGAAGCTGAAGGCGATGACCGTTTTTCGCGAAGTCGCGACCAGCAGCATGAGACCCGTGAGGCCGCTCGTCCCGAACAGCGGGATCCAGATCGCCGGATCAACGAACACGCCGGATGAAAACGGGTTCGCGCCGCTCGCGAGCGAGGCAAGGCTCGCCAGACCAAGCCCGAGAAGATAGACGGGTGCGGCCATGGCGAGTACTGCCAGAGAGGCAGCGGTTGCCAACAGCAAGGAAGAACAAGCGGTCGATCCTTCCGTGCTCGATCGCCAGCAGAAGCAGCGGCTCATTTCCTCCTGGCCGGCAAGGACGTTCGATGTCACTTGTGGGCGTTCCTTTCTTGACGGGTTGGGCTTGCGGGATGCTTGCCTGGGTTTCCTGAGTCCCGTCAACTTTACGGTAGCCCATTCATATTGAACACAATGTGCATTATGTAAAATTAATTGTGTGGATGCGGACCGTTTGCCGCTATGAACCAGAGAGCCTTGGCAGTCCTCGACCCGAGCCAAATGCCCTTCCGGCCTTCGCACTTCGCCCAGCCCTTCATTTCAGACCTGGGCGAAGTGGCCCCGAGTCGAATCAGCTCAGCGTGCTCCCATCCGGCAGCTTCGCAATCACCTTGATCTCGAACTGGAAGCCATAGAGCCACGTCACGCCGATCCCGGTCAGCGTCGGGTGCGGCGCTTCGCCCCAGTACTCAGGCACCAGCTTCCAGATCGTTTCGAAGTTCGATTCCGGGTCGACGATGAAGACCGTCACGTCGACCACGTCGTCGAAGGTGCAGCCCGCGGCTTTCAGGATGGCGTTCAGGTTGTCGAACGCGCGCCGCACCTGCGCCTCCAGTTCAGGTTCCGGCGAGCCGTCTTCGCGGCTGCCGACCTGCCCCGACACGAACAGGAAGCCGTTGGCGCGAACGGCCGGCGAATAGCGGTTGCGTTCGTAGAGCGCCTGGCGCCCGGGTGGAAAAACGACGTCACGTGAGGCCATGGGATGCTTTCTTTCTGCGGTGAGTGAGGACGATGCAGGGACTTTAGGAAGCCCCGCGCCATCGATAAACGGGCAAAGCCAACAATCACTGTTTGCAGATCCCAAACAATCGCCGCGCAGGAGCCCTCCCATGGATCGTTTCGATGCAATGCAGGCCTTCACCCGCGTGGTGGAAGCCGGCAGCTTCACCAAGGCCGCCGACACGCTGCACATGAGCAAGACCAGCGTGACCCAGCTCGTGCAGCAGTTGGAGGCGCGGCTGCGCGTGAAGCTGCTCAATCGCACGACGCGCAAGGTGAACGTCACGGCCGATGGCGCGGCGTACTACGAGCGTGCGGTGCGGCTGCTGGCCGACCTGGACGACGCCGAAACCAGCCTGTCGGGCGCCGCCGCCCTGCCCCGCGGCCGCCTGCGGGTGGACGTTCCCAGCCCGCTGGCCCGCATGATCCTGGTGCCCGCGCTGCCGGCCTTTCATGCGCGCTACCCCGACATTCAGCTCGACATGGGCGTGAGCGACCGCATTGTCGATGTGATCGGCGAGAACGTCGATTGCGTGGTGCGCGGCGGCGAGCTCACCGACCCCTCGCTCATGGCCCGCCGCGTGGGCGACCTGCAGCTCGGGGTTTATGCGGCGCCGAGTTACCTCGAGCTGGCCGGCGCGCCAACACATCCGCGCGAGCTGGAAGACACGCACCACCGTATCGTCGGCTTCCTGTGGTCGCGCCACGGCAAGACCTTTCCGTACGCCATGCGCCGCGGCGACGAGCGCGTCGACGTGCAGGGCCGCTACGTGCTCTCGGTCGACGACGGCAACGCCTACCTCGCCGCGGGGCTGGCGGGCCTGGGCATCCTCTGGCTGCCGGACTACATGGCCGCGCCGCACCGGGCGCGCGGCGAACTGGTGCCGTTGTTCGAAGACTGGCAGCTCGATCCGATGCCGCTGTACGTGGCGTTCGCGCCGAACCGGCATGTGAGCGCCAAGCTGCGCGCGTTCATCGAGTGGGTCGCCGGGCTGATGGCGCAGCATGCGCCGGTCGTCGGTCGTCCGGGCCCGTCGGGTTCAGGTTGACGCAGCCTCTGCTTCCTGCAGCGCGCGCCACATCACCTTGCCGCTGCCGCTCTTGGGCAGCGCGTCGACGAACTGCACCACGCGCGGCGCCTTGTGCGCCGCCATGTTCGCGGCGCACCAGTCGATGATGTCCTGCGCGCTCACCGGCGCTTGCGCAGGCTTGAGCACCACCAGCGCCTTGACCGATTCGCCGCGGTAGGTGTCCCGGGTCGCGATCACGCAGGCCTCCTGGATGGCCGGGTGGCGGAACATCAGTGCCTCCACCTCGGCCGGCCAGACCTTGAAGCCGCTCGCGTTGATCATCCGCTTGAGCCGGTCGGTGACGAAGAAGTAGCCCTCCCCGTCCACATGCCCCATGTCGCCGGAGCGGAAGAACCGCTTGCCGTCGATCTCGACGAAAGCAGCCTCGGTGTCCGCCGGGCGCTTCCAGTAGCCCGCGAAGACCTGCGGCCCGTGGATCACGATCTCGCCCTGCGATCCCGGCGCAACCTCGCGGCCCGTGTCGGGGTCGATCACGCGCGCGTCGGTGCTCATGAACGGGATGCCCAGGCACTGCAGCTTGGGCGCATCGGGCGGGTTGTAGTGTGAGGGCGCGGCGGTCTCGGTGAGGCCATAGGCCTCGACGTAGCGCAGGCCGTACTGCTCGAACAGCCGCTGCGCCACCGCCTGCGGCATTGCCGCCCCGCCCCCACCGATGGCGACCAGGCTCGACAAGTCGAAGCGCGCCACGTTCGGGCTGGCCAAGAGGTCGATGACCATGGTCGGGATGTTGGCCCAGTGCGTGACCTGGTGCGTGGCGATCAGCCGGCCCGCCAGCTCGCGGTCCCAGCGCGGCATCAGCACAGCCGTGGCGCCCACCTGCATCGCCGCATGCATGACACCGACCATGCCGGTGATGTGGAACATCGGCACGGCCACGAGGTGGATGCTTTGTGGCGTCACGTTGCCCCAGGCGTTGATGGCCATTGCGTTGTGCATCGCGTTCGCGTGGCTGAGCATGCAGCCCTTGGGCAGGCCGGTCGTGCCGCTGGTGTAGGGCAACAGGGCCAGTGCGTCCGCATCGGCGCTGGCCACGGGCGGTGCTTGTTCGCAGGCCAGGCAGTCGGACCACGCATGCACCGCGCCACCGGCCAGCGTCGGCAGTTCGCGCCGCGGCAGCAGCCACGGCGCCCAGGCTGCCGGCATGTCCTGTTCTGACAGCGCGGCCGGGTCGAAGGCATCGGTGAACTGCGTCACGACGAGGTGGCGCAGCTGCTGCGCCTGCGGCAAGGCATCGCTGGCTTTCGCGAGCTCGACCGCGAGGTCCGCCGTCGCGATCGCCACCTGCGCATCGGGGTCCACGATGAAGTGCTTCAGCTCCTCGGCGCGGTTCATCGGGTTGACCGGTACCACCACGGCATCGGCGCGCAGGATCGCGAAATGCGCGATCACCAGCTGCGGGCAGTTCTGCATCGCCAGCAGCACGCGGTCGCCGGGGCGCACGCCCAGCGCATGCAGGCCGGCCGACAGGCGCTCGACGGCGGCCCACAGCTGCGCATAGCTCAGCGTGCGGCCCATGAAGATGAGCGCCGCCTTGTCGGGAAAGCGGCGGGCATTGACCGCGAGGTTGTCCCACAGCGGCGTGCGTGCCGCGTGCAAGGCGCGCGGCAGGCGCCGGGGCCAGAACGTGTGATGCGGGCGGGTGTGCATGGCGTGCTCCTGGTGGGTGGTAACGGGTCGTTGGGCGTGGCTGCGCCCTGCCCGCTTCCGACAAGCCGGAAGCGGGAGCGATGTGCGGGAACGAGACTGCTACGGCTGGCCGGGCGCGATGCCCGCGCGCGCAAAGGCGGCCTGCGACTGGGCGCCGTTCATGTAGACGTCCTTGCGCGTCACCTCGCCGCCGTCGTTGACGTCGACCACGTCGAGCATCTCGACGCGCGCGGTGAACGGCTGCCCTGCCGTGTCCTTCAGTGGCAGCACCATCACCCACTCCAGCACCCAGTGCCGCGCGCCGAACAGGCTGCGCCGCAGTTCGAAGCTGAAGGGATAGCGGGCGAACACGCCCACGCAGTACTGGCGCAGCGCCTCGCGCCCGCGCACCGGTGCGGAGCCGTCGTGCAGCCAGTAGGTCGTGTCTTCGGAATGCAGCGACGCGATGCGGTCGGGGTCGCGTGTTTCCCATCCGACGTGGTACCGCGCGAACAACGCTTCGGTCCCCAGGGCGGGGTCGGCGGGATCGGTCTTGTCAGGAAACGCCATGTCTGTCTCCATCGGATGTGATGGAGAAAATTTACCGACTCAAAGTCGGTTTGTCAATCCGGGTGCGAATCCGACCCGTGTTGCTGCAACCCGCACAGCATGGTTTCGAGCAACCGGCAGTGCAGCTGCACGGCCGCCATCGGGTCTTGCGCCGCCCCGCAGGCCAGCGCTGCTTCGGCCACCGCACCGGCGATGAGCCGCGTGGCGGCCTCGATCTCTTCGGGCGGCGTGCCCGCCGGCATGATGGCCACGAGCCCGGTGCGGATCGAGTCCATGAAGTGGCGGTCGTCGATGCCGCGCCAGCGCTCCCAGCCGAGCACCACGGGCCCGTCGACCAGGATCAGCTGGCGCAGGCCTTCCTGCGTGGCCGCTTCGAGGTAGATGCGCAGGTTGGTCGCGATGGTGTGGGGCGAGCGGTGCCCTTCGATGCGCTGGATGCGTGTGCCGAGTTCCGCCGCAAGCTCGGCCTGCACCGCATCGAGCACGGCCTCGAAGACGTCGTGCTTGGCGCGGAAGTGGTGATACAGGCCGCCCTTGGCGATCCCCGCGCCGGCCGCGATGTCGTCGATGCTGACCGCCGCGAACCCCCGCTCGATGAACAGCTGTCGCGCCGAGGCGAGGATGGCCCCGACGGTGGTTGCGCTGCGCTTGGCCTGCTGGACCATGTGCGTCTTTCTCCTCGATGGCTGCTGCGCCACGTGAACACGCGGGCAGTATGGCACGCAGCATCGGCCCGGCAGGCTCGGGCGCAGCGCCGTCTCCGGGTCAGCTCGCCGGCTGCGCCACCTTGCTCCACGATTCGTACAAGTCCTCATCGGCCTCATCGCGCACCGGCAGCGAATGCAGCTTCATCTCGCGCTGCTCCAGCGGCCGGGCGATCTCGACGTAGCCGCGCGCGGCCGACAGGTCGAAGGGCTCGCCGTCTTCGTTCGAGTAGGCGTAGAAGACCTCCTTCACGCCCGACAGGTACATCGCCGTCAGGCACATCGAGCACGGGTAGCCGCTGGCGTACACGGTGCAGCCCGACAGGTCGGTGCTCTTCAGGGCTTTGGCCGCAGCGCGCACGGCCTGCATCTCGGCGTGGGCCGAGGGGTCGCACAGGGCGTCCACTTCGTTGACGGCGGTGGCAATGACCTTGCCGTCGCGCGCGATCACGGCGCCGAAGGGCCAGGTCTTGCGCTCGCGGATGTTGCCCATGGCGAGGCGGATGGAGTCGAGCAGGTACGCGCCTGCGTGGGGGTCATGGGATGTGGTCATTCAGGAAAAGCTCCCGCGGTCAGCTGCCGCGATAGGTGGAAAAAAACCAGGGGGCGCACAGCATCGGCACGTGGTAGTGCTGCGCGGCGTCGGCGATGGCGAAGCGCACGGGCACCACGTCGGACAGCGCATCGGCCGCCTTGAAGTGGTCGCCGACATGGAACTGCAGCTCGAACTGCCCGGTGCGCGCCGAAGCGGCGGCCAACATGGGCGCGTCGGTTCGGCCGTCGGCGTTGGTGCGCGTGCTGTTCAGGCGCGTCGGCGGCGTGGTCGCCACGTCGTAAAGGTCGACCTTCAGCCCGACGAGCGGGCGGCCGGTGGTGATGTCGAGCACGTGGGTGGTGATGCCGGTCATACGAAGAAAACTCCTTGCAGACGATGGGAACGAACGGGGCCTGCTTGGTCAGCTGCCGCGCGAGTAGGTGTAGCTCCACGGGCCGAACTGGATCGGCAGGTGGATGCGCTCGGCCACGTTGGCCACGCGGATGCGCACCGGCAGCTTCGACAGGAACGGCGGCGTGGGCAGGCGCGACTGCTTGCGCGCAAAGTACTCGTCCACGTGCAGCAGCAGCTCGTAGTCGCCGGCGCGGTAGCTGTCGCCGATCAAGAGCGGCTCGTCGGAGCGGCCGTTGCCGTTCATGGTCACGGTGCGCAGCAGCTTGAATCCGTCGCCCTCGCGCACCGAGAGATCGATGCGCAGCCCGGTCGCCGCGGCGCCGTGGAAGGTGTCGAGCGCATGCATGGTCAGGCGCGGGCTCACGCCGTGCAGCACGATGGGGCCGCTGGCCTGGGCCGGGCCGGCGGGTGCGGCCGTTGTTTGTGCAACAGCACCGTGGGGCGCCAGGGCTGCGGCGCCGAGCGCGAGGCCCGACAGCGCGAAGCGACGGCGCGCGGGCAGGGAAATTTCTTTCTCAGGCATGGACCGCTCCTTGGGAGGTGGACGCACCCAGCAGCGTGTCGATGCGACCGCGGGTGATGAGGCCGATCTGCGTCAGCGCCATGCGGCGCTCGGCTTCGGTGGACTCGGCGGCGCGGCTGCGCAGCGCCTCGAAGATCTGGCCCTTGGTGCTGCGCCGCACCGCGATGATGAAAGGAAAGCCGTGCCGCTCGCGGTACACGCGGTTCAGCCGCTGGATCTCGGCCATCTCTTCGCGGCTCAGGGCGTTCAGCCCTGCACTGCCCTGCTCGCCGACCGACTCGACGGTCATCGTGCCGGCCTGGGCTTCGCGGCCCGCCAGCTCGGGGTGGCCGCAGAGGAACGCCAGTTGCTGGGCGTCGGGTGCGCGGCGCACCACGTCGAGCATGGCTTCGTGCAGGGCGTCGATGGTGGCGAAGGGCCGCAGCGACCAGGCCGAGCGTGCGACCCAGGGCGAGTTCTCGAAAGTCGGCCCGAGTGCGGCGACGAACGCGTCGCAGTCCATGGCGTTGAGCGCCTGGAGATCGAAACGATGGGCGTGGGAAGGCATGGAGAGCATCTCCTTTGTATTCAGACAGTCGGACGAAGGGGTGGAAGGAATCAGCGCGCGGGCGTCTTGTGCAGGCGCGGCACGAACAGCAGGATCAGCACGGTGGCGCAGATTTCGACCGCCGCGACCACATACAGGCCCGGCGCCAGGCTGCCGGTGGCGGTCTTGATGAGGCCCAGCATCCACGGCGCGCCGAAGCCCGCGAGGTTGGCGATCGAGTTGATCAGCGCCACGCCGCCGGCGGCTGCAGTGCCGGCCAGGAAGCGGTTGGGCATCTGCCAGAACACGGGAATCGCGCTCATGGTGCCGACGATGGCCAGCGTGAGGCCTGCCAGCACCAGGGCCGGGCTCTGGCGCAGGAACAGCGCCACCACCAGCAAGGCACCCGACCCCAGCGCCGCGGCCAGCGCGCAGTGGTAGCGCGACTCCTGGTGGCGGTCGGAGTGGAAGCCGTTCCAGATCATCCCGGCCGCGCCGCACAGGTAGGCGCCGGCCATGATCCAGCCCACGGTCAGCGGGTTGGTGAAGCCGATCTCTTTCACCAGCGTCGGGCCGTAGAAGGTGAGCGACGAGTTCGCCGCGATGATGCAGAAGAAGATCAGGATCAGCAGCCAGAACTTGCCGTTCTTCAGCGAGGCCAGCATGCTGTGCTCGCGGTGGCCCAGCGTCTTGCGGTCGCGCTCCAGGTCGTCGTGCACCAGCTGGCGTTCACGTGCCGTGAGCCAGTGGGCCTGCTCGGGCCGGTCGGTCAGGTAGAAGTAGGTGGCGATGCCGGCCAGCACCGAGGGAATGCCCTCGAGCAGCAGCACCCACTGCCAGCCGGCCCAGCCGTTCACGCCATGCATGTTGTTCATGATGGTGCCGGCCAGCGGCCCGCCGATCACGCCCGCGAAGGCCGAGGCTGACATGAACATGCCGAAGGCCTTGGCGCGCCGGCTGTCGGGGAACCAGTAGGTCAGGTACAGGATGATGCCGGGGTAGAAGCCCGCCTCGAACACGCCCAGCAGGAAGCGCAGCAGGTAGAACATCTCGGTGCTCTTCACGAACATCGTGGCGATCGAGGTCAGGCCCCAGCCGATCGTGATGCGCATGATGGTCTTCTTGGCGCCGATCTTCTGCAGCAGCAGGTTGCTGGGCACCTCGAAGAAGAAGTAGCCCAGGAAGAAGATCCCCGCGCCCAGCCCGTAGGCCGCCTCGCTCCACTTCAGGTCGTCCAGCATCGTCAGCTTGATGAAGCCGATGTTGACCCGGTCGATCCAGGCCAGCACCCACAGCAGCATCAGGAAGGGAATCAGGCGGAAGATGATCTTGCGGTAGATGCCGTCCAGTTCCGCCGTGGCGGTGTGTTCCCGGACTGGCGCCATCGTGGCGTCCATGCTCATGGTTGTCTCCATTTCTAGGTTTGGACGGGACGCGCCGCCTGGGACCTTCTGTGGGTCCGCTTGCGGCTGCCGTTCCCGCTGGTGGCGAACTGTAGGCAGATATCGCGGCCCCGGATCACGCTCTCTAGAATGTGCGGCATAACGGTTTGCAATGATGGTCCTGCCGCCGGCAACGCCCCCAGAGGCATTTTTTTTCGCCCTGCCGCCATGTCACGCTCCCACGCTCCCGTCGACACCTACCTGCTGCGCGTGCTGGTCGCCCTGGTGGCCGAACGCAGCGTCTCCCGGGTTGCAGTGCGCATGAACCAGACCCAGCCCGCCATCAGCACCGCCCTGCGCCGGCTGCGCGAGGTGTTCGCCGACCCCATCCTGGTGCGCGAGCGCAGCGGCATGGTGCCGACCGAGCGGGCGCTGCAGTTGCGCGACCGCGCGCGCGGCGCGCTGCTCGAAATCGACCGCATGCTCTCGGGCCCGGAGCAGTTCGAGCCTGCCTCCAGCGCGATGACCTTCCACCTCGCGCTGCCCGACTACCTGGCGATGAGCTTCCTGGCCGACGTGACCACGCGGTTCCGCGCCGAGGCGCCGCACGCGCGGCTGGTGGTGCACCCGCTGAGCGTCACCTACGACTACGAGCGCGCACTGGCCCAGGGCGAGCTCGACATCGTCATCGGCAACTGGCCGCAGCCACCCGACCGGCTGCACCTGTCGCTGCTGCTCGAGGACGACCTGATGTGCCTCATGGGCAAGAACAACCCGCTGGCCGCCAAGGGCGCCATGACGATGGAGCGCTACATCGCCGCGCGCCACGTGGTGCCCACGCCGTATGCGGCGTCGCAGCGCGGCGTGGTCGAGACGCACCTGGCCACCTTGCGCCAGACGCGCGAGGCCTGCATTGCCGTGCCCTACTTCACCGTGGCGCCGCACCTGCTGGTGGGCACCGACCTGGTCTTCACCACCGCGCGCCATTTCGCGATGCAGTTCGTGCACACGCTGCCGCTGGTGGCGGTGCCTGCGCCGCAGGGCTTTCCGCGCATGCGCTTCTACCAACTGTGGCACGACCGCTCGCAGCACGAGCCGGCACACCGCTGGCTGCGCGGCATCCTGGCGGCGGTGGCGTCGGGGCTGGCGCGGCCCGATGCGGCGGAAGTCGCCGCCCCCGCGAGCGCCTAGGCTGATTGCCTTTCGCTCAGGCGGCCGAACCCGGCGCAGCGGCTGCGCTCCCCCACGCGCGTTCCCCTGCCCTTCGGACGGGTTCCCGCTGCCGGCGCCTGTTCTCTTCCGGCGCGCTGGCCGTGGTGCTCAACCGGTAGCCCTGCCCCGGGACCGCCTGCAGTTCCAACCCATGGCGTCCGGCGCCCAGGCCGAGCTTGCGGCGCAGGCCGCACACGTTCGTGGACAGCACCCCGGAGCCGCAGCGATGGCCGCTGTCCCACACCAGCGCGCGCAGTGCGTGGTGCGTCAGGACCTGATCGACGTTCCTGAACAGCACGATGGCCAGGTCGAACTCATTGGGCGTCAATTCGACCCGGATGCCGGCCACCTGCGCGCTGTCCGCGGACAGGTCGAAGCGGAACGCACCCCACTCGACGAACTGGCCCGCCACCCGTGCCCGGTGCCATTGCAGGAAGCACCGCATCAGGAGGTACGCCTCTTCGAACGAAGCCGGCGTCACCTCCACGTGGTCGGATTCGCGTGCATGCAGGACCGCCAGCTCGCGCAGGCCGCGCTTGCCGCCGCTCAGGATCAGGGGGCACTCCGGGCCCACCTGTTCCCGCACCTGGGCGATCAGTGCGCCCGCGGCGCCGGCGTCCACCGGGCAGGCCACGGCCACGGCGTCGAAGCGAAGGTGGAGGTAGCGGCACGCCTGCATCAGTTCCAGTGCGCTGGTGAAGACCAGCGGCCAATGGCCGAGCCTGCGGATGGCCCGCCCCATCTGCTGCCGGGGCCGGAGTTCCGGATCGATCACCGCAATGGTGGCGCACACGGGCTCATCCCACAGGATGGGCAGCCGCAGCGTGGAGGGAATGGCGGTGTGGACTGTGCAATGGCTCTGCTTCAAGGGTCGCTCCAGAGGTAGATGGATCGGATGTCGAATCGCCTTGTGGGCGAACCGAATGGGTGGCCTGTGCGCCGGATGACGGGCTAACGGCTCAGAACTTCGAAACGCCCCGCGCCTTCCCAGGTGCTTTCGGCTGCGACGCGCGTGGCAGCGGCCCCCACAAACGGCTCGATCTCGAGCTGCACCGTCAGGCGTTGGCCCTGGGCCAGGGCTGCGCCGTCCATGGGCGACAACCGTTCGCCGGGCCGAAGGAGCGATGAAGGGGTCTGGCCTGGTGCGTCCGCGCTCGATGCGGCCAGGCGAACCGGCTTTCCGTCGAGCTGCGCCTGCACGATCCGCAGGGTGAAGCGGCCGTTCCCAGCAAAGCGGAACCCCGTGTCATCCGCTGCCGCGCCCTGGAACGACAGCGCCATCGCCGTGCGTTCGGCGCACACCGCCGTGAGCGTTACCAGGCGCTTGCCCAGCGAGGCCCGGGCGGGGTCGGGCTGGCGCTCCAGCAGCTGTGCGCGGGTCATCCGTCCGTAGTCGACGAGCGACTCGCTCAGTTGCGTGTCGCAGCGCCCCGAGGCTTGTGCATGCGCCGGTGTTGCTGCCAGCGCGGCAAGTGCCATGCCGAACATCGCGCCCATTCGGCGCAGGTTTTTCATCGTGATCATTGGTGTGCTCCCATGGCCGTGCAGGTCGCATCGGCCGATTCAAAGTAGGTGGAGGCGTCGGGCTTTTCCGGCAGCGAAAACGCGAGCCTGCAACTGCCGCCGTTCGACAGCGTGACCCGCAGGTTCGCGCCGTCCCGCACGTCGGGCAGAAAGACCTGCCCACCGTCGACCACCGAGGTGACGTACTGGTTGTCGCCGTCGACCACCGCCCCACCCTTCTCGAGCGCCTGCCCTGCAGGACCGACGGCTTTCAGCAGCACCCGGCGGGCGTTGACCACGCCGAAGCGGATGTGGTTCACCGATCCGCGGCCCGCATCGAGCTCCTGGTAGCCGTTCACCAGGTCGACGTTGCGGGGCAGCGAGCGGGTCGCGATCTCCAGCCGGCTCGTGTGGTAAGGAAACAGCTGCGGGGCCACCGCGCGCCCCCAGGCGTCGGTCCACACCGGGCCTTGCGGCGTGCCGATCCTGACGCCGGACACGCCCCCCACCGAGACGATGCCGAAGGTGTCCTGCACGGGGTACGGCGAGAACGTGATGCCGTCCTTGTGGGCGACGATGCCGCCTTGCAGTTGCCCGCTGTAGGTGGTGCTCGCGCCGTTGCGCGAGAAGCCCAGGTTGGCTTGCGTGTAGCGCGGCAGCAGGCTCACGCGCCCCGCGAAGTCGTTGCGCCCGTCGCGGCTGTCCCGCTCGGCCGAGACCTGGTAGCTCGTCGTGTCGTTGATGCGCTCGTTGAGCGTGACACCGGCGCGGGTCCGGTCGTCGTAGCGGTTGACGTACGTCTTCACCGTCTTCGAGCCCAGCGGAATGCTCACCGTGACATAGGCCGCATGCCGGTTGTCGAAGCGCCCCAGGTCGCCCGTGCTGCGTTCCAGGTTGAGCGACACCGTGGCGTGCGGGAACGACTTCACCCACGAGCCGATCACGCGCTGGATGTGGCGTCCGTCGAAGCTCGAGGAGGCCGAATAGGCCAGCCGAAAAGCGCCGAGGTCCGCGTGCGTCCAGCCGACAGAGCCCGTGTACTGGCCCTTGTAGCGCTGGTGCGTCCAGGCGGTGTCGAACAGGTTCCGGTTGACCGTGTCCGCCAGGTCGCGGTAGCCCCGGGTCTGTTGCGTGGCGCTCATCGACGCAGACAACGCGGGCGAGATCACGCTGCTCACCGAGGCATCGACCTGCGTGCCGCGCACACCTTCCCCCGAGGCGTTGGACACGGCCTGGCGAAACCCCGCCATCGTGCCCGGCACCACCATGCGATTCACGGCCCATGCCGCGGCTTGGTAGCGCGTGGCCGCCATGGCCCCCGCCGTCAGGTGCGTGCGCTTGTCCAGTGCCCAGGTGCCGGTGCCGGTCGCGACCCAGGGCTTGTCTTGCCGCTCGCCGTGGCCGTACGGGCGGTAGCGGCCGACCGCGAACGAATAGCCCGCCGTCGTGCGAAGCGCGGTCGCGCCCAGGGCGGCGGCGGGCACGGTGAACGGCCGGCGCGAGCCGTCGGCCTCGATGACCGTGACTTCCAGGTCGCTCGCGCCGCTGAGCAACGGCAGGCCCGTCAGCGAGAACGGCCCCGGCGGGACGACCGTCGAGTAGATGAGCGCATGGTTCTGCCGCACCTCGACGCGGGCCTGCGTGTGGGCGATGCCTTCGACCACGGCGCCGTTGTCGCGTGCGTCCGCGCGCAGGGCCTCCTCCGGGACGATCTGCACGCCCACGATCGGATCGCCCGGGAAGATCGAGCTGGCGATGGTGATCTGGCCGCCCTGCACCGTCGAGCCCAACCCGGTCAGCGTCTTCTGGCCGTAGGCATACAGGTGCTGGAGCTTCTCCCTGCCGTTGTTCGACGTGTAGCTCTGGCGGCTGCGGAAGATCCAGTCGCCGACGTTCAGGCCGGCCTCGGTGCCCAGCGAATGGAAGCTGCTGGTGCCGCCGGCATGGCGGCTGTCCATCGTCAGCAGGTCGTAGTTCAGCAGGCCGGCCACGCCGCCGCTGCTGAAGGTGTCGGCGCGCTCGCGGGCCCGGAATGCGTCGGTCGGCACGATGAGGCGGACCTCGTCCCTGCCGGGGCGCAGCTCGACGATCGTGCTGGGAAACTGACGCTGGAATTCATCGCAGGCCGTGGCGCCCGCAGCTGCGTCGCCCGCCCCGCGGCCCGTGACGAGGCCGGCCTTGTCCCGCAGCGTCTCGTCGAAGCACAGGCGGCCGTCCGCATCGAAGGTGGCGGGCACCAGCCCGCGCCGCTCGCCGTTGACGAACAGCGTCACCACGCTGGTCCCGGCGCGAAAGCGGGCTTCGCGGCGGAAGTAGTCCGCCAGCTTCGGGTCGATGCCGCGCTGCCTGAGCATGTCCAGGTCGAAACCTGCGCCCTGCTTTTCCTTGATGAACTGCTCGATGGCGTCGGCGCGGTCCTCGCCGGCCAGGGCAAAGGCCGACGGAGAAACCAACAGCACGCAGAGCATCGCCGGCAGGCCGGCCGAAGTGCCCTTCGCGCGCTCGCCCATGGCGGCCGCCGGGGCCACGGTGCGCAAGGACGACAACCCAGCCATCGTCAGTGCGCCGCGAGCCTGACGTCGTAGCTGGCCACGGTGAAGCCGTACACCGTCGCCGGCACCAGCCGCACCGTGGCGGCCCCCTTCGCAGCGGCCGGCAGGGGCACTTCCACCGTCTCGCCGGGAAGCACGTGGGGGCGCGGCAACTCGACCGTCGCGGTCGACGGGAGCAACTGGACCGCGGTGGCCAGGCGCACCACATACGGGCTGTCGTTCACGACGCGCAGCGTGCCGGTCCCGACCGACCACTTCAGTCGCTTCCATGGCTGGTCGTCCTTCGCCAGGCCCTTGGGGTGGATCAGCACCGGCAGGTTCTGGCGCACGTTCATGGTCACGCGCAGGCCCGGTTCCGTGTTCTTCGGCGGGATGCCTTCGAAGATCACGCGCCGCAGGCGTTGCGTCTTCAGCGGCTCCTTGGTCTGCAGCAGAAAACGCACCAGCTGCGTTTCGCCCGGCTCGACCCGGGCGACCGGCGGGGTCACGATCAGCAGGGTGTCGTCGTCCCCGGGAATGCCCGTCAGCGACGTGAACATGAGCGCCGGCTTGGCGTCCGTGTTCTTGACGTTGATGCTGGCCTCGCCATCGCTCTCGTTGACGATGACGACCGAGGTCTCCGGCAGCATGCCCGCGGCATGCAGCGGCAGCGGGGCAAGGCCCGCGATCCATGCGGTCGAGGCGGACAGTGCGAAAACAAATCTGGCGGGAGTGAAGTTCACGGTTCTCTTTGCTGTGGTCGGACGAGCGCGTCCGCCGTCTCGAAAGGGGCGCTTTCGAGAAGAATCAAAAATGGGGAGGGACCGACGGGCTGTTCGCCAGCTGTGGCACCAGGGGTGGCACCGCGTCGATCCCGAACGGTCCGGACGCGATGCCGAAGGGTCCTCAATGCCGCGGCGGGCTCGAGAACGGGATGTCCGGGAAGGGATTGCACCAGGCGCCCTGCCCGGCACCACCCTGTATCGGGCGGAAGACCCGCCCGATACAGCCGTGTGGCTTACAGGTAGATGAGTTCGAACGTCGACAGGCCATCCAGCGGGATCGCGTGGGTCAACGGCAGGTTGCTGCTCTTGTCGATGGCGGTCGTCACACGGATATCGGCCGTGACAGACCTGCTGGCAGCCGGCAGATTCGACTGGGTCTTGCTGAATGAAACAAGTTGATTCCCTTCACCCTTCAGGCCCCTCATGCCAAGGAACCCCCAATTGATTCCGCCGTCCTCGCTCGCAAGGGAAAGCGAGAAGCCTCCATCGGAGGTCTGACTCACAACCTGCAACGAATATGCGCCGATGTTCTTGCCATCCGACGCACCCAAGCCGAACTTCTCCTTCTCAGTAAGCCCCGGAACCGTTGCCAGCGAAGTGACCGCGGTCCCTGCGCGTTCGTCGATCACCTTGAAGCCGAACATCGCAGGCGCATCGCAGGTCATGCTCAGCTGGATCGACTTTTGCGCAAGCGTGGTCTGGGCCGTCGGGTTCAGCGAGCTGGCGGGGATCGTGCCGTAGTCGACCACGCCACCGCCTGCAAAGACGGGCGTGCAAGCGGCAGGAACGATGGTGCCGGTGATCCGCAGTTCGGCGCTTTCGGCGCTCGCCGGGACAGGCGCGATCACCACGGCGGCCGCGCCAGCGATGGCGGCGAGGGTTGCAATTCTCTTCACACGTATTTCCTCAAGAACTTCAAAAAAGTTTCAACGAAGGATTCGTTGAGATCCTCCCCATCCCGAAACGCTGCCCTTGACGGCAGAGGCAACAGGAATGGAAATGGATCGACGGGCTGTTCATCAGTCGCCGCTTACAGGTAGACGAGTTCGAACGTCGACAGGCCATCCAGCGGAATCTGCTGGGTCAGCGGCAGGTTGCTGCCCTTGTCGATGGCGGTCACCACACGGATGTCGGCCGTGATGGCGGTGTGGGCGCCTGGCACCGTTCCCGTGGCACTGGCGGCGAACGCAACGAGCGTGCCGCCGTCGCCGGTCATGCCGCCGGCAAAGTCCGACCAGGTGGCGCCGCCGTCCACGCTGTTGATGTGCTTGGTGCTGCCTTGATCGGCCGTCTCTTTCGTGATCTGCAACGAATAGGCGCCGATGTTCTTGCCATCCACAGCGCCCAGGCCGAACTTCGCATTCGTGGCATACCCCGGGATGGTTTCCAACGCGGCGACCGCCGTCGCAGCGCGTTCGTCGATCACCTTGAAGCCGAACAGCACAGGCGCATCGCAGGTCAGCGTCAGCTGGGTCGACTTGTCCGCGAGCGTGGTCTGGGCCGTCGGATTCAGCGAGCCGGAGGGAATGTTGCCGTAGTCGACCACGCCGCCGCCTGTGAAAACGGGCGTGCAGGCGGCCGGAATGATGGTGCCGGCGATCCGGAGCTCGGCGCTTTGGGCGCTCGCCTGGCCGGGCACGAACATCACGGCAGCCGCGCAGGTGACAGCGGCAAGGGTTGCAATTTTCTTCACTGGTATGTCCTCAAGAACTTCAAAAAAGGTTCAACGAAGGATTCGTTGAAACCCACCCATGGCCTCGAAACGATGCGTTGGACTGCACCGCAACGAACCCAATCCAACCGCCGATGCGTCGGGTTTCGCGTTGCAAGGGCCTTGCGCCTCTTGCAGCGAGTGCCCTTGAAAGTGCGCACGAAAAGCGTGTGAGCGGCGGCGTGTTTTCTTCCGATGAATTGTTCTTTTCGGGTGCTTTTCCCGATATAGAAATACAACGAAAAACCGGGAGGTCGACTTAGGGATCGTTCGAAAATTCGAACCCGGGGCGGCGCAGGCTCGCGCGGCATGCACTCACGCATCCCCTCGTTGTGATGGTGTCGACGTGGGGGCGAGCCGCCTACGATCCGCCCACTGGGAGGGTCCTCATGGCACACCACCTCGCCGCGCAGCCGCTTCGCCTGATGGTGCTCGACGACCACGCGGTCGTCCGGCATGGCCTGATCGCCAGATTGGCGGACGAGCCCGACCTGTCGGTGGTCGGCAGCCATGCCACCAGCCGCGAACTGCTCGATGCCCTGGCCACCGTGGCGGCGGATGTCGTGCTCGTGGATTTCTCGCTCGGGCCTTCGGACATCGACGGGCTCAACCTCCTGCGGGCACTGAAGGTGCGGCATCCGCGCAGCCGGACGATCGTCATCTCCGCGCACTACAGCGCGGCCACCGTGGCACTGGCGTTGAAAGCCGGCGCGCGCGGCTATGTCGGCAAGAGCCAGGAACTGGACGAGCTCGTGGCGGCCGTGCGCACGGTGAGCAAGGGCCGCATCCACCTGCATCCCGACATGGCGGCGGACATCGCCACCCATTCCGAGGCCGCGTCGCCCCACACCGACGCCGAGGCGCTCACGAAGAACCCGCAGCTGTCCCCGCGCGAGCGCGAGGTGCTGCGCTGCTGCCTGGAAGGCCTGTCGGTCACGCAGATCGCCACGAAGTTCTCCCGCAACGTGAACACCATCAGCACGCAGAAACACGCGGCCTTCCGCAAGCTGGGCATCCGCACGGACAACGAGCTGTTCAAGATCCGCCACCAGCTGGACAAGACATGAATCCCTGGCGCGCTCTCGGGCGAGCGGCCCGGTGGACGATGTGCGGCGCGATGGCCCTCCCCGCCGGCCCTGCCTGGGCGCAGGCGCAGCCCCTCTTCACCGACGAGGAGCAGCGCTGGATGAAGGCCAACCCCGTCGTGCGCTATGCCGCCGACACGCGGCTGAGCCCGCTGGAGTCCATCGAGCACGGCCGCTACAAGGGATTGATCGCGGAGTACCTCGACGCGGTCGCCCGCAAGTCGGGCCTGCGCTTCGAGCTGCACGCCACCCATGATTGGCAGGAAGCCCAGCAGGCCTTTCTCGACGGCAAGGTCGACATGTTCCCGAACGCCAGCGCCCAGCGAACCACGCGCGAGGTCGGCGCCCGGCTGCGCCTGACCGATCCCTTCTTCGTGGCGCAGACGATCATCGTCACGCGCACCGACGCCCCCTTCGTCCTGCACATGAAGGACCTGGACGGCAAGGTGGCGGCGGTGCGCGGCGGAGGCACCTACGCCCATGCTTTCGCCGAGCGCTACCCCGGCGTGCGCGTGCTGCCCACCAGCGAACCGATGGAAAGCCTCGATGCGGTGATCACCGGCGAGGCCTACGCCGCCATCGGCTCCGACGCGGTGTTTCTTCCCATGATGCGCCGCAGGCATGCGCGCCAGCTGAGCATCTCCGGCACGATCGGCGATCTCCTGTACGTGGCCCAGATGGGTGTTCGCGCCGACCTGCCGCTGCTGCATTCCATCGTGGAGAAGTCGCTCGCCAGCCTCTCGGCGGCGGAGACCGGCCAGATGAACGACCGGTGGCTGGAGCAGACCGACTTCGGCGAGCCCTCGCTGCTGTCGATCGTGCGCTACCGCCTGCCGCAGCTGTTGCTGCTGCTCGGCGGCGTCGTGCTGCTCGGCTGGTTCGCCTGGCGCGCCCGCGTGGCGCAGCGCGCCGCCCAGAAGAGCGAGCGCACCAAGTCGAACTTCCTGGCGGTCATGAGCCACGAGATCCGCACGCCCATGAACGCGGTGCTGGCCTCCATCGAGATGCTGGCGCACACGCCGCTGGATGCGCGCCAGACGCGCTTCACGCGCACCGCTTCGGCAGCAGCCGAAGCCCTGCTGTCGCTGCTGGACGATGTGCTCGACCTCTCGAAGCTGGACGCCCGGCGCCTCGCGCTGGAACTGGTGCCCACCGATGTCGACGCGCTGGCGCAGAAGGTGGCGCATGTGGCGCGCGTGAACGCGCAGGACAAGCCGCTGGTCATCGCGGTGCGCACGCACAACCCCTCGGGCCGGCAGGTGCTGATCGACCCCACGCGGTTGCGGCAGGTGCTGCTCAACCTGCTGGGCAATGCCGTGAAGTTCACCGAGCGCGGGCGCATCGACGTGACGCTGGAGCTTCTGGACGATGGCGACATGAATGGCCTGCTGACGGTCACGGTGAGCGACACCGGCATCGGCATCGCGCCCTCGCAGCAGGCCACCCTCTTCGATGCCTATTCGCAGGCCGACAACTCGACCACGCGGCGCTTCGGCGGCACCGGGCTGGGGCTGACCATCTGCAAGGAATTGGTCGAGTTGATGGGCGGCGAGATCCGGTTGACCAGCCGCCTCGGTGCGGGTACCTCGGTCGAGTTCATCTTGCCGGTGCAGCTCGTGGCGCCGGCACAAGAGGTTTCCAGGGACACCGCTGCGGCGCGTGGCAAGCCGTCTTCCGGTTCTGGGGCCACCGTGCTGGTCGTGGAGGACCACCCGGGCAACCAGTTCATCATCGCGGAGCAGTTGCGCATGCTGGGCTACGACGCCCGGATCGAATCCGACGGCGCGGCGGCGCTGGCCGCGCTCGCGCCGCCGCATCCTTTTGCACTCGTGCTCATGGACTGCCACATGCCCGGGATGAGCGGCTACGAGGCGACGCGCCGTCTCCGGGAGCGCGAGCGCGAGGCCGGCGCCGGCCATCTGCCCGTGATCGCGATCTCGGCCGCGACCGACTCGGCGCACCTCGACGAATGCATGGAAAGCGGGATGGACGGCGTGCTCAAGAAGCCGCTGCGCCTGGACGAACTGTCGAGCATGCTGCAGCTCTGGCTGGGCGGGACGCCGTCGTCGCCGCAACGTCCCGACACGGCCTTGCCGCCGCAGTTTCACGAGGCCATGGCGGAAGACCTTGCGGCGCTGCGCCGGGCGTTCGCTGCGGGCGATACCGCGAGCGCGGCGCACCATGCCCACCGCATCAGGGGCGCGGCCTTGATGGTCGACGCTGCGGCCGTGGCAGCGCCCGCCGAGGCGTTGGAAGAAATCGCTCGCGCCGAAACCGCTTCGGATCACATGCGCGTGGCGGACCTGCTGGACGAACTCCAGCTTGCGCTGTCGGCACAGGCGGCGTCCTGAGCAGACGGCGCCCTACGCTCCCGCCATCCGTTCTTTCATCAACCGCCGAAGAATCGCCAGCGCCGGCGCCTCGGTGCGCTGGCGCAAGGTCACCAGCCCGAAGCGCGCCGTGCCGCGCATCGGCGGCTCCATCCGCAACTCGACCAGGTCGGGGGCCGACTCGTGCACCGCGAGCAGCACCGTGTCGCTCTGGCGCACCACGTCGGCGATGCTGGGCAGCTCCTCGCACTGCAGGGTCACGCAGTTGGCAGGATGCGCCTGCGGGCCGTAGGTCTCGACCAACCCGCGCGCCACCTCGTCGCTCAGCGGCGTGGAGGCGATCGGGTAGCGTTGCACCGCCTCGAAGCTCACGCCCTTGCGCAGCCGTGTGAGCGGATGGCCGCGGCGGCACAGGAAGGCGCCGCGCAGCTCGTACACGTGGGTCAGCACCAGGTCGGGCGCGGGCTTGAGCGCGCGCGCATCGACCACCAGCGCATCGAGGCTGCGCTCGCGCAGCGCCTGCGCCAGCAGGTCGGTGCTGCCGCGTGCGATCACGGTGCGCACGGCCGGATGGTGCGTCGCCATGTGCAGCAGGAAGGGCGTCATCAGCAGCGCGCCCGGCCCCGAGCCCAGCCCGATGCGCACCGTGCCGCCCTCGCCTTCTCGCATTTGCCGGCCGCGGTCGCGCAGCGCCTCGGCCTCCGACACCAAAAGCCGCGCGCGCTCCAGCACCTCGCGCCCGAAGACCGTGAGCTCGTTGCGCCGGCCGATGCGGTCGAACAGCGGCATGCCCAGCTCGTCCTCGAGCGCGCGCACGCTGCGGCTGAGCGCGGGCTGCGTCAGGTGCAGCGCCTGCGCCGACTGGCTGAACGAGCCCGTGTGGGCCAGCGAAATCAGGTGCCTCAGTTGAACCAGCGTCATGGCGAAAACCTTGTTTTCAGGAATGCATTGGACTCATGCTAATGCAGCCAACAATGCATTGGACGTTGCGTCGAGCCGCTCCTAGCATTCCCCTGCATCCGGCCCCACGAGCCGGCACCACCCCAGGAGACATGACTTTGACGACGACTTCGCTCTTCCGATCCGCGCTGCTGCTCGGCTGCGGGCTGATGCTGGCGGCCGCGGGCCCTGCCCGTGCCGACGGTTTTCCCGTCAAGCCCGTGAACCTGATGGTTCCCTACCCGGCCGGCGGCCCCTCGGACGCCACCGCGCGCATCTTCACCGTGCCGCTGGGCAAGGCGCTGGGCCAGCAGGTGGTCGTGGAAAACCTGGGCGGCGTGAGCGGCGCCATGGCCGCGCAGAAGGTGCTGGCCGCGCCGGCCGACGGCTACTACCTCTTCCAGGGTTCGCCCAACGAGATCATTCTGGCGCCGCTGGCCAATGCGGCCGTGAAGCTCAAGGCCGAAGACTTCCGCATGGTGCACCCGGTGGCCGAGGCCGTGATGGTCTTCGTCGCCCGCAAGGACCTGCCGGCCAACAGCGTCGACGAGCTCATTGCGCTGGCGCGCAAGTCGCCCGACAAGCCGCTGTCGTACGGCAGCGTGGGCATCGGCTCGCTCTACCACCTGATCCTCGAGAAGGTGCAGCTGGACACCGGCGTGAAGCTCATGCACGCGCCCTACAAGGGCAACGCGCCGCTGCTGCAGGACATCGGCGGCGGCCAGGTCGACTTTGCCGTGCTGGTCTACAGCGCCGCCATGGGCGCGCTGGCCGACCAAGGCCGGCTGAAGATCCTCGGCCAGCTCGGCGGGCAACGCTCGGAGCTGCTGAAGAACGTGCCCACCGCCAGCGAAGGCAAAGAGCTGAAGAACGTCAACTACAAGACCTGGAGCGGCTTCTTCGTGCGCAAGAACACGCCCGAGGACGTGGTGCAGAAGCTGCACCAGGCCGTCGGCGCGGCGCTGAAGGAAACGAGCGTGCGCGAGCAGCTCGCGGCCCAGACGCAGCTGGCCTCGCCGCAGACGACGCTGGCCGAATCGGCGAAGTTCTACGAAGCCGAGACCGCGCGCTACCGCGACATCGCCAAGTCCATCCGACTGGAACCCCAATGAGCACCACCGCCCTCCTGAACGACCTGCACGCCAGCGCCGACACCTTCATCGGCATCCGCCGCGACATCCACCAGCACCCCGAACTCGGCTTCGACGAGCACCGCACCTCGGCGCTGGTGGCCGACAAGCTCGAAGCCTGGGGCTACACCGTCGAGCGCCATGTGGGCGGCACCGGCGTGGTGGGCCGGCTGGTGCGCGGCAACGGCACGCGCCGCCTCGGCCTGCGCGCCGACATGGACGCCCTGCCCATCGACGAGGCCACGGGCCTGGCCTACGCCAGCGAACACACGGGCGTGATGCACGCCTGCGGCCACGACGGCCACACGGCAATGCTGCTGGCGGCAGCGCAGCACCTGGCCGAACGCGGGCGCTTCGACGGCACGCTGAACCTGATCTTCCAGCCCGCCGAGGAAGGCGGCGGCGGCGCGGTGCGCATGATCGACGACGGCCTGTTCGAGCGCTACCCCTGCGACGCCATCTTCGCGATGCACAACATGCCCGGCATGGCGCAGGGCCGGCTGGCGATGCGCGAAGGCCCGGCCATGGCCTCGTCCGACTACGCCACCATCACGCTCACCGGCGTGGGCGGCCACGGCGCCATGCCGCACCGCGCGGCCGACCCCATCGTGGCCGCGGCCAGCATCGTGATGGCGCTGCAGAGCGTGGTCTCGCGCAACATCGACCCGCTGCAGATGGCGGTGGTCACGGTGGGCGCCATCCACGCGGGCAAGGCCAACAACGTGATCCCGCAAGGCGCCGTGCTCGAGCTGAGCGTGCGCGCCCTCGACCGCGAGGTGCGCAAGAAGATCGAAACCCGCATCAAGGCGCTGGTGGCCGCGCAGGCCGAGAGCTTCGGCGTGCAGGCGCAGATCGACTGGCGGCCCGGTTACGCGGTGCTGGTCAACACACCTGAAGAAACCGCCTTCGCGCGCACCGTCGCCGAGGAGCTCGTGGGCCCGGCGCAGGTCACCTGGCAGACGCCGCCGCTGCCGGGCAGCGAAGACTTCGCCTTCATGTTGGAGCGCGTGCCCGGCTGCTACCTGCTCATCGGCAATGGCGACGGCGACGCGCATGGCGCCTGCATGGTCCACAACCCGGGCTACGACTTCAACGACAGCAACGTTGCCGTGGGCGGCGCCTACTGGGTGCTGCTGACCGAGCGCTTTTTGCGCGCCGCGAACTGAACGTTCAAGAAGACTGCCGCGCGAGCCATTCGCGCGGCGACACGCCCACCTTCTGCGCGAACAGGCGCGACAACGCCGAGGCATTCGCGTAGCCGAGGTTGTCGGCAATCACCTTGACCGACGCGCCCGTGCGCAGCTCCGCCTGCGCGATCGTCAGGCGCCATTGCGCGAGGTAGTCGGCGGGCGTCGCGCCCACCACCGACTTGAAGCGCGCCGCGAACGCGCTGCGCGACATGCCGGCCTCGGTGGCCATCTGTTCGAGCGGCCACGGTTCGCCCGGTCGTTCGTGCAGCGCGACCAGCACGCGCGCCAGCTGCGGATCGCCCAGGCCCGTCAGCAGGCCGGCGGGCACGCCGCTTTCCTGCGGATGGTCGAGCAGCCAGCGCAGCAGCTGGATCAGCACCACCTCGAACAGCCGGTCGGCCAGCAGCCGGTGCCCGCACAGCACGCGCCCGGTTTCCGCGAACAGCAGCGCCAGCGCCGCTTCGAGGCCGTCGACCGCATGCAGCGGCAGTCGCACCAGCGGTGGCAAGGCGCGCACCAGCGGGTGCGCCTCGCCGCCGTCGAAGTCGACCGTGGCGCAGACGAAATCCGAGCCTTCGGTGGGCGCGTTGTGGAAGTCGTGCGCCAGCGGGCGCGGGTAGAACAGCAGGCTGGGTTCCTTGACGACCAGCTTGCGCGGCACGCCGGCCGCGCGCACCGACGGCGCCGAATGCGTGACCACCATCTCGCCGCGCCGCATCACGTGCAGGAAGCTGCGCCCCTCCTTGGCCGCGAAGTGCGTCACGCCGCACAGCGGCCCCGTGTGGAACAGGTGGGCGCGGACACGGAAGCGTTCGAGCAGGGACGAGAGCCTGTCGATGGGCGGCGGCGGTGTTGCGCTCGGCATTGGACGAAAAGATATGTTGAATGGATGAAAGCGTTCAAATCATACGTATTTCCGGAAGACACTGCCTCCATCGTCATCACCGAAAGGAAGTCTTCATGCCCCGCGTCAACCTCGTCACCGACACCGCCGCCACCGGCGACGCCCAGTCCTTGCTCGCCGACATCCACGGTGCCTTCGGCGCCACGCCCAACATGTTCCGCGCCGTCGCCAACTCGCCCGCGGCGCTGCGCAGCCTGTGGGGATCGTTCGGCGCGCTCGGCGGCGGCGTCATTCCGGCGCAGCTCGGCGAGCAGATCGCCGTGGCCGTTGCCGACCGCAACGCCTGCCACTACTGCCTCGCAGCGCACACCGCGCTGGGGCGCAAGGCGGGCGTGTCGGCCGCCGACATGACCGCCGCGCAGGCCGGCGAATCGGCCGACCCGCGCACGGCGGCGGCGCTGCGCTTTGCGCTCAAGCTCGTCGATGCGCGCGGCCAGGTCAGCGACGCCGACGTGCAGGCCCTGCGCGCCGTGGGCTTTGACGACCGGCACATCGTCGAGATCCTGGCCCACGTCGCGCTGAACCTGTTCACCAACTACGTCAACGTGGCGTTCCAGGTGCCGGTGGATTTCCCGCAGGTGAAGCTGCGCACCGAGGCGGCCTGACATGGCCTGGCCGCGCCCCGAGGCGCCCGAGCTGCAGGTCGCGCAGTGGCTCAACACCGATGCGCCCGTCACGCTCGCGTCGCTGCGCGGCCGGGTCGTGGTGCTGCACGCGTTCCAGATGCTGTGCCCGGCCTGCGTATCGCACGGCCTGCCGCAGGCGAAGAAGACGCGGCAGCTGTTCGCCGCGAAAGACGTGGCGGTGATCGGCCTGCACTCGGTGTTCGAGCACCACGACGTCATGACGCCCGCCGCGCTCGACGCCTTCGTGCGCGAGTACCGCCTGGGCTTTCCCATCGGCATCGACCAGCCCTCGCCCACCGGCGGCATCCCCGCCACCATGCGCGACTACCAGTGGCAAGGCACGCCGAGCACAGTGCTGGTCGACCGGCAGGGGCGCCTGCGCATGAGCCACTTCGGGTTGATCGACGACATGGCTTTGGGCGCCGCCATCGGGCAGCTCGCGGCCGAGGAGGCGCCTGCGCACCTCATTGCGCAACCTGCAGACGATGCATCGCCAGACGGCCCGTGCGACGACACCGCCTGCCGCGCCTGAAAGAAGAAAGGAAACTCGCCGCATGCCATGCATCGCCCTGCAACACCTCGCCTTCGAAGACCTCGGGCGCTTCGCGAACGCGCTCACCCAGGCCGGCCACGCCATCGACTACCGGCAGGCGGGCCCGTCCGCGCTCAGCGCCGACGAGTGGCGCCACGCCGACCTCGTGCTGGTGCTCGGTGGCCCCATCGGGGCGTACGACACGGCGACCTACCCCTGGCTCGCCGAGGAGATCGCCGGCCTGCGCGAACGGCTGGCGCTGCAGCGGCCCACGCTGGGCCTGTGCCTGGGCGCGCAGCTCATGGCCCGTGCGCTCGGCGCGCGCGTGTACCCGTCGGGGCACACGGAGATCGGCTGGGCGCCCGTCGACCTGAGCGCGGCGGGCCGGGCCTCGTGCCTCGCGGCGCTGGACGGCGAACCCGTGCTGCACTGGCACGGCGACACCTTCGACCTGCCGCCCGGCGCCGAACTGCTGGCGAGCACCGCGCGCACACCGCACCAGGCCTTCAGCCACGGCCGCCATGCGCTCGCGCTGCAGTTCCACCCCGAGGCCGACCCCGCGCGCATCGAACCCTGGCTCATCGGGCACCACCACGAACTGGCCACGGCCGGCGTCGACATTCCCGCGCTGCGCGCCCGCAGCGCCGTGTTGGCCAACAAGCGCTCCGATGCTGCAACGCGCATGCTGACCGCGTGGCTGGACCAGCTCGCATGACGCAGCCCACCCTGCCCATCGATGCACTGCTGGTCGGCCCCGTGGCCCTGCTGCCCGACGGCCGCACGCGCAGCGGCATCCGCAAGACGCCGACGGCCGATGCGCTGTGGCTGTCGTCCACCGGCCTGCAGGGCGATGCGCAGGCCGACCTGCGCATCCACGGCGGCGTCGAGAAGGCCGTGCACCACTACCCGCGCGAGCACTACGACGGCTGGGCGGCGGGCGGCCACCGCACCGAACTGCTGGCGCACGCGGGCGCCTTCGGCGAGAACATCTCGACCACGGGCTGGAACGAATCGACCGTGTGCATCGGCGACGTGGTGCAACTGGGCGACGCGCGGGTGCAGGTGTCGCAGGGCCGCCAGCCCTGCTGGAAGCTCGATGCCCACTTCGGCAGGCCCGGCATGGCGCGCGAGATGCAGGCGCGCGGCTGCACGGGCTGGTACTACCGCGTGCTCGAGCCCGGCTGGGTGCGGTCTGGCGCGATGGCCACGCGCGTGGAACGCCCGCACCCGGACTGGCCGCTGTCGCGCCTCATCGCGCTGCTGTTCTCGCGCGACGCGCGCTTCGCGCCCGAATGGGAACGGGCCGCCGCCCTGCCCGCGTTGGCCGAGCGCTGGCGCGCCACGTTTCGCAAGCGGGTGGATGCGGGGCGCGTCGAAGACTGGGAGCCGCGGCTGCGCACACCTGAGGCCTGACGCAGTTCAGAACGCCAGCACGCGCCGGAACGGCCGCGGTGCGGCGTCGTTGCCCGCCGACACCGCCAGCAGCAGTTCCACCCCCGTGGCCGGTGCGCGCGCCGGCGCCACGCCCGGCAGGCGGCGCCAGCCCAGGCCGGGCTCCCAGGCGCGCAGCTGGAAGGTGGCGACACCGTCGAGCACCGCCACCCGGTCCGCAGGCTGTGGCGCCTGCAACGGGAACACGGCCGACACGGGCCCCGCCGCGCGGTAGAGCACATCGCCGCGCACCCACCATTGCACGCGCTGCCACTGCCCGGGCGCGGCCGGTGCGGTGCGCACGATCTCGACCACGAACGGCGCGCCGTTCGGCTGGCGCGCCTGCATCGCCACCGGCAGCAACGGCATGGCGGCCGACGGATTCGCCGCTGCAGCCGCCGGCGCCGGCAGCTCGGTGGTTGCGCGCAAAGCCACGTCGCGCTCGAACTGGTCCAGCGCGCGCAGCAGCCGGGCCACGCGCTCGGTGCGGTCTTCGAGCTGGTCGTTCGCACGGCTCACGCTGTCCAGGCCGCGCCAGGCCATCACGGCGAGCACGGCCATGAGCGCGATGGCGATCATCACCTCGACCAGCGTGAAGCCGCGTTGCGTGCGCTTCATGGTGGCGCGCTGCGCGTGTGCAGCGTGGCCAGCAGGCGGTCTTCGTCGTCGGCCGCGTAGACCTGCACACGCACGGGCCGCAAGCCATCGACCACGGTCCCGACCTCCAGCCGGCAGACGAAGCGGATGCCGCCCTGCGGGCAGTCGCTGCGCGACACGCCCGGCGCCCCGGGCACACCGCCCAGCTGCAGCTCCGCCAATTGGTTCCCCGCCGACAGCATCGCCAGCGACTGCCGCTCCAGCAGGCCGAGGTTGCCGATGGTGAGGCTCGAGGCGCGAACGATCGCGGCCAGCGCGATGCTCACGATGGTCAGCGCAATCAAGATTTCGATCAGCGTGAAGCCGCGGTTCTTAGCGCACATGAAACGCCCCGGACGCATCCCGCGTCACCGTCACCGTGGCCGCACCATGCCGCAGTTCGCGCTGCCAGCTCGCGCCCACGGGCTCCGACGTGAGCACGACCGGCCCCGCCGGCACGACCTCGACCGGCCCCACGCGCCAGCCGCGCGGACGCAGTTCGTCGTCGGCCGCGAAGGTGTCGAGCGCGCCGAGCGTCGTCACCTGCGGGATCGCGCTGCCGCCCCGTTGCACCCAGGTGCCGCGCGCAAAGCGGTAGCCCTCGGCATCGGCCTGCCACGCGATCGTGCGGCCGTCCACGCGCACCTCGTTCTGCGCCACGGCCAGGTGCCGCACCAGCTCGCGCGCGTCGCGCCGCAGTTCCTGCGCGGGGTCGGGCGCGATGCCCAGGCTGATCGCAGCGGTGGCGATGCCGACGATGACCAGCACGATCATGAGTTCGATCAGCGAGAAGCCGCACTCCCCGCCTGCGCGTTGTCGCATGCGGTTCGTCATCCCGTCGTGGAAACACGCCATGCGGCCGATGCTAGGCAGGCTGCGTGATGCCGCGATGAAACGCCGTGCTGACACGAAACCCCAACGCCCGCGTGATAGACACAGGGGGTGCCCGCCGCCCTCGCGGCCCGCTGACCGCCCTTCACCATGCGCCCCTTCACGCCACCTTCCGCCCGCCTTCTCGTTCATGCCGCGGGCCTGTCGCTGGTCGTGGCCGGTGTCGTGACCTGGGCCCGGCTGCTCACGCCGGCCGCGCCGCCGGTGCGCGCCGCGCCCACGCAGGCCGTCGTCGCCGATCCCACGGCCGATGCGCTCGCCGCCTGGTTCGGGCCCGGCGAGGTCCGCGCGAACATCGCGGTCAAGGGCTTGATCACGGGCGCGGGCCAGGCCGGCGTGGCCGTGCTGTCGGTGAACGACGGCGCGCCGCAGCCCTACCGGGTCGGCGATGCGCTGGGCCGCGCGCTCACGCTGGCGGGCATCGAGGCCGACGCGGTGACGGTCGACAAGGCCGGCACCTCGCTGCGCATCGCCGCGCCGATGCTGCCCACGGCGCCCGGCATCATGCGCGTCGCGCCCTGAACCTTCGCGGCGCTCAGGGCGCCGTTTCGCGCGGGCGCGCATCCGGCGCCGAGGCCCAGTTCGACAGCGCATGCAGCAGCCCGCGGTTGACGCGGAAATCGCCGTCGCCCGACTCCGGCAGGAAGGCGCCCGACAGCGCCCGCGTCACGACACGCACCGCACGCGGATCGCCGCCGAAGGCTTCGAGCTCGCGCGCAAAGGCCGCGCGCGCGGGCAGCTCGTCGGCAAAGCGCTCGAAGCCCACGAACCAGCGAAAGAGCATGTTGTAGGCCAGGCTCTCGTGCACCTTCTGCGCGTCTTCGAGCGAATAGATGATCTGCAGCATCAGGCTCTTGAACAGCGTCGCGGCATCGACCGTGCCGCCGTGCTGGCGCTCCAGCTCGGCCAGCAGCGTGCGTTCGCAGCGCAGCGTGTCTTCCACCTGGTCGCGCAGCGCCACCAGCGGGTGGCTCTGCGGCACCAGCGCGCGCAGGTTGTCGGCCTGCACCCAGGCCTGGTGGCTCACGATCCAGACCCAGGGCGAGCCGTAGCGGTTGACCGCCACGGGGCCTTCGCGCGCGCGTTCGACGATCTTCGAGAGCCGGGCATCGAGCTCCTGCATGGTGACCCGCAACGGCGACATCCACTTCATCTCGTTCGCTCCCTTCACGTTGCCGAGCCGTCGCGGCGCAATTCGGCCAGCGCCTGCCGCAGCGTGGTGTCGACCCGCCGCGCCGTCGTGCCCTGGCGCCGGGCCACGTCCTGGCGCGACATCTCGTGCCAGCGCAGCGCCAGCAGCACCGAACGATGGCGCTGCGGCAGGCGCGCCATGGCGCGGTCGACGGCGGCGACGTCCGAGCGCGCCTGCGCGATCTGCGCCGGGCCGGGGCGCGGGTCGGCCATCGCCTCCAGGTCGGCGCCTTCCGCGCTCAGGCCCTGCCAGCGCTTGCGTGCGCGGATGCGGTCCATCGCGAGGTTGGAGGCCACGCGGTACACGTAGGCGTCGGGGTTGGCGGGCACCTCCTGCAGCGTGCATTCGCCCAGCCGCAGCCAGGCCTCGTGCAGGCATTCGCTGGCCAGGTCCGCGCAGCCGAGCTGCCGTTCGAGGCGCCGTTGCAGCGGCGCGTACTGCGCCACGAGGTGCTGCTGCAGCTGCACGCCCGGCGTCGGCGCCGCCACCGGCCGCGGGGCCGGGCGCAGCGCAGGCAGCGCAACCCGGTCGTCGATCAGGCGCCAGACCGAAGGTCGCATCGAGGAGAACCGGTCCGGGGCGCGTCGCAAGGCGTGAGGATGGGGAGTCATGGTCGGTTTCGCTGAGCGCCCGTCGCGCCGCCCCGGACTCTCCGGTGGCGGCAACGGCCAGGCCTGGGACAACAAGGGAAGGAACACGGGCGCCCGTCGTGCGGGGCGCGGGCTCGACGGGTCGTTCAGCGTTGCAGGTTGGCGCGCTCCTCGTCCGTCAGTTGCCGGCTCATCGCCGGCGGCAGGCTGCCGCCGCCGCCAAGCACGCGGATCACGCTGCGCGGGTTGTAGGTTGCGGCGGTGGTGGTCGCCTTGGCGCTGTCGACTGGCGCCTGCGCGCCGTTGCCGGCACCCCCGCTCGCAGGCTCGTTGCCGAAGCCCAGCACGCGCACGGTGAACACCGACGGCAGCGCCTGGCGCGCCGCCGCGCGTTCGCGCTGCATCGCGTCCTGCGCCGCCATGCCGGCCTGCGCGGCGGCGGCGCTGGCGTTGGTCAGCGCGCCCACGTTCACCGAGGCCACCACCGGCAGCCCGGCCGATTCGCCCTTGACCTGGATGTTGGCCGCGTTCACCACCTGCAACGCGGCCACGTTGACGTTGCCCGACACGCGGATGCCCGCCTCGCCCGCGTCGATGGTGCCCAGCGGCGCGATCAGGTCGACGTCGCCCGGCGGCACTTCGGCGATGGGCGCCAGCGTCGCGAAGCCCGCGCCCGAGCTCGGGGCCTGCGGCGACACCTCGACGTTGCCGACGTTGTCGTACACGCGCTTGGGCGGCGTGAACACCACCGTGGTCTTGGCGCCGCGCCCGGCGTTGATGTCGCCCTTCTCCGACCACGCGAGGATGTCGCCGCCGAAGGT
This sequence comes from Variovorax sp. GW821-FHT06D12, assembly GCF_059419205.1. Taxonomy (NCBI): domain Bacteria; kingdom Pseudomonadati; phylum Pseudomonadota; class Betaproteobacteria; order Burkholderiales; family Comamonadaceae; genus Variovorax; species Variovorax sp. GW821-FHT06D12. Next base: position 204,990 of record NZ_JBWKRI010000001.1, on the reverse strand, counting down.
GGTCATGATGCGCGACAGCCCGAGCAGCAGGCTGCCCTCGCTGAAGAAGCGGATGTTGCCCTGCCCCTGCGTCAGCACGCCCGAGGTGGCCGGCGGCACCGCGCCCTGCACGCCCAGGATGATGCTGCCGCCCGGCGCGAGCATGTCGATGTCGCCGCCGAACTGCGTGCGCACGCCCGAGCCGCCGAACATGGTGATGTCGCCGTCGAGCGCCGCGCGCATCGGGAACAGCGCGGCGATCATCTCGCGCCCGCGCAGGTAGCTGCCCTGGCGCGGACCGTCCGCGTCGTTGTACTCGCGCCCGCCTTCGCGCAGCTCGGCGTAGTACACCTCGCGCAGGAAGATGCGCTGCTGCGCCGGGGCCAGTGCGTCGAAGTACGCGAGCGCCTGCGCGGTGGTGCCGGCGTCGAAGCCGTAGCGCGCCTTCAGCCAGGCGGCCAGTTCGGCCTCGTAGGTCTTCGCGGCCTTGCCCGGCTGCTGCGCCAGCGGCGTGCCGGTTTCGGCGCGGTTCGACGGGTCGAGGTAGCGCGCGCGAATCGGCGCCATGTCCAGCCCCTGCGTCGCCGCCTGCGCGCCCACGCCGGCCATGAGCGCCACCGACGCGCCGGGCCGCGTGTCGCCAGGCACGATGGGACCGATCGAGGTGATGCCGCCGCGGTCTTCCTGCCGCAGGTGCCGGCCCGCCGAGACTTCGAGCGTGCCGGGGCCGGCGATGTCGACGTTGGCATAGAGGATGTCGCGGCCGGCGGAGATCACCGAGACGTCGGTGGGGCGCTGGTGGACGATGAGGTTGCCGCGCGAACGCATGTTCGGGAGCTCGGTCGGAACCTCCCCCCAGAACGCGCCCGGCGCATCGCCAGTGTTGACGATGTCCCGGCCGGCCTTGATCCAGACCGGGCCGGCGGCCTGGTACCAGGTCGCGCTGCCGTCGGGCAGGGTCAGGGTTGCGCCAGTGCGCAGGCCGACAATGTCACCGCTGGCCGCATAGAAGCGAACGGGCGGTGCTGCCACGTCGCGGGCCAGCGGCTGCGCTGCCGTGTTCGGGCCGAAGGCAAACAGCGAAGTCCTGTTGAATCCCCCAGTGAGCATCGTCGGACTCATGGGCGAGACGTTGGAGACACGAATTTCGCGGATGAACTGGTCTTCGAAAAGTCCAACGAATGCGGGATTGAACGGCGTCGGCAGCGGCGTGCCGGTGCCCGACATGCCCATGCCGAGTTGGCCCGCGTAGATCGAACCGCCCGACAGCATCTCGAATTCGCCGCGTGCGGAAGGCGCCAGGGTCAGCCCGTAGCTCAGTGCCACGGGGTAGTACCGTGCTTGCGGCAGCGCCGCATAGCCGGCGTAGATGTTCCCCGTCAACGCGGCGGCGTGAAAGATGCCCGGATAGACGATCCATGCGTCCGGCGAGGTGGTCTTCAGTGTCGAGTCGGCGCTGTCCCGGCGTGCCATCACGGGCGTCAGGTGCCCACCCGCCGACAGCAAGTCGATCGCGCTGCGGTCGCTCCACAGGCTGAACCAGCCCTGCCCGCCTCCGTCGTAGCCGGTGCCGCCGAGGCGGAAGGGCGAGTTGTTGGGCGTGGGCACGCGCCCGGGGTCGGCCGCGGCGCCGAGCACCAGGTCGCCGCGCGTGCTCAGGCGCATCGTCGCGTCGCCCGGCAGCAGGTTGATGCCGCCGCGCGCATCGGCAAAGGTCGGGTTGAAGGGGTCGATGGCGCGCGTGTCGATCGGGTCGCTCAGGTTGAAGTTGCTCGACAGGTACTGCAGGCCCAGGCTGCCGATCGACGCCGCGCGCACGTCAGTGCTGCCGCGCAGGTTGGCGATGGCGCCGGTGAGCACGAGGTTCTCCGCGCCCCCGTTGAGCGCGCGGTGCGGGTTCAGGGCGCCGGCCACGCGTATGTCGATGTCGCCGCCGCCTGTGAGGGTCAGGGCACCATCCGCGCCGACGCGGCCGGTGCTCGCCACGGCGAGCACGAGCCCGCCGCTGCTGGGTCTGTCCTGCGAGTTCACCAGTGGCTGCGGCGTGCGCGGTGCGATGGCCCCTGCATCTCCAGCGACACGCACGCTCAGGTTGCCGCCGCCCAGCGTGCCGAAACCGGTGAAGCCGGCCAGCGTCGGCGGTGTGAACGTGCCAGGCGTGGCGATGCCGCCGATGTAGGCGCCGAAGTTGATCCACCATGCGCTCGGGATCGGGCTGTCGATGCCCGCCGTGCCCGAGCCTTGCCGCCAGAGCCAGTTGCCGGCCAGCACGCTCGAGCGTTCATCGGAGACGATGTGGCCCACGAGGTCGCCACCTGCCGCGATCAGCAGGTTGCCGCCCTGGTCGGGGTACCACGCACGGTAGGCCGAGAGCGCGCCGTTGTAGTCGGTCAGCGGCGACTGCGGCCCCAGCAGGCCGTCGGTGCCGCTGCCGCGCGGGCGGTTGTGGCCCGCCTCGGTCGCGGTGGCCGTGCCCGCCGTGTACACGCCGAAGGGCGAACGCATCCGCAGGTCGCCCGCGGCCAGCAACTCCAGGTCGCCGGTGCCGGTGCGCAGCACGCTGAAGGCGGCTGTAGTGCCCGGCGATCCGATCGCGACCGGATCGCCGCCACCGCCGGGCATGCATTGCTCTGCACTGACGTCGCACCAGAAAAGTTCATCGGGTGATACCGGTGTGCCGGGTGGATGGCCGAACCAGTTGCCCGGCGCCCAGACCATGCCACCGGGCGTTTCGACCCTGAACTTCAGCACGCTGTGCGCATCGGCCAGCTGCAGCGCCGCGCGCGAATCCGGCCGCGTTGCCCGGCGGTCGGCCGCGCCGAGGTCGGCGCCCGCCACCAGCTGCAGGTCCCACGAAGTGGCGCCGTCGCCGAGCATCGGGGCGATCGCCCAGTTGCGCCCCTGCACACTGCCGTCGCCCAGGGGCCGCAGCTGCACCGGCGTGTTGCCGGGCAGTTCCAGCGAGGTGTTCGACGGAATCAGCGCACCGCGCGCGAGTTGCAGCGGGCCGGCCATGGTCATCTCTACCGGCAGCTCCACGCCCTTGGGCCAGGTGAGTGCGCCCACCGAGGCCGCCGTGCGCAGCGCGGTGCCGGCGCTCAGCCGCGTCTGGGGCGGCAGCGTCACGGCGGTCGCCAGCACCGCGCCGGCGGCATGGGCCAGGGAACCGTCGGGGCCGTAGATGTTGGCCGCGACCACGGTGCCGGCCGGCAGGCTCCACGGCGCTTGCAGCACCGCATCCACGGGCAGCACCGTGCCGGCGGGCAGCGTGGTGGGGTTCACGGCCACGCTGTAGTTGAGGGTGGCGCCCGCGGGGAAGCGGGTGCCGGTGTCGAGCGTCACGCCGTCGATGGGCACGACGACGTCGCCGCCGGCGTAACGCCCTTCGCCGAGCATCCAGCCCACGTCGTCCGGCGTGGCCGGCGGTGGCGCGAAGCCGTCGTTGATGCTGCCGTGCACGTTGAGTGCGCCGGCCGCGCGGATCACCAGCTTGCCGGGCTCGCCGAAGCCGCGCCGCGCCGGATCGCTGCGATCGGCCGAGGGGCCGTAGCGGTAGCCCGAGAGGTCGAGGTCGCCGTCCACCGTGAGGTCGCCGTTCGGGTTGTTGATCCGGTCGCTCACGATCTCCACGCCCGGGCGCAGGTGGTAGCTGCCCAGGCCTGCGAGGCGCGCCGACAGCGAGGCGTTGCCCAGCGCCTTGTTGATGAAGTCGACGCTGTGGCGGTCGATCTCGATGAGGAAATCCTGCGTGATCAGTTGCGGCCGGTGGCCCGTCACGTCGGGCGTCGTGGCCAGCGGCGCGTCGTCGTAGGTGCGGAAGGCATTCACCGCGATGGTCTTCGCGCCCGCAATGGCGGGCGTGCCCTCGACCGCCACGGCCACGTCGTCCGCGCCGATGCGTGGTGCATTGAGGTCGAGCGTGCCGCGCGCGCGGCCATCGTTCTGCCCGGCGCGGGTGCCCATGGCCACGTCGGTGCCGGCGCGCAGGTCGATGCGTGCGCCGCTGCCCAGCGTGAGCGTGCCGTCGCGGCTCGTGAGGTCGATCACGGCGCGGTTCGGGCTGTCGATGATGCGGCCCGCGCTGTCCACGCGCAGGCCCGTGCCGTGTGCGTCCAGCGTGCCGTTCACGCGCAGGTCGCCCGCGGCGGCGAGCCGGATGGTGCCGACCTGCACGCCGCTCGCGTCGATGCGTCCGTCCACGCGCAGGCTGCCGCCGTCGAGCGCAATGGCCACCTCGCGCGCCTTCACCCCGTCGCCCACCACGAGGTCGCCCTGCTTGATCTGGAAGCGCCGCGCACCGAACACGCCGCCTTCGTTGAGCCGCTGGTTCAGGCCCGCGAAGTCGGACAGGGTCCGGGCGCGCACGGTCAGCTCGCCCGCGTCGTAGGGCACCAGCGTGCCACCCGCGTCGTAGCTGCCGCTGGTGGCGCCGCGCAGCGCGCCGTCGAGCGCGACATGGCCGGCACCCTCGCCCAGCGCCACGGCCTCGATCGTGCCGCCGCGCTGCCGGTGCGCCGACACATCGATGAGGCCGCCCGCCGCCTGCGTGATGTGGCCGGCCGCGCTGGTCATCAGCAGCTCGCCGCCGGCGCTGTCTTTCACCACGTCGAACAGCGTCACGGTGCGGCCCGACAGGTCGATGCGCGAGGCCGCGCCGAGCGTGATGTTGTCCGTCGCCGCCAGCACCAGCCGGCCGGAGGGCAGCACGATGCTGCCCTCCAGCCCGACGCGCTTCCCCCTGAGTTCCAGTGTCGCGCCCAGCGCGTCGCTCGTGCCGGGCGCCACGCCCTCGGGCACGGCCACGGTGATGTCGCCGCCCGCGGTGATGCGCATCGTCGAGGCCGCCTGCCCCGTGAGCACCGGCGCCACCACCGCGAGGTTGCCGCCTTCGTAGGCATAGCCCTCGCCCGGCGTGTAGGCGCCCTGGCGCTGGTGCACCGCGAGCGTGCCGCGACCGCTCGAAGTGACGCGTTCGCTGGCGTTCAGCTTCACGTCGGCAAAGCCCAGCGCCAGGCGCGCATCGGTCGCCTGGCCGCTGGGCTGTGCATACGGGCCGTGGCCCAGCACGATGGTGCGGGCGCCGATGTCGAGCGTGCCCGCACCCAGCAGGTCGGCCATGGCCGCACCGGGCACGGCGCTGGAGCCGGACCAGACGAACTCGCCCGCACGGATCGCGGCCACGTCGCCTGCCCCGCCGTAGCCGTGGATCGCCGGCGTGCCGAACACCAGCCGGTCGAGGCCGCTGGCGTCGAGCTTCACGGCGCCGAAAATGTTCACGGCGTCGCGCGCGTTGAGGATCAGGGTCTCCAGCGCCGGCGCGCCGATGGCGGTGTTGCCCGCCAGCAGGCGGTCCAGCCGTGCCTGGTTCAGCGCCAGGCCCAGCGGCAGGCGGCCGTTGGCGCCTGCGGTGGCAATGGCGGCGTCCTCGCCGAGGTTGACCGCCGCGACTGCGAGCGACAGGTTGCGCGTGCCGTAGGACACGTTGTCGGCCAGCGTCAGCGCACCGTTCGTGGCGATGGCCAGCGTGCCCTCGGACACCAGCTGCGTGGTGCCGCTGCATGAGGCCGTCACGCACTGGCCGACATGGAGGCCGACGGAATACGGCACATCGGCCGGCGGCGTACCCAATTGCAGGTTCAACCAGCCGTTCGACAGCGCCAGCACCGACATGCCCGTGAACACATAGCCCGCGCTCGAATCGAAACCCGAGGCCTTCTGGCCCAGGGTGTTGAGCGAGGCGCCTTCCTCGATGACGATCTGCTGTTCACCCACGAAGCCAGGGCTGCTCGCCAGCACGATGTCGCCCGCCGACAGGCGCGCGCCGCTGCGCACCACCAGGCTGCCATCGCCGCCGATCGTGGCCAGTCGTCCTTTCTGGCCGTACTCGACGAAGATGCCGCCATTGAGCACCAACCGTGGTGCATGCAGCTTGCTGAGTTCGTCGGCCCGCACCGACGAACCGGCCAGGTCGGTGGCGGCCGTCTGCCCCGCCGCCAGCACCTCGCCCAGGCCGCGCACGTTCACGGTGCCGCCGAAGCCGTCGGTGCCGGGCGCCGCATCCAGGCGCACCTGGCCGTCGAAGGTAAAGCCCAGGCGGTTCGTGTCGCTGTCGGTGGGCTTGGCCAGGAAGACGTCCAGCGTCTTCGCGTCGACCGTGAGCATGCCGCGCGCAAAACCCTGGCGCGCCGCGTCCGCGCGCATGAACGTGTTGTAGTCGGTCTCGCGGTAGCTCGAATGCGCACGCACCTGCGTGCCCGGCGTGAGCACCAGGCGGTTCGGCAGCGTCTCGCGGATCGCGGTGTGGGCCACGCCCAGGTAGCCGGGCGCGACATACGAGCCGTTGCCCACGCCGGTCACGCCCGACAGGCCGATGCGGTCGCCCGCGCCGATCTCCACGCGGAAGGCACCGGGCAGCAACGCATAGGTCGAGGGCATCAGCGTGTAGGTGCCGGCCGGCAGGCCCGGTACGCCGGCCGGAAGGGTGACCTGCTGCCCCACCGCCGGTGCGCCGAAGCCCGCCTCGGGCGCCACCGGCGCATAGCGGGCCGCGCTGCCGGGCACGATGGCGTACACGCCGCTGCGGCGGTCGCTGTAGGCGTTGAAGGGGTTCGCGTTCGCGAGCGGCGTGGCCAGCACGTCGACCGAGCCGCCCCGGCCGGTGGTGAAGCCGGCGCCCGACAGCGTGCCGCCACCCGACAGGTCGAGCAGCGAACCGGCCTGCGCGTCGACATGGCGGGCGTTGAAGCCGATGCCGCGCCGGACGGCCGCAGAGCCTTCCATTCCGCCCGCGCCGACCGGCGTCACGGCCTGTCCGCCGTAGCGATAACTCAGGCCGTCGACCGTGCCGCCATAGGGCATCTGCAGTCCCGCACCGCTCACCGAGGTTTCGCTGCCCGCCAGCAGCGTCACCCGCTCAGCCACCTCGCCTGTGAAGCTGGAGCCCAGTTGAAGGCGTCCCAGCGGGGCACGCAGGATGCCCCCCTGCTCGATGGTCTCGGCGCCGAGCCGCAGGCTGCCGAACGCCGAGTACGGCGTCGCGACCTCGCCGTCACCGTGGCGGCGGATCGCCAGCACGCTGCCCTCGGCGTAGCGCGGCGTCTCGCCGGAAGCCGGGTCCCGTGGCATCACGCCTGCCAGGATCCGGGCACTGGCATCCGTGGCCGGGTACACCTGCGCGGCGGTCAATGCCAGGTTGCCGGCGGTTGCCAGCTCCGTCGTGATGTCGGTGAGCCCCTCGCTCCCCATGCCGCCCAGAAGACGGATGTCGCCGCGGCTCGTGAGTTCGACGGCTGCGAATCCGCGCCGGTCCATCGCGTAGTTCGAGGTGCGCAACTCGACTGTCGCTCGTGCACCGAAGCCAACGCGGTCGCGCACGTCGATCAGGTCGCCGGCGACCGCGAAGGTGCCGTCGGGCACCTGCGTGGACGGCCCTTGCGCCCAGCCGGCCTCGGGCATGGTCGAGTCATCGGGGACCTTCGGCCTGCGCACCCCCGCCAGCCGGACATAAGGCGCACTCAGCGACACCGAAGACCCTGCCGCCGCTGCGTCGCTGTGCGCGTACGAAGCCGCGTACAGGCGCAGGCTCTGTCCCAGGTTCAGTGCGACGTTGCCATCGAAGCTCAACGGACCATGAACCAGCAGCGAGAGGTTGTCGAAGCCTCCGGCCTCGATGCGATCGACACCGATCCGGCCCGTGCCCGTGCGCAGGAGTTGTCGTGCGTCGAAGCGCGAAGTCGCCGCCACGAGCGGGCTGTCGCCCTGCGTCTGGGCCAGCACCATTTCGCGATGACGCAGGAGTTCGCCTGTCGTGAGCACGGTCGGGTAGATCGCCGACTCGAGCGCCAGTGCCAGCGTGCCGCCCGCGGCGCCCGTCCCCCCGGCGGCCGCGCGCAGCGTGCCGTCCAGGTAGAGGCCCTGGCTCGACGAGAGGACGATGGTGCCGCCGTTGCTCGCCACCGGCACCGGCGAGGTCATGCCGCGCGGCCCGCCCGCGCCCGGATCGAGGTCGGCACGCGTGCCCGACGCATCGAGCAGCGCGCCCGGGCGAATGACGACGAAGGCTTCGGGCGCCTGGGTCAGCCCGGTCTGCTCCCAATCGAATGCGCCACCGATGCGGATCGTGCCGCCGTCGGGCACTTGCCCGTAGGCCCGCCCGAAGTTGTCGTAGGCCACCGCGGCCCGCGCCGAGGCGTCGAGCACGGCGCGCTCGCCGATCCACACCAGCCCGGGTTGGCCCGGACTGCCCGCCTGCCCACTGCCGGGCAATCCGCTGCCCTCCACGCTGATGGTGCCGCCCGGCGCGCGCAGCAGGCCGTCGACCGTGATCTCCCGGCCGCGCAGGCCGATGGACTGACCCGCATCGACCGTGATCTCCGCACCCGGGCGCACATCGACCGGCGCCCGCGACACCGTGGCCACGCCGTTGTCCACGAGCGCCTGCAACTGCAGGCTCGCGCCGCCGCGCTGCGTGAGCACGCCGCGCACCGGGTCTTCGGTCCACAGCGGCGGCATCCACAACGCGAGTGCGCGCTCGGGCTCGCTGCCGCCTGCGACGGTCTTCGCATCGGGCGCAAAGCGGTAGACCGGCATGCGCACATCGAGCTTCGCGCCATCGGCCACGACCAGCCCGAGGTGTCCGTTGATGTCGTAGCGCGAGAAGCCTGACCGGAGGATGCCGCTGTCGATGCCGATCTGCGCGAGGGCCGTGACGGGCCGGTTGAACACGGTGCCGGCCGCCACCCGGGTGCCGCTCGCAATGGTGAAGTCGGCAGGGGCTACCTGGCCTGCGTGGACAGTCGTCGGTTGGGCCGTGATGCTCAACCCGTTCGGGAAGACCGCAGCGGGAACGACGAAAGAGATAGGAAACTCCTCGACGCTGGACATCCACACGATCCTCGCACCCGCAGGCACCGTGACAGGCTCCTGGCCTTCGTCCGTGCCCCAGGAGCGAAAGGTCGTCGACGCGCCATTCACGATGGCCGTGATCGCATAACTGCCTCGCGTACTCTTCGGACGAGGCAACGTCCAATCCGCTGCGATGGTGACGGCTTTCTCGCCATCATCGAAGAACGGCGACGATCCCAGCGTTTCTCCCGGAAGCGCCCGTGTGCGCTGGTAGTGGTAATCAACCGGCAGGATGCTGCCCGCCTTCACCTGGTAGTCCTCCAGCAGGATCAGGTCGGTGGCCGCGCGCTCGCCGAGCGCTTCGCCGCCGATCACCACCCCCGTGCCCGACGCCATCCGCAAGGTGCCGCCACCGCTCACGCCGTAGCCCCGGATGTCGCCATCCGCATGCAGCAGGCCGTGGGTCGCCACCGAGGTGTTGCTGTCCGCCAGCAGGTCCACATCGCCGCCGCGCCCACCGCGGGTCTTGCCGTTGGCCAGCACCGCGCCGCCCGACGACACATCGATCAGTGAACCCGCAGCCAGGTCGATCGCGCCCGTGGTGCGGATGCGCACCGCGCCGCCGTCGAGGTACGGCAGGCCGCTGCTGCCCGACGGGTCCATCTGCAGGTTGCTCCACAGCCCGCGCGCATCGAGCGTCACGCCGGGCGCGACGCGCACGCCGATGGTCTCGGGCAGCGTGCCCTCGGCCAGCGGCAGGTTGACGTCGCCCGGTCCCCCGACGTTGCTGGCGCTGCGTACCACGTTGCCCAGCATGATCTGGCCGCCGCGCGCCGTCAGGTCGCCGCGCACCGCCACCGTCGTCGCGTGCAGCGCGATGCGCCCGCCCGGTGCCACACCCAGCGCGCCGTCCACCACGACCTCCTTGCCGGCCACGGCCACGAGCGCGCCCAGGCCGAAGCCGCTGAGCTGCCGGCTGTCCAGGCGCAGCGCCTCCTTGTCGGCGGCGGGCAGCGGGTCGCCGGCCCCGAGCCTGGCCGTGTCGGCGCCCGCCGCACCGTCTGCGAACACGATGCGATCGAGCGTCGGCACCAGCTGGCGAAAGATGCCCACCACACCCTTCGCGGGGTCGTCGTTGAAGCCGACGATCTGGTCGTTGCCGAGCGTGAGCTGGCCCGCGCGGGCCGCCGCAGCGTGCGACTGCGCGTAGCCGTCTAGTGCCGCGTCACTCTTCGTGCCCTGCCCCGGCCCCTGGTAGGCGGTGGCCGTGATGTCGCCGCGCAGCACCGCCGCGCCCGTCGCCACTTCGAGGCGGCCCGCGTCGCGGCCCACCGTGTAGCCGTTCTCGAGCCGCTGCTGCGGGCCGATCAGCGGGTTGTAGAAGTAGCCCGTGGTCTTGTCGCCCCAGCGCTTGTGTTCGTCTTCGAAGCCCTTGTAGACGCCGGTGTAGACGATGTCGGCCGGCGCGCTCGACGCCTCGTACAGCCGCCCGTCGCGGCCCTTGAGCCAGCTCTGGCGGATGACGCCGGTCTGCACGTCCAGCGTGCCGCCCGAGAGGTTGATGTTCGATCCCGCCTGCGTCACCACCTCGGCGCCCGTGAAGACCACGTGGCCGCCCTGCGCCGCCCATTCGCCGATGCCGTGGCCCTGCAGGCCCAGGTAGCCGCCCACCTCCAGCAGGCCGCCCGCCGTGTACCAGCGCTCGCCGTCGTAGCCGCCGGTGCCTGCCGCCACACGCGTGAGCTTGCGCCGGTCGATCCACACGTTGCTGTTGTTGAGCATCGTGGTGTCGCGGTTGACCGGTGCGTCGCGCTGCTCGTTGCCCTGGATGTTGATCTCGACGTTGTTCGAGGCCATGGCCACGCGCACGCCCACAGCGCCCGATACGTCGAGCCGCGCACCGTCGGCCACGGTGCTGCGCCCGCCCTGGCGGCCCGCGCTCACCGCGATCTGCCCACCGGTGGCGAGCGTGGTCGACGCGCCTTCGAACAGCACGCCGCCGCCCGAGACGATCTCGATGCGCGACAGGTCGCGCCGGTCGTTGAGCAGCGAGAGGTTGTCGAACGCGCCCAATGCAGCGCCCCGGCGCAGCACGTCCTGCCTGGCCGACTCGTTGATGAGTGCGCTGCGCTGGCTGTCGAGCGCCGTGCGGCCGTCCTGCGTGTCGAGCAGCACCGCGTTCAGCGCGCGCCCGGTGACGGTGACGCTGCTCTTCGCATCGGCGGCCGACGCCAGCAGATGGATCGTGCCGCGCGTGTCGACCGTGGTCGTGGCCAGCGCCACGCCGTCCTGCACCACCTTGCGCCCGGCCAGCGTGATGTCGCCCTCGGGCGCACGCAGCAGGCCGGTGTTGCTCACCTGCCCCGCTGTGCTGTCGGGCAGGAACTGCGGCGCCACCTCGTTGCCGCGCGTGGTCGAGAAGGTGTTCTCGGCCGTGCCCTGGCCCGGGCGCACGATGAAGAAGTCGCCCGCCGCAAGCTGCGCCTGCCCGCGCGGCGTGGTGACGGTGCCGGCGTTGTGCACCTCCTTGCCCATCAGCAGCACGTAGCCGCCGCCCTGCGTCACCGAGGCCGGTGTGCGCGTGGTGAGCTGCGCGCCCGCCTCGACCTTTATCGCGCCCTGCGCATCGGTGAAGCTCGGCGCATAGCCTTCGCCGGCGCGCGTGCTGTGGATGCCGCGTGCCTTGAACTGGTCGTCGCTGATGTGCGCGGCGGCCGCCACGAGGTTGCGCGTGTCGGTCTGGCTGGTGCCGCTGAACACCACGCCGTTGCGGTTGGCGATGAGCACCGTGCCGTCGGCCTTGATCTGGCCCTGGATCTGCGAGGGCCGTGCCTTCGGGTCGTTCACGCGGTTGAGCGCGGCCCAGTCGGCCTGCTGGCGGAACTCGACCGTGGTGTTGCGACCGACGTTGAAGGTCTCCCAGTTCAGCACCGCGCGGTCGCCGGTCTGCTGGATCGCCACGTGCGTGCGACCGTCGGCCGACGGCGTCTGTTCGGGTCTGTTGGCGTTGTGCCAGCCGGCCGTGAGGCTGTTGGTGTCGACCGCGAGCCCGCCTTCGGTGAGACCGTCGGGCACCGACGACGGCGTGTTGCGCGCGGCCTCGCGCGCCGCCGCCTGCGCGGCCTGTTGCGCCGCGATGGCCTGTGCCGCGAGGTTCAGGTTGCTGATCGAACGCTGCAGCTGCGCGTTCGCCTGCTGCTGTTGCAGCCCCGGGTTCGTGAGGCTCGACGCCGGCATGCCGTTCGGCAGGCGCCCGCTCTGGACGGCGCCGGCCTGCGCCGCGCCCTTGTCGGCGAACCAGGCGGGGCTGAAGGCCTGCCGTGCCTGGGCCACGCCCAGCGCACCCGCGGTGGCCAGTGCCACGGCCAGCGCACGCGCCAGCGGCGTGAGGCGCAGCTCGCCCTCGGTCGAAACGGCGCGTCGGCGCGAAGAATGGGCGTGCGGATTCAGGACCATGATGAGCGGGAGCGGAACGGCGCGAAGGGAGAAACGGCGGGATCGAACGCCGCCCGGGAACCCGGACGGCGCGCGGACACATGGATGTCGTTCGCCGCGCGGGCGATCGACGGGAATCGAGGGGCAGGCAACGGCCGCGCCTGGCAGGCCGCGGGCAACAGCAACTGCCACAGCGCGAAGGCCTCGCGCCAGGCCCGCGCATGCGCCGCGCTGCGTGCACACCAGCCCGCAAGCGCTTGTGCCTCGGCCTCGCTGCCATGCAGGCGGTTCAGGCGCACGACCCAGGCCAGCGCTTCGTCGCTCAGGCGGGTGTCATGAGGCGTCGGTTGCATACCCCATGACGAGCCTGCACGATGCAACCCGTAAACTTTTTGCAGGTTGCTCGCGGTGTGTCAGAAATTCAGCTCAGCAGCACGATGCCGCCCGGCAGGCTGCGCAACTTCGCGCCGTACAGCTCGCGGATCATCGCCAGCGCGTTGTCGATGCTGCGCAGCGACAACTGCATGCGCACCGCCACGCGGCCCAGCGCCTCGTTGCGCAGGATGATCCGGCCCGGCCGGTAGCGGTTGATCTCCGCGATGACCTCGGCCAGCGGCGTGCCGTCGAACGACAGCACACCCGTGCCCCAGGTGCTCACGTTCGCCAGGTCGGCGCGCACCACCTCGTGCAGCCCGCTGGGGTCGTACACCACCTGCCGGCCCGCCTCGACCGAACGCTGCTGCCCGTTCACCGACACCAGCACGCGGCCGTCGAGACAGGTCACGCAGACCTCGGGCCCGGTGTGGCGGATGTTGAAGCGCGCACCGCGCGCCTGCAGCCGGCCGCCACCGGCTTCGACGAACAGCTCGGCCTCGCCGGCGGTCGCGATCTCGGCTTCGCCGGCGACCAGTGCCAATCCGCGCGCGCCCTGCAGGCGGTTGATCTGCGTCTGCGTGTTCATGCGCACACTGACGCCCTCGCCCAGCGCCACCTGCCGCTGCTCGCCGGTCGCGGTGCTGTAGTCGGCCGTCAGCTCGCCGACCGATGGCCACAGGCCCAGCGGCGGATCGACCGCGAGCACGCCCGCGGTCACCGAGGCCGCGACCGCACCGCCAAGGAAAGCACGGCGCCCCGGCGAATGCAGCGCGTTCGACAGCGCCGGCCAGAAGCGGTAGGCCCGCGTGCGTGAGCGTGCGGCTTCGGCCTGTCGTGCTGCTTCTTCGGCCAGCAGCGGATCGAGCGCGGACCACACGCGCATCAGCTCGCGCCAGGCCTGCGCGTGGGCGGCACTCAACGCGGCCCATTGCTTGAACGCATCAGCATCGGCGCGCGTGGCCTGGCCCGAATGCAGGCGTGCCCACCAGGCCCGCGCCTGGCGCTCCAGCTGGCCGGTTTCGGTATCGGGGGAAGACATGGCGCTCATCATCAGTTGTGTCTCGGCCCGGCAAAGTGGCCGCGCTGCACCGCGTCCACGTCCGGCAAATGCTTCTTGCAGTAGTCCAGCGCCGCGCGCAGCTCTTTCTCGACGGTGCTCAGCGACACCTCGAAGCGTAGCGCGATCTCGCTGTTGAGCAGCCCCTCGACCCGCGCGGCCACGAGGATCTCGCGGCGCCGCACCGGCATGCGCGCCAGCACGTCACTCAGCGCCTGCACGTCGCTGCGCGCGCTGGCGATGCGCTCGGGGTCGCTCGTTTCGTCCACGAGGTGAACGAGCGCATCGATCTCGCCGCGCACCAGCAGCACGCTGTCGCGGCGGTAACCGTCGGTCGCGATGTTGGCGGCCATGCGCAGCAGGTAGGCGTCGGCGTTGTGCACCGTGCCCGCGTCGCCCATGGCCGCGAGCCGCAGCCAGGTTTCCTGCATGGCGTCGGCCGCATCGTCGCGCGAACCGACGATGCGTTCGAGCTTGCCGCGCAGCTCGACATAGCGCGCGACCATGCGCGCGCGCAGCGTGGAGGCCAGGCTTTCACTCATGGCGCCACCGGCGGCGTGCAGTCGGTGCGCGCGCCCGGCCCTTCCGGCAACAGCAACACCACGAGCGGTTGCGGCAGCGACGGCGGCGGTGGCGCGCCGACCGACAGCCTCTGCACCTTGAGCCGCACCGCGGCGTCGCGGTCGGGTTCTCCGGTGGTGCTCAGCAGGCGAAAGCGGTCCACCGCGCCGCGCGCGTCCAGGTGCAGCTGCAGCGCGAGGCGGTAGCTGCCCGGCCGCGTCTGCGTGGTATCGCACAGGGCACCACGCAAGGCGTGCTGGACCTGTGCGGCATAGGCTTGATGCAAGACATCCCCTTCGTTGAAACCCGACCCCTCCAGGCCCGCCGCTTCCGGCGACAGGCCCGCCTCCTTCGGCCCTGCGGCGGCCTCGCGGATCACCACCGAGCCCGCGTTCGCATGGCGCGCCTCCATGCCCGTGCCGGCCAGCATCGCGTCGAGCGCCTCGGCCGCGCTCAGCCTGCCGCGCACCGCGCCCGACCGCCGCTGCGCATGCTCGCCGTCGATCAGGATGTCCAGGCCGGTCATCCGGCTGTAGACATCGAGCGCATCGCCCAGCCGCTGCGGTGCGATGTCGAACGCCCGGCGTGCCGCCGATGCCGCCTTGGCGGCTGGCTCGGGTGGCTGCTGCGCCTGCACGCCCACGCCCCAGGCCAGGCACCCGATCAGTGCCAGGGCACGGACCGATGCCGCGTTCGCTCTCATACCGGTGGGACGCACAGGCTCCTGGGTGACTTCGTTCTTCCGCGCCCTCGGGACTGCGGAAGGCCGTGGTCACGGTAGTGATCGACGGTGACGCACGCATGACATTCATTCGTTCTGCTCCGCCGCGAACAGCGAAGAGGCCCCGGGAGCGGCCGCGCCGAAGCGCAGCCTCTCCACGGGGCCCCGGGTCGGTGAACGGGCAAGGCCCGCTCAGGCCGGACCGATCAGCAACTTACGGGCGGCCCTTGCCGTTGCAGACGCTGGCGTAGCCGATGCTCAGCGAGCTGGAAGCGTTCAGGAAGTTGGCGGCGATGACGGCCTTCCAGTTGTTGTTGGCGGCCGGCGGCGTGCCCGGCGACGTGCCGTTCGGGAGCACCACGAAGTTGTGCGAGTTGGGGCCGGTTTCGATCTTGGCGTCGTAGGTCGTGCCGGTCAGGCCCGTCAGCAGGTTCTTGACCTTGGTCTGGATCGCGGCGTCCTTGTAGCACTGGTTCAACAGCAGGTTGGTGGTGCCGAAGATCGGGTACTCGGTGCCGGCGGCCGGCATCACGTAGGCAGGCACCCAGCTCAGCGGGTTGGCCGCCGGGCCGTTCGGAAGCACCTGCTTGGCGAGCGCATTGCGGATCGAGCTGGCGACCGGCAGCACGTTGTTGATCTTCGCGACGACCGCGTTGCTCGCGCCCGTGTAGTTCGGCTCGGGGCTGAGGTAGCCCACGCGGCCGTCGGTACCGAAGGCGCCCGACACGCCGCTGCTGCCGGCAACGCCGACCCAGTGCGTGGGGATGACGTTGGCCGGCGAGAGCGCACCGCCCACCACCGTGGCGAAGTTGTTCGACACCGTGAAGCCGGCGCCCGGGCAAGCGGCCACGAGGTAGCGGCTCAGCAGCTCGGTGGTGCCGCTGTTGTCGGTGCGGTAGACCACCTTCACGGTCGTCGTGTCGGCCGTGCCGCGCACCTGGCCCCAGGTCTGGCCGCCGGTCTTGTTGCTGAAGACGGCGCACATCTTGGCGTCGGTCAGGTTCAGGTCGGCGATGCCGGCGCGCTTGTAGGGGATGAGCACCGAGGTGGCCACGGCGGGCACCTGGATCATCGGGCCCCAGCCGGTGGCACCGGCGGCGTTGGCGGTATAGGTGTTGAACTCCGCCTGGGTCAGCGCGGAATCGCTGCCTGCGAAGTGCACCGACTGACCGGCGGCCCAGGCCGGTGTGCCACTCACGGACTCGTTGCGGAAGGCGGTCGCGCTGTTGCTGACGAAGCCCGTCTTGCCGGCGCCGCTGCCGGTGCCGGTGTAGCTGAAGTCGGTGAAGCCGACGCCGCTGGGCAGGATGTCGTCATAGAGCACTTCGGGCAGGGTCGCACCACCGCCGACGGCGATCTGGGCGGAAGCGGCGCCGGCGGCCACGAGGGCCGCCATCATCACGGCCGACAGGGCGACCGACTTGAACTTTGCACGCATGGAAACTCCTTTGAAGGGACCAGAAAATTTGACTCGTGTCGCCTGTGCAGCGACAGGATCGATGGTGCGTTCGCGAGGTGACAGCCACCCGAAAAAAGCTCGGGAACACGCACCCGTGAATGCGTGCGAAACGGGGCGCCGGCGTGCGCCAAGCTCCCGAACATTCAGCGCACCATCTGGTTGATTTCCATGATCGGCATGAGCACCGCGAGCACGATGGCCATGACCACGCCCCCCATGGCCAGGATCATCAGCGGCTCCAGCAGCGTGGTCAGGCGCATCGCGCGGCGCTCCAGATCTCGGGAGAGGTTCTGCGCCGCGCGCTCGAACATGGCCGCCAACGCTCCCGTCTTCTCGCCGCTGGCCACCAGGTGCACGAGGTTCGACGGAAAAATCTTCTGTGCCTTCAGCGCCGCCGCGAGGGGCGCGCCCTCCTTCACGCGGCCCGTGGCCTCGAGCACGCAGCGGCGCAGCCAGTCGTTGCCCAGGGTCTGGCGCGCGGCCTCGAGCCCGCGCAGCAGCGGCACGCCCGCGTCCATGAGGATCGCCAGCGTGGACGCGAAGCGCGCCGTGTCCACGCCCAACGCATAGCGCCCGACCAGCGGCAGGCGCAGCACGAGGGCATGCCAGCGCAGGCGCCGTCCCGCATCGCGCAGCGCGGCGCGGGCCCCCACTGCCGCGCCCGCGCACACGCCGGCCGTGAGCCAGCCCCACTCGCGCACGAAGGCGCTCGCGGCCAGCATGACGCGGGTGATGGCCGGCAGCTCCTGGCGCGCCTGCGCGAACGCGCCGATGACCTGCGGCACGACATAGCCCAGCAGGAAGACCACGATGCACAGCGACACGAAACCGACGATGGCCGGGTAGATGAAGGCGGTGAGCACCTTGCCGCGCAGGGTGTCGCGGCTCTCGAGGTAGTCGGCCAGCCGCTCCATCACGCGCGCGAGGTCGCCCGAGTCTTCGCCGGCGCTGACGAGTGCGCGGTAGATCGGTGGAAAGTCGCGCGGCCGTTCGCCGAGCGCATCGGCCAGCCGCAGGCCGGCGCGCACGCCGTCGCAGACCGCGCCCAATGCTTCGGCCACGTGGCGGCGCTCGGCCTGTTCGATGGTGGCGACGAGCGCGGCTTCGAGCGTGAGGCGTGCGCCCAGCAGGCTCGCGAGTTCGCGCGTGGCCCAGCACAGGTCGGCCGCACCGAGCCTGGGTTGCAGCCAGGCCAGCGCGCCGCCGCCGGCCGCCTGTTCGCGGATGCCGAGCGGCGTCAGGCCGCGTTCGCGCAGCTGGGCGCGCACGGAGCGCGCGGACTCGCCCTCGGCGCCGCCGCGCTGCACCTCGCCGGCCGCGTTCGCCGCTTCGTACTGGAACCGTGCCATGGCAGATCAGCTGTCGCGCGTGACGCGCAGGATTTCCTCGGCGGTGGTCACGCCCTCGCGCACCCAGCGCTGACCGTCCTCGCGCATCGAACGCATGCCGTGGCGCACGGCGGCGGCGCGCATGGCCTGCTCGTCGCCGCCTTCGTGGATCAGGCGGCGGATGTCGTCGTGCACCACGAAGAGTTCGTGGATGCCGGTGCGCCCCTTGAAGCCCGAGTGGCCGCAGGCCGCGCAGCCCACGGGCACGTAGACCGTGCGGCCGTCGTCCTGCACGCGCGGCGCCTTGCAGGCCGGGCACAGGCAGCGCACCAGCCGCTGCGCCAGCACGCCCAGCAACGAAGACGACAGCAGGAAGGGCTCGATGCCCATGTCGGCCATGCGCGTAACGGCCGACACCGCGTCGTTGGTGTGCAGCGAGGCCAGCACGCCGTGGCCCGTGAGCGAGGACTGCACGGCGATCTGCGCGGTTTCCAGGTCGCGGATCTCGCCGATCATGAGGTTGTCGGGGTCCTGCCGCAGCGCGGCGCGCAGGGCCGCGCCGAAGGTCATGCCGATCTTGGCGTGCACCGGAATCTGGCCGATGCCCGGCAGGTCGTACTCCACCGGGTCTTCCACGGTGAGGATGTTGCTGGTGCCCAGGTCGAGCTGGCCCAGCGCGGCGTACAGCGTGGTGGTCTTGCCGCTGCCCGTGGGGCCGGTGACCAGCACGATGCCGTGCGGCTGGCGCACCAGCCGCGTGAGTTCGGCCAGCGTGTCGGGCGCCATGCCCAGCCGTTCGAGCCGCAGCCGGCCGGCGTCCTTCTCGAGCAGCCGCAGCACGGCGCGCTCGCCGTGCGCCGTGGGCACGGTCGACACGCGCACGTCGATCGGCCGACCGCCCACGCGCAGCGTGATGCGCCCGTCCTGCGGCAGGCGTTTTTCGGCGATGTCGAGCTGCGACATGATCTTGATGCGCGAGATCAGCGCCGCATGCAGCGCCCGGCGCGGCGTCACCACGTCGCGCAGCGTGCCGTCGACGCGAAAGCGCACCACCGAATGGGTCTCGAAGGACTCGAGGTGCACGTCGCTCGCGCCGTCGCGCGCGGCCTGCGTGAGCAGCGCGTTGATCATGCGGATGACGGGCGCATCGTCCTGCGCGTCGAGCAGGTCGGTGACGGCCGGGATGTCCTGCATCAGCCGCGCCAGGTCGACCTGCTGCTCCACCGCGCCCACCACCGAGGCGGCGTCGCCGGATTCGGCCTGGCGCTCGGCGAGCAGGCGCTCCATGTCGTCGTCGCCCACCTGCCGCAGCGGCAGCGCGCCCAGCAGCCGGCGCGCCTCGACCACGGCCCAGCCGGGCGTGCGCGGGCTGACCGCCAGGAAGGCCGCCTCGCCGTCGCGCTGCACCGCGACGCGCTGGCTGCGGGCCCAGGCCTGGGGCAAGACGGTGTCGGTGCGGGCCGTGTTCATGGCATCACCACCCGTTCGGGCCGGTAGCCCAGCTCGCGCAGCACGGCGACCGCGTTGTCCACGGCCTGCGGCTCGCGCGGCACGTCCACGCGCACCATCGCGCCCTCCCCGCCCGGGCCGCCGACGATGTAGGCGCCGATGCCGCTCACACGCACGCGCTGCACGATGCGCAGCGCCTCCTGCTCGGTCTTCGTATCGGCGAACTGCACCACGGTGACCTTGTCGTTGGCGCCGCCGTACAGCGCGGCGGGGTCGGACTCGACCGTCACGCCTGTCGGCAGCCGCGAGCGCTGCGTCGGGGGTGGCGGCGGCGCAGCGGCCGGTGCCTGGCGCACCGCACTGGCCGTGGCGGTGGGCGGCGGTGGCTGCTCGCGCGTGTGCTCCCAGCTCTGGGGGCGCAGGTCGACCTCGGGCGCTGATCCCGGAGCGCGCAGGCTGGGCACGTCGGCCGGCGGCAGCAACGGTGCGCCGCTGTCGGGCAGCAGGCCGTGCGCCATCGGGCGCGCGCGGCCCTGCTGCAGGCGCATGAAGTTGTAGCGGTCGAGCGTGAGGCCGCGGCTGGCGTTGGCGTCGCGGATCACGTAGGGCCGCAGGAACACCATGAGGTTGGTCTTGACGCGCTGGCGCTTGTCGTAGCGAAACAGGTTGCCCAGCACCGGCAGCGAGCCCAGGCCGGGCACGGCCTCGGTGCCGTTGGCGACGCTGTCTTCCATCAGCCCGCCCAGCACCATGATCTGGCCGTCGTCCACGAGGATGCTCGTATCGAGCGCGCGCTTGTTGGTGACGATGCCGGCCGCGCCCGAGGTCTGCTCGTCGATGCTGGACACCTCCTGGTAGATGTCGAGCTTGACCGTGCCGCCCTCGGAAATCTGCGGCCGGATGTTGAGCTTCAGGCCGATGTCCTCGCGCTGGATGGTCTGGAACGGGTTGGTGCTGCTGTTGCCGTTGGTGATGTACTGGCCGCTCACGAAGGGCACGGTCTTGCCGACCATGATCGAGGCCGGCTCGTTGTCCAGCGTGAGGATGTTCGGCGTCGAGAGAATGTTGGCGCCGTCCTTGGCCTGCAACGCGCGCGCCAGCACCTTCAGGTTGAGCACCTCGCCCACGCCGGGCAGGTTGATGGTGCCGTCGACCACGCCGATGTTCAGGCCGCGCGGCATGGCGTCGATGGTGGTGCGCGCATTGGCGTTGAGGCCCGCGCCGCCGAAGTTGGTGCCGCCGCGCACGCGGCCGTTGTTGCCGCCGGCCATCCACTGGATGCCCAGCTCGGCCGCGTCGCGCTCGGTGACCTCGACGATCAGGCTTTCGACCAGCACCTGCGCGCGCCGCTGGTCGAGCAGGTCGATCACGCTGCGCAGGCTGCGGTACATCGGATCGGGCGCCGCGATGATGAGCGTGTTGGTGGTGGCGTCGGCCTGCACCGTGACACCGCCGCTGGAGAACGCGGTGGACGTGCCGCCGGTGCCGCCCGCCGCGCCCTGCGCGGGGCCATTGGCGCCACCGGCCGCGCCGCGCAGGCCGCCGAATTTGCCGGCGGTGCTTGCGGTGGCGCCGCCGGTCGCGGACTGGCTGCCGGTGGCCGACGCACCGTTGGCCGCGCCGCCATTCGCCGCCCCCGCGCCACCGAGCATGCCGCCCGCGCCCAGCGCGGCACGCACCGAGCTGCCGCCACCGCCCGTGGCGGTCTGCTCGCCCGATTCGCCCGTGAGGAGCCCGCGCAGCACGTTCGCCAGGTGCACCGCCTGCGCATTGCGCAGGTAGACCACATGCAGGTTGCCCGGGTCGCCCTGCGCGCTCTCGAGCTTGCCGATGAGTTCGCGTGCCAGCGCCGTGCGGCCCGGGCTGCTGGAGCGGATCACGATGCTGTTGGAGCGCGGATCGGCCAGCACCACGATGTCGCGCCGGCCTTTTTCGCCGCTGCCTTCGAGTAGCTCGGTGGCCAGCGCGGCGATGTCGGTCGCGATGCCGTGGCGCAGCTTGACCAGCTGGGCGTCGAGTGCGGTGGGCGTGTCGATGCTCTCGATGATGCGCGCCAGCCGCTCGAGGTTGTCGATGTAGTCGGTGACGACCAGCGTGTTGTTGGCGGCATAGGCCGCGATGCTGTTCTCGGCCGCGACCAGCGGCTTGAGCACGGGCACCATCGCCTCGGCGTTCTCGTAGTTGAGCCGGAAGGTGCGCGTCGCGAGCCCGCCGCCGGGGCTGCGTGCGTTGACCGATCCGCCCTGCTGCTTGGCGTCGGCCACGGGCACGACACGGCTCACCTCGCCCACGTCGACGATCGCGAAGCCGCGCATGCGCAGCGCCGAAGCCAGCATGCCGTAGGCGGTGGCGGCCGGCACCTCGCCTTCGGAGACCAGCGTGATCTGCCCCTTCACGCGCGGATCGAACAGGAAGTTGCGACCCAGGAACCGCGCCAATGCCGAGACCACCGAGGTGATGTCGGCATCGACGAAGTTCAGCACCACGCGTTCTTCCGCACCGGCACGCGGCGCTGTCTTGGCGGGCGGCGATGGGGTCGCGGCGCTGGCGGCGATCGCGAAGACGCCCAGGCAGCAAGCCGCCGTCCATCGACGCAGGGCCGCGCCGTTTCGATCTCGTGTCACTGGCCATCCTTGGTGAGTTGTGTGGACTGCAGCGCCACCGCGCCGCGCACGCGGCCCTGCGGCGTGCCCTCGCTGTCGTCTTCAGTGCTGTCGATGCGCTCCAGCTGCGCCTGCGTGACCTCGAGGTCGCGGCGCGCCGAGACCGCCACGAGCCAGGCGAACACCTGTGCGGCTGGCACGGGCTCCGGGAACTCGACGCGCCAGGCACGCGCGGGCTGCGCCGGGCTCCCGGCCGCCGGCGGCCCGTCGGCCACGGCGTCGTGCAGGCGGTAACGGCCGCGCAGGCCGGCGCGGTCGAGGGCGGCGTCTATGCCGCCCTGTGCTGTATCGGTCGCCGCGTGGGCGCCGGGCACGTCGGCCAGCAGCGTGTCGAGTTCGGCGGACTGGGCCCGCAGCTTCGGCAGGTCGCGCTGCCAGCGGGCGGCGGTGTCGAGCGCGGGACGGGCCAGGCCCAGCCACAGGATCGCCAGCACCACGATCAGCAGCGCAAGGCCCGCGCCGAGCCGGTCGCGTGCGGGGAGCGCGCGCCAGCGTCTGGCCGCTTCGCGTGCCATCCGTCGCGCAGGGTCGAGGAGGACGCCACCCCTTCGGGACAGGTTCACGGGGTGTCCTTCTCTGCGCGGGCCGTGGCCGGCGTGATGCGCAGTGCGCCGGCCTCCGGGTCGGCGGACAAGCTTCGCTCGCGCGCCTGCGCCTGCAGCACGCGCAGCGCCTCGGTGTTCGGCGCCGCGCCCTCGCGCCAGCGGACGCGCAGCTCGCCCGCCGTGTAGTGCATGGCCTGGACCTGCCCGGCCGGCAGCTGCGCGAGCAAGCCCACCGCCGCGCGCGACAGCCCCGCGTAATCGCCGCCGACTGCGGCCTGCGGTGCCTGGCCCGCCCTCGCCTCCTTCTGCTGGCGCGCCTGCTGCACGGGGTTGACGACCACGGGCAGCTCGGGAAACGCAGCCTTGACCCGCGCGGCCATCTCCCGCTTCAGGGCCTGGCCTTGCGTCGCCAGCCGGTTGGCATGCACCTGGAGGCCGGCCGTCCACACGAGCGCGGCCATGCAGCCCCACAAGGCCGCCGGCCGCAGCAGCGCCGCCACGCCCGCATGCGCCTGCGCGGGGTCGCTCGCGGACAGCGCCCAGCGCCAGCCCTCGCCCGACCAGCGCGCCGCGTCGCCCTCTTCCTGCGCCGTCCAGTGCACGGCCGGCGACGCCGCCTCGCCGCTCGTCACATACGCCGCGAGCGCGGCGTCGCGGTCCGCGCCGTGCGGCAGCGCCTGCATGAAGCCCGCGCCGGCGCCGGTGCGCACCACGAGCCAGCGGTCCAACTGCAGGCCTGTCCAGCCCTCGGTGGGCGTCGGCAGGAAGGCGGTCGGCAGGCACAGCGCGCGCGGCGCCATGCCGTGCCGGCGCAGCAGCGCCAGCCAGCGCGCCATCGCGTCGCGCGCGATCCAAGCGGCCGGCACCGTGCCGTCGGCCCCGCGCGGGCCGACGCCCACCGCCAGCGCGTCGATCGACTGCAACGCACAGGGCTCGATGGCCCCGAGCACCGCGGCATGCAGGTGCCGCCCCGTCAGCGGCGGCAGCGCGAAGCTCGCCAGCGCCACCTCGCCCGGCGCCAGCGCAACCTCGAGATGGCGCGCCTCGAAGCGGCCGGCCACGGCGCCTAGTGCGAGCGCGCCGCCGTCGTGCCACCGGCCGTCGGCGGCGCGCCAGCCGCAGTGCACCTCGGCGTCCACGGCATCGGTTTCGCCTTCGCCCGGCCAGGGCGGCAATTGCAAGCGCAGGCGATCGACTTTCAGAGCACTCACACGCCCTCCCGCAGCCAGACCACGCGCGGCACACTGGTCTTGTCGTCCTGCAGCAGCGCGACCTGCACGAACTTCGTGCGCGGCGTGTCGAGCACGCTGGCGACGCGGAACCAGTTGCTGTCGATGCCGATGCGCACGTCGCGCTCGTCGAGCGCGGGCATCTGGAGCCGGTTCGCAAAGTCGCCACGGTTGATGAACCACTGGCCACGGTCGCGCGCGGCGAGCAGCGCACGCGCCTTGTCCAGCGCCAGCCCGGGCACACCTGCTGCGAGCAGCTCGGCGCTGGCCGTGTTCGCGTTGATCCAGGTACGCGCCGGCAGCAGCGTGACGAAAGGCGCGAGCCGCGCGATCACGCCGGCATCGACGCCAGGCACAGCCTGCAGGTCTTCCAGCACGCGCGGGCGCGGGGCCTGCGGGGCGCGCGGCAACTCGGGCGGCAGGCCCGGCGTTGCGGCCATCGTGTCGGCTGCCGCATCGGGCATCGTCTGCGCGGCTTCGCCTTCGGGGTCGGCGATGCTGCCGACCACGCGCCGCATGAGCGCCTGCGCCTGGGCCTGCGAGACGCCCGTCATCGTGCAGAGCCGTTGGAACACGGCCGCTTCGGCCGGGTCGATGCGGCCCCGGTCGACGAGGTTGCGCAGGTTGAATTTGCTTTGCTCGTCGCTGATCTCGCTGAGCAGCCGCGCGCCCTCGGCGGCCACCTGCCCCGCCACGGGCCCGGCGAACGGCCGGGTCCACAGGCCGTCCAGGCGCGTGGTCGGCTCGCGCACGGCCTCGGCGCGCAACAGCCGCTGCGCCGCGCCCAGTTCCCCGCGCAGCAGCCAGCGCGCCTGCACGCGCGATTGCTCGCCCTGCGTGGTGCGGATGAAGGCCGACTGCCGCCCGAGCAGCGCGGCTGCCAGCGCGGCGATCACCGCGACGATCAGCAAGGCGCTGATCACCGCCATGCCGCGCATGCGCCGTTGCCGGCGGCCTGTTCCGATCCCTGCCATCGCGCCCACGGTGCCGTTCCCGCGCTACCAGGAGCCGATGTCCGCGTTGGCTTTTTCTCCGTCGGGCTCGCCGTCGGCGCCCAGCGAGAACACGTCGACCTCGCCGTGCGTGCCGGGGTTCAGGTACTGGTAGGCGTTGCCCCACGGGTCCTGAGGCAGGCGTTCGAGGTAGGTGCGCCAGTTCGTCGGCACCTTGCCCGTGGCCGGCTTCTCGACGAGCGAACGCAGGCCCTGCGTGGCGCTAGGGTAGGCGCCGTTGTCCAGGCGGTAGAGCTTCAGCCCCTGCATGATCGCGGCCACGTCCTGCCGCGCCGCGGTGGCGCGGGCCTGGTCGGGGCGGTCCATCAGACTCGGCACGATGAGCGCGGCGAGCACGCCGATGATGACCAGCACCACCATCAGTTCGATGAGGGTGAAGGCCCGCTCGGCACGGCGACGGATTGAACGGGCGGCCATGTTCCACAACTCCCGGGAAAAGACTTCACAAGGACAACGACGAGCACTGCGGGCCATCCTCGCAGCGGCGCATGTCAGTCCGATTGAAAATCCTCGGGAGTTCGGTGACAGGCCTTCAGTCGTCGAGGGTTTCGACGCGCAGTGCGATCACCGGGCCAGCCACGACCGGGCTCGTCTGCAACGCGTGCAAGGCGAGATCGACCGCGCTTTGCAACGCCGATTCGGTGATCACCAGCACCTGCGGCGCCGCCTCCGCCGGCCCGTTCGCCAGCACCAGTTGCCGCACCGGCAGCCGCTGCGCGGCCAGCAGGTCGGCCACGGCTGCGATGTCGGTCGCCGCCTGCACCGGCACGCGCAGGTAGTGCGCGCTGCGCACGGTCGCGCGCGGCAGCACCGGCAGCTCGCGCACCGCATGCGCGTGGAAGCCGGTGTGCGGCACGCGCTGGCCGGCGTGGGTGCCGTCCAGGCGCGCCACGTCGACCAGGTCGGCGATCACGGCCGAGGCGGTCTGCTCCGAACCGGCGCCCGCGCCGTAGTACATCGTGACGCCCGCCGCGTCGCCCTTGACCATGATGCCGTTCATCGAGCCGTTCACCTGCGCGAGCAGGTGCGTCGCCGGCACCAGCGCGGGCTGCACGCGCAGCTCCACGCCTTCTTCACGGCGGCGCGCCACGCCCAGCAGCTTGACGCGAAAGCCCAGCTGTTCGGCGCAGGCCACGTCCACACGTTGCAGCGCCGTGATGCCCTCGACCTGCGCGTCGGCAAAGCGCACCGGCATGCCGAAGGCGTTGGCGGCCAGCAGTGCGGTCTTGTGGGCGGCGTCGACGCCCTCGATGTCGAAGGCCGGGTCGGCCTCGGCATAGCCCAGCGCCTGGGCCTGCGCGAGCGCGTCGCCGAAGTCCAGGCCCTCGTCGCGCATCTTGCTCAGGATGAAGTTGGTGGTGCCGTTGACGATGCCCGCCACCCATTCGATGCGGTTGGCCGTGAGGCCCTCGCGCAGCGCTTTCACGATGGGGATGCTCACCGCCACCGCGCCCTCGTACATCACGGGCACGCCGTGCGCGCTGGCGGCGGCGAAGATCTCGGGGCCGTGCACGGCCAGCAACGCCTTGTTGGCCGTGACCACGTGCTTGCCGTGCGCAATGGCCGCCAGCACCCAGTCGCGCGCCGGGCCGGTGCCGCCGGCCACCTCGACCACCACATCGACATCGGGATCGGTGGCCACCTGCATCGGGTCGGCCGTGAGCGCCACGCCCTCGCCCACGATGCCCTGGGCGCGCGCGAGGTTGCGCGCGGCCACCACCGTCACCTCGATGCCGCGCCCGGCACGGGCGGCGATGAGGTCCTGGTTGCGGGCCAGCACGCGGAAGGTGCCCGCACCCACGGTGCCGATGCCGATCATGCCGACGCGCAGGGGGCGAATGGCCGCAGGATGGCTGGGCTGGGGCAGGAAGGACGAGACGGGATCGCGGTACATGGGCTTCTCCAAACAACGAACGAACAGGACAAAAACAAAAAAACCCAGCTGCCAGCTGGGTTTCGTTCATTCGGGAGAAGAGACACCAGGTGGCTGCCGGAGCGGCCACCCTGCGCGTGCTCAGGGGGCCGCGGCGGTCATGGTGGTAATCATTCGTGCATTCACTGCGTCGCTCGTTCGCACGCAGGCGGCGAACGGCATCGTGCGGCCGACAACGGCGGCGCTGGATGCTGCAACGGGGGAAAGTGAAAGGCACGACATGAGCCGGCGAGTGTACACGCGGTGCTTGCGGCACGCCCCGATCCGGGCAAACTAGGGCATGGACAAGCATTTCCTGACCCCCCTGTTCGCCCCGGCGTCGATCGTGGCCTTCGTCGGCCAGCCCAGCGATCCGGGGGGCCAGACCGCCCTGGGCCGCACGCTGCGCGAGGCCTTCCGGGCCGACCGCTTCGACAGCACGCTGCGCTTTCTGGACGTGCGCACCCAGGGCACGCTCGAAGAGCTGGCGCAGACGCACGCCGACCTGGCGCTGATCGCGCTGGCGCCGCACGACGTGGCGGCCGCCCTCGAGATCGCGGGCCGCATCGGCTGCAAGGCCGCGGTGGTCATCTCCACCGGCATCGCCGCCGAGCAGGCCGCGCAGTGGCGCAAGATCGCGCGCCGCGAAGGCGTGCACCTGCTGGGCCCGAATTCGCTGGGCTTCCAACGCCCGCCGCTGCACCTGAACGCCAGCGTGGCCGGCCCGCTCGCGCGCACCGGGCCGCTGGCGCTGGTGTCGCAGTCGGGTGCGCTCACGGCCTCGATGCTCGACTGGGCGCGGCAGAACGGCGTGGGCTTTTCCAGCGTGGTGTCGCTCGGGCCGCACACCTCGGTCGACATCCCGCAGGTGCTCGACTTCCTGGCCAACGATTCGAGCACGCACAGCATCATCGTGTACCTCGAGGGCATTGCCGATGCGCGCCGCTTCATGAGCGCGTTGCGCTCGGCCTCGCACGCCAAGCCGGTGGTGGTGCTCAAGGCGGGCCGCAAGCCGGCCGGCAACGAGGCCGCGCAGACGCACAGCGCGGCCATCGTGGGCAGCGACGACGTGTTCGACGCCGCCCTGCGCCGCGCGGGCGCGGTGCGGGTGCGCTCCTTCGTCGAACTGTTCTCGGCCGCCAAATGCCTGGCCTCGCGCTACCGGCCGGTGGGCAAGCGGCTGGCCGTGGTCACCAACGGCGGCGGCCCCGGCGTGCTCGCGGCCGACTGGATCAACGAGATCGGCCTGGACCTGGGCCGCCTCTCGGCCCCCGCGCAGCGGTCGCTGCAGCCCTCGCTGCCGGCGCTCGCGTCGCTCACCGACCTCATCGACCTGTCGGAAGACGCCACGCCCGCGCACTTTCGCGCCGCCATCGACACCGCCTCGGCCGACAGCCAGATCGACGGCGTGCTCGCCATCTTCTCGCCCAAGGCCGGCGTCGACGCGGCCGCCACGGCGCGCGCGCTGGCCGACATTCCGCGCCCCATGCCCAAGCCGCTGCTGTCGTGCTGGATGGGCGACGCATCGGTGGGCAATGCGCGGGCCGTGCTGGCCGAGGCCACCATCCCGAGCTTTCGCACGCCCGAGGCGGCCGTGGGCGCCTTCGGCAACATCGCGGCCTTCTACCAGAACCAGCAGCTGCTGCAGCAGACGCCGCCGCCGCTGTCGGCGCTGGCCAAGCCCGACATCGACGGCGCGCGCCTGCTCATCGAGAGCGTGCTGGCCGAGCGGCGCAAGGTGCTGACCGAGATGGAGTCGAAGTCGCTGCTGTCGTGCTTCCACATCCCGATCACGCGCACCCTGCTCGCGCGCAGCGCCAACGAGGCCATGATGATCGCCACGCAGCTGGGCTTTCCGGTGGCGCTCAAGATCGACTCGCCCGACATCTCGCACAAGTCCGACGTCGAGGGCGTGGCGCTGAACGTGATGAACGGCACCAGCGCGCGCGACACCTACCTGGAGATGATGGAGCGCGTGGCACGCCTGGCGCCCGATGCCCGCATCAACGGCGTGACCGTGCAGAAGATGGTGCGCGCGCGGCGCGGGCGCGAAATCTACGTGGGCCTGGTCACCGACCAGCCCTTCGGCCCAGTGATCGTCTTCGGCGCCGGCGGCACCATGATCGAGCTCATGAACGACCGCGCGATGGAGCTGCCGCCGCTGAACCAGTTCCTGGCGCGCCACCTCATCGAGCGCTCGCGCGTGGCCGAGACGCTGGGCGAATGGCGCGGCGCCAACGCGGTGAACATGGAGGCCATCGAGGACGTGCTGCTGCGCGTGTCCGAAATGGTGTGCGAGCTGCCCGAGCTGCGCGAGATGGACATCAACCCCATCATCGTGGACGAGCACGGCGCGGTGTCGGTCGATGCGCGCATCGTGGTCGACAGCAGCACGCAGGCCGTGGCGGGCCCGGTGGGCAACGGCTACCAGCACCTGGCCATCATGCCGTACCCCGCGCGCTACCGGCGCGAATGGCCGCTGCCCGGTGGCGGCGCGTACGTCGTGCGACCGGTACATCCGAACGACGCGCAGATGCTGCAGGCACTGGTGCAGGGGCTGTCGCCCGAGAGCCGCTGGTTCCGCTTCGTCTCGCGCTTCCATGAGCTGCCGCCGTCGATGCTGTCGCGCTTCACGCTCATCGACTACGACCGCGAGATGGCGCTGGTCGCCACCGTGATGGAGCGCAGCACCGCGCCCGACGGCAGCATCCTCGAGAGCGAGCGCATCGTGGGCGTGTCGCGCTACATCACCAACCCCGACCAGACCAGCTGCGAGTTCTCGCTCGTGGTGGCCGACGAGTTCAGCGGCAAGGGCATCGGCTCGCGCCTCATGGAAAGCATCATCGACGTGGCACGCGACCGCGGCCTTTCCGAAATGGACGGGCTGGTGCTGGCCGGCAACCCCGACATGCTCAAGCTGGTGCGCCGGCTGGGCTTCTCGGTGAAGTCCTTCCCCGAGGACCCGGACTTCAAGCTGGTGACCTACCCGCTGTAGCCCGACGGCGGCGGCTGCAACTCGACGAGAATCGGCCGCCCTCCACCTCCGCGTTTCTTCATGCTCCGAATCCTCCTGCACTCCCTCGGCCGTCTGCTGGTGAGCTTCGCCGTGTTGCTGTCGGCCGCCTGGGCCTGCGCGGCCCTCTGGTACCAGCTGCCGGTGGCGACACCGCTCAAGGTCGGCGCGATGGTGCTGTGGGGCCTCTTCGGCCTGGCGGCGATCGTGCTGCTGTGGCGCGGCAAGGCCGGCCGCTCGCTGCTGGCCTACGCCATCGGCTTCGTCGTGCTGCTCGAGTGGTGGGGCACCATCGCGCCCTCGCAGCATCGCGAATGGGCCGACGACGTGGCGCGCCACCTGAAGCCGCGCGTCGAGGGCAGCGTGGTCACGATGGAGAACGTGCGCAACTTCGACTGGCGCAGCGACACCGACTACACCGTGCGCTGGGACACGCGCCGTTACGACCTGGACCGCCTGCGCTCGGTCGACGTGTCGCTGTCGTACTGGACCGGCCCGGCCATCGCCCACACGCTGGTGTCCTTCGGCTTCGACGATGGCCAGTTCGTCACTTTCTCCATCGAGATCCGCAAGGAGCGCGGCGAGAGCTTCTCGTCCGTGGGCGGTTTCTTCAAGCAGTTCGAGAACAGCCTCGTGGCCGCCGACGAGCACGACATCCTGCGCGTACGCACCAACGTGCGCGGCGAAGACGTCTACATGTACCGCGTGCGCCTGCCGCAGGCCGAAATGCGTTCGCTGTTCCTGGGCTACGTCGGCGAGGCCAATGCGCTGGCGCGCGCGCCGAGCTTCTACAACACGCTCACCGCCAACTGCACGACCATCGTCTACAGCCTCGCCCGGCACGTCGTGCCCGGCCTGCCGATGGACTACCGCCTGCTGGCCTCGGGCTACCTGCCCGAGTACCTGCACGACGTAGGCGGCCTGACGCCGGGGCTGAGCATGGAGGCGCTGCGCGCTGGCGGCCGCATCACCGACCGGGCCATCGCCACCGACCAGCAGCCCGGCGTGAACTTCTCGCAGGCCATCCGCAACGGCCTGCCGGGCGTGGCGCCATGAAGCGCATTGGCTTCCCCGCCCTGCTGCTGGCGCTGTCGCTGCTCACCGGCTGCGCGGGCGTCACGGTCGGCTCCATCTCGCCGGCCGACTACCTGGCGCAGCGGCGCGGCGACGTGCTCACCACCGGCCAGCTCAGCAGCTCCGCGCAGGAGGTGCTGCGCGTCATCGGCTCCGACGCCGACCAGTGCCGCAAGGACGGCCGCGCCTGCCGCCAGAACCTCGCCACCTCCGCCGGCCTGAGCGACGAGCAACGCATGTCGGCGCTGTCCGAGGTGTGGCTGCAGCTCGCGCTGGCGGGCGGCGATGGCGGCTCGGCCGCGCAGCCCATGGCGCCCGAAGCCATCGAGGCCTGGCTGGAAACCGCGCGCCACGCCTACGCCTACCTGTTCCACACGGCGCGCAAGCCGCGCGACCGCGCCTTCGAAGACCGCCAGACGCAGGTGCGCGACTACTACAACTACGCGGTGCAGCGCGCCATCACCGGCCTGTTCAGCCGCTACCGCAAGAGCGACATGTCGGTGGCCGCCATTCCGCAGGTGAGCGGCTGGCGCATCGACGCCGACCTGTCGGCGCTGCAGCTCGCACCCGACGCGCCTCCGCCCAAAGAGCTGATTCCCGCCGCCTCGCTGACCTTCTCGGGCCTGCGCAACATCTACCGCCGCGACGGCTTCGGCGCCGAGCTGGTGGCCGCGGGCGACGACCGCCCGACCGCGGCGCAGGCCGACGAAGACGCCCCGCCCTTCAGCGAAACGCCCTTCCCCGCCCTCACCGCGCTGCTGCAGTTCGACGGCGCTACCCTGCAGGACGTGCTGGCCACGCGCACGCTGCGCATCGCCGTGTTCGACCCCTACCGCACCAGCACGATCAACCTGGCCGGCGAAGAGATTCCGCTGGCCGCCAACTTCACCTCGGGCTACGGCCTGTGGCTGGCCCGCTCCGACTTCGCGCTGCAGGCGCTGCGCAGCCTGTTCGGCGGCGCCGAGGGCCTGACCCGGCCGCACATCTACCTGATGCAGCCCTACGACCCGAAGCGCCGCACCATCGTCATGCTGCACGGCCTGGCCAGCAGCCCCGAGGCCTGGATCAACGTGGCGAACGAAGTGCTCGGCGACGAGACGCTGCGCCGCCGCTACCAGATCTGGCAGGTGTACTACCCGACCAACGCGCCGCTGCCGCTGAACAACCTGGCCATCCGCGAAGCCATCACGCAGACCCTGGTGCACTTCGATCCGCAGGGCCGCGCCGAGGCGTCGCGCAACGTCACGCTCATCGGCCACAGCATGGGCGGCGTGCTCTCGCGCCTGCTGGTGTCGTCGTCGGGCGACGTGCTGTGGGACGCGCTGCGCGAGGGCTACCCCATGCCGGCCGCGCAGCGCCGCCGCATCGAGGAAGGGCTGGGCCCCTACCTGCGCTTCGAGCCGCTGCCCCAGGTCAGCGACGCCATCTTCATCGCGTCGCCGCACCGCGGCACCTCGTTCGCCAACAAGCGCATCTCGCGCTGGGTGGCCAACCTCATCACCCTGCCGGTGGCCATGCTGGGCCAGCTCAACGACATCTCGCGCGAGCTGATGCGCGTGGCGCCCAGTTCGCAGGACATGGGCCCGCTGCGCATTCCCAACAGCATCGACAACCTCAGCGACCGCGATGCGTTCGTGCGCCTGTCGTCCGGGTTGCCGCTGAGTCCGAAGGTGCGCTACCACTCGATCATCGGCAACGACACGCCCGGCCTGCCGCTGGCCGAGTCGAGCGACGGCATCGTGCCCTACACCAGCGCGCACCTCGACGGCGCGGTGTCGGAGCTGGTGATTCCGTCGGCGCACAGCGTGCAGGAGCACCCGCTGGCGATCCTGGAGATCCGGCGCATCCTGCGCGAGCAGCTGCAGCGCGTGCCCTGAGGGCACTTCATGCCGTGGCGAGCACGGCCGCAGCCGGTGCGTGCCGCATGTCCGGCACCGCCGCCATCAACGCCCGCGTGTACGCATGCTTCGGCGCATCGAGCACTTCGGCCGCACTGCCCTGCTCCACCAGGCGCCCGCGCTGCATCACACCCACGTCGTCGCACATGTGACGGATCACCGCGAGGTTGTGGCTGATCAGCAGGTAGGTCAGGCCGAACTCGTCCTGCAGGTCGCGCATGAGGTTCAGCACCTGGGCCTGCACCGACACGTCGAGCGACGAGGTCGGTTCGTCGCAGACGATGAACTCGGGCTGGCTGGCCAAGGCCCGCGCGATGGCGATGCGCTGGCGCTGGCCGCCCGAGAACTGGTGCGGATAGCGCCGCCCGTCGTCGGGCGACATGCGCACGCGGCGCAGCGCCTGGGCCACGCGCTCGGCGGTTTCGTCGGCGCTGGCGGCCAGGCCCAGCACCTCGACCGGCTCGGCGATGAGCCGGTCCACGCGCCAGCGCGGGTTGAGGCTGGCATGCGGGTCCTGGAAGATCATCTGGAAGCGCCGGCGCAGCGCGGCCGTCTGCGCGGCGTCGCCCCAGCGGTCGATGCCGTCGAAATGCACCGTGCCGGCCGTGGGCCGCGTGAGGCCGGCGATCATGCGCGCCACGGTCGACTTGCCCGAGCCCGATTCGCCGACCAGTCCGAAGGTGCGGCCGCGCGCGATGTCGAAGCTCACGCCGTCGACCGCGTGCAGCACCTTCTTCGGCTGGCGCGCGAGCGCGCGCACGAGCCAGCCGGCCGAAAGATCGAATTCGCGCGACAGGCCTTGCACGTGGATCAGCGGCGGGCTGTCGGCCGGCGCCGCCACGGTCTCGGCCTGCGCGGGCGGCAGCGCGGCGGCCACGGCGAGGTCCGCGCCGATCTCGGGCACCGGCAGCCGATGCAGCCTGTCGTGCACCGAGGGAATCGCGGCCATCAGTGCGCGCGTGTACGGCTCGCGTGGGTGGTCGAGCACCTGGCGCACCGGGCCGGTCTCCAGCACGCGGCCCTGGTACATCACCATCACGCGGTCGGCCGCCTCGGCGATCACGCCCATGTCGTGCGTGATGAGCATCGCCGCCGTGCCGCGCTCGCGGCAGACGCGCCGGAACACGCGGATCACCTGGGCCTGCACCGACACGTCGAGCGCGGTGGTGGGCTCGTCGGCAATCAGCAGTTGCGGCTCGGCGCACAGCGCGAGCGCAATCGCCACGCGCTGGCGCATGCCACCCGAGAACTGGTGCGGGTACTGGTCGATGCGGCTTTCGGGGTCGGGAATCTCCACGTCGGCCAGCAGCGCCAGCGCGCGCCGGCGCGCCTCCTGCTCGCTCACGGGCAGGTGCGTGCGGATGGTTTCGATGAGGTGCCGGCCGATCGGGTAGACCGGGTTCAGGCTGGTCAGCGGGTCCTGGAACACGCTGCCGATGCGGCGCCCGCGCACGCGGCGCATGTCTTCGCCGCGAAGCGTGTCGATGCGCTCGCCGTGCAGCTCGACCGTGCCGCCCGCGATGCGCCCCGGCGGCGGCACCAGGCCGATGACGGCCGCGCCGACCATCGACTTGCCCGCGCCCGACTCGCCGACCACGCCCAGGATTTCGCCCGGCGCGATCTCGAACGAGACGCCATCGAGCACCTGCACCGTGCCCCGGTGCGTGTCGAAGGCCACGTCCAGCCCGCGCACCCGCAGCACGGGCGTTTCGCCGTGGGGCGATGGCGATGGGTCGCGCGCGCTCATTGCAGCCTTGGGTTCAAGGCGTCGCGCAGCCAGTCGCCCGCCAGGTTGACCGACAGCGCCAGCGCCAGCAGCACCAGCGCCGGAAACAGCAGGATCCACCACTCGCCCGAGAACAGAAAGCCCTGCCCGATGCGGATCAGCGTGCCCAGCGACGGTTGCGTGGGCGGTAGCCCCACGCCCAGGTACGACAGCGTCGACTCCGCCACGATGGCCAGCGCGAAGCTGATGGTGGCAATCACCAGCACCGGCGCCAGCAGGTTCGGCAGGATGTGCCGCACCAGGATGCCGGTGCGCGAGCGGCCGATGATCTGCGCGGCGGCCACGTAGTCCTTGTGCTTCTCGAGCATCACGGCGCCGCGCACCGTGCGCGCGTACTGCACCCATTCCGACAGCCCGATGGCCGCCACGATCACGTACACCGCCATGTCGTCGCGGTAGCCCTCGGGCAGCAGGCCGCGCGCAATGCCGAAGATCAGGAGCGCCACCAGCAGCACCGGAAAGGTCAGCTGCACATCGGCCACGCGCATCACCAGCGTGTCGAACCAGCCGCCCGCATAGCCGGCCGCCAGCCCGAGCGGCACGCCGATGATCAGCGACAACCCGACCGCGCTCACGCCCACCAGCAGCGACATGCGCAGCCCGTAGAGGATGGCCGAGGACACGTCGCGCCCCTGGTCGTCGGCGCCCAGCGGGTAGAAAGCGCCCGAGGCGCCCTGCTGCCCCGGCGGCGTGAAGGCGTCGATCAGATCGAGCACGGCCGGGTCGAACGGGTCTTGCCGCGCGATCCACGGTGCGAACAGCGAGGCCAGCGCGACCAGCAGCAGCACGAAGGCGGCCAGTTGCACGGTGCGCGAGCGTGCAAACGCGCGCAGCACGGGCGACTCGGCGTTGCGCCAGCGGCGCGGCGCGGGAACGCCGGTCGGAGAAGGAAGCGTCATTCGGAAAAACAAGAAAGGAGTCAGGCGCGTCGCAGGCGCGGATCGACCAGCACATACAGCAGGTCGACGATGAAGTTGATCGCCACGTACAGCAGCGCGATCAGCAGCAGGTAGGCCGCCACCACCGGCACGTCCACCCCCTGGATCGACGTGATGAACAGCAGGCCCACGCCCGGCCACTGGAACACCGTCTCGGTGACGATGGCAAAGGCCACCAGCGAGCCGATCTGCAGTCCGGTGATGGTGATGACCGGGATCAGCGTGTTGCGCAGCGCATGGCCGTAGTTCAGGTCGCGCTCGCGCAGCCCGCGCGCGCGGCCGAAGCGGATGTAGTCGGCGCGCAGCACCTCCAGCATCTCGGCGCGCACCAGCCGCATGATCAGCGTCAGCTTGTACAGGCCCAGCGTCAGCGCGGGCATCAGCAGCGAGGCCCAGCCCGAGGCCGTGAGCAGCCCGGTGCTCCAGCCACCCAGCTGCACCGTGTCGCCGCGCCCGAACGACGGCAACCAGCGCAACTCGACCGCGAACAGGTAGATGAGCCCGATGCCGA
The DNA here is from genome assembly GCF_059419205.1 of Variovorax sp. GW821-FHT06D12. NCBI lineage: Bacteria > Pseudomonadati > Pseudomonadota > Betaproteobacteria > Burkholderiales > Comamonadaceae > Variovorax > Variovorax sp. GW821-FHT06D12. The sequence goes on along the minus strand of NZ_JBWKRI010000001.1, from coordinate 169,200 downwards.
TCAGGAAGGTGGGCAGCGACACGCCGACCAGCGACACCGCCATGACCGCGCGGCTGGCCACGCTGTCGCGTCGGATCGCGGTGTACACGCCCAGCGCCACGCCGCCCGCCACCGCCAGCACGGCCGCCACCAGCGCCAGCTCCAGCGTGGCCGGCAACCGCTCGGCGATGAGTTCGACCACCGGTCGCTTGAGCCGGTACGACACGCCCAGGTCGCCCTGCAGCGCGTGGCCGACGTAGCGCAAGTACTGCACCGGCACCGGGCGGTCGAAACCCAGTTCGGCCGTCAGCGCGGCGCGTTCTTCGATCGTGGCGTCTTCGCCGAGCAGGCTGATGGTCGGGTCGCCGATGTGGCGGAACACCAGGAAGGACACGAACGACACCGCCAGCAGCACCAGCACGGACTGGCCGAGCCGGCGCAAGAGATGAACCCACATGGCCGACGCTCTAGGGCCTGGCCACTTTCACGTTCTTGAAGAACACGCTGCCGTCGGGGCTCACCGGAATGTCCAGCTTCGGGGTCGAGGCGAAGTTGAGCACCTGGTCGTGCAGCGCGATGTAGATGCGCTCCTTCTGCACCGTCTGCCAGATGCTCTTGATGGTGGCGTCGCGCTTGGCCTTGTCGCTCTCGGCGGCCAGCGATGCGATCTGCGCATCGACCTCGGCATTGCTGTAGCCGGTGGCGTTGGTCGGGCCGCGGCCGTCCTTGCCGCGCGTGTGCACCAGGTAATCGAAGATGTAGGCCGAGTCGTAGGTCGGCACGCCCCAACCGAACAGGTAGAAGTCGGTGTCGGCCGAGTTGATGGCGGTGCTGTGCAGCGCGATCGGGCGCGCCGCCACCGTGGTCTTGATGCCGATGCGCCCGAGGAAGCCCGACACCGCCGTGCTGATGGCCTCGTCGTTCACGTAGCGGTCGTTCGGCGTGTGCAGCGTGATCGCAAAGCCGTTCGGGTAGCCGGCCTCGGCCAGCAGCTTCTTCGCCTGCGCCGCGTTGGCCTTCGGGTAGGCCGCGAAGCCCTTCTCGTAGCCGTGCACGAACGGCGGCGCGATGATGCCCGAGGGGTTCGACAGCCCGCGCATCACCGCCGCCTTGATCGCGTCGCGGTCGATCGCCAGGCCGATGGCCTCGCGCACCTTCGGGTCGGCCAGCGGGTTCTTGCCCTTCACGTCGGCGTACTTGAGTTCCTTCGCGCCCACGTTCAGGCCCAGGAAGATCGAACGGTTCTCGGGCCCTTCGGTCACGCGCAGGCGCTTGTCGGCCTTGAGGCGGCCCACGTCCTGCGCCGGCAGGTCCTGCACGAAATCGACCTCGCCCGACAGCAGCGCGGCCACGCGCGTGGCGGGCGACTTGATCGGCACGTAGACCAGCTCGGTCACGTCCAGCGGAAACTGGCCGCGACCCCAGTACTGCGGAAACTGCTTGAGCACCGTGCGCGCATCGACCTCGCGCGAGGCCAGCACGTAGGGGCCGGTGCCGTTCTCGTTGCGGGTGGCGAAGTTCTCGGTCTTGCTGGCCACGTCCTGCGACTGCTCGGCCTTGTTCGCCTTCGCCCAGGCCTCGTTGAGGATGAAGAGGTTCGTGAGGTTGTTCGGGAAGATCAGGTTCGGGCCCTTGGTGCGTACATGCACCGTGAGTGGGTCGACCTTCTTCACCTCGGCCACCGACGACAGCAGCGACTTGAGCGCCGAGCTCGGCGCCTGCGCGCGCTGCAGCGAAAACACCACGTCGTCGGCCGTGAGCAGCGCGCCGTCATGGAACTTGACGCCGGGGCGCAGCTTGAACTCCCACACCGTCGGATCGGCCGTGAGCTTCCACGAAGTGGCCAGCGCGGGCTGCAACTTGCTGTCGGCACCGCGCAGGATCAGCGGCTCATAGATCTGGTGCAGCAGCCCGAAGTTGGTGCCGGTGTTGACCGCATGCGGATCGAGCGTGGCGGGGTCGGCGCTGCGCGCCCAGCGCACGGTTTCGGCAGCGGCAACAGGCGCCTGCAGCAGGCCGGCGGCCAGCAGGGCCGCGGTCAGGAGTGGTCGGAGCATGGAATCCCTCGGGTGTTCTTTGGAAGAGAAGACAGGCGGACGACCGCGCGGGGCGGCGTCGTCCTGTGCCTGTGCGTGAGGGACTGTGCCCTGCCCCGCGCCGCTCCGAAAGAAGGACTCCGCATATGGAAATGCGGTGTCTGCCGCGCTGCGATGAACGGCGATCACGCCCTTACGGCGAGACGCTTCAATCGCAGCCCGCCCCACACCGCCAGCAGCACGCTCGCGCCGAACACCCAGCCCGACAGCGCACCGGCCATGGTGCCCGACAGCAGGTTGCCGACCGTGCAGCCCAGCCCGGTCATCGCGCCCCACCCGAGCAGCACGCCGCCGCCGAGGCCGCGCACGACCTGCCCCACCGTCGGCCACGCGGGCTTGAATTGCCCGCTCGCGAGCGCCGCGGCCAGTGCGCCAGCCACGAGGCCGCCGACCAGCAACGCGTTGGGCGTCTGCCAGAGGCTTTCGACCACCGCCGTGACGCAGCCACCGAAACCGTCGAGGCCGTCCAGCCGCTGCGGCAGCAGGCCGTGCGCATTGCCGAGGTCGCGCGCGGCGCTGCCGAGCGCCGCTGTCACGCCCAGCGGGCGCAGCCGCAGCACCACGATCACGGCGATCGCACCGACCGCGAGGCCGCCCCACGCATACGGCCAGCGTCCGTGCAGCAGCCGGCGCGCGGCGTCGATGAAGCTGCGCGACGTGGGCGACGCCGCCTGGCCCGCCGGCAGCTTCCGCCAGAGCCAGGCCGCGAGCGCCGCAAGCACCGCCAGCTGCAGCGCCGCCGACCCCGCATAGCCCAGGTGATGCGGCAACCACACCACGGGCGCCGTGGCGATGGTGGCGCTGTAGAGCCAGTTCCAGCTCGCAAAGCCGAGCAGGAATCCCGCGCCCGCACCGAGCAGTGCGAACGGCGCGGTCGGCGAGCCTTCGCCCAGCCGGTACCAGTGCGCGCTGATGCACGAGCCCGACACCACCATGCCCGCGCCGAAGGCCAGCCCCGCGAGCACCAGGGCGCCGCTGACCGGCCCGATGTGCGCATCGGGCGGCAACCGCCCCGGCTGCGGCACGGGCAGCCAGCCGGTCATGACGACATGCATGCCCACGGTGCCGACCGCGAGCGCGGCCACGATGGCCAGCAGGCCGCGCGCGTCGCCGCCTTCGAAGTAGTCGCGCGCATGGCAGTAGAAGCAGAAGCGCGAGCGCTGCAGCACCACGCCGAGCACCGCGCCCAGCCCGAGCGCGAAGGCCAGCGCGCGGCCGCCGCTGCGCTCGCCGAGCAGGTGCACGCCGGCGGCGACCAGCAGCAACACCACGACTGCAGCGGCTAGGCCTGTGCGAGAAAGCGGCGGCGAAGGCGCCGCACTGATTGACGAAGCGGACATGCCCCGGTCCCTTTGTGTTGACCCAAAAAAAAGCGAGCCCGAGGGCTCGCCCAATGTCGCTCATCAGAGAGGCCGCGAGGTCCCTCCAACGCCGACTCACCTCGAACTCATCTCACCTCAACTCATTCATTTGGACGCCCACACCGTGCCAGCCGGGTTGTTGACCGGCACGCCGACGGCGTTGCCGTACTCGGTCCACGAGCCGTCGTAGTTGCGCACGTTCTTGTAGCCCAGGATCTTGTGCAGCGCGAACCAGGTGTGGCTCGAGCGTTCGCCGATGCGGCAGTAGGTGATGGCCGGCTTGCTGCCGTCGATGCCGACGGCCGCGTAGATCGCCTTCAGCTCGGCGGCCGACTTGAAGGTGCCGTCTTCGTTCACCGCGCGGCCCCAGGGCACGTTGGCCGCGCCGGGCACGTGGCCCGCGCGCACCGCCAGTTCGGCGGCGCCGGCCGGCGCGAAGATCTTGCCGCTGTACTCGTCGGCCGAGCGGATGTCGACCAGCTTCGCGTCGGAGCGGCCCTCGGCCACGGCCAGCACGTCGGCCAGCCGCGCGCGCAGCTGGGGGTTGGGCTGCGTCACCTTGAAGCGCGTGGCGACATGCTCGGGCGCGCGGTTGTCGAGCACCCGGTTCTCGGCCTCCCACTTCTTGCGCCCGCCGTCGAGCAGCTTCACGTTCTGCACGCCGTACTGGTCGAACACCCAGGCACCCCAGGCGGCGAACCAGTTGTTGGTGTCGCCGTAGAGGATCACGGTGGTGTCCTTGTCGACGCCGGCCGCCGACAGCAGCTTCTCGAATTCGGCCTGGCTCACGATGTCGCGGCGCACGCGGTCGTTGAGGTCGTTGTGCCACGAGAAATTCACCGCGCCCGGAATGTGGCCGCGCTCGTACAGGCCCGGGTTCACGCTGACCTCGATCACGCGCAGCTTCGGGTTGCGCAGGTTCTTCTCGAGCCAGTCGGTCGAGACCAGCGGGCCGCTGCCGTCGGCCGAGGCCTGCGCGAAGGCCGACGGTGCGGTGGCCAGGAAGGTCAGCGTGGCGAGGGACGCGGCGCGCCACCATCTGCTGAAGATCGACATGCGGGACTCCTTGTGTTGAATGGAAGACATCTGAAACAGATCAGAGCGAACTCTAGGCAGGCAGCACGTGATCACCAACGAAGCGTTTGCGATAAGCGCATGCGCAAAGCGTCTGAGGCTCAAGCGAGTGCGGCCTCTTGATGTGGCAGCTCGGCGCGCACGCGCCAGCCCAGTTCGGGCGCGATGCGCACCGCCAGGTCGTCCAGGATCTGCTCGTAGGCCTCGCTGTCGAAGTTGTAGGGCAGCTCCACGCGCAGCTCGCTCACCAGCGGCAGCACGGGGTCGCGGTGCAGGCGCTCGAGGATCTCGTCGGCGCTGCCCACGAGGTCGCCGGCGAACAGCGTGCGGCGCTCGCCCTGCGGCGACAACGTGCGTTCGACGCGGCCTGCCGCGAACGCGCGGTAGCGCCGCCGCGTGGCCGCATCGGCGCCGTCCAGCGGCACGATCACACGGCCCAGCGCAATCCGACCGCGCCGCGCGCCGGGCACTTCGCTGGCGCGGTAGCGTTCGACGAGGCCGGTCTGCGCCTCGAGGAAGTCGTCGGTGTTCTCGCCTGTGAGCACGTTGCCCAGCAGCAGGTGAAAGCCGTTGCGCCCCGCCCATTCGGCCGAGCGCAGCGACCCGCCGCCGTACCAGAGCCGCCCCACCAGGCCGGGCGCATAGGGCTGCACGCGCGGACGCACGCGCCCGCCGGCCGATTCGACCACCGTGTCCTCGTCGCCCAGCAGCACGTCTTCGAGGTTGGCGCGCAGCCGCGCCACGCGCTTGTGCGTGAAGTCGACGGTGGCCGGCGGTGCGTCCTGGAAGCGCCCGCCCAGCAAGGCGCCGTGCGGCGGCGCGCCCGCGCTCAGGCCCACCTGCAGGCGGCCGCGCGAGAGCACGTCGACGGTGGCCAGGTCTTCGGCGAGCCGGAACGGGTTTTCGTAGCCCATCTGGATCACGGCCGCGCCGAGTTCGATGCGGCGCGTGCGCTGCGTGGCGGCGGCCAGGAAGGTCGGCGCCGACGACACGGCGCGCTCCAGGTGGCGCTGGCGCACCCAGGCGCTGTCGAAACCGCGCCGCTCGCCGAATTCAAAGAGCCGCAGCGCAGCCTCGAGGCCCGCGTGCGGGTCGGCCTCGTCGTAGTTGCCGGGCGTGAGAAAACCGATGTGGTGGATGGTCATGGTCGTGGGAATCGCAGGGTCAGAACTTCGGCAACCCCGGCGGGTTGACCTCCGATTTCGGCAGCGCCTCTTCGGCCAGACGCCAGCGCGCGAGCGCCTTGGCGTAGGTGCCGTTGCGGATCAGGCCGTTGGCCGCGGTGGTCAGCGCCACCGCCAGGCCGCTGCCCTTGCGCGTGGCCACGGCCACGTCCGACTTCAGCGGCCAGCCCGCGTTCACGGTGCCGGCCAGCCGCAGCTGTCCGTTCTTCGCGGCCTCGTAGGCTTGTGGTGCGTTGGGATTGAAGTTGGCGTCGACGCGCTTCGTCGTCACGGCCAGCCAGCGCGTCACATCGTCGTCGTAGTACTGGATCGACACCGGCTTCAGGCCCGCGGCCACGTTCTGGCGGTCCCATTCGAGCAGGATGCGTTCCTGGTTGGTGCCCGCGCCGGTCGTGAGCTTCAGGCCCGCCACGTCCTTCGGCTCCTTGATCGACTGGATGGCGCTGTCGGTGCGCACGTAGAAGCCGTGCAGGCCGAGCCGGTAGGTCGAGAAGTCGAACTTCTCCTTGCGCTGCTCGGTCACGCCCACATTGGAGATCACGGCGTCGTACTTGCCCGAGCTCAGGCCCAGCGGCCAGTCGGCCCAGGCGACGGGCCGCAGCTCCAGCTTCAGGCCCAGCGCCTCGGCGATGAGGTGGGCAAAGTCGGGGTCGAAGCCCACCACCGTCTTCGCGTCGGTGCCATAGGTGGAGATCGGCGGCGCGAACGGCGCGATGGCGATGGTCAGCACGCCCTCCTTCACGAACTTGAAGCTCGGCGGAATGGCGTTGACGGCCTCGGCGTCCTTGCCGGTGTGCAGGCGGCCCTTCTGTTCGGGGCTGAAGTCGAAGGTGTCGGCGGCGTGCGCCGGCGCGAACGCCATCAGCCCGAGGGCGGCCAGCGCCCCCAGTTTTTTCTTGAACGACATGGTCCCCTCCCCTCAGTTCTTCGGCAGGCCGGGTGGGTTGGTGCGCGCCACCTCGATCGCTTCGGACGCCAGGTTCCAGCGCGACAGCGCCTTGCCGTAGTTGCCGTTCCTGATCTGCGTGTTCAGCGCCAGCGTCACGGCCTCGGCAATGCCCGAGCCCTTGCGCGAGGTGACGGCGATCTCGGCGTTGAGCGGCCAGCCGCCCGACACCAGGCCCGCGAGCCGGGTCTTGCCGTCGCGCGCCTCGTAGGCCGCGATGGCATTGGGGCCCACGTAGGCGTCGGCGCGGCCCGACTGGATGGCCAGGCGCTGCACCACATCGTCGTCGTAGTACTGGATCTCGATGGGCTTGAGGCCGGCGGCAATGTTCTGCTTGTTCCAGCGCAGCAGGATCTGCTCCTGGTTCGTGCTGGCCGTCACGATGAGCTTCAGGCCCGCGATGTCCTTGGGCTCCTTGATCGCGCCCAGCTTGCTGTCCGACTTCACGTAGATGCCCAGCTGGTCGTTGCGGTAGGTCGAGAAGTCGAACTTCTCCTTGCGCTCCTCGGTGACGGTCACGTTCGACACCACCACGTCGAACTTGCCCGACTGCAGGCCCAGCGGCCAGTCGGCCCAGGCGGTGGACACCAGCTCCAGCTTGCGCCCCAGGCTGTCGGCCACGAGCTGCGCGATGTCGGGCGCGTTGCCCACGGGCGTCTTCGTGTCGGTGGCGTAGGCCGCGAACGGCAGCCGGCCGGTGGTGGTGCCCACGACGAGCACGCCTTCCTTCTGGAACTTGAAGTCCTTCGCGAGCCGCACGGCCTCGTCGATCTTCTGCGCGCGCGGGCGGCCCGGCTGCTCGGGGCTCAGGTCGGGCGCCGGGGCGGTCTGGGCCGTGGCGGCGATCGGCAGCAAGGCCGCCAGGAGAACGGACAGGAGAAGGCGTCGATGGGTCATGAAAGCGGTCGGTTTGAAAAATGGGGAAGGGAAAGAAATCTCAGAGCACCTTGGCCAGGAACTCGGCCGTGCGCGGATGCCTCGGCGCGTTGAACACCTGCTCGGGCGTGCCGGTCTCGAGGATGCGGCCCTGCTCCATGAAGACCACGGTGTCGGCCACCTCGCGGGCGAAGCCTATCTCGTGCGTCACGATGACCAGCGTGGTGCCGGAGCTCGCGAGCTCCTCGATCACCGCGAGCACCTCGCCCACCAGCTCGGGGTCGAGCGCCGAGGTGGGCTCGTCGAACAGCAGCACCTTGGGCTTGAGCGCCAGCGCCCGCGCGATCGCCACGCGCTGCTGCTGGCCGCCCGAGAGCTGGCGCGGGTAGGCGTCCTTGCGGTCGGCCAGGCCGACGCGGGCCAGCAGGTCGGTGGCCAGCGCCTCGGCCTCGGCGCGCGGCAGGCCGCGCACCGACTGCGGCGCCTCGACGATGTTCTCCAGCACCGTGAGGTGCGGGAACAGGTTGAAGTTCTGGAACACCATGCCCACGTCGACGCGGCGCGTGAGGATGTCCTTCTCGTGCAGCTCGTACAGCGTGTCGGCGTCGCGCCGGTAGCCGATGAGCTCGCCATCGATGGCAATGAAGCCGTCGTCCACGCGCTCCAGGTGGTTGATGGTGCGCAGCAGCGTCGACTTGCCCGAGCCCGAGGGGCCGAGGATCACGGTGACGCTGCCGCGCGGCGCGGTGAAGGTCACGTCGTCGAGCACCTGCAGCGCGCCGAAGCGCTTGGACACGCCGTGGATCGTCACCTCGCCGCCCGGCGCGCGCGAGCCGCTCCAGCGCGGCACCTGCGCGGGGGCCGCTGCCGGTGTCGACACGGGCACCACGGCCGGCGCCCTGCCCCGCGCCCACAGCCCGTGCACCACGCCGCCCAGCCACGAGCGCGGCGCATGGCGCAGCGCCCCGCGCGAGAAATGCCGCTCGATGTAGTGCTGCGCCACCGACAGCACCGTGAGGATCACGAGGTACCACACGGTCGCCACCATGAGCAGCGGAATCACTTCCAGGTTGCGCCGGTAGATGATCTGGATCGTGTAGAACAGCTCGGGCAGCGCCAGGATGTAGAGGTTCGAGGTGCCCTTGGCCAGCCCGATGATGTCGTTGAAGGCCGTGGGCAGGATGCTGCGCATGGCCTGCGGCAGCACGATGCGCGAAGCCTGGCGCCGGCGCGAAAGGCCCAGCGCGGCGGCTGCCTCGAGCTGCCCCTGGTCCACCGACAGGATGCCCCCGCGCACGATCTCCGAGGCGAAGGCCGCCTGGTTCAGCGTGAGGCCCAGCAACGCCGCCACGAAGGGGCTGATGAGCTGCGTGGTCGGGTAAGAGAAGAATGTCAGGTCGGTGAACGGCACGCCCAGCGACACGGTCTCGTACAGGTAGCCCAGGTTGTTGATGATCAAGAGCAGCACGATCACCGGCACCGAGCGGAAGAGCCAGGTGAACACCCAGGCCAGCCGTGCCAGCAGCGGCGAGCGCGACACCCGCGCCAGCGCCAGCCCCGTGCCGAAGAAGAAGCCCAGCACCGCGCCCAGCGCCGTGAGCAGCAGCGTGCGGCCCAGCCCGGCCAGCACCGGCTCCGAGAAGAACCACTGCGCGAACACCGGCCAGCCCCAGCGCGGGTTGGTGAGCACCGAATGCAGCACGAGGCCGATCACCGCCACCGCGAAGACGGTGCCGACGGTGCGCGCCGGGTAGGTCGCGGGGACGATGCGAAAGTGCGAGTAGTCGCCCTTCGCGGGCGGTGCCGCGTCGCTGCGGCCGATTGGTCGTGCGGGTGCTGTGGGGGTGCGCGGCTCCGGGCCGACATCGAGGATGGTGGTCGTGTTCATCGCGACACCGCCCCGCTCAGCGCCGCACCGGCGCGGCCTTGCGTGGCCCATTGCGCCAGGTGCTTCTCGAACGGCAGCTTGCGCGGCGTCTCGGGGTCGGCGTCGTCGGTGAAGAGCGCCGTGTAGCCATGACTGCGGTACAGGCCCACGGCCTCGGGCTGGCGAAAGCCGGTCGTGAGGTAGATGCGTTCGTAGCCCTGGCGCAGCACCTGCGCCTCCAGCTCGGCCAGCACGCGGCTGGCCAGGCCCTGGCGGCGCAGCGCGCCGTGCGTCCACACGCGCTTGAGTTCGGCGGTGCGCTCGTCGTGGCGCATGAAGGCGCCGCCGCCGATCGCCACGCCGTCGCGCAGCAGCAGCACGAAGTTGCCGTGCGGCGGTGCGAACACCTCGGGCGCGTAGCGGTCGATCTCGCGCGGTGCGCCGGGCTCGCGCAGCACGTCGCCGTAGCGGCTGTCGTACTCGAAGGTGAGGCCTTCGATCAACGGCCGGGCCAACGGGTCCAGCGGCGTGGTGTAGAGAAACTGTTCGCTCATGGGGTGGTTTCCTGGGTGTCGCCGTCGGCGGAAAGAAAGCGCTCGGCCAGCCGGGCCCAGTACACGGCCGCGGGCGCGAGGATCGCGTCGTTGAAGTCGTAGCGCGGGCTGTGCAGCGAGGCGCTCTCGCCATTGCCGAAGAACACGTAGCTGCCGGGGCGCGCCTGCAGCATGTAGGCGAAGTCTTCGCTGGCGGTGCGCGGGCGGAAGGCCGGGTCGACCCGCTGCGCGCCGAAGGTGTCCAGCGCCACGGCGCGTGCGAAGGCGGTTTCTTCGGCGTGGTTGACCACCGGTGGAAAGCCCGGCCGGTAGTCCACCTCGGCCTGCGCACCGAAGCTCTCGGCCTGCGCCCGCGCCAGCGCGGGGATGCGCTGCGCCAGCAGCGCGCGCACCTCGGGCTTGAACGAACGCGCCGTGAGCTTGAGCTCGACCGTGTTCGGAATCACATTGGAGGCCTCGCCGCCGTGGATGGAACCGACCGTGACCACGCCCATGTCCAGCGGATCGACGTTGCGCGACACCACGGTCTGCAGCGCCGCGATCAGGTGCGCGCTCGCGACCACGGGGTCCACCGTCTCGTGCGGCTGCGCGCCGTGGCCGCCCTTGCCGCGCACCGTGATGTGCGCCTGGTCAATGGCCGCCATCGCGGGCCCGGTGACGCAGCCCACGTGCCCTGCCCCCACGCCGGGCCAGTTGTGCAGGCCGAAGACGGCGTCGCACGGGAAGCGCGTGAACAGGCCCTCGTCGATCATCTTCTTGGCACCCGCGCCGAGTTCTTCGGCGGGCTGGAAGATCAGGTGCAGCGTGCCGCGAAAGGCACCCGCCTCGGCCAGGAAGCGCGCCGCCGCGAGCAGGATCGCCGTGTGGCCGTCGTGGCCGCAGGCATGCATCACGCCCGCGTTCTCGCTCGCGTACGGCAAGCCCGTGGCCTCGTGGATCGGCAGCGCGTCCATGTCGGCGCGGATGCCGAGGCTGCGCCCCGGCCCGCGCCGCAGCGTGCCCACCACGCCGGTGCCGGCCAGGCCGGTCGTAACCTCGTAGCCCCAGGCCGCGAGCCGCTCGGCCACGAGCTTCGAGGTACGGTGCTCCTTGAACGACAGCTCGGGGTGCTGGTGGATGTCGCGCCGCAGCGCAATGAATTCGTCGCCGTAGCCGGCAATGGTCGATTCGACGCGGTGGATGTCCTTCAGGGCCGGTCGTGGCAGCGCGGCGCCCATCAGGCGGCCTTGCGCTCGGCGGTGGCGCCGCCCTGCGGCGCGGCATGGCGGCTCGCCTTGCGCGGCAGGCCCAAGTGGTCGCGCAGGGTCTGGCCCGGCAGCGTGCGCTGGTAGCGGCCGCGTGCCTCCAGCGCCGGAACCACGAACTCGATGAAGTCGTCCAGGCCCTGCCCCAGCACCGGGAAGCCGAGGATGAAGCCGTCGGCCGCGCCCTCGTCCACCCAGCGGATGATCTCGTCGGCGATGTGCTCGCCCGTGCCCACGAACTGCGTGCGCGGCGTGGCCACTTCGAGCGCCACCTCGCGCAGCGTCTGGCCCTTGGCCTTGGCATTGGCCTTGATGCGGTCGGTGGTCGAGCGGAAGCTGTTGCGGCCGATCTCGCCCAGCTCGGGGAACGGCGCATCGAGCGGGTACTGGCTGAAGTCGTGGTGGTCGAAGAAGCGGCCCAGGTAGGCCAGCGCCTCCTCGACCGTCAGCAGCGCGCGGATGGCGAGGTACTTGGCCTCGGCCTCCGCCTCGGTGGCCGCGACCACGGGGCCGATGCCCGGGAAGATCTTCACGTCGCCGGCCTGCCGCCCCTGCGCCACGGCGCTGGCCTTGACCTGCTTGAGGAAGGCGCGCGTGTCTTCGAGCGACGGCGAATGCGTGAACACCGCGTCGGCGTACTTGCCCGCCAGGCCGATGCCCGCGTCCGACGAACCGGCCTGAAAGATCACCGGCTGCCCCTGCGACGAGCGCTGGATGTTCAGCGGCCCGGCCACCTGGAAGAAGCGGCCCTTGTGGTCCAGTGTGTGCAGCTTGTCGCGGTCGAAGAAGCGGCCGCTCTCGCGGTCGCGCACGAAGGCGTCGTCATCCCAGCTGTCCCACAGGCCCTGCGTCACGGCCAGGTACTCGTCGGCGATCTCGTAGCGCAGCGCGTGCTCGGGGTGGGCGCGGCTGTAGTTCTTCGCGCTGCCTTCCAGCGGCGTGGTCACCACGTTCCAGCCCGCGCGCCCGCCGCTGATGAGGTCGAGCGAGGCGAACTGCCGCGCCACCGTGAACGGGTCGCTGTACGAGCTGGAGATGGTCCCCGCCAGGCCGATCTTCGAGGTGACGGCGGCCAGCGCCGACAGGATCGAGATCGGCTCGAAGCGGTTGAGGAAGTGCGGGATCGACTTCTCGTTGATGTAGAGCCCGTCGGCTACGAACGCGAAGGCGATGCCCGCGGCCTCGGCCTTCTGCGCGTTGCGGATGAAGAAGTCGAGGTTGACGCTGGCATCGGCCGGGCCGCCCGGGTGCTTCCAGGCATTCATGTGGCTGCCGGCCCCTTGCAGCATGACGCCGAACTGGATGTTGCTCATGACGATCGTTCTTGTGGTGGGAAAAAGAAAAGACTCAGGCCAGTGCGGGCTCGCGGGCCTGCGCCAGCAGCTCGACCGCCGTGGCGCGCGCGCCGAAGTCCGCCACCGGGATGTCGATCACGAACTCCTCGATGCCATGGCGCGCGCTGAGGGCTTCGAGCGCGTCGCGCACCTCCTCGCCGGTGCCGGCGATGACATGCGGGCGCCGCTCTTCGGTGCGGTAGTCGCTGGCGCCGGCCTGCCGCGCGAACTCGGCGGCGGCTTCGAGGCTGGGCAGGTTCACGCTCTGGCCCGTGGGCAAGGTCACGCGGAAGCTGCGCAGCGCGCCCACGCGCTCGGCGGCCTCGTCGTGCGTCTCGGCGGCGAAGGCGAACAGCGCGAGCAGCGGCGCGCGGCCGGTTGCGCCGCGGTAGGCATCGATCGATTGTTCGATGTTCACGGGGTCGCCGTTGAAGTGGCCCGCATAGACGAACTGCCAGCCCAGCCGCGCCGCGAGCAGCGCGCTCTCGGGGCTGCCGCCCAGCAGCACGCGCTGCGGCGCCACCGGCGGGAACGGCGTGGCCACGGCGCCGGCCAGCGCGTGGTCGGCGGGCACGCCGTCGTGCAGGAAGGCATCGAGCTCGCGCAGGCGCGCTTCGAAATCGAGGGCCTTCGCCTTCGCCGGATCGTGCAGCGATTGCAGCGCCTTGCTGGTCAGCGGCAGGCCGCCCGGCGCCTTGCCGATGCCCAGGTCGACACGGCCCGGCGCCAGCGAGGCCAGCACCTTGAAGGTCTCCGCCACCTTGAAGGGGCTGTAGTGCTGCAGCATGACGCCGCCGGTGCCGATGCGGATGCGCGAGGTCTTGGCCAGCAGGTGCGAGGCCAGCACCTCGGGTGCCGAACCCGCGTAGGTGCGGTTGCCGTGGTGCTCGGCCAGCCAGTAGCGGCGGTAGCCCAGCCGTTCGGCGCGCCGGGCCAGCGCGATGGTGTGCTGGAACGCCTGCGCGGCATCGGCACCTTCGGGGATCAGGCTCTTGTCGAGCAGGGAGAGCGAGTAGGACACGGTGTTCGGCGATGGCGCAGTGGAAGCGGGTGTGCTTCAAATTCTGCGAGCCATCGCGCGGGCCGTTTGCGCTGAATTCCTCTATCGATATCTGGAATCTGCGGGGTCGCGCGGCTCACCATGCATAAGGCAGGAGCGCCGCCACGGCCGTGGCGTGCAGCCGCCTGCGCACGCGCAGCGGCACATGGCCATGCGGTGCGCGGCGTGCCACTTCATGCGGCGACGCCGGCGCGATGCACCAGGCGATGGCGGTCAGCGCGAGGACGTGGCGGGCCTGTGCGGCCGGGGATGAAGAGGCGACGGTGTGCAGTGGCATGGCGGGCGGTTTCCCTGGTTCGATGCCGCCGATTCTGCGAAGCGCACCCGCCGTTGCCAACGACGGATTGCGAATGTCCTGATGCGGTTTGCATCGCATCCACACGCCCAAAGGTGTTGCCTCTCTCCCCATGCGATGGCTACGATGGGCACGCAACCACCCAAGGAGCAGCCGCCATGTCGAACCATGTCTACAAGTCGCTCGAGCTGACGGGCTCGTCCAAGACCAGCATCGAGGACGCGGTGCAGACCGCCATCGCGAAGGCGCACGAGACGGTGCGCAACATCCAGTGGTTCACCGTCACCGAGACGCGCGGCCACGTGGTCGACGGCAAGGTCGCGCACTGGCAGGTGACGGTGAAGATCGGCTTCACGCTCGAGTAGCCGCAACGCGGCCTTGACGGGTCAGGCGCGCAGCGCCGAGGTGCCGTCGTAGATAAAGCGGCGCGACCACGGGAGCGTGCTTGCCGCCCTGCCCGCCTTGCGCCCGACGATCTGGTAGATCGCCACGTCATCGTTCTCGAAGGCGTAGGCGCAGCCCGCGAGGTAGATGCGCCAGATGCGGAACTTCTCTTCGTCGACCAGCGCGCGCGCCTCGTCGGCATGGGCCTCGTAGGCGTCGCTCCAGTGGCGCAGCGTCTGCGCGTAGTGCCGGCGCAGGTTCTCCACGTCGAAAGCCTCGAGCCCGCCCTGCTGCATGGCCTGCAGCGCCAGGCTGATGTGCGGCAGCTCGCCGTTGGGGAACACGTAGCGGTCGATGAAGTCGCCGCCACCGTACGACACGCCGCCGCCCTCGGGGTCGGACGAGGTGATGCCGTGGTTCATGACGATGCCGTCGTCGGCCAGCAACTTCTGCACACGCCCGAAGTACTCGGACAGGTTCTTGCGACCCACGTGCTCGAACATGCCGACGCTGGTGATGCGGTCGAACTGGCCCGCCACGTCGCGGTAGTCCTGCAGGCGGATCTCGATGCGGTCTTGCAGGCCGGCGGCCTTCACGCGCTCGGTCGCTAGGTCGAACTGGTTCTGCGACAGCGTGACGCCCACGCAGCGCGCGCCGAACTTCTGCGCCGCGCGGATCACCAGCGCGCCCCAACCGCAGCCGATGTCGAGCAGCGTCTGCCCGGGCTGGAGTTCGATCTTGGTGAGGATGTGGTCTATTTTCTTCAGCTGCGCGGTGGCCAGGTCTTCGTCGCCGTTCTCGAAGTAGGCGCACGAATAGACCATGTTCGCGTCGAGCCAGAGTTGGTAGAACGCGTTCGACACGTCGTAGTGGTACTCGATCGATTTCTTGTCCGACGACTTGGTGTGCGCGAAGTAGCGCGCCATGCTCTGCAGCGCGCCGCCGGGCTTGTCGAGCGAGGTTTTCGCCAGGCCGTAGGCAATGTCGATCACGTCGCTGAGCTTGCCTTCGATGTCGATCTTGCTCTTGACGTAGGCCTCGCCCAGGTTGTCGAGCGTGGGCTGCAGCATCAGCGACAGCGCCGCGGGCGATTTCACGTGCAGCGTGACCGCCGGTCCGCTGAAGTCACCGAAGTCGTAGGACTGGCCGTCCCACAAGGTGAGCCGCGCGGGCAGGTTGGCCCGTGCGCGGACCGCGGCGCTCCACTGCGCCAGCTTCTTTTCCCAAAGCATGCATCTCTCCGAGTTGTTGAGTAGTCCCGCCTCCACGGGCGGACGGGTGCTGCAGCGAACAAAACGATAGCGAGAATTTGCGAAACCTGCATTTCCACGACGACGCAAGAAATCGCGGCAGGTGCTATGTTGAAAAACCCCTCGCGCGGGGCCCCGGGCGGCCTACGCGGCTTCCATCGAGGTCGCGTCGTTGCCGGCCTCGCCGAGCCAGCGGCGCTTGTCGCGCAGCGGCGGCGCGCCGAACATGCGACCGTACTCGCGCGCGAACTGCGAGGGGCTTTCGTAGCCCACGTTGTGCGCGGCGCTGGCCACGTCGGTGCCGGCGATCAGCATCTGGCGGCGCGCCTCCTGCAGGCGCAGCTGCTTCTGGTACTGCAGCGGGCTCATCGCCGTCACGGCCTTGAAGTGGTGGTGGAACGACGACACGCTCATGTGCACCGCGCGCGCCATGTCCTCCACGCGCAGCGACTGCGCGTAGTTGGTGCGCAGCGCGCTGATGGCTTTCGCGATGCGCTGCGTGTGGCTGTCGTGCAGCGCGATCTGGCGCAGCCGCGCGCCCTCGCCGTTCACCAGCAGGCGGTACATGATCTCGCGCTTGATGAGCGGCGCCATGATCGGAATGTCTTCGGGCGTGTCGAGCAACCGCAGCAGGCGCAGCACGGGCTCCAGCACCGGCATGGCGATGCGGTTGACGTACATGCCGCGCGAGGCCGGCGCGTTGGCCTTGGCGGGCAGCTTCTCGTCGCCGATGAGGTCGCCGATCTCGTCGAGCGCCAGCTCCAGCCGCACGCCCAGGTAGGGCTCGTTCTCGCTGGTCACGCACACCTGGCCGCACACCGGCAGGTCGACCGAGGTGACGAGGTAGTTCATCGGGTCGTACACGTAGATGTCGTCGCCCACGATGATCCGCTTGGAGCCCTGCGCGATGAGGCCCAGCGCCGGCGTCGCGAAGCCGTGCTTGGGGCCGTCGGGCTTGCTGATGCAGTGCACCTGCAGGCCGGGCACGGCGCATTCGACCGTGCCGTCCTGCCCGCGCGTGATGTGGCGGATGAGCTGCACCAGCTCTTCGCGGGCGGCATCGAGTTCGGGTTCCAGCGGCATCGGCATGGCGAGGACGGTGGCGGTGTCGGGGGTTT
The DNA here is from genome assembly GCF_059419205.1 of Variovorax sp. GW821-FHT06D12. Classification (NCBI taxonomy): domain Bacteria; kingdom Pseudomonadati; phylum Pseudomonadota; class Betaproteobacteria; order Burkholderiales; family Comamonadaceae; genus Variovorax; species Variovorax sp. GW821-FHT06D12. The sequence goes on along the minus strand of NZ_JBWKRI010000001.1, from coordinate 152,578 downwards.
CATCAGACATGGGTAGGCCTCTGACAAAGGGGAGCGGCCGCGGTGGCGGCCATGGAGGATTGGGCTGCCCGCAGCTTAGCGTCGCATCCTCTCCTTCGCACGGCCTGCGCACGATGTCTGGAGAAATAGGCAAAGACTTTGCAGAAACGCGCTCGCCCGCCGGGGCGCGCCGGCGGGATACTTTTTCGCAACCGCCGGCCATCCGTCACGCCGGACGGCCCCTCCACCCGCAAAGGACAACTTTCGATGCAATACCGCCAATTCGGCCGCACCGGCCTCCTGGTTTCCGAACTCTGCCTCGGCACGATGACCTTCGGCGGCGCGCCGGGCATCTGGGACCACATCGGCCAGCTGCAGCAAGGCGAGGCCGAGGGCCTCATCGGCCGCTCGCTCGACGCCGGCATCAACTTCATCGACACGGCCGACGTGTACTCCGAGGGCCTGTCCGAGACCATCACCGGCCAGGCGCTGAAGAACCTGAAGGTGCCGCGCGACCGCGTGGTGGTCGCGACCAAGGTGCTCGGCGAAACCGGCAGCAAGGGCGTGAACTCGGCCGGCGCCTCGCGCTACCACATCATGGACGGCGTGAAGGCCAGCCTGAAGCGGCTGCAGCTGGACCACATCGACCTGTACCAGATCCACGGCATCGACCCGATCACGCCCATCGAGGAAACGGTGCGCGCGCTCGACGACCTCGTGCGCCAGGGCCACGTGCGCTACGTGGGCGTGTCGAACTGGGCCGCGTGGCAGATCGCCAAGGCGCTGGGCATCGCCGAGCGCGACCGGCTGGCGCGCTTCGAGTCGCTGCAGGCCTACTACACCGTGGCCGGGCGCGACCTGGAGCGCGAGCTGGTGCCGATGCTGCGCAGCGAACAGCTCGGCCTGATGGTCTGGAGCCCGCTGGCCGGCGGCCTGCTCAGCGGCAAGGTCGACCGCCACACCGCCACCGCGCAAGGCAGCCGCCGCGCGAGCTTCGACTTTCCGCCGGTGAACGTGGAGCGCGCCTACGACTGCATCGACCTCATGCGCCAGTTCGCCGAGCCGCGCGGCGTGTCGGTGGCGCAGATCGCGCTGGCCTGGCTGCTGCACCAGCCGGTGGTGACCAGCGTGATCGTCGGCGCCAAGCGCATCGACCAGCTGGACGACAACATCGCCGCCACCGAGGTGCGGCTCACGGCCGACGAACTCGCGGCGATCGACAAGGCCAGCGCGCTGGCGCCCGAGTACCCGGGCTGGATGCTGGCGCGCCAGGGCGGCGTGCGCGCCCAGCGGCTGGCCGATTCAGGCCGTCGCGGCTGACACGCGCGGGGCCTCGGTGCGACGCGCGGCATGGGCCGCGCTGGCCCGCAGCGCGCGCAGGTCGAGGTGTTCGGCGGCGCGCGCCGCCGAGGGCGCGGCCAGGTGCGGCACCACGCCCAGCAGCGGCGCACCGAGCCGGGCGCGCAGCGTCTGCAGGTTGCCTTCGGGCGAGAGCATCTGCGGCTCGACCACGCTCGCGACCCAGCCGGCCAGCACCAGCCCGCGCGCGCGGATCGCCTCGGCGGTGAGCAGCGCATGGTTGAGGCAACCCAGCCGCAGCCCGACCACGAGGATCACGGGCAGGCCCAGCGCCACCGCGAGGTCGGCCGTGTCCAGGTCGTCGCCCAGCGGCACGCAGAAGCCGCCCACGCCTTCCACCACCACCGCATCGGCCTGCGCCGACAGCCGTTCGAAGGCATCGAGCAGCACGGGCAGCGCGACCTGCACGCCCTCTTCCCGCGCCGCCAGGTGCGGCGACATCGGCGCCTTCAGCACATAGGGGCAGCGCCAGGCCAGCGGCGCGGCGACGTTGCCGGCCGCCTGCAAGCGCTCGACGTCTTCATTGCGCCATTCGCCGTCGATGGCATCGAGCCCCGCCGCCACCGGCTTCATGCCGACCGCGCGCAGGCCCGAGGCGGCCAGCAGCGCGAGCATGGCGCTGCTCACCAGCGTCTTGCCCACGCCGGTGTCGGTGCCCGTGACGAACCAGCGGCGCTGTGTCGCTGCTGCTGCTGCTGCTGCCGTCGTCATGCGGCCTCCGGCCACGGTTCGGCCAGGGCCTCGCCCAGCGCGCCGATGAGCCGCGCCACGTCGGCCTCGGTGTGGCTGGCCGACAGCGCGATGCGCAGCCGCGCGGTGCCGGCAGGCACCGTGGGCGGACGGATCGCGCCCACGCGCAGGCCGTGCACGTCGAGCCGCTCCATGGTCTGCATCGCGCGCGCGTTGTCGCCCACGATGAGCGGCTGGATCGCGGTCGGCGAATCGGCCAGCCAGGCGCTGCCGTCGGCCGGCAGCACCTGCTTCAGGCCGCTGCGCAGTTGGGTGATGCGGGCGCGCAGCTGCGCGCGGCGGCGCATGCCCTCCTCGCCCTCGATGAGCGCCAGGCTGGTGAGCAGCGCATGCGCCACCGCCGGCGGCGCGGCCGTGGTGAAGATGTAGGGCCGCGCGCGCTGCACCAGGAAGTCGATCACCGTGCGGTGCGCCGCCACGAAGGCGCCCGACACGCCGGCCGCCTTGCCCAGCGTGCCGATCAGCACCAGCCGCTCGGAGCGCAGCGCCAGCGCCTGCAGCGCGCCGCGCCCGGTGGCGCCGAGCACGCCGAAGCCGTGTGCGTCGTCGATCACCAGCCAGGCGTCGTGCTGCTCGGCCAGCGCCAGCAGGCCCGCCACCGGGGCGATGTGGCCGTCCATGCTGAAGACGGCGTCGCTCACGATGAGCTTGACCGGCGCGTCGCAGGCGGCCAGCTGCGCGTCGAGCGCCTGCAGGTCGCAGTGCGGGTAGCGCTCCACGCGGGCGCGGGCCAGCCGCGCGCCGTCGATCAGCGAGGCGTGGTTCAGCGTCTCCGAGAAGATCACCGCCTCGCCGTCGCCCAGCGCAGACAGCACCGCCAGGTTGGCCATGTAGCCGGTGCAGAAGAACAGGCTGCGCGCCTCGGGAATGTGCGGCGCCATCCATTCGCCCAGCCGCTCCTCGAGCTGCGCATGGGCGCGCGAGTGGCCCAGGATCAGGTGCGAGCCGCCGCTGCCCGTGCCGTAGCGCGCAGCGCCTTCGGCCAGCGCCTCGGCCAGCGCGGGGTGCGCGGCCAGGCCCAGGTAGTCGTTGCTGCTGAAGCCGAGCATGGTGCGCGGTGCGGCGGCGCCGGCCAGCGTGAGGATCTGCTCGGGCGCGCAGGCGGTCTCGGCGATCTGACGGCGGCGGCGCAGCGAGCGCGCCTCGAGCGCGGTGATCTCGTCCTGCAGGCGTTCAAGCAAGCGCAGCATCGCGGGCTCCTTCTTCGGCGATGGCGCCGGATGCGTGGGTGACGGCCTGGAGCGTGGCGAGCGTGCCGTCCACGAGCTGGTCGATCTCGTCGTCGGCGATGGCGTACGGCGGCATCAGGTACACGGTGGCGCCGATGGGCCGCATCAGCAGGCCATGGTCGCGCGCCGCGAGGTGGAAGCGCTCGGCGAAGCGCGCACCGGGCTCGCGCACGTCGAAGGCCGTGATCATTCCGCGCTGGCGCAGGTGGTCGACCGCTTGGCCGGCCAGCCCTTCGCGCAGCCGCGCCAGCAGGCGCGCGGACCGCGAGAGGTTGCGGTTCAGCGCGTCTTCCTGTTCGAACAGATCGAGCGTGGCGAGCGCCGCGCGGCAGGCCAACGCGTTGCCGGTGTAGGAATGCGAATGCAGGAAGCTGCGCGCGGCGTCGTCGTCGACGAAGCCCTGGTAGATGGCCTCGCGCGTCATCACCAGCGCCAGCGGCAGGTAGCCGCCGCTGATGCCCTTCGACAGGCACAGGAAGTCGGGCCAGATGCCGGCCTGCTCGCACGCGAAGAAGGTGCCGGTGCGCCCGCAGCCGACCGCGATCTCGTCGGCGATCAGGTGCACGCCGAAGCAGTCGCACAGCGCGCGCACGCGGCGCAGGTAGGCCGGATCGTGCATCGCCATGCCGGTGGCGCACTGCACCAGCGGCTCGACGATCACGGCGGCGATGCTGTCGTGCTGCGCGGCCAGGAGCGCCTCAAGCTCGTCGGCGGCGCGGTTCGCCACGGCGGCGGCGTCTTCGCCGGGCCGGGCGGCGCGCGCATCGGGCGAGGCCACGAGGTGCGCGCTGGCGAGCAGCGGCGCATAGGCGTCGCGGAACACGGGCACGTCGGTGACGTGCAGCGCGCCCAGCGTCTCGCCGTGGTAGCCGCCGCGCAAGGCCACGAAGCGGCGCTTGCCGGCGCGGCCTGCGTTGCGCCAGGCGTGGAAGCTCATCTTGAGCGCGATCTCCACGGCCGAAGCGCCGTCGGAGGCATAGAAGCAATGGCCCAGCGCATGGCCCGTGAGCGCCGCCAGCCGCTCGGCCAGCTCGACCGCCGGCGCGTGCGTGCAGCCGGCGAGCATCACGTGCGGCAGCGTGTCCAGCTGCGCCTTGAGCGCGGCGTTGATCGCCGGGTGCGCGTGGCCGAACAGGTTGACCCACCACGAGCTGGTGGCGTCGAGGTAGCGCCGGCCTTCGTGGTCGGTCAGCCAGACGCCCTCGCCGCGCGCGATGGGCAGCGGCGGCGCCACGTCGAGGCGGATGCTCTGGGTGCAGGGGTGCCAGACATGGCGGCGGCTGCGCTGTTGCCAGTCGGCGTTGGCATTGGCGGCATCGGCACCTGCGGCGGCTGGCGCGGTCGTGGGGGAGAAAACGTTCGAGGGAGGCACCCGCGCGTTCCTTTCTGGAGGGCAAGGCGGCGGATCGTATCGACGCGAACGCGCCCCGGCAAACGCCCGGAACGCGTGCGAAAAGAAGGCGGAATGACCGAGGTTGGGCGGTGTAGCGCGTGCGTTCAGGCCAACGTCGCGCAAGCTGGCGACTTCGTGCGGGGCCGCGCCGGCGCGGGGCCGACGCAAGTTGTCCGGCTGCCGTCACAGATGGCGAAGGAATGTCCGCTTTTCAGGGTGCGCGGTGGGTGGACTTCGCTTTTCGGACAACCGATATGGCGGATATTCGCAACCGGCTTCAGCCGCGCTTCTCGGCGTTGCGCTTGCGTGTTGCGGCGCCCTTCTTCGCGGAGGCCAAGCGTTCGGCGGCGGTGCGGTTCGCCGCGGCGGCGCCACCGAGGCGCCCGCCCTTGCGCGAGGGCCCGTGGTTCTCGGCCTTGCCGCGGCCCGCACCGCTCTTCTTGCCGCCGCCGGTCTCGGCATTCACCGTGGCCCAGGCGCGGCGCTCGGCCTCGCCCTTGGCCACGCCGCGGTGCTCGTAGCCGGCCTCGATGTGCTCGGCCTTGCGTTTCTGCTTGTCCGTGTAGGACGACTTGTCGCCTCTCGGCATGTCTGCGCTCCTTCAATCAAATGGGATGAAAGAAGCCTTCATGCTGGCCGCCTGTGCGGCGCCATGGGTCGGAAGAGGCAGGCGCTGCGCGTCAGCGCAGTCTGTCGTGCGCGCTCAGGCCGACAACACGTTCGCGAGGTCGGCCTTCAGGGCCGTGGCGCGTTCCGGCGCCCGCGCGAGCCCCGCCTCGACCAGCGCCTGTGCCCGTGCGCGGTCGCCCAGGTGCATCGCGATCCGTGCGAAGTGCAAGGCGTTGCGCGCATGGATCTGGTGCGGGTCGGTCTCGCGCAGCATCTGTTCGAAGCTCTGCGGATAGCTGCCATGCCGTGCGAAGAAAGTACGCCCCGGTCCTTCCCACTCGCTCACGATGAATTCGACGTTTTCCTCGGCCTGTTCTTTCGTCTCGCCATAGGCCCATCCGAACGCGGCGCCGGGCGGTGGGTCCAGGCGGTCGCGGAACACGCAGTGCGATTCTTCGAGCGCCTCGGGCGCCACCGGCGTTCCGCCCTCGGGCGGCAAGAAGTCCAGGTGCGCGCCGAGGTTCAGGTAGCAGGCCTTGCCGCCGCTGGCGCCCTGCACGTTGAACACGTGGATCACCGGCCCGTCGATGCGCCGCAGCGTCTGGCCCGAACCCTGGAAGCCTTCGGCCTTGAGCACGGGAAAGAGGTGGTGCGTGAGCAGCTTGAGGAAGGTGGTGCGGTTCATGGCGCGCGGGGTCTCCGAGTACGCAAGGTGATCGAATAACGCAGGCCCTCGGTCGGGGCGATGGCATGTTGCCATGCCCAGCGCGCCGGTCCGCGCAGCAGGTACACGGAGCGCGGCTCGATGAGGAATTCGAGCACGGCCGGCCCCGACGCGGGCGCGCCGGGCACATACGGCCGGAACTGCATCACCGCGTCGCCGCACAGCGAGACGCCGACGATGTCCTCGAAGTCGGGCACGTCGCGGTGCCAGCCCAGCGGCGTGCCGGGGCGGTACTCGGCGATCAGCACGTGGGTGAGGTCTTCGGGCGCCAGGCCGGCCCAGGCGGCCGCCTTCGCGCGCAGCGGGTGCAGCGCCTCAGGCAGCGGCGCGCCGGGCTTGAGGCGGTTGGTGTCGAAGTCGTAGCTGCCGCCGAAGCTGGTGCCGCGCCGGCGGGCGGTGTATTCCTTGTAGCGCATCTCCTTGAGCGGCAGGCCCTGCACGATGCGCAGCAGGCCGGCCTCCTCCTCGCGCGACAGGAAGCCGGCTTCGTAGCGCAGGCCCTCGATGGCCGCCACGGGCGCCTCGCCGAACAGGTCGGGCTGGCCGGCGTGCTCAAGGCGTCGGGTGGCGCGCATCGTTTTCCCCGGCCTCCCCGGCCAGCTGCACATGCCACCAGCGCGGCAGCAGCTCGCGGATCTCGGCGCGCGCAAAGCGGTCGTCGAGCAGGTGCAGCACGCCCGTGTCGGCCTCGGTACGGATCACGCGGCCGGCGGCCTGCACCACCTTCTGCAGGCCGGGGTAGAGGTAGGTGTACTCGTAGCCCTTGCCGAAGCGCGACTGCATGCGCTCGCGCGTGATCTCGTTGAGTTCGTTGTACTGGGGCAGCCCCAGGCTGGCGACGAAGGCGCCGATGAGCCGGCTTCCCGGCAGGTCGATGCCTTCGCCGAACGCACCGCCGAGCACGGCGAAGCCGATGCCCTGCCCGCCCTCTTCGAAGCGCGCGACGAAATCGTGGCGGTCGGTTTCGCGCATGCCGCGCGTCTGCGTCCACACGGGCACGCCGGGGTGGCGCAGCGAGAACGCGGCGCAGGCCTTGTCCAGGTAGTCGAAGCTGCTGAAGAAGGCCAGGTAGTTGCCGGGCAGGCGTTCGAACTGCGCGCCGATGATGTCCGTCACATGGCGCAGCGAGCCGGCGCGGTCGCGAAAGCGCGTGGAGACGCCGGTCGCGACCTCGACGCGCAGCTGCTGGCCGCGAAACGGCGATTCGACGTCGAGCAGCGCCGTGTCTTCGGGCAGGCCGAGCGCGTCGCGGTAGAACGCGAACGGCGCGAGCGTGCCCGAGAAGCAGGTGACCGACACCGCGTCCGCGAAGCGGCCTTCGAGGAACGGCCCGGGCACGAGGTTGCGGATGGCCAGCCCGCGCTGCTCCTGCGTGGCGCCCAGCGTGCGCTCGAACACCGAGTGGTCGTCGAAGACCTCGGCCAGCCGCGCGAAGTGCAGCGCATCGAAGAAGAAGCGCTGCAGCGGCCCCTGCGCCGCGTCGGGCGTGGCGGCGAAGTGCTCGGCCATCGCGGTGTTGGCGGCCTGCAGCGTGCGCAGGAAGCGCTCGGGGATCTCGTCGGCGGTGTCGTAGTCGGCGGTCTGCGCCTGCTGCAGCGTGTCCCATTCGCGGAACAGCCGCGCCAGCGGGCCGCGCACGGCGGCGGGCGCTGCGCGGTGCGCTTCTTCCAGCGCCGCGCCTTCGAGCTTCGCGGTGTACATGCCGCGTGCGCGCTCCAGCAGGTTGTGGGCCTCGTCGACCAGCACGGCGACGCGCCAGCTGGCGTCCTTCATGCTGGCGAACAGGAACGCGCTGCTGTCGAAGTAGTAGTTGTAGTCGCCCACGACGACGTCGCTCCAGTGCGTCATTTCCTGCGCCAGGAAATAGGGGCACACCTCGTGCGCGAGCGCGACCCGCCGCAGCGCTTCGCGGTCGAGCCAGCTCACCTGCGCGGCCTCGGCGCGCGCGGCGGGCAGGCGGTCGTAGAAGCCGCGCGCCAGCGGGCAGGCCTCGCCGTGGCAGGCGCGGTCGGGGTACTCGCAGACCTTCTCGCGGGCCGCGAGTTCGAGCACGCGCGGCCGGTGCGCGCCGCCCTGCCCCAGCACGCGCAAGGCGTCGAGCGCCACGGGCCGGCCGGAGGTCTTGGCGGTGAGGAAGAACACCTTGTCGAGCTTGTGCGTCGCGCGCGCCTTGAGCAGCGGAAAGAGCGTGGCCAGCGTCTTGCCGATGCCAGTGGGCGCCTGCGCCAGCAGGCAGCGCTCGCCCACGGCGGCGCGGTAAACCGCCTCGGCCAGTTCGCGCTGGCCGGTGCGGAAGTCGGCGTGGGGAAACTCGAGCCGCGCCAGCGCGTCGTCGAGCGCGCCGCGGTGCGCGGCCTCGCGCTGCGCCCAGTCGCTGTAGCAGGCGCACAGGGTTTCGAAGTGCGTGCGCAGCGTGTCGCGCGTGTGCTGCTCTTCGAGCACCGTCTCGTCGCCGCTGGCCAGGTCGAGATAGACCAGCGCGACGGTCAGGCTCTCGTGCCCTTCCTGTTCGCACAGCATCCAGCCGTAGCAGCGCACCTGGGCCCAGTGCAGCGCGCGGTGGTTGGAGCGGATGGCGTCGAAGTCGCCGCGGAAGGTCTTGATTTCTTCCACCCGCGCCTGCGCCGGGTCGTAGCCGTCGGCCCGGCCGCGCACGCGCAGCGTGCCGCAGGCGGTGGCCAGCGGCACCTCGCTCTGGTAGTCGCCGCCGCGCCGGGCCTGCACCAGCGCGTGGCCGGCCATGCCTTCGAGCGCGCTGGGCGCGGGCACGAAGCGCAGGTCGAGATCGCCCGCCTTCGCGCCGAAGGCGCACAGGGCCTTGACGGACACGACGTGCGCCGCCGAAACGGCGGCTGACGGGGCGGAATGGAGGTCGGAAGGCATGCTGCCGATACTGGATGAAATCACAGTATAGCGAGCGCCGAATGCGGCAATACGTCACACAAATCGGTATCGAGGCCTTCTCCGACAGGTCAAATGATCTTTTTCGGCAAGACTTGACAAGTTTTGCTTACAAATGCATTCATGAAAACTCCCTCCGCGATCGACCCCGTCGAATTCGACCGCCTGCTCAGCCGCAACCTCAAGCTGCCGCTGCTGGGCGGACTGATCGGGGCCGTGGCGTTCGTCGCGCTGATCCTGTATCTGCTGACGAGCCTGAGCTGGGTCGAGCACACCGACCAGGTCACGCGCGCCGCCAGCGAACTGCAACGCCGTTCCATCGACATGGAAACGGGCATGCGCGGTTTCCTGATCACCGGCGAGGAGAGTTTTCTCGAGCCCTACCAGTCCGCCCTGCCGCGCCTGAAGGCCGACACCGACGCGCTGCGCCGCCAGGTGTCGGACAACCGCCAGCAGGTGGAGCGCGTCGACCGCATCGTCGGCCTGCAGGAGTCGTGGCTGAACTTCGCGCGGGAAATGATCGAGGCCCGGCGCAACGGCATCGATCCGCAGGCCACCGTCCGGCTGGGCCGCGGCAAGCGCCTCACCGACGACCTGCGCGCCGAGTTCACGGCCTTCATGGACACCGAGCAGACGCTGCGCTTCCAGCGCAACACCGAAGCCAACCGCACCAGCTGGTGGGTGGTCGGGCTGTTCCTTCTGTTCACGCTGGTGTACTCGGGCCTGGTGGCGTTCTTCGGTCGCCGGCAGCTGATGCGCCTGTCCGACAGCTACGACGTGGTGCTGGGCGAACAGGCGGCGCACGCCGAGCGGCTGTCGCAGGAAGCCTGGCTGCGCAATGCGCAGACCGAGCTGGTGGGCGAGCTGGTCGGCGAACTCAGCGCGCCGGACATGGGCCGCAAGATCCTCGCGTTCTTCTCGCGCAACCTCGGCAGCTCGGTCGGCGCGCTCTATGTGCGTGAACGCCACGGCCCGCTGCGCCGCGCCGCGAGCTATGGTTTCTCCAGCGAGGCCGAAGCCTCGCCGCAGGTGTTCTCCCCCACCGAAAGCCTGGTCGGCCAGGCGGCAGCCGAGCAGCGCCGCATGCTGATCGATCCGGTGCAGGCCGATTACCTGAAGGTGAATTCCGGCCTCGGCGAGATGGCGCCCAAGGCCGTGCTGCTGCTGCCGGTGGCGGCCGACGGCGCCGTCAACGGCGTGCTCGAACTCGGCCTGCCGGGCACGCCCGACGCGCGCAGCGAGCAGCTGTTCGATCTGGTGGCCGACGACATCGGCACCTCGCTGGCGGCGGCGCGCTACCGCGAGCAATTGCAGGACGTGCTGGCCGAAACGCAGCAGCTCAACGAAGAACTGCAGGTGCAGCAGGAAGAGCTGCGCACCGCCAACGAAGAGCTCGAAGAACAGTCGCGCGCCCTGCGCGCCTCGCAGGCCATGCTGGAGAACCAGCAAGCCGAGCTGGAACAGACCAACAGCCAGCTGTCGGAACGCACCGAAGCGCTCGACCAGCGCAACACCGCCCTGCGCCGCGTGCAGCGCGACCTGGAAGACCGCGCCGACGAGCTGCAGCGCGCCAGCCGCTACAAGTCGGAGTTCCTGGCGAACATGTCGCACGAGCTGCGCACGCCGCTGAACAGCGCGCTCATCCTGGCCAAGCTGCTGGGCGACAACCCGCAGGGCAACCTGTCGCTGGAGCAGGTGAAGTTCGCGGAATCGATCTACGCCTCGGGCAACGACCTGCTGGTGCTGATCAACGACATCCTGGACATCGCCAAGGTCGAGGCCGGCAAGCTCGAACTGGTGCCCGAAGAGGTGCCGCTCGACAAGCTGGCCCAGAGCCTGGAAAGCACCTTCCGCCCGCTCGCGACCGACAAGAACCTGGAGTTCCGCCTGGAGCTGCGGCCCGACGCGCCGGCCCTGCTGGTCACCGACCGGCAGCGCGTGGAACAGATCCTGAAGAACCTGCTGTCGAACGCGATCAAGTTCACCGAGCGCGGCGAAGTGGCGCTCACGGTGTCGGCCACGGCCGACGGCGGCGCGGCCTTTGCGGTGCACGACTCGGGCATCGGCATCGACCCGCAGCAGCACGAGCTGATCTTCGAGGCCTTCCGCCAGGCCGATGGCACCACCAGCCGGCGCTACGGCGGCACGGGGCTGGGCCTGTCGATCTCGCGCGACCTCACGCAGCTGCTGGGCGGCTCGCTGACGGTGAAGAGCGAAGCCGGCCAGGGCAGCACCTTCACGCTGCAGCTGCCGCCGCGCGCGCCGCAGACCATGCCCGCGCCGGCCACGCCCGTGGGCACGCTGCGTTCGGTGTCGACGTCTTCGTCTTCACATGCGCCCGCCGTGCTGTCGCCGCCGCCGCTCGCGCCCCCTGCCCCGGCGCCCGTGGTGCCGGCCCCGCGCTTCGCGGACGACCGGTCGATTCCGCGCGACCAGGTGCGCCGCGTGCTGGTCATCGAGGACGAGCCGCAGTTCGCCCACATCCTGTACGACCTGGCGCACGAGCTGGGCTACCGCTGCCTGGTGGCACATGGCGCGGCCGACGGCTTCGAGCTGGCCACGCAGTTCGTGCCCGACGCGATCCTGCTGGACATGCGCCTGCCCGACAGCACCGGCCTGGACGTGCTGCAAAAGCTCAAGGACTCGCCGCACACGCGCCACATCCCGATCCACGTCGTCTCGGCCGCCGACAACGCGCAGGCCGCCGCGCTGCACATGGGCGCCATCGGCTTCGCGCTGAAGCCGGCCACGCGCGAGGAGCTGACCAAGGTGTTCGGCCGGCTGGAAGAAAAGCTCACGCAGAAGGTCAAGGTCGTGCTGCTGGTGGAAGACGACGCCTTGCAGCGCGAGAGCGTGATCCGGCTGATCGGCGACGACGACATCGAGATCGTCGCGGTCGGCTCCGGCGAGGAGGCGCTCGCGCTGCTGCGCACGCGCGTGTTCGACTGCATGATCACCGACCTGCGGCTGCCCGACATGCAGGGCAGCGAGCTGCTCAAGGCCATGGCGGCGGAAGAGATCGTGTCGTTCCCGCCGGTCATCGTCTACACCGGGCGCAACCTCACGCGCGACGAAGAAACCGAGCTGCAGCGCTACTCGCGCTCGATCATCATCAAGGGCGCGCGCTCGCCCGAGCGGCTGCTCGACGAGGTGACGCTGTTCCTGCACAAGGTGGAGGCTTCGCTGTCCAGCGAACGCCAAGGCATGCTGAAGACGGCGCGCGGGCGCGACCGCATCTTCGAGGGCCGCACCATCCTGCTGGTGGACGACGACGTGCGCAACATCTTCGCGCTCACCAGCGCGCTGGAGCAGCGCGGCGCCACGGTCGAGATCGGGCGCAACGGCCGCGAGGCGCTGGAGCGGCTGGACCAGGTCAGCGAGATCGACCTCGTACTGATGGACGTGATGATGCCGGAGATGGACGGCCTGGAAGCCACGCGCCGCCTGCGCGCCGACCCGCGCTTCGCGAAGATGCCGGTGATCGCCATCACCGCCAAGGCCATGAAGGACGACCGCGACCAGTGCCTGGCCGCCGGCGCCAGCGACTACCTGGCCAAGCCGGTCGACCTGGAGCGCCTGTTCTCGCTGTTGCGCGTGTGGATGCCGAAGATGGAGCGCCTGTGACCCGCAAGCCCCTTCCCGCCGCGCTGCAGGACCCGGCCACCGCCCCCATGCAGCCCCAGCCGCTGAGCGACACCGAGATCGAGCTGCGCCTGCTGATGGAGGCCATCTACCTCAAGTACAGCTACGACTTTCGCAACTACACCACGGCCTCGCAGAAGCGCCGCGTGCTGTATGCGCTGGAGCAGCTCGAGCTGCCCAGCATCTCGGCACTGCAGGACCGCGTGCTGCGCGACGCGGCGCTGTTCGGCCAGCTGCTGCAGTTCCTGACCATTCCCGTGAGCGAGATGTTCCGCGACCCGGCCTACTTCCTGGCACTGCGCCGGCACGTGGTGCCGATCCTGCACACCTACCCCTCGGTCAAGGTGTGGGTGGCGGGCTGCAGCACGGGCGAAGAGGTGTTCTCGCTGGCCATCCTGCTGCGCGAGGAAGGCCTGCTCGAGCGCACGCAGATCTACGCCACCGACATCAACCCGGCCTCGCTCGAGAAGGCGCGCCAGGGCATCTTTCCGCTCGAGGCGATCCGCGGCTACACGGCCAACTACCAGCGTGCGGGCGGCCTGAGCGCGTTCTCCGACTACTACACCGCCGCCTACGAGGCCGCGCGCTTCGACCCCTCGCTGTGCGCCGACGTGATCTTTGCCGACCACAGTCTGGCCACCGACAGCGTGTTCGCCGAGACGCAGCTGGTGTCGTGCCGCAACGTGCTGATCTACTTCAACCGCCAGCTGCAGGACCGCGCGCTCGGGCTGTTCCACGAGTCGCTGTCGCACCGCGGTTTTCTCGGGCTGGGCTCGAAGGAGAGCATCGACTTCTCGGGCTACGCCGACCGCTTCGACGCCCACGCGCGCGCCGAGCGCATCTACCGCAAGGTCGCATGAAGCGCGCCGGCACGCAGCACCGTCCGTTTCCGGTTCGCCGTGTCGAAGCCGTGGTGCTCGGCGCCTCGGCCGGCGGCATCGACGCGCTCAGCGCGGTGCTCGACGGCCTGCCGGCCAACTGGCGCATTCCGATGGCGGTGGTGCTGCACCTGCCCGAATCGCACGAGAGCCACCTGGCCGAGATCTTCGCGCAGCGCCTGCCGATTCCGGTGCACGAGGCGCTCGACAAGATGCCGCTGGTGGACGGCTGCCTGTACTTCGCGCCGCCGGGCTACCACCTGTCGATCGAGCGCGGGAGGCGCTTTTCATTGAGCTGCGAGCCGCCCGTGCTGTTCTCGCGCCCGTCCATCGACGTGCTCATGGCCTCGGCCGCCGACGCCTACGGGCCGTCGGTGGCCGGCTTTCTCATGACCGGCGCCAACGAGGACGGCGCCGAAGGCCTGCTGCGCATCCACCGCGCCGGCGGACTCACCGCCGTGCAAGACCCGAAAGAAGCCCTGGTTCCCACCATGCCCCTCGCCGCCATTGCGCGCCACGCCCCCGACCACGTGCTTCGGCTGCGCGACCTGCGCATCCTGCTGCAGCTACTGGAGCCCGCCCATGCCCATTGAGGTCGAAAGCAAGCTGCTGATCGTCGACGACCTGCCCGAGAACCTGCTGGCGCTCGAGGCGCTGATTCGCGCGCCCGGGCGGCTGGTGTACCGCGCCGGTTCGGCCGAGGCCGCGCTGGCGCTGCTGCTGGAGCACGAATTCGCGCTCGCCATCGTCGACGTGCAGATGCCCGGCATGAACGGCTTCGAGCTGGCCGAGCTGATGCGCGGCACCGAGCGCACGCGGCACATCCCGATCATCTTCGTGAGCGCCGCCGGGCGCGAGATGAACTACGCCTTCCAGGGCTACGAAAGCGGCGCGGTCGACTTCCTGCACAAGCCGCTCGATCCGCACGCGGTGGTCAGCAAGGTCAGCGTGTTCGTCGACCTGCACCAGCACCGCAAGGCGCTGCGCCACGAAATGGAATCGCTGGCCGCTGCGCACCGCAAGCAGGAAGAGCTGGTGCAGCAGCTGCAGCACACGCAGCGCGAGCTGGAGCGCGCGGTGCGCATGCGCGACGACTTCATGTCGATGGTGTCGCACGAACTGCGCACGCCGCTGAACACGCTCTACCTGGAGGCGCAGCTGCGGCAGCTGCACCTGTCCAAGGGCAAGCTCGACAGCTTCTCGCCCGAGAAGCTGCCCCTGATGATCGAGCGCGACCAGCGGCAGATCCGCAACATGGTGCGGCTCATCGACGACATGCTCGACGTGACGCGGCTGCGCCGCGACGCGCTGTCGATCCAGACCAAGCCGGTCGACCTGGCCGAGCTGGCCCGCGCCGTGGTCGACAACCTGCGCCACCAGGCCGAGGCCGCGGGCTGCGCCATCAGCCTGGACGCACCCCCCGCGCTGCGCGGCGTGTGGGACGAGTTCCGCATCGAACAGGTGCTGACCAACCTGCTGACCAACGCGCTGCGCTACGGCGGCGGCAAGCCGGTCGAGATGACGGTGCGCCAGGACGGTGACAACGCCGTGGTCAGCGTGCGCGACCAGGGCATCGGCATTTCGCCTGAAGACCACCACCGCATCTTCGAGCAGTTCGAGCGCACCGACGTCAGTCGCAAGCACGCGGCCGGCCTGGGCCTGGGGCTGTACATCACGCACAAGATCGTGAGCCTGCACGCGGGCCGTATCGGCGTGGAGAGCACGCCGGGCCACGGCGCGCGCTTTTTCGTCGAGCTGCCGCTGCAGCCGCCGCCTGCCACGGCCGACGCCGGGAAGTAACAAACAAGGCCTCTGTTACGGATTCCGGTAGGCACAGCGTCGATACTGCGGGATCGCAATCAATGGATGCCGAGAGAAAACAACTGTGAATGTGCTGATCGTCGACGACAACGAGGCCGCGGCCGACCTGCTGCGGGAGCTGCTGACGCTGCAGGATCACACCGCCCGCTGCACCTACACGGCGCAACAGGCGCTGGACGCGGCGGCCGGCGAGCGCTTCGATGCGGCGCTGATCGACCTCACCCTGCCCGACTTCCCTGGCACCGAGGTGGCGCGCCGGCTGCGTGCCACCGCGGCCGAAGGCACGCCGCGGTTGCTGGTGGCGATTTCCGGTTTTTCGGAAAGGGACGCGGCGAATGCGGCGCCGGGCGAGGTGCTGTTCGACCACCACCTGCAAAAGCCCATCGACATCGGGGCGCTCGAGCGCATCCTCGCGCCGAGTTGACTACCAGGGCCTGTCAGCGCATCGCGCGGTAGCGGTAGAGGCGAAAACCTTCCTTCTGGATGAAGCCGCTGGGTTCCCAGCCGCGTGCGAGCGCGCGGTCGGTGATCTGCGCCATCTGCAGGCCGATGCTGTCCTGGAGGTTGTCCCCCACGGCCAGCTCGAACTTACGGAGTTCGCCGTCCAGGGCCTCCACCGCCGCAATGGCGGCGTCGACATCGGTGAAAGGCCGAACGCTGGTCTGCATTTTTTGTCGCTCCTTCGGCACTCTGCGCGCCTGTTGAACGATGCAAGGCAAGTGTCATGCCCCGGGCCTCAACCCTCCTGCAGGCATGAAATGAATTCTTTGATCTTACAAATGTGACTGAATGTGACGTTTTCGTCAGAGTTCACGCCAAGAATTGGCATGCCTGCAAGCTTGCGGGTGGCCGGTCAATCGCGGTCGTCATCGTCGTCGTCATCGTTCGGCGCACGGTAGGGATAGCCGGGACCGTAGTACAGGCGCCCGCGCGGCGGGACGTAGATCGGGGCCGGCCGGTAGTACACGGGCGGCGGCGGACGGTAGTAGGCCCGCGGCGGTGGCGGTTCGTAGTAGATCGGGGCCGGGTACGCATAGACGGGCGGCGGCACGTAGTACGGCGGTGCATAGACCGCGCCGGGCGTGCCGATCTGCACCGACCAGCTCGTGCGCGCGCTGGCGGCACCCGTGGCGAGCAGCGTGCCGGCCGCGATCGCGGCAACCGCGGCCCATCTGAAAACAGAAGAATCACTTGGGGAATGCATGGTGGCTCCAGGCCTGGCGCGAACGGCGCCGGCGTGCTCCTGCAACGCCACATGTCCCTGCGTGGTGCACCTCGAAGCGCACCAGCTGGTTGCCAAACGTGAACGGGATTCCCAGTCGGCCTTCAGTTCACGATGGCCCGGCGCGACAGCATCACGTCGTCGCCCGTCGTGTTGAAGGCGATGGTCGGCGCGCTGAAGTCGCTCAGCGGCGCGCCCAGGCCAATCTCGCCGCGGCCATGCAGCACGCACTCGTCGCGCCGCAACGCGATCTCGTGGCTCGGCCCGCCGTTGCCATGGAAGCGCACCCAGGTGCCGTAGGTGCTGACGTCGATCAGCACGCAACTGCCCTGCCGCTCCTCGATGCGCGCATGCAGCCGCGACACGCGCGGGTCGTTGACCACGAACTGCGCGTCGCCCACGCGGCCCAGGTGAATGGGCAGCTGGTCGATGCGGAACATGGAGCGCACGTCGAGCCATGCGAGTTCGATGCGGCCGAAGGTGGAATCGGGCAGCCGCGCCGGCAGCAGCGCGGCCGGCACGGTGAGGAAGCTGGTCAGGTCTTCCTGCCAGTCGATGCGGTGGACGATCGACATCTCGGTGCGCCCGCGGATGCTGATGGGCCCGAGGTCGCGGTGCTGCACCGCGCCTTCGTGCAGTTGCTGGATCACCGCCTCGGTGACCCAGATCTGGCCGGGGCCGGCCAGGTCGCTCAGTCGCGAGGCCAGGTTGACGGCGTCGCCGAAGCAGTCGCCCTCCACCTCGACCACGTCGCCGCTGGCCACGCCGATCTGCAGCGCCATGCGCAGCGGCACGGGCCAGCCGGCCAGGCGCTTCTGGTGGTAGCGCTGCAACTCGATGACCGCGTGCGTGGCGGCAGCGCCGCTGGTGAAGATGGCGAACACGCCGTCGCCGAGCGATTTCACGACCCGGCCGCCGTGGGCCTCGCACACACGCCCGATCCATTGGGTCAGCCGCGTCACGGTCTCGGTGGCACGTGCATTCCCCATGGCCTCGAAGACCCTGGTACTTCCGGTCAAGTCCGCGAAAACGACTGTGGAATTGACACCCATACTGTTTTTTCTTGGCGGCAAGCGCTGGTTATGTTGCTCTGGACCTTTCGCCGCTCCTGCGAGAAGTTTCCCCGACATGCGCCTTCACATGCAAGGAACGATCCGCAGAAGCTTCTTGTTGACGCTGCATCGACTGGGCCAGCTTGGCGCATCGTGCAGATGAATGCCAAAGTTTTTTAATACTTTTGCGCTCAAAATTCAAATGACAACAAAAGAGACCGCTAAAGCTTGTTGTTTGCAAACAAGAAACGGTGTTTCACATCTTGTGTCCCGGCGAACTGAGGCTTAAGGTAGCGACCGTCTCAGCTCCCGGCAATACGCTTTTCGTGACATGCTGCTCTTTCGCCGCCTTTTTCAGCTCCTGAACGTACCCGGCCTGGGCTCGCGGCAGGTTGCGGAAAGTCAGCTCGGGCGCATCCGCACGGCGATGCTGTCGGTGCTCCAGGGCCGCGGTGGCCAATCGATCCAGCGTGTCAGCCAACGCGTGCGCTTTGCGGTCGATGTCGAGACCCTCTGGTACCTGCGCCAGGACGTGATGGTCGCGCTGAGCGCCATCGACGGCGAATCGGCCGCGCGGCGCCAGATGAAAGAAATCAACAGCATGTTCAAGGGCGGCCTGCCCGGCTCGATGGGCCCGCGCGTCCATCAGCGTTTCACCAACCAGTGATGTCCTGATCGGCCGGCAACGCAGCGGCACCGGTGGCCGCCTGCGTGCTGGCTCAATGGTCGTGGCCGTGATGGTCGTGACCGTGGTGATCATGGTCATGGTGGCCGTGCCGATGGCCCCACACCAGGAACACGTCGCGCCCCTCGGCGGCCAGCGCCACCTTCGCACCCACCGGCAGCAGCACCTTGGTCTGCACATGCCCGAACGGCAAGCCGGCAATCACCTGCACCTTCTTCAGGCTTGAACGCAGCCGGTCGATCACCGTGTTCATGCCGAAGCCGCGGTCGTAGCCGGCGATGTTGCGCACGCCCGTGAACTGGCCGAACACGACGGCCTTCTGGCGCGCCAGCACGCCCGCGAGCTTCAGCTGGTCGAGCATGCGTTCGATGCGGTACGGGTGTTCGTTGGTGTCCTCGATGAAGAGCACGCCCTTGTCGACCACCGGGAAGTACGGCGTGCCCAGCAGGCTGGTCAGCACGCAGAGGTTGCCGCCCCAGAGCACGGCGTCTTCGACCGGCTTGACCTTGAGTTCGGCGTCGCGCGCTGGCATGCGCCAGCCGGTGCCCTCTCCCTGCCCGCTCAACAGGTCGTCGAAGCAGGCTTCCATGATGTCATCGGCACCACCTTCGGCGCCGAAGTCTTCGCCGACCGCGGGGCCCGACCAGGTGACGGCACCGTTCTTGGCCAGCAGTGCGTTCTGCAGGGCCGTGAAGTCGCTGCAGCCGACGAACTCGGTGCCCTTGTCGATGGCCTTGGCCAGCGCCTTGTACGGCAGCGCGTCGAGGATGCGCGTGAGGCCGTAGCCGCCGCGTGCGATCAGCGCCACGTCGGCGCCGCTGGCGGCCGCGCGCGAGATGGCGGCGAGCCGGGTGGCGTCGTCGCCAGCGAAACGCTGGTGCGCCAAGAGCGTGGCTTCATCGACTTCGACTTCATGGCCCAGGGCCTTCAGCCGCGCCACGCCGCGCCGGAAGGCGGCCTTGTCGCGGATGGCACTGGAGGGGGAATAGATGTAGATATGTTTGGACGTCACGTCGTCGAGTATCCCATTGCGTCCCGGATCTGCCGGGCCAGGGTGGCGGCCTGCGCGCTGTCCGGCCCGCCCGATGCGGCACGCGGACCGAGCGCGCGCAGCGCGGCCTCGTAGCCACGGTCGGGGAACGGCGCGCGCCAGGCGTCCTTGGCGCGCACGCCGCTGTCGGGTGCGGCAAGCGTTGCGGTGAAGCGGCCCGGCGCCGACGTTTGCAGCAGCGCGGCCAGTTCATCGCCCGCCTCGCTGTGCACCAGCGCGAGCGGTTCGGGATGCACCTGGTCGAGCCACGCCAGCAGCACGTCGCGGTGCCATTCGAGCCGGTGCGTGGCTTCGCGCTTGGGCTTGTCGCTCTTGCCGAAGCCGATCAGGTCGGGCACCAGCGTGCGCAGGCCGGGCGTGCCGACGAGGTGGCGGAAGAAGTAGCCCCACTCGCCCGGGCCATGCAGGCACAGGCAATCGGCCACGCGGCCATCGCTGCCGGCCGGGCCGGTCTCGTCGATCCAGTGCAGGCGCCAGCCCTGCAGGACCGGCAGGTCCTGCGCGTGATGCGGCGCGAATTCGAAATCGATGAGCGGGGCAAAGCGTTCAGCAGGCGTGCGCAAGGCGTCGTCGCGCAGCGGCTCGGCCTGCGCGCGCGCGACACTGCGGCGCTGCTGGAAGAAGCGCTGCAGCAACGCACTGCAGTCGTCGGCCAGCACGCCGCCCTGCACGCGCGTGTGATGGTTCAGCTTCGGCTCGGCGAAGAGATCGAGCACCGAGCCCGCGGCGCCGGTCTTGGGGTCGGCGGCGCCGAACACCACGCGCGCCAACCGCGAATGCAGCATCGCGCCCGCGCACATCGCGCAGGGCTCGAGCGTGACGAAGAGCTCGCAGCCGTCGAGCCGGTAGTTGCCGAGTGCGGCGGCACCGGCGCGCAGTGCGTTGATCTCGGCGTGCGCGCTCGGGTCGTGCTGCGCCACGGGCGTGTTGCGGCCGGTTGCGACGACCTGGCCGTCCTTCACCAGCACCGCGCCCACCGGCACCTCGCCCGCGTCGGCCGCACGCTGCGCTTCCTGCAGCGCGAGCGCCATCCAGTGCGCGTCCGATGTCGATGCGGCCGGCTCAGTTGTCATCGGGCATCTTGCGGGCCTGGGCCGCGGCGTCGAGGGCGTCCTTGACCTGTTGCTGGACCTGCTGCGCCTGCGTGCGTGCATCGACCGCCGCAGGAGCCGACACGCCGGGCGCTGCCGGTTGTTTGGCGATGGCGGTGCGCGACAGCTGCTGCTTCGCCAGCAGGCCGACGACCACCAGCGCGAGCACGAGGCCGATCAAACCGAACATCCGCATCTCAGCGCGCCTCCGGTGCGACGGCCATGCCGAGCCGGTCCATCCACACGGCCAGCGCCTGTTCGTCAGCCGAGCCGGCGCTGTAGACCTCGCGCATCGCCGTGTGCGATTCGGGCCGGTGCTGGTTGAGCTTGATCTTGCATTGCAGCGCCGTCACGTGCAGCTCGAAGCCCATGATGCCGGCCAGCATCTTGCGCTGGAACTCCTCGCCGAGGTCCTTCCACTGCTGGGCGTAGGCCGGCTCGTGGTCGCCGATGAGTTTCTTGAGCAGCGCGTCCTTGGCCTCGGGCGTCTCGACGAGCCGGGCTTCGACGGTGCAATGGACCGCGAGGTAGTTCCACGTCGGCACGCGCGCCAGGTCGGGATAGACCGAAGGCGACAGGTAGGCGTGCGGCCCCTGGAAGACCACGACCGCGCGCGGCCGCGCCTGCAGGTAGCGCCAGTGCGGGTTGGGCTTGGCGCAATGCCCCAGCAGCACCAGCGCATCGCCCTCGCGCTGCTCGGCCACGATGGGCAGGTGCGTGACGAAGGGCAGGCCCTCGTCGTCGTTCGAGATCAGGTTGGCAAAGGGGTGGTCGCGCATGAGGCCCAGCGCGACGGCCGGGTCCTTGGCGTTGAACTGCGGAGGCATGTACATGGGGCGGTTCCTCGTGGGGAGGTCCGATTGTCCCCGAGTCGCCCCGGCTTTCGGTGCGGCAGGCTACTTGGCGCGTGCCGCTTCGAGCTGCTTCACCATCGCGGTGTAGCCGCGCGCCTTTGCGAGCTGCAGCGGCGTGAGGCCCTGGCGGTCGGCCAGTTGCAGGTTGGCACCGCCGGCGATCAGCGCGGCCAGCGTGCGCTGGTGGCGGGCGCCGCCATCGCCGAGCACGATCGATTCGATCACCGCCGTCCAGTGCAGGTTGTTCACATGGTCCAGCGGCGCACCGGCCGCGACCAGCCGGCGCACGACCTCGTCGTGCCCCAGATGTGCGGCAGCGATCAAGGCGGTGCCGTCGTAGCGGCTGGTGACCTGCCCGGGCTTGGCGCCCAGTTGCAGCAGCAGCGTGAGTGTGGTCACGTCGTCGGCCACGGACGCGATGGTCACGGCGTCGTAGCGGTCGTCTTCGAGCAGGTCGATGTTCGCGCCCGCCTTGGCGAGCAGCGTCACGGCGTCGCGCTGACGCGCATAGGTGGCGACCTGCAGCGGCGTGCGGCCGCGCGCGTCGCGCACATCGAGGCTGGCGCCGGAGGCGATCAGGCTCTTGAGCTTGGGCAGGTCGCCGTGCCAGGCGGCGCGATGCAGGCCTTCGTAGGCCAACACTTCGGCGGCCAGCGGCGGCACCTGGGCCGCCGCGCCGGGCGCGGCGCTCCAGCCGATCGCGGCGGCGAGCACCGCCGACCAGAGACCGCGCGCCGTCATCAGAGCTGGCCCTTGACCTTCTCGAGCGCGGCGTTGGCGCACTGCTCGTCGAGGTGGCCGCCGGGCGCACCGCCCACGCCCACGGCACCGATCACTTCGTTGCCCGACTTGATCGGCACGCCGCCGCCCAGCAGCAGGAAGCCCGGCAGATACACGAGGTTGGCGGCGCCGGGGTTCTTCTGGGCGCCTTCCATCATGGCTTGCGTGGGGCTCTTGGCCGAAGCCGAGGTCCAGGCCTTGCGTTCGCTCGACGACAGCGTGTGCGGGCCGGCGTTGTCGGCGCGCTGCACGGCGCGCACGGTGCCGGCGCGGTCGACCACGGTGGCGGCCACGTTGTAGCCGTTGGCGGCGCAGGCGGCCACGGTTTCTGCGGCGATCTGGTTGGCCAGCGCGAGCGAGATGTTCTTCTCGGTGCGAACAGCGGGGGCCGGCGTCTGGGCCTGGGCGACGGAAGCAGCGAGCAGAACGGCGAGGCCGCCAACGCGGATGATCGATTGCATGTGTTGTTTCTCCAGTGATGAGAGGGTTCGTGCCGGCCTGTGCCGACCACGGTGTCACTGTAAAAAATACGGTCCGCTGCAACCATTCGTACGGCTACGCCCGGCACTCCGTAGAACTACGGAGCGCCCTCTTCTCCCGCGTCCGACGCCAGCACGGCGTAGCGCCGGATCAGCTGCGCCAGCGAGTCGCAATCGAGCTTGGCGAACAGGTTGGCGCGGTGGGTCTCGACGGTGCGCGGCGACAGCGCCAGCACGCGCGCGATCTCCTTGTTGGTGAGCCCCTGCACGATGAAGGCCAGCACCTCGCGCTCGCGCTCCGACAGCTGCGCCACCCGCTCGCGCGCGGCGTTGTCGGCCTGCGAGCGCTCGCGCGTGCGCACATGCTGGCGCACGGCCTGCTGCAGGGCTTCGAGCAGCTGCTCGTCGTCCACCGGCTTCTCCAGGAACTCGGCCGCGCCGGCCTTGAAGGCGCGGCGGCACATCTCGACCGTGCCGTGACCGGTCAGCATGATCACAGGCTGGTCGACGCCCTGCGCCACCAGCCGGTCCAGCACCGTGAGGCCGCTGATGCCGGGCATGCGCACGTCCAGCACGATGGCGCCGACGCTCGCGCGGTCGAAGCCGTCGATGAAGGCCTGCGGATCGGCCCAGCCCTGCACGCGCAGGCCGACGGTGCCGATCAGCAGCGACAGGCTGTCGCGCACGGCCTGGTCGTCGTCGATCAGGTGGATCAGGGGCGATTGCGGCTGGTCGGCGGTCAACGTGGTCATGTCGAGGGTGCCACCAGCGGCAGCAGCAAGGTGAAGCGCGCACCGCGCGGCGAGGCATTGGCGGCGCTCAGGCTGCCGCCCATGCCGCTGGCCAGCGTTTCGCTCAGGCTCAGGCCGAGGCCCAGGCCGCCTTCGCGCGTGCTGAAGAAAGGTTCGAACAGGCGCGGCAGCGCCTCGGGCGCGATGCCGCGGCCGTTGTCGGTGACGGTCAGCACACCCTCCTCGCCGTTGCGCCCGACCGAGACCACAAGGCGCCGCTCGGCCGCGGGCACGAGGTCCAGCGCCTGCATCGCGTTCATGAGCAGGTTGTGCACGATCTGCTCCAGCGCCACGGCCTCGGCCTGCACGCGCACGGGCGCCTGCGCGCTGGCGTCGAACTGGGCCGCCACGCCGTGGCGCGCGAACTCGGGCGCCAGCAGGTGCATGGCGCTGCGCACCACCTCCTGCAGCACCAGCGGCTTCACGTCGCCGCCGGCCTCGGGGCGCTCGATCACGCGGCGCAGGCGGCCGACCACGCCGGAGGCACGACGGGCCTGCTCAACGGCCTGCCCCATCGCGTCGCGCGCGGTGGCGAGGTCGGGCGGATCGTCGTCGAGCAGGCGGCGCGCGGCCTGGGCGTTGGCCAGCACGGCCGTGAGCGGCTGGTTGAGCTCATGCGCCAGCCCGGCCGACAGCTCGCCCAGCGCATTGAGGCGTGCCACCTGGCCCAGGCGCAGCAACTCCTCGGCGCGGCGCCGCGCGATGCGCTGGCGTTGTGCGGCCCACAGGCCCGCCAGCAGCAGCGCCATCGCCACCGCCCAGCCGCCGATGGTGCGCCACGGCAGCTCGGCCCAGCCGACCTGGCGCTCGGCCACCAGCTCGAAAGGCTGGCTCGGCGACGCCAGCTCCTTGCTCAGGCTGTAGCGCCAGCCATGCGCGGCCGATTGGCCGTGTTGCAGCACCAGTTGCTGGCCGTCGCGCTGCAGGACCAGTCGCACGGGACTGCGCTGCGGGTTCATCGGCCAGTCGCGCCAGGGCACCGAGCCGACGAGGTCGATCTCGAGCGCATAGCTCAGCGGCTCCGAGCCGATCACGAGCTGGTAGCGGCCATGCGCGAGGTCGAGCACGGCGAGGTCGGCGCGGCGCTCGGCGCGCGAACGGGCCTCTGCCGCGGCCAGCGCGTCGGCGTGCTCGGCATCGGGCCAGGGCTCGTCAGCCGCGCGCCGCTGCACGCGCAGGATCGACGAGTACACCGACGGCAGGCGCCGCTCGGGGTAGTCGGCGCCGGCGTTGGGCTCCAGCAAGGCGAGCGTGGCCAGCACGGCGTCGTACTGCACCACCTGCTGGCTCATGAGCCGGTGCGCGATGCGCGCGTCGGTCTCGAAATCCTGCTGGAGCCGGGTCAACTCGGCGCGCGCGAACCACACGGCGCCAGCGGCCGTGAGCACCATCCAAGCCAGCCACCAACCGCCCCGCGTACGCAACCACTGTGTCATGGCGCGGATTGTGCCCGGCGCCGACGGGCCTCCCGGCTTGGCCGAAAATGCCGACCCAGACATGGCTGACGTGCAGGACTCCCTTTTTTCCGACCTCCCCGAACTTCCGCGCCCGGCCGAAGCGGCCGAGGCGCCGCCGCCTTCGCCGAAGAAATCGCGCGGTGCCACCGTGAAGCCGGTGGCCCCCGACGCGGCGCTGGTCGCCCTCGCCGCCGAGTTGCCGCCGAAACTGCGCCTGGGCACCTCGTCGTGGAGCTACCCGGGCTGGGCCGGCCTGGTCTGGGACGGCGACTATGCCGAAACCGTGCTCTCGAAGAACGGCCTGTCGGCGCTCGCCCAGCACCCGCTGCTGCGCACCGTGAGTCTGGACCGCAACTTCTACCGCGCCCTCACGGCCAGCCAGTACGCGCGCTACGCGGCCATGGTGCCCGACGACTTCCGCTTCGTCGTGAAGGCCCCGAGCCTGGTGACCGACGCCACCGTGCGCGACGAAAGCGGCCGCGGTACGCAGGCCAACCCGGTGTTCCTGAGCCACGAGATCGCGCTGCAGGAGTTCGTGCAGCCGGCGCTCGACGGGCTGGGCCACCGCATCGGCGCGCTGGTGTTCCAGCTGAGCCCGATCCCCGCGCACCTGCTGGCCGACCAGCCCACGCTGATCGCCCGCATCGGCGCGATGCTGGCGGCGATGCCCGACCTGAAACCGACCGCGCCCGACGCCGTGCTCGCCGTCGAGGTGCGCGACCCGCAGCTGCTGTGCCCCGCCTTCGCCGACATGCTGCGCAGCGTGGGCGCGACCTTCTGCATGGGCCTGCACGCGAAGATGCCGCCCATCGAAGACCAGCTGCCGATGCTGCGCGCCCTGTGGCCCGGGCCGCTGGTGTGCCGCTGGAACCTGCACCGCCGCCACGGCCGCTTCGGTTATGAAGACGCCGAGAAGCTCTACGGCCCCTTCGACAAGGTGCTCGACCCCGACCCCGAAACCCGCGCCGCGCTGGCCAAGGTGATCGCGGGCACCACGGGCGCCGGGCAGAACGCCTTCGTCACCGTGAGCAACAACGCCGAAGGCTGCGCGCCGCTGACCATCGCCTCGCTGGCGCAGGACATCGTCGACCGGATCTCCCGCTAGGACGCCCGCCATGCCTTCGATCTCGTTCCGGCCCCTGCAATCCACGGATTTCGCGATGCTCCACGAGTGGCTGTGCCGCCCGCACGTGGCCGAATGGTGGACGCCGGTGCCGACGCTCGCCGAGGTCGAGGCCGACTTCACGCCGATGCTGGCGCACGACTCGCCCGACCGCGGCTACATCGCGCTGTACGACGGGCAGCCTTTGGGATTCATCCAGTCGTACGTCGTGATGGGTTCGGGCGACGGCTGGTGGGAAGACGAACGCGACCCGGGCGCGCGCGGCATCGACCAGTTCCTCGCGCAGGCGGACCAGTTGAATCGCGGACTCGGCAGCGCGATGGTGCGCGCCTTCACGGACCAGCTGTTCGCCGACCCGGCCGTGACGCGCATCCAGACCGATCCGTCGCCGCGCAACGCCCGCGCGATCCGCAGCTATGCCAAGGCTGGCTTCCGTGCGCTGGGCGAGGTGGTCACGCCCGACGGGCCCGCGCTGCTGATGGTGCGCGAGCGCGGCGTTTAGGCCACAGGCGGTGCGGCGCCGAGGTCGCACCACATGTGGACCTTCGACGAGAACGCGCCATCGAGCACGGTGGCCATCGGCTCGACGCCGAAGACCTGGAAGCCGCAGCGCTCGTACAGCGCCTGCGCCGGGCGGTTGCCTTCGGTCACCGTCAGCTGCACCACGCGCACGCCATTGAGCGTGCGTGCATGCGCGAGCAAGGCCCGCACGAGTTGTCGCCCGGCACCCGCGCGCCGTGCCGATTCCGCCACCACCATGCCGAACAAGCTCGCCTTGTGGCGCGTGCGCTGCCGCGATTCGCGGCCCAGCCCCGCCGCGCCGATCAGCGCGCCGGTGGCATCGAAGGCGCCGTACACCACCTCGGCAGCATCGGCGTCCGTGCGCAGGCGCGTCTCCCACCACGTCGGCGGCAGGCTGGCGCGCTCCTCGACCGTGGAAGTGAACGCCTCGGGGTGCCGCGCGTAGGCGTCGAGCATCAGCGCGCGGTAGGCCGGTGCGTCGGCGGGGACCAAGCGGCGAACGGTGGGAGCGGCTTCAGAAACGGGCACAGACGGACTGCCTTTCCTGCAACACGGCCTCTTGCGCGAAGCGCTGGCGGTAGGTGTCGATCAACGCGGTGATGGTCGCGTCGGTCTTCGCGTCGCGCGGGTGCAGCAGCACGACCAGCTTCGAGAGCTCGCGCACCACCTGCCCCGACGCACCGCGCCACTGGCCGGCGGCGTCGAGCACGGTGAAGCCTTGCGGAAAGGCCGGTGTGACGCGGGTGTCGAGAAAGTCGGCCCAGTCGGCGTCGGACACCTGACCGCCCGTGGGGATGGCGCGGCCGAAATAGAGGGTGTCGCGCTCGAAGGCTTCGAAGCCCGTTGCGCAGTGGCCGAACGGCCCTGCGGCGCAGCCTGCAAGCACCGCAGCGGCCAGCGCGCCCGCCACGCCTGCGCGAAACAGCCTGTGGCGTGCGACGTTGCTCATGCCGGCCCCTCGGTCTTGGTTCAGGCCTCGGGCGCGATCGACTCGGCGTACTCGTACAGCGCGCCCAGGATTTCCTCACCGCGCTCGTCGGCGTTCTCGGACAGCGCATCGACTTCGCTGAACAGCGCCTCGATGGTGCGCGCCCCGCCCTCGCCCTTGAACAGGCGCGCCACGCGCAGCGCTTCCCAGCGCTCGGCTTCTTCCTCGTTCAGCGACTCGGGCCAGTTGCGCGCGCGGTAGCGGAAGAGGATTTCTTCGAGCCGCCCGTCGTCGAAGGCCACGCGCTCCTTGGCGAGCCCCTCGGGCGACAGCCCGCGCAGCTGGTTCAGGCGCCGGCGGTCGCCGTTGCCGACAAAGCCGCCGTAGAGGTCTTCATCGACATCGGGCGTCGCCTCCTTCGGGCGGGAAAAAACCTGCGACCAGATCGCGCTCATGTCGGGCAGGTCGCGCGCGATGGCGGCGTGTCGCATGGCGGTGTCCATGTCGACGCCCCAGCGCTCGGCCATGGCCGGTGCCAGCGTGCGCAGGTTGCCGACCACCATCGGCGATTTGTTCAGGTGCACGCTCTTCATCGGCAGCCGCGTCATGCCTTCGGGTAGGTCGGCGGTGCGCGTGAACAGGCGCAGGCGCAGCGTCTCGGCGTCGAGGTCGCGCAGCTCGCTCGGGTCTTGCGACAGGTCCCAGGCCAGCAGCTCGTTCTTGTTGGTCGGGTGGCTGGCCAGCGGCCACATCACGGCCAGGCAGCCGCGCTCGACCGGGAACATGCCCGACACATGCAGGAAGGGCTTAGCGGTCTCGCGCATCGCGGGCAGGCCGAGTTCCATCGCCACGCGGTCCTTCTTGTGCAGGCCGAAGGCGAAGTCGAAGAGCTTGGGCTGCTTGTCGCGGATGAGCCGCGCCAGCGCGATGGTGGCGCGCACGTCGGACAGCGCATCGTGCGCCGACTCGTGCAGCAGGCCGTTGGCGCGCGCCAGGTCTTCGAGCTTGAAGCTGGGCTTGCCGTCTTCCTTCTTCGGCCACTCGATGCCGTCGGGGCGCAGCGCATACGTGAGGCGCACCACGTCGAGCAGGTCCCAACGGCCGCAGTCGTTCTGCCATTCGCGCGCATACGGGTCGATGAGGTTGCGCCAGAACAGGAAGCGCGTGACCTCGTCGTCGAAGCGGATGGTGTTGTAGCCCACGCCGATGGTGCCGGGCTGCGAGAAGGCCTGCTCGATGTGGGCCGCGAACTCGTGCTCGGGAATGCCGCGCTCCAGGCAGACCTGCGGCGTGATGCCGGTGATCAGGCAGGCCTCGGGGCTGGGCAGGTAGTCCGGCGCGGGCTTGCAATAGATCATCAGCGGCTCGCCGACCTCGTTGAGCTCGGCGTCGGTGCGGATGGCCGCGAACTGCGAGGGACGGTCGCGGCGCGGCACGGCGCCGAAGGTTTCGTAGTCGTGCCAGAGAAAGGTGTGGTTCATTCAGAGCAAGGGAGAAAACAGTCGCGCAATGGCATCGCCGAGGCGGCGCCAGAAAGTCTGCGGGCGGTGGGCGCGCACCGCGCCGGAGCTGTGCAGGTCGGTTTCGAACTGCGCCGCCAGCGGCTGGGTCAGCGCGGGCCCGTAGACCACGGCGCAGACCTCGAAGTTGAGCCGGAAGCTGCGGTTGTCGAAATTGGCGGTGCCGATCATCGCGCAATGGTCGTCGACCACCAGCGTCTTGGAATGCAGCATGCGTTCCTTGTACTCCCAGATCTTGACGCCCGCAGCGATCAGCTCGTCGAAGTACGAACGCGCGGCGGCGCTCACGATGGCCGAGTCGCTGCGGCGCGGCACGAGCAGCCGCACGTCGACGCCGCGCAGCGCCGCGCTGGTCAGCGCCATCAGCGCAGGCTCGCCCGGCACGAAGTACGGCGTGGTGAGCCAGGCCCGGCGCGTGGCCGAGTGGATGGCCTCGACGTGCATGCGGTGGATGGCCTCGAAGGCGTTGTCGGGGCCACTGGTGACGATCTGCACCGGGATGTCGCCCGCCTCCACCTGGGGCAGCAGCGCGTCCAGGACGGCGTCTGAGCGGTGCTGCTTTTCGCCGGTGGCGTAGCTCCAGTCCTCCAGGAAGGTGGTCTGCAGCCAGCGCACCGCGCTGCCTTCGATGCGCACGTGCACGTCGTGGTACGCGTCCTTGGGGTTGGTGCGCTTGTCTTCCTCGTCGGTGATGTTCACGCCGCCCGTGAAGCCCACGCGGCCGTCGCACACCACGATCTTGCGGTGGGTGCGGTAGTTGGTCACGGGGCGCAGGCGCCGGCCGATCTTGGTGTCGTGGAACAGCGCCACTTCCACGCCCGCCGCGTGCATCGGCGCCATGAACTTGCGGCCGATGCGCTTGGAGCCGAGCGCGTCGAGCAGCAGGCGCACCCGCACGCCGGACTGCGCGCGCTCGACCAGCAGGTCGCGCAAGGCGGTGCCGATCCGGTCAGGCTCGAAGATGTAGTACTCGAGGTGGACGTGGTCGCGCGCCGCGCGCACGGCCTCGAAGATCGCGTCGAAGGTGCGCGCGCCGCCCGACAGCAGCTCGACGCCCGTGGCGCTCGACACCGGCAGGCCGCAGGCGGCGGTGCCCAGCCGGGCCATCTGCTGCAGCGCCGGCGGCGCATGCTGCGAGGCGTCACGCAGCCGCGCCAGGTCGGCCTGCGCATGCGCGTTCGCGCGGTTGCGCAGGCGCTTGAGCCGCTGCTTGCGCAGCCGCTGCGGCCCCAGGAAGTAATAGACGATGAAGCCCGCGAACGGCAGCAGCGCCAGCGACAGGATCCAGCTCATGGTGGACACCGGCGCGCGCTTTTGCATCACGATCCAGATCGACAGCACGGCGATGTAGCCGCTCCACGCCAGGGAGAGGCCAGTTTTCCATTCGTGGCTGAGTTCGGGGAGGATCAAGGCAAAAGCGGGTGAAGGCGGGGTGTTTTCGGCCGGCCCAAAGAAAAAGGCCAGCAGCGAATGCTACCGGCCTTTGACTTCGTTCCTCAGAGAGGCGGGATCAGCCCGTGGCGGCTTCCTCAGCTTCGGGCTTCGACTTGCCTTCCTTCTTCGGGATCGGCTGGATGTCGAGCAGCACTTCGTCCTTCTCGTCGAGGTCGACTTCGAGGCGACCGCCGTCGGTCAGGCGACCGAACAGCAGCTCGTCGGCCAGTGCACGACGGATCGTGTCCTGGATCAGGCGCTGCATCGGACGTGCGCCCATCAGCGGATCGAAGCCCTTCTTCGCCAGGTGCTTGCGCAGCTTGTCGGTGAAGGTGACCTCGACCTTCTTCTCGCTGAGCTGGGTTTCCAGTTGCAGCAGGAATTTGTCGACCACGCGCAGGATGACCTGTTCGTCGAGCGCCTTGAAATTGACGATGGCGTCCAGACGGTTGCGGAACTCCGGCGTGAACAGGCGCTTGATGTCGCCCATTTCGTCGCCGGCCTGCCGCGCGTTCGTGAAGCCGATGGTCGCCTTGTTCATGGTCTCGGCACCCGCGTTCGTCGTCATGATGATGATGACGTTGCGGAAGTCGGCCTTGCGCCCGTTGTTGTCCGTCAGCGTGCCGTGGTCCATGACCTGCAGCAGCACGTTGAAGATGTCCGGGTGCGCCTTCTCGATTTCGTCGAGCAGCAGCACCGCGTGCGGCTTCTTCGTGACAGCCTCGGTCAGCAGACCGCCCTGGTCGAAACCGACGTAGCCCGGAGGCGCGCCGATCAGGCGGCTCACCGCGTGACGCTCCATGTACTCCGACATGTCGAAGCGGATCAGCTCGATGCCCATGATGTAGGCCAGCTGCTTCGCCGCTTCGGTCTTGCCGACGCCCGTGGGGCCGGAGAACAGGAACGAGCCGATCGGCTTGTCGCCCTTGCCCAGGCCCGAACGCGCCATCTTGACCGCGGAGGCCAGCACTTCGAGTGCCTTGTCCTGGCCGAACACCACGCTCTTGAGATCGCGCTCGATCGTCTGCAGCTTGCTGCGGTCGTCGTTGCTGACGTTGGCCGGGGGAATGCGCGCGATCTTCGCGACGATTTCCTCGACCTCGGTCTTGCTGATGGTCTTCTTGCGCTTGCTCGGCGGCAGGATGCGCTGGGCGGCGCCGGCTTCGTCGATGACGTCGATCGCCTTGTCGGGCAGGTGACGGTCATTGATGTACTTGGCGCTGAGCTCGGCCGCAGCCTGCAGGGCCGCCACGGCGTACTTCACGCCATGGTGTTCCTCGAAACGCGACTTCAGGCCCTTGAGGATGTCGACGGTTTCCTGCACCGACGGCTCGACCACGTCGACCTTCTGGAAACGACGCGACAGGGCCGCGTCCTTCTCGAAGATGCCGCGGTATTCCGTGAAGGTGGTGGCGCCGATGCACTTGAGCTGGCCGCTGGAGAGCGCCGGCTTGAGCAGGTTCGACGCGTCGAGCGTGCCGCCCGAGGCTGCGCCCGCACCGATCAGGGTGTGGATTTCGTCGATGAACAGGATGGCGTTCGGCTTGTCCTTGAGCGACTTGAGCACGCCCTTCAGGCGCTGTTCGAAGTCACCGCGGTACTTGGTGCCGGCCAGCAGCGCGCCCATGTCGAGCGAATAGACCTGCGCCTCGGCGAGGATCTCGGGCACGTCGCCCTGGGTGATGCGCCATGCCAGGCCTTCCGCGATCGCGGTCTTGCCCACGCCGGCCTCGCCCACGAGCAGCGGGTTGTTCTTGCGCCGGCGGCACAGGATCTGGATGACGCGCTCCACCTCGTACTCGCGGCCGATCAGCGGATCGATCTTGCCGTCCTTGGCGAGCTGGTTGAGGTTTTGCGTGAACTGCTCGAGCGGCGAGGCCTTCTCGTTGCGTTCGCCGCCGCCCTCTTCGCCCTCGCCCTGAGGCGCTTCGCCGCTGCCCTTGACGGCTTCCGGTGGATCGCTCTTCTTGATGCCGTGGGCAATGAAATTGACCACGTCCAAGCGGGTGACGCCCTGCTGGTGCAGGTAGTACACGGCGTGCGAATCCTTCTCGCCGAAGATCGCGACCAGCACGTTGGCGCCGGTGACTTCCTTCTTGCCGTTGCCGGTGGACTGCACGTGCATGATGGCGCGCTGGATCACGCGCTGGAAACCCAGGGTGGGCTGGGTGTCGACATCATCGGTACCCGCCACTTGGGGCGTGTTGTCCTTGATGAAGTTGGTGAGCGACGCCCGCAGGTCGTCGACGTTCGCCGAGCAGGCGCGCAGAACTTCCGCGGCGCTCGGGTTGTCCAGCAAAGCGAGCAGCAGATGTTCCACGGTGATGAACTCGTGGCGTTGCTGCCGGGCCTCGACGAAGGCCATGTGCAAGCTGACTTCCAGTTCCTGGGCAATCATGTGATTTCCTTTTGCCTTGCTGTAAATAAGTTCTCAGATGGGTTGGAGCGCGTGCAATTCAACTGGTTCACGCGACCGGTTCGCTGACACATTGCAGCGGGTGCCCTGCCTGCTGCGCGGCCTCCATCACCTGATTGACCTTGGTGGCCGCCATGTCGCGGGAATAAACCCCACAGACACCCCGGCCATCGAGGTGGATCTTGAGCATGATCTGGGTCGCCGTCTCTCGGTCCTTGCTGAAGTATTCCTGCAGGATGACGATCACGAACTCCATCGGCGTGTAGTCGTCGTTCAGCATGACGACCTGGTACATCTGGGGCGGCGCCGTTTTTTGCGGGCGGCGCTCCAGAACGACCGAATCTCCGTCGTCGCCCGCCGGTTTCTGCGCCGGTGGGGTGCTGGGAGTTTTGGGAATTCTCGTTGCCATGAAAAAGATTCTATAGAGCGTGCAAGCACCGTGCCGACGCCAACAGACTTGGTGACGCCTATTCGACAAATCAAGAGGCATGCGTCGTGTACGACAGCACGAAGACAGACGTAAAAAAACCGGCAGGTTGCCGGTCTTTTTTACAGATTGCGCAGAACGGGACCTTTGGGCGCCGGCAATTTCCGGCCCGGCACCCGGGTCGGAACCGGCAGATCGGGCGGCAAGGCGTCGATTTCTTCGTCGGTGAGTTCGCGCTCGGGGGCCGATTCTGCCTCCGGGTCAACAGCGGTGGGCAGGGCGAGCGGGACCGGCGAGTTCTGCGGCTCCGAATCCTCGTGAAAGGCGGGGCCTGGTTGCGATCGCGGCCGCTGTGTGGGGAACGGTGCAACGGGCGGCGCAACCGGCCCTCCTCTTCTGCCCGTCAAGGTGGGGAGCGCTGGCGACAGCGCCTGCCATTCAGCCAGCCGCCGCGCATCCTGCTCAGCCTGCCACCGCGCCAGTGCCAAGCGTTGCGCTTTCTGATGTGCGGTCTGCTGTTGCCCGAGCAGCGCCAATTCGGCGCGGATCGCCAGCCGCATCTGTTCGCGCTCCGAATCCGAGGCACGGCGCTGCGCGTCGAGTTGCCTGCCGAGCCTGTGCGAGAACACCCAGAGGCCAAGCAAGGCGCCAGCGGCGCCGACCGCGAAGCAGATGACAAGAAAGTTGGCCTGGATCAGCGTCACAGCGAAGCCTCCTCGTCGGCATCCCATTTGCGCAGCAGATCAAGTGGAATGGCATCGGCCACCTGGGAAAACCGCAGGCCGGTCATGCGTTCGGCCTGCTTGAGCAACACGGCGACAGGACTGCTTGGTTCGTGGTTCTCGAACCATCGGCGGGCCTTGCGAATGTCACGCAGGATGTCGTCGCGTGTCGCCAGGCCCTCACCGGCTGGCGTGCTTGCCGGCCACGACGGGAGTGGGTCAGGCCTTGCTGCGGCCGCGACAGGCGGCGCCGATGACCCGGTTCGCTGGAACGGGGCCAGCAACCGCACCAGCGGATGCAGTGGAGGCGCGTCCGGCCCCAGGTGCTGGCCAGCCCAGGCGACGATCTGCGCCGCCGCCTCGGCCGCTTGCGCCAACAGGCGCAGCGGCGCCTGGTCGTCGCCCGACGCCGCGGCCGCGAGGTCTGCCAGCTGCTGCGCCATGGCCTCCGGACTGGCTGCGTCCGGCGCTCGGGGCATCGTAAAGGCGCGCTCGACTTCACGCACCGTCAGGTGCCGCGCGGCATTGGCTGCAATGACGACTTCTCGCACGTCGCTCAACAGGCCCTCCGGATCGGCCAGCGCAGCGAGCGCATTGGCGCGCACGGCCGGGTCGCGCTCGCCTTCGATCACCAACTGGGGGTGCACCGCTTCGGGCCAGGTCCGCAGCGCCTCGACCAGCAGCACCAACGACTGCGCAAGCCCTGCCGCCTGCGCCAGACGGGTGCGTGCTCGGCACAGCCAGACAAAGAGATTGATGTCCCGCGTCCGCAACAGCAGCCGACGGCAGTCCCGTTCGATCTCGGCCCAGTTCGGGGCGTCGGGTGCTCCGACGAACTGCCCGTACTGCGCATCGCCACGCGGGGACATGCGCGCCAGCAGGACGGCGTATTCGGCGTCGTATTCCAGGCTGGGGCCGCAAGGCGCCGCCGCGCTGAAGGGGGACAGCCGGTCGCCCGCCTCACTGCGGGCGCGCGTGGCGTAGGCGGTGGGCTCGGCGTCGGTGTGGATGGGGGCAGTCATGGAGCAGGTTCTCCCAATGAAAGATTCAGCGCGCCGCGGCCGCTTGGCCGTGATGGCGCGAGCCGATGTACGCCTCGGGCTCGAACACCATGCCGACGGTGTAGCCGGGCGTCGAACGCGGCGCATCGACGGCAGGCCGCCCGTCTTCCGCGCTGCCGGAACCGCCGAGCCAGGTAGACCACCCGAGCTTTTCGGCATCGTCGAGCCGTGCCGGCGGGGTGCTGTCGTTGCGCACACGCAGTTCCACCTCCCAGACGAATTCGTAGCCGACAAAGCCGCGCACCCATTCGACGAGCAAGCCCAGGTCTTGCCCCTGAGGGGTGAAACGCAGGTACTGCTCTAGGCTCAGCGGGCCGAGCACGAGCCGGAACTTGTTCTGCCGGTCGGCCACGACCTCCCCCGCCATGGCCCCGACGCCCATGATGCTGGAGGTCCGCGCGCGTCCCAGGTGGCTCTGGTCCTCGGGATCGATCCGGATCCAGTGGCGCACGAACTCCTGCAGCTGCACGGGCACGGCGAAAAAGTGCGCCAGCGTGGCGGCCAGCCCGTCGGGATTGCGGGCTTCGCGGGCCAGGTGGGTCGAGGCCGCCAACCGGGCGTGCGCGGGCAGCACCGAATCGCGGATCTCGAGCGGGTCGTGCCCCGTCAGGCGTGCGATGTAGCGGCTGAACGCCTCGTCCTCCGAACGGTCGAGCCCGGCAGCGGCCTGTCCTTGCGACCACGCCCGGTACATGTGCGTCAGGTAGCGGTGATGGAAGAGGTCGAGAAAGTCCGCCAGGGTGCTGTCGTTGTGGTTTTCCGTGCGGTCCCGCACCAGTTCGGTGTAGTGCAGCGGCAACGGGCCGTTGGGGCCCAGGAGCCCGAGGCCGTACAGGCGCACGACCGGCAGCGTCGGGTTGTTGCCGGACCGCGTCGAGGACGCCCCCGGCACCCGGCGCTCCGACTCGCCGGGCAGCACCACGCTGGCGATTTCGCGCGGCGCGAAGGTCAAGGCCGCCGCCTGCCCCAGCCGGAACGGCTCATGCTGAGGGCGCCTGGCCAAGCCGACGGGGGGATGCTGCAGGTGGGACGCGCCGAAGCGCCTCAACAGGGACAGGAAGCCGAACCTCCACGGCGCACGCCGCAGTCGTCCCAGCATGTCTTGAAGCGTCCCGCCGGGGGCAGCCTCCGGGGATTTCGTCATGACTTCCCCTCGCCTTCGTCGGTGTCCGCTCGATGCTGCGATGTCGCCCCCAAGTGAAGATGGCTGTCAGGCGACAGGTCATGGTGCTCTTGCCGTGTCAGGCTGGGCAATGGCGCACGGCTGTCGCGCGCCAGTTCCGGGGCGAACAGGCCCAGCACGTCCTCGGGCACCTCCTGGTCGAGCAAGCCTGATCTCACGAGCGGCTCGAAGTCTTCGATGATCCGGTCGATGCCCTCGCGCGGCAGCAGGATGTCGCGCAGCAACGGGTACGGCTCGGCTTGCCGACGCAAGTCATCGAGCGTGGGCGCGGCTTCGTTGCCCGATGCCAGCAGGCCCTCCCAGTCGACACGCCCCGAGAGTTGAGCGGGATCGCGCACCACACGGACAAACTCCTCGTGCAGTTCGTCGAGCAGGCAGGCCGGGCGGCCATCGCCACGGGCCGGCGGGCTTGCCGGACGCACGGCAGGTCGTGCTTGCGCAGCAACGGGGGCATCACCGAGCAGCCCCGCCAGGACATCCGCGACGGGCGACGGTTGCGCCCCCGCGATGTCGAGAACGCCGAACGGGTTCGCCAGCACATCCACGTGTTCGTCGCGCCCGCCGCCCTCCGGAGGGTCGTTGAAGGCCAATACACGCAGGTCAAAGGGCGGCGCGTCGGACGTGGGCGTGTGCGACGCCGCGCCTCGCTCGACATCGGCGGACCCGCGCCGACCAGGCGTCTGCGTGCCCGGCTGCCTCACGTCGGCCGGGGCGCCTTGCTCGACCGTGAAACGCAACAGTCCGAGTTCCAGCGCGTCCCCCGGCGCGACCGGCACGCTCGCTCCTGCGGGCACGCGCTCGCCCCGGCACACGCACATCAGCGTGTGGCTGCTGTTCGTCAAACGCCATTCCCCCGCACTATCGCTCCATGCGATGCGGCACAGATTGGCCGCGCGCCATTGCGCTTCGCTCTGACGCTCCCCACACAGCTGGAGCGCATCAGCCATGCCGGCGCCGGAGGGAGGGATCGACAAGGCGCCACGCCGTGGCTCCCCGTTGCTGTGCGTGAGCTGCAGGCGCAAAGGGGTCTTTTCGGGGTCGCCCTCCCTTGTCTCCATGCGGATCATGGTGCATCCCCCCACAGCTTCTGCAGCCGGTTGGCCGCTCCGATGAAGCGCCCTTGCGCGTCCTGCTGCCAGAACGCCATTTCCGCCCGGGGTCCCTGCAGCCGGTTCGGCCAGTCGGCCCATGGCAGGAAGCGAACGCCTTGCAGCGCCGCGGCGGGATCGTTCGGCTGCGCGGGCCCCGTCCCACGTTCGAGCAATGCCTGCATCTGCCGGCGCCGATGCGCGCGGTTGCTCTCGTCCTTCAATGCCGCACGCCCGTTCTGCGACTGTTGCGCGCGCCACAGCGCCCGCACCGTGCGCTCCAGCACGCGCAGATCGGCCGCCCCCTGGGCACAGGCATGACGGGCCACGGCACGCGCAAGCCAGAACTGCCAATCCAGGGGCTCCTGCACCTGAGCGCCGAAGTGCGCCTGCGTCCAGCGTGGATGCGCCAGTTGGTAGACAAGCAAGGGGTGGTGCCGACCCACCTTGTCAACGGACGGCGCGATCACGCCCAGCACGAAGCGCCGCCGCGCGAACGCCAGCGTTCCTGGCGGAAGCACGAAGGCGACGGGAATCGCCATGGCACGTGCCGTGGCGTCAGCCCCGGCATGGCGGCACTGCTGGGCCAGCCAGGGCATCCACGCGTCCGGTTCCCCGTGGCGGACGCCGCTGCGAACGAAATCCGCATGCCCGGGAAGTTTTCCCCAGATGGCAGGCGGGGTGACGTGCCACGCGGCACGCAGCATGCTCCACATCCGCATGGGTCAGGCTGCGCGTCCAGGGCAACGAAAGCCCTTGAGCACATCGCTACCGAGGGGATTCGGCTGGCTGCCCGAACTGACATCGATCAACGCCCTGCGGCCGTCGAACGCATATTCCACGCTCAATCGCCCCGGCGTGGCCGTGCTCACGATGCGCCCTTTCTCCAAGAGCCGAAACAAGGCCCACGGCCCATGAGCCAGGAAGGTCGAGGTCGGGTTCGAAATGCGGGGATTGGCCGTGATCTCCGCCATCGCCCCGCCGCGGGGCCCCGGCCAGTTAACAGCAAAGGCCTGCACCGGGCCATGAACGTAGCGCTGCCCTTGCCCGTCGATGTCGATGACCAGTTCGGTGATGCTGGGCTCGAGCTCAAGCACACGCAGATCGATTTTCCAGGCCAGCTTCTTGCCGC
This sequence comes from Variovorax sp. GW821-FHT06D12, assembly GCF_059419205.1. Classification (NCBI taxonomy): domain Bacteria; kingdom Pseudomonadati; phylum Pseudomonadota; class Betaproteobacteria; order Burkholderiales; family Comamonadaceae; genus Variovorax; species Variovorax sp. GW821-FHT06D12. Next base: position 114,275 of record NZ_JBWKRI010000001.1, on the reverse strand, counting down.
CCGCGTCGCGGAAGAACAGGTCGCGAATCTGCTGTGCGCGGTAGAAGGCATCGAGACTCGGACCACTCTGGGCCAGCAGCTTGAGCAATTCACCGAGCAGGGTCGGGCCGGAAGTGGCCGGCTTCAGCCCGGCGCCGTTGCCTGCCGCAGCGTCGATGCCGACCATGGCATTGGCCACATTCGGATCCTTGTAACGCCACGGCCGCACGCTCATGTCCACATAGGGTGCGAGGTGCTTGTTGAAGAACTCATCCGCCGCACCGCCTGCAGCGAACACCAACGAAAAGTCTTCGATGGACGCGTCCTGCGTCACGGCGGCCAGCGGGTATCGCCCTTCCACGCCGCGCTTGCAGGGCTCGCTGACCTGCATCGCCATCAACCCCATGATGCGGTCGAGCTGCAGTTGAGCCTGGCTGCGCAGGATGCCGGTGGAGCCGAGCATCACCTTGTCGCCACCGCTGGCGGCCAGCGCCGTCAGCACCTCACGAAAGGGCGCCGGCAATTTGCCGGCCTCCAGCTTCAAACGGGCGCCGACCTCGGCACCTCCGGGAGGCAGGCTTCCGGCTGTGAGCGCCGTGTCTGCCACGACCAGCAAGGTGTAGAACTCGTTCAGCAGGCCAGAGATGTTTTCGAGCCCCGGCTTGCCCGCAGCGGCACCGGCGCTGGTCACGCCAATGTCGGCCTGCCCCGTGACGACCTCGCGCAGCGCGGCGAAGCGGTTGTCGACGATCTGCTTTTCAAGCCGCTCCTCGGCCCGGATGCCGAGGTTCCTGCCGATGGCATTGGTCTGCTTGTTCAGTTCGTCGGTGGCCTTGTCGAGGAAGCCTTTTTCCTCCTGCGTGCGAACCACCAGCGGGCGCGACAAGGTGGTCTCGCGGGCCGCCGCTCGCGCCAACCGGGCCAGCGGAGAGTCAGGGGCGGCAAGCTGCCGCAGCACGCTCAGATCGAAGCCCAGGCTCGTTCCCGTGGTGTCGCTGCCGCTCACGGTTCGGATCGATTCGAGAAAAGACTCCCAATGCTGGGCGTACTCCGCCAAATACTGGCGCCGGATGTCATCGAGCAGCGGATCATTGCGCAGCTTGCGGGCCGCTTCATCGAGCAGCGCCGGTGTCTTCATTTGCGTGGCCAAGGTCGCGCCGCCCTGCGCGCCGCGCCCCATGACCCATGCATCGTCGTCGAGGGCCCGCACCACGAATTCCGGCAAGCGCTTGTTGAAGACCTCGTGGTAGCCGTCATAGGTGAACAGGCCCGCCACCCCTTTTTCCAGAGGCAATCCGCCTGCGCGGGAAAACACGGTCCCGGCTTGGGGTCCGACCGCGCGCACCAGCGTGAACTCCTGGGGCGCCTCGGACAGCATGGCGGCCTTGGCGCGTTCATAGACGCGCTGACTCGAGGTATTGCTGTCCAGGAAGTTTTGCACCGAGCGCACCAGCGCCTCGTTGGGCAGCGATGCGGACTGCACCGGTCGGGCACCGGAGAACAGTGCCGTGACATGCCCCACCATCGATGCCCGGCCGCCAAAGGCGGCAGCGCTGTCAGCCCTCTCCCAGTCTTTCAGCACCCAGTTGCGCACATCCTGCGCCCCGCCCTGCATGTAGCGTTCCTTGTCGTGCAGCAGCTTGTAGACGCGCAAGACCTCGTACGCCGTCTTGGCATCGCCGTCATTCATGCTCTGCTTCAGTACGCTCTCCATCCGCTGCAGGACGGAGGGAAGCAGGGTGTGATCCTGCAGCTGGGCGTAGGTGTCGCTGGCCGCCTCCAGCACCGGAGGCACCGTGTAGAGGCCGTAGAGAAAACTGCCGGGCGGGTTGTCGATGTCGAGGCCCGAATAGCCCGGCAACTCACGCGCCCCGCTGAGCACGTCCGGGACCCCTGCGGGCTTGAAATCGGCGAACAGCTGGCGCACCTGCACGGTGAGCGCTTCGGCGCGCTGGCCGACGGCGCTCAGGTACTGGCGGTTGTTGCCGAAGCTCAGGGCCAGCGCGCCGGCAAGCCACAGGAAGATCACCACGGCCAGCGCATGCCCGGTGAGACGCAGCAACCGGAAGCGGAACTCCCAGCGCAGATTGGGGCGCACCAGATGCGCCTCGGGAATGATCACCTTGGTCAGCAGGTCCTGCAGAAAGAACCCTTGCTGTCCCCGCATGGGCGAGGCCATTCTTCCCGGTGGCTTGACCCCCTCTTCGTTGCCGGCCGCAGATGCGCCGCCCGCCCCCAGGCCCAGACTGCGCTGCAGACGCTGAAACAGCGTGCCGGCATCGGCAGGCATTTCCAGGTCGGCCTGGGCGCCACTCGTGAAATAGACACCACGCAGCGTGTCGTGCAGCTGGGTTCCGTCGAAACGCGACGCCAGGAACATCTCGTCGAGCATCGGCACCAGGAGCGCCGACATGCCGGCCAGTTCCTGGGGCAACGCGAACAGGCGCTTCCTGCGGTCGACGTCGAATTCCTCGTTCAACCGGGCGCGCAAACCCGCCGCCAGGCGGTCCTTGAGCAACGCCAGCTCCGCCTCGATCTGGGCGCGCAGCGGCTCGCGGTCGCGCACCGCCGCGCGCGAGCTCTGGATGCCGTGGAACGGCAGCGTGAAGCCCCAGGTCTGGGTGCGGCCTTCACTGGTGAGGGATTGGAAGTACTCGCTGAAGCCCCGCAGCAGATCGATCTTCGTCACGATCACGTAGACCGGGAAGCGGATGCCGAGCTCCTGGCGCAGATCAGCCAACCGGTCTCGCACCATGCTTGCATGCTCTGCGCGTTCCATCTCGGACATCGTGAGCAGCTCGGCCGCATTGAGCGCGACGATGACGCCGTTGAGCGGCGCGCGCGCGCGGTGCTTGCGCAGCAGCCCCAGAAATCCCCGCCACTCAATGGGGTCCGAGACCGGGTTGCTTTCCTGCGTGGTGTAGCGGCCGGCCGTGTCGATCAACACGGCCTCGTTCGAGAACCACCAGTCGCTGTTCAGCGTGCCGCCTTCCGACCTGAGCACCATGCTTCTGGACGCGTGCCCCATCTGGCGCGCCAAAGGAAACTGCAGTCCGGCGTTCAGGAGCGCCGTCGTCTTGCCTGCGCCCGGACTGCCGACGATCATGTACCACGGCAGTTCGTAGAGGTAGCGCTTGCCCTCCAGGATCCGGCGAAGCCCGCCGCGCCCACGCAAGCCCTTCAGCTGGACCAGGGCGCGGGTGACCGTGGCGGTGACTGTCTTGAGCTCCTCTTTCGCGCTGTCGTCCTTGTCGGCATCCTGGCCAAAACGCAGGAACTTCGCGAGCAGATCGTCGTTGTTGCGCAAGGCCTGCCAGAGACGGTAGAGCCAGTACACCGCGTACATCACAAGAATGGCGCAGATGACCATGGTGCGCACCCAGAGCGGCGCCAATGGCTTCGCTGCCCCGATGGCCAGCAGAGGCCCTGCATGCCATACAAGCAGGCAGAGCGCTGCCACGCCCAACAGGCTGTAGGGGCCCGACACCATCCAGAGGAGACCGAGCACGAGCAGCATGACGATGAAGGTCACGCGCACCCCGACCGAGGCGAAGGGGCGAAGCCCATCCACCGCGAGCAGCGGACCGATGAACCAGATCGCGAGGGCCAGCAGCACCATCGCGAGGAAGGCCAGCATCTGTCGGGAAAACAGGAAGGCCAGGAACTGTTTGAGATATTGCATGAGTGATGGATTCCTGCCTTGCGTCTAGCGCGGGGCGACGGCTGGCTGCTTCACCGGACCCGCGCTGGCGTTGGCGCTGACGCCAGTGCCCTGCGTGACCATGATGTCGACGCGCCGGTTGCGGGCACGTCCCGCAGCGGTCGTGCTGTCTGCGATGGGAACCGTGGCGCCGCGCCCCTCGGTCTGGATGCGCGACGGCACGACGCCTTTGCCCGTCAGCACTTCGGCCACGGCCTGTGCCCGCTTCTCGCTCAGGACCTGGTTGTCGGGAAACTCGCGCGTGCGAATCGGCTGGTTGTCCGAATGGCCGGTGATTTGGACCGTGCCGGAGACCTGGTTGATCTCGTCAGCCACCTTCGCCAGCACGGGGAGAATCCGTGCACTGAGGCGCGCCTGACCGGGGACGAACATCTCGTCGCCCTTGAAGGTGACGATGCTGCGGCGTTCGTCTTCGTCCACGCTCACCGTCTCTCGCTCGATTTCGCTCGCCAGCAATTCCTTCAGGCGCAGCGGCTTGACGGGAGGCGCCGGCGGGGGACGCAGCCGGCCGATGGCGGCAATGCGCTGCTGCAGATCGGCGCTCGACTGCAGCAGCTGGTACTTGTACCAAGCGAACAGGCCGAACAGGATCAACGTCAGCACCGAGCCGGTGACCCACACCGGCACACTGCGCAGCAAGCGAAACTTGCCTGCCCCCACACCCTTCCAATGCGGCGACAAGTCGCTCGGGACATCGCCGCGCGCGTTGCCCAGCAGAGAGAACAGCCGATGACGGACCGTTTCAAGCTGCCGGCGCCCGTTCGCTGCGGTGCTGAAGCGACCTTCGAAACCCAACCCGAGGATCTGGTACAGCACTTCGAGCAGATCCACGTGCTCTTGCGGGCTCGCGGCGAGGCGACCGACGAGAAGGAAGAATTTGTCACCGCCTTTGGTATCGCCGTGAAATTTCGCGGCCAGCTGTTGGCCAGCCCAGATACCGGCCTCTCCGCCCTGCCCGCCGCCCCACGGCGTACTGTTGGCCGCTTCGTCGAGCGCGGTGCACAGCGCATAGCTCGCGGCCACCACATGTTCGTGCCGGACCTGCGCAGTGGTGCAGATGGATTGGAAAGCGGCCACCTCGCGCTCGAGCAACTGATGGAACAACGCCACGCCGTCGCTTTCCAGCGCAGCGGGCATGTCTGCCAGGGCCCGCAGCAAGGGTTGGGCCGCCTCCAGCAAGGGATTCTGAGCCGCCGCGACCGCGGTCAGGCGCTCCTGCGTCGAGGACTCGGACACCAGATGCGCGACATCGGTCGACTCGCCGAACAGTTCGCCATCACCGGATCCGTCGCGTGGGGCGGTTCCACCACCTCCCGCAGGCGCCTCGTTGAATTCTTCTTTGTAGAGCATTGGAGCGTTGGAAAAATGAACGGGCCGAGCCCGATGAAAAAGCGAAGCCTGCTCAGGCCTCGCACTCGGAGCTGTCGTTGACGATCTGCTCGAAGCTGCTGTTCTGGATGTGGCTGGTCTTCATGCGGCAGTCGACCATTCGCCACACGCCGGAGCCCTGCGAGTTGTCGATCAGGACGGTGGCCGCCAGCGGTGTCCCACGCCGGCGCTGGCGGCCGATGGCGAAGGTCATGTGGTCGAACTGGCAGTTGTCGATGGTGAGACGGGTGCCGGCCACCAGCACTTCGCCGCGACCTGTGCAGTTACGAAAGGTGACCTCTCCCATGCATCCCACGCCTTCGTGCGCCGCGGGTGCAGAGCTTCCGCCGTCAAAGCTGCACTCCTGGAACAGGACGCCAGTGCTTCCATCGCCCCCACAGACGATCGAACGCCCGGCCGAACTGCATTGGGTGAAGCTCACATCGGTCATCACGCCGAAGTCGTGATGGGGCGCCAGAAACCGGCAGTCGATGAATTTGCAGCCCGACATCGATGCCAGCTTGATGTTGCCGTCCCCTGCGAAGTCGCATCCGACAAAGGTCAGGTTCTTCCAGGACACGCCGACGAAGGCGCCCGAGGCCATGTGCGCACCGGCGACGGTCATCGCGGCCGAACTGCCGTCGAGCAGACGGATGTACTCTTTCTGGAGACTGGTGATGGGTGTGGTCATCTGCGCCTCCGATCAACGGTTCTCTCTGTGCTCGACGCCGTGCGCATCGACCCACCGCCCCGACCATCGGATCGGATGCAGCTGCTGCGCCCAGAACCCTCGCGGGACGTAGTCGCCAACGACCCCATAGCCATCCGGCCAGATCTTGTTCTTGTCGGCTTTGACCGCCGTACCGAACAGGTAGTCCCAGAACGCAAAGTGCGCGGCATAGCATCGGTCCAGGCCTTCCGCGTCCCGGCTGTGATGCCAATGGTGAAAGTTCGGTGTCACGATGAGATAGCGCAGGGGCCCCAGCCGCACCGATGCGTTGGTGTTGTTGAACACGGCCTGCACGCCCGCAATCAAGACGTAGACGTTGATCACGCTCTGTGAAAAGCCAAGCAGGAACGCTGGTGCCAGGATCACCACCGTCGAGATCACCGTTTCCACGCCATGGGTCCGGCTTCCGGAGATCCAGTCCATATGCTCGGCGCTGTGATGGATCGAGTGCAGTCGCCATCCAATGGCGGTCTCGTGATAGAAGCGATGCAGCCAGTACCTTCCGAAGTCGGTGATCAGCAAGAGCAACAGCAGTGCATAACCGAACGGAAGCTGCCGCACCCAGCCGCGCAACGTACCTTGTGCGGCGGGATTGAGATCGGCAAGCGCACCACTCACGCCATACAAGACGGCATAGACGAGAAACAACGTCACGCCAATGAGCAAGTGGCCTGTGACGAAGTACATGAAGTCGGTCTGCCAGTCTTTCCTGAAAACCGGCATTTCTGGCTTCAGGGGTCGAAGCTTTTCGATCGTGGTGAAAAGCAGGGTCGTCGCCAGCAAATCGAAGATCAACCAGTCAACCCCCAGATAGGGAACAACGGCCAACTGCCCCGCAACAGGAAGCCAGCCATTGCCCGTTGCACTGACGCCCAACTTCGACCCCACGACGGCCACGGCCAACCAGAGCAATGCCCATGCAGACAGGCGTCGAACCCGCCCGAAGACAATGTTGAACAACGCCAAGGTTCCGCACAATGCCATCGCGCCCAGCAACACGATTCGCATCACATCGAAGCTCAGGTACTCACGCACCTTGGGTGTGCTGAGGAAATCCGGAAACTGGAACAACAACACGCCCAGCATGCTGAAGTTGGCCAGCACCAGTGCGATCATTCCGCTCACCATGCCTTTGCCCGATCGCAAAGGTCCATGCGACAGTGCGAGCTCGGCGCCCTTCTTGATCTCGTAGACGACCCCTTCGTACAAATGGGTCGGAAATTTCAGGGGATTCATTTTTCCCTCACTCCCCAAAGCTCCATGCGCAACCCCGGAAACTCGCCCGCGACATGCAGCGCCAGCCCACCGTGCTTGACCATGTGCTCCCATAACGGACCACGAGGGTCGATCTGGAAGTAGACAAAGCCTGCATTGAAGGGAATCTGACGCGGCGGAACGGGCAAGGTCTGCAGCGGTATGCCCGGCAGATGGGACCGAATGAGCTCGGTCAACCTGTCGCTCGGCCCCACCTTGCAGCGGGCGGGAAACTGGCTCGCCAACTGTTCCGGCGGCGTGTGCGCCGCGACCGCAAACACCAGGCTGGAGAAGCCCTGCAACTCCGCGGGTTCGACGCTCGCAACGCGCACACCATTGGGTCTTGACGCCAAGGGGATGCTCTGGGCGCTTCGCACGAGCACGTCGTTCAGCAAGGCCTGCACATCTCCGATCAACTCCCTGAAGGAGAGGTACGGGTCGAGGTGTTGGTAGGCAGGATGCGGTTGCGGACGACGGGTGGTTCCGCGAACGAAGGTGGCCAGCTCCCCGCTCAACGTGCGCAATGCGGTGTAGAGCATCTCTGGAGAGGTCTCACGCACCCGAAGCCAGTGCTCGAGCATGGGCTCGTAGCGGTTGAGGATCTGCAGCAGCAGGAAATCGGACACTTCGGCGGCTTCGCTGGACTTGCCATCGTTGCCACTCAGTCGGGCGGCCAACGATTGCGCGCGCAGCTTGCACAAGCCGTGCAGATTGGTGATCCAGTCCGCCAGCAAGGGGCTTGCGCCATAGCCGGCTACTGGCGGAATCAGGTGAGGGTCGACGGCGATGCTTCCGTCCGAGCGCAGCACCGTCACCTTGGCGAGCGGCAAGCCGATCCAGGCATCGGTCAGTTCGCGTTGCGGAAGGAGACGCAGGCGCAGACGCGACAGTTGCACGGTCTTTGCCCCCTGTCCGATCGAGTTGGCATCGCGCAGCTCCGCATCGAACACCGAAAACCGGGCCAATGACGACGCTGAGATGCCGGCGTCATCGAACGTCGTTTCTTCTCCGTTGGGCGTCCGGATCGGCACCGCCAGGTGAATGACTTGCTCCAGATGCTCCGGCAAGATCGTGAGCGGCGCTGGCGGCAGCGTCTGGCCCGGTGCATCGAAGGGCGTGCCATCCGAGAAGATCCCGGCCGCGCTGGCCAGCACCAGCTTGCCCAGTGAGAGCGACTCCGCATCGATGCTGTAGTGGTTGAACCCCCAGTAAAAGGGGGTCAACGAGGCGGCACGCTTGTGCGCCAGGTGTTCGAGGTAGCGCTCCTGCTGTTGAAACAGCTGCGGACGCAGGAAGAGCCCTTCGCTCCAGGCGACTTTGTTGTACCAGCTCATGGATTCGATCGTTGTGCTTTCGGGCCGCAGACGTGCTACTTGATGGGCGTCAGCTGGATGCCCTTGCCTTGAAGGGCGATCTCCAGCTTGACCTTGTTGGCGGGGATGACCGTGCGATACCAGGCGGCCTCGGGGGCGGGATCGACTTTCTGCACAAGGCGCCACTCGCTTTGTGCGAGCTCCCGGTAGCCGGCGATCACGCCGATCGCGGCGAGCTCGGGGTGCGACATGCGCCGGATCTTCTTGACCTCTCCGGGTCGCAGGATGAACTCATCGCGCACCAGAAGGTCGGCGCCCATCACGGTCTTGTCGCTGTTGTGCAGCGAGAAGTAATCGGCCGATTCGAAGGTTGCCTCCGACTTGAGCTCATAGATGCGGACCATGATGGGTGCCGCCCTCCCCTTGTCGTCCGGGTTGACACCGGCTTCCGCAGTGACCGTGATATCGAGCTTGGTTTGCTCTCTTGGGTGTGAGAACTGCGCATATGCCGGCGAAGGCCCTGCCAACGCAACGGCCAATGCAAAACCCCACAGGCATGGAAACCCGAGACGCGACATCCACCTGGACAGCCCGCGTCGGGACGCAATACTCCGGCACAGCCCTGGCATGTCGAGATTCATGTAGGAATCAAACTGAAAAAGGGACCGCAAAAGAACCGACTTCGATTCGCGCCTCCTCAACCCCCTTGCGCGAACCGAAGTCGAAAAGCCCCGGACGGATCCGGGGCGAAGCGAAGGCTTCAGGACTCCTTGTTGCCCTTGATGTCGTAGCCCGCAGTGACAGCACCACCGCTGCCGCCTTGCGCGTTCTGCACGGAGTACTCCTGCTTGATCTTGGAGAAGGAAAGGCGCACACGCTCCTTGACACGCATCTCGTCCGAGTTCGAGCCGAAGGGCTGGATCGAGGTGATGATCACGTCGGAGAAGGTGAACTTCAGGTACTCCAGCGGATTGCCGCCGGCCTTGCGAACCGTGAGCTTGGCCTCTTGCACGTGCTTGCCGGTCAGGCAGTACTTCATGAGGTTGGGACTCGAACGGTCGATGTAGTGGTCGAACTCGAGGTCTTCGACCGTCGCCTTGCCTGCGCCGCCGCCCGAGCCGGCGTGCATGGTGGATTCCTGGAAGGCTTTCCAGTTGAAGGCCAGAACCTCGATCTCGTTCTTGTGGTCCGAATCCTGCGATTCGCCTTCGATGCCGTTGATCTTCAGAAAAATGTCTTGTGACATGAGAAAACTCCCTGTATTTGAATTTGTCGGTAAATGACGAATGCACGAGCGCTCTTGATGGCGCGTCCTTGGAAATGCCGTGGCGTCTGCGCGCCACTTCCTCGAACAATTCGATGGCGGTTCGGCGTCAGGCCGCTTCTTTGAGCGACGGCAGCTTTGCAACCAGACGCAGAGAAACGGTCAGGCCTTCGAGCTGGAAATGCGGACGCAGGAAGAACTTCGCGCTGTAGTAGCCCGGATTGCCTTCGACGTCCTCCACCACGACTTCGGCAGCCGCGAGGGGTCGCCGGGCCTTGGTTTCCTGGGACGAATTCGCAGGATCGGCGTCGACGTAATGCATGATCCATTCGTTCAACCAGCGCTGCATTTCGTCGCGCTCCTTGAAGGAGCCGATCTTGTCGCGCACGATGCACTTCAGGTAGTGCGCGAACCGCGTGCTGGCGAAAAGATACGGCAGCCGTGCGGACAGGTTGGCATTGGCGGTCGCGTCCGGGTCCATGTACTCCTGTGGCTTCTGGAGCGACTGGGCACCGATGAACGCGGCATGGTCGGTGTTCTTTCGATGCACCAGCGGAATCAGTCCGGCTTTCGCAAGCTCAGCCTCGCGGCGGTCGGAGATCGCGATTTCGGTCGGACACTTCATGTCGAAGCCGCCGTCGTCGGTCGGGAAGGTGTGGCACGGCAAGTTCTCGACAGTGCCACCCGACTCCACGCCGCGGATCATCGTGCACCAGCCGTAGAGCTTGAAGCTGCGGTTGATGTTGACCGCCATGGCATAGGCCGCATTGCTCCATACGTAGTTGCGGTGATCGGCGCCTTCGGTTTCCTCTTCGAAGTCGAATTCGTCGACAGGATTGGTTTTCACGCCATAAGGCAACCGGGCCAGGAATCGAGGCATTGCCAGACCAACGTAGCGGGAGTCCTCGGTGTTTCGCAGCGAGTTCCACGGGGCGTGCTCGAGGTTCGACGTGATCTTTGCGAGGTCGCGCGGATTCGCAAGCTCTTGCCACGACTCCATGCCGAGCAGCGAGGGCGCCGATCCGGCGATGAACGGCGCGTGAGATGCTGCAGAGACCTTGGCGATTGCACCCAACAGCTCGACATCGGGCGGCGTGTGATCGAAGTAGTAGTCGGCCACCAGGCACCCGTAGGGCTCGCCGCCGAGCTGGCCGTACTCCTCTTCATAGATGCGCTTGAAGATCGGGCTCTGGTCCCAGGCGATTCCCTTGTGGCGACGCAGCGTGCGACGGACTTCGTCCTTGGAAACGTCCATGAAGCGGATCTTGAGCTTCTCGTCCGTCTCGGTGTTGTAGACCAGGTGGTGCATGCCTCGCCAGGCCGACTCGATCTTCTGGAAGTCTTCCTTGTGGAGCACGAGGTTGATCTGCTCCGACAGCTTGCGATCGATCTCGGCAATGATGGCCTCGATGCTGCTGTAGGCGTCGTCGGTCATCGTTGCGGCGTTGACGAGCGCCTGCTCTGCCAGCGTCCTGACGGCCGCCTCGACGGCATCGCGCGCTTCGTCGGTCTTGGGCTTGAATTCCTTGTCGAGCAGGGCCGAGAAGTCGGTGGGGTCGGTGTAGCGCGTCGCCTCGGGCGCCTCGAGCACGTTGTCCATGAGGGTGGTCATCTGGAGTTCCTTGGTCTGAATGTCACGCGGCGGAATCGGACGCAGGTGCGCCGTCCAGGTCGTCGGTGCGGGGTTTGGCGGATTTCGCCAGCGACTTCATCAGCGAAGGGTCTTGAAGCAGCTTGTTGACGAGGCTTTCGGCCCCCGCCTTTCCGTCCATGTAGGTCTGCAGGTTGGCCAACTGCGTGCGGGCTTCGAGGAGCTTGCTGAGTGGCTCTACCTTTCGTGCGACAGCGGCTGGCGAGAAGTCTTCGATGCTCTCGAAGGTGATGTCGACCATGAGCTGGCCTTCGCCCGTCAGCGTGTTCGGCACGGCGAATGCCACGCGCGGCTGGATTGCCTTCATCCGCTCGTCGAAGTTGTCGATGTCGATATCGAGGAACTTTCTCTCGGGCACAGGAGGCAAGGCCTGCGCCGGCTTGCCGGACAGATCGGACAAGACGCCCATCACGAAGGGCAATTCGATCTTCTTCTCGGACCCGTAGATTTCCACGTCGTACTCGATCTGCACACGTGGTGCCCTGTTGCGGGCAATGAACTTCTGACTGCTGTTGTTGTTGGTGGCCATGAAAACTCCCTGGTGAAAAAAGACAGACAAGAACCTGGCATCGCGCCCTTTCGGAGGCAACGACGCATCTCCTGCGCCAACGAGATGGCTCGCTGGACTCAGGCGAACTCGGTGTGACAGACGATGGCGCCTCCTCCTTGCAAGGCGGGGTTGGCGCTGTCGCTTGGCTTCACGTCGGCAGTCATGCGCCGGATCTTTTGCCGCACTTGAAGCGCATCCAGCCATTGCCGGGAAAGAATCGGCAGGAGACGTTGTTCGATGAAGCCGATCAGACGGCGAGCCCCGGTTTCGTAAGTGCCGCAGTGGCCGACGATTTCATTCAGCAGCGCAGGCGTGTAGTCCAGCGCAATGTCATGCTGCGCATGCATTCGCTCGACCACGCGATCCAGGTGCAGGCTCACGATGTCGCGCAGTGCGCCCGAGGCCAAGGGCAGGTAAGGCACCACGGTCAACCGGCCAAGGAAGGCCGCAGGAAAGACCGTTCGCAGCGCCGGCTGGAGGGCATCGCGCAGAGCCTCGACATCGGGCACCAGCAAGGGGTCTTCACTCAGAGCAGCGATGAGTTCCGCACCGGTGTTGCTCGTCAGCAGGATCGTGGTGTTTCGGAAATCGACACGACGCCCTTCCCCATCTTCCATCCACCCCTTGTCGAACACTTGATAGAAGATTTCGTGCACATCCGGGTGGGCCTTTTCCACCTCATCGAGCAGGATCGTGCTGTAGGGCTTTCGGCGCACGGCCTCCGTGAGCACGCCACCTTCGCCGAAGCCGACATAACCCGGGGGCGCGCCTTTCAAGGTCGACACCGTGTGCGACTCCTGGAACTCGCTCATGTTGATGGTGATGAGGTTCTGCTCACCGCCATACATGGCCTCGGCCAGTGCCAATGCCGTCTCTGTCTTGCCCACACCCGAAGGGCCGGCCAGCAGGAATACACCCACCGGCTTGCTTGGATCCGTCAGCCGCGCTCGCGCCGTCTGCATGCGCTCCGCGATCGCCGCGAGCGCTGGCCCCTGGCCAATCACGCGCGCTTCCAGTCGTGATTGAAGCGCAACGACTGCCGCGACCTCGTCGGTGACCATCCGCCCCACGGGAATCCCCGTCCAGTCGGCCACGATGCCGGCCACCACGGCCTCGTCCACCTGGGGAAAAATCAGAGGCAACTCCTTCTGGTGCGCGGCAAGCTCGAGCTCGAGGGCCTGCAGCTGCGCCGAGGGTGCATTCCCCTCGGCGCAGCTCAGATCTTTCGCCCCCTCCCTCTTCTTGGTCCTCAATCCATGAATCGTGCGAACCAGCGCAAGCTCGTCTTGCCATCGCGCTTCGTGCAAGGTCAACGCCTGCTGCGCCGCATCGAGTTGAGATCGTGCCGCATCGAGGCGCAACGCTCTTGCATCACTCCCCTGGGCAACGACACCCTCCTGACTCAGCAGTTCGAGCTCGACCTGGAGGGCAGCGATGCGGTGCCGCCATTGCTCGACTTCAGGCGGCGGCGCGTGAAGCGACATGGCAACGCGCGCACATGCGGTGTCCAGGAGACTGATCGCCTTATCGGGGAGCTGGCGTGCAGGGATGTAGCGATGCGACAGCGTCACGGCCGCGCGCACGGCTTCATCGAGTACGAGCACGCCGTGGTGCTCTGCAAAGGTGGCGACAAGGCCACGCACCATCTCGGTCGCAGCAACCTCGTCGGGCTCTGCCACCTGCAGCGTCTGAAAGCGTCGCGTCAGCGCCGGGTCTTTCTCGATGTGGCGCTTGTACTCGCTCCAGGTGGTGGCACCGATCGTGCGCAAGGTTCCCCGTGCAAGCGCCGGCTTGAGCAGGTTGGCGGCATCGCCGGTTCCGGATTGCCCGCCCGCACCGACCAAGGTGTGCACCTCGTCGATGAAGAGGATGACGGGCTGCGCCGATTTACCCGCTTCTTCCAGCAAGGCCTTGAGGCGGGACTCGAACTCCCCGCGCATGCTTGCGCCGGCCAACAGCGCTCCGACATCGAGGCTCCACAAGCGGCAGTTCTTCAGATCGGGAGGAACCTCGCCTTGCGCGATGGCCAACGCGAGCCCCTCGACCACCGCCGTCTTGCCGACGCCCGCGTCTCCCGTGAGCAGGGGATTGTTCTGACGGCGACGCAGCAGGATGTCGACCATCGTGCGGATCTCGTGTCCGCGCCCGATGACCGGATCGATCTGCCCTTGAGACGCGCGCTCGGTCAGATCCGTGCAGTAGCGCCGCAACGCGGACCTTCCATCCGACGCTGCATCCGTGAGCGCGGCGCTGGCTTCACCGGGCAGCGCTGATGGCAGACCGGAGCCATCGTGCGGTCCTTCCTGCCCTTCGGGGGAGCCGGCCACGATGGCACCGATGGCCTCCGTCAGTTGGTCTGCTGGGATTCTCTGGAATGCAGGCGAGATGCCAAGAAGCACGCGCCGCAGGTCCGGCGTCTGAAGCAGCGCAGCAAGCAGCCACGCACCACGCACGCAATGCGCGCCGAACTCGAGGCTCGAGAGCACCCACGCACGCTCGATGGCAGCTTCGATATGACTGGAAAAATCGGTCAGCGAGGTGGCACCCGATGGCAAGCTGGACAAGGCCGATGCGAAGTCTTTCTCGATGGCTTGCGCGTCGATCTGGTAGTGCCGGCAGATGCGGTGCAGATCGCTGTCGTTGAGCTGCCAGAGCTGGTGAATCCAGTGCGTCAGTTCGACATAGGGATTGCCGCGCAGCTTGGCAAAGGCGGTGGCGGATTCGATGCCGCGAAACAAGGTGAGGTTGAGCTTGCCGAACAGCGCTCGCCGAGAGATCGTCATTGCGCGATCTGCCGTGCAGCGTGCACGCCCTGTTCGATCGAGTCGTCTGCGAGGCCCCCTGTTGCCGGGCAGATTCCTGCGTTCTTTTTCCCCACTTCGCGCCCCCTATGCTTCTTGGAATGGGCGCGATTCTGGCGGCTCGCCGCGAGGCAAACACAGCACAGTTTCTACCAATGGTTAAACGAAAGACGGAGCCTATTGATCTGTGATGTTTGCCCGCCTCTCCTTACGTTCAGAGCACAAAGGAGGTAATTCACTAACGATATCGCGAGGGCGACAGGCAAGAAAAAACCCTCGACTCCTTTCGGAAGCTCGAGGGCTTGATAAGGGTCTGACGTTTCTCGACGTCAGCGATCGCAATTACATGTTGTCGATCATGACCTGACCGAAACCAGAGCAGCTCACTTGCGTCGCGCCGTCCATCAGGCGCGCGAAGTCATAGGTGACCTTCTTGCTGGCGATCGATTTTTCCATCGAGCTGATGATCAGGTCGGCCGCTTCGGTCCAGCCCATGTGGCGCAGCATCATTTCGGCGGACAGGATCTCGGAACCCGGGTTCACATAATCCTTGCCGGCGTACTTGGGGGCCGTGCCGTGGGTGGCTTCGAACATGGCGACGGTGTCGCTCAGGTTCGCACCCGGTGCAATGCCGATGCCGCCAACCTGTGCGGCCAGCGCGTCGGAGACGTAGTCGCCGTTGAGGTTCAGCGTGGCGATCACGCTGTATTCGGCGGGACGCAGCAGGATCTGCTGCAGGAACGCGTCGGCGATGCTGTCCTTGACGGTGATTTCCTTGCCCGTCTTGGGGTTCTTGAACTTCATCCACGGGCCGCCGTCGATCAGCTCGGCGCCGAATTCCTTGGCGGCCAGGTTGTAGCCCCAGTCACGGAAGCCACCTTCGGTGAACTTCATGATGTTGCCCTTGTGGACCAGGGTCACGCTGGGCTTGTCGTTGTCGATGGCGTACTGGAAAGCCTTGCGCACGAGGCGCTCGGTGCCTTCGCGCGAGACGGGCTTGACGCCGATGCCCGAGGTGTTGGGGAAACGGATCTTCTTGACGCCCATCTCGTCCTGCAGGAACTTGATGAGCTTCTTGGCCTTGTCGCTTTCGGCTTCGAACTCGATGCCGGCGTAGATGTCTTCCGAGTTCTCGCGGAAGATGACCATGTTGGTCTTGTGCGGCTCGCGCACCGGGCTGGGCACGCCCTCGAAGTACTGGATGGGCCGCAAGCAGACGTACAGGTCGAGTTCCTGGCGCAGCGCCACGTTCAGCGAGCGGATGCCGCCGCCGACGGGCGTGGTCAGCGGGCCCTTGATGGACACCACGTAGTCGCGCACCGCATGCAGGGTTTCCTCGGGAAGCCAGACGTCGGGGCCGTAGACCTTGGTCGACTTCTCGCCGGCGTAGACCTCCATCCAGTGGATCTTCTTCTTGCCGCCGTAGGCCTTGGCCACTGCGGCGTCCACCACCTTGAGCATCACCGGCGTGATGTCCAGCCCGGTGCCGTCGCCTTCGATGAACGGAATGATCGGCTGATCGGGCACATTGAGCGAATTGTCAGCGTTGACCGTGATCTTCTGGCCTTCGGTCGGGACTTTGATGTGCTGATAGCTGGACATGAGGGGGCTTGACTCCGGGAGTGACGTAATTCGAACGACTGTCTGCGAATTCAGACAGCGAGGGAGAATCGCTGTACAGCGCGCTAACAAATCGCTGTACATTTTAGACGCAACCCATCAGCGGACAATTGTCAACCGTAGGGCGATAGAGCCCGTTACTGGCTGACCTTCTGCTCGCCGGGAGGCGTTTCCAACCAATTCTCGATAGAGGAATCATCAATGAGCAAACTTCTCGCAGTCATGATCGCTGGCCTGTTCGCCGCTGGCGCGTACGCCCAGAACCCGGCCGGTACCACGCCCGAACAAGGCAACGCGACCAACAGCAAGCCGCAAGCTCGCGCTGAAGCCAAGAAGGAAGCCAAGCCCGCTGGTCAAGTGGCTCCCGCTGCTGGCGACATCGCCAAGACGCCTGAAGGCGGCGCCTTCGGTGCCGACAAGGCTGGCGTTGCTGGCGAAAAGCGCGCCAAGACCCGCGACGATCGTCGCCGCAACAAGGACGGCAGCGTGAAGCGCAAGGCCACCCAAGGCGGCACGCCTGACATGCCCGGCGCCAAGTAAGCCGGTCTGTCCCCCCTAAGAAAAGCGCTCTCCGGAGCGCTTTTTTTCGTTCGCAGTTTTGTTCAACCACTGTCAACCGGGGTTCTTGAGGTCCGTTGAATGGAGGCCTTCCGCAGGGAGGTGATCCATATCAACAATCTCAAAGGATTTCTCATGAACAAGCTGATCGCAGCCCTGGTCGCCGGCCTCTTCGCAGCCGGTGCATTCGCCCAAGCCGCCGAACCCGCTCCCGCAGCGCCGGCCGCTCCCGCCGCCCACAAGGCCAAGGCCAAGCACACGGTCAAGAAGCACAAGGTGCGCCACGTCTCCAAGGCCCACGCCGCTGCCAAGAAGGTGTAAGCTTTCAAGCTCCCGGCGATGCCCGCTTCAGCGGGCATTTTTATTGGTCACGGGCCGACCTCGTGTGTCGCGGCCCCGAAAGAGTCATCCGATGTTTCAGCGTCTCGCCGCGCTGCTTCTGGTGTCCGCGTCCTTCCTGGCGCCGGCCCACGCGCAGCAGCAAATCCAACCGCAACCCCAAACCGATCTGGCACGCACGCAGTTGTCGGTCGGCCTCTACAAGATCGATGCGCAAGTGGCGCAATCGCCTCGCGAGCGCGAGATCGGACTGATGTTCCGCAAGACGATGCCGCAGGCCGAGGGCATGATCTTCGTCTTCGAGCAGCCGGCCACGCAGTGCTTCTGGATGCGCAATACGCTGCTGCCGCTGACCGCCGCCTTCGTGGCCGACGACGGCCGCATCGTCAACTTGGTCGACATGCAGCCGATGACCGAGAACTCGCATTGCTCCGAGGAGCCGGTGCGCTACGTGCTCGAGATGAACCAGGGCTGGTTCGCCAAGAAGAACATCAAGAAGGGTGCCAAGCTCGGCGGCGAGCTCTTCTCGGCCGCCAAGCGCTGAGCAGCGCAGCGCGCGTAAAAAAGCCGACCCTAAGGTCGGCTTTTTTTATGGCGAGCGCCAGGTCCGGCTTCAGCCGAAGTTCTTCGCTGCGAAGTCCCAGTTGGCCAGCTTGGCCAGGAAGGTCTCGACGAACTTCGGGCGCAGGTTGCGGTAGTCGATGTAGTACGCGTGCTCCCACACGTCCACCGTCAGCAGCGCGGTGTCGGCGGTGGTCAGCGGCGTGCCGGCGGCGCCGGTGTTCACGATGTCCACCGAACCGTCGGCCTTCTTCACGAGCCACGTCCAGCCCGAGCCGAAGTTGCCCACGGCCGACTTCACGAAAGCTTCCTTGAAGGCGTCGTAGCTGCCCCACTTGGCGTCGATGGCCTTGGCCAGCGCGCCGGTGGGAGCGCCGCCGCCCTGGGGCTTCATGCAGTTCCAGAAGAAGGTGTGGTTCCAGATCTGCGCAGCGTTGTTGTAGATGCCGCCGCTGGACTTCTTGACGATCTCTTCGAGCGTCATCGCTTCGAACTCGGTGCCCTTTTGCAGGTTGTTCAGGTTCACCACGTAGGCGTTGTGGTGCTTGCCGTGGTGGTACTCGAGCGTTTCCTTCGAATACTCGGGGGCCAGTGCGTCGATGGCGTACGGCAGGGGTGGGAGCACATGTTCCATGGTTTTTTCTCGTGGGTTGGTTGTGGGGAATGAAGGATTCTAGGAAGTAATCAGGGGGGCGGCGTCAGACGCGTTCCCGTCGCGCCGCCGGGCGTCACGGTCAGGTCGACCGAGCCATCCGAAAGGCGTGCGACCACGGCATCGCCAGCCTTCAGGCTGCCTGCGCTGACGACCGCGCGGCCTTCGCCGTCGGTCAGCAAGGCATAGCCGCGCTGCAGCACCAGGGCCGGGTCGAGCAGTCGCAGGCGCAGGGCCACGCGTTCGAGCCGCTCGCGCCGCTGCGTCAGCGAGCGCGCGAACTTCGCGGAGAAATCGGTGGCGATGGCCTGCGGCACCTGCGCCAGGCGCTCCCGGCGCGACAGCACCGCGTAGTGCAACCGCTGCGCGCGGTGCGCCAACCGCAACTGCTGGCGCGCGACCAGGCCCGACGGGCGCCCCAGCCGCGCGGCCGCCTGGTCCAGCCGTTGGCCGAGCACATCGAGCCGCCCGCCCAACGCATCGCCGAGCCGTTCATCGAGCAGGTCGAGCGCGCCGAGCCACAGGTCGCGCGGCGCGCTGACGAGTTCCGCGGCGGCCGTCGGCGTCGGCGCGCGCAGGTCGGCGCAGAAATCGGCGATAGTGAAATCGGTTTCGTGCCCCACGCCGCTGATCACCGGCACGGGGCTCTGCACGATGGTGCGCGCCAGCGTTTCGTCGTTGAAGGCCCAGAGGTCCTCGATCGAGCCACCGCCGCGCACCAGCAGGATCACGTCGACAGCCGGCTCCAGCGTGTAGAGCGACTGCAAGGCACGCACCAGGTCGGCCGGCGCGCTGGCGCCCTGCACTGCCGCCGGCGCCAGCACCACGGGAATATGTGGGACGCGCCGCCGCAGCGCTGTCACGACGTCATGCAGCGCCGCGGCCCCCAGCGAGGTGACGACGCCCACGGCGCGCGGCATGGACGGCAGCGCCCGCTTGCGCGCGGGGTCGAACAGGCCCTCGGCCTCGAGGCGCGCCTTGCGCTGCAGGAACTGCTCGAACAGCGCGCCCTGCCCCGCGCGCCGCAGGCTCTCGACCACCAGCTGCAGGTCACCGCGCGGTTCGTACACCGCCAGCCGTCCGCGCACCTCGACCTGGTCGCCATCGCGCGGCGTGAAGTCGAGCAGGCTGGCCGCGCGACGGAACATCGCGCAGCGCAGCTGGCCGGATTCGTCCTTGAGCGAGAAATAGCAATGACCGCTCGATGCACGCGAGAAACCGGAGATTTCCCCGCGCACCGAGACCGGGTTGAAGCGCGCATCGAGCGCATCGGCCACCGCGCGGCACAGCGCGCCCACGGCCCACACGCGCGGCCCGGGCGCGGCATTCGGCTCCCTGAAGCTCATCGCGCCCCTCCGCCGCCGAGCGCCACTCTTCCACAACGGGCGTCGCGCCCCCCACTTTGGAGGGGTATGGTGGAACAGATGCACGAGTTCTCGTGCAAGCTGTTGATTTCATTAAAAAAAGTGCTGCTCAAAATTCAATCGATCTAACGGAAAGCCCGTCCCATGCGGGTTCGGAGACATTGCGCGATGGGTTAATCACAAAGTTATCCACAGAATCTGTGCGTCCTTGCCGACACGCAAACAAGCCGCGAGCCGATGGTGGCTCGGTGGATAATCGCCGCGCATTTGCAGTCTACGGGCCGGAGGATTTTCTTGTTTTCCATCATTGTTGCCGCGGGCTGGCCAATCTGGCCATTGCTCGCCTGTTCGGTCATCGCACTCGCGCTGGTCATTGAACGTTTCACCAGCCTCAAGACCGTCAAGGTCCTGCCGCCGAAGCTGCTGGACGAGACCATCACCGTGTCGCGCGGCGCGGTTCCCGGCCCGGAGGTCGTGACCAAACTGGAAAGCAACTCGATGCTCGGCCAGGTGCTGGCCGCCGGCCTGCGCGCGCTGAACGCCAACCCGCGCTGCACCGAAGAAGACCTGCGCGCCGCCATGGAGGCCTCGGGCCGCACCGTGGCGCACAAGCTGGAGCGCTACCTGCCGGCGCTGGCCACCATCGCCTCGGCCGCGCCGCTGCTCGGCCTGCTGGGCACGGTGATCGGCATGATCGAGATCTTCGGCTCGCAGTCGCCCGGCAGCGGTGCCGTCGGTTCGGGCAATCCGGCGCAGCTGGCGCACGGCATTTCGATCGCGCTGTACAACACGGCCTTCGGCCTGATCGTGGCCATCCCCACGCTGATCTTCTGGCGCTACTTCCGCAGCCGCGTCGACGAGTACCTGCTGAACCTCGAACTCTCGGGCGAGCGCTTTGCGCGCCACTTGAACGCACTTCGCAAATGACGGCCATCGCAGCAACCGACGGCCGCCACACCAGGGACACCGCGGAACCGGCTTCGCCGGGCCGCAGGTGTCGCCCCCGGAAGGGGGTTGGCGTAGCGACACGAAGTGCGCGCAGCCTGGGGGTGAGCCTATGACTCGAGGCCGCATGCAGTTTCGCCACGGCGCGCGCGACGAGCCGGAGATCAACCTGATCCCGTTCATCGACGTGCTGCTGGTCGTGCTGATCTTCCTGATGCTGTCGACCACCTACAGCAAGTTCACCGAGATGCAGCTGCGGCTGCCGACGGCGGACGTCGACGCGCAGCGCGACTACCCGAAAGAGGTGATCGTGGCGGTGTCGGCTGACGGCCGCTACGTGATCAACAAGTCGCCGCTGGCGGACCGCAGCGTCGACACCGTGGCCGCCGCGCTCGGCGCCGCCGCCACCGGTGGCAAGGACAGCGTCGTGATCATCAGCGCCGATGCCGCCAGCCCGCACCAGGCCGTGGTGACGGTGATGGAGGCTGCGCGCCGCGCCGGCCTGATGCAGATCACCTTCGCCGCCCAGTCGACGGCCCAGGCCGGTCACTGAGTGTCGACCGGCGCGCGGCTGCAGGATGCCTGGCTGCGCCGCGGTGCGCTGGCCTGCCTGCTGTGGCCGCTGTCGCAGGTCTACGGCGCCCTCTTCGCGTTGCGGCGCGCCTTCTACCGATGGGGTTGGCAGAAAACCGGACGCGTGCCGGTACCCGTGATCGTGGTCGGCAATGTGATTGCGGGTGGGGCCGGCAAGACACCCGTCGTGATGGCGGTCGTGCGCCACCTTCAGGCACGTGGTCTGCGGGTGGGGGTGGTGTCGCGCGGCTACGGCCGCCGCACCGACGACTGCCGTGAAGTCCAGGCCGACAGCGATCCGCAGGACGTCGGCGACGAACCCGCGTTGATCCACCATGCCACTGGCGCGCCGGTCTTCGTGGCCCGACAGCGCATCGAGGCCGCACGCGCCCTGCTCGAACAACACCCGGCCACGCAGGTCATCGTCAGCGACGACGGCCTGCAACACCTGGCGCTGGCGCGCGACATCGAGATCTGCGTGTTCGACGACCGCGGTGTCGGCAACGGCTGGCTGCTGCCGGCCGGCCCCCTGCGCGAGCCGTGGCCGCGCCATTGCGACCTGCTGTTGCACAGCGGCGAGCGGCCCGCTTTCGCCGGCGGCTACACCGCCACCCGCGAACTGGCGCTGTACGCCATCGCGAAGGACGGCCGGCGCATCCCGCTTGACACGCTCGCCGGCCAGCCCGTGATCGCGCTCGCCGCCATCGCGCGGCCGGAGGCCTTCTTCACGATGCTGCGTGCTCGCGGCCTGACGCTCGCAGACACCCTCGCGCTGCCTGACCATCACGATTTCAGCGGTTGGCAACGACCAGCCGGTCCCGCCCTGCCCCTCGTCTGCACGGAAAAAGACGCCGTCAAGCTCTGGCGCCAGGCGCCCGACGCGCTCGCCGTGCCGCTGCACTTCGAACCCTCGCCGGCGTTCTTCGCCGCCCTCGACGCGAAGCTATCATCGCTCGATGGATACCAAGCTGCTTGAACTGCTCGTCTGCCCCGTCACCAAGGGCCCGCTGACCTGGAACGCCGAGAAGCAGGAACTCTGCTCGCGCAGCGCGCGCCTGGCCTACCCGGTGCGTGACGGCATCCCCGTGCTGCTCGAGAACGAGGCCCGCACGCTGTCCGACGAAGAGCTGGGCCTGTGAGCTTCACCGTTCTGGTGCCGGCCCGGCTGGCTTCGACGCGACTTCCCAAGAAACCGCTGGCCGACATCGCCGGACTGCCGATGGTCGTGCGCGTGGCGCAACGTGCCCGCCAGTCCAGCGCCGCCCGCGTGGTGGTGGCCGGCGACGACGCCACCATCATCGACGCCTGCAAGGCGCACGGCGTCGAGGCCCTGCTCACCCGCCAGGACCACCCCAGCGGCACCGACCGGCTGGCCGAAGCCTGCGAACAACTCGGACTCGACGGTGACGCGATCGTCGTCAACGTGCAGGGCGACGAGCCGCTGATCGACCCCGCGTTGATCGACGCCGTCGCCGCCACGCTGGCCGCGCGCCCGCAGGCCGCGATGAGCACCGCCGTCCATGCGATCGACTCGCTGGCCGACTTCATGAACCCGAACGTGGTGAAGGCCGTGCTCGACGCGCAGGGCCATGCGCTGTATTTCAGCCGCGCGCCGATCCCCTGGTGGCGCGACGGCTCGTCGGGTGGCGCGGCGCCGTCGGTGCTGCCCAGCCCCGCACCGCTGCGCCACATCGGCATCTACGGCTATCGCGCAGGCTTCGTGCGGCAATTTCCGTTGCTGTCGCCCGCCCCTGTCGAAGCCACCGAGGCGCTCGAACAGTTGCGCGCGCTGTGGCACGGACACCGCATCGCGGTGCATGTGAGCGATGTGGCACCGGGCCCCGGGATCGACACGCCCGAAGACCTGGCACGCGTGCGCGCCGTCTTCGCGGCCAGCTCGCCTGCGTGAACTGCAGGCCGCCCCGAGGGAGACGGCGGCAATTTGTCACGGGGACGCATGCTATCCTCGATGCAATTCCGCCTCGGCGCGCCTGAGGGTGCGCATGGGGCGCGACACAAAATCTAAGAACCTTCCGAGGACACCATGAGACTTATTTTGCTGGGCGCGCCCGGAGCAGGCAAAGGCACGCAAGCGACCTTCATCTGCCAGAAATACGGCATTCCCCAAATCTCCACCGGCGACATGTTGCGCGCCGCGGTCAAGGCGGGCACCCCCCTCGGGCTGCAGGCCAAGACGATCATGGATTCGGGTGCACTGGTCAGCGACGACCTGATCATCAACCTCGTGAAGGAACGCATCGCGCAGCCCGACTGCAACGGCGGTTTCCTGTTCGACGGCTTCCCGCGCACCATTCCGCAGGCCGACGCCATGAAGGCGGCCGGCGTGAAGCTCGACTACGTGCTCGAGATCGACGTGCCCTTCGGTGACATCATCGAACGCATGAGCGGTCGTCGCTCACACCCGGCATCGGGCCGCACCTACCACGTCAAGTTCAATCCGCCGAAGGTGGAAGGCAAGGACGACGTGACGGGCGAAGAGCTGATCCAGCGCGAAGACGACAAGGAAGAGACCGTGCGCAAGCGGCTCGACGTCTACAGCCAGCAGACCCGTCCGCTGGTCGACTACTACTCGGCCTGGGCCAAGACCGACCCGGCCGCCGCGCCGAAGTACCGCGCCATCCAGGGCGTGGGCACGGTCGACGAGATCACACAGCGCGCGCTTGCCGCACTGAACAGCTGATTCAGCGGCTGATTCGTCAGCCTCTTTCTCCTAGCCGCCCTCCGCCTCCGGCAGGGCGGCCACTCCCAAAAGTTCCAGCACCAGCGCGACCCGCGCCTTCACCGGCGTGAGTGCGCCTGCGTCCCGCAGCCCGTCGCCGGGTTTCGGCAGGATGCGTCCGTTCGCGCAGCGTGTGGCACGCAACACCACCAAGCCACCGCCCTGCGCCTTCAGCGCTGCGGCTTCCAGCGCGTGGTGCACGGTGCCATTGCCGGTCGTGGCCACGACCAGCCCGCGCAAGGGCTCAGCCGACGGGAGCAGCAACGCCTCCACGATCGCACCGCTCGCGCCCGCGTGGCTCATGACGATCTCGACGCGGGGCCACGGCTTCGATACCGACTCCAGCCGCGCCGCATCGAACGGCGCCCCATGCGGCCACGCACGAACGCGCCGCACTTCGCCCTCTTCCACATAGCCGACCGGCCCCGCGTCGCCCGACGCGAAGGCATCGAGGCGGTAGGTGTGCACCTTCTGCACATCGAGGCCGCTGTGGATCGTGCCCGCGCACACCACCGTCACACCGTGCGCGTCCGGCGTCGCAGCCACAGCGAGCGCGTCGCGCACGTTCTGCGGACCGTCGGGCGACAGGGCCGTGGCCGGACGCATCGCGCAGGTCAGCACCACCGGCTTGGCCGGCGCGAGCACAGCGTGCAGGAAGAAGGCGGTCTCTTCCAGCGTGTCGGTGCCGTGCGTGACCACGATGCCGGCCACATCAGGCTGCGCCAGCCAGTGTGCGCAGCGCGCGGCCAGCTCGCGCCAGGTGTCCGCGTCCATGTCCTTGCTGTCGAGCTGCGCGACCTGCTCAGCCACCAGCGTCACGCCGGCCGGCGCCTCGATGCCGCCCAGCAGATCCGCCACCCCCACCTGCCCGGCGGTGTAGCCGATGTTGTCGCCGCTGCTGGCGGCCTTGCCGGCAATGGTGCCGCCGGTGCCCAGCACGACCACGCGGCGCGTCTCGGACGAAGAGGAATGAGTCATGGCTTGTCAACTTTTGAAAACTGGTTAAAAATACAGGTACTGGATATCTAGCCAGTGCCGCAAGGAAACCACTATGCAGTTCGCAGTGAAGCTTACCGCCCGCCAGCAGCAGATCCTGGACCTGATCCAGGGCGCCATCGCACGCACCGGTGCGCCGCCCACGCGCGCCGAAATCGCCAACGAGCTGGGCTTCAAGTCGGCCAACGCCGCCGAGGAGCACCTGCAGGCCCTGGCCCGCAAGGGCGTGATCGAACTCGTCAGCGGCACCTCGCGCGGCATCCGCCTCAAGGGCGATGCGCTGCGCTCGCTCCACGAAACGCGGCACCGCGAAGGCAACCAGTTCTCGCTTTCGCTGCCCGGCATGGCCCAGCTCGCGCTGCCGCTCATCGGCCGCGTCGCGGCAGGTTCGCCCATCCTCGCGCAAGAGCACGTCGACCAGACCTACTACGTCGAGAACACGCTGTTCCAGCGCCAGCCGGACTACCTGCTCAAGGTGCGCGGCATGTCGATGCGCGACGCCGGCATCATGGACGGCGACCTGCTCGCCGTGCAGGCCACGAAGGAAGCGCGCAACGGCCAGATCGTGGTGGCACGCCTGGGCGAAGAAGTCACCGTGAAGCGCCTGAAGCGCAACAAGCAGGTGATCGAGCTGCACGCCGAGAACCCCGACTACCCGACCATCATCGTCCAGCCCGGCGAGCCCTTCGAAATCGAAGGCCTCGCGGTCGGCCTCATCCGCAACACGATGCTGATGTAGGCCCCGGGCCTGCTGCCCACAAGCAGCACCTCATCCGGCCGCGACAGGTGGCGGGCGTATGGCGCGAAGTCGCCATCACCCTGTCGTGGCCGATTCAAGAAATCCTGCCTGTGTTCAACCTCATACTTTTTTGGAGTTCACATGGGAATCGCCCTCCTCGCCATCGCCGACCTCTGGTCGCCCCTGCAATCGCTGGCCACCCGCTGGATGCCGGCCCGCCGCCCGTCGCATGGTGAGAGCGGCGACGCTGCCGCCGGTCTGCGCTACGTGGCCATCCGCCCCGCCTGCACGGCGCGCCCCGCTGGCGGCTCCGCGCCTGCCAGCTCGCCATCCGCCGCCGCCGCGCCTGCACGCCCGCTGCGTGTGGTCCGCGTGGTCGACCGCCAAGGCACGCAGCCTGGCTGCGCCAACCGAGTCGTGATTTCCGGCCGCATGGCCGACGTGTGCGCCGAACTCGACCGGCTCGCCGCGCTGGAAGCTGCGGAAACCGGGAGCGGCACGCCCCGCCCCAGCCACCTGCACTGAGAAGGTGCAAACGAACCCGCTGTGCCTGCGCGCCCCGCACGCGCACGGCGGATTCACCCCCAACGGTCTGAAACAGGCCTCCCGGGCGCCATTTGGCACGGGGTATCCAAACGTTCACACGTGCGACGTGCCGATGCTGCGAGGCACAATGGCATGCCATGAACATTGTGATCCTCGACGACTACCAGGACGCCGTGCGCAAGCTGCAGTGCGCTGCCAAGCTGGACGCTTACGCCGCCAAGGTCTACACCAACACGGTCAAGGGCATCGGCCAACTGTCGGTTCGCCTCAAGGATGCGGACGTCATCGTGCTCATCCGCGAGCGCAGTCAGATCTCCCGCCAGCTGATCGAGAAGCTGCCCAAGCTCAAGCTGATTTCCCAGACCGGTCGCGTCGGCGGCCACATCGACGTCACGGCCTGCACCGAACGCGGTGTGGCGGTGGCCGAAGGCTCGGGCTCGCCGCAGGCGCCCGCCGAACTCACCTGGGCGCTGATCATGGCGGCCATGCGCCGCCTGCCGCAGTACATCAGCAACCTCAAGCACGGGGCCTGGCAGCAGTCGGGCCTCAAGTCGGCATCGATGCCGCCGAATTTCGGCGTGGGCTCGGTGCTCAAGGGCAAGACGCTGTGCATCTGGGGCTATGGCCGCATCGGCCAGTTGGTGGCGCGCTACGGGCAGGCCTTCGGCATGCAGGTCGTGATCTGGGGCCGCGAGGCCAGCTGCGCCAAGGCGCGCTCCGACGGCTTCCAGGTGGCACAGAACCGCCACGAATTCTTTGCCGCCGCCGACGTGCTGTCGGTGCACCTGCGGCTCAACGAGGACACCCAGGGCCTCGTCAAGCTCGAAGACCTTTCGCGCATGAAGCCGACGGCGCTGTTCGTCAACACCTCGCGCGCCGAGCTGGTCGAAGCCGATGCCCTCTTGGCCGCCCTCAACCGCGGCCGCCCCGGGCTGGCGGCCATCGACGTGTTCGAGAGCGAACCGCCGTTGCAGGGCCATGCGCTGCTGCGCCTCGAGAACTGCATCTGTACGCCGCACATCGGCTACGTCGAGCAGGAAAGCTACGAAAGCTACTTCGGCCAGGCGTTCGACAACGTCGTGAGCTTCATCAAGGGCAACCCCACGAACATCGTGAACCCCGGCGCGCTGCAGGTCCGGCGGTGAACCCATGAGCCGGCCCGCGCCGCAGCGAGGCGCGCTCTGGGCGCTGCTGGCCGGCAATTTCGTGATCGGCACGGGCGTGATGGTCGTGCCGGGCACCCTCAATGAGATCAGCGCCTCGCTGGCGGTCCAAGTCGCCACCGCGGGCCAGTTGATCAGCGCAGCAGCCGTCGTGATGTGCCTGGGCGCCCCGCTGCTGGCCGCCGCGGTCGCCGGCTGGGACCGCCGCAAGCTGCTCGCCCTCACCCTGCTCTGGTACGCCGCGTGGCACGTGGTTGCGGCGCTCGTGCCCAGCTTCGGCGCGCTGCTGCCGGTGCGCATGCTGACGGTGATCGCGCCCGCCATCTTCACGCCCCAAGCCGCGGCCTGCGCCGGCATGCTGGTGCCGCCCGAGCAGCGCGGGCGCGCCGTCACCTTCGTCTTTCTCGGCTGGTCGGTGGCCTCGGTGCTGGGCCTGCCGATCGGCGCGCTGATCGGCGGCCACCTGGGCTGGCGCATGGCCTTCATGGCCATCGCAGCGCTCAGTGTCGTGAGCGCCGCCTCGGTCTGGCTCACGCTGCCCAGCGGCATCCGGCCCGCCGCGCTCACGGCCGCCGCCTGGTCGCGCGTGCTGCGCAGCCCGGTGCTGATGGGCATCGTGTCGGTCACGGCGCTGCAGGGCGTCGGCCAGTTCGTGCTGTTCAGCTATTTCGGCCCGCTGCTCAAGCAGGGCTTCGGCGCCGATGCCAACACGCTGAGCCTGATGTGGGCGCTGTTCGGCGCCTTCGGCCTGCTGGGCAACATGGTGGTGAGCCGCTACATCGACCGCGTCGGCGCCGGGCGCATGGTGCTGCTGACGACCGGGCTGATCGCGCTGAGCCTGCTGCTGTGGCCGCTGGCCAGCACGCTGGCGTGGCTCGCGGTGGTGCTCGTGCCCTGGGGTCTGGGCTGCTTTGCCACCAACTCCTCGCAGCAGGCGCGCCTCGTGGGGCTGGCGCCCGCCCTGGCGCCGGGCTCGGTGGCGCTCAACAGCTCGGGCATCTACATCGGCCAGGCCCTGGGCGCGGCGCTGGGCGGCTGGCTGCTGGCGAACGACGCCACCGAGTGGATGAGCCGGGTCGGTTTTGCACTGATGCTGCTGGCCATGGGCCTGAGCATCGCCATCGACCGCAGCCGCCGCCCGGCCTGATTCCGATGCCCCGCGTAACACCCGGGGCGCGGGTCTCCCGCGAGATTGCAAAATCGGAGCTTTCGTCCGCGTCGCGCACCCGCGCCGGCGCGGCCGCCCCGGACACCCACCAACCCATGAGAACCTTGATCCCATGACAGTGAACTACCCCCGAATCGGCGTGATCGGCGCCGGCGCCATGGGGCGCGGCATCGCGCAGATCGCCGCCCAGGCCGGCAGCGAAGTGCTGCTGCTCGACAGCTTTGCAGGCGCCGCCGAGCGCGGCCGCGAAGCCCTCGCTGCCCAATGGAACAAGCTGCACGAGAAGGGCAAGATCGACGCCCTCACGCGCGACGCCTATGTGGCGCGCGTGAAGGCGGTCGACGGCATGCAGGCGCTCGCCGGCTGCGACCTCGTGGTCGAGGCCGTGGTCGAGAACCTCGAGGTCAAGCGCACGCTGTTTCGCGAGCTCGAGGACGTGGTCGCGCCCACCGCCACGCTGGTCACCAACACCTCGTCGCTGTCGGTCACGGCCATCGCGGCCGGCCTGCAGCACCCCGCGCGCTTTGCGGGCTTTCACTTCTTCAACCCCGTGCCGCTGATGAAGGTGGTCGAGGTGGTGGCGGGCTTCAAGACCTCGCCCGAGGTCTGCCAGCAGCTGGCCGGCTATGCCACGCAGATGGGCCACAGCGCCGTGCAGGCGCAGGACACGCCCGGCTTCATCGTCAACCACGCGGGCCGCGGCTACGGCACCGAGGCGCTGCGCATCGTGGGCGAAGGCGTGACCGACTTCGCCACCATCGACCGCATCCTGAAGGACCAGGCCGGCTTTCGCCTCGGCCCATTCGAGCTGCTCGACCTCACGGCGCTCGACGTGTCGCACCCGGTGATGGAATCGATCTACCACCAGTACTTCGAAGAGCCGCGCTTTCGCCCGAGCGTGATCACCGCGCAGCGCCTGGCCGCCGGCGCGCTGGGCCGCAAGACCGGCGAAGGCTTCTACCGCTACGACAACGGCGTGATGCAGCAGACGCCCGAAGCGCCCGCACCCGTGGTCGAGGGCACGCCCGCGGTCTGGGTGTCGCCACGTGCCGCGCGCCGTGCCGAGCTGCTGCGCCTGGTGAACACGCTGGGCGCGCAGATCGACAGCGGCAGCGCTCCCGCACCGCAGTCGATCATCCTGGTCGCACCGCTGGGCTTCGACGTGACGACGGTCGCGGCGGTCGAGCGGCTGGACGCCACGCGCACCGTCGGCATCGACATGCTGGTCGACGACGCCGCCACCAAGCGCCGCGTGCTCGCCACCAACCCGGCCACGCGCCGCGACGTGCGCGACGCCGCGCACGCCCTCTTCGCGCGCGACGGCAAGGCCGTGAGCGTCATCCGCGACAGCGGCGGCTTCGTCACGCAGCGCGTGATCGGCGCCATCGTCAACATCGCCGCCGACATGTGCCAGCAGCGCGTGTGCACGCCGGCCGACCTCGAGACCGCCGTGCAATTGGGCCTGGGCTATCCGCGCGGCCCGCTCGCCATGGGCAACCTGTACGGGCCGACCAACATGCTCGAGGTGCTGTTCAACCTGCAGACCGTGTATGGCGATCCGCGCTATCGCCCGAGCCCGTGGCTGCGCCGCCGCGGCGCGCTGGGCCTGAGCCTGCTGCACGAAGAAGAATAAATAACGAACGAACAGGCACACACGCCATGACCGCCGAACTCAAGAGCACCAGCGAAGGCAGCACCATGGTGCTGACCATCGTCAACCCGACCCAGCGCAATGCACTGGGCCCCGAGATCTATGCCGCCGGCATCGAGGCGCTGAACGGCGCCGAGAGCAGCGACGAGATCCGCAGCGTCGTCATCGTGGGCGAAGGCGCGTGGTTCTGCGCCGGCGGCTCGCTGCAGCGGCTGCTGGCCAACCGCCAGCTCGACCGCTCGGTGCAGGCCGAGAGCATCGAGGGCCTGCACAACTGGATCGACTCGATCCGCACCTTCCCCAAGCCGGTCATCGCGGCCGTCGAGGGTGCGGCGGCCGGCGCCGGCTTCTCGCTCGCGCTGGCCTGCGACTTCGTCGTGGCCGCGCGCGACGCCGTGTTCGCGGCCTCGTACAGCAACGTGGCGCTGTCGCCCGACGGCGGCCTCAGCTGGCACCTCGGGCAGGCACTGCCGCGCCAGCTGGCGAGCGAATGGCTGATGAACGGCGAGCGCATCGAGGCCGCGCGCCTGCATGCCTTCGGCCTCGTCAACGAGCTCACCGACAGCGGACAGGCGCTGGCCGGCGCGCTGGCCCTGGCCACCCGCCTGAACGCGCGCGCACCGAACTCGCTGGCCAGCATCAAGGAGCTGCTGAGCGACGCGCGCGGCGCCACACTGGCGTCGCAGCTATCGCAGGAGCGCGATCATTTCGTGCGCAACCTGCACCACGCGAACGCGGGCATCGGCATCGCCGCGTTCCTCGACAAGACACCGCCACGCTACGAGTGACGCCTGACGGCGTCGCTCCCGAGACACCCCACAGCTTTTCAGTCGCCGAGAGGACAGACCATGGACGACCCCATTCTTACCATCGAAGAACGTGAAGCGATCAACAGTGGTCGCTGGTTTTCTTCCCTATCTCCATCGCTACGGCACGACATCCTCCGATGCGCCTTTGTCAAACGCTACAAGGACGGCGACCTGCTCGCCGCGCGCGGCGACCCGCCCGAGCACTGGATCGCCTGTGCCAAGGGGGCGTTGCGCGTGAGCTCGACCGCGGTGTCGGGCAAGCAGGTGACGCTGACCTACGTCGAGCCGGGCATCTGGTTCGGCGACGTGGCGATGTTCGACGGGGAGCGGCGCACGCACGACACGTACTCGCACGGCGACACCACCGTGCTGTGCGTGGCGCGGGCCGACTTCCAGAAGATCCTGGCCACGCACGTCGAGCTGTACGAAGCGCTGATGCGGCTGCAGGCACGCCGCATCCGCACGCTGTTCGGGCTGGTGGAAGACCTCAACACCCTGCCCTTGCGCGCACGCCTGGCCAAGCAGCTCATCCACCTGGTGCGCAGCTATGGCGTGCCCAACCTGGACGACGGCAGCCAGACGCGCATCGGCCTGCAACTGGCGCAGGAAGAACTCGCGCAGCTGCTCGGCGCCTCGCGCCAGCGGGTCAACCAGGAACTCAAGACGATGGAGCGCGAGGGCACCATCCGGATCGAGCCGGCCGGACTGGTCGTGCTGGACCGCTCGGCGCTGATGCACATCTCTGAAGCAGACAACTAAAAAAGATTCGACATGAGCCAGGACTTCTCCAGTTTCATCGGCACCCGCGCGGTGTCCCAACAGCACACCTTCGACGTGGACGCGCTCGCGGCTTGGCTCGAAAAGAACCTCGAGGGCTTCCAGGGTCCGCTGACGGTCGAGATGTTCAAGGGCGGTCAGTCCAACCCGACCTACAAGCTCGTCACGCCCACGCAGAGCTACGTGATGCGCGCCAAGCCCGGCCCGGTCGCCAAGCTGCTGCCCTCGGCCCATGCGGTCGAGCGCGAATACAAGGTCATGCGCGGCCTGCAGGGCACCGACGTGCCCGTGCCGCGCATGTACTGCCTGTGCGAGGACGAGTCCATCATCGGGCGCGCCTTCTACATCATGGAGTTCATGCAGGGCCGCGTGCTGTGGGACCAGTCGCTGCCCGGCTTCAGCAACGCCGAACGCGCGGCCTACTACGACGAGATGAACCGCGTCATCGCGGCGCTGCACACGGTCGACTTCGCCGCCCGCGGCCTGGGCGACTACGGCAAGCCCGGCAACTACTTCGAGCGCCAGATCGGCCGCTGGAGCAAGCAGTACAAGGCCTCGGCCGACGGCGCCGGCGAACTGTCGCAGCCCATCGAGGCCATGGAGCGGCTGATCGACTGGCTGCCCGCCCACATGCCGGCGAGCGCACGCGACGAAAGCAAGGTCTCGATCGTGCATGGCGACTACCGCCTGGACAACGTGATGTTCCACGCCACCGAGCCGCGGATCATCGCGGTGCTCGACTGGGAGCTCTCCACGCTGGGCCACCCGCTGGCCGACTTCAGCTACCACTGCATGTCGTGGCACATGCCCCCCACCACCGGCCGCGGCATCGGCGGCGTGGACGTGGCGGCGCTGGGCATTCCCACCGAGAGCGAATACATCCGCCGCTACTGCGAGCGCACGAGCATCAGCACGCCCGAGGCGCTGGCGCCCGACTGGAATTTCTACCAGGCCTACAACCTGTTTCGCATGGCCGCCATCCTGCAGGGCATTGCGAAACGCGTCGAAGCCGGTACCGCATCGAGCGAGCAAGCCGTGGCGTCCGCCCGTGGCGCACGGCCGATGGCCGAGATGGCCTGGCAATTTGCCCAAAAGGCAT
This sequence comes from Variovorax sp. GW821-FHT06D12, assembly GCF_059419205.1. Taxonomy (NCBI): domain Bacteria; kingdom Pseudomonadati; phylum Pseudomonadota; class Betaproteobacteria; order Burkholderiales; family Comamonadaceae; genus Variovorax; species Variovorax sp. GW821-FHT06D12. The sequence continues at coordinate 81,344 of NZ_JBWKRI010000001.1, read as the reverse complement.
AGCCAGCCCTCCCCCTTAACCCCACCAGGAGACAGCATGGATTTCGAATATTCGGCCAAAACCAAGGAGCTTCAGAAGCGCGTTCTCGCCTTCATGGAAGACCACATCTACCCGGCCGAAGCCGAGTACAGCGCTGAACTGGCCGCCAACACGGTCGCCGGCAAGCGCTGGAGCGCCCTGCAGACCGTCGAGAAGCTCAAGGCCAAGGCCAAGGCGCAAGGCCTGTGGAACCTGTTCCTGCCGGTCGACAGCGCCTCGGCCTCCGGCTATGAGGGTGCGGGCCTGACCAATCAGGAATACGCCCCGCTGGCCGAGATCATGGGCCGGGTGCCATGGGCCTCCGAAGCCTTCAACTGCTCGGCCCCCGACACCGGCAACATGGAAACCATCGCCCGCTACGGCTCGGAAGAGATCAAGGCGCGCTGGCTCAAGCCGCTGCTCGAAGGCCAGATCCGCTCGGCCTTCGCGATGACCGAACCCGACGTCGCCTCCAGCGACGCCACCAACATCGCCACCCGCATCGAGCGCCAGGGCGACGAGTACGTCATCAACGGCCACAAGTGGTGGATCTCCGGTGCCGCCGATCCGCGCTGCGCCGTGTTCGTCACCATGGGCAAGACCGACCCCGAGGCGCCCAAGCACTCGCAGCAGAGCATGGTCATCGTGCCGGCCGATGCCAAGGGCATCCGCATCGTGCGTCCGCTGAACGTGATGGGCTACGACGACGCGCCGCACGGCCACGTCGAGATGTACTTCGAGAACGTGCGCGTGCCCGTCGGCAACATCCTGCTGGGCGAAGGCCGCGGCTTCGAGATCGCCCAAGGCCGCCTTGGCCCCGGACGCATCCACCACTGCATGCGCCTGATCGGCCTGGCCGAGCGCGCACTCGAACTGATGTGCAAGCGCGCCTCGTCGCGCGTGGCCTTCGGCAAGACCGTCGCCTCGCAGACCGTCACGCAGGAACGCATCGCCGAAGCGCGCTGCAAGATCGACATGGCCCGCCTGCTCACGCTGAAGGCCGCCTGGCTGATGGACGTGGCCGGCAACAAGGTCGCGCGCACCGAGATCGCCATGATCAAGGTGGTAGCGCCCACCATGGCCTGCCAGGTCATCGACTGGGCCATGCAGGTCCACGGCGGCGGCGGCATGTGCGACGACTTCCCGCTGGCCTCGGCTTATGCGCAGGCGCGCACGCTGCGCTTTGCCGACGGTCCGGACGAAGTGCACCGCAACGCGATCGCCAAATGGGAGCTGGGCAAGTACGCTGCCGACAAGTCGGGCGCTACCGCCGACGCGCCTGTCACGCGCTTCTGATCCAGACAAAAGAAAGGGCGCGATCGCCGCGCCCTTCTCTTTCTGCTCCAACCATGCCGCCCACGCCTTGCGCGTCGGCGGCATTTTCATTGGCCTGATTCGGTCAGAGCTTCTTCTGCAGGAAGACGGCATGGCCGAATTCCGGGTCGAGCTGGTAGCTGACGAAACCCTCGCGCTCGTAGCTGCGCAGCGCAGGCGCATTGCCCGACAGCACTTCGAGCGTGAGCTTGCAGGCGCCGCGTCGGCGGGCTTCCTGCTCGACCTGCGCGAACATCTGCTGCGCCACGCGCTGGCCACGGTGGCTGGCGCGCACGACCACGTCGTGCACGTTGACCAGCGGCTGGCAGGCGAAGGTCGAGAAACCCTCGATGCAGTTGATCAGGCCCACGGGCGTGTCGCCGTCGAAAGCCAGCACGCTGAACGCCTGCGGACGTGCCGCCAGCGCGGCGGGCAGGCCTTCGCGAACCGACGCGGGCAGCGGCGTGCCACCGCCGGCCGGGTCGCGCGCGTAGCTGTCGAGCAGCTCGACCACCGCCGCCGCCTGCAGCGGATCGCGGTAGTCGGCCAGGCGGGTTTCGATGCGGCCCGTCGTCGTCATGCGGCAGGCTTGAGCGTGGCCGCGAGGCGCTCGGCGCAGGACTGCGATTGCTTCGGATCGCGCGCCTCGACCATCACGCGCACCAGCGGCTCGGTGCCACTCGCACGGATCAGCACGCGGCCCGCATCGCCCAGCTCGGCTTCGATGCGCTTCGTTTCGCTGGCGAGCGCTGCGTTGCTCTTCCAGTCCTGGTCGGGTGCGAGGCGCACGTTGATCAGCGTCTGCGGGAACAGCGTCACGCCTTCGAGCAGCTGCGCCACCGTCTTGCCGCTGCGCACGCAGGCCTGCAGCACCTGCAGCGCGCTGACGATGCCGTCGCCCGTGGTGTGGCGGTCGAGTGCCAGCAGGTGGCCTGAGCCTTCGCCGCCGAGCAGCCAGCCGCGCTTGTCGAGCTCTTCGAGCACGTAGCGGTCGCCGACCTTGGCGCGCACGAACTCGATGTCCTGTGCACGCAGGGCCATCTCGACGGCCTTGTTGGTCATGAGCGTGCCGACCACGCCCGCCGGCTTCTCGCCGCGCGCGACGCGTTCGGCCACCATCAGGTACAGCAGCTCGTCGCCGTTGAACAGGCGGCCGGTGGCATCGACCAGCTGCAGCCGGTCGGCGTCGCCGTCCAGCGCGATGCCGTAGTCGGCCTTCTGCGCCGTCACCGTGGCAACCAGCGCCTCGGGATGCGTGGCGCCGAAGCCCTTGTTGATGTTGAGTCCGTCGGGCGCACAGCCGATGCTCGTGACGTCCGCGCCCAGTTCGTGGAACACGTTCGGCGCCACCTGGTAGGCCGCACCGTGGGCCGCATCGACCACCAACTTCATGCCGCGCAGCGACAGGTCGTTGGCGAAGGTGCTCTTGCAGAACTCGATGTAGCGGCCGTCCGCGTCGTTGAGGCGGCGCGCCTTGCCCAGGTTGGCCGAATCCACCCAGACGGGTTCTTCTTCGAGCGCGGCTTCGACGGCGAGCTCCCAGGCGTCGTCGAGCTTGGTGCCCTGCGCGCTGAAGAACTTGATGCCGTTGTCGGGAAAGGCGTTGTGGCTGGCGCTGATCACCACGCCCAGGCTGGCGCGCTGGGCGCGCGTGAGGTAGGCCACGCCCGGCGTGGGCAGCGGGCCGAGCAGCACCACGTCGACGCCGGCGGAGTTGAAGCCCGACTCGAGCGCCGACTCAAGCATGTAGCCCGAGATGCGGGTGTCCTTGCCGATCAGCACCGTGGGACGGGCCTGGGTCTTCTTGAGCACGCGGCCGACGGCGTGCGCGAGGCGCAGCACGAAATCGGGGGTGATGGGCGATTGGCCGACCGTGCCGCGGATGCCGTCGGTGCCGAAATACTTACGGGTCATGTTGTTGCTCTTTGAAGGTGTTCTTGCGGTGCTTCCGCGCGCATGGCACGCCATACGGTGAGGGCGGCGACGGTGTCGCGCACGTCGTGCACCCGCACGACCGCTGCACCCCGGTCCACGGCCAGCACGGCGGCTGCCACGCTGGGCACGGTACGCCCGGATGCATTGTCGATGCCGGTGACGGCCCCGATGGAGGACTTGCGGGACCAACCTAGCAACAAGGGGTAACCGGTTGCCAACAATTCCCGCTGCCGACCGAGGAGCGCGAAGTTCTGCGCCACGCTCTTGCCGAAACCGACGCCCGGATCGAGCGTGATGCGCGCGGAGTCGATGCCCAGCGCTGTCAGGGGCGCCAGTTGCGCGTCCCAGAAAGCCAGCACCTCGGGAATCACGTCGCCCTGCATCGGCAGCGCCTGCATGGTCTGCGGGTCGCGGTGCATGTGCATCAGGCAGATGCCGCAGGTCGGGTGCGCCGCAACGGCCTGGCGCGCGCCGGGTTGGCGCAGCGCCCAGATGTCGTTGACGATGTCCGCGCCCAGGTCGAGCACGGCGCGCATCACCTCGGGCTTGTAGGTGTCGATCGACAGCGGCACGTTCAGCTTCACGGCCTCGCGCACCACGGGCAGCACGCGCGCCAGCTCGGCGTCGAGCGGCACGGCGGGGCTGCCGGGGCGGGTCGATTCACCGCCGATGTCGAGGATGTCGGCGCCCTCCTTCAGCAACTGCTCGCAGTGCTTCAGCGCGGTCTCGGTCGACGCGTGCGCGCCGCCATCGGAGAAGGAATCGGGCGTGACGTTGACGATGCCCATCACGCGCGGCTGCGCGAGATCAATCCTGAAACGCGAGGTCTGCCAAACCGCACCATCTGGCTCACCATGGAAAACGGGGCCAGGGGCCCCGTTGTTGCTTGATTTCAAGCCCACCTCAAGCGGCGGTCGGCGCCGGATCAGGATTGACGGCCGGCGTGCCACCACTGCCGCCGCTGCCCGAAGGCGGAATGCGCGGCGTCCAGTCCTTGGGCGGACGCGGTGCGCGGCCGGCCATGATGTCGTCGAGCTGTTCGCTGTCGATGGTTTCCCATTCGAGCAGCGCCTTGGCCATGGCGTGCATCTTGTCGCTGTTCTCTTCGATGAGGCGGCGCGCCAGGGCGTACTGCTCGTCGATGATGCGGCGCACCTCGCCGTCGACCTTTTCCATGGTCTGCTCACTCATGTTCGTGGTCTTGGTGACCGAGCGGCCCAGGAACACTTCGCCTTCGTTCTCGGCGTAGACCATCGGGCCCAGCGCGTCGGTCATGCCGTAGCGCGTGACCATGTCGCGGGCGATGGAGGTCGCGCGCTCGAAGTCGTTGCTGGCGCCGGTGGTCATCTGGTGCATGAACACTTCTTCGGCGATGCGGCCACCGAACAGCATGCTGATCTGGTTCAGCATGTACTCGCGGTCGTAGCTGTAGCGGTCCTGCGACGGCAGGCTCATGGTCACGCCGAGGGCGCGGCCACGCGGAATGATCGTGACCTTGTGGACCGGGTCGCACTTGGGCAGCAGCTTGCCGATGAGGGCATGGCCGGACTCATGGTAGGCCGTGTTGCGGCGCTCTTCCTCGGGCATGACCATGCTCTTGCGCTCGGGGCCCATGAAGATCTTGTCCTTGGCCTTCTCGAAGTCCTGCATCTCGACCACGCGCGCATTGCGGCGGGCGGCCATCAGGGCGGCTTCGTTGCACAGGTTGGCCAGGTCGGCACCCGACATGCCGGGCGTGCCGCGGGCGATGACGCTCGGGTTCACGTCCTGGCCCAGCGGGACCTTGCGCATGTGGACGGCCAGGATCTGCTCGCGGCCGCGGATATCGGGCAGCGTGACGTACACCTGACGGTCGAAACGGCCCGGGCGCAGCAGCGCGGCGTCGAGGATGTCTGGGCGGTTGGTGGCAGCCACCACGATCACGCCGAGGTTGGTTTCGAAGCCGTCCATCTCGACCAGCATCTGGTTGAGGGTTTGCTCGCGCTCGTCGTTGCCGCCGCCGAGACCGGCGCCGCGCTGGCGACCCACCGCATCGATTTCGTCGATGAAGATGATGCAGGGCGCGTTCTTCTTGGCGTTCTCGAACATGTCGCGCACGCGGGCCGCACCCACGCCGACGAACATTTCAACGAAGTCGGAACCCGAGATCGAGAAGAACGGCACCTTGGCTTCGCCGGCGATCGACTTGGCCAGCAGCGTCTTGCCGGTGCCCGGAGGGCCGACCAGCAGCAGGCCGCGCGGAATGCGGCCGCCGAGTTTCTGGAAGCGCTGCGGGTCTTTCAGGAAGTCGACGACTTCACGGACTTCTTCTTTTGCCTCGTCGCAGCCTGCGACGTCGGCGAAGGTCACCGTGTTGTTGTTCTCGTCCATCATGCGGGCCTTGCTCTTGCCGAAGCTGAACGCCCCGCCCTTGCCGCCGCCCTGCATCTGGCGCATGAAGTAGATCCAGACGCCGATCAGCAGCAGCATCGGGCCCCAGCTGACCAGCAGGGTCATGAGGAGCGAGCCTTCTTCGCGCGGCTTGACGTCGAACTTGACGTTGTGGTCGATCAGGTCGCCCACGAGGCCGCGGTCGAGGACCGTGGCGGTCGTGCGGATCTTGCGATCGTCGTTGGTGACGGCGACGATCTCGCCGCCGCCAGCGCCTTCAGGAATGATGGCGCTCTTGATCTGGTTGTTGCGGACCTGGTCCAGGAACTCGGAATAGCTCACCGTTCCCGAGCCGACGCCACCGCGGGTGTCGAACTGCTTGAACACAGTGAACAACACCATGGCAATGACGAGCCATACGGCAACTTTGGAAAACCACTGATTGTTCAAACGAAGCTCCAGTCGAAAGCGCGTGACGGGAATATGAAATACGCGCTGAGGGTACGCAATTGCGCCCCATTTTAGGCTTTTCAAGCTGCGAAAAGCGGACATTTCCCTATAGCAGCCATAGGCTGACAAGGGTTTGCGCCCCTGGAGGGCACCCTGCGGCAAGGTATCAATGCGTATCGAGCGCCTTCAATCCCCTGCCGATGAGGAAGGTCTCGGCCGATTTGTCGCGCGATGCCTTGGGCTTGAGCGGCTTCACGACGCGGAAATTGGCCTTGAACATCTTGACCAATTCGTCGTACCCGCTGCCGTGGAAGACCTTGGCCACCAATGCCCCTTCGGGCTTCATGTGGTGCTGGGCGAAGTCGATGGCCAGCTCGATCAGGTGCGCCACCCGGGCGGCGTCGGCCGAATGGATGCCCGACAGGTTGGGCGCCATGTCGGACACCACCAGGTCGGCCTTGCGGCCGTCCAGCACCTCCAGCAGCTGCGCCAGCAGCGCATCTTCGCGGAAATCGCCCTGCAGGAAGGTCACGCCTTCGATGGGCTCCATCGGCAGCAGGTCGAGCGAGATGATGGTGCCGTTGAGGTCGCCGACCGCCGCCCCGCCGGGCGACATGCGCCGCCGCAGGTACTGGCTCCAGGCGCCCGGGGTCGAGCCCAGGTCGACCACCAGCTGGCCGGGCTTGACCAGCCCGAGCGACTCGTCGATTTCCTTGAGCTTGTAAGCCGCGCGGGCGCGGTAGCCCTCTCTGGTCGCGAGCTTCACGTAGGGGTCGTTGATGTGGTCGTGAAGCCACGCCTTGTTGACTTTTTTGCTTTTGGCTTTGGTGCTCATGAGGGTGTTCGTGTACGCGTCGATAATACGGGGATGCCCGCCATTCAACTTACCCCTGCCGAGCGCAAGGTGCACCGCGCCGAAGCTCACCACCTGGATCCGATCGTCATGGTCGGTGGAGACGGGCTCACCCCTGCCGTGAAAAAGGAGGCCGACGCGGCCCTGAAGGCCCATGGCCTGATCAAGGTGCGCGTCTTCTCCGACGACCGCCTCGCCCGAGACGCCATGCTCCAGGAGCTCGCCGACGAGCTCGACGCCGCCCCGATCCAGCACATCGGCAAGCTGCTCGTGCTGTGGCGCCCGAAGCCCGAAAAAGAGCGTGTCATCGACGAAGACCGCATGCCCGGCCCGCGGGACGTGAAGATCGTCAAGTACAGCAAGCGCGGCGGCCAGCGCCCTGAAATCAAGACCCTGCGCGTGCTCGGCAACCAGCGCCTGACCCCTGGCGGCACCATCAAGCGCGCCAAGGCCAAGCGTCCGCTGTCGGCCAAGAAACGCAACCAGGCGGACTGAACTTGGTGGCAGCGCAAGGCGCCCAGCGCCATATCCTCTGCATGAAGTGGGGCACCAAGTACGGCCCCGAGTACGTCAACCGGCTCTACGCCATGGTGCGCCGCCACCTCAGCGGCGACTTCAAGTTCGTCTGCCTGACCGACGACGGCAACGGCATCCGCCCCGAAGTGACGTGCCTGCCCATTCCACCGCTCAACCTCCAGCTGGCCCCGGGCCAGCGCGACGGCGCCTGGAAGAAGCTCACGACCTTCGAGCAGGACCTGCACGGCCTGCGCGGCACAGCCCTCTTCCTGGACGTCGACGTGGTCATCGTCGGCAGCCTGGACGCCTTCTTCGAGCAGCCCGGCGAATTCCTGATCATTCACGACTACGCCCGCCCCTGGCGGCGCGAGCGGATCACGGGCAATTCATCGGTCTACCGCTTCGAACTGGGTGCCCATGCCGACGTGCTGGCGTACTTCCGCGCCAACATGGACAAGGTGCAGGCCGAATACCGCAACGAGCAGGCCTACCTGTCGGACGTGCTGCACAAGCAGGGCAAGCTGGCCTACTGGCCGGCCGCCTGGTGCCCGAGCTTCAAGTACCACGGCATCCCGACCTGGCCGACCAACTACTGGGAAGAGCCCTTCGTGCCCGAAGGCGCCCGTGTGATGGTGTTCCACGGCGAGTGCAACCCGCCCGATGCGCTGGCGGGACGGCGCAACCGCGCCTTCCGCTACATCCGGCCGGCGAGCTGGGTCGCCAAGCACTGGAAAGAGTAAAGCTGGAGGGCGGCCGATGTGTGTCGCCGCCCCGGTTCAGCGTGGCGCCCGGGCGGCGCCGCCCATGCGCCACAGCAACGTGCCGGCGCACGCCCACTGAACGAAATACATGCCGGTGCCAATGGCGTGCCACAGCTTGAGGTTGTCGCGCGCCACGATGCGCGGCGCCACGGCGTACTGCTGCAACAGCGCCAGCAGCAACGCCGCCAGCACCAGGAAGATGGCCGTCAACACCGGTTGGGTCATGCCATCGTCGGCCTTCTGGCGGAAATGGATCAGCAGGATCAGCCCGCAGCCGATGGCGATCCAGCTTTGCGCCTCGAACAGCTGGGCGGCGAAATTGCCGGCCACCGCCGGATTGCCGAGCCGGGCGAACAGCATCGGCACGACCAGGAAACCGATGGTGCTGAGGCTGCCCCACCAGAGGGCCGCCAGCATCAGCGCGACGCGGTCTTTCATCCGATTCAGAGGTAGCGGACCGCCACGATCTCGTAGCGCTTGAGGCCGCCCGGCGCCTGCACTTCGGCCGTGTCGCCCTCTTCCTTGCCGATCAGCGCGCGCGCGATCGGGCTGGAGATGTTGATCAGGCCAAGCTTCAGGTCGGCTTCGTCTTCGCCCACGATCTGGTACTTGACGGCATCGCCCGACTCTTCTTCTTCGAGTTCGACGGTCGAGCCGAACACCACCTTGCCACCGGCATCGAGCTCGCTCGGGTCGATGATCTGCGCGGCCGAGAGCTTGCCTTCGACTTCCTGGATGCGCCCTTCGATGAAGCCCTGGCGGTCCTTGGCGACTTCGTATTCGGCGTTTTCGCTCAGGTCGCCCTGGGCGCGTGCCTCGGAAATGGCGTTGATGACCCAGGGACGGTCGACCGTCTTGAGCTGGTGCAGTTCGGCACGCAGTTTTTCAGCGCCGCGCTTGGTGATCGGAATGGTGGCCATGTTGTTGGTTCTCCATAAAGCGAAACCGCCGAACGCTGCCGTTCGGCGGTCGATTGAGGGAATTGATCAGACGAGTGTGCGTCCGGTCAGCCGGCTCAGGATGGCGAGCGGGCTCGATTCGGGATTGTATTGCTTCGATGCGGCCAGATGAAGGGTCTGCTCGAGCATGTACTGGCCCGCCATCACGGCGTGCGAGGTCTGGTCCGAGAAGCACACCCACACCGAGCCCGGCGGGAACTTGGCCGTTTCCTGCGGCGAGTTTTCCTGGTACGCCATGTCCGACTTCATGCCGTCGTGCAGCTGCAGCATCAGGTGGTCGTACTCGCTGCGGAACGACTTGGTGACGTGCAGCGCCTGCAGCAACTTGGCCTGCCAGCGCGCATAGGGCTTGGCCCGCGGCAGGAAGCGCTTGGCGATGTCCTCGAAAGGCTCGCCCACGCGCCACACGCGCGGTGCGCCGTCGGGATTGACGTTGGTAAACACGCGCAGGATGCGCTCGCCGTAATTGGGCCGCGACGGGAACGCATCGACGTGCAGGCGCCGGTCGTCGGCGCGCCACGACTGCACGCGCGTCTCGACCTGGGCCGGCCGGTAGCTGGTCGGCGCCAGGCGCAGGGCCGGCGTGTAGTGCGGCAGCAGGCCATGGATGAGCTGCTGCGCCTGCGTGCGAAAACGCTTCACCATCGCCGCCGTGGCACGCTGCACCGCCTCGTCACCGACGGCGCCCTTGAGCTTGCCGTGGGCGTCGAGGCTGATGTTGCGCACGTCGGGCGACAGCAGGCTGGGCGTCAGCAGGCTGCGCTCTTCGGGCAGCAGCTCGAAGCCCAGCCGCGGGAAGTACAGCACCTTGCCGGCTTCCAGTTCCGCGATCCACGCCTCGTTGGGCGTGGCTGCATTCCAGTCCGCGAGGTCCAGTTCGACCAGCTGCGTTTCCATGGCGGTGCCCGGTCAGGCAGCGGCCAGCTGCGCGTGCATCTCCTGCACCGAGATCACGCCCAGCTCGTCCATGAAGCCCATGCCTTCGACCGCGGCTTCGGCGCCGAAGATCGTGGTGAAGGTCGTCACGCGTGCCAGCAGTGCCGAGGTGCGGATCTGGCGCGAGTCGGTGATCGCGTTGCGGCGCTCTTCCACCGTGTTGATGACCAAGGCAATCTCGTTGTTCTTGATCATGTCCACGATGTGCGGGCGGCCTTCGGTCACCTTGTTGACCGTCTCGCAGGCGATGCCGGCGGCGCTGATGGCCGCGGCGGTGCCTTTGGTGGCGACCAGCTCGAAGCCCAGCTTGGCCAGGCCGCGCGCCACTTCGACGGCGCGTGCCTTGTCGTTGTTCTTCACCGAAATGAAGGCCTTGCCCGACTTGGGCAGCAACGTGCCCGCGCCCAGCTGCGACTTCACGAAGGCTTCGCCGAAGGTCTTGCCCACGCCCATGACTTCGCCGGTCGACTTCATCTCGGGGCCGAGGATGGTGTCCACGCCCGGGAACTTGACGAACGGGAACACGGCTTCCTTCACGCTGAAGTACGGCGGCGTGACTTCCTTGGTCACGCCCTGCGACGCGAGCGACTGGCCGGCCATGCAGCGTGCCGCCACCTTGGCCAGCTGGATGCCCGTGGCCTTGCTCACGTAAGGCACGGTGCGCGATGCACGCGGGTTCACTTCGAGCACGTAGATGACGTCCTTGCCGTCCTTCTGCTGGATGGCGAACTGCACGTTCATCAGGCCGACCACGTTCAGCGCGGCGGCCATGGCAGCGCTCTGGCGCTTCAGCTCGGCCACCGTGTCGGCGTTCAGGCTGTAGGGCGGCAGCGAGCAGGCGGAGTCGCCCGAGTGCACGCCGGCCTGTTCGATGTGTTCCATCACGCCGCCGATCAGCGTGCCGCCTTCGGCATCGCGGATGCAGTCGACGTCGCATTCGACGGCGTCGTTCAGGAAGCGGTCGAGCAGCACCGGCGAGTCGTTGCTGACCTTCACGGCCTCGCGCATGTAGCGCTCGAGATCGCGCTGCTCGTGCACGATTTCCATCGCACGGCCGCCGAGCACGTAGCTCGGACGCACCACCAGCGGGTAGCCCAGGGCCGCAGCCTTTTCGAGCGCTTCGGGTTCGGTGCGCGCGGTGGCGTTCGGTGGCTGGCGCAGGCCCAGCTCGTGCAGCAGCTTCTGGAAGCGCTCACGGTCTTCGGCCGCATCGATCATGTCGGGCGAGGTGCCGATGATCGGCACGCCGTTGGCTTCGAGGTCGAGCGCGAGCTTCAACGGCGTCTGACCGCCGTACTGCACGATCACGCCGAGCGGCTTTTCCTTGTCGACGATCTCGAGCACGTCTTCGAGCGTCAGCGGCTCGAAGTACAGACGGTCCGAGGTGTCGTAGTCGGTCGACACGGTCTCGGGATTGCAGTTGACCATGATGGTCTCGTAGCCGTCTTCGCGCATGGCGAGCGCGGCGTGCACGCAGCAGTAGTCGAACTCGATGCCCTGGCCGATGCGGTTGGGACCGCCGCCGAGCACCATGATCTTCTTCTTGTCCGTCGGGTCGGCCTCGCACTCGTCCTCGTAGGTCGAGTACATGTAGGCGGTGTTGGTCGCGAACTCGGCTGCGCAGGTGTCCACGCGCTTGTAGACCGGGCGCACGCCCAGGGTGCGGCGCTTCTCGCGGATGGCCGTGTCGGTGGTCTTGAGCTGCTTGGCCAGGCGACGGTCGGAGAAGCCCTTCTTCTTGAGCGCGAGCAGCGTGTCCTTGTCGATGTCGTCGAGCGACTTGGTTTCCAGCTCGAGTTCGATCTTCACGATCTCTTCGATCTGCACCAGGAACCACGGGTCGATCTTGGTCAGCGCGAACACTTCATCGACGCTCAGGCCCATGGCGAAGGCGTCGCCCACGTACCAGATGCGCTCGGGACCGGGCTCGCCCAGTTCCTTCTCGAGCACTTCGCGGTCCTGCGTCTTCTCGTTCAGGCCATCGACGCCCACTTCGAGGCCGCGCAGGGCCTTCTGGAACGATTCCTGGAAGGTGCGGCCCATGGCCATCACCTCGCCCACCGACTTCATCTGCGTCGTGAGACGCGAGTCGGCCTGCGGGAATTTCTCGAACGCGAAACGCGGGATCTTGGTGACCACGTAGTCGATCGACGGCTCGAACGACGCGGGCGTGGCACCGCCGGTGATTTCGTTGCGCAGCTCGTCGAGCGTGTAGCCCACAGCCAGCTTGGCGGCGACCTTGGCGATCGGGAAGCCCGTGGCCTTGGAGGCCAGCGCCGAGGAACGCGACACGCGCGGGTTCATCTCGATGACGACCATGCGGCCGTCCTTCGGGTTGATGGAGAACTGCACGTTCGAGCCGCCGGTGTCGACGCCGATCTCACGCAGCACGGCCAGCGAGGCGTTCCGCAGGATCTGGTATTCCTTGTCGGACAGCGTCTGCGCGGGGGCCACGGTGATCGAGTCGCCGGTGTGCACGCCCATCGGATCGAGGTTTTCGATCGAGCAGACGATGATGCAGTTGTCGGCCTTGTCGCGCACGACTTCCATCTCGTACTCTTTCCAGCCGAGCAGCGACTCTTCGATCAGCAGCTCGTTGGTGGGCGAGGCCTCGATGCCGCGCTTGCAGATGGTCTCGAATTCTTCCGGGTTGTAGGCGATGCCGCCGCCGGTGCCGCCCAGCGTGAAGCTGGGGCGGATGACGACCGGGAAGCCGACCGTCTTCTGCACGGCCCACGCCTCGTCGAGCGTGTGGGCGATGCCCGAACGCGCCGAGCCCAGGCCGATCTTGGTCATCGCGTCCTTGAACTTCAGGCGGTCCTCGGCCTTGTCGATGGCTTCCGGCGTGGCGCCGATCAGCTCGATCGGGCGGTTCGTGGCCGTGCCGGTGTACTTGTCGAGCACGCCGTTGCGCCACAGGTCGAGCGCGCAGTTCAGCGCGGTCTGGCCGCCCATGGTCGGCAGGATCGCGTCGGGGCGCTCCTTGGCGATGATTTTTTCAACCGTCTGCCAGGTGATGGGCTCGATGTAGGTGACGTCGGCCGTGGCCGGATCGGTCATGATCGTCGCGGGGTTGCTGTTGATCAGAATGACCTTGTAGCCCTCTTCGCGCAGCGCCTTGCAGGCCTGCACGCCAGAGTAGTCGAACTCGCAAGCCTGGCCGATGATGATCGGGCCGGCGCCGATGATGAGGATCGATTTGAGATCGGTGCGCTTAGGCATTCTTGTTCTCCGTCTTGTGCTTTTCCATGAGTGCCGTGAAGCGATCGAACAGGTAGCCGATGTCGTGCGGGCCCGGCGAGGCTTCGGGGTGGCCCTGGAAGCAGAACGCGGGCTTGTCGGTGCGCGCCAGGCCCTGCAGCGTGTTGTCGAACAGGCTGATGTGGGTGGGACGCAGGTTGGCCGGCAGCGACTTCTCGTCGACCGCGAAGCCGTGGTTCTGGCTGGTGATGCTCACGCAGCCGTTGTCCAGGTCCTTCACCGGATGGTTCGCGCCGTGGTGGCCGAACTTCATCTTGAAGGTCTTGGCGCCCGAGGCGAGCGCCATGATCTGGTGGCCCAGGCAGATGCCGAAGGTGGGAATGCCGGTTTCGATCAGCTCCTTGACGGCGCTGATGGCGTAGTCGCAGGGCTCCGGGTCGCCAGGGCCGTTGGCCAGGAAGATGCCATCGGGCTTGAGCTTGAGCACGTCGGCCGCGGGCGTCTGCGCCGGCACCACGGTGATGCGCGCGCCACGCTGCGCGATCATGCGCAGGATGTTCTTCTTGACGCCGTAGTCGAACGCAACCACGTGGAACTGCGGCGTGATCTGCACGCCGTAGCCCGCGCCGAGCTTCCACTCGGTCTCGGTCCATTCGTAGGTCTGCTTGACCGACACCACCTTGGCCAGGTCGAGGCCAGCCATGCTGGGCGCGGCCTTGGCGGCGGCGATGGCCTTGTCGATCAGCGCCTGCGTCACGGTCTCGCCCGCGGCCAGGCCCAGGATGCAGCCGTTCTGCGCGCCGTGGGTGCGCAGGTGGCGCGTGAGCTTGCGGGTGTCGATGTTCGCGATGGCCACCGTGTTGCCGGACACGAGGTACTCGGTCAGCGTGGCGGTCTTGCGGAAGTTGGAAGCGACGAGGGGCAGGTCCTTGATGATCAGGCCTGCGGCATGGATCTTGTCGGCCTCGATGTCCTCGCCGTTGACACCATAGTTGCCGATGTGCGGATACGTCAGGGTGACGATCTGCTGGCAGTAGCTGGGGTCGGTGAGGATTTCCTGGTAACCGGTCATCGCGGTGTTGAACACCACTTCACCGGTCGTGGAGCCGGCGGCTCCGATCGAGTTGCCGAGAAAGACCGTGCCGTCTGCGAGCGCCAGGATGGCGGGCGGGAAACTTCCCTTGAGAGACAAAAGCACTGGGTTCTCCGGATGGTTACGGTCGCCCGGAGCCCCAGGCGCGTTGCCTGCGGACTGCTGCTTAAGGGGATTTTGGCGTTGAAGGCGGCCGGGCGACGCTGATTTGCGAGTAAGCCCCCGATTGTAGCCCGGACTGGGTGTGTTATTTGGCCTGCAGGGCTGCTCCGCTTGCGTGCAGGCAGATGGCGGCAGCCGCCGCCACATTGAGCGACTCCTCGCCGCCCGGTTGCGCGATGCGGATGTGGTGGGCGGCCCGGGCCTCCAGCGCGGCCGAAACGCCCTGCCCCTCGTGGCCCATCAGCCAGGCGCAGGGGTGCGGCAGATCGGCCTTGTGCAGCCATTCGCCCCGGTGCGAACTGGTGGCCACCAGCGGCACCCGCAGCGCGTCGAGCGCGTCGATGTCCACGCCTTCGACCAGCCGCAGGCCGAAGTGGGCCCCCATGCCGGCGCGCAGCACCTTCGGCGCCCACAGCGCGGCCGTGCCCTTGAGCGTGATCACCTGGGTAAAGCCGAAAGCCGCCGCGCTGCGCAGGATGGAGCCGGCATTGCCGGCGTCCTGCAGGCGGTCGAGCACCACGCTCGGGGCGTCGGGCAGGATTTCGGGCCGCGGCGGCAGGTCGAGCACGAAGCCCATCGGCGCGGGCGACTCCAGGCCGCTGACCGCACGCAACAGGTCGTCGGCAACCACTACCGTTTTGATAGCGCTTTGCACCCATTCAGCGGGCGCCGAAGGCCAGAACACCTCCGAGAACACTGCCACCGCCGGCTTGACGCCGCGGGCCAGTGCTGCGCGGCACAGGTGATCGCCCTCGAGCCAGAGGCGACCCAGCTTGCGGTAGGCGCCGGGGTCCTGCGCGAGCTTGCGCAGGTCCTTGAGCAAAGGGTTGTCGCGCGAGCTGATGTGGCTCGGGCCGGTGTCGGTGGTCATGGCAGGCTCAGAGGGCGGCGCGCGGATCGAGGCGTGCGCTCTGGTTTTCGGCGGCACCGATCACGAGGGTCGCTGGCACCTCGCCGGTCACAACGGTAACGCCCGAAGTCGCAGCGGCCGTGCGCGCCAGCGCCGCCGCCACCGGACTGAACGATCGACGGTGGTGCACGCAGGCGCCGTGGCGTTGCAGCGCTTCGAGGTGCTCACGCGTGCCGTAGCCCTTGTGGCCGGCGAAGCCGTAATTCGGAAATTCGTCGTGCAGCTGCGTGCAGAGCCGGTCGCGGTGCACCTTGGCCAGGATGGATGCGGCAGAGATCGCCTTGACCCGCGCATCGCCCTTGACGATGGCCTCGGCCAGCACATCGAGCCGGGGCAGCCGGTTGCCGTCCACCAGCACCTTGACCGGCTTCAGCCGCAGCCCTTCGACCGCGCGACGCATCGCGAGCATCGTGGCCTGCAGGATGTTGAGGCTGTCGATCTCCTCGACCGAGGCCTGCGCGATCGAGCAGCACAGTGCCTTGGCCAGGATCTGGTCGTGCAGGCGTTCGCGCTGCAGGGCCGTGAGCGTCTTGGAGTCGGCCAGGCCGCGGATCGGGCGCAGGTCGTCGAGGATCACGGCCGCGGCCACCACGGGGCCGGCCAGCGGCCCGCGCCCTGCCTCGTCGACGCCCGCCATCAGGCCGGGCGCGTCCCACACCAGCGGGGCCTGCTCAGCCTTCAAGAACTTTCTGGATCGCATCGGCGCACAGTGTGGGCGTGTCGCGCTGCAATTGCACATGCAGCGCGGAAAATCTTTGTTGCAGCGCCTGCGTCTTCGCGGGCGCGTCGAGCCATTCGAGCGTGGCCTGTGCCAGCGCCTCGGGCGTGGCGGCTTCCTGCAGCAACTCCGGCACCACGAACTCGCGGCACAGGATGTTCGGCAGCCCGACCCAGGGCTGCAGCTGCTTGCGCTGCATCAGGCGCCACGAGAGGCCGTTCATGTTGTAGGCGATGACCATCGGCCGCTTGAACAGCGCCGCCTCGAGCGTGGCCGTGCCGCTGGCGATCAGCGTGACGTCGCAGGCGGCGAGCGCGGCATGGGACTGGCCGTCGAGCAGCTTCACCCGCCCGGCCATGCCGGCGGCCTGCAGCAGGCTTTCGACCTCGGCGCGCAACCCCGGCAGGATCGGCGCGATGAACTGCAGCTTCGGCTTGGCCTTCTGCATCAGCGCCGCAGCAGCGAAGAAGCGGGCCGCGAGATAACGGATCTCGGAACGCCGGCTGCCAGGCAGCAGCGCGACGACTTGCGCCTCGGGGTCCAGCCCCAGTGCGGCGCGGGCGGCGGCGCGATCGGGCGTCATCGGGATCACGTTGGCAATCGGATGGCCCACATAGCTCGCGGCCACGCCCTGCTTTTCGAGCAATTCGGGCTCGAACGGGAAGATGCACAGCACGTGGTCGGCGGCGGCGCGGATCTTGTCGATGCGGTCGGCGCGCCAGGCCCAGATCGAGGGACAGACAAAATGAACCGTCTTGATGCCCTCGCTGCGCAGGCCGGCTTCGAGGTCGAGATTGAAATCGGGCGCGTCGACGCCGATGAACAGCTCGGGGCGCTCGCGCAGCAGCCGGGCCTTGAGCTGGCGGCGGATGCCGGCGATCTCGGCGTAGTGCCGAAGCACCTCGATGTAGCCGCGCACCGCCAGCTTTTCCTGCGGCCACCAGCTCTGGAAGCCATGGGCCAGCATGCGCGGACCGCCGATGCCGACGGTCTGCAAGGCAGGCCAGCGGGCTTCGAGGCCGTCGAGCAGCAAGGCCGCGAGCAGGTCGCCGGACGCTTCGCCCGCGACCAGCGCGAAGCGGCGCTGCTCGTTCGTGCTCATCGCGCCCATGTCAGCGCGCGATGCCGCGCGTTGAATGAGCGAGGAAGGCCTCCATCAGCGCGACATCGCCGGCGGCCTCGGGCATCTCCGCCGCGAGCTCGGCGATGGCGGCGCGCGCCTCTTCGAGCGTCTTGCCCTGCCGGTACAGCAGGCGGTGCATCTGCTTGACCGCCGCGAGCCGCTGCGCCGAGAAATCGCGCCGGCGCAGGCCCACGATGTTGAACCCGCGAACCGCCAGCGGATTGCCGTCGACCAGCATGAAGGGTGGCACGTCCTGCGAGATCGCGCTCGCGAAGCCGACCATGGCGTGCGCGCCGATCGAGACGAACTGATGGATGCCGGTCAGGCCGCCGATCGTGACCCAGTCGGCCAGGTGCACGTGCCCGGCCAGCGTGGTGTTGTTGGACAGCGTCGTGTGGTTGTCGACCCGGCAGTCGTGCGCGATGTGCGTGTACGCCATGATCCAGTTGTCGTTGCCGACACGCGTGATGCCCCCTGCCCCGGGCACGCCGAGGTTGAAGGTGCAGAACTCGCGGATCACGTTGCGGTCGCCGATGGTCAGCTCGGTCGGCTCGCCCGCGTACTTCTTGTCTTGCGGAATCGCACCGAGCGACGAGAACTGGAAGATCCTGTTGTCGCGCCCGATGGTCGTGCGCCCTTCGATCACGCAATGCGCGCCGATGGTGGTGCCCGCGCCGATCCGCACGTGCGGGCCGATCACGGTGTAGGGACCGACCGACACCGAGGCGTCGAGCTGGGCCTTCGGGTCGACGATCGCGGTCGAATGAACCTGGGTCATGCCTTGCAAGAGACGATGAGCCGGATCAGCTGTTGATCTGGCGCATGGCGCACATCAGCGAGGCTTCGCACGCCAGTTCGCTGCCCACGAGCGCACGGCCCTTGAACTTCGAGATGCCGGCCTTCATGCGCTCGATCTCGACTTCCAGCGTGAGCTGGTCGCCCGGCTCCACGGGGCGCTTGAAGCGCGCGCCGTCGATGGCCGCAAAGTAGTAGACCGTGTTGTCGTCGGGCACGATGTCCAGCGAGCGGAACGACAGCAGCGCCGCGGCCTGCGCCATGGCTTCGAGCATCAGCACGCCCGGCATCACCGGACGGTGCGGGAAGTGGCCGTTGAAGAAGGGCTCGTTCATCGTCACGTTCTTGAGGGCCGTGATGCGCTTGCCCTTCTCCATGCTCAACACCCGGTCTACCAGGAGAAACGGGTAGCGATGCGGCAGCAACTTGAGAATTTGGTGGATATCGAGCGTCGTGTCCGTCATGGTGTTCTGTTCCTGCATCGTCGTCATTGTTTCGAGGGGGCTTTTTCCAGCGCCTTCAGTCGTTCGCGCAGGCTGTGCAACTGCTTGAGTGTTGCCGCATTCTTTTCCCAGTTCGCATTGTCATCGATCGGAAACATGCCGGTGTACTGGCCGGCCTTGCGGATGGAGCGTGTCACCACGGTCGCCGCCGACACATGCACGCCGTCGGCCACCGTGAGGTGACCCAGCACGATGGCGCCGCCGCCGAAGGTGCAATTCGCGCCGATGGTGGCACTGCCGGCCACGCCGACGCAGCCCGCCATCGCCGTGTGCTTGCCGACGCGCACGTTGTGGCCGATCTGGATCAGGTTGTCGAGCTTCACGCCGTCTTCGATCACGGTGTCGTCGAGCGCGCCGCGGTCGATGCAGGTGTTGGCGCCTATCTCGACGTCGTTGCCGATGCGCACCGCGCCCAGCTGCTCGATCTTGACCCAGGCGCCCTGGTGCGGCGCGAGGCCGAAGCCGTCGGCCCCGATCACCGCGCCGGGGTGCAGCAGGCAGCGCTCGCCGATGGTGCAGTCTTCGCTGACCGTGACGCGCGACTTCAGCACGGTGCCCGCACCGATGCGCGCGCCCCGCTCCACCACGCACAACGCGCCGATGCGCGCGGTGGCGTCAATCTGGGCCTCGGGATGAATCACGGCGGACGGGTGGATGCGGTCGGCTTCCGGGCGCGCATGGTGCGCTTTCCACAGCTGCGTCAGGCGCGCAAAGTAGTAGTACGGGTCGGGCGTGACGATGTAGGCGCCACGCGCCGCGGCAGCCTCGCGCATGGCGGGCGACACGATGACACAGGCCGCCTTGGAGGCGGCCAGTTCCTGCTGGTATTTGGGATGGCTCAGGAAGCTGAGCGCATCGGGCTGTGCATTCTGAAGCGGCGCGAGCCGCTCGATGGACAGCGTGGCATCTCCATGAAGCTCGCCCCCGAGGGCGTCAACGATGGCTCCGAGCTGCAGCGACACGCCGGTTCGCGGCGTTACTTGCCGGCCGCAGGCGCAGAGGAGCCGACCGACGCGTTGAGCGCCTTGATCACCTTGTCGGTGATGTCGTGCTTCGGGTTGATGTAGATCGCTTCCTGGAGGATGGCGTCGTACTTTTCGGCTTCGGCGACCTGCTTGACCACGCGGTTGGCGCGCTCGTAGACCTGCTGGAGCTCTTCGTTCTTGCGCGCGTTCAGGTCTTCCTGGAACTCGCGGCGCTTGCGCTGGAAGTCGCGGTCCTGGTCGACCAGCGAACGCTGGCGCGAGACGCGCTGGCTTTCCGACAGGGTCGGTGCCTCGCGCTCGAACTTCTCCGAGGCCGTCTTCAGCGCATCGCCCTGCACGGTCAGGTCCTTTTCGCGCTTGAGGAATTCAGCCTCGAGCTTGGCTTGCGCGGTCTTGGCCGGCTGCGCTTCGCGCAGCACACGGTCGGGGTTCACGAAACCGATGCGAAAGCTTTCCTGGGCCTGCGCGGGCGCAGCCATGAGGGCAAAAGCGGGAATCAGGAACGCGCCGGCGGCGGCGCGAATCAAATGCTTCATTTAGAAAGACGTTCCGATCTGGAATTGGAGGCGCTGAATTCTATCCTTCGGGATCACGACGAACCCGGTGCTCGGATCCGTCACTTCCTTCTGGGACTTGACGGGGAAGGCGTAGGCCAGGCGCAGCGGGCCCAGCGGCGAGATCCAGCTGATGCCCAGGCCGACCGAGGCGCGCAGCTTCTTCTGGGCCTTCCATTGCTCGTCCGTCACGTTGGGTGCACGGGAGCCGAACACGTTACCGACGTCGAAGAAGCCGTACAGGCGCAGCGTGCGGTCGTTGCCGGCGCCGGGGAACGGCGTGCTCAGCTCGGCGTTGAAGATGGCCTTCTTGGTACCGCCCAGTGCCGCGCCTTCGGTCTGGCCGAGTAGCGGCTGGTCGCGCGGGCCCAGCGAGTTCTGCTCGAAACCGCGGATCGACCCCAGGCCACCGGCGTAGAAGTTCTTGAAGATCGGGTAGACCTTGCCACCGAAGGCCTTGGCATAGCCCACTTCGCCGTTGATGGCGAAGGTGTACTGCTTGTTGATCGCGAAGAACTGCTGGTACTGGTAGCTGGTCTTCAGGTACTTCATGTCGCCGCCCACGCCCAACTCGAGGTTGGCGCGCTGCAGACGACCGGTGGTCGGGACCAGTGCGCTGTCGCGGCTGTCGCGGCCCCAGCCCACGGTCAGCGGGATGCCCCAGACGCTCTTCTGGTCGCAGCTGGTGACGAACCAGCCGGTCGCGTCCTTGCCGCAATGGAAGTAGTTCAGGTACGACTGCGGCGTGGTGAGGCCGGCGAGCGCCGAGCGGTTCGGGTCGAACGCGTAACGCTCCAGGCCGACGCCGAAGAAGACGGTGTCGAGTTCGCTGAACGGCACGCCGAAACGGATCGAGGCGCCCTGGTTCACCAGCTTGTAGTCGCCGTCTTCGTTCGTGGAGTACGGGCGCGTCGTCGTGTGGTACACGCTGATCGTGCGCGAGATGCCGTCTTTCGTGAAGTACGGGTCGGTGGTGGTCAGCGACAGCGTGCGGTTGTACTTGCTGGTGTTGACCTGCACGCCCAGGAAGTTGCCCGAGCCGAACACGTTTTCCTGCGAGATGCCGAAGGTCAGCGCGACCTTTTCCGCGCTCGAGTAGCCGGCGCCCAGCTGCAGCGTGCCGGTGGGCTTTTCGGCCACGTTGACGGTCAGATCGACTTGGTCGGGCGAGCCCGGCACTTCCTGGGTCTCGACGTTCACTTCGGTGAAGAAGCCCAGGCGGTCCACGCGGTCGCGCGAAACCTTGATCTTGTCGCCGTCGTACCACGAGGCTTCGAACTGGCGGAACTCGCGGCGGATCACTTCGTCGCGCGTCTTGTTGTTGCCGCCGACCGACACGCGGCGCACGTACACGCGGCGCGAAGGCTCGGCCTGCAGCGTGAGCGTGACGCGGTTGTTCACGCGGTCGATGTCCGGACGCGCCTGCACGCGGGCGAAGGCGTAGCCGAAGGTGCCGAAGTAGTCGCTGAAGGCCTTGGTGGTCTCCGTGACCTGCTCGCCGTTGTAGGGCTCGCCGGGCTTGATCGTGATGAGCGACTTGAACTCGTCGTCGCGGCCCAGGTAGTTGCCGTCGAGCTTGATGCCCGCCACCACGAACTTCTCGCCTTCGGTGATGTTCACCGTGACGCTCAGGTCCTTGCGGTCCGGCGAAATGGCGACCTGGGTCGAATCGATGCGGAACTCGAGGTAGCCTCGGGTGATGTAGTAGCTCTTCAGTGTCTCGAGGTCGGCGTTGAGCTTGGCGCGCGAGTACTGGTTCGACTTGGTGTACCAGCTCATGAAGCCGCCGCTGTCCTGGTCGAACAGGCTCAGCAGCGTCGATTCGCTGAAGGCCTTGTTGCCGACCACGTGCACTTCGCGGATGCGGGCGGATTCGCCTTCGGTCACGGTGAACGTCAGGTTCACGCGGTTGCGCTCGATGGGCGTGACCGTGGTCACGACGTTCGCGTTGTACAGGCTGCGGCTCACGTACTGGCGCTTGAGCTCCTGCTCCGCGCGGTCGGCCAGCGCCTTGTCGTACGGGCGGCCGTCGGCCAGCCCGATTTCACGCAGCGCCTTCTGCAGCGCCGCCTTGTCGAATTCCTTGGCGCCGACGAAGTCGACGTCGGCGATGGTGGGCCGCTCTTCGACGATCACCACCAGCACGTTGCCGTTGACGTCGATGCGCACGTCCTTGAACAACCCCAGGTCGAACAGCGCGCGGATCGCGGCCGAGCCGCGTTCGTCGCTGTAGGTGTCGCCCACACGCAAGGGCAGCGACCCGAAGATCGTGCCGGCCTCGACGCGTTGCAAGCCTTCGACGCGGATATCGCGCACCGTGAAAGGCTCGACGGCCCAAGCGGCCGTGGCCGCCAGCGTGCTGGCCACCACCGCGGCAACGCTACGCAGGCGAAAGCGACTGAAGTTTGTGTTCATCTGTGAATTGGGCCGGCACGGAAAGGGCCGGCAGAAAGTTAACCAAAGAGCCGCGTGACGTCGTTGAAGAGTGCGACCGACATCATCACCAGCAGCAAGGCGACACCGCCACGCTGCAGCCGTTCCATCCAGGCGTCGGAGACGCTTTTCCCGGTCAGGCCCTCCCAAAGATAATACATCAGGTGCCCCCCATCGAGGACCGGCAGCGGCATCAGGTTGAGCACCCCGAGGCTCACGCTGATGAGCGCGAGAAAGACCAGGTACTGCGTCAGACCGAGGCTGGCGGACTTGCCGGCGTAATCAGCAATTGTTAAGGGACCGCTCAGGTTCTTGATCGAGGCCTCACCGATCAGCATCTTGCCCATCATGCGAACCGTGAGCGCGGACACCTCCCAGGTGCGCACCACGCCACGCCAGACGCCGTCGATGACGCCCTGGCGCACCGTGACCATCTCCGGCGGCGCGCCGACGTAGGCGCCGATGCGCGCGACATTGGCTGCGCCCTCTTCGCGCACTTCCGGCTTGACTTCGAGCGAGAGCGGCTGGCCGCCGCGCTGGAGCTGCCAGGTCTGTGTGCGCGCCTGCCCGGAGGCATCGATCGAGGCACGGATGACTTCGCGCAGCTGCTGCCCGTCGAGGATGGGGGTATCGCCAATGGCCAGGACCAGGTCGCCGTGGCGAAGGCCCGAACGCTCCGCCGCGCTGCCCGCCATGACCTCGCCGATCTCGGGACGGGTCAGCGGTGCGACCACGCCGATCTTACGGAACATCTGCGGATCGGCGTCCTTGGCCTCCATGCGGCTCAGCGGCAGGACCAGCTGGCGACCGGGCCGACCGCCCTCGCCCGCCACTTCGAGCGTGAGGTCGCGGCCGTCGAGCGCGCCGCGCGTCATACGCCAGCGCAGGTCTTCGAAGGACTGGACCGGCGACAGGTCGCCGTCGAAACCGGCCTGGGTGATGTGTTCGCCGCCGCGCAGTCCCGCCGACTCGGCCAGCGACGCCGCCACCGGCCGGGCCAGCTTGGCCACAGGCTCGTCGACGCCGATCCAGTTGACGGCCGTGTACAGAACGACCGCCAGCAGCAGGTTGGCGATCGGGCCGGCGGCCACGATGGCCGCGCGCGAGCGCAGCGGCTGGGTGTTGAAGGCGCGGTGCCGCTCCTCGGGCGCCACGGGGCCTTCGCGCTCATCGAGCATCTTGACGTAGCCGCCGAAGGGAAAGGCGCCGATCACGAACTCGGTCTGCTGCCCCGGATGCTGGCGCTTGGGCTGCCAGCGCAGGAGGGCCTTGCCGAAGCCGACCGAGAAACGCTCCACCTTGACGCCGCAGGCCACGGCCATGCGGTAGTGGCCGTATTCGTGGACCGCGATGAGGACGCCGAGAGCGACCACAAAAGCTATGACGGTGAGCATCGGGGTCCTCTGCGCAGTAGGGAATCAGGCCGCGAAACGTGCCGCGGCGGCATTGGCCGCCTCGCGGGCGCTGGCGTCGAGCGCCAGCAGGTCGGCCAGCGATGCCGGCTTGGAGGGCATGACCGCCTCCAAAGTTTCCAGGTTGACCGCATGAATGCGATCGAAACGCAGGCGCCGGTCGAGAAAGGCGGCCACCGCCACCTCGTTGGCCGCATTCAGCACCGCCGTGGTGCCCGAAGCGGCACGCAAGGCCTGCCATGCCAGCCCCAGCCCGGGGAACAGCGCAGGATCGGGCGCGTCGAAGGTCAGCGAGCCCATCTGGCGGAAATCGAGCCGTGCCGCCCCGCTCTCGACGCGCTCCGGCCAGGCCAGCCCGACCGCGATCGGCACCCGCATGTCGGGCGTGCCGAGTTGGGCGATGACCGAGGCGTCGGTGAACTGCACCATCGAATGGACCACGCTCTGCGGGTGGATGACGACCTCGATCTGCTCCGGCGACACGCCGAACAGGTGGCGCGCCTCGATCACCTCGAGCGCCTTGTTCATCATCGTGGCCGAGTCGACCGAGATCTTGCGGCCCATGACCCAGTTCGGGTGCGCACAGGCCTGCTCGGGCGTCACGGCGCCCAGCGTGTCGGGCGCGCGGGTGCGGAACGGGCCGCCCGACGCCGTCAGGATGATCTTGTCGATGCGCCGCGCCCAGGTGGACGGGTCTTCGGGCAGCGACTGGAAAATGGCCGAATGCTCGCTGTCGATGGGCAGCAGCGTGGCGCCGCCCTCCTGCACCGTGCGCATGAACAGCTCGCCGCCGACGACCAGGGCTTCCTTGTTGGCCAGCAGCAGGCGCTTGCCGGCGCGCGCGGCGGCCAGGCACGGCGCCAGGCCGGCGGCACCGACGATGGCGGCCATCACGGCATCGACTTCGTCGTCCGACGCTATTCTTTCGAGAGCACCGTCGCCCATCAGGACGCGGGTCGGCAGGTTGTTCTGCTTGAGCTTTTCGGCCAGCAGCGCGGCATGCGGCGCACTCGCCATGACGGCGAAGCGCGGCGAGAAGCGCGCGCATTGGGCCAGCAGCTCGTCGACCTTGGTGGCCGCCGAGAGCGCAAACACCTCGAAGCGTTCGGGGTGGCGGGCAATGACGTCGAGCGTGCTGACACCGACCGAACCGGTCGAGCCGAGCACCGTGACACGTTGTTTGGGAGTGTTCACAGGAAAGCCAGCATCATGGCAATGGGAAGTGCCGGCAAGAGGGCATCCACGCGGTCGAGCACGCCGCCGTGGCCGGGCAGCAGCCGGCTGCTGTCCTTGGCGCCGGCGCTGCGCTTGATCAGCGATTCGACGAGGTCGCCGACGACGCTCATCGCCGCCAGGAACACCGCCCCGATCAACAGCAGCCACCAGCCGCGCTCATGCAGGCGGGTGTAGAGGCTGGGCACCGTGGCGCCCAGGCTCTTGTCGGCCCAGACCCAGGCGAACGCCAGCACGATGACGCCGGCCATGCCGCCCCAGACACCTTCCCAGCTCTTGCCGGGGCTGATGGCGGGCGCCAGCTTGGCGCGCGTGAACTTCAGGCCGAAGGCGCGGCCGGCGAAATAGGCGAACACGTCCGCCACCCAGACCAACACCAGGATCGACAGCAGAAAGTTGATGCCGACCATGCGTGCCTGCACCGCCGCGAGCCACGCGACCCACAGCGCCAGCAGGCCGCCCACCAGCCGCAGCCCGCGCGGAATGCGCGGCCAGCCGGGCACCGCGACGCGCAGCAACGCCGCGCCGCCGAGCACCCAGGCCGCACTGGCCAGGGACCACATGAGGAACAGGCGCTGCTCCAGCAGCCCCAGCCACCACGACAGCCCGCACAGCGCCACCATCTCGGCGCCCAGGAACAGCGACATACCCTGCCCGTAGCCGTTCAGGCGCCCCCACTCCCACGCAGCGGCGCCGATCAGCACCAGCATTACGCAGGCGAAGGGAATGTGGTTTCGATAGAACAGCGCCGGCAGCAGGATCGCGAGCAGCACGATCGCCGTGAGGATGCGTTGTTTGAGCATGCGGAGGGTGGTGTCGGGCCGTTGTCAGGCCGCGGAAGCCGAGACCTGCGCCGAGGTCTGGCCGAAGCGACGCTCGCGGCCCTGGAACGCGGCAATGGCCTCGTCCAGTGCGGCTTCGTCGAACTCGGGCCACAGCTTGTCGCTGAAGAACAGCTCGGCGTAGGCACTCTGCCAAAGCAGGAAATTCGACAGCCGCTGCTCGCCACCCGTGCGGATGAACAGGTCGGGGTCGGGCACGTGGGCCAGCGCCATGGCGCGATCGAGGTTCATCTCGGTCATGGGCAGGCCCTGCTCGGCAAGCTTGGCCGCGGCGCGCGCGATGTCCCAGCGCCCGCCGTAGTTGAAGCAGATGTTGAGAATCAGACGCGTGTTGTGCGCCGTGGTCTGCTCGGCCGACACCAGGCCGGCCACCATCTTGTCGGACAGGCCGGCGCGTTCACCCACGAAATGCAGCCGCACGCCATCGGCGTTGAGGCGCGGCACTTCGCGTGCGAGTGCCCCGACCATCAGCTGCATCAGGCCGGAGACTTCTTCAGGGGGACGGTTCCAGTTCTCCGAGGAGAACGCGAACACGGTGAGCACGCCCACGCCACGGTCGGCGCAGGCCTTGACGCAGCGCCGCAGCGACTCCACGCCCTGCTTGTGCCCCGCCACGCGGGGCAGGAAGCGCTTGGTGGCCCACCGGCCATTGCCATCCATGACGATGGCAACGTGGTGCGGAGGGGGCGTCGTCTGCGGCGAGGAGGCCATGCGGAGCCTCAAACGGCCATGATCTCCGCTTCTTTCGCGGCGACCAGACGGTCGATTTCCGCGATGTGCTTGTCGGTGACCTTCTGGATGTCGCCTTCGGCGCGCTTCTGGTCATCTTCCGAGGCCAGCTTGTCCTTCACGAGCTTCTTGACCGCCTCGTTCGCGTCACGGCGCAGGTTGCGCGTGGCGATCTTGGCGCTTTCGCCTTCGTTGCGGACCAGCTTGGTCATTTCCTTGCGGCGCTCTTCGCTCATGGCGGGCAGCGGCACGCGGATCAGGTCGCCCATTGACGCCGGGTTCAGGCCCAGGTCGCTTTCGCGGATGGCCTTCTCGATCTTGGCGCCCATGCCCTTTTCCCAGGGCTGGACGCTGATGGTGCGCGAATCGAGCACCGACACGTTGGCCACCTGGCTCAGCGGCACCTGCGAGCCGTAGTACTCGACATGGATCGAGTCGAGCAGCGCCGAATTGGCGCGGCCCGTGCGGATCTTGGTGAGGTTGTTCTGGAAGGCGGCGAGCGACTGGTTCATCTTCGCGTCGGTCGCACTGCGAATGTCTGCAATGGTCATCTCATTTACTCCTAGGCATGCACCAGCGTGCCCTCGTCCTCGCCCATCACGACGCGCTTGAGGGCGCCGTTCTTGAGGATCGAGAACACCTTGATCGGCAGCTTCTGATCGCGGCACAGCGCGAAGGCCGTGGCGTCCATGATGCCGAGGTTCTTGGCGATCGCCTCGTCGAAACTCAACGTGGCGTAGCGGGTTGCATGGGGGTCGATTTTCGGATCGGCCGTGTACACGCCGTCCACCTTGGTCGCCTTGAGCACCAGCTCGGCGCCGATTTCGGCACCGCGCAGCGCGGCGGCCGTGTCGGTCGTGAAGAAGGGGTTGCCGGTACCGGCCGCAAACACCACGACCTTGCCCTCTTCGAGGTACTGCAAGGCCTTGGGACGCACATAGGGCTCGACCACTTGCTCGATGGCGATGGCGGACATCACGCGGGCCACGAGGCCCTGCTTGTCCATCGCATCGGCCAGGGCCAGCGAGTTCATGACGGTGGCCAGCATGCCCATGTAGTCGGCCGTGGCGCGGTCCATGCCGACGGAGCCTCCCGCGACACCGCGGAAGATGTTGCCGCCGCCGATCACGACCGCCACCTGGACGCCCATGTTCACGACCTCGGCCACTTCTTCGACCATGCGCACGATGGTGGCGCGGTTGATGCCGAAGGCGTCGTCGCCCATCAGTGCCTCACCCGACAGCTTCAACAAGATTCGCTTGTGGGCTGGGCGGGCATCAGACATGGGCATTTTCCTTAGAGGGTTGGCGGGGGCGAGTGTAAAACGTGGCGGTGAAAAAGCGGCGGCACGCTGTCGCGCACCGCCGCTTGGAGGCCTGCCGGATCAGGCGGCAGCCTTGGCAGCAGCGACCTGGGCAGCAACTTCGGCAGCGAAGTCGTCGACCTTCTTCTCGATGCCTTCGCCGACCACGTACAGGGTGAAGCCCTTGATCGTGGTGTCGGCGGCCTTGAGCATCTGCTCGACGGTCTGCTTGTCGTTCTTCACGAACGGCTGGTTGTGCAGCGAGACTTCCTTGAGGTACTTCTGCACGCCGCCTTCGATGCGCTTGGCAACAATGTCGGCCGGCTGCGGCTTCTTGCCTTCGGCTTCGGCGACCTTGCGGTCTTCTTCCGCCTTGCCGGCGGCCACAGCGCGTTCTTTTTCGATCAGGTCGGCGGGCACGTCCGATGCCTGGATGGCGACCGGCTTCATGGCGGCGATGTGCATCGCAACGTCCTTGGCCGAGGTGTCGTCACCTTCGAATTCGACCATCACGCCGATGCGCGTGCCGTGCAGGTACGACGCCAGCTTGCCATTGCCCGTGAAGTGCTTGAAGCGGCGGAAGCTCATGTTCTCGCCGATCTTGCCAATCAGACCCTTGCGCACGTC
The DNA here is from genome assembly GCF_059419205.1 of Variovorax sp. GW821-FHT06D12. Taxonomy (NCBI): domain Bacteria; kingdom Pseudomonadati; phylum Pseudomonadota; class Betaproteobacteria; order Burkholderiales; family Comamonadaceae; genus Variovorax; species Variovorax sp. GW821-FHT06D12. Next base: position 52,608 of record NZ_JBWKRI010000001.1, on the reverse strand, counting down.
TTCGAGCGTGGGGCCGAAGCCGTCCTGCTCGTAAGCCAGCGCGCCCAGTGCGGCGATGTCGGCGGGGTTGTTCTTGGCGACCAGCATCGCGGCAGCGTTGGCCATGGCCAGGAAGCTGTCGTTCTTGGTGACGAAGTCGGTTTCGCAGTTGATTTCGATCATGCCGCCGGCAGCGCCGTCGACGAAAGCCGTGACCACGCCTTCAGCGGTGATGCGGCCCGATGCCTTGCCAGCCTTGTTGCCGAGCTTGATGCGCAGCAGCTCTTCGGCCTTTTCCATGTTGCCGCCGGCCTCCGTCAGGGCCTTCTTGCATTCCATCATGGGCGCATCGGTCTTCGCGCGCAGTTCGCCGACCATGCTTGCGGTGATTGCAGCCATTTGTGTATCTCCGTAAATCCAAAAATCAGGTTAAAAAAAAGGGGCACCAAAGCCCCTTCTTCAGGCTCGCGAACGCGCCTATCAGGCCGAAGCGCCTTCTTCGACTTCGACGAATTCGTCGCCGCTGCCTTCGGCAACGGCCTTGACCACGTCACCGCCGGCGCTGCTGCGGCCTTCGATGATCGCGTCGGCGATGCCGCGGGCGTACAGCGTGACGGCCTTCGACGAGTCGTCATTGCCGGGGATCACGTAGTCGATGCCTTCGGGCGAGTGGTTGGAGTCGACCACGCCGATCAGCGGGATGCCGAGCTTCTTGGCTTCGGCCACGGCGATCTTGTGGAAGCCCACGTCGATCACGAAGATGGCGTCGGGCAGCGCAGCCATGTCCTGGATGCCGCCGATGTCCTTCTCGAGCTTCGCGATTTCGCGCGAGAACGTGAGCTGCTCTTTCTTGCTCAGGCTGTCGAGGCCGGCTTCTTGCTGGGCCTTCATGTCCTTCAGACGCTTGATCGAGGTCTTGACGGTCTTGAAGTTGGTCAGCATGCCGCCGAGCCAGCGGGTGTCGACAAAAGGCACGCCGGCGCGACGGGCTTCGGCAGCCACGATTTCACGGGCTTGGCGCTTCGTGCCGACCATCAAGATCGTGCCGCGGTTGGCCGTGAGTTGCTTGGCGTACTTCATCGCATCCTGGAACATCGGGAGCGACTTTTCCAGGTTGATGATGTGAATCTTGTTGCGGTGACCGAAGATGAACGGAGCCATCTTGGGGTTCCAGAAGCGGGTTTGGTGACCGAAGTGGACACCGGCTTCCAGCATTTCGCGCATGGTGGTCGACATTGAATTTACTCCAAAGGTTGGGTCTAAAATCCAGCCCGTTTTGCGCCCCTTCGACGGGGTTGCAACACCTTGATTGGGCCGGTTTGCGGATGTGCTTGACTGGCGGCGACAAAACTGTCGCATAACCAGCGAAACCCAAAGAGTATAGCACGGCGGCCACCCCCTCCTCCCTCGAACCGAGCCGTTCCAAGGTACCCTCGACGCCATGAACGACCTTCACGCCACCCGTCTCACCCTTCTGGCTGGCGGTTCCGATGCGCGCACCGAAATGGAGCGCGCCATCGCCCTCTCCGAATCCCCGGCCTGCGCCCACGTTTTCACCCGCACGATGTTCGACGAGGCCCGCACGGCCGCCGCAGCATCGGCGCCCGAAAGCCGGCTGGCCGGACTTGCCTTCACCAGCAAGGACCTGTTCGACGTCGCCGGCCAGCCGACTCCCGCCGGATCGGCCGTGCTCTCGCACGCACCGGCCGCCCCGGCCGATTCGCTCGCCGTGGCCCGGCTGCGCGCCGCCGGCGGCGTGCTGACCGGGCGCACCAACATGACGGAGTTCGCCTTTTCCGGCGTCGGCGTCAACCCGCACCACGGAACACCCGCCAACGTGAGCGACACCGCCACGCCACGCATTCCGGGCGGCTCGTCGTCCGGCGCGGCGATTTCGGTGGCGAGCGGCGCAGCCTTCATCGGCCTGGGCTCCGACACCGGCGGCTCGATCCGCATCCCGGCGGCGCTGAATGGCATCGTCGGCTTCAAGAACACCGCCCGCCTCACGCCGGCCGACGGCGCGCTGCCGCTGTCGACCACGCTCGACACCGTCTGCGCCATGACCCGCTCGGTGCGCGACGCCGTCACCGCGCACGAGATCCTCTCGGCGCGGCAGGTGACGCCCGGCTCGGCGCCGTTGTCGGCCTACCGGCTGGCCGTCGTGAAGAACGTCTTCCTCGACGACCTCGAGCCCGCCGTGGCCACGGCTTTCGAGCGCACCCTGGCGACCCTGCGCGCCACGGGTGCCCACATCCAGGAAATCGAACTGCCCGAGCTGGCCGACCTGCAGAGCATCAACGCCACCGGCGGCTTCTCGGCGGCCGAGTCGTACGCTTGGCACCGCCTGCTGCTGGAACGCAGCGGCGCCGGCTACGACCCGCGCGTGGCGCAGCGCATCCTGCGCGGCGCGGGCATGAAGGCGCACGAGTACATCGACCTTGTCCGCGCCCGCCGCGACTGGATCGCCCGTGTCGAGAAAGCGCTGGCACCGTTCGACGCCGTGGTGTCGCCGACCGTGCCGATCACGGCGCCGTCCATTGCCAGCGTGGCACCGGGCGCCGAGCGCGACGACGAATTCTTCCGCGTCAACGCGCTGCTGCTGCGCAACCCGTCGATCGTCAACATGCTCGACGGCTGCGCCATTTCTCTGCCCTGCCACGTCGCCGGCGAACAGCCGGTCGGCCTGATGCTGTGGCACGGCGCAATGCACGACGACGCCGTGCTCGCGGTGGCGCTCCAGGCCGAACGCACGCTGCAGAAATAACCGCTGTCACCGCCCGCCTCACGGGCGTCAGCCGCTTCTTTTATCTAGAACATTTCAATGAAAATCGCGATCGTGGGCGCCGGCATCGTCGGCGTCACCACCGCCTGGGAACTGGTTTCCGACGGCCATGAAGTGAGCGTGTTCGAACGCCGCGGCGCCGCCGCCGAAGAGGCCAGCTTTGCCAACGCCGGCGTGGTCGCGCCGGGTTATGTCACGCCGTGGGCCGCACCGGGTATGCGCGGCAAGGTGCTGCGCTCGCTGCTGTCTTCGCACGGCGCCATCAAGCTGCGCTGGCCGCTGAGTTCGCGCGACCTCAGCTGGATGTCGCGCTGGCAGAAGGCCTGCAAGCTCGAGACCTACCTGGCCAACCGCGCCCGCATGCAGCGGCTGGCTTTCTACAGCCGCACCCGGCTGCACGCGGTGACGGAAGCGCGGGAGCTGAGCTACGAACGCAGCGATGGCTACCTGGTGCTGCTGCGTTCCAAGCGCGAGAAAAAACTGGTGCAGCCCGGACTCGAGGTGCTGCGGTCGGCCGGCAGTGTGTTCCGCGAGATCGACGCCGACGAGGCCCGCCTGATTGAGCCCGCGCTCAATCCCGACACCCCGCTGGCAGGCGCCATCCACCTGCCGGAAGACGAGGTCGCGAACTGCCGCCAGTTCGCGCTGCTGCTCAAGTGGGAAGCCGAGGCTTTGGGCGCGCAGTTCCACTTCAACTGCGACATCGCGCCCTTGAGCCGTGCTGCACCCACCTCGCTGACGCTGGCCAGCGGCTCGGACGCGCTGCAGTTCGACGCCATCGTGGTCTGCGCCGGCCTGTCGTCCGCCACGCTGCTGCGTCCGCTGGGATTGCGCATTCCACTGGCGCCGGTCTACGGCCACTCGGTCAGCGCACCGGTGCGCGAGCCGCTCAATGCGCCGCGCAGCGCGGTGATGGACGAGCGCTACAAGGTCGCGATCTCCCGCCTGGGCCAGCGCGTGCGCGTGGCCGGCAGCGCCGAGATCGGCGGCTCGCCCGATGCCATGAGCCCGGCCGCGATCCAGACGCTCTACAAAGTGCTGCACGACTGGTTTCCGGGCGCAGCCACGCTGCAATCGGGCATCCAGCAATGGAAGGGCGCCCGGCCGATGCTGCCCGACGGCCCGCCGGTGCTGGGCGCCAGCGGCATTCCCGGCGTGTGGCTCAACCTGGGTCACGGCTCGAGCGGCTGGGCGTTGTCGTGCGGCAGCGCGCGCGTGCTCGGCGACCTGATCGGGGGGCAAGACCCGGGCATCGACCTCGAAGGCCTGGGGATCGAGCGGCTCAGTCTTTAGGACCCCAGCGACGCAGTTGCTCGGGGGGGGGCCGGTTTTTCCATCGGCAGTTCGGGCCGGGGCGCCCAGCGTTGGGCGATCAACCCCAGGATCACCGGCGCGATCAGCCCGAAGAACACCAGCACCAGCAGGTCCAGGCCCATCATCAGCCACTGCGTGCCAGACCCCGCCTCGACCGGCACGTCGAGCCACCGGATCACGCCGATGCCATAGCCCACGCCCAGGGCCCAGGCGACGTCGCGCAGCGGCACCCGACGCAACAGCTCGGCCAGCAGGAACAGCCCCCACACCACGATCAGCAGGCCGACCGCCCAGGCCGCGCCAGCGATCGTCGCTGCGGCCGTGCCAACGAAGCCGGCTAGGCACGCCAGCAGCAGAACCAGCAACCAGCCGAAGGTCTTGAGCGTCATCGGTCGATGATAGGAGGCGCGGCGTCGGCGGCACAATGGCTCGATGCATCGCATCACGTCCGCCAGCGCCGCCGACCTGTTCGACATCGCCGCCACGCGTCGCATCGAGCAGGCAGCAGCCTCCGCCCTCCCCCCTCACACACTGATGCAGCGCGCCGGCCTCGCGGCGGCGCGGCTCGCAATGGCGCTCGCGCCGCACGCGCGAACGATCTGGATCGCCTGCGGCCCCGGGAACAACGGTGGCGACGGCTTCGAAGCCGCGGCGCAACTGCGTCATCGCGGCTTCTTTCCGGTCGTCACCTTCGTGGGCGATGAACGCCGGTTGCCAGCGGATGCCAAGGGGTCGCTGCAGCGTGCGCGCGATGCGGGCGTCACCTTCGCTTCGAAGCCGCCATCAAGTTTCGAGCTGGCGATGGATGCGCTACTCGGCATCGGATCAACCCGCCCGCCCTCGGGCACGATGGCCGAATGGCTCGCGCGGATGCACGCGAGCGCCTCCCCGGTGCTCAGCATCGACGTGCCCTCAGGCCTCGATGCCGACACTGGCACGCTGGCCTCCAGCGCAGATCAAGCACCGGCATCGGTCCGCACCACCCTCACCTTCCTCACACTGAAACCTGGCTTGTTCACGGCGCAAGGCCGCGACGCAGCCGGCACGGTGTGGTTCGACGACCTGGGTTGCAGCGCTTTCATCCAGGAGCGACCGACGGCCCGCCTCGCAAGCACGCCCGATATCCAGCGGCGCACCCACGCCTCGCACAAAGGCAGCTACGGGGATGTCGCGGTGATCGGTGGCGCGTCAGGCATGGCCGGCGCCGCGCTGCTGGCCGGCTCGGCCGCGCTCCATGCGGGCGCAGGACGCGTGTTCGTCGGATTGCTCGATCCCCGCGCAGCGCCGGTCGACACCTCGCAGCCGGAGCTGATGCTGCGCGACGCCCACGCGCTGGACCTCGCGGGCATGACGGTCGTGTGCGGCTGCGGTGGCGGCGATGCCGTGCGCGAACTGCTGCCGCGCGTGCTGTCGACGGCCGCCGCGCTGGTGCTCGACGCCGACGCGCTCAACGCCATCGCCGCCGATCCATCACTTCAGGCGCAACTGATCGCGCGAGGCCAGACCAGCGCTCCCACCGTGCTCACGCCGCATCCATTGGAGGCTGCCCGACTGCTCGGCGACACGACGGGTGACGTGCAAGCCAACCGCCTGGCCGCGGCCCGCGCGCTGGCGTCGCGCTTCGGCGCGGTGACGGTGCTCAAGGGATCTGGAACAATGATTGCCGACGCGAGCGACGAGCCGCCGGTCATCAACCCGACCGGCAATGCCCGCCTTGCCACCGCAGGCACCGGCGATGTGCTCGCCGGCATGATCGGCGCGGCGCTTGCGATGCGCCGCCCCGCGTTCGAAGCGGCATGCGAAGCCGTCTGGCAGCACGGCCACATCGCCGACAGGTGGCCGGCCGATGCGGCGCCGCTCACGGCAGGCGCACTGGCCCGCCGCGCCTCCGCCTGAGCACTGGGCTTAGCCGCGCCCGACAAAGGGCATCTTCGTCGCCATGATGGTGTGGAAGAGCACGTTGGCTTCCAGCGGCAGGTTCGCCATGTAGAGCACCGACTGGCCGACGATCTTGACGTCGATCAGTGGCTCGATCGCGAGCTCGCCATTGGCCTGCGGCACGCCGGTGGCCATGCGCGCGGCCAGCTCGGTCATGGCATTGCCCACATCCACCTGCCCCACCGCGATGTCGTACTTGCGGCCGTCGAGCGAAGCGGTCTTGGTCAGCCCTTCGACCGCGTGCTTGGTCGAGGTGTAGGCGGCGGAATTCGGCCGCGGCGTAGTCGCCGAGATCGACCCGTTGTTGATGATGCGGCCGCCCCGCGGCGTCTGCGCCTTCATCGTGCGGAAGGCCTGCTGGATGCAGAAGAACATGCCGGTGAGGTTGATGTCCACCACGCCCTTCCACTGCTCGGGCGTCCAGTCCTCGAACGGTCCCGGCGGGTTGCCCACGCCGGCGTTGTTGAACAGCAGGTCGACGCGCCCGAAGCGTTCGACCGTGGCGCCGAACAGCGCCTGCACCGAGTCGGCATTGGCCACGTCGGTGGGCACCGCGAAGGCGCGCGCACCGGCGCCCGATTCTTCCGCCACCTGTTCCAGCGGCTCGAGGCGGCGCCCCGCAAGGGCCACGCTCCAGCCGTCCGCCAGCAGGGCCAGCGCGGCCGCGCGGCCGATGCCCGACCCCGCGCCGGTGACGATCGCGATGCGGCCCTTGTTGTTTTCCACGCTCATGCTCCAAGTCTCCTTTTCAACTGATCCATACACACGGCAAGTAAACCGGTAGTGTGCACGGCGCGTCTCATCCGCGGCGGGGCTTGCGGCCCTTGCCCTGCATCTTGTTGGCGGCTTTCTTCACCGCCGACTTGAAGGCCTGCATGGCCGATTGCGGACCGGCGGGCACCGCGGCAGCGCCGCCGCCACCGTGCTCCGAACGCGACTCGCCACCGGCCTCCGCCTTGTGGCGGGAGCTTCGCTTGGCCGACGCCTTCACCGGTGCGCCGCCCTTGTCCTTCATGGCGCGCGAGGTCAGGTCCTCGCCTTCGCGCACGAGGCGGAAGTCGATCTTGCGGCCGTCGAGGTCGACGCGGCTCACCTGCACGCGCACCCGCGTGCCGATGGCGTAGCGAATGCCGGTGCGCTCGCCACGCAACTCCTGACGCATCTCGTCGAACTTGAAGTACTCGCCGCCAAGTTCGGTGATGTGGACCAGGCCTTCGACGTACATCGCATCGAGCGTGACGAAGATGCCGAAGGTGGTGGCCGCCGTGACCACGCCGCCGTACTCCTCGCCGAGGTGCTCGCGCATGTACTTGCACTTGAGCCAGGCCTCGACGTCGCGGCTGGCCTCGTCGGCGCGGCGCTCGTTGGCGCTGCAATGCAGGCCGGCGGCTTCCCAGGCCAGCACTTCCTTGCTGGGCGCGACGGTCGCCTTCTGCGGCTTGTTCGTCGGCGCCTTGACGCGCGAAGCGAGCCGCTTGGCCAGCTTGGCATGCGCCTCGCCGGGCGTGGGCAGCATCGGCAACTGGTAACGCGTCTTGCCGAGGATCGCCTTGATCACCCGGTGCACCAGCAGGTCGGGATAGCGACGGATCGGGCTGGTGAAGTGCGTGTAGGCCTCGTAGGCCAGGCCGAAGTGGCCGCTGTTGATCGGCGTGTAGATCGCCTGCTGCATCGAGCGCAGCAGCATGGTGTGGATCTGCTGCGCGTCGGGGCGTTCCTTGGTGGCTTCGGCGATCGCCTGGAACTCGCCGGGACGCGGCTCGTCGGTGATGCTCAGGCCGACGCCCATCGCCTTCAGATAGCCGCGCAGGATTTCCTTCTTCTCGGGCGTCGGGCCTTCGTGCACACGGAACAGGCCCGGGTGCTTGCCTTCGGCGATGAAATCGGCGCTGCAGACGTTGGCGGCGAGCATCGCCTCCTCGATCAGGCGGTGCGCCTCGTTGCGCGTGCGCGGCACGATCTTCTCGATGCGGCCGGCGTCGTCGCAGATGATCTGCGTCTCGGTGGTTTCGAAGTCGACCGCGCCGCGCTTGCCGCGCTGCTTGAGCAGGGCCTTGTAGACGTCGGCGAGGTTCAGCAGGTCCTTGACGCGGTCCTTGCGCTTGGCCGCTTCGGGCCCGCGCGTGTTGCCGAGGATGGCCGCGACTTCGGTGTACGTGAAGCGCGCATGGCTGAACATCACGGCCGGATAGAACTGGTAGGCGTAGATCTCGCCATCGGCGGCAACCAGCATGTCGCACACCATGCACAGGCGCTCGACCTCGGGGTTGAGCGAGCACAGGCCGTTCGACAGCTTCTCGGGCAGCATCGGAATCACGCGGCGCGGGAAGTAGACGCTGGTGGCGCGGTCGTACGCATCGATGTCGATGGCCGAACCGGTCTGCACATAGGCGCTGACGTCGGCGATGGCGACCAGCAGGCGCCAGCCCTTGCCGCGGCCCACCTTCGCAGGCTCGCAGTACACGGCGTCGTCGAAGTCACGGGCATCTTCGCCGTCGATGGTGACGAGCGGCACGTCAGTGAGGTCGATGCGGCCCTTCTTGTCGGCGGGGCGCACCTTCTCGGGCAGGGCCTTGGCCTGCGCCAGGCACTCCGCGGAAAACTCATGCGGCACGCCGTACTTGCGCACGGCGATCTCGATTTCCATGCCGGGGTCGTCGATCTCGCCCAGCACTTCTTTCACCCGGCCCACGGGCTGGCCGAACAAGGCCGGCGGCTCGGTGAGCTGAACGACCACGACCTGGCCGACCTTGGCGGGGCCGGTCGCGCCCTTCGGGATCAGGACGTCCTGGCCGTAGCGCTTGTCTTCCGGTGCAACGAGCCAGATCCCGCCTTCGTGCAACAGGCGGCCGATGATGGGCTGCTCGGGTCGCTCGACGATCTCGACCACGCGCCCCTCGGGGCGGCCGCGGCGGTCCTGTCGCACGATGCGCGCCTTGACGCGATCCTTGTGCAGCACCGCGCGCATCTCATTCGGCGGCAGGTAGATATCTGCCTCGCCGTCGTCGCGTTGCACGAAGCCGTGCCCGTCGCGATGTCCTTGAACAGTTCCTTCGATTTCATCCAACAAGCTGCTGGAAGTGACATTATTTTTGATATGATCTCCTTCTTTCCTGAAATTCAAAACGTGGCTGCTTCTGCAGTCATGTGGGCCCAGATGGCGGAATTGGTAGACGCACTAGTTTCAGGTACTAGCGAGTAACATCGTGGAGGTTCGAGTCCTCTTCTGGGCACCAAGTTTAAACAGACCTTTACCAGGTCATCCGATTGAAGCCACCGGTCTCCGGTGGCTTTTTTCATGGCCGCTCGAAACTGCATCAAACGGGCGACGCGATCGTCAGATCACGCCCCTTGATGCCGGCCATGCACGCACGATCGCACCCACCCGCCTTCGGCAGGACATCCGCCGCACGAGCGATGTCGCGCAGAAGTTGAAATTTCGACACGCTCAAAAGAGCGCGCCAAATTTGTGTATATAATCGTAGTCTTTGCTGAGAAGCAAAATTAGCCCAGATGGCGGAATTGGTAGACGCACTAGTTTCAGGTACTAGCGAGTAACATCGTGGAGGTTCGAGTCCTCTTCTGGGCACCAAGATTGAACAGACCCTTACCAGGTCTTCTATAAAAAGCCACCGGCCTCCGGTGGCTTTTTTCTTGGCCGTTTGAATCAGGCGCATCAAACGGGCAACGCGATCAGGTCGTGGCCTTCGGCGCCCACGATGCGTGCACGCGTGAACTCGCCGACCTTCATCGTCTTGCTGATCTTCTCGGGCGGCAGGAGGCGAACAGTGCCGTCGATCTCCGGTGCATCGGCGTACGTACGTCCCACCCCACCCTTGCGGCCCAGTGCCGGCGCCGAATCGACCAGCACCTGCATGGTCGAGCCGATGCGCTTTTGCAGCTTGGAGATCGACACGGCCTCGGCCACCTCCATGAAGCGGGCGCGGCGCGCTTCGCGCTCGGCCTCGGGCAGCATGCCCGGAATGTCGTTGGCGGTGGCGCCTTCGACCGGGCTGTAGGCAAAGCAGCCCGCACGGTCGATCTCGGCTTCGCGGATGAAGTCGAGCAGGTGTTCGAACTCCTGCTCCGTCTCGCCCGGAAAGCCGGCGATGAAGGTGCTGCGGATCACGAGTTCAGGGCAGACCTCGCGCCAGCGTGCGATCCGCTCCAGGTTCTTCTCACCGCTGGCCGGCCGCTTCATGCGTTTGAGCACATCGGGGTGGCTGTGTTGCAGCGGCACGTCGAGGTACGGCAGCACCAGGCCGCTCGCCATCAACGGAATGATTTCGTCGACGCTCGGATACGGGTACACGTAGTGCAGACGCACCCAGGCGCCATACGGCTCGGCAATTTCGCCCAGCGTGCGCACGAGTTCGAGCATGCGGGTCTTGACGGGCTTGCCGTCCCAGAAGCCGGTGCGGTACTTCACGTCGACGCCGTAGGCCGAGGTGTCCTGGCTGATCACCAGCAGCTCTTTCACCCCACCCTCGAACAGGGCCTTGGCTTCGCTGAGCACATCACCCACCGGACGCGAGACCAGGTCGCCGCGCATCGAGGGAATGATGCAGAAGGTGCAGCGGTGGTTGCAGCCTTCGCTGATCTTCAGATAAGCGTAGTGCCGTGGCGTCAGCTTGAGGCCGGCCACGCCGAAGGTGTTCGGCACGAGGTCGATGAACGGATCGTGCGGCTTCGGCAGGTTGGCGTGCACCGCGTCCATCACCTCCTGCGTGGCATGCGGACCGGTGACGGCCAGCACGCTGGGGTGCATCTGGCGCACGAGGTTGCCGCCCTGGTCACCGGTCTTGGCGCCCAGGCAGCCGGTGACGATCACGCGGCCGTTCTCGGCGAGGGCTTCGCCGATGGTGTCCAGGCTTTCCTTCACGGCATCGTCGATGAAGCCGCAGGTGTTGACGATCACGAGGTCGGCGCCCTCGAAAGTCTTGGCGGTTTGATACCCCTCGGCACTCAGCTGGGTCAGGATCAATTCGGAATCGGTCAAGGCCTTGGGACAACCAAGGCTGACGAAGCCGACCTTGGGGGCGGTCGGCGTGACGGTACGTTCAGGGGAGGCAACTTCGCTCATAGGCCTCTATTGTCCCAGCTATCGGTGACAGCGGGGCATTCATCGGGCAGTCACCCCATTCGGGCGGGGCCGCCGCGCGGCGCTCAGGGGCGCTTGATGCCAAAGGCGCCCAGCACCTGCTCGGTGTTTTTCTGCATCTGCTCCTGCATCTGCAGGAAGACGTTCTTCGATTGCTCGACGTAGTTGCCCATCAGCCCCTGGATCATCGGCGACTGCATGGTCATGAAACGCGACCACATCTCGGGCGTCAGGCCTTCGGCCTTTTCGGCGAGCTGGGCCTGCATCTCGGTCATGGCCTGGATGTTCTTCTCGAGGTACGGGCCCATGTAGCCCTGCATGGCCTGACCATAGAAACGGATGATGTTGGCCAGCACCTGCTCGGTGAACATCGGCGCGCCACCGGCTTCTTCTTCCAGGATGATCTGCAGCAGGATGCTGCGCGTGAGATCGTCGCCGGTCTTGGCGTCGCGCACCACGAACTGCGCGTTCTTGATCACCAGCTGCTTGACCTCGGTCAGCGTGATGTACGTGGATGTCTCCGTGTCGTAGAGCCGTCGGTTGGGGTACTTCTTGATCACACGCTGGACCGGCTTCACCCCGGACTTCTTGCTCTGCACTACAGACTCCTTCACATGGACGCCCATGTCATCGGATGATTCTAGGGAGCGGTTTTGCTGCATCGCGACAAGGTTTACCCTGACCGTGATTCTTCTTCAAGCATCCGACGCGGTCGCGTACTCGGCACCGCACGCATGACACGCTGCAGTTTCGGGACGCTCCGGGGTCGACAGCCTGAATCGCAGCGGGATCTTCTGCCCGTAGACAACCCAGCACCGGGGGCAATGCTCCTGCCCCGCCGTCGGAAGATAGGCGCGTGCGCGCTGCTCGGCGCGCTCCTCGGTCACCGGCATGCCCTGTCGTTGCGCACGCGCCACTTCGCGTGCGGCCATGGTGTCGGCACGGCCGGCGGCAAGGTCATTGATGCCGTAGACCGCGCGCGCGAATTCAAGAGGGGCTTGCTTGAGCAATGCGGCCACGCGGTGGTCGGCGTGCGCCCGATCAACTGGCGTTGATCGCGTATTCATCAGATCGCTTATCAAGGAAATTCGAGAAGGTTGGCAGACCACTCAAGGTAGCACAACCACATGGCTCAGGCACCTTGCCTGCACCGCGCGAAGGGCCGCCCGTGAAAGGGGTTTTCGCTTGCGCCGATCACTCAGGACGACCGGGCTGATCCAGAGACAAACACGTCGTCCAAACGACGAACGGGTTGCAGCGAAATCGCTGCAACCCGTGTTTGAATTTGGTAGGCGCGATTGGATTCGAACCAACGACCCCCACCATGTCAAGGTGGTGCTCTAACCAACTGAGCTACGCGCCTAAGAGAAGCATCGAGTATAGCAGGAGAAATGGCCCTTTTCAGCGCCGACGTGCAGATCGCACGCCAGTCACTGCAGTCACCACACTCAACACCTGCGTCAGACGCGCTGCATCGGCGATTTCCACGGTGAAAGTCATCCAGGCTGTGCCCTTGATCGACTGCGTCTGCACGCCGATCACGTTCATCTTCTCGCGTGCGAACACATCGGAAATATCGCGCAGCAAACCCTGGCGGTCGGCTGCTTCCACAGCCACATCCACTGCATAGACCGGTGCATCCGCGCCCTTCTTCGGCAGGCCCCATTCGACATCGATCACGCGTTCGCCGTCCTTCGCGGCCATCGTGCGGAAGTTGCTGCAATCCGCGCGATGCACGCTGACACCATGGCCACGTGTGACGAAGCCACGGATTGCATCCGGCGGCGCCGGCTTGCAGCACTTGGCGAGCTGCGTCATCAGCGACGACACGCCCACCACGAGCACGCCGCCCTTGCCCGACTTCTCGCTGCCGCGCGCCTTCTTGATCTGCACGCCGTCGTCAGGGTTCAGCGCCGGCTCAGGCGGACGCAGCAGCGTCTCGATGTTGCGCAGCGAAAACTCGTCCTTGCCGACCACCTCGAACAGATGATCCGCCGACTTGAAGCCGAGTTGCGACGCCAGGTCTTCGAGCCGCATGGCCGTCTTGCCTTCGCGCTGCAGCAGCTTCTCGACGGCTTCGCGTCCACGCGCCACGGTCTCGTGCGTGATCTGTGCGTTGAACCAGGCACGCACCTTGGCGCGTGCGCGGTGGCTCGCCAGATAACCCAGTTCGGCATTCAGCCAGTCGCGCGACGGACCGCCTTCCTTGGCCGCCATGATCTCGACCGTCTGCCCGTTCGACAGCGGCGTGTTCAGCGGCACCATCGCGCCATCGACACGCGCACCGCGGCAGCGATGCCCCAGCGTCGTGTGCACCGTGTAGGCGAAGTCGACCGGCGTCGCGCCCTGCGGCAACTCGACGATGGCGGCATCGGGCGTGAGCACATAGATGCGGTCGTCGAACAGCCCCTGCCCCTGCAGCCCGCCCGACAGGTCGCGCTCCCAGGCCAGCAGCTGGCGCAGCACGGCGATCTTGGCGTCGTACTCGCCGCTGGCCCAGACACCGGCGTAGCCCTTGTGGCCCGCTTCCTTGTAGGCCCAGTGCGCGGCCACGCCATGCTCGGCGTGGTCGTGCATTTCCTCGGTGCGGATCTGGATCTCGATCGGCTTGCCCACCTTGCCGTCGACGATCTCGCGCACCACCGTGTGCAGCGACTGGTAGCCGTTGGGCTTGGGCCGCGCGATGTAGTCGTCGAACTCCTCGTCGATGGGCTGGAAGTGCGAGTGCACCCAGGCCAGCGCGGCATAGCAGTCCTTCACGTCCGGCACCACCACGCGCAGCGCGAGGATGTCGAAGACCTGCTCGAAGTCGAGCGACTTGCCGCGCATCTTCTTGACGATGCTGTAGATGTTCTTCGGGCGTCCCTGCACCGTGGCCTTGACGCCTTCGGCCTGCAGTTCGTGCTCCAGCTGCGAACGCAACTGCTCGACGTGGCCTTCGCGCTCGATGCGCTTCTCGTCGAGCAGCCGCGCGATCAGCTTGTAGGTCTCGGGCTCGAGAAAGCGGAACGAGAGGTCTTCGATCTCCCACTTCACCTGCCAGATGCCCAGCCGGTTCGCGAGCGGCGCAAACACCTGCAGCGACTCGCGCGCCACGCTCTCGGGCGCGGGCTGCTTGCTGGCTGCCGCGTGCCGCAGCGTCTGCAGGCGCGAGGCCAGCCGCAGCATGACCACGCGCAAGTCGCGCGAGAACGCCAGCAGCATCTTGCGCACGTTCTCGGTCTGCGCGCCGGCGCCTTCGGCGTGGTGCCCTTGCGAAGCCGTGCGCGCCTGCTCCTGCACGCGCACGAGCTTGGTGGTCTCGACCGCGAGCGCCGCGAAGTTGTCGCCGAAAACCTTGGCGATCACTTCCTGCGGGCGGTTCAGGTGCTGGCACGAATACACGAGGTAGCTCGCGGCCTGCATCGCCTCGGAGCCGCCCATCTTCGCAACGATGGCGGCCACCGCATCGGCGTGCGCCAGCGTGTTCTCGCCGGTGTCGAGCTTTTCGTCGGCAATCAGCGGTTCGGCGAACGCGCGGGCGCGCGCCAGCATGTTCTCCATGACCGGCGAGCGGTCGGCCGTGGCGGCCGACAGCGGGTAATCGACCATGACGCCGTCGGACAGGGGTGCCGTCTGAAGGTTCGCAGACTCTCGCTTCACGATGCCCTCAATCGAACAGGAAATTCGTGACGACGGCGACCTGTGCGGGATCGACGAAAGTCGGCGCGTGGCCCACGCCCTCGAACTCGACGAGCGTGGCACGCGGCCCGCGCTGCGTCATCGCCGCCGCCGTCTCGGGCGACAGCAGGTCGGACACCGCGCCGCGCGTGAGCAGCGTGCGCGCCTCGATGGCGTCGTACAGGCTCCACATCACCGCCCCGCCCTGCGCCGCGATCTCCGGCGTGATGGCGCGCAACGGCACGCCGATGGCCGGGTCGTAGTGCAGCAACCAGGCGCCCTCGCCCACCGGGCCGGCACTGGCGGTCTTGGCGGCACCGTCGGCGCTGCGCTCGGACGCCGGCACCACCATGTGCTGCGACAGGGCCCGCCACTGGTCCGGCGTGTGCGGCCCGAAGGTGGTCGACAGGGCCCACATCGCGTCGGCCGCGGCCTGCACGCTCGGAAACTGGCCACTCTTGCCCACATACGCGCCGATGCGCTGGATGGCAGCGGGCTCGACCGTGGGGCCGACATCGTTCGCGACGAAACGGCGAATGGGCCGTGGCAACGGCAGCTCCTTGTGGCCGGCCAGCACGAAGCCGATCAGCCCGCCCATGCTGGTGCCGACGTAGTCGAGCGTGTCGATGGGATGCTCGCCGTGCAGCTGCGCGATCAGCGCCACCATGTCGGCTGCATACACAGGCACTTGATAGAAAGCAGGGTCGCGCAGCCAGTCGCTTCGGCCGCGCCCGACCACGTCGGGACAGACCACGCGCACATCGCCGCCCGCGCGCGCCACGATGGCCTGCGCGAGCACGTCGAAATCGCGCCCCTGCCGGGTCAGCCCGTGCACGCAGACCACGACATGTGCGCTGTGCGCGTCGCCCCATTGCCAATAGGCCATGCGATGACCGCCCTGGGCGTCGTTGCAGGCCACGTCGTGAAGGGTCGGTTCTGTCATGGAAACGGAGGGGTTCGGGTGCGGATAATGGTCTCGTTGCATCCTAATTCATCCGGAGATTGATCTTCATGCTCAAAGGCAAAACCGCGCTTGTCACGGGGTCCACCAGTGGCATTGGCTTCGCCATCGCCAAGGCGCTGGCCCAACAGGGCGCACACATCGTGCTCAACGGTTTCGGCGACGCCGACACCCCCAAGGCCCAGATCGAGGCGCTCGGCGTGCGCGCCGAGTACCACGGGGCCGACATGAGCAAGCCCGACCAGATCGAGGACATGATGAACTTCGCCGCGTCGAAGTTCGGCCGTGTCGACATCCTCGTCAACAACGCCGGCATCCAGCACGTGGCCAAGGTCGAGGACTTCCCGACCGAACGCTGGGACGCGATCCTCGCGATCAACCTCACGAGCGCCTTCCACACGACGCGCCTGGCGATCCCCGCGATGCGCGAGGCCAACTGGGGCCGCATCATCAACGTGGCGTCGGCGCACGGGCTCGTGGCCTCGGCGCAGAAGTCGGCCTATGTCGCAGCCAAGCACGGCATCGTCGGCCTGACCAAGTCGGTGGCGCTCGAAACCGCCACCACCGGCGTCACCTGCAACGCGATCAGCCCGGGCTGGGTGCTCACGGCGCTGGTGCAAAAGCAGATCGACGACCGCGCGGCCCGCGAAGGCATTTCAGCCCTCCAGGCGCAGAACGAATTGCTGGGTGAAAAGCAGCCCTCGCTGCAGTTCACGACGGTCGAGCAACTGGGCGGGCTGGCCGTCTTCCTGAGCTCTCCCGCCGCCGATCAGGTGCGGGGCGTCGCCTGGGCCATGGATGGCGGCTGGACGGCTCAGTAAATAAACAGAGACAACAAAAAAACGTCGGCGGCACTCGTCCGCCGGCGCTTCGCTCTTTGTCTTCCTACTTGAGCTGCACCGAGCCGGAGACGTTCACGACCACGCTGGTCTTGCCCGCTTCCACCGGCACGGCCGAATCGGCGGCCGAGAACGACTTGGCCTGCATGGCCATCACGCGCGGGCGGATCGGGCCGCTGTCGTTCGCGTTCACCGACACCTCGCGCAGCGTGTAGCCGCCAAAGCCGAAGCCCTTGGCCAGCTCGCCGGCCTTCTGCTTGAAGTTGTCGATGGCGATGTTCTGCGCCTCAGTCTCGGTCTTGGCGCGCTGCTCGCGGCTCAGGCCGAAACCGACGTTGCCCACGCTGAGCGTGCTGATGCGCCCGGCCGTCTGGGTGATGCGCGCGAAGTCGCGGCCCTCTAGCACGAGCTCGGTCGAACCCTGCCAGCCGTTGATCTTGCCGTCCTTGGTGTAGCGCGGCGAGAGACTGAAGTTGCCGGTGCGCACGTCGAGCTGGCCCGGCTGCGCGTTCTTCTTGGCCTCGGCCAGCGCGGCATCGAGCGCCGTCTTGAGCTGGGTCTGCACGGTGCCCGCCTCGGCGGCGTCGCGCGTGGTGACGAGGGTCATGCTCAGCAGGTCTTGCTGAACTTCGACGGTGCCGGAGGCCGACAGCTGGAGCACGTTTTGTGGAGCAGGCATGACGGCATTCTGGGCCAAGGCGGCGCCGGCAAAGGTCAACGCGGCGCAGGCCGCGATCAATTGAACAGTCTTCAAGACAGATTTCTCCCTGGTGGATGCGAGGAAAAGCCCTCGCCCGCGCCTTCTTCTTCAGTGGCGCAGGCTGCGCGGCGCGGTTTGCGGACTGGCGACGGGCTGCGGTACCGGCACGATGCGCTCGGCAGGCTGTGATTCTGCCGAATTCAGAAGTACCCCCGTTCCCGCGGGCACCCACTGCCCCCGGACCTGCTGCCTCAACTCGAACAGTTCACCCGCCGTGAGACGGCGCCCCGCCAGCGCTTCGCCGCGGCGCTGCTCTTCCCGCTGGGCCGCCCGGTGCGCGGCCACGGCATCGCGCACTTCGCTGCGGCGCCCTTCACTGACCCGCAAAAACCCTTCGGAAGCGACGGACGTCGCACCACAGGCGCATGCGAAAAAAAGCAGAGGCAAGGCAGAAAAAGAAGGTCTCATCGCGCAATCGTCATAAGGCAGCACGGACTGTGCCACCGCCGGGCAAAGCCCGGATGACCAGACGGCGAGCGGCCGCAAGTTGTGTAACTTAGTGTCAACCACTACGGAATTCGGCAGCAATGGGGTCCTAACGCCTTCAGAATCGGCGCTGTTACAAATTCAACGTTGTAGAAATGACTCAAGTTCCCGCTCGCACCGACAAGATCGTGATCGTCGACGACGACGCCCGCATCCGCGACCTGCTGCGCCGCTACCTGACGCAGGAAGGATTCGAAGTGATCGTGGCCGAGGACGGCAAGGCGCTCAACCGCATCCTGTTGCGCGACACGGTCGACCTGATCGTGCTCGACCTGATGATGCCCGGCGAAGACGGCCTCTCCGTGTGCCGCCGTCTGCGTGCCGCCAACGACCGCACGCCGATCATCATGCTCACCGCCAAGGGTGAGGACGTGGACCGCATCGTCGGTCTCGAAGTCGGCGCCGACGACTACCTCGGCAAGCCCTTCAACCCGCGCGAACTGCTGGCCCGCGTGCACGCCGTGCTGCGCCGCCGTCCGCCGCTCGAGGCGCCCGGCGCCCCCTCCACCGAGAACGAGACCGTCACCTTCGGCCCGTTCGCCTTCGACCTCGGCTCGCGCACCCTGAAGAAGGACGGCGAAGAACTCTCGCTGACCACCGGCGAGTTCGCGATGCTGAAGGCGCTGGTGCGCCACCCGCGCCAGCCGCTGTCGCGCGAAAAGCTGGCCCAGCTGGCACGCGGCCGCGAATTCGAGCCCTTCGACCGCAGCCTGGACGTGCAGATCTCGCGCCTGCGCAAGCTGGTCGAGTCCGACGCCGCGGCGCCGCGCTACATCCAGACCGTCTGGGGCGTGGGCTACGTGTTCGTGCCGGACGGCACGGCCTGACGATCCGCTGAGAGGTGGCCATCGGCCTCCATTCCGCCCGACCTGACCCGGCCCAGGAGGACGGTGCGCAAGTCACGATGCCGAGCCCGCTCGAAGCGAGCGCGCAGCGTGACCGCCGCCCCGGCCTCAAGCTGGGCTTCAGCCTTTTCTGGCGCACCTTCTTTCTGCTCGCACTGCTGCTGATCGGCTGCACGGTCGCGTGGCTGCAGACCTTCCGCTCGCTCGAGTACGAGCCACGCGCCATCCAGACCGGACACCAGATCGCCTCGCTCGTGAACCTCACACGCGCGGCGCTGGTGTACTCGGACGCGATCACGCGGGTCTCGCTGATCAAGACGCTGGCCGACCAGGAAGGCGTACGCATCCTGCCGCGCGAGCCCAACGACCGCTTCCAGCCCTACACCAGCGGCGCGCTCGACGAACGCGTCACCGAAGAGCTGATCGCCCAGCTGGGCGAAGGCACCACGGTGGCCAGCCGCGTGAACGACGAGCCGGGCCTGTGGATCGGCTTCACCATCGAGAGCGACACCTACTGGCTGCTGCTAGACCCCACGCGCTTCAGCCGCGTGGGCGGGCGCACCTGGCTGGTCTGGCTCAGCACGGCGATGGCGCTGTCGCTCGCGGGCGCGGCGCTGATCACGCGACTCATCAACCTGCCGCTCAAGCAGCTGTCGCGCGCCACCTTGCAGGTGCGCGAGGGCGAGTACGAGGCGCACCGGCTCGACGAGCGCGCCCGCACCAACGAGATCCGCGCGGTGAACATCGGCTTCAACCGCATGGCCGACCAGCTCGCCAAGATCGAGCAGGACCGCGCCATCATGCTGGCCGGCATCTCGCACGACCTGCGCACGCCGCTGGCGCGGCTGCGGCTCGAGACCGAGATGAGCGTGGCCGACGAAGACGCGCGCGACCACATGGCCGCCGACATCGCGCAGCTCGACGCGATCATCGACAAGTTCCTCGACTACGCCCGCCCCGACCATGTCGACCAGCGCCCCGTGCTGCTGCGCGACGTGATCGACGCCTGCACCTACGCCGTGCAGGACTACGAAGAGATGAACATCCACGTCGACGTGCCCGCCGACCTGAAGGTGATGGGCGACGAGGTGGAGCTCACGCGCGTGATCTCCAACCTGGTCGAGAACGCCCGGCGCTACGGCAAGACGCCGTCGACCGGCGTGGCCGACGTCACGATCCAGGCGCAGGCCAACAACGACGCGGTGCTGATCAAGGTGCGCGACCACGGCGCGGGCGTCGAGCCCGCCCTGCTCGTGCAGCTGACCAAGCCCTTCTTCCGCGGCGACGCAGCGCGCACCTCGGCGGCCGGCGCCGGCCTGGGGCTGTCGATCGTGGCGAAGAACATCGAGCGCATGGGCGGCACCTTCGCGCTCACCAGCACGCCGGGCCGGGGCCTCGCAGCCCACATCCGGATGCCCCGCGCGATGCCGGCGGGCAGCAGCAAGCCCGGCGAGGTGCCGGGCAAGAAACAGGTCGCCTGAAGAAGAACCCCGGGTTCAGCGGTGCAGCAGCACCGCGGCACGGGCTTCCATCGCCCGGCCCTCGCCCACCGGGCCGAGCTTCTCGGCCGTCTTGGCTTTCACATTGACCTGATCGAGCGCGATGCCCAGCGTGTCGGCGATGCGCTGGCACATGGCCGGGATGTGCGGCGCCAGCTTGGGCGCCTGGGCGATCACGGTGCTGTCGACGTTGCCGATTTCCCAGCCGGCGGCCCGCACGCGGCGCGCCGCCTCGGCCAGCAGCACGGCCGAATCGGCGCCGCGGAACTGGGCGTCGGTGTCGGGAAAATGCCGGCCGATGTCGCCCAGCCCGGCCCCGCCGAGCAGCGCGTCGGTGATGGCGTGCAGCAGCACGTCGGCGTCCGAATGCCCGAGCAGGCCGGTGGTGTGCGGCACCTCGATGCCACCCAGGATGAGCTTGCGCCCCGCCACCAGCTGGTGGACGTCCCAGCCTTCGCCGATGCGGATGTTGAACGGTGTCGTCGTCATGCCATGGCCTTCTTGCGGCCGAGCAGCACCGCCTCGGCCAGTGCGAAATCTTCGGGGAAGGTGACCTTGAAGTTCTGCGCGCTGCCGGGCACCAGCAGCGGCGCCAGGCCGAGGGTCTCGATGGCGCTGGCCTCGTCGGTCACCACGTCGCCCACGCGCTCCAGTGCGTCGAGCAGCATGCCGATGCGGAACATCTGCGGCGTCTGGGCCAGCCACTTGTCGGCGCGCGGCAGGGTCTGGGTCGAGCGGCTGTCGGTCGACGACACCTTCAGCGTGTCGGCCAGCCGCTGCGCCAGCAGGCCGCCGACGGCATCGTGCTCGCAGGCGGCGATGAGCGCCTCGATCTGGCTGGACGTGACCAGGCAGCGCGCCGCGTCGTGCACCAGCACCCAGTCGTGCGGCCCGGCGCCCTTCTGGCGCAGCGCCGCCAGGCCGTTGCGCACCGAAGCGGCGCGCGTCAGGCCGCCCACGCGCAGCAGGTACTCGCCGGTCACGGGGAAGCGCGGCAGCGCCGTCTGCACCTCGCGGTCGTCGGGCGACACCACCACGGCCACGCCCGCGAAACGCCCGGCCAGCGCACGGAACGCGTCCACCGTGTGGGCCACCATCGACTGGCCCGCCAGACGCCGGTACTGCTTGGGCTGCGCGCCGCCGGCGCGGTGGCCGGAACCGGCACAGGGGATCAGCACGTAGAAACGGGAAGAAGACATGGAGGGTGCGGCACGGGCCGATGGCCGACAAGCGGATAAGGGGCCGCCATTCTAGAATTGACATTCGCACACCCCTCGCCGTCCGGCGCGGGGTGTCGTGCATTTTTCGAACCGCTCCATGGACCTCCCCCTTCTCCCGGCGGGCAAGCGTTTCACGCTGCCGCGTCCCCCGTTGTCGGCCGATGCGCTGATGCTGGCCCAGCTCGGCATGCGCGAGAAGGCCGCGGGGCGCGCCACCGCGATGTTCACCGCCGACGCGAACGACGCCCAGCGGCTCATCGACGAAATCGCCTTCTTCGCCCCCGAGCTGCGCTGCGCCCTGTTCCCCGACTGGGAAACGCTGCCCTACGACAGCTTCTCGCCGCACCAGGACCTGATCAGCGAGCGCCTGGCCACGCTGTGGCGCATCAGCCAGAAAGAGGCCGACGTGGTGCTGGTGCCCGCCACCACCGCGCTGTACCGGCTGGCGCCGCCGGCCTTCCTGGCCGGCTACACCTTCCAGTTCAAGGCCAAGCAGAAGCTGCAGGAGTCCAAGCTCAAGGCGCAGCTCACGCTGGCCGGCTACAGCCACGTCACGCAGGTGGTGAGCCCGGGCGAGTACGCGGTGCGCGGCGGCCTGATCGACCTGTTCCCGATGGGCTCGCCGGTGCCGTTTCGCGTCGACCTGTTCGACGACGAGATCGACTCCATCCGCACCTTCGACCCCGACACCCAGCGCAGCCTGTATCCCGTGCCCGAGGTGCGCCTGCTGCCGGGCCGCGAGTTCCCGATGGACGACGACGCCCGCGCGCGCTTTCGCAGCCGCTGGCGCGAACTGCTCGAGGGCGACCCGACCAAGAGCCGCATCTACAAGGACATGGGCAACGGCGTGGCCACCGCCGGCATCGAGTACTACCTGCCGCTGTTCTTCGACGAGACGGCCACGGTGTTCGACTACCTCGGCCCCGACGCCACCGTCGTGCTGCACGGCGACCTCGAACCCGCGTTCCAGCATTTCTGGCAGGACACCAACGAGCGCTACCGCCTGGTGCAGGGCGACCCCGAGCGCCCCGCGCTGCCGCCCGAGGCGCTGTTCCTCAACGCCGAGCAGTTCTACCAGCGCGCCAAGCCGCACGCGCAGCTCGCCATTCGCGGCGACATCGCCACCGACGCGCCCTACGCCGAGTTCGACAAGCTGCCGCCCTTTGCCGTCGTGCGCGGCGCCGAAGACCCGCTGGTCGGCCTGAAGGCCCACATCGCCGCCACGCCGCACCGCGTGCTGCTCATCGCCGAGAGCGACGGCCGCCGCGAGAGCCTGCTCGACTTCCTGCGCGCCAGCGGCGTGAACCCGCCGGCCTTCGACTCGCTGGCCGAGTTCGAAGCCTCGGGCGACGAAAAGATCGGCATCGCCACCGCCGCGCTGGCCTCGGGCTTCGCGTGGCGCGAACAGGCGATCGACTTCGTCACCGAGACCGAGCTGTTCGCCACCGCGCCCACCACGCGCCGGCGCAACAAGAAGCAGGAACAGGTCAGCGACGTCGAGGCGCTGATCAAGGACCTGTCCGAACTCAACGTGGGCGACCCGGTGGTCCATAGCGCGCACGGCATCGGCCGCTACCGCGGCCTGATCCACATGGACCTGGGCCAGGGCACGGATGCCGACGGCAAGCCGCTGCTGCAGGAAATGCT
This sequence comes from Variovorax sp. GW821-FHT06D12, assembly GCF_059419205.1. NCBI lineage: Bacteria > Pseudomonadati > Pseudomonadota > Betaproteobacteria > Burkholderiales > Comamonadaceae > Variovorax > Variovorax sp. GW821-FHT06D12. The sequence goes on along the minus strand of NZ_JBWKRI010000001.1, from coordinate 29,577 downwards.
GCACCTGGAGTACGCCGACAAAGCCACGCTCTACGTGCCCGTGAGCCAGCTGCACCAGATCAGCCGCTACACCGGCGTCAGCGCCGACGAGGCGCCGCTGCACAAGCTGGGCTCCGGCCAGTGGGAAAAGGCCAAGCGCAAGGCCGCCGAACAGGTGCGCGACTCGGCCGCCGAGCTGCTCAACATCTACGCCCGCCGCGCCGCGCGCGAAGGCCATGCCTTCCGCTACTCGCCGGCCGACTACGAGGTGTTCGCCAACGACTTCGGCTTCCAGGAAACCGCCGACCAGAAGGCCGCCATCCACGCCGTGGTGCAGGACATGATCTCGCCCCAACCGATGGACCGCCTCGTGTGCGGCGACGTGGGCTTCGGCAAGACCGAGGTCGCGCTGCGCGCCGCCTTCATCGCCGTCACCGGCGGCAAGCAGGTGGCGTTTCTCGCGCCCACCACGCTGCTGGCCGAGCAGCATTACCAGACGCTGGTCGACCGCTTTGCCAAGTGGCCGGTGAAGGTGGCCGAGATGAGCCGCTTCCGCTCGGCCAAGGAAATCACGGCCGCCGCCAAGGGCCTGGCCGAAGGCCAGGTCGACATCGTGGTGGGCACGCACAAGCTGCTCTCGCAGTCGGTCAAGTTCAAGAACCTGGGCCTGCTCATCATCGACGAGGAGCACCGTTTCGGCGTGCGCCACAAGGAGGCGATGAAGGCGATGCGCGCCGAGGTCGACGTGCTCACGCTCACCGCCACGCCGATCCCGCGCACACTGGGCATGGCGCTCGAAGGCCTGCGCGACCTGAGCGTGATCGCCACCGCGCCGCAGCGCCGCCTGGCCATCAAGACCTTCGTGCGCAACGAGGGCACGGGCGTGATCCGCGAAGCCGTGCTGCGCGAATTGAAGCGCGGCGGGCAGGTCTACTTCCTGCACAACGAGGTCGAGACCATCGAGAACCGGCGCCAGAAGCTCGAAGAAATCCTGCCCGAGGCCCGCATCGCCGTGGCGCACGGCCAGATGCCCGAGCGCGAGCTGGAGCGCGTGATGCGCGACTTCGTGGCCCAGCGCTACAACATGCTGCTGTGCTCGACCATCATCGAGACCGGCATCGACGTGCCCACCGCCAACACCATCGTGATGAGCCGCGCCGACAAGTTCGGCCTGGCGCAACTGCACCAGCTGCGCGGGCGCGTCGGCCGCAGCCACCACCAAGCCTATGCCTACCTGATGGTGCCGGACACCGAAGGCCTGACCAAGCAGGCCTCGCAGCGGCTCGAAGCCATCCAGCAGATGGAAGAACTGGGCTCGGGCTTCTACCTCGCGATGCACGACCTGGAAATTCGCGGCACCGGCGAGGTGCTCGGCGAGAACCAGAGCGGCAACATGATGGAGATCGGCTTCCAGCTCTACAACGAGATGCTCAGCGAAGCCGTGCGCTCGCTGAAGGCCGGGCAGGAGCCCGACCTGCTCTCGCCGCTGTCGGTCACGACCGAGATCAACCTGCACGCCCCCGCCCTGCTGCCCGACGACTACTGCGGCGACGTGCACCTGCGGCTGTCGTTCTACAAGAAGCTCGCCACCGCGAAGAACCCCGACCAGATCGACACGCTGCTGGAAGAAATCGTCGACCGCTTCGGCAAGCTGCCGCCGCAGGCGCAGACGTTGATCGACACGCACCGCCTGCGCGTGCTCGCGCGGCCCTACGGCGTGGTCAAGGTCGATGCGGCGCCGGGCATCATCAACATCACCTTCCGCAAGGACGCGCCAGTGGACGGCATGGCCATCATCCAGCTGATCCAGAAGAACAAGCACATCAAGCTCGCCGGCAACGAGAAGCTGCGCATCGAGCGCGAACTCAAGGAGCCTAAGGACCGCGCCCAGATGGTGCGTGACGTGCTGCGCAGCCTCGGACAACCCCTCGTCAAGGAAACCGCCCCCGCATGAGCGCTACGACAGAAATCTCCCCCGGCCTCGTCCTCCAGCGCGTGAAGCCGCCGCTGAAGCTCGCCGACTTCAAGCTGATCGCGTTCGACATGGACTCGACGCTCATCAACATCGAATGCATCGACGAGATCGCCGATGCCGTCGGCAAGAAGGCCGAGGTGGCTGCGATCACCGAAGCCACGATGCGCGGCGAGATCAAGGACTTCAAGGAAAGCCTGCGCCGCCGCGTGGCGCTGCTGCAGGGCGTGCCCGTGGCCGCGCTGCAGCAGGTGTACGACGAGCGCCTGAAGCTCAACCCCGGCGCCACCGAACTGGTGGCGGCCTGCAAGAAGGCAGGCCTCAAGGTGCTGCTGGTGTCGGGCGGCTTCACCTTCTTCGCCAACCGCGTGAAGGACCGCCTGGGCATCGACTTCGCACGCTCCAACCTGCTCGACGAAGCCGACGGCCAGCTCACCGGCCAGGTCGTGACGCAAAGCTGGGGCGACATCTGCGACGGCGCCGAAAAGCGCCGCACGCTGCTGGAGGTGGCCTCGCTCATGGGCATCTCGCCGCAGGAAACCATCGCCGTGGGCGACGGCGCCAACGACCTGCCGATGATGGGCGAGGCCGGGCTGTCGGTGGCCTATCACGCCAAGCCGAAGGTGCGCGAGCAGGCCATGGTGGCGATCAACGAAGGCGGGCTCGACCGCGTGCTGGAAATCCTGAAATGACCGACGCCGCCCCGCTGTACCGCGCCGACGCGCTGCGCGACTACGCCAGCGCCCTGCTGCAGAAAGCGGGGCTCGCGGCCTCGATGGCCGACAGCGTGGCGCGCACGCTGGTCGAAGGCGACCTGCTGGGCCACGACACCCACGGCCTTGCGCTGCTGGCCGGCTACGTGAAAGAAATCGAATCGGGCGGCATGACGCGCGACGGTGCGCCCGAGGTGCTGTCCGACCGCCCCGCCGCCGTGCTGTGGGATGGCAAGCGCCTGCCCGGCCCCTGGCTCATGGACCAGGGCATGGACCTGCTGGTGCCGCGTGCGCGCGAACTGGGCACCGCCTCGCTCGTGATCCGCCGCAGCCACCACATCGCCTGCCTCGCGGTCTACATGCTGCGCGCGCTGCAGGAAGACATGCTGATGCTGCTGGCCTGCTCCGACCCCAACACCGCCAGCGTCGCGCCCTTCGGCGGCAGGCAGGCGGTGTTCACGCCGAACCCGCTGGCGATGGGCTTTCCGCTGTCGCAGGGCGGCGTGATGGTCGACATCTCGGCCTCCATCACCACCAACGGCATGAGCAACCGCAAGCGCGCGGCCGGTGAGACTTTCGCCGAGGAATGGCTCATCGACGCCTCCGGCAAGCCGTCGAACAACCCGCAGGTGCTGTTCGACCAGCCGCCCGGCACGCTGCTGCCCGTGGGCGGCCTGAGCCACGGCCACAAGGGCTACGGCATGGCGCTGCTGGTCGAAACGCTCACGGCCGGCCTCGCGGGCCACGGCCGCGCCGACCCGCCCGAAGGCTGGGGCGCGACGGTGCACCTCACGCTGCATGACCTGCACGCCTTCGGCGGCAAGGACGCCTTCCTGCGCCAGATGGACCACGTGGCCGAGAAATGCCGCGACAACGCGCCCATCGACCCGGCCAGGCCTGTGCGGCTGCCAGGTGAAGGCGGGTTGAAGCGTCGGGAAGCGCAATCGGCGAACGGGGTGCGGCTGCACCCGTCGATTGCGCGCTCGCTGCAGGAAGCGGAGCAGCGGCATGGCCTGCGGCTGGCGCAGGCGCTGATCTGACGGGGTTTATTCCTCGCCGTCGTTCTCGGCGTGGTCGGGCGCACCCGCGGGCCGCGGCTGGCGCTTGCCGGGCTTGGCCAGGATCTCGATGTAGAACTGCTTGCCGCCCTCTTTCACCACACCGTCGATGAGGCCGGTGATGGCTGTGAGGTGGATGGTTTCGGCGGATTCCTGGGCGGCGCCGAACCGGCAGTCGAAGTCCCAGAAGTCGGCGCCTTCGGGCAGGTCGCGGCGGCGCTCGCGCTTGATGTACTTGCGAATCTCGTGCTTGACGGCTTCGAGGAGACGGTCGGGGTGCTTGCCCTCGACCTGAAGCTGGAAGGTTTTTCTCATGGGTGATGGTAACCCGCTGTGTAAAGTCGGCGGTTCAAATGGAAAGCAGGTGAAGACATGGCACGCGCAAACGACTGGGCAAGCAAGGTGATGGCATTGGTGAACGGCGGCAACGCCCCGGCGGCCATTGCGCAGATCAAGGTCGCGCCGTCGGTCAAGGACCTGAAGGCGCTGCAGACCATCATGACGCTCTCCAAAATGAAAGGCCGCTATCCGAACGTGGATGCGGCCATTTCAGAGAACCTGGACCTGCTGGCGGCGCCCCGCCTGCACCGGTCCCCCTGAACGTCGGCGTTACAGGGCCTGGCCGAGGCGCTTCACGCCCTCTTCGATCTTCTCGATGTCGGCCGTGGCAAAGCTCAGGCGCAAGGTCGCCACATCGGGCTTCTCGGCGAAGAACGGCGCGCCGGGCACGAAGGCCACCAGCTTCTCGATCGCACGCTTGGCCAGCTCGTTGGCATCGGCCAGCTTGCCGTTGGCGCCCGTCAGGCGCGCCCAGAAGAACAAACCGCCGTTGGGCTGCGTGAAGCTCACCGCATCGCCCAGCTCGCGCTTCAGCGCGGCGCCCATGGCCTGCGCGCGCTGGCCGTAGACCTCACGCACATGCGCCAGCGTGCCGGGCATGCGGCCGCTCTTGAGGTACTGCGCGGCCGTGGCCTGCGCGAAGGTACTCGTGTGGGCGTCGCTGAACTGCTTGCACATCGTGGCCTTGGCCAGCAGCTCGGGCGGCGCGATCATCCAGCCGATGCGCAGGCCGGGGCTCAGCACCTTGCTCAGGCTGCCGCAATGCGCCAGCAGTTCGCGGCTGCCGGGCACGTCCTTGCTCAGCGACATGATCGACGGCGGCGGCGCTTCGCCGAAGTACAGGTCGCCGTAGGGGTCGTCCTCGACGATCAGCGTCTGGTACTTCACGGCCAGCTCGAGCACCTTCTTGCGGCGCTCCAGGCTCAGCATCGCGCCGCTGGGGTTGCCGAAGGTCGGGATCAAGTAGACGAACTTGGGCTTGTGCTCGGCGATGAGCTTCTCGAGCTCGTCGGTCTTCACGCCGTTGGCGTCGATGGGGGCACTGATGAGCTGCGCGCCATACAGGCGGAAGCACTGGATCGTGGCCAGGAAGGTCGGGCCTTCGACGATCACCTTGTCGCCAGGCGAGATCATGGTCTTGCCCAGCAGGTCGAGCGCCTGCTGGCTGCCGGTGGTGACGATGAGGCCGCTCGGGTCCACGTCGACGCCCTTGGTCTTCATGAAGGAACTGAGCTGGTTGCGCAGCGGCTCGTAGCCTTCGGTGGCGCCGTACTGCAGGGCCCCGCTGGCTTCTTCGGTGAGCGCCTTCTGGCTCGCCTCCTTCAGGCCCTCGACGTCGAACATGGCGCTGTCGGGAAAGCCGCCCGCAAAACTGATGATGCCGGGCTTGCCCAGCAGCTTGAAGAGTTCGCGGATGGCGGAGGTTTCGACGTTGTCGAGGCGGGAGGCGAATTGCATGGTCAGTCTCACTTTCTGGGCGTCATTGTCGCGAAAGCCCGGGCAGGAAAGCTGCGTAGGGCCATGGCTTTTCGACGATATATTGCATCCATCGCCGCAAACGCCGGTGCCCGCCCTGCCTTCCACGGCATGCGCCCCGCGAGCCCCCACGCCGTGAACGGTGGCCACCACGACCCATGAAAAAATCCGACATCCCCCTCTTCTTCGCCACCCTGCAAGCCGCCAACCCCGAGCCGCGCACGGAGCTCGAATACACCACGCCCTTCGAACTGCTGGCCGCCGTGCTGCTGTCGGCGCAGGCCACCGACGTGGGCGTGAACAAGGCGACGCGGCGGCTCTATCCGGTGGCGAACACGCCGCAGGCGATCCTCGACCTCGGGGTGGAAGGGCTGGAGTCGTACATCAAGACGATCGGGCTGTACCGCAGCAAGGCCAAGCACCTGATGGAGGCCTGCCGGATGCTGGTCGAGCTGCATGGCGGCGAGGTGCCGCGCACGCGCGCCGAACTCGAGGCGCTGCCGGGCGTGGGGCGCAAGACGGCCAACGTGGTGCTCAACGTGGCCTTCGGCGAAGAGACGATCGCGGTCGACACGCACATCTTCCGCATCGGCAATCGCACCGGACTCGCGCCCGGCAAGACCCCGCTGGACGTGGAACTCAAGCTCGAAAAGCGCATCCCACCCGAATTCCGCCTGCACGCGCACCACTGGCTGATCCTGCACGGGCGCTATGTCTGCGTGGCGCGCAAGCCGCGCTGCTGGGAATGCGCGGTCTCCACCTTCTGCTCGTTCCAGCCCAAGACACCGGCCCCCAAGACCGCCTGAGCGGCATCACACACATCGCACATGACGACGACAACGATTTTCAAGAAGACGCCTTCCGCCGCCCTCCTCTTCCTCGCAGCGCTGTGCAGCGCGGGCGCCGCCTGGTCGCGTGACGGCGTGCTGCCGCCCGAGACGATGGCGCTCTACGGCGGACGCTGGTCCACCAACTGCGCCGACGCAGCCGCACCGACGCTGCAGGTGCGCGAAGACATGCTGATCGCCGAACGCGGCAAGCGCCGCGTCGTCGGCCGCCAGCCGGACACGGCGCACAGCTTCTTCGGCAACCAGGCGCCGCCGCCGAACTTCGACGTGGCGCTGATGAGCCGCGTGGGCAAGGGCGACAACGCGATGATGAATTTCCTGGTCTTTCGCGATGCGCGCGGCCAGTCGATCACGCTGAAGGCCGACAAGCCGGTCATGGGCCAGCTGGGGCCGGAGCTGATGAAGCCGCGCTACTGGCGCTGCGACGGTCCGGCGCGCGCCGCGGCGCCGCCCACCGAACCCGTGACCGCCGCCCCCAAGCCGCCGGCACCCGCCACGGGCAGCCCGGCCGCCCTCGCCCGGGGCCCCGCGATGGACAAGGCCTGGCGCGCCGCGCTGGGCACGCGTGAAACCGAACGCTGGCTGGTGCGCCGCGAAGGCCCGGCGCCCGAGCCGCAATGGGTGACGGTGGACGGCACGCGCTACCTGCTGCACGCCTTCTGCAAGCCGCACGACTGCTACGACCACAACGCGATCGCGCTGTACGACCAGGGCTCGGGCCGGCTCTATGGCCTGGTGCAGCGCAACGGGCAGAACCAGCTCCTGGGCGGGCCTTCGCCGCAGTTCGCGGGGCAGCTCGACCGGCTCTGGCGCGAGCAGTGGCGCGCCAAGAACTGACAGCGCCTCGTCAGCCGACCGGCGCGGCGACCACGCGCCAGTCGCCAAAAGCCGCCGCGTCGTTGGGCCATTGATCGGCCCGCTCGGGGCACGACACGCCCTGCGACAGCAGCTGCACCGCCCGCAGCACGCCGGCATGCGTGACCCACAGCGCGTCGGCGCCGGTCGCCAGCCAGTCGGCGTGCGCCAAAGCCACGCGCTGCATGAAGGCGCGCACGCTCTCGCCGTCGCCTCCGGCTGGGGCGTCGGCGAAACGATTCGTCCAGGCCTCGAATTCCTCACGGGCCACGGCCGACCACAGGCGACCTTCCCAGGCGCCGAAACTCATCTCGGCCAGCCGCGCATCGCGCCGCACCGACAGATCCGGCCGCAGCGCAACGATGGCATCGGCCAGTAGAGCGCAACGCCGCAGCGGCGAACTCCACAGCGCGATGCCGGCCGGTAGCACCGCGGCGATGCGCGCAGCGGCAGCCTGCGTGCCGTCCGCGTGCGCATCGAGGTCGGTCGCGCCGTAGCACAGGCCCGCCGGCGCGATCACCGGCGCGTGGCGCTGGAGCCAGAGCTGAGCCGTCGCGGTACTCATGCCTTCCACGCCAACGCGAGGTAGATCGCCAGTTCGCACACCTGCTGCGTCGCCCCGAGCCCGTCGCCCGTGAAGCCCTGCAGCCGACGCACGAAGAGCCGCGCCATCCAGCCGCCGGCGAGCACCAGCGCCGCGAGCGCCGCGCCCACATGCACCGCGTCGTGCGCGCACAGCAGCAGCGCCACGGCGGGTGCGGCCCAGAGCATGGCGACGAGCAGCGCACCGCCGCTGATCGCATCGGCCAGCGGCTTGGCCTTGCTGCCGCCGCTGTCGCCCACGTAGGGCAGCCAGCGGATCAGGAACAGCGGCACCAGCCGCGACAGCACGTGCGCGCCGACGATCGACGCCGCCGCCACGTCCAGCCCGCGCGCGGCGAGTGCGGCGAGCAAGCCGAACTTCAGGCCCAGCGCCAGCACCAGCGCGACCGCGCCGAAGGCGCCGATGCGCGAGTCCTTCATGATCTCCAGCGCGCGCTCGCGGCTGGCCGAACCGCCGAGGCCGTCGGCCACGTCGGCCAGGCCGTCTTCGTGGAAGGCGCCCGTGAGCATCACGGTGGCGACGGTGCTCAGCACGGCGGCGACCAGCGCCCCTGCCACGCCCGGCAGACCCGCCCCCACGGCAACGAACACGGCCGCCGCCACCCCGCCGGCGATCCAGCCGATGGCCGGCAGGTGCGCCGCGGCAGCGCGCAGCATCTGCGGGCTGAAGCCGACCCAGGCGGCGAGTTTTCCCGTCACCGGCACGCGGGTGAAGAACTGGACGGCCAGCAGGAAATGGCGCACGCCGTTCATTGCTGGCGCGACACACCCGCCGATTCGAAGCTCGCCATCTCGCGCAGGATGCGGCAGGCCGATTCGAGCAGCGGCCACGCCAGCGCACCGCCCGAGCCCTCGCCCAGTCGCAGGTCGAGGTTCAGCAAGGGCTCGAGCCCGAGGTGCTTCAGCAGCAGCGTGTGCCCCGGCTCGGCCGAGCTGTGCGCCGCCACGCAGCGCTGCGTCACCTGCGGGCGAATCGCCTGGGCGACCAGCACGGCGGCGCTGGCGATGAAGCCGTCGACCACGATCACGCGCCGCTCCTGCGCCGCCTGCAGCACCGCGCCGACCAGCGTCGCCACCTCGAACCCGCCGAACGCGGCCAGCGCATCGAGCGGCGCGGTCGCGCCCGCGTGCAGCGCGAGCACCTCGCGCAGCACCTCGCGCTTGCGTGCGAGGCCGTCGGCATCGAGCCCCGTGCCGGCACCGGTGCACAGGCCGATGTCCAGCCCGGCCAGGCGCGACAGCAGCAGCGCGGCGGACGAGCTGTTGCCGATGCCCATTTCGCCCAGCAGCAGCGCGTTGCCCGGCAGCGCGCGCACCACCTCGCGGCCGTTGGCGATGGCCTGAGCGCACTGCTCGGACGTCATGGCGGGGCCGGCCGAGGCGTCGGCCGTGCCGGCGGCGATGCGCCGCGACACCAGGCCGGGGCGCGGCTGGAAGTCGCGCCGCACGCCGCAATCGACCACGGTGAGCGCCAGGCCGTGCTGGCGCGCCAGCACGCTGACCGCCGCCCCGCCGGCCAGGAAGTTCTCGACCATCTGCCAGGTCACGTCGCTCGGATAGGCCGACACGCCGCGCGCCGCCAGCCCGTGATCGCCCGCGCACACCAGCATCTGCGGCGCATCGAGCACCGGCTGCTCGGTGCCCAGGATGGTGCCGATGCGCAGCGCCAGTGCTTCGAGGCGGCCCAGTGCGCCGACGGGCTTGGTCTTGTTGTCGAGCGCGGCCTGCAGGCGGGCCGCGAGCGCGGCGTCGGCGATGTCTGGAATGGCAGGGATCAAATCGGTGTCGGTCATGCGATCAGGCCGGCGAGCACGCCGGCGTCGAAGTGGGTGTCGATGAAGTCGGCCAGGCCGTCGAAGGTGGCGTCCAACGTGGGCGCCGTGGTGCCGAACAGCGCCTGCAGCGCGGCCGGGTCTTCGAACAGGCCGTGCAAATAGAGGCCCAGCACGTTGCCACGCGCGTTCTGCCAGGCCAGGCCCTCGGCCATCACGGCGCGGCCGTCGTGGGCCAGCTGGGGGTGGGCGGCCGTCTGGCCGTGGTGGATTTCGTAGCCGGCGACGCGCACGCCCGCCAGCGCGGCCCAGGGGCCGGCCACGAGGTCCGCCGAGAACGTCGCCTCGCGGTGCCGCACGGTCTTCTCGCGCTCGAAGACGGTCACGAGCGGCAGCAGCCCGAGCCCGGGCGCGTTGCCGTCGATGCCGTGCGGATCGACCAGCGCCTCGCCCAGCATCTGCAGCCCGCCGCACACGCCCAGCACGGCGCCGCCGCGCCCGGCGTGCTCGGCCACCGCGCGGTCCAGCCCCTGCGCGCGCAGCCAGGCCAGGTCGCCGCTCGTGTGCTTGGAGCCCGGCAGCACGATCCAGTCGGCGCCGGCCACATCGGCCGGCGTGCGGGCCCAGACCAGGCGCACGCCGGGCACGTTCTTCAGTGCCTGGAACTCGTCGAGGTTGCTCAGGCGCGGGTAGGCGACCACCGCCACGGTGCGCGTGACTACGCCGCTGGCGCGGCTGCGGTCGTCGAACACGCCGTCTTCCTCGGGCAGGCCGTGCTGCCACCACATGGGCAGCGTGGCCACGGTGGGCACGCCGGTCAGCGCCTGCAGCTGCTGCGGCGCGGGCGCCAGCAGCGACGCATCGCCCCGGAACTTGTTGAGCACGAATCCATGGATGAGCGCCCGGTCGGCCTCGGGCAGCAGCGCCCAGGTGCCGTACAGGTGGGCGAAGGCGCCGCCGCGGTCGATATCGGTCGCCAGCAGGCAGCGCGCCTGGGCATGGCGGGCGACGCGCAGGTTGACGATGTCGCTGGCCATGAGGTTGATCTCGGCCGGCGAACCGGCGCCTTCGATGACGACCACGTCGTTCTCGGCGCGCAGTTCGTCGAAGGCCTGCGCGATCTGCGGCCAGACGCGCTCACTGCGCCCGCGCCACGGCAGGGTCGACAGCGCCTCGTTCACCTGCCCCATCAGCACCACCTGGCTGTGGGTGTCGCGCTCGGGCTTGAGCAGCAGCGGGTTCATGCGCACGTCGGGCACGGCGTTGGCGGCCAGGGCCTGGAAGTACTGGGCGCTGCCGATCTCGCCGCCCTCGACCACGCGGGCGTTGTTGCTCATGTTCTGCGCCTTGAACGGCGCCACCCGCAGCCCTTGGCGGGCATACCACCGGCACAGCGCGGTGGCCAGCCAGCTCTTGCCGGCGCCGCTGGTGGTGCCCAGGACCATGACGCAGCGCGCCGGCCCGCTTGTCGCTCTAGAACTCATCCGGGGATTGTCGTTGAGCGCTGAACCGAATCCGGAAAGCCGAATCGGACGTACCAAGGGATGCGGCCCGCTGCGGGCCGCATCCGCCAAGCCATGTCCGCCCTCAACGATCTGGCGCTGACGGTCGAGGAACGCGAGCCGGGCCGGTTCTACTGGCTCCTGCTCGAAGCCGTCCACGACACCGGCAGCACCTCCGACACGCTCGGCTACCGGCCGCTGCGGGTGGCTGCGCGCCCGCAATCCAGCTATTCGAGTGCGCTCGCGCTGGGTGCGGTGGCGCTGAAACAGGCGGCCGCCACGGCGACGCACCCGGGCGCTGGCGACCGCGCCTGAGCCCGGATCGACCCGATCAGCGGGTCGCCACCTTCTCCGCCGCCGGCACTTCCCAGCCGCCGCCGATGGCGCGGATCAGGCCCACCGTCGCCTGGTACTGGGCCGACTTCACCTGCAGCGCCTGGCGCCGGTTGCGCAGCTCGCTGCGGCGCGCGTCGAGCAGGTCGAGCTGGCTCACGTAGCCGTTGCGGTAGCGCGTGTCCGACAGGCTGGTGGCGCGCTGGGCCGAGGTCACGGCCTGCGCCTGCACCACCGACTGCTCCTGCAGGATGCGGATGGCGGCCAGCTGGTCTTCGACCTCCTGGAACGCCACCAGCACCTGCGAGCGGTAGCTGGCCAGCGCGCCGTCGAGCTGGGCGTTGGCGCCCTGCACGCCGGCCTCGCGACGCCCGCCGTCGAAGATCGGCAGCGACAGCAGCGCGCCCACGCCCCACGAACGGGCCGACCACTTGAAGAGGTCGCCGATCTCGGGCGAGGCGTAGCCGGCCGCGCCGGTCAGCGAGATGTTCGGGAACCACGCGGTCTGCGCCACGCCCACGCGGGCCTGCGCCGCCATGACGGCGCTCTGCGCGGCCGACACGTCGGGCCGGCGCGTGAGCACGGTGGACGGCACGCCCGGCGGGATCACCGGCAGCGCAGTGGCCCAGTCGTCGGGCCGCATGCCGAAGCTGGAGGCCGAATCGCCCACCAGCACGGCCAGCGCGTGTTCCACCTGGGCGCGCTGGCGGTCGAGCGCGAGCGCGTCCGACTCGGTGGACGACACCTCGGTCTGCACGCGCGCCACGTCGAGCTCGGCGATGTCGCCGGCCTGCTGGCGGCGCTGCGTCAGGCGCAGCGTGTCGCGGTAGGCCGCGACCGATTCGCGCACCAGCACGCGTTCGGCGTCGAGCGCGCGCAGCTGCAGGTAGGTCTGCGCCACCTCGGCCTGCACCGCGAGCCGCGTGCTCTGCAGCAGCGCCTCGCGGCCGGCCGCGTCGAGCTTGGCCGCATCGGCCGCGCCCGAAAGGCGGCCGAACAGGTCGACCTCGTACGAGAACGTGGCGCCGATGTTGGTCATGGTGCCCGGCCGGGTGCTGGCCGTGGCCTTGTCCAGGCCCGCACCTCGGTTGGCGCCGGCGCCCAGGCCGATCTGCGGCAGGCGGTCGGCCTGGGCGCTGCGCGCCAGCGCGCGGGCTTCGGCCAGCCGCGCGGCGGCGGCCTGGATGTTGGTGTTGTCGACCTCGGCGCGCTGGATCAGCGTGTTGAGCACCGGGTCGTTGAACGCCAGCCACCACTCGCCGCGCGGTTGCGCCTCGGCGGGCGTGGCCCGGGTGAAGCCGGCCGGCGCCGTGGCACCCGGTTGCTGCTGCGGCTGTTCCTTGAACTGCGCCGCGGTCGGCACCGTGGGCATGCCCGAAGGCACGCTGGCGCAACCGGCCAGCACCAGGGCCGCCACCAGCGGCAGCACGGCGGCGCGCAACGGGCGCATCAGGGTTGGGATTGCGAATGTCATGGACAACCTTCTTTCTTCTTGTCGATCAGTCATGCGCGCCATGCGAGGGACGCGGCGAGGCCGGCACCGGGTGCAGACCACCACCACCGCCACCGTGCGAAGGCGCCACCGGATGGTCGGCCGACACGAAGTCGTCGCCGTGCGGCACTTCGCCATGCAGCTTGAGCGGCCGGTTGCCCGCCAGGCGGCGCATCAGCACATAGAACACCGGCGTCAGGAACAGGCCGAAGGCCGTCACACCGATCATTCCGGCGAACACCGCCACGCCCATCGCCTTGCGCATCTCGGAGCCGGCGCCGGTCGAAAGCACCAGGGGCAGCACACCCATCACGAAGGCCAGCGAGGTCATCAGGATCGGGCGCAGGCGCAGGCGGCTGGCTTCGATCGCGGCCTGGATCGGCGTGCGTCCGGCGAACTCCAGCTCCCGTGCGAATTCCACGATCAGGATCGCGTTCTTCGCACTCAGCCCCACCAGCACGATCAGCCCGATCTGCGTGAAGACGTTGTTGTCGCCTCCCGAGATCCACACGCCCGCCATCGCGGCCATGATGCCCATCGGCACGATCAGGATGATCGCGATCGGCAGCGTCAGGCTTTCGTACTGCGCGGCCAGCACCAGGAACACCAGCAGGATGGCCAGCGGGAACACCAGGAAGGCGGAGTTGCCGGCCAGGATTTCCTGGTAGGTCAGCTCGGTCCACTCGAAGCTCATGCCCTTGGGCAGCGTCTCGGCCGCGATCTTGGTGATCACGTCCTGCGCCTGGCCCGACGAATAGCCGGGGGCCGGGCCGCCGTTGATGTCAGCGGCGAGGTAGCCGTTGTAGCGCATGGCGCGTTCCGGGCCGAAGGTCGAGTTGACCTTCATCAGCGCGGCCAGCGGCACCATCTCGCCCGAGGTCGAGCGCACCTTCAGCATGCCCACGTCTTCGGCACGGGCGCGGTACGGCGCATCGGCCTGGACGCGCACGGAGTACGTGCGGCCGAACTTGTTGAAGTCGTTGGCGTACAGGCTACCCAGGTAGATCTGCATCGTGTCGAAGATGTCCGTCACCGGCACGCCGAGCTGGCGCGCCTTGGTGCGGTCGATGTCGGCATACAGCTGCGGCACGTTGACCTGCCAGCTCGTGAACATGCCCGTCAGTTCAGGCGCGGCATACGCCTTGGCCATGAAGGCCTTCACCGCGACGTCCATCTGGTCGTAGCCGACCGAGGCGCGGTCTTCGATCTGCAGCTTGAAGCCGCCGGTCGTACCCAGGCCTGCCACCGGTGGCGGCGGGAACATCACGATGAACGCGTCCTGGATGCTCGAGAACGCACCGTTGAGCTGGCCAGCCACCGCGCCGCCGCTCTGGTCGGCGCGCTTGCGCTGGTCGAAGGGCTTGAGCGTGGCGAACACGATGCCCGAGTTCGAGCTGTTGGTGAAGCCGTTGATCGACAGGCCCGGGAAGGCAATGGCGTCTTCCACGTTCGGGTTCTTCTTCATGATCTCGCCCATGCGGGTGATCACCTCTTCCGTGCGGTCGAGCGTGGCGCCGTCGGGCAGCTGGGCAAAACCGATGAGGTACTGCTTGTCCTGCGCCGGCACGAAGCCGCTGGGCACCGCCTTGAAGAGGCCGAAGGTCACGCCGACCAGCGCCAGGTAGATCACCAGCATCAGCGTCTTGCGCGAGATCACGCGCTTGACACCGCCGCTGTAGGCCTCGGAGCCGCGATGGAAGAACTTGTTGAAGCCGCGGAACAGCCAGCCGAAGGCCTTGTCCATGCCGCGCGTCAGGGCGTCCTTCGGTTGGTCATGACCGCGCAGCAGCAGCGCCGCAAGGGCCGGCGACAGCGTCAGCGAGTTGATGGCCGAGATCACCGTCGAGATCGCGATGGTCACCGCGAACTGCTTGTAGAACTGGCCCGTGAGGCCGCTGATGAACGCCAGCGGCACGAACACGGCCACGAGCACCAGCGCGATCGCGATGATGGGGCCCGACACTTCGCGCATCGCGCGGTACGTGGCCTCACGCGGCGTGAGCCCCGCTTCGATGTTGCGCTCGACGTTCTCCACCACCACGATGGCGTCGTCCACCACGATGCCGATCGCCAGCACCAGCCCGAACAGGCTCAGCGCGTTGATCGAGAAACCGAGGATGTGCAGCACCGCGAAGGTACCGATCACCGACACCGGCACGGCCAGCAGCGGGATGATCGACGCGCGCCACGTTTGCAGGAACAGGATCACCACCAGCACCACCAGCGCGATGGCTTCGAGCAGCGTGTGGATCACCGACTCGATCGACGCACGCACGAACTGCGTCGGGTCGTAGGCGATGCGGTATTCCAGGCCTTCGGGCATGTTCTTGTTCAGCTCTTCCATCGTCTTGCGGACGTTGGACGAGATGTCGAGCGCGTTGGAGCCCGGTGCCTGGAACACGCCCATGCCGACGGCCGGGTCGTTGTTCAGCAGCGAACGCAGCGAGTAGTCGGCGGCGCCCATTTCGAGGCGGCCGATGTCGCGAAGACGCGTGACGGCGCCGTCAGTGCCGCTCTTGACGATGATGTCGCCGAACTCTTCTTCGCTCTGCAGGCGCCCTTGCGCATTGATCGACAGCTGCATGTCCACGCCCGACAGGCCCGGCGAAGCGCCAACCACGCCGGCCGCGGCCTGCACGTTCTGGCCACGGATCGCAGCCACCACGTCGGAAGCCGAGAGGCCACGCTGCGCGACCTTCTGCGGGTCGAGCCACACGCGCATGGAGTAGTCTCCGCCGCCGAAGATCTGCACCTGGCCCACGCCTTCGATGCGCGCGAGCGGGTCCTTCACGTTCAGCACCGCGTAGTTGCGCAGGTAGTTGATGTCGTAGCGGTTGTTCGGCGAGACGAGGTGGACCACCATCGTCAGGTCGGGTGCGCTCTTGACGGTCGTGATGCCCAGGCGCCGCACTTCCTCGGGCAGGCGCGGCTCGGCTTGCGAGACGCGGTTCTGCACCAGCTGCTGGGCCTTGTCGGGATCGGTGCCGAGGCGGAAGGTGACGGTCAGCGTCATCACGCCGTCGGTCGTGGCCTGGCTGCCCATGTAGAGCATGCCTTCGACGCCGTTGATCTGCTCTTCGAGCGGCGTGGCCACCGTTTCAGCGATCACCTTCGGGTTGGCGCCGGGGTACGTTGCGCGCACCACCACCGAAGGCGGCGCGACTTCGGGGTACTCCGAGATCGGCAGGCCGCGCAGCGCAATCAGGCCCGCGATCAGCATCAGTAGCGACAGCACGCCGGCAAAGATCGGCCTGTCGATGAAGAATTTTGAGAGATTCATGTTGGTTCTCCGGCGGGCGCCAGGGCGCCCTCCTCCGAAATCAGGACTTCGCGGCCTCGGCCACGCGTTCCGGTTGTTGTTGCTTCGTATCGAGCTTGGCGTCCATCGTCACGGTCTGCGGCACCACCAGCGCACCCGGGCGGATGTGCTGCAGGCCGTTCACCACCACGCGGTCGCCGGCCTTCAGGCCCTTGCTCACCACGCGCAGGCCGTTGATGGACGCACCCAGCGTCACTTCGCGGTACATGGCCTTGTTGTCATCGCCCACGACCATCACGAACTTCTTGTTCTGATCGGTGCCGATGGCGCGCTCGCTCACCAGCAGCGCGGTGTCGTTGCGGGCCTGGCCCATGCGGATGCGGGCGAACTGGCCGGGAATGAGCGCGCCGTCCTTGTTGTCGAACGAGGCGCGCACACGCACGGTGCCGCTGCGGGCGTCGACCTGGTTGTCGATCAGCTGCAGCTTGCCGGTGAAGGGCGTGCCCTCCAGGCCTGCGGTGCCCATCTGCACGGGGATCGTGTCGATCTGGCCGCGGGCGCCGGCGTTGGCCGGCAGGTCTTTCAGCGCACGGGTGATGACCTGCTCGTCGGCATCGAAGCTCGCGTAGATCGGGCTCACCGACACCAGCGTGGTCAGCACGGGTGCGCCGGGGCCGGCGGCCACCAGGTTGCCGACGGTCACTTCGAGCTTGCCGATGCGGCCCGACACCGGTGCGCGCACCTGGGTGTAGCCCAGGCTCAGGCGTGCGGTCTGCAGCGAGGCTTGCGCGGCGCGCAGGTTGGCTTCGGCTTCACGGCCGGCGTTCACGCGCTCGTCGAGTTCACGTTGCGCGATCGCCTGCTCGTCCCACAGGCGGCGGGCGCGTTCCTGCTCGCTGCGGCTGAAGGCCTGGCGGGCTTGTGCCGACGCGACCTGCGCTTCGGCACGCTCCACCTCGGCGGCGTATGGCGCCGGGTCGATGGTGATGAGCAGGTCGCCCTGCTTCACCAGCGCGCCTTCGCGGAAATGCACCGCCTGCACGGCGCCTGCCACGCGGGAGCGCACGTCGACGCGTTGCACGGCTTCGAGCCGGCCCGAGAACTCGTCCCAGGCGTTGATCTCGCTCGACGCCACGGTGGCGACCGACACCGGCGTGCCCTGTTGCGCGGCGACCGGGGCGGTGGCCTCGGCCTTGAAGCTGTACATGCCCACCACCGCGGCGGCCACGGCCAGCACCGCGGTGAGGCCGGTGACGGCGGGCCACAGCCCCTT
This sequence comes from Variovorax sp. GW821-FHT06D12, assembly GCF_059419205.1. Taxonomy (NCBI): domain Bacteria; kingdom Pseudomonadati; phylum Pseudomonadota; class Betaproteobacteria; order Burkholderiales; family Comamonadaceae; genus Variovorax; species Variovorax sp. GW821-FHT06D12. The sequence goes on along the minus strand of NZ_JBWKRI010000001.1, from coordinate 12,103 downwards.
ACGGGTGATGGAAGACAGCGATTGTTCGTTCTTGTTCGACATGATGGTTCGTCCTTCTCGATGACTTTTTCGGGATGCAACAGGCCATCCCGGCGCCGGCGGCGTCAGGAGGCGGAATTCAGAGAACAAAAAGCCCTGCCACCCGCCTCGGTGGAGGCGGCGGCTTGGTTCAGGGGGCGGAGCGGACCCTCGCGGGCCTAGCTGGGCTCAGGGACCGCCGGGGGCGGTGTGGTGGCGCTGAAGAACTCGCGGAAGTGCTGCTGCACGCTGGCTTCGCAGGATGCGCATCCCACGGCCTCGGTGTCGTACAGCGCCTTGGGCCAGTTGTCGGCGCCGGTCAGCACGCTGCTCGTGACCTCGATGCCGGCCGAGCGCAGGCGGCCTGCGAAGGTCATGGCCTCGTCGCGCATCGCGTCGTCGGGCCCCACCAGCACCAGCGCCGGTGCCAGGGCGGCCAGCCGCAGCGATCCGCTGGGCACCGCATAGGGGTGCGTGGCGTTCGAGGGACAGCTCAAATACTTGGCCCAGCCCGTGGCCCAGCGGCATTCAGCCGCGTCGTTCGTGGCATTGCGCAGCGAGGCGGTGCCGGCGCACGGATCGAGCATCGGCGACAGCAGGATCTGGCCTGCCAGCGGCGGATGGGCGCGGTCGCGCGCCACCAGGGCCACGCTGGCCGCCAGGTTGCCGCCGGCCTCTTCGCCGGCCAGATACACCTGGGCGCCCTTGCCGCCGAGCTTCACGCGCTGCTTGTAGAGCCATTCGAGCGCCGCATAACCCACCTCGACCGGCTCCGGGAACGGGGCCGCCGGGGCCAGCGGGTAGTCCAGCGAAACCACCACCGCACCCGCGCCGGCCAGCAGCCGGGCCACGTTGCGGCCGTTGTCCAGGTTGCCGCAGATGAAGGTGCCGCCATGGAAGTGCAGCACCAGCGGCACGGTCTCGCCCCGTGGACGCTGACCGTAGACACGGGCAGCCACGGGCTCGCGGCCGGGCAGCTCGATCGACAGATCGGACTCCACGCCTTGCGCCGCGGCAAGCGCAGCAGCTTCAGCGGACCGGGACGATGGACGGGGTGACATGGGCGACCTCAGGGGGATGGGCGATGGTTGAAATATAAGGCGCTACAAGCGCGTTGAAACAGGAAACACAGCCCTACTCTGTTTCCAAACGGAGAACAATCGGGCATACCGTAGGGGCGCATTCCTTGTGTGAGAATCCGCCTCCTTCCGGCATACGCCGGTCTCCCTGAACAGGCATTCGATGGATCAAATCCAGGCAATGCGGATCTTTGTCCGCGTGGTGGAAGCCGGCACCTTCACCCGTGCCGCCGACTCTCTGGCCCTGCCCAAGGGCACCGTCACCAAACAGATTCAGGCGCTGGAAGCGCGCCTGCACGTGAAGCTGCTCAACCGCACGACGCGGCGCGTCACTGTCACGCCCGACGGCGCCGCCTACTTCGAGCGCGCCGCGCGGCTGCTGAACGACTTCGACGACATGGAAGCCAGCATGACGAACGCGCAGGCCAACCCCACGGGGCGGCTGCGCATCGACGTGGGCACCTCGGTGGCGCAGCAGATCATCCTGCCCAACCTGGCCAGCTTCTGCGACCGCTACCCCGACATCCAGGTCGACCTGGGCGTGAGCGACCGCACCGTCGACCTGATCAGCGACAACGTCGACTGCGTGATCCGCGCCGGCGAGCTCAGCGACCAGTCGCTGGTGGCCCGTCGCATCGGCACCCTGCACTTCGTCACTGTGGCCTCCCCGGCCTACATCAAGCGCTATGGTGCGCCGCAGCATCCCAACGACATCGAGAGGCGCCACCACGTCGTGAGCTACTTCTCGGGCACCACCCGGCGCGTGTACCCGCACGAGTTCAAGAAGGGCGACGAGTACATCGAGCTCAACGGCCCCTACCGCGTGTCGGTCAACGAGAGCAACGCCCACATGACGGCCGTGCTCGCGGGCTTCGGCCTGTCGCAGTGCATCACCTTCACCGCCGAGCCGCTGCTGGAAAGCGGCGAACTCGTCGAGGTGCTGGCCGACTGGCAGCGCGACCCGCTGCCGATCCACGTGGTGTACCCGCCGAACCGGCACCTGAGCGCGAAGGTGCGGGCGTTTGTGGACTGGGCGGCGGATCTGTTTGCGAAGAATCCGCGGTTGCAGCGGCGCTGAGGGGCGCCTTTCCCGGCCTCCCCTCAGGGCTGGATCAGCGCTACCAAGGCGTGCGGAGAGCGATTCTTGTCAGTCGACCGGCTCGCACCGCACCTCGGTCTTCACCGAATTCGCAATGAAGCACTCCTCATGCGCCCGATGGTGCATGTGCGCGATCTGCTCGGGCGTGGGCAGGTTCTCGCCCGAAAAACTCACCTGCGGGCGCAGCGTGACCACAGTCATCGCCATCTTCCCCTCGGCGTTCTTCTCCATCACCCCCGTGGCCGCATCGACATAGCGGTCGACCACGAACTTGCGCTTCACCGCCATGGTGAGGAACCACAGCATGTGGCAACTGGACAGCGAGGCCACGAACATCTCTTCCGGATCGACCGCCGACGCGTCGGAGAACGGCAGCGGCACCACGTGCGGCGACGAAGAGCCCGGCACCTGCGCCCCGCCGTCGAAACGCAGCACGTGGTGACGGCTGTAGGTGTTGGCCAGGAAGTCCTGGTCGCCCCGCTCCCAGACGATCTCGGCGGTGTACTCGGACATGGGTCGTGCTCCTCGATGGATGAATGAACGATGGATGTCAGACGGTCATCAGCTTCACGATCAGCGGCACCAGCAGCGCGGTCGCGATGCCGTTGAGCCCCATCGCCAGCGCAGAGAACGCGCCCGCGGTCTCGTTCACCTGGATGGCGCGCGCCGTGCCGATGCCGTGCGCCGCCATGCCGACGGCAAAGCCGCGCACCGCGGGTTCCTTGATGCGCAACAGGTTCAGCAAGCCCGTGGCCATGATCGCGCCCGAGATGCCGGCGATGGCCGCGGCCACGGCCGCCAGCGACGGCAGGCCGCCGATCTTCTCGGCCACGCCCATCGCGATCGGCATGGTGGCCGACTTGGGCGCGAGCGACATCAGGAGCTCGCGCGAACCGCCGAGCACCCAGCCGATGCCGATGGCCGACACGATGGCGGCCACCGAGCCCACCAGCAGCGCCACGCCGATCGGCAGCCACAGGCGCCTCAGCCGGCCGACCTGGCTGTACAGCGGCACGGCCAGTGCCACGGTGGCCGGGCCGATCAGGAAGTGGACGAACTTGGCGCCCTCGAAGTACGTGTCGTACGGCGTGCGCGTGAGCAGCAGCACGCCCACGATGACGATCACCGACACCAGCACCGGGTTGACCATCGGGTTGCGCCCGCTGCGCGCATGCAGCCACAGCGCGCCCAGGTAGGCCAGCAGCGTGAGCGACAGCCACAGCAGCGGCGACTGGGCCAGGAAGACCCAGATCTCAGAGAGCTTGGCGGGCGCGTTCATTCCGCGTCCTTGCCGGTGATGCGGATCATCCAGCGCAGCGTGAGCGCGGTCACCGCCATGGTGAAGGCGCCGCCCACGACGCCGGCCGCGAGGAACGGCAGCCACTCGCGTCCCACGCGCTCGAAATGCAGCATGACGCCGGTCACCGCCGGAATGAACAGCAGCATCAGGTTGCGCAGCAGGTGGCCCGAGGTGTCGGTCAACTCCTGCGGCACGCCGCCGCGCACCAGCAGGCCGACGAACAGCAGCAGCATGCCGATCAGCGGACCGGGAATCGGCAGCGACAGCCACTGCACGAGCAGTTCGCCCGCAAGCTGGCACAGGAAGAGCGTGGTGATGGCGTAGAGCATGGGCCTGTTCGTTTTCCTTTTCTTGAGACGGCCCTATTGTGGTGCGAGGTGCGTTCAGCCGCTGTGTCGTGCGGCGCTGGCCCTCGCCCACGCGGCCTTCAAGGCCTGCTGGCTGGCCGGCGGCAACACGCCCAGGCGCAGGTGCCCCGGCAGGCCGAAGGAGGCGCAGTCGCGCAGCTTGATGCCCTCGGCGCGCAGCGCGGCGGCACGGGGCGGATATGGCACATCGGGCTGCGCACCGAAGAAGTTGGCGTCGCCGGGCAGCACCTGCCAGCCCAGCGATTCGCACACGGCGCGCTGCCGCGCCTTCCAGTCGCGCAGGATGTCGAGGCTGCGCGCGAGCCAGCCTTGCGCTTCGTCGCTGGTCCAGGTCGTGAGCAGCGCCACGCCGTGCGTGCCCAGCGGCCACGACGGGGCAAGACGTTCGAGTCGTTCCAGCAGCGGACCAGCAACGTCGCTGTTCGCGGGCGCGATGGCGTAGGCGGCACGGATGCCCGTGAGGCCCATGGCCTTGTTCGGTGTCCACAGCTGCCAGAGGCGGTCGCGCTGCGCGGCATCGTGCGAGGGCTGGCCTTCGAGGCGCAGCGGCTCGTAGGCCATGTCGAGCACGCAGACGGCATCGCTGGCGGCATGCTGCGCGATGTCGGGCTGCGGCTGGCCAAAGGGGCTCGACGGTTCGCAGCACCAGCGCAGCGCGGCGCCCTCGGCCTCCTCGGGTGCGCGCCGCATGCCGAGGCCCCAGGCCAAGGCCGAACGTTCGTAGTCGCCGTAGCTGTGCGCGGGCAGCCAGACTTCTCCGCCACCGCCTTGTGCCACGACCGCGCTGATGCGGTGGATGAATTCGCTCGCGCTCGCGGCGATCGCGATGCGCTCCACGGCCACGCCGTGGAAATCGGCAAGCGCGGAACGCAGCGCGGTGTAGCGCGGATCGGGATAGTGCGCCGCGTCGACTTCGCGCAGCGCAGCCAGCACCGCGGGACACGAGCCGACCGCGTTGCCATTGGTCGAGAAATCGTGCGGCGCGGCACCGGTCTCGTCCGGGCCACCGTGCACCATGGATTGATTCGTCATGCCCACCTCGCCAGCAACGGCGACAGCATCGCGAGCGAAGCGATCACCGCCAGCCCCCACGCCGCCCGCTCGCCGAGTTGCGCGGTGCGCGCGGTGTCGGCCGATGTGGCGGCGCGCCCTTCCCCGTTCAGCGCATACACCCCCGGCTTCGCAAGCCGCACACCCAGCAGCAGCGCCATCGCCCCCATCGGCCAGCCGCTGTTGGGCGACGGCGTGCGGCGCGCCTCGCGGGCCACGCCGCGCGGCCAGCGGCCGGCCGCGAGGGCCAGCAGCAGCACGGTGAGGCGTGCGGGCAGCCACGAGAGCACGTCGTCGGCGCGCGCCGCCCACTTGCCGAACCAGGTCCAGTCGCGGCCACCGCGTTCGCCGCGGTAGCCCCACATGGCATCGGCGGTGTTGGCGAAGCGGTAGAGCGCCGCGCCCGGCAGGCCGAACAGCACGAACCAGAACACGGGCGCCACCAGCGAGTCGTTGAGGTTCTCGGCCAGCGACTCGATGGCGCTCTCGCGCACCTCGCGCTCGCTCAGCACCGAGACATCGCGGCTCACGAGGCGCGCGAGCCGGGCGCGGCCTGCGTCGAGCGATTCGCCCAGCGCGGCTTCGACCGCCTGCACCTCGTCGCGCAGCATGCGCCACGCGAAGAGCGGCTTGAACGCGAGCCCGAGCACCACGGCCATGCCCCAGACCGGCAGCCATTGCATCGCCAGGCTCTGCACCGCCGACGCGACGGCGAACGCCGCCATCGCGCCCACGCACCAGCCGAGCGCGCCCATCGCGAAGCCCGGCAGGTCGCGCGGCCTGGCGTCGGCGGCGCGCGGCGCGAGGCGGCTGCCGATCCAGTCCAGGTAGCGGCCCATCCACACGACCGGATGCAGTGCGGCGGGCGGCTCGCCCAGCCAGCGGTCGACGGCCAGTGCCAGCCACAAGGCGGCGACCAGCGCGAGGGCGAAGACGGTGAAGGGATCGAGCGCGGGCATGGCAGGCATTCTCGTGAATCAGGCGGCGGGCACGGCCCGGCCGCGCCGCCATTGCACCAGCGCGCCGACAGCCAGCAGCAAGGCAGCGCCGAATGCGGCGAGCAGGCGCGGCAGCACGGCGGACGGCGGCGGGGGCGATGGGGTGTCGGCGACGGGCTTCAGCTGCAGGCCGGCCACCGGTTGCGCGAGGTCCGCTGCGGCGGGCGATTCGGGTGCGGGCTGGGTCGCTTCGACGGGGGCGATTGGCGGTGTGATGAGGACCGGCGCTGGGGCAGTGACAGGCGACGGCGCCAACGCAGCCTGCGCAAACCGCTGCACCGCCTCGTTGCGCTCCCGCAACCCCGTGACGCGCAGCGCTTCCGTGTAGGCCTGCGCCAGTTCGCGCCGCGTCGCGGCATCGGGCTTCCAGTAGTTCAGCCGCACGGCATCGAGCATGCGCTCCAGCGTCTGCGCGAAGGCGGCGCGGTTCTCGCGCTCCAGCCACTGCCGCGTGCCGAGCTTGTAGGTGTCGCGCACATAGACCTCGTGCAGCGACTGCCAATGGTCCGCGCGCACGGCCGCGGGCGCGGTCGCCTGCCAGCCCCAGAGAAACTGCGCGGTCTTGAGCACCTGCAGCGCGCCGCTGTAGCCCTCGGCCTTCTGCGCCTCGATCCACTGCGGGTGCAGGTAGCGCGTCTGCATCTCGCGTGCGATGGCGCCGGCCGCGGTGTCGGTGCGCACGGCCGCGCCGTCGCGCAGGTTCTGCACGTACAGCGCCGGGTCCTTGCCCGTGAGATGGCGCACGGCCAGCGCGATGCCGCCCAGGTATTGGAACGGGTCGTCGTTGGTCAGCACGCCATACAGGTTGGAGGTGCGCGCCATCAGCGCCGCATCGACCTGCGCGAGGTTGCCCGCGAAGGCGCCCGGGCGCGTGGCGCCGTCGAGGCCGCGCCCGTAGGCGTGGCCCATGCGGTCCATGTAGAGCCCGGCCATCTGCGCGTCGCCGCCGCCGCGCTGCTGGCCCTTCCAGAGTTCGGTGGCGAGCACCGCTTCCTCGAGCCCGGCGCCGTAGCTGCCCTGCTCGTTCGAAAACACGCGCGCGGTCGACCAGCGCCGCGCCTCGGCCGCCGTCGCGCCCCCGGCGCGCAGCTGGCGCGCCATCGCCTCGCTGTGCTGCGCGACGGCGTTGCCGGGCTCGTCGAGCGCGGCCACCTGCTGCACGGCCTCGTCGAGCCAGCGCATCACGTGCGGGAACTGGTCGCGGTACGAGCCGGTGACGCTGATCAGCACGTCCATGCGCGGTCGTTTCAGCACCGCGGCCGGCACGACCTCGATGCCGACCATGCGCCCGGCCTCGTCCCAGCGCGGCTTCACGCCGAGTGCGTGAAAGGCCTGGCTCTCGGTCACGCCCTGGTGGCGCGAGGCCTCGCCAGCCCAGAGCGTGAAGGCGATCTTCTGCGGCGCACGGCCGCCGTGGGTGCGGGCGTGCGCGGCGATCCAGTCGTCCATCGCGGCGACGCCGGTGTCCCAGGCGGCGCGCGTGGGCACGCGGCTGGGGTCGAAGCCGTAGAGGTTGCGCCCGGTCGGCAGGCTGTCGGGGTCGCGCACCGGGTCGCCACCGTAGCGCGATTTCAGGTAGCGGCCGTCGAGCGCGGTGAGCAGGCCTTCGATTTCCTCGTTGTGAGCCAGCACTGCGTCGAGTGCGCGGGCCCGCGCGGCCAGGGGGCGCAAAGGCTCAGCGTCGGCGGTGTCGTTGCCCGCCAGCACGGCTTCCAGCCAACGCGCCGGCTTCGACGCTGCGATGCCCTGCGCGTCGGTGAGGAACATCTCGTCCAGGTCTTCGCCCATCGCCTGCGCCACGGGCTTGCCGAGGATCTGCAGGATCGTCTGGCGCCGCCGCTGCGCATCGGGCGCCTCGCCGAAGGTGGCCAGGCCCAGCGGCTGCGCGGTCTGCGCCAGCTCGTCGAGGTACGGATGCAGCACGGCGATGAAGCCGGCGAAATCGGCGCGGATGCGCGCGGGCGTCCATTGCAGGTCGCGGTCGTAGTGCTGCGCGACGAAGTCGGTGGTGAGGCGCCGCTCCAGCGCGGTCTTCACCGCGCCGGGCGACAGCGTTTCCCAGTCGTGCAGGCGCTCGTGCATGTCCCGCACGCCGGGGCGAAAGCCCGCGGGCGCGAACATGGGTGTCGAATGGCTCACCATGGTCGCGCGACCGCGGCGCTTGGCGGTGGTCGCCTCGCCGAGGTTGTCCATGATGTATGGGTAGACGTTGGGCACGTCGCCCAGCGCGAGCAGCGGATCGTCCTGCACCGAGAGCCCGCGTTCCTTGCCCGCCGACCATTCGACCGTGCCGTGCGTGCCCACGTGCACCAACGCGTCGGCATCGAAGCGGCTGCGCAGCCAGAGGTAGGTGGCGAGGTAGCCGTGGCTCAGCGGCACGGCCGCGCGGTGGTACACCTGCTGCGCCTTGTCGGCCACCTGCGTGCCGGGCTCGAAGCGCGGCGGCTGGCGCAGCACGACCACCTGGCCGAACTGCACGCGCGGCACCACGAAGGCCGGTGCGCCGGCCACGGGCCGCAGCATCGTCGAGGCCTCGGGCGGGCCCCAGTAGGCTTCGATGCGGCGTTGCGTGTCGGAAGGCAGCGCGCGGAACCAGGCGAGGTACTGCGACAGCGGCAGCGTGTCGGCCAGGCCCTGGTCGAGCAGCGGCTGCAACGCATCACCGCCCTGCGCGGTCGGGTAGTAGGCCTTCATCGTGGCCTGCACCTGCGCAATGACGGCGTCCGCGCCCGGCGCCTCGGTGCGGTAGCCGGCCGCCTGCATCGCGGACAGCATCCGGTCGACGCTGCGCGGCACGTTGAGGAACGACGCGCCGAAGTTCGCCTCACCCGGCGGGTAGTTGTAGACCAGCATCGCCACGCGGCGCTCGGCGGCGGGCGTGCGCCGCAGGCGCAGCAGCGCGGCGGCCTTGTCGGCCACGGCGTCGATCTGCGCAGGCAGCGGCTGCAGGCTGCCGGTGGCGGCGTCGCGAGCGGTGACCAGCATCGGGTCGGTCATGCCCGCGAGTTCGCTCGGGCTGTAGTAGGCCGCGATGTCGGTCTGCGCGAGGCCGTCCTTGCTGCGCGCCCATTGCGCCGCGTCCATGGCCAGCGAGGGCAGCGTCTGCAGCACGGGCACGCCGATGCGTTCGAGTTCGGCCTTGCGCTCGTTCGGACTGAACACCAGCGCGGCGTTGACGATGAGGTCGGCCACGCGGCGCTCGCGCTCGCCTTCGCCGCCGTGCGTCATGCGAAAGAACAGGTCCTTCTGCTGGCGCGGGCCGTAGAAGGCATAGGCGCGCAGGCCGCGCTGCGCGAGCGTGCCGATCAGGCGGTCGAGCCAGTCGGTGTCGTCGCCGGTGAGCGTGGCGCTGTTGACGGCGATGGCGACGGTGCCTCGCCCGCCCGGCAATGCCTCGACGGCCGCAATGCTGCTTTCGACGCGCGGCCAGTCGGGGTGATAGAAGCCCGCGAGCGGCAACGGCACGGGGTCGGGCAGCCCGGCGGCATCGCCGACGCGTGCCATCGCCTGCACCGAGGCCTTCAGGTTCGCTTCGCCCGGAAAACGCCAGTAGGCGCGCAAGCGCTGCGCCCAGGCCGCATCGACGCCGCGCTCGGCCGCGAGCGGTGGCACCTCGGGCGGCTTCTGGCCCTTCGCCACGAGGGCGAATTCACCGATCTGCACATAGGGAACGGAGGTTCGCGCAATGACATCGCCGAAGCGCGCCGCCGCCGACTGGGCGACGCTGAGGTGCGGCGCATCGATGACCAGCAGGCGCGCGCCATCGAGCGCGGTAGCCAACGCCTCGGGCGTGTCCTGCGCAGCCGACACCACCTGCAGCGGTACGCCGGCCTCGCGCGCCGCCGCTTGCAGCCGCACCACGCGCGCAGGCGACACCAGCGCCGTGCTCAACACCACCACGCGCGACCCGGCCGCCATCGCAGGCTGTGCCATCAGGCACAGCAGCCCAAGCCAGAAGACGAAAAGCCGCGTCACTTCCCGCCCGGCGCCGGCACCGCGTCCGCCGGCACGTAGATCATCGTGCCGTCCTTCAGGCGCCAGGCGGTGCCGGCCTTTTCGCCGTCGCCCTGCCCCGTCGCACCGCTGGCCTTGAAGCGCGTGACCTTCCGGCCTTCGCGCGTGATGATCTCCATGTCGGGCTGGCCCTCGTGGCGGATGACCGTCACCTTGTCCTGCGAGAACGGGTTCACCGGGTTGTTGATGACCGCGATCATCAGCATGCCGATGACAACCATGAAGACGTCGATCAGGTTGATGGTCGAGAGCACCGGGTCGTCGTCGTCGCTGTCCAGGCTGCTCAGGATCGAGAACTGGCGCCGGCTCATGACAGCCGGTCCCGCGCATCGAGCAGCATCACCAACTCGCGCATGAGCCAGCGGCGGCGCACGGTGTAGACCACGAAGGTGATCGAGGCCGAAGCCAGCGCCACGATCACGGCCGCGAACGCGGGCGCCAAGCTCTGCGCCACGCCCTGCGATTCGCCCGAGGCCACGGCCACGAGCGCCGGGCCCATGGGGATCATGGTGGCGATCAGCCCCAGCATCGGCGCCACGCGGCTGCACAGGCGCACGCCTTCGAGCTGCTTGAGCACGACCAATTCCATCTGCTCCTGGCTGGCTTGCGCGTGAGGCTGCAGCACCAGCGCACGCGACGGGTCGCGGCGGCGCTGCCACCACTCGATGCCGAAGGCGCCAAGGCAGTACACCGCGTAGACGAAAGACAGCAGCACGCCGAGCGTCACGGGCCAGAGGAACAGGCGCGCGAGCTCGAAGAGAACGGTGTCGAAGGCCAGCATCAGGTGGGCTCCACGCAAGAAGATGAAGTGGAAGAAGGATCGAACAGGTCCGACGGACGGCCCCAGCTTTCGTCGAACACCAGCGAGGCCAGCGGCGCGCGCCGGGCCCAGCGCTCACGCTGCAGCATCGGCTCTTCGTAGAACGCATGCACCGGGCCCAGGCACAGCAAGGCGATCGGCTCGGCGCCTTCGGGCAGGCCGAGCAGCACGCCCAGCTCGGCGGGCTCGAACAGCGACACCCAGCCCATGCCCAGCCCTTCGGCGCGCGCCGCGAGCCAGAGGTTCTGGATCGCGCACGAGGCCGAGGCCAGGTCCATCTGCGGCAGGGTGCGGCGGCCGAACACATGCTGTTCGCGGCCGTCGGCCAGCGTCACCACCAGCAGCTCGGCCGCGTCGAGCACGCCCTGCACCTTGAGGCGCATGAACTCGTCTTCGCGCTGGCCGAGTGCGCGGGCGGTGAGCACGCGTTCGCGCTCGACCACCTCGTGCAACTGCCGACGCAGTCCTTCGCCGCGCACGCGGATGAAGCGCCACGGCTGCATGAAGCCGACGCTGGGCGCGTGGTGCGCGGCGTCGAGCAGGCGGCGCAGCACCTCGGGCGCCACCTCGCCGCCCGCGAAATGGCGCATGTCGCGCCGCTCGTGGATGGCGCGGTACACCGCCTTCGCCTCGTCGGCCGCGAACGCATGCGCCGTCATCGGGGTCAGTCTTCGATGCCGCGCTGCGCCGGGATGCCGGCCTTGAACGCGTGCTTGACCATCTGCATCTCGGTGACGGTGTCGGCCAGCTCGATGATCTCGGGCGGGCAGCGGCGGCCGGTGAGCACGACGTGCACGTGCTTCGGGCGCGCGCGCAGGGTTTCGAGCACGCCTTCGAGCGGCAGCCAGCCGTAGATCAGCGGGTAGGTGATCTCGTCGAGCACCACGAGGAAGAAGTCGCCCGACAGGATCGCGGCCTTGGCTTTCTCCCAACCGTCGCGCGCGAGTTGGCCCGAGCGTTCGAGATCCTGGCTCTTCCAGCTGAAGCCGTCGCCCAGGCCTTCGATGGGAATGCCGATCTGCTCGAACATGCGGTGCTCGCCGAAGCGCGCCGAAGGCACCTTCATGAACTGGTAGATCTTCACGGCCTTGCCGCGACCGTGTGCGCGCAGCGCGAGGCCGAACGCCGCCGTGCTCTTGCCCTTGCCGTCGCCGGTGTTGACGATGACGATGCCGCGGCGTTCGCCTTCGGGCTTTTCGTAGGGCTTTTCGCTGGGAGGGGTTTCTATTTGCATGAAGTTTTCCAATCTCTTGTGTTCTTGACGCTGTCGTTCAGGGCGTGTGCACAGGCCACCGGGTACTTCCCTCCGCGAATGTCCCCCGGGCTTCGCCCTCCTCCTTGATTTCGCTGCGGGAAG